>DATGMD010000032.1:0-80119 GCA_035293805.1 Chloroflexota bacterium | reverse complement strand
GCGGGCTGTCGATCCAGGGCCAGGGCACCGGCCTCGACGGGATCAAAGTGACGAGTGTCGGCTCCCTGTTTGTCGAGGACTCGGTCGTCGACGGCTTCCGCGGCAGTCCCGGCCACGGCATCGACTTCGAGCCGAGCGCGGCGGCCGAGCTGTACGTGACCGACACGGTGCTTCGCGACAACGGCGGCTCGGGCATCTTCGTGAAGTCGCCCGGCGGCGTCTCTACCGTATCGGTGGACCACAGCCAGTTCGAGAACAACGCCGCCGCGGGCATCAACGCGCGGGACAACGCCCGCGTCAGCGTCGGCAACAGCGTCGCCGCGGGCAACGGCGGCGCGGGCTTCCTGGCCCAGGCCGACGCGGGCACGGCTCAGATGGACCTCGAGAGTAGCGTGACCGCGTCCAATGGCACGGGCCTCCAGGCCAGCGGCAACGGCGTGGCCGCGACGGTGCGGATCTCCAACGTGACGATCGTGGACAACACCGTGGGCATTGCCGATCCGGCGCCAGGGGTCGTCTTCTCGTTCGTGAACAACCGCAACGCCGGCAACGGCACCGATGGCGCGCCCAACGCCACCGCCAGCCCTACGCCGACGCCGACCCTACCGCGAACCGCAACGCTCACGCCGACCGCGACCCCCTCGCCAACTCTCACGCCCTCGCCAACCGCCACGGCGACGCCGTTCCCGCAGCCGAACGTCGGCCTGACCCTCACACCGCTGCCCGGCACGCATACCCTGCAGACGACCATCACGGCGCGCAACGCCGGCTGCAACAACAACACCCAGAACAACCAGCTGCTGTCGTTGCGCTTCACTCGGCTGACCAACGCCACGGTCGACGTTGCGACCGCGCCACCGACGACCGGCATCAGCGCTCCCACGACCGTCCCCCTCCCGTCCCACCCGGCGTCGGTCGTGATCACGGTCCACCGAGTGACGGACGGCCAGGCGACCACGGTCGAGCTGGTGGTCACCGACGGCTGCGGCGACTGGCCGACCTTCGTGGGCGGCGGCCCCAACGCTTTCTAGAGCAGCACGCACGCAAGGCGAGCAGCCAGCGCCTCGTAGACGAGATGGCGCCTGCGAGCGCCATCCGGTCTGAGTAGCGCGGTCCCCGCGCCGGGCGTGCGCGCCGTTGCCGCGCCCCCGCGGCTGTGCTAGCATCGCGCACGAGATGCCGCCGGCCGCCTGGCCGCTGGGAGGCGCCGATGCTTCGCACCACCACCTGGGAGCCGCCCGCCGCCGTCGCCCACGCCGACGTGGTCCAGACCTCGGAGGCCGTGCTCGCCCGTCCCGATATCCCCCTCGCCGTCCGCGAGGACGTGTTCCGCCTGCGCGTCCTCGGCCTGGACTGGGACATCGGTGGCAAGGTGTACGAGCCCACCGATCCGGCGCGCGTCCCCGTGGGCGCCGACGGCCGCAAGGCGGGGCTGTTCGTGCTCCACGGCGGCGGCGGCGACTTCCGCTCGCTGGAGCCGCTAGCGACCATCCTGGCCGCCAAGTTCGGCTTCAAGGTCGCCACCATGAGCTACCCGGGCCAGCACTACCTGCTCGACCCCAGCCGCGACTGGCCCGGCGACACGCTGCACCCCGACGGCACCGCGCGCACGCCCATCTGGTCGACCGATTCCGTCATGACGCCCGACCAGTACGAGCTGATCCAGGAGCGCTCCGATCCGGCGCTGCGGGCGAAGTACGGCACCCTCTTCCTGCTGCGGGCGAAGGAGGGCACCGAGTTCTACTGGCGCATGGCGGCCTGGCCGCTCGCCTTCGAAGAGGCGATGAAGGCCGTCTGCGCGCGCAACTTCCCCGTGGGCGAGTACTCGATCTACGTCCACGGCCACTCCACGGGCGGGCCGTTCGTCCACCAGCTGCTCCAGCGCGTCGAGAACGTGGCGGGCCTGGCGGGCACCGAGACGAGCCCCTGGGGCGCCATCTTCAGCCGCATGCAGGGCCAGACGTGGCCCTTCCCCTTCAACTACCTGAGCGTGCGCACCTGGCGCGACCTGGCGCGCTACCGCGGCCCGGAGGCGGGGCCGGAGGGGTGCTGGCGGCTGCCCTGGCTCATGGAAGACGTGCTGGAGGAGTGGGACCGCCGCAAGCACCTGGCGAACATCAAGGCGCAGTATCTGGTGCAGTTCGCGGCGTTCGACCAGCTCGAGGCGGCGGCGCGCGCCTCGGCCGGGCGCCTGGGCATGGACGCCGCCGAGACGGAGGCGCTGGTGGCGCGCTTCCGCGCCTATCCCTGCCCGCTGGAGGGGCCGGACGCGAAGCCGGTCCCGCCGCTCCTCTACGGCGTGAACAAGGGCAGCCGCGACCATACGCCCGAGCGCTACACGGACATCCTGTTCCCCGCGCTCGACGCCCTGAAGCCGGCGCCGAAGTACCGCCTGGTGCGCTGGGGCGCGGGCGTCCACACCTACCACAAGGCCGAGCCCGGCCTGCCCGTCGGCGTCGCGCCGGCCATGGCCCAGCTCTGGCACGACGCCATCACCCAGGGCTACTACGTCACGGACTGAGCGCGCGGCGCCCCACGCCTCGACCGGCCGGGCCCCGCTCGCGGGTGGTGGTAGAATGCGGCGCGGGCAGCCGGCGCGGGTGAGCAGCCGGCCCGTGCGGAGGGTAACGCCATGGCCGAGCAGTTCGCGCGCCCCGAGCTTCTGGTTTCGCCGCAATGGCTCGCCGAGCACCTCGACGACCCGACCGTGCGCATCGTGGACGGCCGCACGGCACCGCTCTACGACACCGCGCACATCCCCGGCGCCGTGCTCGTCGACTTCTACGCCCTGAACACCACCGACTCCAGCCCGGAGGGGCTGCGCGCCTGGACCGCGCGCATGGAGGAGGCGTTCTCCGCCGCCGGCATCGCCCCGGGGCAGACCGTCGTCTTCTACGAGGACGGCTCGGGCCAGCTCGCCGCGCGCGGGCTGTGGGCGCTCACCTACCTCGGCCACGACGGCGGACGGCTGCTCGACGGCGGCCTGAACGCCTGGCAGGCCGCCGGCTACCCCGTGACCAGCGGGCCGAGCGCCGTGGCGCGCACCGAGTTCCACGCCCGGCCGCGCCCCGAGCTAGTGGCCACCTACGAGGACATTCTGGCGCGGCTCGGCAACGGCACCACGCAGATCCTCGACGTGCGGCGGCCCGCCGAGTACGCCGGCACCGAGATCCGCGCCAAGCGCGGCGGCCGCGTGCCGGGCGCGGTGAACCTCGACTGGGTGAACAACCTGGCCGCGGATGGCAGCTTCAAGTCGCCCGACGAGCTGGCCGCGCAGTACGCCGCGCTCGGGCTCGACCGCGACCGCGAGGTCATCACCTACTGCCAGGGCGGCTACCGCTCGGCCAACACCTGGCTGGTGCTGACGCTGCTCGGCTACCCGCACGCCCGCAACTACGTCGGCTCCTGGGCCGAGTGGGGCAGCCGCGACGGCCTGCCCATCGAAAACTTGACGACGCCGCAATAACCTAACCCTCCAGCCCCCCTCCCTCCCAGGGAAGGGGGGCCGCCCCCCGGCCTCGTCCCTCTCCCCCGTCCCCCGATGGGAGGGGGGCCAGGGGGTAGGTCGCCGGTCCGCCCCCTTCCCACATTGGGAGGGGGGCCGGGGAGGTAGGTCGAGGAGGCCCACGATGCGCTCGCTTGGCCGCGCGGATCCTCGGCGAACTCGTCTCGCCCCCAGTGTCGGCGCGATCGGTCTGGTAGCTAGCCTGCTCGTCGCGGCCTGCGGGCCGACCGCGGCCCCGCCGCGGGCCGCCGGCGAGAGCGCGGCGGGGACTCACGGACAAGCCTCCGCCGCGGCCAGCGCCGACCCCGGCGCCGCGCCCGCGCCGGCCAGTGACGCGGCAGCGCCGAGCACGCCCGCACCACTGGCGCTGCGCATCGCCTACGCGACCCCCGAGGCGAGCATGACGCCGCTGTGGTTCGCCCAGGACCACGGATACCTCCGCGAGTACGGCCTCGACGCCGAGCTAACCTTCCTCAGCAGCGGGCGCACCGATCAGGGCGTCATCACGGGCGAGACGCCGGTGGGCTTCGGCGCCAACGTCATCACCTCGCGCCTCGGCGGCGGCGACATCGTTGCGATCGCCGGGGTAGTGAATCGGCTGCCCTTCACGCTGTTCGCCCAGCCGGGCATCGGTAGCGTCCAGGACCTGCGCGGCAAGACGATCCTCACCAGCTCACCCGGCGCCATCGGCTCCTGGGCGACGCTGATGGCGCTGCGCCACCTGGGGCTCGACCCCCAGCGCGACGTGAGCCTCCAGCCGACAGGGGGCATCAACGAGAAGATGGCCCTCATGGCGCAGGGCCTGGGCGACGCCACGATCTTCTCGCCGCCGGGCGATCTGAAGGCCGCGGAGCTGGGCCTGGTGCCCTTGTTCGATCTCGCCACGATGGGCGTGCCCGCCCAGGTCACCGCGATCGGCACGAGCCAGGCCTACGCCCGCGACCACGCCGAGGAGCTACGCCGCGTCTTGCGGGCCTACGTCGCGGCGGTCGCGCAGATTCGGCGCGATCCCGAGGCGGCCAAAGCCATCATCGCCAAGTACACGCAGACCGACGATCCCGCCATCGTGGACCACTCCTACGACTACTACCGCGACGTCTGGGGGCGCCCCGACTTCCGCGTGCCGCCCGAGGCAGTCCAGTCCATCCTCGACGTGCTTGACGTGCCCGGCGCCGCCACCGCCCGCCCCGCCGACTTCGTCGACAACCACTTCGTGGACGAGCTGGAGCAGGCGGGCTTCATGCGCCAGGTAGGCGCCGACTAGTTCCTTCTCTACTGCGGAAGCTGCTCCAGGAACCCGCTCGCGCGCAGCGCGTCCACGAACCGCAGGTCGAGGATCTCGTCGGGCGTCGTCGTGCGCGCGGCCGGGTTCGATTCGACGTCCAGCACGCCTTGCAGCCCGCTCGGATCGGGGTATACGTCGGCTGCCCAGAGCGGCCGGTAGTAGTCCACCGCCTCGCCCAATAGCTCGCGGTCGTCGATCTGCGTGTACTTCACCAGGACGTCCACCGCGAAGTCGCGGTCGGTCTTGAGGCGGCTCATCGCCTGGGCCAGCGCCCGCACCGTCCGCTCGGCCACCGCCGGCCGCTCGGCGAGCGTGCGGCGCGTTGCCCCCACCGACGCGCCCATGAACGGAATGCCGAGCTGGGACACGTCCACCAGCGCGCGGTAGCCGCGCTTGCGCGCCTCGAACGAGGCGGGCGCGCCCAGGCTGACACCCGCCACCACTCCCGTGTCCAGCGCCGCCAGCGACTCGCCCATGCCGCCGGTCTGCCGCGAGAACACGTCCTCGTCGGGCTTCAGTCCGAGGCGCTGGAGCCCCAGGCGCGCGGCGATGTCGGTGATGCCCAGGAGATTCGACACGCCGATGCTCTTGCCGCGCAGGTCGTCCACCGTCTGGATCTCCGGCCGCACGAAGATGATCGACTCCAGGGTGTTGGTGAGGGCGCCGAAGATCTGCGTCTCCAGGCCCTGCACGTAGCCGAGGACGAGCGCGGGCGCGCCCGAGTAGGCGACCTCCAGGTCGCCGTTCTGCAGCGCGGCGAGCATCGGCGCCCCGCCGCCCACGCGGCTCAGCTCGACGTCGAGCCCTTGCTCGCGGAAGTAGCCGGCCTCCTGCGCCGCCCAGGCCGGCAGGATCGTGATGACCACCGAGGTGTACCCCTGGTGGCTGGACAGCGGCGTCGGAGCGCTCGTCGCCGCGGACACCGGGCCGCTCCCCGCCGCGCGCGCCGCGCCCGCCGCCCCAACCGGCGCCGCCCCCGTGCCGGCCGGTGGGACGCTGGCCGCCGGCCCGCCGCCGCACGCCGCCAGCAGCACCGCGATGCAGAGGCCCACGCCGCGAGCGCGCGTCATCCCCGCCAGCCACCATCGCTTCATCGTGTCCCCCATTCCGCCTAGTGCCCGGGGACCGCCCGCGCCTGCAAGCGCAACCGGCCCACCCGACCGTCGCGGCCGCCCGCCAGGAAACGGGTGGTGCGCTCTCGGGCAGGTCTTGCTCTGCGCACCAGGTGATCCGCGGCCGCATCGCCCTGCGCCGCGATTGGCCCCGAGTGTAGCAGACCCGTGCCAGCGCCGCGACGCCGGCCCGGCGACGAACGCTAGCCGGCGGCGGACCGCGCTGCTATCATGCTCGCACCGTGGCGCCCGGGTAGCGTACCGCCGACAGGGAGGTGCAGGATGTACCGCTGGCCGCTGCTGGTCCTGGTCGCACTGCTCGTCCTCGCTTGCCAGGCGCCCCCGACCGCCCGCGAGGGCGGGGGCAGGGGCGGGACGGCCGGGGACGCCGCCCCTGCCGCCGCGCCCGCCGCCCCGGTGCCCGCGGCCGCTCCGAGCGCCGCGCCCGCGCCGCCGGCCTCACTGGAAACCGTCCGCGTCGGCACGGTAGGTAGCGCGGGCGACGCCAACTTCACCTGGGCGCAGGAGCGCGGCTATCTCCGCGAGGAGGGGCTCGACCTGGAGACCCAGGTGTTCAACGGCGCCCAGGTGATGATCCCGCCGCTGGGCGCCGACCAGCTCGACGTGGGCGGCGGCGGGCCCGGCCCCGGCCTGTTCAACGCCATCCTGCGCGGCGTGAACGTCCGCATTGTCGCCGACCGCTCGCGCGCCGTCCCGAACGTCCGCAACCAATGCGTTGCCGTGCGCAAGCCGCTGCTCGACAGCGGCGCCATCCACAGCTTCGCCGACTTCCGCGGCCGCGTGTTCAGCGAGAACGTCCCCGCCGTGCTCACAACCTCGATCATCGACCGCGAGCTGAAGAAAGCAGGCGTCAGCCTGCAGCAGGACGTGACCAGCGTCACCCTCTCCTTCCCAGACATGCTGCCGGCCTTCGCGAACGACGCCATCGACTTCTCCGTGCTCATCGACCCCTACATCGTGCTGGCGCAGCAGCAGGGCGTAGCCGACTGCTGGAAGTACACCTACGAGCTGGAGCCGAACTTCCAGATCGCCGTGCTCATCTACGGGCCGGCCTTCGCCGAGCAGCATCCTGATGCCGCGCGCGGCTTCATGGTCGCCTACCTGCGCGCGATCCGCGACTACCAGCGCGCCTTCTTCGGCGACGGCGCGAACCGCGCCGAGTTTCTGGACCTGATCGGCCGCACGGCCGGCATCACCGACAAGGGGCTGCTGGAGCGCATCGGCCCCTCGTGGGCCGACCCCAACGGCGCGGTGAACGTGGAGAGCCTGCGCGAGACGCAGCGCTGGTACGTGGCGCGGGGCGACCAGACCGGCGAGGTCGACTTCGACCGTGTGGTAGACTCCAGTTTCGCCGACTACGCCGTCTCGCGCCTCGGGCGCGAGGCGACCCCGTAATGACCGCGACCACGAGCCTGCCGGAAGCTTCTGCAGCGGTTTTCGCGGCCATTGCGCCATTATGCGTCGGCCGGTACCGTCGGGCGGGCGCCCATCCCGTGCCGCCCGGTCGCGTCACCTGGATCACTCATCTCAGCGAAGCAGGCGTGGGGCAGGGGCTCGTCCCCTGCCGCCCGGTGGCGGGGTAGCTGCAGCATCATGAACGTCGCTCTAGAACGCCCTGGCCGTCGGCAAACGGCCACCCTGGAGGTACCCATGATCGTCGCGCGTTTGGGGCTCGCCGCCGGCCTGGCGGCGCTGCTGCTCGCCTGCCAGCCGCCGGCGGCCCGCGAGGCCGGCCCGGCGCCGGCCGCCGCCCCGGCAGCCGTACCGCCGAGTGGCGCCGCGCCGCCGGCGGCCGCCGCGCAGGCGGCGCCGGGCCCCCGTCCGCTGCAGAAAGTGACCATCGCCTACGTCGCGCCGGTCGAGACGTTCTCGATCCCCTGGATCGCCAAAGAGGCCGGCATCTTCACGAAGTACGGCATCGACGCCGACGTGGCGCTGCTCACCGGCAGCCCGCGCCTCGTGCAGTCGCTGATCGCCGGCGACTTCGACTACGGGCTGGCGGGCGTTACCGCGATCATGCGCGCGCGCATGCAGGGCGCCGATCCGGTCATCCTCGCCGCCGGCAGCAACTACTCCAACCAGGCCGTGCTCGTCCAGCCGCGGGCGGGCATTCAGCGGCTGCAAGACCTGAAGGGCAAGACCGTGGGCGTGGCCCAGTACGGCTCGGAGAGCGAGACGTTCCTGCAGATCGCCCTCCACAAAGCGGACATGGCCCCGGACGACGTGCAGGTGCTGCAGACCGGCGGCCATCCCCAGACGCTCGCCGCCCTGGTGAGCGGCAACCTCGAGGCGGGGGTGCTCGGCAGCTCGATGGTGCTGGCGGCCGAGCGCGCCGGCGCGGTGCGGCTCGCGGATGGCCAGACGCTGAAGGTGCTCTCGCCCGGCGGCACGATGGCGACGACGCGCCGCCTCGTCGAGCGCGACCGCGACGCGGTGCAGCGCTACATGCGCGCCTACGTCGAGGGCATTCAGTACTTCAAGACGAACCGCGAGGACACGATCCGCATCCTGCAACAGTACATGGGCGGGCTGCCCGCCGAGGAGATGGACCTGATCTACGACGCCGCCCGCGCCGACTTCCAGTCGCTGCCGATCCCCAGCGACGAGGCTATCCAGGCCGTGCTCGACCGCGAGACGGAGCCCGAGGCCCAGTCGTTCAAGCCCGCCGACTTCACCGACGACAGCTTCCTGCGTGACATCGAGCAAAGTGGCTTCCTGCGCCAGATCGGCGCCAACTAGGAGAAAGCATGAAGCGAAGCGCTGAACGCATCCTGGTCACGCACGCCGGCAGCCTGCCGCGGCCGGACGGCCTGCGGGCGCTGGTCGCCGCGAAGACCAGCGGCCAGCCGTATGACGCGGCGGCGCTCGCCGAACGGCTGCGGGCCGCGGTCGCTGAGACGGTGCAGCAGCAGGCGGCAGCCGGAGTGGACGTCGTCAACGACGGCGAGCTGAGCAAGAGCAACTTCCTCTTCTACGTGCGCGAGCGGCTCGGCGGCTGCGCGGAGCAGCCCCCAACGCTGCCCAGCACGGCGACGGCCGGCATCTCCGGCCGCGACGCCCGCGACTTCCCCGAGTACTTCGCCACGGACAGCGGCCGCCGCCAGATCGGCGCGACGCTCGCCCAGAAGCGCGTCTCCGCCGTCGAGCCGCTGCGCTACGTGGGCCAGGCGGCCATCCAGACCGACCTCGACAACTTCCGCGCGGCGCTCCAGGGCGTCGCGGTCGAAGAGGCGTTCCTGCCGGCCGTGGCGCCCGGCAGCATCGAGCACTGGCTCGGCAACGCCTACTACCCGACGCACGAGGCCTTCCTGTTCGGCATCGCCGACGCCATGCGCGAGGAGTACCAGGCGATCGTGGGCGCCGGCTTCCTGCTCCAGATCGACGATCCGGGGCTGGCCGACTCCTGGCAGATGCACCCCGACATGGACGTGGCAGCGTACCGCCAGCTAGCCGCGCTGCACGTCGCGGCGCTGAACCACGCCTTGCGCGACGTCCCGCCCGACCGCGTGCGCTTCCACATGTGCTGGGGCAGCTACCACGGCCCGCACAAGCACGACATCCCCCTGCGCCACATCGTGGACCTGATTCTCCAGGTGCGCGCCGAGGCGTACTCTATCGAGGCCTCGAACGCCGCCCACGAGCACGAGTGGCGTGTCTGGGAAGACGTCAAGCTGCCCGAGGGCAAGATCCTGATCCCCGGCGTCGCCGGCCACGCCAGCGACTTCGTGGAGCACCCGGAGCTGATCGCCGAGCGCCTCGTGCGCTACGCGCGACTCGTCGGCCGCGAGAACGTGATGGCCGGCACCGACTGCGGCCTGGGCGAGCGGGTCGGCCATCCCTCGCTCGTCTGGGCGAAGTTCCAGGCGATGGCCGAGGGCGCCCGCCTGGCAACCAAGCAATTGTGGGGATAGCCCAGTTCAGGCGCGCAGGAAGTCCTGTACCAGCGCCGCGACGCGCTCGGGCTGCTCCAGGTGGGGCAGGTGGCCGGCGCGGTCGATCAGCTCGACGCGAGCGCCGGGGATCTGGGCCGCGAAGTCCTGGGCATAGGCGGGCGCGATCACGCCGTCCTGCTGCCCCCAGAGGATGAGCGTTGGCGCGCTGATGCGGTGAATGCGCTTCCGCAGGCCGCGGTCGGGGATCGGCCAGACGAACTTGCCCGTGCAGGCCAGCGACCAGATCACGTCGGCCTGCGCCTCCGCGCGCGCGTCGCGGTCCTCGGGCAGGCTGAAGAAGCGCCCCGCGGCCCCGCCCGCCGGGTCGGCGAACACCGCCTCGCGGCAGCGGTCCTCCGGCAGGATCATCCAGTTCGTGACGGGCCGCTCCTCGCGCCACAGCCCGAGTGGGGCGATAAGCACGAGCCGGCCCACGCGCTCGGGCATCGCGGCGGCTAGCTCGCTGGCCACCATGCCGCCGAACGAGTAGCCGACGACGGCCGGGGCGCGCAGGTCCAGCCGGTCGAATAGCTCGCCATAGTACACCAGCAGGTCGAGCCAGTCGGCGAGGCCGTAGATTGCGTCGGGGTCGCCTGGGGTGGTGCCCGGGTGCCGCGGCGCGTAGACCGTATGGGTCCGGGCCAGGCGGCCGATCAACTCGCCGTCGTGGCGCGGCCCCCACGGGCCGTGCAGGAACACGAGAGGCGGCCCGTCGCCCTCCACCCGCACCCCCGTCTCGACCGTGCCCTGCCAGAGCCGAAGCCCGCGGTCCTCCACCGCCATGCCACCACCTCCGTGGTACCCGGGGGCGCAGGGGCGCTCCCCTACCGGGGTCTGGTCCCCCCTCGTCTTCCGGGGGTGCCGGGGAGTGGCGCTTGCCGTATTCCGCGCCACACCCTGCCGGCGGCGCTGCTCCTTCCCCTCGTCCCCCGGGGGTGCCGGGGCAGTGGCGCTCGCAGTATTCCGCGCCACACCCTGCCGGGGGGCGTGGGGGGTGTCCCCCCAACCTACCCTCTTCTTCTTCCTACCGGGGGTGTGGGGGTGTCCCCCACCTGCCCGCTGATGCCCTTATGACTCCCCGCCCGCCGCGGCGGGCACCGACCGCGGCGCCCGCAGCCGCTCCGGCCACCAGCGGTCCTCCCACTCGTCGTCCCAGAGGCCTTCCAGCGCCGGCAGCACCTCGCGCGTGAACAGGTCGATGTTCTGCAGGCACAGCTCGTGGGGCATCGAGCCGAAGTGGAGCAGCGTCAGCAGGTGGCCGATGCGCAGCCGCTTCACCGCCTCGACCAGCTGGTCGCGGACCGTCGCCGGGCTGCCCGTGATCACGAACCCGCGGTCCACGAAGTCCTTGTACCGCATCGCGTGGGTGTCGGGCCGGTCGCGCAGCGGCGCCTTGAACTGGCGCATCATGCTCGGATAGTCCTGGTGGCCGGGGATCGCCTGATAGTACGGCGGTATGTACAGCAGCTTGTGGTAGAAGTACTCGACGTGCGGCGCGTACTCCTCGGCCGCGGCGTCCGTCTCCGAGACGCCGACCAGCTGCAGGAACGTCAACCGGTAAGGGTTCGCATCCCGCCCCTTCTTCGTCACGGCCTCCCAGTAGTAGTCGCCCAGCGTCTCCGCGTTCTTCGCGCCCGCGTAGCTCAGGTGGGCGAAGCAGAAGTCGCGCTCGGTCACGTACTCCACCGTCGTCGGGCTGCTGCCGGGAATCCAGATCGGCGGGTGCGGTTGCTGGATCGGCCGCGGCCAGAGGTTCACCATCGGCAGCTGGTAGTGCGTGCCGTTCCAGGCGAAGATCTCCCTCGCCGACCAGGCCTTCAGCGTCAGCGCGAGCGCCTCGTCGAAGCGCTCGCGCTGATCGATCGGCACGACGCCGTTCGAGATCGTGGCGTCGGTCGGCAGGCCGCGCGGGAAGCCGGCCACCAGTCGGCCGCCGCTCAGGCAGTCCAGCAGCCCGTACTCCTCGGCGATGCGCGTGGGCGGGCTGGTCGAGGGCAGCGTCGAGCCGATCTGGATAATTGCCACGTTCTGGCCCTGCGTGGCGCGCGCCAGCACCGAGCCCATCAGGCTCGGGTTGGCCATGAAGCCGTACACGTTCTGGTGGTGCTGGTTCGTGCACAGGCCGTGCATGCCCGCGTTCGCGGCGTAGATCAGCTCATCCAACGTCCAGTTGTAGTACTGGCCCACCTTGTCGGGATCGGCCACGTCGAACCAGACCGGGTCGATGTAGGCGGACCGGTAACGCTGATCGAAGTCGGCCGGCAAGTCGCGATACGGCATGAGATGGAACATGCAGACTTTCACGGTATCCCTCGCCTTCCGCGCTACCGTTGCGGTCCCGCCGCGTGGCCCTACGATACGAGCCGCGTTCGGCCGCCGTCAAGCCGCCCCAGTCGGCGGCCGAGCCGGATTTGGGGCAATGCAGAGGTAGGGCAGGAGCTCGTCCCTTGCCGCTCGGCCGGGGTAACCCCTCATCCGTGGGACGATAGGATCCCGCCCAAGCTGTAGCTCGAATCGCGGCTGCACGCGACGCGCGGCCAGGCGTGCTATAACCGTGTGCTGCGCTTGAAGAGGTCCGTCGTGCTGACACGTGAAGAGAACGAGCTGCTGACGCGCACCGGCCCCGGCACGCCCATGGGCCAGCTCCTGCGCCGCTACTGGCTGCCCGCCCTGCTCAGCGAGGAGCTGCCGGAGCCAGACGGCCGCCCGGTCCGCCTGCCGCTCCTGGGCGAGCGGCTGGTCGCCTACCGCGACGCCACCGGCCAGGTGGGGCTGCTCGAAGAAGCCTGCCCGCACCGCGGCGCGTCGCTGGCGCTGGGCCGCAACGAGGACGGCGCCCTGCGCTGCCTCTACCACGGCTGGCAGTTCGACCGCAGCGGCCGCTGCACCGACATGCCCACCGAGCGGCCGGGCAGCCCTTTCCGCGAGCGCGTCCGCGCGCAAGCCTACCCCACCCGCGAGGCCGCCGGCATCGTCTGGGCCTACCTCGGCCCGCCCGACCGGCTGCCGCCCTTCCCGGCCTACGAGTGGATGGGGCTGCCGGCCGAGCAGCAGCGCGTGTGGAAGCTCCTGCACGAGTGCAACTACCTGCAAGCGCTCGAGCGTGACGTGAACCTGGCCCACGTGCGCATCGCCCACCGCACGCTGTCCGAGCGCGAGATGGCGGCGGGCGCCCGGCTCGCGGACCTCGACCGCCAGGACACCGTGCCAGACGTGGACGTGGAGCCGACGCGCTACGGCTTCCGCTACGCGGCCATCTACCGGCCCGACGAGCCGCTGCACCAGGTACGCGTCGGGGCGTTCGTCGCGCCCTGCCTGCTGTTCCTGGGGCCGATCGGGGAGCACTGTGTGGCAATGGCGTTCGTGCCGCGCGACGACGAGAGCAACTGGCACTTCCTGGTGCGCTACAACGTGGCGGGGCCGGTGGACGCGGCGACCTACGCGGCCACGCGCGGCGTCGCGGAGGTGGGCCCGGACTTCCGCAAGCGGCGCAACCGGGACAACGACTACTTGCAGGATCGTGCGGCCATGCAGCGCAGCTTCAACGGCATCGCGGGCGTGATCGTCGAGGACCACGCGCTCGCCGAGCTACAGGGCCCGATCGTGGACCGCACCCGCGAGACCCTGACGGCGACCGACGCGCCGATCGTCGCCCTGCGCGACCTGCTGCTGCGACACGCGGGCCAGTTTGCGGCGGGCCAAGAGCCGGCGCTCCCCGGCCTCGACCCGGCGCTGCCCTTCGGCGCTATCGGCGGCGCCACGCTCACCAAGCCGGCGCAGACGCCCTGGCGCGAGGCAGCGCCGCTCCCTCCGGGTCTAGCGCTGCCCGCCGCCCCGGCTCCACACTAAATGACACCTGGCCGGCGAGCGGTATATGCGCAGTGCACGGATGGGCGAGAGTTCGAAGGGGGGCGCGCATAGCCGCCCGTGGCCCGCAGGCTAGCGCCTCGACGCCCGCAAGCCGGGGCAGCGGCGCCTTGGCGTCGTGGGGCGGCTTGGACCGGCGGCGGCGTAGGGGCGGCTCTCGTGGCCGCCCGCGGCCGTCGAGGCCGCCGCCCCGGCGCCCACCGGTCGCCGGCGCGTCGCTCGCCGGCAACGCCCGACCAGGGAGGACGACGATGCTCTCGAAGGAAGACAATGAGCTGCTGACGCGCACTGGCCCCGGCACGCCGATGGGCCAGCTCCTGCGCCGCTACTGGCTGCCCGCCCTGCTCAGCGAGGAGCTGCCGGAGCCAGACGGCCGCCCGGTCCGCCTGCCACTCCTGGGCGAGCGGCTGGTCGCCTACCGGGACTCCACGGGAGCAGTGGGCTTGCTGGAGGAGTCGTGCCCGCACCGCGGCGCGTCGCTCGCGCTCGGCCGGAACGAGGACGGGGCCATCCGCTGCATCTACCACGGCTGGCAGTTCGACCGAGAGGGCCGCTGCACCGACATGCCGACCGAGCGGCCGGGCAGCCCTTTCCCCGAGCGGGTGCGCGCGCAAGCCTACCCCACCCGCGAGGCCGCCGGCATCGTCTGGGCCTACCTCGGCCCGCCACAGCTGATGCCGTGCTTCCCCAACTTCCTCTGGCTCAAGCTGTATCCGGCACGGGCGGCAGCCTTCAAGATCCTGGAGGAGTGCAACTGGGCGCAGGCGCTGGAGGGCGGGCTGGACATGGCGCACGCCCCCATCCTGCACCGCAGCGCGCCCTGGTCGGTGCGCGACGACGACGTGCGCCAGCGCAACCTGGCGCCGCGCCACGACGTGCAGCTCACCCCCTATGGCCTGCGCTACGGCGCGATCTGGGACCGCGAGGATGGCGCGCAGCACGTGCGCATCATCTCGTACGTCGCGCCCTGGTGGACCATCACCTCGCCCGGCTCGTTCGGCTCGCGCCAGATCTCGGCCGACCGCGTGGCGAACGCCTGGGTGCCGCGCGACGACGTGAGCGCCTGGCACTTCCAGTACTACTTCAATCCCGAGCAGCCGATCGACGTGCCCTGGCGCATCGCCACCGCGGGCTACGAGGTGGACGAGCACTACCGCAAGCAGCGCAACCGGGACAACGGCTATCTGCAAGACGCCGCGGCGATGCGCACCGAGAGCGTATCGGGCATCCGTGGCGTCATCACGCAGGACCACGCCGTGAACGAGAGCCAGGGCCCCATCGTGGATCGCACGAAGGAGCACCTGGCCGCGTGCGACGTGGCGGCAATCGCCATGCGGAAGATCCTGCTCGACGCCGCCAAGAGCCTGGCAGCCGACCAGCCCCCGCCCGGCCTCGATCCGGCGATCGCCTACGACCGCATCCTCAGCGAGACGATCGACGCGCCCGCCGGCGTGCCCTGGCAGACGGCCGGCTGCTGGGACTGAGGCGCGCGGAGACGCGATGACGTACCAGGGCTCGCGCGAGCTGCGGCCGCGCGGAGCCTGCCGCGGGCCGAGCGCCCCACCCGCGGCGTGACGGAGGAGCAGATGGCCTGGGAGATGCCCGGTCTCAGCGGCACGCCGCTGACGATCGACAGCCACGCACACATCAACCCGCCGCGCTGGTCGCAAGCCGCCGGCGCCGCCATCCGGCCGTTCGACCTCGACGCGCTGTTCCGCGAGCAGGACGCGGCCGGGGTGAGCCTGACGGTGTTCGGCCAGCCGTGGTTCCGCCGGCCGCCCGACCGCACGCCGATCGACGCGACGCGCGAGTTCAACGACTTCGCCGTCGAGCTGACGGCCCGCCACCCCGACCGTCTGCTCGGCCTGGCCGCGGCCAATCCGTTCGGCGGCGACCCCTACCTGCGCGAGCTGGAGCGCGCGATCACGGAGGGCGGCCTGCCGGGGGTGCTGGTCAACAGCAGCGTGGAGGGCGAATACCTCGACTCGCGTCGCGCCGACGACTTCTGGGCGCTGGTGACCCGCCTCGACGTGCCGGTGTTCATCCACCCGCCCTACCAGACGATCGGCAACGAACGAATGGAGATGTACCGCCTGCCCGAGATGCTGGGGCGGCCGTTCGACACGACGCTCACGCTGGCCCGCCTGATCCTCACCGGCGTGCTGGAGCGCTACCCCACGCTGAACCTGGTGTGCGCGCACCTGGGCGGCGCGATCGCGCTCTTGCCCGGGCGGCTGAACTTCGGCTACGAGCTACGCCACGATCAGACCTTCGGCCCCTGGGAGCCCGACGTGCTCACCAAGCCGCCCAGCGAGTACATCGCTCAGCTTTACCTCGACACGATGTGCCTGCACATGCCGGCGGTAATGCTGCTGGTGGCGACGGTCGGCGTGGACCACGTCGTCTTCGGGAGCGATCATCCGCCGGTGCCGATCCCGCTGGAGCGCCACACGGCAGTGATTCATAACCTGCCGCTGGCCCACGCCGACAAGGCGAAGATCCTCGGCCTGAACCTGGCACGGCTGCTCAAGCTGCCGGTGGGCAGCGCCAGCGGGGAATAGGGGATGGGGCTTAGAGGCTAGGGAATAGGGCGCATCCCCCTATTCCCTGGCCCCTAGCCCCTATCCCCTGGCCCCTAGCCCCTATCCCCTGGCCCCTAGCCGCTACGCTGGGCGGGGGCCGTCGGCGCCCATGATGACGCCGCCGCGCTTCGTCACCTCGGCCTCGGCGGTCGCGTAGTCGGGCAGCCAGGTCGTGATCTCCAGCTTGCAGCCCCACGGGTCCTCGAAGTACAGGCTGACGGCGCCGAAGCCCGGGTGGGCGTAGAAGGCGCCATCGCTGCGCAGCTTGACCCCCTTGGCGCGCAAGTGGGCCTGCCACTGCTCTAGCTCTTCGAGGCTGCGGCAGTTGAAGGCGTAGTGGACAATGGGCGGCACGTTCGTCGGGCCGATCGGGTCGCCCAGGAACAGGCTGATCACGTGGCTGCCAATGCGGATGTCCTCGTGTGGGCGCACCGGGTGCGCGTCATCACCGCCCCAGTTGTAGCGGCTGACCACCTCGGCGCCAAGCACGTCCACGTACCAGCGCTCGGCCTCCACCAGGTCGGGCACCGAGAACGCGATGTGGTCCCAGCCGGTCAGCCGCAGCGGCGCGCTGCTCTCCGGCAGCGGGATGGCCTCCTTCGGCGGCGCGACGACCGATAGCGTGTCGATAGCCATACGGCACCTCCTCGCAACAGGACAGGCGCGGCGCAACAGGTCCCCTCGTGCGCCCATTATATCCCCCCGGCGGGCGCGGCCGGGGGCGACGGGCGCCGCCGAGGACTCCTCGTCCTCGCCGCGGTGGACAGAACGGGCCATCCTGTGGATAAGTGCCTCCTAGCTGTGGATAACCAGGGGACACCTGTGGATATGATGACTGGTTGTCCACGAGAGGAGACGGGGCGAGGGCGCGCCGAGGCGGCCACCCGCCGCGCCGGGTGGTGGAGGTTCTCCCTCAGGGTTATCCCCAGCGAGCGGGCTTTCCCCCGACTTATCCCCAGCCGGTCCCTGCGCGCGGGAGGCGCCCCGGTCCAGGCATTTCCTGGCTTTGCGCGCGCCTGTCCACATACGCCGCTGCCTACTACGTCTTCTACGGTATCCTCTTCCTAGAGCTGAAGACCGGGTGCAACTGGAGTGGGGACGGACGACGTCCGGGGGAAAGACTGGCCGGCCATGCCTGATCGGCAAAGCTCGTTCTTCGACGAGGCGCGCATCTACGTGAAAGGCGGCACCGGGGGCAACGGCGCCCTCAGCTTCCGCCGCGAGAAGTACGTGCCGTTCGGCGGTCCCGACGGCGGGGACGGCGGCCGCGGCGGCAGCGTGTTCCTGCGCGTGAGCCCGAACGAGAACACGCTGTTCCAGTTCCAGCACCGCCGCCAGTTCAAAGCGGAGCGCGGCGGCAGCGGCAGCGGCGCGAAGAAGCACGGCCGCAAGGGCCAGGACCTCGTCATCGACGTGCCGCCGGGCACCGAGGTGAGCACCGACGAGGGCGTCATCGCCGACCTCGTGCGGCCGGGCGAGATGCTGCTCGTGGCGCGCGGCGGCCGCGGCGGCCTGGGCAACGTCCACTTCTCCACGCCCACCAACCGCGCGCCGCGCTACGCCGAGAAGGGCGAGCCGGGCGAGGAGCGCTGGCTGCAGCTCGAGTTGAAGATGATCGGCGACGTGGGCCTGGTGGGCCTGCCGAACGCCGGCAAGAGCAGCCTGCTCGCCGCCATCAGCGCCGCCCGGCCGAAGATCGCGTCCTACCCCTTCACCACGCTGACGCCGAACCTGGGCGTGGCCGAGGTCGGGGATCTCGCCATCGTCGTGGCCGACATCCCCGGCCTCATCGAGGGCGCCCACCGCGGCGTCGGGCTGGGCCACCAGTTCCTGCGCCACGTCGAGCGCTCGCGCATGCTGCTCTACGTCGTGGACGCCAGCGCCCCCGACCCCGTGGCCGACTACGAGACGGTCCGCAACGAGGCGGTGCAGTACAGCGCGGCGCTGGCCGAGCGGCCGTCGCTGGTAGCGCTGAACAAGATGGACTTGCCTGAGGCGGCGGCGCGGCGCGCGGCCCTGGTCGCGGCGCTCGGCGGCCCGGACGTCGCCTATCCCGTCTCGGCCCTGACGGGCGAGGGCGTCGCGGCGCTGCTGACGGCGATCGCCGGCGTGCTGGCCGCGCTGCCCGCGCCCGCGGCGCCCGAGGAGAGCGGCCTGCGCGTCTACCGCCTGGCCCCCGAGGCCGAGACCTGGACGGTGGAGCGCCGGCCCGAGGGCTTCTACGTGCGCGGCAAGCCGGTCGAGCGGCTGATGGCGATGACCGACCTGAACCAGGAGGACGCGGCGGCCGAGCTACAGCGGCGGCTGGCCCGCATGGGGGTGCTGGAGGCGCTGGAGCGCGCCGGCGTCCAGTCGGGCGACGCCGTCCAGATCGGCGACAGCGTGCTCGAATGGACTTGAGTTCTCTCGGCGTCTTCGGCGGCACCTTCGATCCGCCGCACTACGGGCACCTGGCGATCGCCGAAGAGGCGGCCGATCAGCTTCGCCTGCCGACCGTGCTGTTCGTGCCCACGGGCCAACCGCCGCACAAGCCGGGCGTGCCGGTCACGCCGGCGGCGCACCGCGTGCGCATGACGGCGCTGGCAATCGCCGACAACCCGCGCTTCCGCCTCTCCTGCATCGACATCGAGCGGCCGGGGCCATCGTACACGGCCGACCTGCTGGCGCTGCTCCACGCCGAATACGGCGCGGCCACCACCCTGTACTTCATCTGCGGCATGGACATGCTGGCCAGCTTCCTCACCTGGCACGAGCCGGCGCGCATCCTCGCCCAGTGCCAGCTCGTGGCCGTCACGCGGCCCGGCTGCGCCCCAGTCGACGTGGCCGCGCTGGAGGCGGCGCTACCCGCCGCGCGGGGGCGCGTCCACCTGCTGCGCGCGCCCGGCCTGGACATATCGGGCACGGAGCTACGGACGCGCGTAACCACCGGGCGCTCCATCCGCTACCTCGTGCCGCCCGTCGTCGCCGCCTACATCGCCGAGCACGGACTGTACCGCGCCGACGCGGGCATCTAACCGGGTTGCGCCTCGCCGGCCATGGGCGCAATCGGTCGCGCCCCTCCGAGGCTGCCAACATTGCCCATCCGTGTAGATATCGGCGTCCCGGCGGCCTGGCGCACCTCAGACCATCTTGCCGGGTGGCCGGGCAGCCGGCGGGCGGACCATCCTGCCCACTGATCGGGGCAGCCGGCGGGCGGTAGGGGCGGGTTTCATGCCCGCCCGCGGCCGTCGAGGCCGCAACCCCGGCGCGCGCCGCCCGCCGCGAACAAACCTGCAAACCGCCGTAGGACTGACCGCTTACGGCATGACCTGGCCGCCGTTGACGTGGAGCACCTGGCCGGTGACCATGCGGCTGCGCGGGCTGGCAAGGTACAGGATGGCCTCGGCCAGGTCCTCCGGCTCCGCCACCTGGCCCAGCGGCACGCTGGCGTTGAGCTGCGCCCAGCCCGCGTCGTCGAAGTGGCTCCGGATGCGCTCGGTGGCCGTCGTGCCGGGGGCGACGGCGTTCACGCGGACGTTGTAGGGCGCCAGCTCGATCGCCGCTGTGCGCGTGAAGCCGATGATGCCGGCCTTCGCGGCCGAATAGTGGGCGCGCATCGGCGCGGGCGACGCGCCCTGGCACGACGACAGGTTGACGATGCAGCCGCGGCGGCGCTCCATCATGTGCGGCACGACGGCGCGCGTGCCGAGAAACGGCGCCTTCAGGTTCAGGTCCAGGATGTCGTCCCACTGCGCCTCGGTCATCTCCCAGAGCCAGACCGTCTTCGAGCCACCCGCGTTGTTCACCAGCACGTCAATCTGCCCGAAGCGCGCGAGGACGGCCTGCACCATCTCCTCGACCGCCGCGCGCCGCGTCACGTCGCAGCGGAAGTAGGCCGCCTCGGCGCCGGCGTCCTGTAGCTCGCGCGCCGCCGACTCGCCGCGCTCGTCGGCCACGTCCACGAGCGCCAGGCGCGCGCCATGCTGGGCGAACAGCCGCGCCGTCGCCCGCCCGATCCCCGCCCCCGCGCCCGTGATGATCGCGACCTGCCCCTCCAGCTCGCGCGCGCCCAGCGGCAGCACCATTTGCCTCGCTCCTCCCCAGGTCCACCATGCGACGTCAACTCATCCAGGCAACGTAGGGCAAGGGCTCGTCCCTTGCCGCCCGGCGCTGGTAACCCCTCCTGTGCAGCTACGGCATCGCCGGATCAGTAACGACGAATCACCCATCCCCTATCGAGGTGAAACCCGAAGAGTCCCGCGAGGCCTACAACGAGCCAGAATACTCCAAAGATGCCGATCACCCAACTATCTTGCACTATGTCCAATCGATAGAAACTATGGAATGGCACTCCAAGTCGCATTTGCCGGTAGGCGAGTCGTTCTCGAAAGACAATCATCAGAATCCCGACGAGAATTAACCCTATGGGCGCGCTCGCGATAGATATTATGATGATACACCCGAGCAGTAGCCCACCAAACGATAACAAACCGATGAGCAACCAATCGGTCTTACTTCTGCGACCGGACTCACTCGCCGTACCATGCCTGCGACGATGTCTGGCCAAATCGGGCTCCCGAGAATTGCCCGGCGGCTACCTCATGTGCTGCCCCCACACAGAGCCCGCCAGCCGCGACAGCCGAGCAGCAGGCGTCAGGTTTCCAGCGTGCTCGGGTGGAACAGGTCCTCAGGGGCGAACTTGAGCGGGGTGAGGGCTTGTTGGCGGGCGTACTCCAGCATCGTGTCGACTTCGGCGCGGGTGGCGCGGAAGCCCCAGCGGTAGAAGTCGGCGCCGCCGGCCGCTTGCTCCTCTTCCCACAGGCCGCGGTACCAGAGCGACGTCTGGTGGACGCGCTGCCAGCGCAGCCACTCGTAGCAGCGCTCCTTCGACTGCTGCCAGGCGTTGAACAGGCTCATCGCTACCCACGGGTGCTCGTCCAGCAGCGCCGTGCGGATGAGCAGCGTGTGGTGGATCGGGAAGATGCCCGTGCGGCGGTAGTACGCGCGCTCTAGCTCGGGGTAATTCGGGAAGAGGTAGTCGATGTTCGGGTGGCCGTTCGGCGCCCAGGTCTCGGTGGTGATGGCGGCGTCGATCGCGCCCGCCGCGAGCTGATCGTGCAGTGTCTGGCCCGGCGGCACGGCCTCGAGCTTCAGCCAGTCGGGCGGCTGCCAGTCGCCCACGCGGTCCTGCCGCTGCGCGACCCAGGTCACCGACTTCGGGTCGAGGCCGTAGTCCTCGATCAGGATGGCGCGTCCCCACAGCGCCGCGCTGGTGAACCACGCCTGGATGCCGATGCGGCGGCCGTTCAGGTCGGCGGGCGCGCGGATGCCGGCGCGCGTGTTCACGTAGATCGACGAGTGGCGGAACATGCGCTTCACGAAGATGGGGATGGCCGTGAGGCCGAGCGAGCGATAGGGCAGGTCGGCGACATAGGTGAGCGTGAAGAACTCGCAGGCGTCGAACTCCAGGGCGCGGCCGCGGCGCTGGCGGTCGGCGTCGTCGGCGTTGACGCACACCTCCAGGTCGATGCCCTCGGGCTTCACCGTGCCGTCGATGAGCGCGCGGGCGCGATCGTACGGCCCGCAAGTCATGGTCAGCTTCAGCGCCATCGCCGTCCTCCTGCGCGCGCCGCGGGGGCCAGCTCACTATCATTCGCCCTGGCGCGCGGCGGCCCATTATAGCCGCCGCCAGTGACTGATGGCCTGCGCCCGCGGCACTACCATTGTGGCCTGCGGCACGTCTCGCCTGTCTGGCCGGCGCGGGCCTCCACACACTGCCCTGGAGCCTGAAGATGAGTGTCCCCAGCATTCTGCAGTCGATCGCGCGGCCCCACTGGTTGCCCTTCCCTCCCGGCTGCCCGCGGCTGCGCCGGACGCCCGCCCCTCCCCATCCCAGCCCGGCTGCCGGTCGCCCCTCCGGACGCCCGCCCTTCCCCAATGCCTTTCTATGTAGGGGCGCTGCGCCCTGCCCGATCGCCGCCCGACCCGGTGTCCTAGCGAATCCGGCACACGCTTCCCGCCCTCCCCCTCTCCTGAGGGAGAGGGGGGCAGGGGGGTGAGGTCAGTCCCTCTCCCTCTCCCTCTGGGAGAGGGTCGGGGTGAGGGCGTCCCTCTCCGGCTAGCTTGCCAGGCCGGCCCGGTATCCGGCCGCGAGGCGCGCCGGAGAGCGCCCGCCGTCCGGCGCGACGTGGTCGCCGTCCCTGCCCGTGCACGCATCCCACCGCGCTCGCCGCCCGCGCCCGGCCCGGGACAGCACCCGCCGGCCCGGCCCGCCGCGAGCCATCGGAGGATTATCGTACGGGGTAAGCGATGCGACCTTCCGCGCCCGACCAGCCCGCGCAGACCCGCGCCCGGCCTAGCACTTAACCACCCGGCAAAGGAGCATCGTTTGACCGTTCCTCGGCTAAACTCTCGCGCCCGCGGAGCCACCCGCGGGCGCGATCGACGGGGCTGCCATGCGCTGCCAAAACCGAGGACACCCTCGGGCATGGGCCGAGTTGCTTGTGCGCTCGCTCGGCGCCTACCATGAGGCGCGGGGCAGGCGGAAGGAGGACGGCGGTGCCACTGATCAAGCTGATCGCCACGGGCGGGACCATCGCCAACACGGGCCACGGGCTCATCGGCATCGACGACGTGCTGCGCGACGTGCCGCAAGCGCGCGAGCTGGCCGACTTCGAGGTGGTCGAGGCGACGCGTGTGCGCAGCGGCTCGATCCGCTTGCAGCACTGGCTCGACGTGGCGCGCGCCGCCGTCCAGGCCGCCGACGATCCGCGCATCGACGCCATCGTCGTCACGCACGGCACCTTCACCGTCGAGGAGACCGCCTTCTTCCTGCACCTGACAGTGCGCACGCGGAAGCCGCTCGTGTGCGTCGCGTCGCAGCGCAAGCACGACGAGGTGGGCAACGACGGCGACCGCAACCTGCTCGACGCCATCCGCGTGGCCCTCACGCCCGAGGCCGCCGGGCAAGGCTGTCTGGTCGTGCTGCACGAGGAGATCCACTCGGCGCGCGACGTGGTGAAGACCAACCAGCGGCCCGGCGGCTTCGTCTCGCTCGGCCACGGGATCCTGGGCCACGTCGAGACGGACCAGGTGAGCTTCTACCACGCGCCGCTGCGCCGGCACACCCACCGCTCAGAGTTCGACGTGCGGGACATCGACACGCTCCCGCGCGTGGACGTGGTGGCGGCCTACGTGGGCGCCGACGACGCGGCCGCCCGCGCCTGCGTGGCGGCGGGGGCGCGGGGCCTGGTGGTCCACGGCTACACGTACAACGGCCGGCCGTCGGCCGACCAGGAGGCGGGCATCGCCGCGATCGCGGCGTCCATCCCCGTCGTGCTGGCCAGCCGCGGCGGGGGCGGGCGCATCCCCCTCGACGAGGAGAGCCCTTACGTGCGCGCCGACAGCCTGGTGTCGCACAAGGCCCGCATCCTCCTGATGCTTGGCCTCACCCGCACCGCCGACCGCGGCGAGCTACAGCGCATGTTCTCGGAGTATTAGATGTATCAAGACCTGCGGGAATGGCTGGACCAGGTGGACGACCTGGGCCAGCTGCAGCGCGTCAAGGGCGTCGACTGGGACCTGGAATTGGGCGCGCTCACCGACCTGATGGCGCGCAAGCCGGCGCACGCCGCGGCCCTGCTGTTCGACGAGATCAAGGGCTACCCGGCCGGCTACCGCGTGGCGAGCGGCCTGCTCAACTCGCGCGAGCGCCTCGCCCTCACGCTCGGCATGCCGACCGAGTGGCCGTCGGACATGGCGTTCGTGCAGGCGCTGCGCCCGCGCGTGGCCCAGCTCGCGCTAACGCCGCCGCGCGTCGTCACCAGCGGCCCCATCCTCGAAAACGAGCAGGTGGGCGACGCCGTGGACCTGTCCCAGTTCCCCGTGCCCCGCTGGCACCAGTTCGATGGCGGCCGCTACATCGGCACCGGCGACCTCATCATGACGCGCGACCCCGACAGCGGCTGGGTGAACGCCGCGACCTACCGCGTGATGGTGCAGGACGCCCAGCACCTCTCGCTGTACATCTCGCCCGGCCACCAGGGTTACCTGCACCGCGAGCGCTACTTCGCCCTCGGGCAGCCCTGCCCGGTCGCCATGAGCTTCGGCTGCGACCCGCTGCTGCTGATCCCCGCCGGCACGGAGGTGCCGCGCGGCGTGTCGGAGTACGACTACGCCGGCGGCCTGCGCGGCGCACCGATCGACGTGATCGAGGGCAGCGTGACGGGCCTGCCGTTCCCCGCCCACGCCGAGATCGTCGTCGAGGGCTTGCTCACGCCGAACGACCGCCGCCCCGAGGGGCCCTTCGGCGAGTTCACCGGCTACTACGCCAGCGGCTCGCGCGACGAGTACACGATGAAGGTCGAGCGGCTGCTTTACCGCGACGACCCCATCATCACCGGCATGCTGGTGGGCCGCCCGCCGCACGACAACTGCCTGATGTACTCGCTCATCAAGTCGGCGCAGATCTGGAACGAGCTGGAGCGCGCGGGCGTCTCCAACGTGCAGGGCGTCTGGTACCATCGCACGGCCCAGCGCTTCTGGCTCGTCGTGTCGATCCAGCAGCGCTACAACGGCCACGCCAAGCAGGCGCTGGGCATCGCCGCGCAGTGCGCCAACACGGCGTACATGGGCCGCTTCGTCATCGTCGTGGACGACGATATCGATCCGTCGAACACCGACGACGTGCTGTGGGCGATGGCGACGCGCTGCGATCCCGAGCGCGACATCGACGTGCTGCGCGACTGCTGGAGCGGGCCGCTCGACCCGATCATCCCGCCCGACCGGAGGGGCAGCAACAGCAACTCGAAGGCGCTGATCAACGCCTGCCGGCCGTACACCTGGAAGGACCGCTTCCCGCCCGTGGCCGAGTCGAGCCCCGAGATCTACCAGGCCGTCCGCGAGAAGTTCGCCGACGTCCTCGCCGCCCGCTCCCCGGTCCGCGTCGCGCGGTGAGGCGGTGCGGCAGGCGCGTGGCCCAGCGCTGGGGTCGTCTGGTAGGGGTGGGTTTCACGCCCGCCCGCGGCTGCGGTCCTCTCGTAGGGGCGGCACTCGTGGCCGCCCGCGGCCGTCGAGGCCGCAGCCCCGGCGCCGCTACCAACGTGAATAATGCTCAACGTCGTTGAAGGGAAGCCTATGTTCCGGCGCTCCACGCGCCCCCGCGCCCTCGCGGCAGCAGGCGGGCTGCTCCTGGCCGCAGCGCTCGCCGCCTGCGCCAGTCCCGCCGCGCCCGCGCCGCCCCCGGCGGCCACCCCAGCGGCGGCTCCTCCCGCCGCGCCGGCCGCGAGCGCGCCGGGCCCGCCGAGCGCCGCGCCGACCAGCCCGGCCGCGCCTACGGCGCCGCCCGCGCCCATGCGGGTGACGATGGCCTCGCCGTCGCCCGGCGTGATCTTCCTGCCCTACTATCTCGGCCAGGCGAAGGGACTGTACGCCGCCGAGGGCGTGGACGCCGACTTGAGCGTGCTCACCGCCAACACGGCGATCGCCGCCATCCTGGCCGGCGAGCTGGACTTCACGACCGCGGCCGGCTCGGGCGCCCGGGCGGCCGCCGCTGGCGCGCCGATACGCATCGTGATGGGGCTCATCGACCAGTCGATGATCGACCTGCACGTCGCCCCGGACGTCGGCTCGGTGCCGGACCTGAAGGGCAAGACGATTGCCATCACGTCGATCATCGGCACCCCTGCCCAGATCGGGCGGCGCATGGTGCAGGCCGCGGGCCTGAACCCGGATGGCGACGTGGACTGGCTGCAGACGCAGACGACGCCGAACGCCTACACGGCGCTCACGGCCGGCGGCGTGCCGGCGGCGCTGATCGACCCGCCCCTCACGGCGATGGCCGAGAGCCAGGGGTTCCGCGCCATCGCCCGCGGCCGCGACTACATCCGCTCGACGCAGGGCGGCCTCGCCACGTCGCAGCAGCGCATCCAGGAGCAGCCCGACAAGCTGGCGCGCACGCTGCGCGGCACGCTGCGGAGCATCGCCTACACGCTCGACCAGGAGCAGGACGCCGTCGACTACATCGTGCAGAACTACGATCTCGACCCGGACACCGCTCGCCGCACCTACCGCGCGCTCGCCGACGGCATCGTGCGCAACGGCCTGACGGCGCTCGATATCATCGAGGGCGAGCTGAGGCTCGCGGGCGAGACGGCCACCGGCGAGGACGTGGTCGACTACAGCGCCCTGCGCCAGGTGCTCGCCGAGCCTGCCTGGCGCGACATCTGCGCGCCGCGCAACGGCCAGCCGCCGCAGGGGTGCCGGTAGGGGCCCTAACCCCCGCCCCCTTCCCCACGAAGGAAGGGGGAGATGGTCGGCTGGCACGTGGGAGCGAGAGGCAGGAGAGGGGATTGGAGTGGTCGTGGGGAGCACGCCGCGCACTACTCGGCGCGGAGCGGGCTGGCGCAGCCGGCTCGTCGGGTTGATGTGTCTTGCCGCGCTCGCCGCCGCCTGCGCGGCGCCGCCCCCGGCCGCTCCGCCGCCAGCCCCGCCGGCCGCCGCAGCTCCGGCGGGCGGGGCGCCGAGCGCCAGCGTCGCGCCGTCAGCCGTGCCCGCCCCGATGGCGGTGTCGCTGGCGCTGCCGTCGCCGGGGCTGAACTTCCTGGTCTACTATCTCGGCCAGGCGCAAGGGCTATACGCGGCGGAGGGCGTGGACCTCGACCTGCAAGTGCTGCCGGCCAACACCGGTATCGCCGCGCTGCTGGCGGGGCAGCTCGACTTCACCGCCGCGGCCGGCTCGGCGGCGCGGGCGACGGCGACCGGCAGCCCGCTGCACGTGGTCATGGGGCTCATCGACCAGTCCGACCTCAGCCTGCTCGTGGCGCCAGAGATCGGCTCGGTGCCGGACCTGCGCGACAAGACCATCGCCATCACGTCGGTGGCGGGCACGCCCATCCAGATCGGGCGGCGCGTCGTCCAGGCCGCGGGCCTGAACCCCGATGCCGACGTGGCGTTCGTGCAGACCCAGACGCCGCCCCAGACGTTTGCCGCGCTGACGGCGGGCGGCGTGCTGGCGGCCGTGCTCAGCCCGCCGTTCGTCGGCATGGCCGAGCGCGCGGGCTTCCGCGTGATCGCGCGGGGTCGCGACTTCGTCCGCTCGACGCAGGGCGGGCTGGCCACCACCGACGACCGGATCGCCGGCGAGCGCGAGAAGGTCGCGCGCACGATCCGCGGCAGCCTGCGCAGCATCGCCTACACGCTCGACCACGAGGACGAGACGGTCGCCTTCATGGCGAACAAGTGGGAGATGGACCCGGCGGACGCGCGCCTGACCTACCGCGAGCTGAGCGAGGGCATCGTGCGCGACGGCCAGACGGCGCTCGACGTGATCGAGGGAGAGCTGCAGCTTGCCGGCGTGGACGCGACCGGCGCGCAGGTCGTGGACTACAGCATCCTGCAAGCGGTGCTCCAGGAGCCCGCCTTCCGCAACACCTGCGCCGCGACGGCCAGCGGGTTGCCGCGGGGCTGCCGGACGAGCTAAGGATGGTTGCCCTCACGCCGCGCGACCTCTAGCGCGTTGCAGCCCCATGCAGGGGCGAGGCAGGCCCCGCTATCATAGTGGCCGGTGAGCGGTGCCACGGCAGGGGAGTGACGACGATGCAGAGCGAGACGATCCCGGAGGTCGCGCCGGGCGTGCCCGCGGGCCTGGAGCTGGGCCTGCGCAACTACTGGTATCCGATACTCATGTCTAGCGAGCTGCCGAGCGGCCGGCCGCTCGGCGTGCGGCGGCTGGGCGAGGACCTGGTGGCCTGGCGCGACCAGAGCGGCCAGCCGCACGTGCTCGTCGATCGCTGCCCCCACCGCACGGCGAAGCTGTCGCTCGGCCGCGTGATGGGCGACAACCTCCAGTGCGCCTACCACGGCCTGCGCTTCGACGGCCAGGGCCAGTGCGTGCTGGTGCCGTGGGAGCCGGACGGCAGCGCCGCGCCCGACGGCATCTGCGCCCAGGCGTACCCTGCTGAGGAGCTAGCGGGCCTGATCTGGGCGTATGTCGGCGACGTGGCCGCCTTCCCGCCGCCGCCGCTGCGCGAGGTCGTGCCCGAAGAAGCGATCAACGACGAGTACGTCTGCTACACGATGACCGAGCACTGGCACACCAACTGGCTGCTCGGGCTCGACGGCACCGACCGCTACCATGCGACCGTGCTGCACGCCGAGATCCAGGCCGTCGCCAACGAGACCTGGACGGGCGGGCCGGCCAAGCCCGCGCAGGTGCCGCTGGCGGACCGCCGTATCAAGCTCGTCGACACGCCGGAGGGCGTGCGCGGCTTCTCGATCGACATTCACGGCAACCCGATCCACACCGGCCACGTGAAGGAGACCGGCATCCCCTACTTCCAGCTTCCCTGCATGGTCACCAACGAGTTCGTGGCCGTGCCGGGCGCCGATCCGTACCGCAATCGCCTGTACCTGATCCCCGTGGACGCCGACCACACGCAGGCTACGCGCCTCATCGCCCAGCGCGCGCCCACGCCCGAGATTCGCGCCCGCTGGGCGCAGCTCTACGAGGACGTCGTCAAGCCGCGCACGCTCGGCGTGTCGGCCCAGGACGCCGTAATGTGCGAGTCGCAGGGCAGCCTGGCCTACGCCCGCACGCACGAGCACCTGCTGCGCCCCGACGCCGACATCTACCGCATGCGCCAGCAGATTCGCGCGGCGTTCCTGCTGCAGCGGCAGGGCAAGCGCTACGAGCCCGGCGCGGCGGCCGCCGCGCCGGTGGCGGCTGGCGCCGCGCCGAACGGCGAGGGCTGAGTCACTATGGCCGTCACCACCGTCCGACCGCGCGCCGCCGCCGACCTGGACGAGCTGGCCTACACCGGGCCGGGCACGCTCGCCGGCCGCTACCTGCGGCGCTTCTGGCAGCCCGTCTACCACGCGTTCGACCTGCCCGCCGGCCACGCGAAGCCGCTCCGCATCATGAGCGAGGACTACACGCTCTACCGCGGCGAGGACGGGGAGCCCCATGTGGTGGCACCGCGCTGCGCGCACCGGGGGACGCAGCTGAGCACTGGCTGGGTGGAGGGCGACTGCCTCCGCTGCTTCTATCATGGCTGGAAGTACGACGCCTCGGGCCAGTGCGTCGAGATGCCGGCCGAGGACCCGAGCTTCCCGCCCAAGGTGCGGATCGCGAGCTACCCGACGCGCGAGTACCTCGGGCTCATCTGGGCGTATCTGGGGGAGGGTGCAACGCGGGATACTACAAGCGTTGCTGCGCCGTCGTTCCCGCGCTACCCCGAGTTCGAGGACTTCGACGGCGTGATCGAGATCGACTCCTACGTGCGGCGCTGCAATTACTTCCAGAACCTCGAAAACTCGCTCGACATGAGCCACGTCGGCTTCGTTCACAGCGACAACGTCGCCTCGTTCGCCGGCATCGGGTCGGGCGAGACGCTGCACGCGGCGGAGGGCGACTGGGGCGTCGTCTACACCGCGACGCGGGCGAACGGCGAGATTCGCATCAACCAGTTCGGGATGCCCAACATCTTCCACATGAACGCGCTGCCGACCGATCCCGAGATCGGCTGGCAGGAGTCGCTGTTCTGGTGGGTGCCGGTCGACGACGAGACGCACGTGCAGTTCAGCCTGCACCGCCTGCCGATCACGGGCGAGACGGCGCGGCGCATCTGCGCGCGGCGCCAGGAGCGGCGGGCGCGCATCGCGCTGGCGCACCAGGAGGTCTGCGAGCAGGTCCTGGCAGGCACACTGCGGCTGCGCGACGTGGACCTGAGCCGCGTGGACCTCGTGCGCGTGCAGGACGACATCGCGCAGGTGGGCCAGGGGCGCATCGCCGACCGCGCGGCCGAGCGGCTGGGCCGCGGCGACCTGGGAGTCATCTTCCTGCGAAAGATCTGGGCGCGCGAGCTGCGGGCGCTCGCGGCGGGGCGGCCGCTCAAGCAGTGGACGCGGCCGCCGGGCCTGGCGCCAACCGCCTGGACCCTGCCCGGCCGCACGGCCGTCGAGTCGGGGGGCACGAACCTGCGGGCGCGGCCCGGCACGCCCCAGCTCGTGGACGTGCGCCCGGCCGTGGAGGTAGCGCAGCTATGAGCACACCCACCGATCTGCCCACCGCCCCGCGCCCGCTGCCGGACGAGCCGGCGCCCGGCCCGACCCTGTCGCTGCGCGAGCGCGACCGCCGCTGGGCGGCCATGCGCGCGCTGATGGCCGAGCGCGGGCTGGACGCGGTGCTCGTCGGCAGCTTCCAGGGCCGCGAGCGGCTCGAAAGCTACCTCATCGACGACTTCCTGGACAGCATCGTCGTCTTCCCCCGCGAGAGCGAGCCCGTCGTGCTGAGCTTCGCCACGCCGCGCATCTCGCGCGCCTTCGTGAGCGAGGAGCGGGGCATTGCCCCGTGGGTGACGGACTACCGCGTGGGCTTCGGCGGCGCCGCGGCGGCGCGGGTGCTGCGCGAGCGCGGGCTGGAGGCGGGCCGCATCGGGCTGGTGGGCTTCGGCCCGACGGCGCCGGGCGAGTCGGAGGGCCTGCTGCCGCTCGGCTTCTACCAGCACCTCGTGGAGAGCCTGCCCGACGCGACCATCGCCGACTTCACGCGAGACTACACCGACCTGATCCTCGTCAAGAGCGACGAGGAGCTGGCGCTGCTGCGCTACGCGGCGGGCGTGAGCGAGCGGGCCTGCCAGGTGATGCTGGAGGTCACGCGCCCCGGCGTGAGCGAGGCGACGATCTACGCCGAGATCATGCGCGAGATTTACCGCCACGCTTGCGACGTGCGCTACCCGATGCTCAGCCTGCACTCCGGCGCGGCGAACATCGGCTGGGGGCCGCCGCGGTGGATCGTGCGCGCCGAGCCGCCGCGCCGCGTGCAGGCCGGCGACCTGGTGCAAGCCGAGATCCACACCTGCTACGGCGGCCAGGAGGCGCAGGTGCAGATGTCGGTGGCGGTCGACCCGATTGACGAGGAGAACCAGCGCTGCGCCGAGGTCGCGCGCCGCGCCTACGAGGCGGGGCTGGCGGCCGTGCGGCCGGGGGCGACCTTCGCCGACGTGGTGCATGCGATGGAGGAGCCGATCCGCGCTGCGGGCTGCTGGGCGAAGACGCCGCTCCTGCACACGCTCACCTTCGGCTCGACCGGCTTCACCGCCGCCAACCGCGCGCAGCTCGCCGGCACGCGCGAGGGCGCGCTGGAGGGCCAGGCGCCGCCCGGCATTCGCCGCGGCGATCTCGTCCTCCGACCCGGCATGAGCCTCGAGTTAGAGCCGAACGCCTGCCTCGGCCTGCGTCGCGTGAACCTCGGCGGCGGCGTGGTCGTCACCGCCGACGGCGCCGAGGAGCTGAACGCCCTCCCCACCCGCGTCCAGCACGTCCCTGGCACATGACCGAGGCGCCGTACGTCGCGCTCCTGCGCGGCATCAACGTCGGCGGTCATGCCAAGGTGGCGATGGCCGACCTGCGCGACCTCCTCGCGGGCCTGGACCTCCGCGACGTGCGCACGCTGCTCCAAAGCGGCAACGTCGTCTTCCGCGCCGATGACGTGGCGGCCGCCGACCTCGAACACCTGCTGGAGCAGGAGACGGCCCAGCGGCTGGGGTTCTGCCCGGACTACCTGGTGCGCACCGCCGACGAGTGGGCGGACGTGGTGGCTCGCAACCCCTTCGCCGCCGAAGCCGAGCGCGACCCCAGCCATCTCCTCGTCATGTTCCTGAAGCAGGCGCCCTCCGCCGCGGCCGTCGCGGCGCTCCAGGCCGCGATAACTGGCCCTGAGGTGGTCCACGCCGAGGGTCGCCACGCCTACGTCACTTATCCCGAAGGTATCGGCCGCTCGCGCCTGACCGGCACCCTGATCGAGTCCAAGCTCGGCACGCGCGGCACCGGCCGCAACTGGAACACCGTCCTCAAGCTCGCCGCTCTTGTCGGCGGGTAGGCTGCTCATCGGGGCGAGCCCCGGAGTGTCATTCTCCTCCGTGTGAAGGGGAACGGGGTAGGCGTCGAGGACTTCTTGGGCGACGAGGACTTGCTAACTACGCCACACACAGTGCGCACATTGTGTGTCTGTAGTCCTCTACATCCGAATACCATTTGTAACCCGGCTTGTGTGCCTCGCCCATACCGAGCGTTATGGAGCTATCGCGATTAGCTAGAACTGAGTCTCCAGGTTGAAGCTCACACGGCGTGCGGACCTCCTTGGTCTTGCGGGAAATCTTTGACTCGAACAAGCCTCCGAGGCAGTGAACTGCTACGTTGTATGATAAGAGACTGGATACGACCAGGCTAGCCCCGAGGGCGCGGAATGCGTGCGCGGCCAGTGAAACGCTGCGATCTCACGCAGGAGGCTTCTATGGCTCAGGTACAGCTGGCGCCGGTGGACCGGGTGGACGTGCTGTCGCTGATGGACAACTCGGTGGATGTGCTGATGGCGGGCACGGACGTGGCCAAGCGGGCGCAGCGGACGAAGAACCAGTTCGAGCGGCCGCAGCTGCGCGCCGAGCACGGCGTGAGTATGCTGGTGAGCGTGGAGCGCGGCGGGCGGCGCGAGCAGCTCCTGTTCGATACGGGCACGACACCGGATGGCGTGCTGCACAACCTGACGGCGCTGGAGGTCGACCTGATGGACGTGCGGGCGCTGGTGCTCAGCCACGGTCACACCGACCACACGATGGGCCTGACGGGGATGCTCAATCGCTACGCGCGCTGGCGGCTGCCGATCCTGGTGCATCCCGACGCTTTCCGGCAGCGGAAGCAGGTCTTCGCCGACGGGCACGAGGTGGACCTGATCCCGCCGAGCCGGCAGGACCTGGAGCGCGAGGGCATTGACCTGGTGATCGAGCGCGGGCCGTCGTTCGTGCTGGAAGACGCGGTGCTCATTACGGGCCAGATCGAGCGCACGACGGACTTCGAGAAGGGCATGCCGACGCAGCAGGCGCTGATCGACGGCCAGTGGCAGCCCGATCCGTGGATCCACGATGACCAGGCGGTCGTCATGCACCTGCGCGGCAAGGGCCTAGTGATCCTGACGGGCTGCGGCCACGCGGGGGTGATCAACACGATCCGCCACGCGCGGCGGCTGACGGGCGTCGAGCGGATCCATGCCGTGATCGGCGGGTTCCATCTGACGGGCGCGATCTTCGAGCCGCTGATCGCGCCGACGGTGGCGGCGCTGACCGAGGTGGGGCCGGCGGTGCTGGTGCCGCAGCACTGTACGGGCTGGAAGGCCCACCTGGCGCTGGCGCAGGCGCTGCCGGAGGCCTATACGCCGAACAGCGTGGGCACGCGGCTGGAGCTGGTGGGCGACCCGGCGGGGGGCGAGGGCTGAGCGGGGGTGGCGCGCGGGGGGCCGCGCTGCTACACTTGCTGCCGACTACTGATTCTCCTGGTGTGCCGCACGGCGCCGCGCCCGACGCACTCTCCACGTCGCCCCGCGGTCGTCCTGGGCAAGAGCCTGTTACCCGTGGATCCTGGTGGGGGCGCCTCGTCCAAGCGGCGAGGCGGCCGGATGCGGGGCCTCGGGTGGGGGTGGGAAGGACCGCTGCATGTCATCCGAAGTCTCTGCGCCCGCGGCGAGCGTGGCGCCGCTCCCCGACGCCGCGCCAGCCGCGGTAGTGAACGAGCCCTCGGCGCAGGGCGACCGCGGCGTGGCCCTCTGGGTAGTGACCATCGCCCACACGTTCAATCATCTCCAGGGCAATATGACGAACCTGCTCTATCCGGTAATGATGACGGAGCTGGGGTTCGGCTACTTCCAGATCGGGCTGCTGACGACGGTCTACTCGCTGATGGCGAACGCGCTGCAAGCCGGGTTCGGGCTGATCACGCCCTACGTGCGGCGCTCGGTGGTGCTCGGCGTGGGCGCCACGGTGCTGGCGGTCGCGACGGCGGCGACGGGGCTGGTGCAGAACTACGGCCAGCTGCTGATGACGCGCCTGATCGGCGGCATCGGCACGAGCCCGCAGCACCCAGTGGGCTCGACCATGCTGGTAGGACTCTATCCCAAGATCCGCGGGCGGGTGCTGGCGCTACACACGACGGGCGGCAACGCGGGCACGCTGCTGGCGCCGCTGGTGATCGGCGGACTAGTCGCCGTAATGGGCTGGCGCTCGGTGTTCTTCGTCGTGGCCGTGCCCAGCTTGCTGGCGGGCCTCGCGTACTTCTTGCTGCGCGACCGCATCCCGCAGACGACTAGCCGCGAGAAGGGGCGCCGCGCGACGCTGGATGCGTATACTGCGTGCTTGCGGAACCGGAACCTGCTGCTCATCTCGGCGGTCCAGATGGTCGGCGCCGCGGGGCGCGGCCAGGGATTGGACATCGCGTTCCTGACGACGCACTTCGTGAACGACCTTGGCGTCGAGTTGACCGCCGCCACACTGCTGATCGCGGTGCTCCAGGCGGGGGGACTGGTTGGGCCGATGCTGCTCGGCTGGCTGTCGGACCGGCTGCCGCGCAAGGCGGTGCTGCTCGTGTCGCTGGCGCTGTCGGCGATCACGACCTGGAGCCTGGCGATGATGGGGGCGCCGGGGCCGCTGCTCATCCTGAACCTGGTCGCCTACGGCGTGGTGGTGAACTCGCGGCTGGTGCTGACGCAGGCGCTGATCGCCGATTCGGCGACGGGCGACACGGCGGACGCAGCGTACAGCCTGTACTACTTTGTGGGCTTCATCTCGGGGCCGCTGTGGACGTTGCTCATCGGCTGGGTGATGGAGAGCCACGGCTTCGTGGCGGGCTTCACAGTGATGGCCGCAACGTACGTGGCGGCGATGGGGCTGATCGGCTTCATCCGGCCGCCCGAGGCGCAGGTGGTGGCGCGCGGGTGACGACCTAACCGCCTAGCCCTCCTTCCCTATCAGGGAAGGGGGGCTTTTGTTGGCAGGCGGCGACGAAGGCAGCGAACAGGCGCACGCTGGGGGCGTGGGCGGGCACTAGCTCCTCAGGGTGGAACTGGACGGCGAGGGCGAAGGGGTGGGCCGGGTGCTCGATGCCTTCGACGACGCCGTCGGGCGCCCAGGCGACGGGGCGCCAGCCGTCGGCGAGGCGGGCGACGGCCTGGTGGTGGATGCTGTTCACGTCCAGCGCGGCGGCGCCGAGGACGGCGGCCAGGCGGCTCGTGGGCTCGACACGGATGGGATGGACGAGGGCGGTGCGGGCGTCGGCGTGCTCGTGGGGCAGGGCGCCGTCGAGCTGCGTCGGGATGTCCTGGTAGAGCGCGCCGCCGGCCGCGACGGCGAGCGCCTGCTGGCCGCGGCAGATGCCGAGCAGCGGCTTGCCGTCGGCGAGCGCCCAGCGGGCGAGGGTTAGCTCTACATGGTCGCGGCAGTCGTCGACGCCCTCGACGTGGCACTCGGGGCGGGCGGGCTGGCCATAGCGGGCGGGGTTGACGTCGCCGCCGCCGGGCAGCAGCAGGCCGTCGAGGCGGTCGTAGAGCGCGCGCAGGGCGGCCGCGTCGTCGAGGAGGGGCAGGAGCACGGGGAGGCCGCCGGCCGCGGCGACAGCACGGGCATAGCTCTGGTTCTGGCGGAAGGTGGGCGGCCGCTGGCCCTGCGGCACGAGCGTGGCGCAAGTGATGCCGACGAGGGCAGCGGGCTGCGGGCTGGGGGCTGAGTACCGAGGGGCATCCCCGCTCATCACCCAGGACTCAGCATTCAGCACTAATCAGATGACGGGCTCGGGGGTGCGCTCGGGCGCGGGCTCGGCGGTGCGGCGGCGGCCGCGGCGGCCAGCCTCGACCTTGCGGAGCTTGTCCATGTCGTCGAGGCGGTCGATGTACAGGATGCCGTCGAGGTGGTCGATCTCGTGCTGGAGGGCCTGGCCAAAGAGCCCCTCGCCCTTGAGGCGCACGTCGCGGCCGTGGCGGTTCTTCGCCTTGACGGTGACGGCCCAGGCGCGCTTGACGTTGGCGACGTAGCCGGGGATCGACAGGCAGCCCTCTTCCGGCTCCCACGCGCCCTGCGACTTGACGATCTCGGGATTGACGAGCGTGGTCAGCTCGCCCTCGATCTCGATGACCATAAGGCGCAGGGGAACGCCGATCTGCGGGGCGGCCAGGCCGATACCGGGCGCATCGTGCATCGTGTCGATCATGTCCTGGATGAGCGGGTCCAGCGACTTGTCGATGTGCTTGATTCGCTTGGCTTTCTGCCGCAGGATGGGGCTCTCCAGGGAGAGAATCGGCCGGACCGCCATGTGCGCCTCCGCTCGGGCCAGAGTGGCGCGGGAGCGCCGTGAGGCTAAGCGCCTGGGCTATCCCGCTTCAGGTGTCACGCCAGTGAGCACAGAGTTGATTCTACCATAAGCGGACCAGCTCACGGAGACGCTCCTGCCGCTCCTCATGATCGGCGGCCTTTATCGCGCGAAGTCGACTCTGAGCGCGGAGGTGAGTGCCGGCATGACCTCCTCAGCGAACAACCGGATCGAGCGGAGTACCTGCTCGGTGCTCAGACTGCCGAACGCGAACGTGCCCAGGAAGTAATTGCCGCCGACTGCCTGCACGATCTCCTGCAGGCGTGCGCGCACCGTGGCCGGCGAGCCGGCGAGCAGCAAGCCCTGCTCGACCAGCGGCTCGAAAGCGGCGCGATGCGCGTAGCGGTCGCTGCCGTGCTTCGCGAACTGGTAGTTGAAGTTCGCGTAGAAGTCCAGATACGCCTCCTTCGCCTCGGCCAGGGCCTGTGCCTCCGTCTCGGCCACGTACACCTGGCGCGTGAAGCCGTAGAGCGGGTCGGGGACGTGCTCGTTGAGGCGTCCTGGCGCCGCGCGGTGCTCCTGCCAGACCCGCTCGTAGGTCGCGAGCTGCTGGCGCGTGTCCTCCAGCGTGCCGGATAGGAAGCTGAAGCCGTAGATGGTGTTCAGCCCCTCCCGGGCGATCCAGGGGACCGTCTGCGCGTTCACGGTCGGGTACCAGAGCGGGGGATATGGGCGCTGAAAGGGGCGCATCGTGAACGCCACGTCGCGCAACTGCAGGTACTTGCCCTCGTAGTTCACCTCGCCCGTGCGGAGCCCCATGAGTAGCACGTCCAGCACCTCGGTCATGATGGGTCTGGACTCGTCAGGGGCCACGTTGAACATGGCCATCTCGTAGGGCGTGGCCGGGCGTCCGATGCCGAGGTCCAGGCGGCCGCGGCTGAGGTGGTCGAGCATGCAGACCTCCTCGACCAGCCGCAGCGGGTTGTAGAACGGCAGCAGGTACACCATCGAGCCGAAGCGTAGCCGGCGCGTGCGCTGGGCCACCGCGACGAAGAAGAGGTTGGGCGAGGGGGACATGCTCAGGGGGATGCCGTGGTGCTCGGCCAGGTGGTAACCGTAGAAGCCGACGCGGTCGGCGTATTCGACCATGCGCAGGCGCTGCTCGTACAGGTCAGCGAGGTCCACACGCCGGTTGTGGTCCAGCCAGTCCCAGATGCCGAATCGCAAGGCACGGGAGGGGGCGCGCGCCGTGTCCGCGCCGGGGCGCACCTCCCGCTCGCGGCCGCTCATCCGCTGGCCTCCCGCGTCAAGGCAGATGACCTCGGTTGCCATTCAGCGCCGCCGCCCTGATCGGCAGGCCCAAGTCGTCCTGCCACGCCCGCCGATCAGGGCGGCGGTTTGCCAGCCACTCTACCCAGCTTGGTATTAGCCGGGGCTCAGGCGAGCTTGACGCCCGCCGGCTACGCATTATACTATCCTTTCCAGCCTACAGGATGCAGTTGCACCATCTGCAAAGTCGCTGCCAATCCGCGGAGCGCGGCCCTGGGCGGCGCCTCTCCTCAGCCGTTCGCGCCTCGGGAGAGTCCGTGATGAGCGAGTCGAGGCCCGGAGGTGCTTCCAAGGCGCGGACGCGCCGGGAGTTCGTGCGCCTGGCGGCGGGCGGCACGGTGGGCTTAGCGCTCGCCTGCGCGCCCGGCGGCGCTCCGGCCCTCGCGCCCGCCGCCCCCGCGGCGCCGCCCCCGCCCGCGCCGGGCACGTCGCCGACGAGCGCCGCGACCACGGTGGCGCGGCAGCCCGACGTAGTGCGCCGCGGCACGTTGCGCGGCATCTCCTTCGGCGCCGTCATCGCCCGCGAACGCGGCTACTTCGCGGAGCTGGGCGTCGACGACCAGGAGACGGTCTTCGCCAGCGGCACCGAGATGATCCAGGCGAGCGCCGCGGGCCAGCTCGACATTGGCGCCACGAGCAATACCGTCACCTTCTTCAACGCCGTGGCGCGCGGGCTGCGACAGCCGTTCACCCTGGACATCTGGCATCTGGAGCGCGGCGACAAGAGCGCCATGGTGGTCGTGCGGCCCGACCTGGCCGGCGAGATCAAAACGGTCGCCGACCTGAGCGGACGGGTCAACGCCACGCCCACCCCCGTGCGGGATGGTGGCACCGGCTTCCAGGCGAACAAGATCCTAGCCTCGGCCGGTCTGACCTTGGACGACGTGCACTGGGAAGCCATCCCCTACCCGGACATGCTCGCCGCCCTGGCCAACCGAGCCGTGGACGTCGCCTGGCCGATCGAGCCGTTCATCACCCTCGGCAAGCAGCGCGGCGTGCTCGTGCCGTGGCTCTCGACGGGCGACTACGACCCCGGGTTTCAGCTCGCGGGGATCATGTTCTCGGAGAGCTTCATCAAGGAGCGGAACGACGTGGCGCGGCGGTGGAGCGTGGCCTACGTGCGCGGGCTGCGCGACCAGCTCGACTTCATGGCCGGCAAGCAGCGCGACGTGATCGGCCCGATCCTGGCCGCGCACACCGGCGTCCCGCTGGCGGCGATCGACCAAGTGGCCTGGGGACCGGTGCACCCGGATGGGCGGCTGAACGTGGAGTCCATTCTGGACGCCCAGCGGCAGCTCGTCGAGTGGGGCGCGATCGGCCAGAGCCTGCCCGAGGACCACCTCGTCGATCCGCAGTTCGCCGACTACGCCCTGCAGCAGCTTGGGCCTTACCAGGCCTGAGCACCGGGCCAGGGACGATGGGCACGTTTAGCTTCGCCAAGCAGACACACGAATCCAGGCCAGCAGCTTAGCGGTCCATCACTGGCGAACCGCTGTGGGTGGTGTGCCACAACACACAAATGCGTCGAGCGCGCCCAGCAGCTCTTCACGCTGGGCGTCGACGCGATCCTGCTGACCCCGTTCGCCGTGGCGGGCGGCTCGCGTAGCGAGATGATCGAGGTGCTGGCGCGCAATGTGATGCGGCCAGCGCTGCAGGGAGCGGTGTGATGGGAATCGTGCAGCTTGGCTACGTGGGCGTGGGCGCGAGCGACCTGGCCCGCTGGGAGGAGTTCGCCACGCGCATCCTGGGGCTGCAAGTGAGCGACCGAGCCGCCGACGGCACGCTGCACCTGCGCATGGACGACTACTACCACCGCCTGATCCTGCACCCATCCGCCGAGGACGACCTGACTTACCTTGGCTGGCAGGTCAACACGCCGCGGGCGCTGGACGAGATCGTCGCGCGTCTGGAGGCCGCGGGCGTGGCGGTCACGGAGGGCAGCGAGGCGGAGCGGGCCGTGCGCAAGGTGCGGCGGCTCATCCGCTTCCGCGACCCGAGCGGGCACCCGTTCGAGCTGTTCTACGGCCCGGTCGTGATGACCAGCGCGCCCTTCGTGCCGGGGCGCCCCATGCACGGCTTCAAGGCGGGGCCGCTCGGCGTGGGCCACGTCGTGCTGATGGTGGACGACCGCGACGCGACGGAGCGCTTCTACCTGGACGTGCTGGGCCTGCGCCTCAGCGATTATGGCTCGGGCCCGGTGGCATTCTTCCACTGCAATCCCCGCCACCACTCGATCGGCATCGCGGTGCGGGGCGCGCTGCCGACGACCAAGCGCCTGCGCCACCTGATGTTGGAGATGCAGAACCTGGACGACGTGGGGATCGCTCTCGACCTGTGCCAGAACGCGGGCATCCCGCTGACGATCACGCTCGGCAAGCACTCGAACGACCACATGGTGTCGTTCTACGTGGAGACGCCCTCGGGCTTCGCGCTGGAGTGTGGCTGGGGCGCGCGCGAGATCGACGACGCGACGTGGGAAGTGACCAGCTACGACCGGGGCGACGTGTGGGGTCACCGGCGCGTGCCACGGGGCGAGGCGTTCGCGCCCCGGCCCGACCTGGCCTCGGCCGGCGCCCGCGTGGCGCCGTAGCGCGCTCCGCGCGGCCCCGGTCAGGGCGCCAACGACCACGTCAACCGGCTGACGAAGAAGTACACGGGGCGTGAGCGGTACGCGCTACGAGCGGGCGAGAGGCGCGTCATCTTGCGGATCAAGCCAACGCACGTGATCGAGACGGGCGTCGAGGACGAGGCCCGCTGGCGCGCCGGGACGAGGGGCGAGACGGGAGGTAGGGCTCATGGCTGACGGAGCGCGGGTCTATGCCGGGACGTACGATGGCCTGCAGGTGCTGAAGGTCCGCGGCGGGCACTGCGAGCTGGCGGCGGAAGCGTTCGGCGGCGTGGTCGTGCAGGCGCTGGGCGGCTGCCGCGAGCAGCCGGAGCGCGTCTTTGTCGGGCTGCGCGACGGACTCTACCGCACGGACGATGCCGGCTCGTACTGGCGCAAGGTGCTGGACGGCGACTTTCGCTCGGTCAACATCGACCCCACGGACGACCGTGTCGTCTACGCCGGGACCGATCCGGTCCACCTGTATCGGAGCGAGGACGGGGGCAGCACCTGGGAGGAGCTAGTCTCGCTGCAGCGCTTGCCGGAGGAAACGCACGCGCGGCTGGGCGAGACGGCGCCCGTCGATATGGCAAGCAGCCACCAGCCGGCCTTCCGCCATCGCCGGCAGGACTGGTGGTTCCCGGTGCCACCGCACCAGGGCCACGTCCTCAACACGTTCATCCATCCCGACGATCCGAACCTGCTGTTCCTGGCGATCGAGCACGGCGGCGTCGCGCGCAGCACCGACCGCGGCCAGACCTGGGAAGACGTGAGCGCGGGCATCGACTACCTGGACATCCACGTGGTCACGAGCCTGCCGCACCGCTTCGACCGCTATCTCGTCACTTCGGCGCGCGGCCTGTACACGACGGACGATCCCGCCAGGGGGTGGACGCGGGCCCAGCACGGCTGCGACCGCGACTACTTCCACGACATGGTGGTGCTGCCGCCGGCCAACGGCGGGGAGCCCGTCGTCGTGATCGCCACGGCTGAGGGCTCGCCCGGCTTCTGGCCGTCCCTCCAGGCGCGGGGAGCCTGGGATCGCAGCCAGATCGGCTCGCGGGCCGCGCTCTACCGCAGCGCGGACGGCGGCGAGTCCTGGCAGCGGATCGGCGCTGGCCACGGGTTGCCCGAGGAGATGACGCCGATGATCTGGGCACTGTGCGTCGATCCGCGCGCCCCGAACGGGCTGTTCGCCGGCCTGGGCGAGTCGTCGGGTGTGCCATCGCCGATGCCGCGGGGTGGCGGCGCCGTGTTGGCCTCCCGCGACGGCGGCGCGAGCTGGCAGACGCTGCGCGCGGACCTGTCGGCGGTGGAGCACGTCTACGCCGCGGCGGAGTAGGCGCAGCGCTCAGATCAGCGCGTAGCGCGGCGGGACTTCCCACTCCTCCTGCCAGGGGTTCTCCTGCTGGAAGAGCGCGCGGCGGCGGGCCTGCTCCCGGTACTCGTCGGCGCGGCGGATGACCTCCAGCCGCTCGTGTTCCTCTTCCTCGTCGCGCGCCAGCTCCTCGGCGGTCTTCTCGCGCGGCCGGCCGGGATACACTTTGATGCGGCCCTCCTTCTCCAGCTTGCGCAGGTGGGTCGCGACCTGGCGGTCGGCGGCGCGCTGGAGCCGCGGGACGAGGTTCAGGTCCGCGTAGATCAGCTCCATGATCTCCCAGGTGGTCATCTCGGGCTGCGCGGCCAGGGCGTCGAGGATCTGCCGCTCGCGCGCGTGGCGGCCGCTAATGTAGGCGTCGATGTACGCGATGGGATCCTCGATCACTGGGCCGTGGCCGGGGCACATGATGCGGAGGTTCGGGAGGTCGCGTAGCTGCGCCAGGCTCGTGAGGTAGGCGCCGAGGTCGTTGATCGTCGTCGAGCTGGCGCCGAGGATCGTGTCGCCGGTGAACAGCACGCCCTCTTCCTCGAGGTAGTAGCAGACCGAGTCGGCGCTGTGGCCCGGCGTGTGGATCGCCTGCAGGCGCACGTCGTCGCTCGGCCCGAACACCGCGCCGTCGGCGATGACCTGCACGCCGCTCTCGGGCAGACGGTCGCGCAGGAGAGGGATGCCCTGCTCGAGCACGCGCACGTCGGCGCCGAACTCGTCCCGCAGCCAGCGCAGGTTCGCGCTGTGGTCGGCGTGGTGATGGGTGACGCAGCTAATGCCGATCTCGGCGTGCTCGACGGCGGCCAGATAGCCGCGCAGCATCCAGCGGTAGCGGTCCACGTCCTCGCCGGAATCGATGGTGAGCGTCTGGCCCCGCCCGACCAGGTAGATCGTGGTGTACTGCGGGTGCATCGGGTTCGTGTCCGGCACCTGCACGGCGCGCACGCTGCGAGTCACCTGCATGCTCTCAGTCCTGTCCTGCTCTAAGCGCATGGAACGGATTGTTGTGAAGCCCAACCTTCACAACAACTCAGGCCGCCTGCTTTAGATGAAGTCACCCCTGCGCCGCGGGCCGAAACTGGGGCAGCATCGCCTCCGTCGAGATGGCGGTGAACACCACCTCCACGGGCATCCCGACCGCGACCGCTTCCCAGGGGCAGCCGACGACGTTGCTCGTGATCGTCACGCGGTCGCCGGTCCCGTCGAGAGCGATGAGCGCCACCACGTAGGGCAGCTCGTCCTTGAACGCCGGCGCCGTCGAGTGGTGCACGACCGAGAAGGCGGTCACCGTGCCGCGGCCGGAAAGGCGCACCCAGTCGTGCTCCCAGGCGTAGCAGGCCGGGCAGAAGCCCTGTGGCGGCCAGCGAAAGCGCCCGCAGCGCGTGCAGCGCTGCGCCCGCAGCTCGCGCTCGCGGCAGGCGTCCCAGAACGGTCGCGTGTCCGGGTCCGGGACGGGCGCGGGCTTCCCGAGCCTGTTCGTCGCCTCAGGCATTGCCGGCTCACTCATGACCCTCAGCCCCGCCGCAGGAGCATGGCGCTGCTGCCGCCCTCGCCGCAGAGCAGGGCGATTTCCGGGTCCCGCACCTGGCGGCAGGTCGCGCGGTCGTAAGTGTGCGGCCCGTCGCAGAGGTCGTCGCGCACCCCCTCGGGCCGAAGCTGCTGCACCGCCTCCACCACGTGGTTCAGCCCCAGCAGGTGCCCCTCGCTGAGCAGGCCGCCATGCGTGTTGACGGGCGTCTCGCCGTCGAGCCCGTTCTTCCCCGCCGTCACCCAGGTGCCCACCTCGCCCTTCGGCACCAGGCCGAAGTCCTCCATGTGGAGCAGGCACATGCCGGTGAACGGATCGTACAGCTCGGCGAAGCTCACGTCGCGCGGCGTGATGCCCGCGGCCCCGTACAGCCGCGGCGCGAGATTGACGCCGTTCGTCTCCCACAGCGCGCGCGTGTCCCCTTCGCCGGCGACGCCGGCCATGAGGTACACCGGCGCGTGGCGCAGGTCGCGAGCGCGCTCGGCGGAGGTGACCACGATCGCCACGCCGCCGTCCGTCTGCTGGCAGCAGTCCAGCAGCCGATACGGATACGAGATCCAGCGCGAGGTCTGGTGGTCCTCGACCGTGATCGGCTTGCGCATCTGCGCCTTCTGGTTCAGCGTGGCGTGCTTGCGCTGGGTGACGGCCAGGTGCGCGAAGTCGAGCGTCGTCGTGCCGAAGCGCGCCATGTGGGCCGTGGCCGGCAGCGCGAACGTCGTGGCCGCCAGGTGCTCGCCGAAGGGGAGGCGGAACTGGTCGGGCCCGGCGGCGACACTGTCGCGGGCGGGACGCCGGGCGCGCCCCTCGCTGTAGCGATTGCGCGCGGCGTAGAGCAGTACATGCCTGCACACGCCCGAGACGACGAGCGAGGCCGCGGCGAGCACGGCGCCGCACAGCCAGTGGCCGCCCGAGTCCACGTACAGCTCGAACGGGCAATCGAGGTTCATCGCCAAGCCTAGCTCGCGCGGATGGACGCCGTCCGCGTGCCCATGAAACCAGGACGTCACGCCATCAATGTCGCGCGGCGCGAGGCCCGCATCCTCGATGGCCTTGAAGCTGGCCTCCGCCGCGAGCGTCATCGCCGAGGCGCCCGAGTCCCGCGAGAACGCGGTCCAGCCGATCCCCACGATCGCGGCCTGGTCCTTCGCCAGCATCAGACCGCCATCAGGTTGCGGTAGTGGCCGACCTTCGAGATGGGGGCCAGGCCGGAGGCGATCTGGGCCCAGGTATCGCCGCCGGTCTCGGACGCGAACACGTCGCCGTCGGTGGTCGCGGCGAAGAGCGCGAAGCCGTCCGGCCAGCGGTACAGGCTCATCGCCTCGACGTTCCCGCGCAGGTGCTCGGGCAGGCCGTCGGTCAGCTCTTCGAAGGTGCGGCCGCCGTCGCGGCTGCGCATGATGGCCGCGTCGGCGTCGTGCGTCTGCGGCCAGCGGCCGGGCGAGCCCGCCGAGCCGGCCATGAACAGCACCGAGTCGTCCTCGGGCGAGAACAGCAGCGCGTCGGGATACGCGATGCGGTAGGTGCGGTCGGTGAGCTGCTCCCAGGTTGCCCCGCCGTCCGGGCTGCGGTAAAAGCCCATGCCGCCGGTGATGTACATCACCGTGGGGTCGGAGGGGCGCAGCAGGCAGCGGTGCACGTCCTTGTACGCGCGGTCGGTCGGCTTCGCGTACGACTCTAGCTCCAGCCAGCTCTGGCCGCCGTCTGTGCTCTTGAACAGCCCCCCTTGCTCCACGCTCACGAACAGCGTGTCGGGGTCCGCGGGATGGAAGGTGATGTGCTTTGTGTGGGCGGCGTGCGGCGGCGCGGGGAAAGTCCAGCAGTCCTGGCGCATCTGCGGCAGGGCCGGCAGCTCCTCCCAGGTGTCGCCGTAATCGGTGCTGCGGAAGAGGTGCACCGGCTCGGTGCCCGCGTAGAGCACGACCTCGCCGTCCCGCTCGACGGCGGCCACCGTGAAGACGTGCGTGTCCGTGAGCCCCCGTGTCTTCTCCTCCCACGTCGTGCCGCCGTCCAGGCTGCGGTACAGGCCGCTGCCGTGGACGCCCGCGAAGATGCCGCCGCGCACGGGCTCCACCAGGATCGAGCTGATGTGCAGCCCGCCGAGCGCCGTCGCGCCGCGCCGCCACGCGCCGCCGGCGCCGTCGCGCTCCAGCGCGGCGATGCCGTCAATCGTGGCGACCAGCAGCCGCGTGGGCGGGGCCTCGCCCGCGTACGTGCTGCGCCCGTTCGGAGAGATAGCCACTGTCATGCTCTGCCTCCTCTGCGGCTGCTCGTCTGCCTCACACGCTCGCGGCATGGTCGCGCCGGGGCAGCAGGATGGTGCAGCGGCCCGTGAGCGTGCGCTGGTCATCCTGGTTGCTGCCCTCCAGGTCGCAGGCGATCCAGGGGGCGTCCGGGTCGTCCGACTTCTCGACCACGCGCCCCTCGTAGCGCATCAGGTCGCCCTCGTAGGTGGGGGCGGTGTAGCGCACGCTGAACGTGCGCAGCCACCCCCGCGGCCCGATCCAGTCGGTGAGCGAGCGCGCCAGCAGCGCCTGGCGGTAGTCGCCGCTGGCGATGAAGGTGCGCAGGCCATTGTGCTGCCGCACGTGCTCGCGGTCCCAGTGCAGCGGCCCCCAGTTCTCCTGCACGCCCGCCCAGCGCACGCTGTCCGCGATGGTCAGCGGGCCGTACTCGGTGCGCGGGATCGCGTCGCCTACCTGCACGTCGTCGAAGTAGAGCTGCTGGTCGGCCATTGTGTCCTCATCACCCCCGCCGGGCCTGGCCGGGTCGGGTCCTCCAGGCTTGAGCACCTCAGCAGCCGGTCGGCACCTTGGTGCGCAGGTCCGGGGTAGGGCGGGGGCTGTGGCACTTGCAGTATTCCGCGCCACACCCCCGCCGCCTCGTGGTGACCAGCGCCGGACGGCGGGGTACAAGACCCCGCCCTACCTCTCCATGCCGTTCTACACTGATTGCACGTCTAGCTCCGCCAGGATCTCGGCGTTGTGCTGCCCCAATGATGGCGCCGGGGCTGGGCAGGCGCCCCGCACGCTCGCGACCGCCCCCGCCGGATAGTACAGGCGGCCGAACTGCGGGTGCTCGACCTCGCGCAGGAAGCCCCGCGCGATGAGCTGGGGGTCGCGCACCAGGTCGAGCGGGCTCGCCACCGGCGAGGCTGGGATGTGGCGCCGCTGCGCCTCGGTCACTAGCTCGTCCTTCGGGAGCCGCGATGCCCACGCCTCCAGCCGGTCTAGGATGAAATCGCGCTTCGCGCTCCGCTCGGCCTCGTCGGCCAGCGATGGGTCGGCCATGAGGGCGGGGTCCTGCGTCCAGTCCACGAAGCTCGCCCAGCCGTCGGGCGTGGCGGGCACGCTAATCATCCAGTAGCCGTCGGCACAGGAGTAGGCGCCCGAGACGGCCGTCACCGCGCCGCGCAGGCCGCGCCGCTCGGCCCCTCTGCCGTGGGCGGTGTAGGCGAGCATCGCCTGCTCCATCAGCGACTCCAGGCACTGCTCCACCGACACGCGCACCACCTGGCCCCGCCCGCTGAGCGCCCGCGCGTACAGGGCAGCGGCAGTCGCGACGGCGACGTATAGGCCGGTCGCCGCGTAGACGGCGTGCCCGCCGAGCAGCACCGGCTCGACGTCCGGGTGGCCGGTGATGGACAGCAGGCCCGAGCGCGCGTAGGCGCACAGCTCGGGGTCCTCCTCCTCGATCGTCGTGACGACGAGCCCCGGGTTCGCCTCCAGAAGCCGCGCCTCCTCCACCGGCAGCGGCAGGGTGGCGACGACCGCGTCCGCGGTGCGACTGAGCGCCAGCAGCGTCTGGCGGCCGTCCGGCGAGGCCGTGTCGAGCGCGAAGCTCCGCTTGCCGGCGTTGAAGAACTGGTGGTAGGCGCCGTGCTCCAGGTCGGGCGCGTCGCCGAGGAACGGCTCCAGGCGCCGCAGCGCGTCCCCATCGGGCGGCTCGACACGAATGACGTCGTGGCCCGCCTCGGCGAGCAGCCGTGTGGCGTAGACCGCCGCGTGCGTCGTCAGGTCGAGGATGCGGGCCATCTCAGCTCTCGTCTCGCGCGCCGGACTCGGCCTCAATGCTGGCCGGCGGGTACTTGCCCAGCGACTGGTGCCGGCGGATGACCGGCTGGCCGTGCTGGTTGCGGAACTCTAGGATGCGCGTGACGAAGATGCCGGTTCCCGTTCGTCCGCGGCGCACCGTAATGTCCGTGATGTGGGTCTGGACGGAGATGAGGTCGCCGACGTAGATGGGTGCTAGGAACTCCAGCTCCGTCCCCGCGTTGCGGGTGTTCGTGTAGCCCGTGAGCACGGGCACCTGGTGCTGCCAGAAGACCCGGTCCTCGGGCGAGTCGGTGACGGGGATGCGCCGCGTCAGCGCGGCCACGAACAGCGGCGGCACCAGGCGCGCCCGGTAGCCCGCGGCCCGCGCGTACTCGTCGTCCCGCCACAGCGGGTTGCGGTCGCCCGTGGCATCCAGGTAGCGCCGCACGTCCGACGCCGAGATCGGCTCGGGAAACTGGCGCGTGTCTGAGGAGCGGCCGATCCAGGCCCGCACCTCGTCGGTGAGCAACGCGTCCGCGTCGTCTGCCATTGTTCCCCCGTCAGGTGAGTACGCCCTGGGCCTCCAGGTCCGCGATCTCGGCGTCGGTGAAGCCAGCCCACTCGGCGAGGACTTCCCGCGTGTGCTCCCCCAGGTAGGGCGCGGGCCGCCGCGGCGCGAGCGCGCCGCCGCCGAACGTGAACGGCAGGCCCGTCACCGTCATCTGCCAGCCCGGCGGGTCCTCCAGCGGCTGGAAGACCGACGCGCCGTCCGGCTCGTCCACGACCTCCTGGATGCGCCGCATACGCCGCGCCGGGACGCCCGCGGCGCGCAGCTGCCGCTCCACCTCCCGCGCCGCCAGCGCGCGCGTCCAGGCGCTCAGGTGGGCGTCGATCTCGTCGTGGTGGCGCTGGCGGCCGGCGAGCGTGCGGTACAGCGCGTCGTGGGCCCACTCGGGGTCGCCCAGCGCGCGCACCAGCGCGCCCCATTGCCCGTCGCCCTGGACGCTGATCGCGCACCACTCGTCGGTCGCCGCGCGCCCGCGGCCGTCGGGCGGCGTGGAGCGGTCGGCGCAGCGGTAGACGCCCTGCGGCGCGGCCTGCGGCGAGCGGTTGCCCTGCCGCGGCGGCGCCTCGCCGTTCACGGCGCTCGCCAGCAGCAGCGGCCCCAGCGTCGCCACGCCGCACTCGAACTGCGACAGGTCCAGGTTGCAGCCCTGGCCCGTGCGCACGCGCGCCGCGAGGGCATCCAGCACGGCGAAGCAGGCGTGCAGCCCGCCGATGTAGTCGTTCCAGGAGTTCGCGATGGTCGTCGGCGGGTCGCCCTCCCGGCCGGTGGCCATCATCAGCCCGCTGTACGCCTGCAGGTTCAGGTTCATGCTCGTCCACGAGCGCCGCGGGCCGTCGTGGCCGTAGCCCGACATGCTCACGTAGATCAGGCGGGGGTTCAGCGGCTTCAGGTGCGCGTAGTCCAGCTCCAGACGCGCCAGGGCGTCGGCGCTGAAGTTCTCCACCAGCGCGTCGGCGGCGACCGCGAGCCGCACCGCCGCGGCGCGCCCCGCCGGCGTCTTCAGGTCAATCGCCGCCGAGCGCTTGCCGCGATTCGTGTTCAGGCCCGAGAGCGTGCGGTCGCGCCGGCCGCCGTAGGTGGCGTCGGCCCGCGTGGCGCCGATGCGGTCCTTGCGGCCGCTCGTCTCGATCATGACCACGTCGGCGCCTAGGTCGGCGAGCAAGCGCCCGCAAAACGGCCCGGCCAGCACGTGCGTGAAGGCCAGCACCCGCACCCCCGCCAGCGGCGGGCCGGCCTCCGCGGCGCTCTTGGTCGCCTGGGCATTCTTCGCGGCGGGCTGCGCCATCTCCTCGCCGTTCTCCCGTAGGCCCCGATAACACGGGGGTGTGGAGGTGTCCCCCATGAATTCCCTAGTGAATTAGCTCGCGCGCGAGCTGGAACTGCTCGTCCCGCATCGGGCGGACCTCTTCGCGCTCCACGTAGAAATAGTCCACGCCCGGCTTGGGGAGCGTGGCCGGATCGTAGGGCTCCACATCCACGCGGCGGCTGTTGGCCGGGTAGTACCTGACCCACTGCGACTGGCCCTCGCGGGAGAGGAGCCAGTCCAGGTACACGCGGGCGGCGTTGGGATGGGGCGCGCGGTTCATCAGGCACGCGCAGCCGCCGAAGCCCGCGGTGAGCGCCGACGCCTCCGGCTGCTCCAGCGGGCGGACGTTACGGCCAAGCCCCTGCTTCTGGAACTCCTGCAAGGGCGCCTGGGACACGCCAATGCCGATCGGGCGCGAGCCGCGCACCAGCAGCTCCACCTGCTGCCGCGTGTCCTGGTGGACGCTGACGTCTTGCTCGGTCAACAGCTTCCGGTAGGCATCGACCCCGAGCCGCTGCATGATGACCACGGAGTGCAGGGCGCCCGCGGTCGAGTCACGCGGCTCGTTGATGGAGATCTTGCCCTTCCATTTCGGATCGAGCAGGTCCGCCAGCTTGTTGAACTCGCTCTCCGGCACCACGTCGCGGTTGATCGTCAAGGTGTAGCTGACGTACATGGAGAAGGAGAACACGTACTGGCGGGCGAGGTCCACGAACCCGAAGTCGAACCCGTTGTACCAATGGCTGTCGTCCAGCACTTCCGGACGGATCAGCGCCGGCTTCAGCGGATCAATCGCGCCGGCGGGGAGGAGATCGCCGATGATCCCGCCGGTGCCGCTCACGAAGACGTCCGTGAGGTACCGATCGGCGCGGCGCTCGGACAGGGCGCGGGAGATGAAGTCGGCGCCGCGCTGCCCGCTGTATTCGAGCTGAATCTCGGGGTACGCTTGCTGGAAGGCGGTCAGCGCCTGGCGGGCGGACTCGCCCGGCGGTCCGGTCACCACCACGTGCCCCTCCTGCTTGGCCGCGGCGACGACGCGGTCCCACTCCGCCTGCCAGGCCTCTTGTCCGGCGGCAGCCGGCCCGGCGGCGCTAGCCGCGGCGGGGGCCGCGGGCGGCGCGGCCGGCGGGGCCGCGCGTTCCGCCGGGGCTCCGGCCGGCGCGCAGGCAACGAGCAGGGCCAGCACCGCGCCGAGCGCCGCGAGGCGCGGCCTGACGAACAGCTTCTCGATCATCTGTCGGTCACCCCGGCCTGGCTGTTAAGCGGGCGCGCCCGCGGTGGCCCGCTGCGCCTGGTAGCGCTCGGCCATCTCACGCCAGCGGCGCCCGCGGGCCTTGGCCGCCTCCACCACGTCGTCGGGGCAGTGAGTGAACGGTGGCCGCAGCGGCCCGGCCTGGCAGTAGCCGGCCTCGTTGATCGAGATCTTCAGGCTGTTCTCTCGCCAGCGCAAGTCGGAGAGCGGCACGTCGGCGGTCAGGTCGAGCGCGATCTTCTGCGCCTGCTCCCAGTCGCCCGCGGCGCAGGCGTCGCGCAGGGCCAGTAGCGGCCACGGCCCCATCCAGGCGCCGATCGACCAGCAGCCGGCGGCGCCAAGCTGCGCGTAGGGGTACAACTGCCCCTGGTAGACGAAGATGGCGAGCTTGTGGTTGGTCAGCTCCATCAGCTTCAGGAAAGGGCCCGGGTCGCGGTGGCTGTCCTTCATCGCCACGATGTTCGGCGCCACGGCCATCTTCGCCACGGCGGGCACCGGCAGCGTGATGTGGTGGTACGTCGGGTTGTGGTAGATCATGATCGCCAAGTCGGGGAAGCGCTCGGCGATGTCAAGGAAGAACTGCACGGCGTTCTCGGGCGTGGCCGGGATGTAGTAGGGCATGCCGACCAGCACGCCGTCCGCGCCCGCCTCGCGCACAAAGCGCATCTTGTCCAGCACCTCGCGTGGGTTGGGGCTGGTCACGCCGATGAAGAGCGGCACCCGCTTGGCGACGACCTCGACCGCCGCCTTGATGAGGACCTGCTGCTCCTCCCAGAGCAGGTTGTAGACCTCGCCGAAGGTGCCGGTGGTCGCCAGCACGTCCACGCCGTCGGCGATCATCCGCTCGACGCCCGTGCGGAGCAGGTCCACGTCGACGGTCGCGCGCGCGTCCATCGAGCCCCCGTCGGATGTGGTAAACGATGGCACCATCGCGCAGAGCCCGCGGAGATCGCTCGCCTGCAACATCGACCACTCCTTGCACTTTCCGCAACCCACGTCCAATAGCGGAAATGATTGTATCGGCTGCCCGCCGGGCGGTCAAGCGCGCGGCGATTGACTGCGGTGAACCGCTCGGGTACCATGATTGCAATTAATGAAATCTCCCCCGAGTAGCATCATCTCTCGCCCTCAGCGGCCGGATAGGGACTGACTGTGGCCAACAACAAGAGCCGGCGCGCGCCGGCGCGCGCGGCCCGGAGCGGCCCGCCGGCCGAGCCCGCTCGCAACGGGCGGCGCGGCGGCCCGACCGCGCGTCGCCGCAACAGCCAGCGCACCGCGGCCAACCAGTCCGTCGGCAAGGGCCTGCTGATCCTCGATTACTTCCGCCATCACGGCCAGGGTCGCCTATCTGATCTGGCCGCCTATGCAGGGCTCAATGCGTCCACCGCGCTCCGCCTGGCGCTCGCGCTGCAGGCGCGCGGCGCGATCGTCCGCCAGCCCGGCATGCGTACCTACGTGCTGGGCTCCTGGATTCTGGAGCTAGCGTCGAGCCTGCTGCGGGAGCAGCCGCTCATCCTCCACGCCCACGAAATCCTGGTGCGCTTGCGGGACGAGACGGGCGAGACGGCGAGCCTGTACGTGCGCGACGGCGCCAGCCGCGTGTGCCTCGACCGGGTGGAGTCGCGGCACGGTCTACGCGGGACCGTGGACCTGGGCGCGCGCCTGCCACCGCACCGTGGCGCCGCCGGCAAAGTGCTGCTGGCCTACCTGGTCCCCGACGAGCGCGAGGCCATCCTGGCCCAGGTTGAGGCGGAGAGCGGCGACGACCCCGCCACCGTGCGCCGGGAGCTAGAGCAGATCCCCGCGCAGGGCTACTCGATTAGCCGCGCCGAGCGCGAGCCGGGCGTGGGCTCGGTAGCCGTGCCGATCATCGATCCGCTGGGGCACGTCGGCGCAGCAATCGCCCTGTCGGGCCCCCTCGAACGCTTCACCGTGGAGCGCATGCGCGCCGCGGTGCCGGCCATGCAGCAGGCGGCGGCCCAGCTCAGCGTGCAGATGTTTCTCAAGTCCTGAGCAGACTAGTGAGGAGTCCCGTGGGAACCCCCTAGCCTGCTGCACTAGCGCAGCTCGGCCACGAGGCTGGCGTCCACGAGGTCGGCGGGCCGCAGGGCGCGCGCCTCCGGCTTCTCGGCCGCCACTTCGTCGATGACAAGCTGCAGCCCCTCCTCGCGCGGCAAGAGCCGGTCCGGCATCGCGCGCGTGAAGTACGCGTACGTATCCGCCAGCAGCGCGCTGTCGTCGATCTTCAGCCACTTCTGCAGCGTGCGCATGCCCAGCTCGCGGTCACTCTTGAACAGGCGCGCGCCCTCGACCATGCTCTCCAGCACGCGCCGCGCCTGGTCGCGGTCGGCGCTCAGCCAGCCGCGGTTCATCGCGAGCACGTCGAGCGGGTACGCCAGGTCTAGCTCGGCGGTGTCGGCGATGATGCGCAGGCCCGCCTGCTCGGCGGGCGCCTGGAACGGCGGGTCGACGAGCGTCGCCTGGATGGCACCGTTCTGCAGCGCGGCCACCCGCTCGGACTGCGCGCCGACCTGCAAGATGACGGCTTCCCGCTCGGGGTCCACCCCCGCCTGGCGCAGCAGGTAGCGCGTCACGAAGTCGGCAGCGCCGCCGAAGCGGTTGATGCCGATCTTCTTGTCGCGCAGGTCGGCGAACGAGGCGATGTCGGGCGTGCTGAGCACTTGATAGGGCACCGTGTCGAAGATCGCCGCGACGATATCCAGGTCCGCCCCGGACAGCTTCGCCGCGATCGTCGAGCTGCCGCCGAGGCCGGCGGCGGGCACCTCGCCCGACATCAGGGCCGCCTGACTCGTCACGGCCGAGCCCAGGTTGGCGAGGTCCACGTCCAGGCCGTGGCGCGCGAACGCCCCGCCCTCCAGGGCGACGTATAGCGGCGCGTGCGCGGCCGCGACGTTCGCGAAGCCGACGCGCAGCGGCTCGAGCGCGGGTGGGCTGGCCGTGGGCGGCACGGCGGCAGCTCCGGCGGGGGGCGCGGGCGGCGCCGCGCTGGGAGGCGTGGCGGGCGCGGCCGGCGCGGCACAGGCCGCGAGCAGAGCGGCGACCAGCACGGCCAGTCGCGGCCGCCACCTCTTCGGGGATCGCGTTTGGCTGGCTGGGAGCGCGGGCGTCTCGCCCGCCCGGCCGGCGCAGGCAGCACCGGCGAAGCGGCCGGGACGGCCGCGCTCCCAGCACACGTGCGTCCCCGGCGACCGAGCTACTCGGCTGTACACCACGGCACCATGCTCCGCATGCGGCACGCGGCCCCGGCCCGCGCCAGTGACTCCTCGAACTCGCGGTGAATCGCGGGGTCCTCGTCGGCGTACTCGATCTGCAGGCCCCCATCCTTCACCGACACGTCGTGGGCCTCCTCGCCGGCCTGGATCGCGCCGCCGAGGTCGTAGCGCTGGCTGCCCCAGCGCAGCGCCAGGTACCGGGCCGGCCGCGCGCCGCTGTTGAAGTGCTGGTGGAACCAGTTCTCCGGCGGCACGACCATGCTCCCCGCCGCCCAGTCCACGCGCCGCGGCGCCTCGCCTTCCGGCCAAAGGAGGGAGTAGCCCTCGCCGTCGAGAATGATGACGTGCGCGCCCGGCCCGTGGCGGTGCGCCTTCTTGTAGGTGCCCACGGGGAACTCCGACACGTGGGCGGCCATCGTGTTGTTCGCCAGCTCCAACAGCACCAGCCGCCCGCCCGCGCCGCGCTCGCCGCCGCCGATCAGCTCCAGCGTGCGCACGTCGGGCACGAAGTTCGTCTCCAGCACGAGGTTGCGGCGCGCGCGCAAGCGGCGGCCCTCGCCGCTGAAGAAGCTGTCCTCGGCGGCAAAACGGTCCGTGAAGGCGAAGTCATTGCCGAAGACGAAGTCGAGGTTGTGGAAAACGTTGATGATGAGCGGCGCGCTGGTCACGGCCAGGTAGCGCGCCGGGCGGTCGCCACGGCCGTTGAAGTGGCGGTGCCAGGCGTTCAGCGGGATGGCGAAGACGCTGCCGGCGCGCCACTCGAAGGAGACCTTGCGGCTCTCGTCGTACCAGACCTGCGTGGAACCGCTGCCCTCCAGGACGTACACCATCTCCTCGTAGAGCTGGCGCTGCGGGTTCAGGGAGCCGCCCGGCGCGATCTCGCAGACGTACGCGTCGTTCGTGCCGCCCGTCCCGTCCAGGTTGATGAAGCAGCCGCGGCCGCCCTTGCGGGCCCAGGGCGCCAGCTCCAGCCCGTTCAGGTCGGCGACGTGGAAGCCGCGGACGATCGGCACGCCCTCGCCGCGCTGATACTCCTGGTACGGGTTCACGCGGACGATCGGCTCGGCCGCCGCGATCACGTCAACGCTCATCGCCGGACTCCGTGGCAGAAAGCTGATGGAGGCAGGTGTTGTGAGCAGTGGGCTTCGCCCACCGCTCACAACACCTGCGACCCACCTGGCTGGAAGTTGCACTATCAGGAATGCGCTTGCGCACAGCGCAGGACTATATCAACGGCCCGGCCAGGCGGGCAAGCTATGCTAGGCGCTGATAAATACCGGATTCGGGGACCCTAGACCTGTGCGCGTGATGGGGGTATCTGTGAGGCTTCGAGTTCAGTTGACAGCCCGCGGGGCTCGGCCTATAGTGGCGGCACACTGAAACACCGCGGCGGGAAGCCCATTCGCGCGGGGAGAATGCACGATGACATCGACCAGCAACCCCGAGACCCGCGACCCGACAGCGGACGCGGGCTGTCCGCGCTTCGCCGGCTTCAGCCACGTGAGCCTGCCCGTCCGCGACGTGGCCGAAGCCTGCCGCTTCTGGACCGCGGTGCTGGGCGCCGAGCCGGTGCGGAACCACCACCCGGACCGGTTTGCCGAGGTGTCCGTCGGCGGCATCGTCCTGGGCTTCTCCCGGCAGCCGAGCGGCTGGACCGGCCGCGCGGCCGAGTTCCCACACTACGCCTTCTTCGTCAACCCGGCGGACATGGAGACGTTCAAGGCCCGGCTGGAGCGCGCCGGCGTGCCCACGCACGCGATCTGGACCCGCAACCGCGTCGAGGCGCTGATGTACTTCCGCGATCCCTCGGGCAACCTGTTCGAGCTGTACTGCAAGGAGGGCTACCCGACGGACCAGCTCCCGGTGGGCAAAGGCGCCGGGGGCGACTACGAGGTGGACCTGGCCGCGCTCAACTACGACTGGAAGGGGTAAGCTCAGCGGGCGCTAATACCAAGGCGACCGCCGAGGGGGCGCACCAGCAGCGCGGCCACGACGACGAGCGCCACGGTTAGCATCGAGACGACGGTGGCCCGCTCGAACTGGCCGCCGTAGGCGTAGTCGAGGGCGAGCAGCGCCAGCGTGCGCGACTGGGCCGAGCCGAGCAGCACGATCGTGCTCACGTCGCGCGCGGCCGACATGAAGCCGATCAGCCCGACGGTGATCAGCGTCGGCGCGAGCAGCGGCAGCACGACCCGCCGGTACGTCGGCCACCAGGAGCCCCCCGCCATGCGCGACGCCTCCTCTAGCTCGTCGCCAAGCTGCAGCAGCACGCTGCGGGTGAGCTGCACGCCGAGCGGCATACTCTTCACGATGAGCGCCAGCACGAGCACCTGGACCGTGCCGTAGAGCGGACGCAGGAACGGCACCTGGACGACGGTCCACAGCAGCGCCAGCCCCATGAGGATGCCCGAGATGGCCCACGGCAGCCAGGAGAGCAGGTCGAGCAGCCCGCGCGCCGCGAAGCGCGTCTTCACGATAACGTAGGCGATGAGCGCGTAGAGCAGCGTCCCGACGACGGCCGTGCCCCCGCCGACGATCAGCGTGTTCTGGAAGGCGCGGACGAGCGTCGCGTCGGTGAGCACGCGGTGCCAGTGGTCGAGCGTCCAGGGATTCGGGATGTCGAAGTAGCCGAACGCGCGCATGAACGTGCCGAGCAAGAGCACCGCCAGCGGCACGACGCTGACCGTGAGCGCCACCAGCGCGACCAGCCCGAACGTCGGCCAGCGCCAGCGCCCCAGCGCCATCTCGCGCGTGCTGAAGCCGCGGCCAGTGACGGTGTGGTAGAGCCGCCCGGCCAGGTACCAGCGCTGCAGGGCGACGAGCAGCAGGATGACGACGAGCAGGACGGTGCCGAGCGCCGTCGCCGCGGCGTAGTTCGGCGGCTCGAACGTCACCAGCTCGCGGATCTTCGTGGAGTACACGAACAGGCGCACCGGTGTGCCCAGCAGCAGCTCGATCTCGAACGCGTCGAGCGAGCGGATGAGGCCCAGGATCGTGGCGACGAGGATGGCCGGCGCCATGATGGGGATGACGATCCGCCGCAGGGTGCCGAGCGTGCCCACGCCGCAGGTGCGCGCCGCCTCCTCCAGCGCCGCGTCCAGGTTGCGGAAGGCGGGCGCAAGCAGGAGGACCTTCACCCCGATGGTCGTGGTCAGGTGGACCCAGACGATGCCCCAGAACCCGTAGATGTCGAAGAGCGGGCCGCTCACCCCCGGCAGCGCCTGCAGCCACTGGTTCACCAGCCCGAACCGCCCATCCAGCAGGAGGATCCAGCCGACAGCGACGGGCAGCGGCGGCAGGAAGAACGTCAGCCAGAAGACGAACTCCAGCGTGCCCTTGAATGGCAGGTCGGTGCGGGCGATGAGCCACGCCAGCAGCACGCCGAGCACGACGGCGATGGACTGCCGCGCGACGCTGAGGGTGACGGTGTTCCAGAGGGCCGCGAGGTTCGCGGGGTCGCCGAAGGCCTGCCGCCAGCCGTCGAGCCCGTAGACGGCCGGCTGGCCGGGGCGGGCAAGCTGGAAGCTGCTCGTCACCATGAGCGTGAGCGGCGCCAGCACCATGAAGGCGACCAGCGCCAGCAGCGCGCAGGTGAGCAACGCCGCCCAGGGGATCGCCGGCAGGCGGTCCCGCGGCGCGTCGAGGGCAACGCTGCGCAGCGTCATCAGGACGGCATCACGGTCTTTAGGAAGTCCAGAATCTCGTCCCGCATCCGCACGAACTGCTCAGAGTAGTTCTGCTGGTAGGTGATGCCATCCTTCGGGATGAACAGCGGGTTCACGTGGTCGGTGGGCACGTCGCGGCGCTGGCTGGCGTAACCGGCCGCCTTGCTCCAGGCGAGCTGCCCGTCGCGCGACAGCAGGTAGTCGAGGTAGACCGTCACCGCGTTCTGGTGCGGCGCGTTGCGCACGACGGACACGACGGCGTTCCCCGACGTGACGTAGCCGCCCTCTCGCATGCGCGCCGTATCCATGTTCCGCACGGGCAGGCCCCGCTCGATAGCCTCGTTCGCAAGCGTGTCGCTCACGCCCAGCGCGATAGGGTACTGCCCGCGCGCCACCCAGTCGATGATCTGGCGGTCGTCGTTGGAGATCACCGGGTCCTGCGCGAACAACTGGCGCAGGTAGTCGCGGCCCAGGGAGTCTGTCGCGTAGAGGAAGGTGATCGCGGCCTGGCCGCCGCCCGCGATGCGCGGGTCGCGCAGCACGATCTTCCCCTTCCAGCGGGGGGCGAGCAGGTCGCGGTAGGACGTGAAGTCGTCGGGCGACACCTGGTTCGGGTTGTAGAGGAACGGCGGCTTCACGTAGACGCTGAAGATCAGGCCGTACTGGCCGGAGCTGTCCGCGTAGTCGTACTTGCCGCCGCGCCAGACGCTCGGGTCGCTGTCGTTCGGCCCCACGAGGTAGGGCGGGACAGGCGCCAGCGCATTCGCTGGGATCAGGGTATCCACGACGCCCGCCGTCCCGGCGATGGTCAGGTCGGTCAGGTACTGGCCGGCGTTCACCTCGGCGAGCACCTTGGCCGTGAGCGGGCTACCGGCCAGGCCCTGGTAGTCGACCTGGATGTCGGGATACTGCTGCTGGAAGCCGAGCGTCAGGGCGTCGCGCGTCTCGTTGCCCTGCGGCCCCATGATACTGATGCGTCCTTCCCGCTTCGCCGCCGCGACGATCGCGTCCCAGGTGGGCGCGCCCTGGCCACCGGCCACGCCCACGGGCGCGGCCGGTCCCGCGGCATTGCCCGGCGCGGGCGATGGCGCGGCGCCCGGCCTGCACGCCGCCCACACGACCGCCAGGGCCAGGCCAATCACGAGCCGTGCGCGCATACCGCCATTCCTTCCCAGGAATCCGTAGATTGATAGGTGTTGTGGTCACACAACACCTATCAATCTACGGACTACGGAGCATCATCCTAGCCGCTGCACCACCGACTCGGAGAGGTAGTGCAGGTACTCCTTGCGGGCCGCTTGCTCTTTCGGCCAGTTCGCGAAGGCCAGGCCGAGGTAGTCGAAGCCCAGCCGCTCGCGCCAGCGGCTGATCTGCTCCAGGCAGTCGTCGGGCGTGCCGACGATCGCCCAGTCGCGCGGGTCCACGCCCGGGTTCTCGGCCGTGTGGACGACCGGCGAGCCGCGCCGGTCGCGCGTGTTCATGAACGCCGTCGCCCGCACCACCCGCAGGCGCATGGCCGCGGCCTCCGCGGCCGCGTAGGTGGGCGCCACGCTGATCTCGCGCTCCACGCCGAGGCGGCCGGTGCGGCCCACGCGGGCCAGCTCCGCGCGATAGGCTTCCGTGGCGGTCGCCGCGTCCCGCCAGCTCGTCTGGCTGGCGAACACCAGGCCGTCGGCCACGCGCGCGGCGCGCTCGCTGGCCGGCACGCTGTGCGCGCCCACCCAGAGCGGCGGATACGGCTTCTGCACGGGCGTCATCCCCATCTGCACGCCGTGGACCGACCAGAAGCGGCCCTCGAACGTGACCTTCTCGCCCGTCCAGAGCTGCTTCATGAGCCGCAGCGACTCCAGGAAGCGCGGCACGCGCAGCCGCTGCGGGAAGCCCGCGGCCTCGAACTCCTCTTGCGGCCAGCCGATGCCGACGCCGAAGTCCAGGCGGCCGTTCGCGATGTGGTCGAGCGTGCACACCTGGTGGGCCAGCTCGACGGGGTTGTGCAGGGGCGGCTTCATCACGCTGACCATCAGGCGCATGGGCGCGGCGTCGGGCGCCAGGCGGGCGAGCAGCGGGATCGGCTCCAGCACCGGCGGCGCGGCCAGCCAGCGGTGCGGCACGCGCAGCATGTGGTAGGTGCCAAGCCTCGCCGCGTAGCGGGCCAGCTCAGCCGACTGCTCAATCTGGTCGTAAAGCGGACGGTCCGGCTCGAAGCCGGTGCGCAGGTTGATGCCGATGGTCAGCATGCAAACCCTCCGCGGCCACGAAGCGCGGGGGCGCCTGGTACCTCGCCACGGTGAAAGCGCCAGGTGATTGCATCTGCAATCACCTGGCCTTTCCCCTGTGGCCGGGTACTAGCGCCGTCCGCCCCGCCTGAGCACGAGCGGGATCTCGTAGCGCGCCCAATCGCGCTCCACCTTGTCGAGCATCTCGTCGGCCGGCCGACAGACCGGCGGGTAGCTCGCCGCGTTGTAGCGCGTCGCGTCGATGATGATCTTCGACGTGCGCGCCGTCCGCGTCTGCTCGGCGAGCGGCAATGACGGGTCAATCGAGCTGCCCGGCAGCTCGGTCAGGATCTCGATGTCGCGGTGCGGCTGCACCCGCGTGGCGATCGCCCATTCGACGGCCAGCGGGTCGAACGGGTCCACGTCCGCGTCGACGACTGTCACCTGCTTCACGCTGCGGCCGGTCGGCGTCCCGAAGGCCGCCATCCCCGCCATCTTGCCGTAGCCCTCGTACATCTTCTCGACCGCGAGGACGACGTGCAGCACCCCCGCGCCGCCCTCGGTGAAGTGGACGGCCTTCACCCCGGGCAGGCTGATGTGGCGGAGCATCTCCGCCTCCTTGCCAGCCGCGGTCAGCACGTCCGTCTCGTGGGGCGGCGCGCCCTGGTAGGCGAGGTGGAGGATGGGGTCGCGCCGGTGCGTGATCGCCGTCACGTGGATCGTCGTGCGCGGCAGCCGCGGGCCGCCATAGTGCCCCGTATACTCGCCAAACGGCCCCTCCTCGCGCTTCTCCGTGGGCCGCACCTCGCCCTCGACGATCACCTCCGCGTCGGCCGGCACCTCCAGCGGGACCGTCTTGCAGCGCACCAGCTCGATCGGTGCGCCGCGCAGGGCGCCGGCCACCGCCAGCTCGTCGGTCCCGAACGGCACGGGGACCGACGCCGCCATCGGCACGCGCGGGTCGCACCCCATCGCGATGGCCACCGGGAACGGCTCGTCGGGCGCCGAGCGCCGCTGCAGCATGATGTGGGCGAAGGGGCCGGACAGCAGGCCGAGCGTGCGCCCATCGTGCACCTGGTTGCGGTAGATCGCCGCGTTGCGCGCGCCCGTCGTCGGGTCGCGGGTGATGTGGCAGGAGAGCGTCAGGTAGGGCCCGCCGTCGAGCGCGTTCCAGGTCGGGGCGGGAAAGCAGGTCAGGTCGGCCTCGTCGCCGAGCCGCACCACCTCCTGGCAGGGGCCCGACTCGACGAGGACCGGCGGCAGCGGCCGGGCGGTGCGGCGGTTCCACTCGTGCTGCGTCTCGTCGGGCGCGCAGCCGAGCGCCAGCCCGTAGCGCCGCCGCGTGGCGAGTACGTTCACCACGATCGGGACGTCGTACCCGCCCGGGCGCTGGAAGAGCAGCGCCGGCCCGCCGTTGCGCAGGCTGTGCACGCAGACCGCGCCCAGCTCCTGGTCGAGCGCCACCGGCACGCCGATGCGCGCCAGCTCGCCCTCGCGCTCGAGCAGCGCCAGGAACTCCCGAAGCCCCGAATAGCCTCCCACTTGGCCTCCCAACTTGCCGCAGCCCGCGCCCCGCCGCATCCGTCATCCGCGCCTGGAGCCTCTGTGATAGCAGCCTCCGCGGACCTGGTCAACGAGCGCTCGCGGCCGGCGGCCCAGGAACAGCCTCCTACTGCGGCTTGACTGCCAGCAGGACGCGCGGCTAGTATATTGCCGCACTCGCGAGAGAATTGCAACAGATGAAACCGGTATCTGCAGCGAGCAACCCTTGATCCCACACGTGCGCCGGGCCGCCGCTCGGCCCGTACCCAGCGTAGCCGCAAGGGGAGCGCCCGCCGCCAGTCCGCGCGTGCCGCTCGACCCGCCGCGGCGGCGCTTCCACCACCCACGCGCCGCGCCACCGCCCGAGCGCCGGGCGCCGACGCGCCCGAACCTGTCCAACAGGGAGCGGTCCTGGCATGAGCGCACCGACCTTCAGCGTCGAGCTGTTCCAGTACCCGGCGCCGCGGATCATCCTGGACGAGATCACGCTGGCCGAGCGGCTCAGCTACGATGCCGTGTGGCTGGGCGACGCGCAGCTCCTCTGGCGCGAGCTGTACGTCATGCTGGGCGCGGCGGCGGCGCTGACCTCGACGATCGCCCTGGGCTCGTCCGTCACGAACCCAGTGACGCGGCTGCCGTCGGTCACCGCGGGCGCCATCGCGACGCTGTACGAGATGTCTGGCGGCCGCGCGCGCCTGGGGATCGGCGTCGGCGGCACCTCCACGGGGATGATGGGCGCGCCCTCGGCGACCCGTGCGCAGCTCGCGGCGTACGTGCGGGACGTGCGCGCGCTGTGCGCGGGCGAGACGGTGGCAGGGCCCTACGGCGAGATGCGGCTGGTGTACGCGAGCGCCGAGACGCGCCCGCCGATCTACGTCGGCGGCTCAGGCCCGAGGGTGCTCGCGCTGGCCGGCGAGATCGGCGACGGCGCGATCATCGGCGGCGGCACCTGCAGCCCGGAGCGCTTACAGGCGAAGCTGGCGGCGGTGCAGGAAGGCCGCGCGCGCGCCGCGCGTAGCGGCCCGTTCCGCGTCTCTCTGTCGGCGACGACGGCCGTACACCCCGACCGCGCCCTGGCGCTCGCCGCGGTCCGGCCGGCCGTAGCGGTGAACCTACGCCACACCGATCCGGCCTGGCCGCTGAGCGAGGCGGCCCGCCGCGCCCGCGCGGCCGTCATGGCGATCTACCACCACGACGAGCACATGAGCCCGGACGTGGCCGAGAAGTTTGCTGTGGCCATCCCCGATGAGGTGGTCGACGAGTTCGCCATCGCCGGCACGCCCGCCGAGTGCCTGGCCCGGGTGCGCGCCATCTTCGCGGCTGGCGTGGACGAGATCATGATCAACCCCTATGGTGTGGCCGGGGCCCCGCGCGCGGCGACGGTCGAAACCTTCGCCCGCGAGGTGATCGCCCCGCTGCGAGGGTAGTGCCAGTGCTCCCTCAGGAGCGGGGGTTTGGGGGTTCCCCCCACGTCCTCGTCTCGGGGGTTCAGAGGGTGGCCCTCCTGGTTGGGCGTTTGGGGGTGCCCCCCAAAGGAGATAGCCATGGCGACAGAGCAGGAGACCATCGAGCACCTGCAGGCGGTCGGGCGCGCCGTGCAGCGGGAGGCCGCCGCGATGGCAGCCGACTGGCGGCGCCGGGATGACGCGGCGTGGGAAGCGCCCACGGCCTGCAGCGCGTGGACCGCGCGCGAGGTAGCGGCGCACGTGACGGATGGGGCGGAGCGCGCCGTCGTGGTGGCGCGGGCGGCGCTCGCGGGTGAGCCGGTGCCGCAGTATGACACGGCCGAGCGCCGCCGCCGCCACGCCGCCCTGCGCAGCCTGCCGGGCGACGAGCTAGCCGACCGGCTGGAGCGCGACCTGGCGGCCGTGTTCCAGACGCTGAACGGTGTGCCCGCGGCCACGCTGCACGGCACGACGGTGTCCCTGGGCGGCGGCCCGCACACGCTCGCGCAGTTCGCCGACCAGCGGCTGGTGGAAACGGCGCTGCACGCCTGGGACATCCGGGCGGGCAGCGACCGCGACGCCACCATCGCGCCTGAGTCCGCCGCGGCGATGACTGACTTCGTGCTGTGGCGCGTGCCCCGCCTGGCGCACGCGGCCGATGGGCGCGGCACAGCGCTGCGCTACCGCTGTGAGCTGGAGGGCACCGGCGGCGGGCCGATCACACTGGACATCGGGCCGGACCGCGTAACGGCGACCCGCGGCGGCGCGGACGCGAGCCCGGCGCTCACCCTGCCCGTCGAAGCCTTCATCCGGCTCGTCTGGGGGCGCCTGGACGTGCCGCGCGCCCTGGACCGCGGCGTAGTGCGCACCCAGGTCCCGCGCGAGGAGATGCTGGCGCTTAGTGCGCTGTTCCCGGGCCACTAACACCAGCTCCGGTGCTAGGTTCACTGTTACGCCCGCCGCGCGGCCAGCCAACGGCCGAAGTCGGCACGAAGCACCACCGGGTCCGCGTTGAAGAACGGGGTGGGCGGCGCCTCCGTGCCGACCGGCACGCGCAGCAGCCAGGGGCCGTCCTCGGTCCGCGCCCGCTGAAGCCCGGCCTCCAGCGCCTCGGCGCCCTCCACGAGCGCGCTCCGCAAGCCACAGGCGCGCGCAACGGCCACGAAGTCCGTCGTCACCGCTGCCGTGGCCTGCCCGCCGGTGGCCAGGTACACGCCGTTGTCACAGACGACCACTACCAGCTTCTTCGGCCGCAGCAGCCCGATACTGCTCAGCACCGAGAAGCCCATGAGCAGGCTCCCGTCCCCGTCGGCCACCACCACGCGCTCGATGGCCGGCTCGTCGGCCAGGCCCACGGCCAGCCCGAGCCCGATCGGCGTCGCGAGGCCCATCGAGTCCAGCATCGGCAGATGGTTGGAGCGGCGGCCACAGAACGCGACCATCTCGCGGATGGTGCCGCCGATGGTCAGGATGATCGGCTGGTCGGGAAATGCCTGGTCGAGTAGCCTCAGCGCCTCCGGGCGTTGGAGCTGGGTGGGGCTGTGGCGCGGCGCGGCGGCGCGCATCTCAGCCTCCCATCAAGTTGACGAGCAGGAAGATCGGGCGGTGCGTGGTCTGCGCGTACTCGTAGGCGCGGATCACGGTCGGCGTCCAGGCGTCAAGCGACGTGCGGCCATCGAGCTGGAAGTAGCGGAACTGGGCAGCGTCGAGCAGCGCTTCGGCATGCTCTGAGACCATGTGGATCATCGAGTTGTACTCGCCCAGCCCCCCGCGCCGCGAAGTCACGATGAGCATGGGCACGTGGTAGGCCTGCGGGAAGGTGGCGAGCGCCGTTATCAGGTTGCCGATGCCATTGTCCTGAATGATCATCACCGCGCGCTGGCCGGCCAGCACCAGCCCCGACAGGATGCCGACGCCCTCCTCCTCGCGCGGCACGGGGAACGTGCGGACGCCCGGCGCCGCCAGGAAGTGCCCGACGACGGCCTTGAGCGTGCTGCTCGGCAGGAAGAGCACGTGTTGCGGCTGGATCGCCTCGATCCCCGCGATGATCGCCGCGCTGCGCTCGTCCACCGCCGGTGGGGACGCCGGGGTCGCGGGCGTCTGCCGCCCGCTCGCCGGCGCGCTAGCTCCGCCGAAACCGCTCCCAGCCATCAGACGCCCCCTAGTGCAGCCTGCGCCAGCGCCTCGTCCTGCTCGGCCGTGGAGCCGCTCACGCCGATCGCGCCGACAACCGTACCGTTCCGCGCGATCGGCACCCCGCCGCCCGCGGCCGTGATGGGGAACCGCACGGCCTGCTGGAGGCTCCGCACCAGGTCGGGGTGGCCGCGCGCCAGCTCGGCCACGCTGCTCGTGGGCCGCTGGAAATTCAGCGCCGTCACGGCCTTCGCGAGTGCCACGTCCGGCCCCATGAGCAGCGCTCCATCCATCCGGTCGAGCTGCAGGAGCTGCCCCGCCTCGTCCACCACGGCGACGGCGACCCGAAGGTTCTGCGCGCCGGCGGCCGCGATGGCAGCGTCGGCGTAGCGGCGCGCATCGGCCAGCGTCAAGAGCATGCGGCCCTCCCCTGGATTCAGTGGACCTCCTGGCCCACGTGCTGGTTCTGATACGGAATGTCGAGCGCGTAGGCGATGATGAGGTCCTCGACGTTCGCCAGCTCCCCGTTGACCGTTAGCTTCGCGGGGTCGAGCCCCGGCACCTGGGTCCACGGGCGGATGCCGGGCCCCGTGGACATCCCGCCCACCACCCGCCCCTCTCGGACGATGGGCATCCCGCCAGGCCCCGGGAACAGGTGCTCGGGCAGGATCGTCTCGTAAGACTGGAATCGCTCCGGGAAGCGGTGCATGCGCTCAGAGAACTGCGCCGTCGGCTCGTGGGTCACGGCCGCCGCGTAGGCCTTGGCCCGCGACACCCCGATGCCCGCCAGCGGAGCCCCCTCGATGCGCGAGATCGAGACGACGTTACCCCCCTCGTCCACGACGACGAACGTGCCGCGCTGGCCCAGCTCGCGGGCCTTCTCCAGCGCCCGGTCGATGTAGCCGCGCGCCTCGGCCAGCGTCAGCGGCGGGGCCGTGCCTCCCTCAGTTGCCATCCCGATCCTCCGGGCGGTGTCTTGTAGCCGGGGCGCGTCCAGCGAAAGCTAACCCGCCTATGCCCCGTCGCCGCGTGCCTCGGTATCCCGGTTGCTCTCGTGAGACGGGCGGTTACTCCGTGCCGCCCTACTGGTACGGGCCAAGCTGCTGCCGCGCGTACTGCGCGAAGGAGCGGTCGATCAGCTCGTCGACGGGCGTGCGCTCCTCCTGGTAGTTGTTCTCCAGCCAGTACTCGGCGTCTGCGCGCAGGCTTTCGACGTTTACCTCGCCGTCCGGGTCCAGCCCGGCCAGCTGCATGCGATCGTACAGCGCCGGGTCCTTCACGGTGGTGTACTTGCTCAGAATACTCACGATCTCCGGGCGCAGGGCCGGATCGTGCTTGCGGAAGGCATCGTTGTACTCGCGGACGGCCTGGAGGTAGGCCACCATGAAGCGCCGCGCCACGTCGACGCGCTCGGCGGCGAACGGCTCGGCGTAGTACAGCACGGCCGACTGGTGGTTCGGCGAGTAATCGTTCTCGCGCGCCAGGATCACGCCGCTGCCGTCCGCAGCCATGCGGGTGATGAACGGCTCCGTGGAGTGGGCGACGTCGATCTGGCCGCCGGCGAGCGCCCCGGGCATGTCCCCGAAGGCCAGCTGGGTGAGGTCCAGGTCGCTCACGCGCAGTCCGCCCTGCCGCATGAAGCGGTCGATGGCGGGCTCGGCGCCCGAGCCGAACGACGGCAGCGCCAGGCGGCGCCCTTTCAGGTCGGCCGGGCCGCGCACGCCGCTGTCCCACAAGTCCTTCCGCACGACGAGGCCCTGGTAGCTGAAGCCAGGCCCGTTGTGGCCTTTGTCGGCCACAACGCGAATCCGCACCCCGCGCGCCCAGGCGTTGAGGTAACCGGGGGTAAGCGCATTGCCGCCGACGTCCACCTGCGCGGCCCCGAGGGGCGGCAGCAGGTTGGCCGCCGACTCGATCTTCTCGAAGTCCACCTGCAGGTTTTGCTCCTGGTAGTGCCCGCGGTCCATCGCGATGAGCAGGCCGGCGTCGCTCGCCGTATAAGCGAGCCCCACCTTTACGGCGGCGGGCGCGGGCGGCGCGGCGCGGTCCCCCTCCCCGGCCGGAGCGGCAGGAGCCGTCGCGGCTGGAGCGGCGCCGGCACTGCTCGGCCGCTCCGACGCCGCGGCAGCGGCGGGCGGAGGCACGCTGGGCGCCGCCCGGGGCGCCGGCGCGCACGCTGCGAGCCCGGCCAGGACGACTCCCAGCAACAGCAGCCGCCAGCGCATGGCTTTAGCTCACGCCGCTGGGCGTGGCGGGCCGCGCACTCCCCGCCGGCGGGTGCTGCAGGTAGTAGCCGGCGGCCACCTTGCGGCCCTCCTGGCGCAGGCGCTCCGTGTCGGCGGCATCCGTCGCGGCGGGGGGGATGCGCAGGATGGTGTCCTGGCAGTAGGTCGGGATCGGCGGACACGGGGCGCGCAGGAGCCCCGGCGGGTCCTCGCCGCGCTGCACGGCGCGGATCCCTTTGCGCAGAAGGTTGCGCAGCATGGTCACGCCACGGTCGGTAGCGCCGAGGTGCTCCAGGGCGTGAACGGCGATGGGGCGCTGCGAGGTCTGCGCGTCGTAGTCGCCCGGCTGCCGCTGCCGGTCCTCGTAGGGGCGGTCGCCCTCCTGCCCGAAGCGCGTCGGCGCGAGCCGCTTCGGGTCCTCATCGTTGACGTAGGTGAAGCGGATGTTCATGGTGTGCGTGTCGTCGAAAGGCACCGCCCAGTTGATCGCCTGCGGGCGCTGGAACACCTTTTCTTCCTGCGCGTCCTCCCAAGTCGGCGGGAACTGGTGGATATTCGGGGGGATGAAGTCGGCGATGTGCACCCAGACCAGCTCGCCCACACGGCGGGTGTGAATGTAGATCATCCCGATTGGGGTTTCCTGCCACTCCATCACACCAACGTCGCCGAACGCCTCGGTGAATTGGCAGCCGCTCACGATCGTGTGCAGGAACGCCGTGTGTACGGGGTCCATGCTGTTCTCTTTGATCTGCAGCCAGTTGCAGGGCAGCACGTAGCGGGGGCCGGGCTGCAGGCGGAACCCGGGTAGCTCGAACATATCGTAGATGGGGAAGGCCGGCTGGCGGTCGGGCGGCCCCATGTAGGCGAAGACGAGGCCCTTGTACTCCTGGGTCGGATAGGCCCCGTGGCAGAGGCGGTCCTTGAACGTGCTCCCGGCCGGCTCCCCGGGCGTCTCCAGGATCCGGCCGTCCACGTCGAACAGCCAGCCATGGTAGCAGCAGCGGATGCCCCGCTCGGACACCAGCCCGAACTCGAGCGAGGTGCCGCGGTGACTGCAGTGGCGCTGCAGCAGGCCGACCCGGCCCGCGCGGTCGCGGAAGATGACCAGGTCCTCGCCGAGGATGCGGATCGCTAACGGCAAGTCCTGCAGCTCGTCAGAGAAGGCGACGGGCTGCCAGAAGCGCCGCAAGTATTCGCCACAGGGCGTGCCGGGGCCCACACGGGTCAGCTCGGCATCATCCGGCGGCACCTCGCGATAGTAGTACGCGCTGAACGGGGCATTGAGCGCCTTCGGCCGATCTGCCACGACGACCTCCTCGCGGACCAACGCGCGCACACCGGCGGCACGCTCGTATCGGCTCGACGCCCTGGGAAGATACGCTTTCTCCCGGAGCCTGTCAACACTGCCCGGGGCCAGCCGGGTGAGCACGCTACCAGCCCAGGCGCCGCCGGGCTTCGGGCACGATGGTAAAGTCCGCGATGTCCTCGAGCGGCGGCGCCTTGTCGATGTTGCCAAGCTCGATCTCGGTGTTGACAGCCGCCTCGAGGCCCGACCGCTGCAAGTCGCCGGGCCCGAAGATGCTGCGGAGCGAATCGTACGCCGCGCCCGCAGTGTCGCGATCGAGCTCCAGCCGTTGCATAATCACGTCCACGGTCCCCTCGCGGTTCTCGCGAATGAACCGCTGCGCCTCCAGGTTTGCCATGATCATGCGGACCACCTCGTCGCGCTCTTGCTCCAGCTTCGCGTGCGAGGTACCCACGCCTCCCATCGGTAGGTCTACGGCATCGGCCCCCGCCATCAGCACGTTGAAGCCGATCTTCTGCCCCTCCTGCACCCACGGCGGTGACAGGGGCGCAGCGTCGATGATGCCAGCGCGCATGGACTCGAAGGTCACGGCCGTCTCGCCGATGACCACCATCGCGACGTCGCGCTCCGGCTCCAGGCCCTGCTTCCGGAGCATGAGCCGCATGACGACGTCGTTGGCGTTGCCACGACTGGCGGTGCCGATCGTCTTGCCGCGCAGGTCGGCGGCTGCCTTGATCTCGGGGCGAGTGACGAGAAACACGTACGGGGCATCGGTGGTCTGCATGGTCACCTTGATCGGCAGGCCCTTCAACGCGCTGCTGATGCAGCTGCCGATCGCCATCGAATACGGCACCTCGCCGGTCGTCATGGCGGTCATCGCCACGTTGGGTGCCATCTGGACGGCGTCGACGTCCAGCCCGTAGCGCCGGTAGAAGTCCTCCGCCTGTGCCACGAAAACCGGCAGGGCGCCCAACGAGGTGCCAGGATAGCTCAGCCGGACCTTGGTGAGGGCGCTCGCCCAGGGGGTGGGCGCCGGCGCGGCAGCGGTCCCGGAGGCGGCCGACGCCGCGCTCGCGGCCTGGGCCGCGGCTGGCGGCGCGGCCGGCGCGGAGCTGGCTGGTTGGGCCGGCGCCGAGCAGCCCAGAAGGCCCAGTGCCGCTACGCAGCCTATCCCGCTTAGCGCTCTCCGGAGCGACACTACTGGCATTGTCCGCCCCCTTCCGCACCTGTCGCGCCGCGCAGCCGGCCGGACGCGGTTCCCCTCACGCGCCCATCGCGGCAGGACGGCTCCGCCGGCACATTCTCCCTCCTAGCTCCCCCGCGGCCGCTCCTGATTGCAGAGGTCCACGATCAGGCGCGCGTAGACGCAAGCGGCCTGGTACAGCGCGTCCGCGGGGAAAGCCCGCTTGAACGAGTGCGTCTCGGCGCGCGGGCCGTAGGTCATCGCCGGGATGCCCACCTCGTTCCAGATGTTGATGTCCCGCCACATGCTGCAGGTTGGCGATGGGGCGGGTGGGGGCGGCGTGCCGAACGTCGCCAGGTGCGCGCGCCGCAGTGCCTCGCGCAGCGGCTCGACGCCCTTGGCCTCGTAGCCGCGCCGGAACAGGTACAGCTCGACTTCGCTGGGCGGCAGCCCCGCCTCGCGCAGCGTGTCCTCGATCTCGGCCTTCAGGCCCAACGGGTTCTGGTCGGGGACCGTGAACGCCCCCAGGTATAGGCAGCAGAGCTGCGGCGTGCTCGAGATCGAGTCCGCGTCGCCGCCGCGGATCGCCCCTACCTGCGCCTTGGGGATGACCCGCCCACTCGGCGAGTCGTAGGCGTGGCGCGACTCGTATTCCTCCGCCCAGCGCTCCAGCGCGGCGACCGCCGCCGCCGCCCGCACGATCATGTTCGGGCTCTGGCCCGCCGTCGTGCGCGGCGGCAAATACGGCGTGTAGAACGCCGGCTGGTCGGAGCGCCAGCTAATCTTGTACCAGGCCATGCCGGCTTCCACGGAGACCATGCTAAAGCCGGTGCCCTCCGCGATGAGCGCGTAATCGGCCACACCCCCGTGAGTGACCAGGAACCGCGCGCCCAGATCTTTCGTCTCGACCAGCGCGCCGGGCGCCTCGGCGCTCGGCTCGTGGCTCGTCTCGCCAACGACGGCCGTGAGCAGGAGATCACCCTTGAGCGGTACGCCGGTCGCCTTCACGGCCTTCGCCGCCATCAGGAACGCGGCCAGCGGCCCCTTGTCGTTGACGATACCCTCGCCGACGAGGAGGTCCCCCTCGACCCACGCCTGGTGGTAGACCGGGTCGGCGCAGTCGGTGCGTGACCAGGTATCGGTGAACCGGACGGCGGTGTCCATATGGCTATTGAAGAGCAGGCTGCAGCCACCGCCCGTGCCTGGCAGGGTACCGATCACGTTGAAGCGGTCGGCCAGCAGGCCTGCCTTGCGCGCCTTGAACCCCTCCCGCTGAAGCCAGGCGTAGACGTACTCGCCGACGGGCGCCTCCGTCGGCCCGGCGCTGTCGATGTTACAGATGTCGAGCGCCAGTTGAATCAAGGCCTCCCGGTCGATATGCCCAACCGCCTCGTCGGTGAGATCCATGTGGCCTCCGGCGGCTCCAGCTCGGCGCGGCTTCATCTTGTTTGGGGTGAATCCTACCCCAGTCGGCGCGCTCGGTCCATCGTTGGTGAATTGGTGGTCCCTCACCAAGAACCGGACGGGGTTGACGCGCGGGCGGGCCAATCGCAATAGTGGGTCACCGCGCGCCCGCGCCACCAGCCCCCGCCGGGATAGGAGGTAGTATGAAGCTCAACCTCACGCTCGCGTGTGCCCCGTACGACCGCACCGCGGCGCTGGCCGATGGGTCGATCGCGCCCGACGGCATCACGCTGAACTTCCTGCCGATGGAGCACGGCGAGCTGTTTCGCCGGCAGGCGCGCTACGCGGAGTTCGACGTCAGCGAATTCTCGCTCTCGACCTACACCATGCTGCTGAATCGTGGCGACCAGCGTCTCGTGGCGATCCCGGTGTTCCCGTCGCGGAAGTTCCGGCATGGCGACATCTTCGTGAACGTGCATGCCGGCATCCGCGAGCCGCGGGATCTGGTGGGCAAGCGTATGGGGGCGATGGAGTACCAGCAGACGGCAGCGGTCTGGCAGCGCGCGGTGCTGGAGCACGACTACGGGGTGCGGCCCGAGCAGATGGAATGGTACTTCGGCAGCTTCTACGGCCCCGCGCCCTTCAGCGACCGCATTCCCTTCGAGCTGCCGCCCGGCGTCCGGAGCCGGACGATCGCTAGCGAGCAGAGCCTGGACCAGATGCTCGACGCGGGCGAGATCGACGCCCTCATGGGCGCGAACCTGCCGCCCTCTTTCACCCGCGGCTCCCCGAACGTCGCCCGCTTGTTCCCGAACTATCAGCAAGTGGAGCAAGACTACTTCCGCCGCACGGGCATCTTCCCGATCATGCATACGGTGGTCATCAAGCGCGAGGTCTACGAGCAGCACCCCTGGGTGGCGGTCAGCCTGTTCGAGGCATTCGTCAAGGCGAAGGCGGCCGCCCAGAAACTGCTGGCCCGGCACGGCGCGGTGTACTGCATGCTGCCCTGGCTCACGGAGCACCTGACCGCCCGTCGGGAGCTGATGGGCGAGGACCCATTCGTCTATGGCCTTGAGGCCAACCGCCCGCTGCTGCAGGCCTTTCTGCAGTACAACCGGGAGCAGGGGCTCCTTAGCCGTCCGTTCACCGTGGACGAGCTGTTCGCCATCGAGACTCGCGACGCCGGCGACCAGCTTGCGTCAGGCGGCGTACAGTAGGGGGGCCACACCCCTCACAAGGCGGAACCCGGCCGCACATGAGCGCGTGTGCGGGGAGGAGCGATGCGCCTACTCGAGCTGACGATGCCGCTCGATTATCAATGGATGCCGGACGAGCTGTTCCCCACGGCCACGCAATTCATGCTCGCCCCGCGGGGGGATCCCGAAAAGGGCATCACCGTGGGGACGGAGAGCGGCACGTCGCTGCTGTTACCGGCTCAGTTCGCCGCCTTCCGGCGCACGCGGCGCCTGCACGAGGTCGAGCCGCCCGCGCTGGTCCTGCGCGAGACCGCGGTGGTGGACCTACCGTGCGACCGGCGCGAGCCGATCGGTCAGGACCGGCTGGCCGCCGCACTGGCCGACGCTGACTTTCGGGACGGCGACGCGCTGCTGCTCCGCACCGGCTGGGGCGACGGCGCGCCGCGCGAGCCGGGGCACGATGCGTATCTGCTCGATACCCCGCACCTGGGACTGGACGGCGCTGCCTATCTGGCGGAGACGATGAGCCGCCGGCACAGCAACCTGCTGTTGCTCGACACGGCCCTCGTCGGTTACCCCGACCAGCACCTCCTCCCCGAGTGGACCACGCTGCGGCCTCGCCCTCTCTGTTGGCCCTCCGAGGCGGCGCGCGCCTACCTCGCCGGTTACCTTGAGCGCGAGGCGCTGGCGGACTGGGCCGCCGACTTCCGACTCGCCGAGGCCGGCGTGATGACGGTGAAGCGGCTGGTGAACTGCGGCGCCATCGGCGAGCGGCGGTGCCGGGTGATCGTCGCGCCGCTGCGGGTCGTCCGGGGGATCGGCTCGCCCTGCCGCGTGGTGGCGGTGGAAGGGACGCCGACATGAAGATCCACGATCTGAGCATGCCCATCTGGGAGGGCGCGGGGTACGGCGAGATTCTCCCGGTCACCAACTCCCCGGTGCGGTTCGTCGAGTACCTGGTGTACGAACGGCACGGCCTGCGGCGGACCTTGATGAAGCTGGACGGCGAGAGCGGCAGCCCGTTCATGACGCCGTCGCAGAACCTGCCCTTCAGCGCCGTGCCGCTCCAGCCCAACCCCAAGTACCAGTGGTCGCTCAGCGAGATCCCGCTCGATCGGCTGGTCCTGCGCGACACGACGATCCTGGACGTGCGCGTCGCGCCGGGCCACGAGATCACCGCCGCGGAGATCGACGCCGCGCTGCGCCAGGCCGACTACCGCCGGGGCGACGAGGTGCTGCTGCGGACCGGTTGGGGCAGCCGCGAGCGGGCCTACGCCATGGGCCTGGACTACTACAAGCAGACGCCCTGCCTCCACTACGAGGCGGGCTTGCGACTCGCCGAGCAGATGGACGCGATGGACAGCAGCCTGTTCATGACCGACTGCGGCCTGGTGAACCCGCCGCGCGTGCAGGGCCACAACTGGTTCCTGGGCGACACGCCGCTGGTGCCCCTGCCCAAGCCGTGGCCGTCGGCGGAGGCGCGCGAGCGCAACATCGACCTCGGCGGACGGACTCACGCCAGCGCCGAGCCGAGCAGCTACGGCGCCATCATCCGCAAGGCCATCGCCGGCTGCAAGTGCCTGGTCGATTGCGAGCAGATCGCGGGCGGGCGCTGCAAGATGATCGTGTTGCCGCTCCTCATCCGCGACGGCGGCGCCTCACCTTGCCGCTTCTTCGCCGTCGAGGAGTGAGGCTCGTCGCACCCCGATCGCGGCGAGCCGCTGGGCGTTATCGTTGCTCCCCAGCGCGTAGACGTGGCCGAACACCGACCCCATCTCGCCCGCCTTATAGAGCCGCGGGATAGGGGCGCCGAACGCTGTCGAAATTCAGGACCCTGCGCTCCGGGATGCTCATCCCGCTCCTCCCCGCTTGTTAGACGCACAGGTGGCAACCCGGCCGCGTGCGGGCTGCAGAGCGCGCGTGGAACCGCAGGCCCGCGTTCTGCTGGTTCCCCTGGAAGTGGCAACCCGGCCGCGTGCGGACTGCAGAGCGCGCGCAGGCGATATCCTGGCGCGCGTTCAGTGGGCCGTCCATCCGCAGTCGATCACCTGAGCGGCCCCGGTGATCCCGGCAGCAGTGTCCGAACAGAGGAATATGACATAGGCCGCTACTTCGCTCGGCTCGAGCAGCCGCTTGATGGCCGCGGGCACCAGCATGATGCGCTCGACGACCTCCTCCGCCGAGATGCCGTGCGTTCGCGCCTGGTCGGCGATTTGCCGCTCCACGAGCGGGGTGCGCACGTAGCTGGGGCATACGGCGTTCACCGTGACGCCCTTGTCGGCGGCCTCCAGGGCCACCGTCTTCGTGAAGCCCAGTAGGCCATGCTTCGCCGCTACGTAGGCCGACTTGTAGGGCGAAGCTACCAGCGCGTGAATCGAGGCGATGTTGACGATCCGCCCCCAACCCCGGCGATACATATGCGGGAGGGCGTAGCGCGTCAGGAAGAACGGCCCGATCAGCATGGTGCGGATAAGCTGCTCCCAACGGGCCTCGGGGAACTCCTCCACGGGCGCGACGTGCTGCAGCCCCGCGTTGTTGACCAGGATGTCGACACCGCCCCAGGCGGCCTCTGCCCGGGCGACGAGCGCCCGGCAGTCCTCACGCGACGCGACGTCAGCTCGCTGAAACACCGCGCCCGGGAGGCGGGCCGCGAGGGCTTGGCCTTGCTCCTCGTCGAGGTCAGCCAGCAGCACACGCGCCCGCTGGGCGGCAAGCTCTTCTGCGATGACCCGGCCGATCCCGCTCGCCGCCCCGGTCACGAGCGCGGCCTTACCCGCTAGATCCACGTTGAAGGGCATCGTCGTTCCAGAACCCTCCTGCACGCGCTCCCGCGGTCTCGCTCCGGCCGGCTGCCGCCCCCGGCTGCTCACCGCCGAGGCAGAGCGGGGCGCCCGCCTGATCCGTCCAGCTAGCTGCGGGGGACTACTCCGCGGTGGCCGGGATCAGCACGCGCTCATCGCGCGCGATGTCGCGACGCGACGTCTCTGGCAGGAGCGAGACGCAGACCAGCGAGAGCACACAGATGCCGATCACGTAGGCGGCGAGCGGCCAGAAGGCCTGGTTGAACTGCGCCAGCAAGGCCGTCGCGATGATCGGCGAGAGCCCGCCGGCGATCGGCGCGGCCAGCTGGTAGCCGAGCGAGGCGCCGCTGTACCGCAGCCGGGTCCGGAACAGCTCCGAGATCAGCGACGACTGCACGCCGTAGAGCAAGGCGTGGGCACCAGCGAGCGAGAGGACCACCGCGAGCAGCACGAGGGCCGGCGTGCGGGTCGCCAGCAGCAGGTAGTAGGGGAAGGCGAACAGCGCCAGGAACACGGTCCCGATGATGTACGTGCGCTTGCGGCCGAGGTGGTCCGAGAAGTAGCCGAAGAGCGGGATCGTAACCAGCTCGATCGCGGCGGCGACGTAGACGGTCATCAGCACGAACTCGCGCGTCAGTCCGAGGACGAGCGTGCCGTAGGAGACGACGAAGGTGGCGAAGAGGTAGAAGACCGCGTTCTCGTTGATCCGGGCGCCCGCGGACAGGACGATGTAGCGCCAGTCCTGCTTGAGCACGTCGAGCACGGGAGCCCGGGCCACGCGGTTCTCGGCCTGGAGCTGTTGGAACAGCGGGGTCTCCAGGATCCGCAGCCGGATGACCAGGCCGAGGAGGACCAGCACGAGGCTGAGGATGAAGGGAACCCGCCAGCCCCAGGTGAGGAATTGATCGCCGGAGAGCGCCGAGCAGATGGCCACGACGACCGTCGATAGGAGCAGCCCGGCGGGCACCCCGGCCTGCGGCCAGCTCGCGAGGAAGCCCCGCCGACCACGGTGCCCGTATTCCAGGGCGAGGAGGACCGAGCCGCCCCATTCCCCGCCGACGCCCATGCCCTGGAAGAAGCGGAGGGTCGACACGATCAGCGCGGCCCAGATCCCGATCTGGTCGTAGCCTGGCATGAAGCCGATGAGCAGGGTCGCGATGCCCATCAACAGCAGAGTCGCGACCAGGGTCGACTTCCGCCCGATGCGGTCCCCAAGATGCCCGAACACTACTGCGCCGACGGGGCGGGCAATGAAGCCGACCAAGAAGGTGGTGAACGCGAGGATCTGGCTCACGAACGGGTCGAACTCAGGGAAGAACAGCTTGGGGAAAACTAGCGCCGCCATGGTGCCGTAGAGGAAGAAGTCGTACCACTCGATGGTAGTGCCGATCGTGCTGGCGGCGATCGCTTCGACGATCGGCCGGCGTTCCGAGCCCGCGTCGACGGCGAGCGGCCGAGCCACGTCCATCACCCACCTCCCCGCTGTGCCAATCCCGCACTCTTACCTTGCGGCTTCACCACAGAGGCGTCAGTCCCGCCAGCCCTGTCTCAACTGCGTGAGACGGTCTCGGACCAACGGGTCGGCTCCTGGAGCAACTTCCTGCGGCGCGCCCGTCGCCGCGCAGGGGCACCGGGTTACCCACATCGCCAATGGGGGTAGGAGGATAGCGCGCGGCGGACGCGGGTCGTAGTCTATCGGAAGGCGCATTGGCCAGAGGCGTGCCGCCGGTGATGAGGGGGACGATCACCGGTACGACGCGGCGTCGGATGCGCAGCCCGTGAGGCACGAACGCCTCCTACCAGGAGCGGCGCGCGATCCCACAGAACCGATGACCCCATTATAGTGAGCCGGCTTGTCCCGTCAATCCCCCCCCGGCACATACCCGGTTCCGCTAAGCGGCGGCAGGCAAGGCCAGAAGCGCCGACGGTACGCTATCGTGCTCCGCGTGCCAGGAGGCGACAGCGCCGGCGGAGGAGCGCGGCCGCCGCCGGGCCAGCACGGCCACCCCCGTCCGCCAGGGTCAAATCAAATCAACGGGCGCTTGCGGACCTGACTGAGCCGGGCTACAGTCAAGCAGGTTTTTGCGGGGCGGGCCGGCGCGGCGGCCCCACGTGGGGCTCGCCGAGCCATTGCCACTTACGGTGGACGAGTGTCGGGGGCCTGTCCCCCGCCATCGCGCCGAGAGACGGAGGTTGCCGATGCTCGCGCGCTGGCCCATTCACGTGCCGGGAGTGGCCCTCTTCGCCGCGCTGCTCGTCGCCTGTTCATCGCCGGCAGCTCCCGGGACGTCTCAGGCCGCCGCGCCCACGGCGGCGACCGCGCCTCCGCAGGTCACCCCGCAAGCGGCCAGCCTGCCACCGCTTAGCCCCCCCGCGCACGTGAAGTTTGGCTCCCCGGGCGTCTCCACCGACATTAGCGTGTTTCTCGGTATGGACCGCGGCTACTTCCGGGAAGAGGGGATCGAGACGGAATTCGTGCCCTTCTCTACCGGCCCGGAGTCCCTCCCCGCGCTCGTGACGAATGAGATCCAGATCGCGGGGGGCTCGGCGAACGCCGCGTTCTACAACGCCGCCGCGCGCGGGCTGGAGCTGAAGCTGGTGGCGGACAAGGGCGGGTGCTGGACCAACACCTGCTACTACGCGCTGGTCGTGCGCAAGGACCTCATCGACAGCGGCCAGGTCCGCGACTTCGCGGACCTGCGAGGCCGCAAGATCTCGCTGAACTCCCGCGGCGTGAACCTGATGGTCAACCTGGTAGCGGCTCTGCAGAAGGGTGGGCTCACCGAGCGGGACGTCGACCTCGTGGAGATGGGGCCGACCGACGCGCTCGCCGCGCTCGCAAACGGCGCGCTCGATGCCTCCGTGCTGCTGGAGCCGCAGGTCGCCCAGGGAGTGAGCCAGGGCGTCATTGTGCGCTGGAAGGGCGCCGACGAGCTTCTACCGTACTACCAGCAGGGCGGGGTGCTGATGTACGGCAGCCGCTTCATCGCCGAGGAGCCCGAGGTCGCGCGGCGCTGGATGGTGGGGTACGTCCGGGCGCTGCGGGACTATTACGACGCCGTAGTGCAGGGGCGGGACCGCGCGGCTATTCTCGACCTACTGGTGAAGTACACGAGTCTCAAGGACCGGAGCGTGCTGGAGCGGGTCGTGCTGCACACTTACAATCCCGACGGCTACCTGGATGTCGAGGCGCTGCAGGCGGACCTGAACGTGTTCCTGCAGCTCGGCGTCGTGCAGCAGCCGGTCGATCTGGGGACGGTGGTCGACCATCAGTTCGTGGACTACGCGCTCCAGCGCCTGGGCCGCTATGCGCGCTAGCGAAGAAGCTATCGGGCCGGAAGCGTGGCGAGTAGCGCGGTGCGCGACCGGAGCCGCAGCCCGTTGCTCATACCAGGCGCGTTGGCTATAGTTGCCGGCAGCGGGCCAGTTCGGGCACAGCGTGCTCGCGAGGAGGTCGGCTGGATGGTGGCAGCCTACCGCTACATCTCCGCGGACTCGCACCTGGAGATCGACTCGCGATACTGGGCACCGCGGGTGGCCGCGGCCCACCGCGAGCGGGTACCACGGCTCATCCGGCTCCCCGACGGCAGCGATGCCTGGCTGGTGGAAGGCCGCCCCCTGCGCGAGGTGCCCTGGGATCTATACGGCGGCAAGGGACGCGACCGCTGGAGCCCGATCGGCCAGAACTACGAGACGACGCCGGGCACCGGCCCGCCCGAGCAGCGGTTGCAGGAGCAGGACCAGGACGGCATCGACGCGGAGGTGCTCTTCCCCGGCATCTCCGGGCCGCCCCTATGGCGGAGCATCCGCGACGACGACGCCTACCGGGCCGTGGTCTACGGGTACAACGACTTCCTCGCCGAGGACTACTGCGCCGTCGCACCCGACCGCCTCATCGGCCTGGGCGTTATCCCCTGGACCGGCGTCAAGGACGCGATTCGTGAGCTCGAGCGCTGTGCGCGCCTGGGGCTCAAGGGCGTCGTGCTCGGCGTCTTCCCGAGCGGACGGACCTATCCCACCCCCGAGGACGACGCCTTCTGGGCGGCCGCCACCAGCCTGCGCATGCCCATCGCGGTGCACCAGGAGCTGGACCGCTCAGGCCCTTCCTTTGAGTACCCGCGGGCGTCCCGCGAGGTGGTCCAGCGGATCGGCAGCGGCCAGGGGTTCATCGAGCAGATGGCGAAGTTCGGCCTGCGCGGAGCCCTCAACGCGCTCCAGCTCGTGCTGGCGGGCGTGTTCGATCGCTTCCCCAGCCTGCGCGTGTACTTCGCGGAGACGCAGATCGGCTGGCTTCCGTACTTCCTGCAGCAGGCCGACGCGCGCTACGACCGCCACCGCCGCTGGGCGGAGGCGCTCCTGGGCCTCCCGCCGCTGGCTCGGCCGCCCAGCGCCTACATCCGCGAGCACTGCCTGTGGGGCTTCCAGTCCGACCCCGTGGGCGTAGAGATGCGTCACCATATCGGCGCCAACGCCCTCTTGTGGGCCACCGACTTCCCGCATCAGGACTCGGAGTGGCCGCACTCCATGGAGGTGATCGCCCGCAACTTCGCGGGCGTGCCCGACGACGAGACTTACCGCATGGTGGTCGGCAATGCCGTCGACTTCTTCCACCTGGCTGCCGCGCGCGCTGGGGCGCAGGCGGGCCGACCGACGGAGGCTCCGGTCCAGGTCCCATGAGCGAGATCCCGAGCCAGCCAAGCGTAAGACGGGCGCTGGCTCGGGCTACGAATCCTTCGATAGCTTTGGGGAGCTTTGGGGACTACTTAACGACCACGGCTCGGCCCCGAGCCTAGTCTACGTGGCAGGCCATGGCCTGAATGCCGCCTGCCGAGGTGAGTAGCGTTATGAGCACTGTGTGGGACGCCGATACGCACATCGCCGAACCGCCGGAGATGTGGACCTTCCTCGAGCCCGAATGGTACCCGCGCCGGCCGGTCGTCGTGGCCGTGCCGGAGGACACCCAGTACGGGGCCAGCGATCACATGTGGCTCATCGACGGCCAGATCTTCCCGAAGCCCGCCGGCCGCGGCGGGAACCGGCTCGTTACGCCGACCGCGCAGTCGAGCGTGCGCAACCGCGGAGACACCAAGGCGCGGGAGCTGCTGGACCTGCCGACGCGCTACGCGGACATGGAGGCCACGCAGGTGGACGTGCAGGTGGTCTACCCCACCCTGTTCCTCGCCTACCTCACGGCGGATGTCGCGTACGAGGTCGCCCTCTGCCAAGCGTACAATCGCTTCCTGGCCGACGTCGCGGACCGCGCCAACGGGAAGATACGCTGGGCGGTCGTGCCGCCCCTGCGCGACGTGGACGCGACCCTGCAGGAGCTGCGGTTTGGCAAGGAGCACGGGGCGTGCGGCGTCTTCTTCCGGGGC
>DATGMD010000031.1:0-269410 GCA_035293805.1 Chloroflexota bacterium | reverse complement strand
ACGGTCGAGCAGGAAGTCGCGGCCTGGGTCGCCGCCCGCAACGCCGCCGGCCAGCGGATCGACTGGCGCTTCACCACGGCCGATGCCCGGATCAAGCTCAAGCATCTCTACCCAGCGTTTCAGGTGTGACGGAGTACTAGGCTACACCACGCGGGCGGGAAGCCCGTCGCCGCGCGGCGGGGCAGACGGCTGCGCGGCGGCGGCGCGGGCGATCGGCGCGGTTCGCCGCGACCGCGAGGCATGATCGCCCAGGGCTCGCGGCGCGGACCGCCGCGTGGTATGCTGCCCTCGCGGAGAACGAAGCGATGGACACGGGCTCCGACCTCCTCGGCGCAATCCTGCTGGCCACGCTGGCGCCCGACTGCATCTCGGCGCTCGCGGGCTTCGGGACGGTGCTGCTCGCCGCCGCGCTGGTGCTGACGGGCTGGCTGCTGGGGCGGCTGATGCGCGCCGTGCGCGCGAAGCTGGGCTACCCCGATCCATCGGAGGTCCGCGGCCCACGATCGCCCGGCCACACGGCGGAGGACCTAGCCGCGCGGCTGCGCCACGACTCCCCCGGTGGCTGGACGGCGGGCGAGACCCGCTGGACGCTCGCGCACGAGCACGGCTGGTACACCTCGCGGGACTATCGGACGTTCCTCGCCGTCGTGATCGTGGTGGTCCTGAGCTGGGCGTTCGGCATCCACTTCGCCCACCAGTTCTGCCCCTAGACCCCTCGCCCTGCCCCCTCCCGACGCGGGAAGGGGGAGAGGGACGAGGCCGAGCCGGCTCCCGTCTTCCTTCGAAGGGAAGGGGGGCCGGGGGGTTAGGTCATTCGGGACGGGCGCTCGCTGGAGCGCGGTCGCGGAGGAAGGCGAGCATGGCGTCGGCGAGGGCGGCCGGCCGCTCGCGGGCGGGGGAGTGGCCGCAGGCAGGGAAGCGCACCACCCGCGCGTCCGGTAAGAGACGGGCGTACTCGTCGGCGTAGGCCGGCGGGATGATGCGGTCCTCCTCGCCCCAGACGACGAGCGCGGGCAGGCGGACGCGCCGCAGACGGACGGCAAGCCGCGGGTTGTGCAGGTAGGGATTCCAGGCGATACGCGCGAAGGCGGCGCGCGCCCGCACCTGGGCCGCCCGCGCCTCGGGCGTCGCGCCCGCGGCGATGGCGGCCTCGCCGACGGCGGGGTCGTAATTGCCGAGGCGGGCCGTCTCGGCGGCCGAGAGGGCGAACAGGTCGGGCATCGGGCAGTCGGGCAGCCAAAGGCCGGCGGCGTCGATGAGCGTGAGCGTCCAAAGGCGCTCGGGATGGGCGACGGCGATCTCGGCCGCCAGCCAGCCGCCCAGCGAGTGGCCGGCGAGGTGGATACGGTCGAGGTCGAGGGCGTCGAGGAAGTCGAGGTAGAAGTAGACCAGGTCTTCGATCGATTCCAGCCCGTCGGCTAGCTCGTCCTCGCCCCAGTTCGGGTGCTCGGGCACGATCAGGCGGCAATGCTCGGCGAGGGCGGTGTGGCCGGGCAGCCAGGAGACGCCGCCGGCGCCGTGCAGGTACAGTAGCGGCGGGCCGTCGCCGGCCGATTGCACGCGCACGCGGGTGCCCGCGATCATGAGGCGCTCGTCGCGCACGCCCGGGGCGCTCACGAGCGCGCCTCGGCGGCCACGGTCGTCGCGCTGGCCCGGCCGTTGGCGCCGTCGTTGGCCGCGGGCCTCGCGGGGCCGAGGGCGCGGACGAAGGGCAAGACCTCTTCCGCGAACAGGTGCATGTTTTTGACGGTTAGCTCGTGGGGCAGGCTGCCGAAGTGGAGCAGGCCGACGAGGCGGCCGAAACCCAGCCGCTCGTGCGCGGCGGCGAGGCGCTGGCGCACGGTCTCGGGGCTGCCGAAGCAGATGATGCCGAGGTCGAGGAGGTCGTCGTAGCTGCGGCTCTGGCCGGTCTTCGTGGCCGCGACTTCCAGGCCGCGCACCATCGACTGGGCCGAGATGTAGCCGGGCGGCAGCGTGAACTCGAAGGGGCGCTTGCTGAGCCAGCCAAAGAGGTACTGGACGTGCTTGGCGGCCTCTTCGCGCGCCTTCTCGTCGGTCTCGGCGACGTAGATGGGGAGCATCCAGCCGATCTGCTCGGGCTCGGGCTCGTAGCCGACCTCGTTGGCGCGGGCGCGCAGGCACTGGAACATGGCGGCGATGGCGTCGAGGGTGTCGTAGGTGCGGACGAACGGCCAGCGGCGCTGGACGGACCACTCGATCGTCTCGACGCTGCCGGTGGAGGGCAGCCAGATGGGCGGGTGGGGCTGCTGGAGCGGCTTCGGCCAAACGTTCACGTAGCGGACGCGATAATGCTTGCCCCAGAAGCTGAACGGCCCCGGCTCGGTCCAGGCGCGCAGGATGAGGTCGATACCTTCTTCGGTACGCTCGCGGGAGTAGGTCGGGTTCAGGTGGAAGGAGTGGTACTCGCAGCCGATGCCGCGCACGAAGCCGGAGATGATACGGCCGCCGCTCATCACGTCGAGCATGGCGACCTCTTCGGCGATGCGGAGCGGATGGTCGCGGAGGGGCACGGCGTTGCCCATGAGCGCGATCTTGGCGCGCTTGGTGCGCTGAACGAGCGCGGCAGCGATCAGGTTCGGGGCGGGCATGAGGCCGTAGGCGGTCTGATGGTGCTCGTTCACGCAGACGCCGTCGAAGCCCAGCTCGTCGCCCAGCGCCAGCTCGTCGATGTAGCGCGTGTACAGGGCGGTCCCGCGCTCGGGATCGTAGAGATCGTTCGGGCACGTCACCCAGGCTGACGAATACTTCTCGTCGAAATCCGGGGGCAGGTACGGCCAGGGCATCAGGTGAAACGAGTAGAACTCCACTGCCGGCTCCTTTCCGCCGTCGCGTCGTCGCGCGGGGCGCTGCACCTAAGCCCTCGGCCAGGGATAGTGTGGATGTTTGGCTTCGCCAAAGATCCACACCAGCCTGGGCCGGCCGCTTAGTCCCAGGCGACGACGCCCATGCCGCAGCGCCAGGGAACAACCGCCTCGTAGGCGAGGACGTTGGCGGGGCGGCGGCCGACGGCGCCCATCGCCACGAGCCAGGCGAGCACCTCGGAGGCGCCGCCCGCGCCGCCGGCCTCCATTTTCTCCAGCGTGACCTCGCGCAGCACTAGCTCCGGGCTGCCCTCGGCCAGGAGGTCGAGAAACCAGCGGTCCCACTGCTCGTCGACGGCGAAGTAGCGCGGGCCGCCTGGCTCATGGGAGAGGCCGCCGGTGGCCACGATGGCGACGCGCTCGTCGGCCGGCAGGTGCTCCTCGACGATGCGGCGGAAGACGCCGCCGACCTCGTAGCAGAGCTGGGGGCTGGGCCGCGGCGGGACGACGCAGTTCATCGTCACGGGCACGAGCGGGACGTTCAGCTCGGGTGTGAGCAGGTGCAAGGGCACAGAGAAGTTGTCGTCGAATCGCAGGCGGTCGACCGGCTGGATCTGGACGCCGGCGCGCGAGCCCTCGCGGACAAGGGCGCGGGCGAGGTCGGGATGGCCGGCGACGCGGTAGGGGGCCAGGTTCAGCCAGGACTCAAACCACGGCTCAGGGCCGGTGTGCTCGGCGGCTAGCGACACGGCGAAGTCCGGCGCGGCGTCGACGGGGAAGTTGAGCAGGTGGTCGTTGGAGATCATGAGGACGACCGAGGGCGCGGCCGCCTCGAGGCGCTCGCGGAGCGCGCGGTAGCCCGCCAGCACGCGCTCGCGCTGTCCGACCTCGGCATCGTCGAACCAGCCGGTGAGCCCCGGCGCGTGCGACGCGGCGAATACGCCTACTAGCTGGCCCATACGTCCTCCAGTGCTGAGTACTGCGCGATGCCGCGGAGTCCTTGCATGGCGTCCCGCGGACTGGGAACGGTCAAGCGTCACCCAAACTGCGGCCTGGACGGCCGCGGGCGGGCATGAAACCCGCCCCTACCAGGCGCTACGCCAATCATCTGTAATGACTCACTGGTCGCCGACGACGGAGCGGCGAAGCATCTCGGCAGCGGTGCTGGTGTTGCGATTGTTGGCGGTGCCGTAGAGCAGGCGCGAGAGCTGCGCGACGAGGTAGGGGTGGCCGCCTAGCTCGATGAGGCGCTTGAAGTCGCGGGCGCGGACGGCGGCGTGCTCGGCCTCGGACAGCGCGTAGGCCGCCATGACGCCCTCGGTGTCGGCCACGAGGCGCTCGCGGGCGGCCGGGTCGAGGCGCACCTCGAAGATCAGCTTGTTGATGCGCGCGGTCTTGTCGAGCTTGGCGAGCAGGCCTTCCTGCACGTCCTGGCGCAGCGCCGAGCCTGGTGCCCGGCTGGTATCGGTCGCGGCCATGTTCACCTCCCTGACGCTCCGGCGTCGCTCCGCCTAGACGGCCACCTTGAGTAGCTGGGGCGCGTCCCGCTCCTCGGGGACAGGTTCGCCGTCCATAGCGAGGCCCTGTAGGATGCATCGGGTCCCCTACAGCAATGCGCGAACTACCTGCACCGCCGTGACTCGCGGCAACCTACCGGGCATACGGGTTTCAGCTAGCATCGCGAGCAGCGAACCGCTAGCGGCCGTCGGCGGCGGGCGCGGGGGCGCTCTCAGACATGGGGACGCCGCCGACGGCCCACTGGTCGTGCGGCACCTCGCGCAGGAGCACGCGCACTTGCTGCGGCCGCACGTCGAGGGAGCTGACGACCGCCTGGGTGACTTGCTCGATGAGCGCGCGCTTCTTGCTGGCCGGCCGGCCCTCGAGGATCTCGATGTGCACGATTGGCATTGCGACCCTCCCTTTCTGGCGCCGCGCGGCGGCTACAGGGCGATGCAGACGTTCTTGGGCTCGGTGTAGAAGTCCCAGCTGTACTTGCCGCCCTCCCGGCCGATGCCGCTGGCCTTCGCGCCGCCGAACGGCACGCGCAGGTCGCGGACGAACCAGCAGTTCACCCAGACCGTGCCGACGACGAGCTTCGCCGCCACACGGTGCGCCTGACGCAGATCGTTGGTCCAGATCGTCGCGTCGAGGCCGTAGGGCGTGTCGTTGGCGAGCTGAACCGCCTCCTCCTCGGTCTTGACCGGCTGGATGGTGGCGACGGGACCGAAGATCTCCTCGCGGCAGATGACCATCTGGTTGTCGACGTTCGTGAAGATCGTCGGCTCCAGGAAGTAGCCGCGGTCGAGGCCGGGCGGGCGCTGGCCGCCGATCAGCAGGTGCGCGCCCTCGGCCCGCCCCTGCTCGATGTAGGCCATGACGCGGTCGTAGTGGCTCTGGGAGACGAGCGGGCCCATCTCGGTGGCCGGGTCGAGCGGGTCGCCGATCTTGAGGGCGCGGGCCGCTGCCACGAACTTGTCCAGGAAGGCGTCGTAGATCGACTCCTCGACGTAGAAGCGCGGGGTGGCCAGGCAGACCTCGCCCTGATTGAAGAAGGCCGAGCGCATCGAGCCGGCGACCGCCTCGTCGAGGTTGGCGGACTTGAAGATCAGGTTCGGGGCCTTGCCGCCCAGCTCGAAGGAGACGCGCTTGAGGCCCGGGCCGGCCGCCGCGACGATCGCCTGGCCGGTAGTCGTCTCGCCCGTGAAGGAGACGAGATCGACGCCGGGGTGCGAGACAAGCGCTGTGCCGACAGTGCTGCCGGGGCCGGTGATGACGTTGAACACGCCCTCGGGCAGGCCAGCCTCGGCCACGATATCGCCGAGGGCGAGCGTGGTCAGCGGCGTCACGGAGGCGGGCTTGATGACGCAGGTGTTGCCCGCGGCCAGGCACGGCCCGATCTTCCAGGTGCCGAGCAGCATGGGGAAGTTCCAGGGCGTGATGAGCGCCGCCACGCCGACCGGGTCGCGGGTCTCATAGTGGAGGAACTTGTTGTCGACGGGCACGCACTCGTTCGTGACCTTGGTCAGGTACTCGGCGAAGAAGATGAAGTTCGACGCCGAGCGCGGCACGTCGAGGGTGCCGCTCTCGCGCACCGGCTTGCCGTTGTCCTGGCTCTCCAGGCGGATCAGCTCGTCCTTGTGCTTGAGGATCAACTCGCCCACCTGGCGGAGCAGGGCCGAGCGCTCGACGGCCGGCATGGTGCGCCACGGGCCCTCGTCGAACGCCCGCCGCGCGGCGCGCACGGCGCGGTCCACGTCCTCGGTCGTCGCCTCGGCGATGTGGGCCAGCACCTCGCCGGTGGCGGGGTTCACATCCTCGAACGTGCGGCCGCCCGTCGCCTCGACCCACTCGTTGTTGATGAACAGGCGCTTCACTGGCGTCTGCGGAACGACCGCCGTCATCGCTGCCTCCTGGTGTCGACGTAGCCCGCGCGGAACCGGGCTGCGGGAGCGGGCCGCGCGGCCACGCCTGGCTCCGGCTCCCGTTACGATTCTACGCGAGTCGGGCCGGCCCGGCCACAGCCGCGTGCCGGGTAGCGACGGATGGCGAGTGTAGCCTCTGGTCAAGAGTTGAACCAGCCGAGCGCGACGGTGAGGAAGAGCCAGAGATCGTAGCCGCCGTGGACGACCGCGGCGACCGTGGTGTTGCTCCAGCGCCGCACGAGCCCCAAGCAGATGCCGACGACGAGAACGACGACGAGGCTGCCCGGGCCATACTGGAAGCCGTGCATCGCCGCGAAGCCGAGGGCCGCGAGAGGGAGGCCGTAGCGCGGCTGGACGAGGCCGCGCCACACCAGCTCTTCGGTGATGCCAGCTTTCACTGCCCGCAGGACGGCCCCCCCCACGTCGACCGGGCCGATCAGCTTCTCGAAGTAGCTGCTGGAGGTGTCGGGCACGCCGAGCGCGGTGAGCGCCGCATCGGTGAGCGGCGCCACCACGCCGACGATCAGTACCACGAGCGCGAGCGACAGGCCAACGCCGATGCCGACGCGCCGCCAGCCTGGCCAGCGCCAACCGAGCCGGTCGAGCGCGGCTGCGCCATCGCGCGCGAGGGGAAAGCCGGCGCCGACGAGGCAGAGCAGCACGGTCCAGAGCAGGCTGGCGACCTCGGTCCAGGGCGAGTAGGCGAGGTCTTCCTCGCTGAGGCGCTCGACCACGGCACTGAGCGGCGGCTGGCCGCCGAGCAGCGGCAGCAGCGCGAGCGGCATGAGCGTGAACCAGACGAGCACCACGAGGCCGACCCAGTGGCGGAAGACGTCGGGCCGCAGGGGCAGCCAGCGCGCGAGCGCCCGGCGCACGGCGCCGCTCAGCAACAGGGCCGGCGCGAGTAGCAGGGCGATCAGGCCGAGGGCGAGCGGGGCGAGCGCGCCGCCGGCCGCCGCCACGCCGCGGTCGCCGCCGAGCGCCATGGCGGCCAAGCCGAGCGTGAGCGCGGCGAGTCCGAGGCCGATGACGTAGAGCATGACGACGGCGATCGCTCGCGCCGCCGGGGCGGGCGCCGGCAGCCAGCCCACCGCGGCGAGCGCGAGCAGCCCGGGCGCCGCATCGCCGAAGAGTTGGGTCGCGTCGCGGCCGAGCGCGCCGCTCAGGCCGAGGCCCCAGAGCACGAGCAGCGCCGTGGCGGCGGCGATCACGCCGCCGCGAGCGGCGGTCGGCAGCGGCCGGGGAACAGGGCGTGCTGCGTCGGACACGGGACGCCTCCGCGCGCGTCGATGGGGCGGCGCCGCGCTGGCCTAGTATACTGACGGGGGCTCGGACGGGCGCAGCGCGCGTCGAGCGACGGTCCCCCGCGAGCTGCGACCGGGGCCGCGCGGACCGCGGCGGCCGCCCAGAGGGAGTACGCGATGCAGGCACAGGTGGACGGCGTCCAATTGTACTACCAGACGGTCGGGGACGGGCGCACCCTCGCATTCGCCCACTCGCTCGGGATGGACCACTCGCTGTGGGCGGCGCAGGAGCGCGACTTCGCCGACTGCTACCGCGTGCTGACGTTCGACGCGCGTGGGCACGGCGCCTCGGACAAGCCGCCGGGGCCATACAGCGTGGAGCAGTTCGGCGAGGACTTCTACGGCGTGCTGCGCGCGGCGGGTGTCGAGCGCGCGGTCGTGATCGGCCTGTCGATGGGCGGGATGGCGGCGCAGGCGCTCGCCGCGGCGCACCCGGAGGCCGTCGAGGCGCTGGTGCTGGCCGACACGACCTGCTGGTATGGCGAGACGGCGGCGCAGGACTGGGAGCCGCGCGCCCGCGCCGCCGAGGAGAAGGGGCTGGCCTCGCTGCTCGACTTCCAGCTGACGCGCTGGTTCGCCGATCGCACGCGCGCCGAGCGGCCGGACCTGGTCGAGCAGGCGCGGCGCGTATTCCTGGCGAACGACGTGGCGGCCTACGCGGCGTCTTGTCGGGCGCTGGGGGCGATGGACCTGCGCCGCAAGACGGACACCATTCGCTGCCCGACGCTGGTCCTGGTCGGCGCGGAGGACTACGCGACGCCGCCGGCGATGGCCGAGGACCTGCACCGCCGCATCCCCGGCTCGGAACTCGTGGTGCTGCCCGGGGTGCGCCACCTGAGCGCCGTCGAGGCGCCCGAGGTGGTGGACGCGCACATCACGCGGCTGCTGGGGCGCCTGCCGCAGTAGGCCCGCAGCGGCGGGCCGTCCCCAAAGTCTGCCCGAGTCGCGGCATTGGGGCAGTCGGGCGGAGCGACATTCCCGGCCGCTACGTGGTCGGGACCCCGAACGCAACCGCGCGTTGCAGCGCGGCCGCGCGCATCTCCGGCTCGATGGCCATGGGGCCGCCGATCGCCATGGCATTGATCGCGTCGTGGGCGGCTTCCTCCACAATGCTCCCTACCAGCACGGCCTGGGACGGCGTGCGATGGAACACGAGGACACCGTGGTTTGCGAGGAGAACGGCGCAGCCCCCGGGAGACATCGCGGCACGGATGTTGGCGACGGCCTGCTGCGATCCACGTGGACCGTAACCGGCTACCGGCACCCCATCCGCGAGGCCAAACATCGCCAGGGCCTCGATCCAGCAGTCGATGGGGCGCCGCGCCACCGCGAACGCCGTTGCGTACGGCGAGTGGGTATGGATCACGCAGCCGGCATCGGGGTGATCAGCGTAAATAGCGGTGTGCATGTCGATGACAGCCTTATTGATCGGCGGCACGTCTCCTTCCACGACCTCCCCGTCGAGGCGCACACGGGCGACCATGTCCGGCGTCAAGCCGTGCAGCGTGGGTGCCGTGGTGAACAGCATCTCCGACGAGTCGGGGATGCGGATGCTCACGTTGCCGTGGCCATTGCCCGAGATCGCCCCGCTCGCAACAACCGCCGCCGCGGTTTCCGCGACCTGCTCTGCCAGTTCAGCCAGGAGCGATGAGCGCATGTGTCGCCTCCTCTCATCAGAGCACCTTGGTCGGCCGCCGGGCGGTGGCGGTGGCTGAGCGCAATTGTACCTGTTCGATCATGACCGTGCCAGAATAGGCGCCGAGGCGAATTAGCAACCGCCTGGGAGGCAGGTGGGGGATCGTCTGTGTGCCGGGGCTCAGTCGCCGCGCCGGGAGGCATTTACTACGTCGCTGGCCTGGCAGCGCCGCTGGCTCAGCCGCCGCGCGGGCACGGGCTGCACCGACCGGGCGGGCGAGACGCCCGCGCTCCCAGCGGGGCCTGTCCCTGCCGGGAATTGGCCGGGCCAGGCGGCACGGTGCCGGGCACGGCTTCGGGGCCGGCTAGAGGCTGAAGAAGCGCACCGCGTTCGCGGCGAGCAGCTTCTGCTTCGTGGGCTCGGCGAGGTCGGTCCGCTCGCGGATCTCCTCCATCGTGTTCTCGCGCAGCTCGGCGTGCGGCATGTCGGCCGAGCCCATCACCTGGTCGTCGCCCACCAGCTCCAGGGCCAGCGGCAGCAGGCGCTCGTCGCCCTCACAGGTGAAGTAGAGCTGGCCGCCGCGCAGGTACTCGCTGGGCGGGCGCGCGGGCAGCGCGCTGATGGGGCCGGGGGCGTCGACGTGGAAGTAGTGGTCCATGCGCTCGATCCAGTAGGGCAGCCAGCCGATGCCCGCCTCGAAGAAGCCAACTTTCAGGTCGGGGAAGCGGTCGAGGACGCCGCCGCCGACGATGCTGAAGAAGCCCATCAGGACCGGCAGGGTGAAGCCGAGCAACTGGGCGCTGTAGATGCTGTCGGCGCTCTGGTTCAGGCCGGGGTGGCTCCAGCCCACGTGGACGCACAGCGGCAGGCGCTGACGCTGCGCCTCGGCGTAGACCGGGTCGAGGGCGCGGTCGTGGAGCAGCATCTGGCCGGCGGTGCCGAAGACGGCGAGGCCGACGGCGCCCTGCTCGGCGGCACGGCGGGTCTCGGCGACCGCGTCGTGGGGGCTGCGGAGCGGCAGGACAGCGACGTGCTTGAGGCGACCGCGGCTGGCGGCGCAGCGCTCGGCGATCCACGTGTTGTAGCTGCGCATGAGGGCGGCCTCGAAGCGCACGTCGGCGCTCAGCGGCTCGAGGAAGACGGTGGGGAAGAGCACCTGCACGTCGAGCCCGAAGCGGTCGAGGTCGCGGATGCGGGCGTCGAGGTCGCTTAGCGACTGGCTCTCGACGCTGAAGCGCTTGCCGCGGGCACGCGTGGAGAGCGGCGGGCTGGAGTAGATCGACGCGCCGTGACCGCGGGGCCGCGGGTAGGTGTGGCCGTCGATCCACCAGAGCGCGTCGAAGCCCATGAGCCAGGGGGCATCGGGCACCCGGATGACGCGCGGGCGGCGGTCGGCGAACTCGGCGTCGAGATGCGCCCAGGTCGCCTCGGACTCCTCGACGTGCGAGTCGGCGTCGACGGTGCGGAGCATGGCTGCCTCCAGAACCCGGGTCAGTCCCCGACGTAGGCGGTGAACTCGATCTGCACGAGCGCGGGCGCCGGCCAGAGCGTCCGCACCTGGACGAGCGTCGTGGCAGGCGGGGCGCCGGCGGTGGCGGCCGCGGCGATCGCCTCGACGGCCGGGACGAGCGCCGGCTCGGCGACGTAGATCACCTGCCGGACCAGGTGGCGCATGTCCAGGCGCTGCTCGTCCAGTGCGCGCGCCAGGCTGTCGTAGATCTGCGCTGCCTGGCGGGCGGCGAGGGCGGCCGGGCCGCCGGCGCCCGCATCGCTCACGATGCGGCGGGTGGCCGGGTCGACCGGCAATTGCGACGAGAAGAAGACGAGCGGCCCGGCGCGCCCAGCGAGCGGGATACCAGGGCCGAGCATCGGCACGCGCTCGCTCTCGACGCGGGCGGGCGGTGGTGCGTCGGCGGCGACGGCGGTTAGCTCGACCTCGACCGCGAAGGCGCGGTGGCCGTACTCGTCGACGGTGACCACGCTGGTGGCCGGCAGGGCGCCGCCGAACGCCTGGCGGCTGATGCCCTCGAAGGCGGGGTAGTCGCGCGGGTCGCGCAGGTAGACGTTCTGCTTGACGACGCGGTCGAGCGACGAGCCGCCCTCCGCCAGCAGGCGGGCGAGGCGCTGGTAGACGTACCACGCCTGCGCGCGGATGCGGCCCTCCCAGCCGTCGGCGCCGATCTGGCCGGTCGCGAGCGCCTGGCCCGCGGCGCCGAGGTCGGCGTAGCCGCGCACGACGAGCCCCCGCTCGGGATCGGCCGGCACCTCGCCGGCGAGGAAGAGGAGCGAGCCCACCTTGCTGCCGGGGATGTACGCGCCGACCTGACGCACCGAGCCGAGCGGCTCCTTGCGCAGCGGGCCGTCCGCGAGCGCCAGCGCCTCAAAGGCGGCAACGGCCCCGGCGGCGCCGACCCACGGCACCTGAAAGGTCGTGCAGGCCGGATAGCGGTCGGGGCCGAAGGTGCGGGCGCGAATGCGGTTCATGACGGGCCACTGGCGGAAATCGGTCACCCAGCCGCCGAGCAGCAGGATCGCGCCGGGCGACGAGCCAAGCTGCGTCAGCGCGGCGCCGATGCGGTCGTACAGCCACCAGACCTGGGCCGCCATGCGCTCTTCGAGCGCGTCGACGAGGAGGCTGCCCGTTTGCGGCCAGCGGCCGGCGGGCGGGAGGTCGTCGTAGCCCTCGATCGGGCGCCCCGTGTGCGGATCGACGGGGAGCTGGGCCGACAGGAAGAGGAGCTGGCCGGCGCGCACGGCGAGCGGCCAGCGGCCGGGGCCGGGGAGGCGCCCGACGCCGCTCATCGCCGCGCCTACCACGCTTCCACGAACGCCTTGATCTCGGGCACCACGTCGGCGGTGCAAGGCACGGGCGCCATGATGATGCGCGTGGCGCCAGCCTCGACGTAGGGCTGCACGCGGTCGCGGATCTCGTCCACCGACGTGGCGGCGACCATCGGTAGCTCGGCCAGCATGCGGTCGGTGACTTGCGCCATGCCGGCGTTGAAGCCGCCCTCGCGGTAGGCGGCGTAGATGGCCTCGATCTCCGGCCCCCAGCCCATGTCGGCGAGCATACGACGATAGAAGTCGGCCAGGCTGTAGAACGTAAGAACCTTGCGGAGCGGCACCTGGGCCGCCTCGCGATCGGCGTTCAGGGCGCAGCGCACCTTGGCGACGATCTCTACCGCGGCGGGGTCGCGGCCGGCGGCATCAGCGCCCGCGCGAATGCCGGCGATGAGCTTGCGGAGCTGCGGCGGGTCGGCCATGTTGACGATGACGCCGCGCGCTAGCTGGCCGGCGAGGCGCAGCATCTGCGGGCCGAGCGCCGCCAGGTAGAGCGGGCTGGCGGGGTAGCGCGGCCGCCAGGAGAGCTTGAAGCCGTTGGCCGCGTAGGTCTCGCCGTGGTACTCGACCTTCTCGCCGCGCTCGACGGCCTGCACGACCGCGACGTACTCACGGATGCGGCGGAGCGGACGGTCGAAGGCGGCGCCATGCCACGAGGCGATGCGGGGGTTGGACGGCCCGAGCCCGAGCAGGAAGCGGCCGCCGGACAGGTCGTTGAGCGTGGCGGCCTGGATGCCGAGGGTCACCGGGCTGCGGCCGAAGACGTGGTAGATGGCGGTGCCGAGCTGGAGGGTGCGGGTGCGCGCGGCGATGGCCGAGAGGAGCACCATCGGGTCCATGTTGTTCGCTTCGCCCTCCCAGAAGGCGGCAAAGCCGCGCGCCTCGGCCAGCTGGGCCAGCTCGACGACGCTGGGCGCGGGGTACTGGGTGGAGGAGTTGAACTCGACGTCGTAGATCATCGCGGCGCGATCCTTTCGGCGGCTCGGGCACCTCATGGTACGGCTCATGATAGCAGGGAAGGACCTAACCCCCCCGGCCCCCCTTCCCTGGGAAGGAAGGGGGGAGCCAGCCGGGCGCTGTCCTCCTTCCCCTTCCCGCATGGGGAGGGGGGCCGGGGGTAGGTCCGTCCGGTTGGCCGCGCGGTGGGGGCTGGGCTAGACTGGGGCGCCGCACGCGAGGGCTGGCGCAGTTGCGCGCGACGCGGCAGGAGAGGGGTGGAGCGATGGAGATCGAGCGGAAGCTGGCGGCGCTGGGGCTGGAGCTGCCCGACCCGCCGAAGCCGGTGGCGAATTACGTGGGGACCGTACAAGTAGGCGACCTACTGTTCGTCGGCGGCGTGTCGAACCGCATGAACGGCGTGCTGAAGTATCGCGGCAAGGTGGGCAGCGATCTGACGGTCGAGCAGGCGTACGACGCGGCGCGGCTGTGCGCGCTGAACCACCTGGCGGCGATCAAGGCCGCGCTGGGCGATTTGGACCGGGTCGAGCGCATCGTGAAGGTGGTGGCGCACGTGAACAGCGCGCCGGGCTTCAACAAGCAGCCCCTGGTGGCGAACGGCGAGTCGGACCTGCTGGTGGAGCTATACGGCGAGCGCGGCAAGCACACGCGGCTGGCGCTGGGCGCGGCGGAGCTGAACGACGACATCCCGGTGGAGACGGAGATCATCGTGCAGGTGCGGCGCGAGTAACGCAGCGTTGTCACACGATCGAGGCTGGGCTATGCTGTGACCGGGCTAGGCGGAGGACGTAGGGCATGGCGATCGCGCGGCAGCATCTCACCCTCGCGGAGTTCCTGACGCTGCCAGAGACCAAACCCGCCCTGGAGTATCACAGCGACGGGGGAGTGAGTCAGAAGGTGGCGCCCAGGCCGAAGCACAGCCGCCTGCGGGGCATCTTGGTCACGCGCTTCGCGGTGTTTGCCGAATCTCGCAGGTTGGCGATGGCTCTGCCGGAGCTGCGCACCACATTTGCCGGTGCCTCGCACGTGCCCGACATCGCCGTGTTTGCCTGGGACCGCTTGCCGCTCGACGAGTCAGGGGAGCTAGCGGACGAATGCCGCACACCACCCGACGTCGCGATCGAGATTGTCTCGCCGGGCGAGAGCGCGCCGGCTCTGGCCCGGCGGTGCCAATGGTACGTCGCGCACGGCGTTCGGCTCGCCGTGCTGATCGATCCGCGCCCGCGAGCCAAGCCGGTCCGCATCTTTCGCCCGGGCGCGGCCCCCATCACCCTTGACCTTAGCGGCGAGATCGATTTTGGCGCAGTCGTCCCCGATCTACGAATCGGCGTGGCCGACCTGTTCAACGCGTTGCGCCCCCCGAGCGGCGCCGCGCGCTGAGCCGGCGCCCGCTGCTCTCGGCCGTTAGCCGGGTGCAGCTTTGGAGCGGTTGCCGGAATCGATTTAGCGCGGCTGCGCGAGCTGGGCCGCGGCGTCTCGTATCCTGCAAACCTTCTGCGCGGAGTGCCGGCGAAACATCGTTGCAACCGTCACTCCTCGACACCGGGGCGGTCTACGGGCGCTCGGGGTCGCGGAGCAGTCGTGCGCCGTGATGGACGGTCAGACTCTGCACCTCGTCGGGCAGAAGGCGATAGATCACCCGATAGTTCTGAACGACGACTTCACGGATGTCGCTGCGCCCGAGTTCCGGGACGACGCGACCAGATTGTGGGAACTGCGCCAGCCACTCCGTTGCCCGAAACACGCGGCCAGCGAATAGCTCGGCGTAGCGGGGAGCGTCGCGAGCAATAAACAGGCAGATGGAGTCGAGATCGTCCAGCGCCTGGTCGGTCCAGGTTACGCGAGCCACCGGGCCATGCGGCGGCGCGCTTCCTCTTGAGATACCGCCTGCCCCGCGTCTGCCTGAGCGATCCCCCGTTCGACTTTCTCGAGCAGGTAAAGCCGTTCCATCGCGTCTTCGACCGTCGCATCGGCAGGTAGATCGGCGATCGCCTTGAGCATCTGTTCCTTGGTCGGCACCGCGCAACACCTCCCGACCTCAGTGTAGCGGCCGGCAGCTTGGCGTGCCACGCGGAGGAATGGCGAGTCGGCGTGGCCGAGCTGTTCGACGGGCTGCGGCCGGCCGGCGGCGCCGCGCGCTGAGCCAGCGCCACCGGCTGTCAGGTGTCAGCCGGTCTTGCTCCACGGGCAGTGCTCAGCCACGCGCGCGGCTCTTGGCGCGCTCGATGGCCGCGCCAAGCGGCTCCGGCGCGGCGTCAGCCACGCTTTCCCCGCTCACCTCGAACGTGGGCGTCCGCTCGCTGCCGCGGCGCGTCCCTTCGTCCGTTTCGGCGCGCACGCGGGCGGTGGAGCGGCCAGGCCGACCAGGTTGCCGCGAGTAAACGTGCCGGAAACCCGGCTCGTGGCCGACTGGCGCGACGCGGCCGTCTGGCCAGGCGCTCGGAACGAATTGCGAGCGGTGGAAGCGACCGCCTATCATCCGAGCACGCAATTTGCTACGACTGTCCGCCTGGAGGTGGCCCGATGCGTGGTTCAAGCGTGTTCCGCTGGCTGCTCGTGGGCGGAGCGCTGGCGCTGAGTGCCTGCGGGAGCGGCGCCAGTGCGCCGGGCGGCTCCGCGGCGGTGCCCGCGGCACCCCCGGCGGCCGCTGGGTCCGCTCCAGCCGCGCAGCTGCCGGCGGCGCCGACCGCCGCGGCCACCGCGCCCGCGAACCTGACGCACGCCCGGTTCGGGTCGCAGCTCGTGGCGGGCGACGTGGCGCTGTTCGTCGCCGACGACCTTGGGTACTTCCAGCAGCACGGCATCGACTTCGAGCTGGTGCCGTTCAGCAGCGCCTCCGAGATGATCCCCGCGCTGGCCACCGACCAGCTGGAGGTCGGCTCGCTGGCCGCGAACCCCGCCGGGTTCAACGCGATCGCGCGGGGCGTGCCGATCAAGTCGGTGCTCGACAAGGGCAGCTTCCCGCCCGGGCAGGGCGATCAGGCGCTCGCCATCCGCAAGGAGGTGTACGACGCGGGCCGCGGCCACACGCTGAGCGACCTGAAAGGACTGAACATCGGCTTCACGCCGCCGGGCAAGGGGACGACGAGCGCCTGCGCCCTGTCCGCGGGCATGCAGCGGGCGGGCGCGTCGCTCGACGAGCTGGTCATCCAGCCCCTGAACTTCCCGGACATGGTGCCCGCGCTGGCGAACGGCGCGATCGACGGGGCGATGATCACCGAGCCGTTTCTGACGCGCGCGGTGCAGCAAGGCTCGGCGGTGCGGGTGATGGGCATCGACCAGATGTATCCGAACTTCCAGATCTCGACGCTGGGCTTCGCGCCGTCGTTCATCGCCAACCGCCCGGCCGCGAAGGGCTTCGCCGCCGCCTACATTCTGGCGAGCCGGGCCTACATCGACGCCGTGGCCGGGCGGCCGAGCCCGATCACGCGGGCGCGCATCGACGAGCTGATCGCCGAGCACACCAAGATCGACGCGGCGACGGTCCACGAGATGGGGCTGCCCGGCCTGAACCCGAACGGCCTCCCCAACAAGGACGCCATGATGTACTGCTACCAGTTCTTCCGCGACCAGGGGCTGATCCCCGAGCCGGTGACCGATGCGCAGTTCGCCTCGCTCTGGGCCACCGACCTGGTGAACGAGGTGCTGGACGAGATCGGGCGCGTGCCGGAGTAGCCATCAGTCGTCAGCGATCAGCAGGCCGATAGCCGACAGGGGCCAGGCGGCGCCGGGAGTGGGCGGCCCTACTCGCAGGGCTCGCGGTTGTTGCGCGGGCGGCAGGCGGGGTTTAGAATCGGCGCGACCGCATTCCCCGGCCCGCGGCGGCGGGCGCAAGGAGGGCGCTCTTGGCGCACCCGGACTCGACCCCGCAACAGGACGCCGGCCTCGGCGGGCCGGTGGTCGACGCCCACCACCACTGGATGCCCCGCCCGCTCGTGGAGCGGCTCGAGGAGTACGTCCCGGAGAGCTACCGCGTGCAGCGGCTGGACAGTGGGCTCTGCCGCATCTACCAGCCCGACGGCGTGCAGGTGATGACGATCGAGCCGGAGCACTACTGCGAGCCGGCCGTGCAGCTGCGCGACATGGACGCCGCGGGCGTGGACCTGGCGCTGCTGTCGTCGTCGTGCTTCCCGTCGTGGATGACGCTGCGGGCGGCGCGGCTGATGAACGACGCCTCGGCCGACTTGCAGCGGCAGTATCCTGACCGCTTCATGCCGATGGCGCACGTGCCGCCGTTCGGCGAGGCGGGCGCGCTGGAGGAGCTGGAGCGCGCGGGGCGCGAGCTGGGGCTGCGTGGCGTCTGCATCACGACGAACTTCCAGGGCCGCTACCCGGACGAGGCCGAATACCACCCGTTCCTGCGCAAGGCAGCCGAGCTGGACATGCCGGTCTACGTCCACGCGGCGGGGGCGCCGCCGGACACGCGGAGCCTGGCGCAGTACGACCTGGCGCGGACGCTCGGACGCTCGCTCGACCACTGCCTGGTGACGGTCCGCCTGCTCTACAGCGGGCTGCTGGCCGACATCCCCGGCCTGCGGATGGTCATGCCGCACCTGGGCGGCGCCTTCTTCGTGAACATGAAGCGCTTTTTCCACAGCCCGCGCGCGCTGATCAACGAGGCGCCCGAGGTGCCGTACCAGCGCCTGATGGACCAGCTGCTGTTCGACACCGCGCCGTCGTTCTGGTACGGCCCGAGCGAGATCGCGTGCGCGGTGGCGAACCTGGGCGTGCAGCGCGTGGCGCTGGGCAGCGACTACCCGGCGAGCTGGGACCCGCGCGTGATGGCGGACGCCGTGGCGCACGTGCGGGCGCTGCCGCTCGACGCGGCCGACAAGGCGCGCGTGGCGGGCGGCAATGCGGTGGCGTTCTACCGCCTCGAACAGACGGCGCCGGCCAGATAGGCGCCGCGACCGGCGCGCGCCGCCGGTGGACGCCGGCTGCACGCGCGGCACGCCTGAACGCAACGGAGGTGAACGACATGGTTTCGACGAGCACCGCCCCCGCCGACAGCGCGCCGGTCGCGGGACCGGAGCTGATCGTGGACGCGCTCAAGCAGGCGGGCATCGACTTCCTGGTGGTGCTGCCCGACCTGAAGCTGGCGCGGCTGCACGAGCTGCTGGAGAACGATCCGTACTTCACCACCGTGACGGTGTGCCGCGAGGAAGAGGGCGTGGGCATCTGCACGGGCGCCTTCTACGGCGGGCGCCGCGCCGCGATGCTGATCCAGAACGGCGGCCTGTTCGTCGCCACGAACGCGCTGGTGAGCACGGCCATCATGTACGAGATCCCGATGGTGCTGCTCATCTACTACGCGGGCGACATCGGCGACCGCTTCTTCCCCACCGTCGGTCAGTACACGGAGCCGGTGCTGCAGGCGCTAAACATTCGCTACTGGGTGCCGCGCGAGGCGCACGAGGTGGTGCCGACGATCACCGGCGCGCAGGTGACGGCGTCCGACTCGATGCGGCCGGTGGCCGTGCTGCTGACGCGGCCCGTGCTCGCGGTATAGGGGGAGGCCGTGAAGCGCTACGACTGTCTGAAGGCGATCGCGGACGTGGCGGGCGACGCGATTAGCGTGAGCAGCGCGGGCGGGGTCACGCTCGAATGGTCGAACGTGCGGCCGAGCGACGCGAACCTGCGCGTGCGCACGCTGGGGCTATGCTCGTCGATCGGGCTGGGGCTGGCGCTGACCTTGCCGCAACGCAAGGTGCTGGTGCTGGACGGCGACGGCGCGCTGCTGCTGAACCTGTCGTCGCTGCCGACGCTCGGCTGGCAGCGGCCCCCGAACCTGATCCACTGCGTGTTCGTGAACGGCGTGTACGAGGCGTCGGGCGGCGGGCGCAACGCGAACAGCGCGAACGCCGACTTGGTCGCCATCGCGAAGGGCGCCGGGGTGCCGCATGCGGTGTGGGTGGACAGCGTGGAGGACTTCCGGCGCGAGGTGGCGGCGGCGTTCGCGCGCAACGAGCTGTCGTTCGTCGCGGCGCGAGTGGAGCCGGGCGTGCAGCCGGGGCTGAAGGGCATCGACGTGCAGGCGGTGGAGAACAAGTTCCTGCTGGCGCGGCACATCGAGCGGACCGAGGGCATCCAGGTGCTGGCGCCGGCCTACCCGCAGCGTTAAGCATCCGGCCGGGGTTTGGGGGACATTAAATTACGTCAAACGCCCGCCCGAGCCCGGTGCGCGGGCTTAGGGTGCGCTATACTCCCCGTTGACGGCGCGGCGGCGCCCCAGCACCCGTAGCGGAGGTAACGCGATGGCGGTCCAGGTAGGCGACCCGTTCCCCGCGTTCACCGCCCCCACGCAAGAGGGCGGCACGCTCGATCTCGGCAGCTTCCGCGGCAAGAAGAACCTGGTGGTGTTCTTCTACCCGAAGGCGAACACGCCTGGCTGAACGATGGAGACCACCGACTTCGGTCGGCGCGCCGGCGAGTTCGACCGGCTCGACACGCAGATTATTGGGGTCAGCGTGGACGACCCCAGCGCGAACCAGAAGCACGCGGTCGCCTGCGGCAGCGGCTTCCCGCTGCTCTCCGATCAGGGCGGCCGCCTGGTCGATGAGCTGGGCATCAAGAGCGAGCGCGGCACGGCCAAGCGGACCACGTACGTCGTGGACAAAGAAGGCAAGATCCGCGACATCTTCCCCGACGTGAAGGTTGACGGCCATACCGACCAGGTCCTAGCCGCCGTGCGCAAGCTCTAAGCCGGTGTCGAAAGCTGGGAGGTAGGTCTGGCTCAGCCAGACCTACCTCCCAGCTTTCGCCGGATGCTTCGGCGAGGCCGCCCGCTCGACGCTCGAGCGGGCGGCCTCTAGCGTCCATCGTGCTACACTGGGGCCGGGCGGAGCCGCCGCGGCCGGGGCGCGGCGCTCGCCCGGGCAGCAGCGGCGCCGACGGCCCGGCGGGACAGGAGCGCAGCATGAGCGGGATGGCCCCGAGCGCCAGTCCCGCCGCTTCCACCGCGCGCCCGCGCTTCGCCGCTTTCGCCTACCGCAACTACCGGCTCTACTGGATCGGCCAGCTCCTCGGCAACGTCGGCTCGTGGATGCAGATCGTCGCCACGGGCTGGCTGGTGCTGGCGCTCACCGACTCGCCCGCCTCGCTGGGCCTGACCGGGGCGCTCACCGCGCTGCCGCTAATCACGCTATCCCTCGTCGGCGGCGTCGTCGCCGACCGCGTCGACCGCTTCCGCATGGTGCTGGCCGCGCAGGCGGCACAGCTCGTGCCAGACACGACCATCGCGCTGCTCGTCGGCACGGGGCACGTGCAAGTCTGGCACGTCTACGTGTACACGCTGGCGGGCGCCACGATCCGCGGGCTGAGCACGCCCGCTCGCCAGGCGTTCATGCCGGGCCTGGTGCCGCGGTCGGCCCTGCTGTCGGCGATCGCGCTAAACTCGATCCTCTGGCAGGGCGCCGCCGTGGTGGGGCCGGCTGTCGCGGGCGTGGTGCTGGCCGGCTGGGGCGAGCCGGGCAACTTCTACCTGAACGTGGTGAGCGACGTCCTGAACCTGGCCTTGCTGTGGGGCATCCGCCTGGCGCCGGCCCCGGAGCGGCGGGCGGGGCGATCGGCCTGGGAGGGGGTGCGGGAAGGGGCGCGCTACGCGTGGGGACATGCCAGCGTGCGGGCGCTGCTGCTCGCCGCCGCGGGGGTCTGCTTTCTCGGCCTGTCGTACACGCAGCTCATGCCCGTGTTCGCGCGCGACGTCTATGGCGTCGGCCCCGAGGGGCTGGGCCTGCTGCTGACGATGCCGGCCGCCGGCACGATCGCGGCGGCGCTGGCGCTGGCCGTCGCCGGGCAGGTGCCCCGCAAGGGGCGCCTGTTTCTCGGCGCCGGGCTGGCCCTCTGCCTGGGCCTGTTCGCCTTCGCGCTGTGCCCGCTGTACGGGCTGGCGCTCCCCGTGCTGGTCGTCGTGGGCGCGGCCGGCACCGCCACGCTCACGCTCGGCAACACGTTGGTCCAGCAGACCGTGTCGGAGGAGCTGCGGGGGCGGGTGATGGGCTTCTGGATGGCGTGTACGCAGGGGATGAGCCCGCTCGGGGCGCTGCCGGCGGGCGTGGTCGCCGAGATGCTCGGCGCGCCGCTCGCCATCGCCCTCAGCGCGAGCGGGCTGCTGGTCCTGCTGCTGGCGCTGACCTGGCCGCGCGAGGGGCTACGCAAGCTGAGCTGAGCGATGGCCGCGCGTCGTAGCCGTGGGCGCGAGGGTGCAGTCTTGCCCGGTGGCCGAGGCCTGCTCACGCGGGGTCGCGGAAGCGGGAGCCCGCGGCGGGATTGAACCGCGGCGCCAGCGCGTAGTAGACTCGGCGCAAGCGTGCGGGCCGCCGTGCCGCGCCATTGCTCGGTTGCAGGCCCGCCCCGCGCGAGGAGACTGCCATGTGCCGGCCGCTTTGCGCCCGCCTCGTCGTGACCGTCACGCTCGCGCTCGTGGCCTGCACGGGTGGCGCGTCCGCGCCCTCTCAGCCCGCGGCGTCCACCGCGCCGACCGCCGGCGCGGCCGCGGCCTCAGCCAGCGCCGCACCGACGGCGGCGCCGACCGCGCCCGCCGAGCTGACGACGATTCAAATCGCCACGACGCCCAGCATCTCGAACGGGGGCCGCTACATCGCCGAGGAGCGCGGGTACTTCGCCGAGGAGGGCATCCAGCTGGAGGACGTCAGCTCGGACACGTCGGCCAAGATGCTGCCCTCGCTCGCGGCCGGGCAGATCGAGATCGGGGCGGGCGGCGTCGCGGCGGGGTTGTTCAACGCGATTGCCCAGGGGATCCCGGTGCGGATCGTGCTGGACCAGTGGACGGCGTACCCGGGCAACGGCGCCGGGGGCATCATCGTCCGCAAGGACCTCATTGACAGTGGGCGCGTCCGCGACTTCGCCGACCTACGCGGCCTGAACATCGCCATTACGTCAAAAGGGCAAGCGACGCAGTACGGCCTTGCCATGGGGCTGGCGAAAGGCGGGCTGACGCTCGCGGACGTGGAGACCACCGAGCTGTCGTATCCCGACATGACCCTGGCGCTGGGCAACAAGGCGGTGGATGCGGCAGTGACTATCGAGCCGTACGCGGCCACGGCCGTGGCCCAGGGCTTCGCCGCGCGGTTCAAGGCCTGGCCGGAGCTGATTCCCAACGACAACCCGGCGATGCAGATGTACTCTGAGGCCTTCGCCGACGGCCGAAACGACGTGGCCCGCCGCTACGCGAAGGCGTACGTGCGGGGGCTGCGCGCGTACAACGACGCGCGGACGAAGGGCATCGATCGCGACGAGGTGATCGCGATCTTGATCAAGAACACGCCGCTGAAGGACCGGGCGATCTACGACCAGATGCCCTGGCCGTCGAACAGCCCGGACGGCCGCGTCAACCCGGAGACGATCGCCGCCGCGCAAGACTGGTTCGCCGAGAACGGCTACGTGCCGACCAAGGTGGACCTGACGAAGGTGATCGACAATCAGTTCGCGGACTACGCCGTCCAACAGCTCGGGCCTTACCAGCCCTAGGCCCTCGCGGACGCGTGGCAGAGCATCGCGGGGAGCCCTGCCCGGGTGGAGACGGGCAAGCGCACGGAGGAGCCGATGATGCGATTCGTGCATCGCGTGGGGCCGGCCGTCCTGGCGGCGGGCCTGCTCGTCGGGGGCTGCGCGCCACAGGCAGCGGGGCCAGCGGCCGGCGGGTCGGCCAGCGCGCCAGCGGCCGCTGGGAGCAGCGCGGCGAGCGCGCCCGGCGGGGCGGCGAGCGCCGGCAGCACGGGGGGCAATGGGACAGCAGCGGGGAGCAGCCCCGGCGGGGCCGCCGGGAGCGCGGCGCCCGCGGCCGCGCGGCCCAGCCCGCTGTCGCCGCCGGTGACGGTGCGCGCGGCCACGACGCCGAGCATCTCGAATGGCGGCCGCTATATCGCGATGGAGCGCGGCTACTTCGAGGAGGAGGGCATCCGCGTGGAGGACGTGCCGTCCGACACGTCCGCGCAGCTGCTGCCGTCGCTGGCGGCGGGGCAGGTCGATCTGCTCTCGGGCGGCACCGCGTCGGGCCTCTTCAACGCGATTGCCCAGGGGATCCCCGTGCGGATCGTCCTCGACCAGTGGACGGGCTTCCCGGGCAACGAGGCGGGCGGGCTGATGATGCGCAAGGACCTGATCGACAGCGGGCGCGTGCGCGAGCCGGCCGACCTGCGCGGCCTGCGCCTGGCGATCACCTCGAAGGGACACAACACGGAGATCGTCCTGTCGAACGTACTGGGCTGGGGCGGCCTAACGCTTGACGACGTCGAGACCGTCACGATGCCCTACCCCGACATGAACGTAGCGATGGGCAACCACAACATCGACGGCGGGGTGTCGATCGAGCCGTACGCCGCGCTCGGCGTGACCGACGGCTACTCTGCACGCTGGAAGCCCTGGTCGGAAGCGGTGCCCTACGACGAGATCGCGGCGGTGATGTACTCGCAGGCGTTCAGCGAGAATCAGAACGAGGCCGCGAAGCGCTATGCGAAGGCGTACGTGCGGGGGCTGCGGGACTACAACGACGCGCGCACGAAAGGCCGCGACCGCGAGGAGATCATCGGCTACTTCCAGAAGTACACGCCGCTGAAGGACCGCGCGGTGTATGACACGATGCCCTGGCCGTCGAGCGATCCGGACGGCCGCGTGCGCGCGGACACGATCGCGGCGGCGCAAGATTGGTTCTTCGACCACGGCTACGTGCCGACGAAGGTCGATTTGTCGAAGGTGATCGACAACCAGTTCGCGGACTACGCTGTCCAGCAGCTTGGGCCTTACCAGCCGTAGGGGGCGCGAGCGCCGGGGTCGCCTGGCGTCTGCTATGCTGGGAGCGGACGCTGGAGGCCCATGAGCTGCCTGGGGCTGGTGCTCATCCTGATGGGGCCGTTGCTGCTCGTGGCAGCCTGGACCGGCAGCCGTTCGCCGGTGCTGGCCGCTGGCAGCATGGCCTACATCGCCGTGGGCGCGTGGATCCTGGTGAACTACGCGCGGCGGCGGCACCCGGGGTGAGCCGCGCTCAGCGCGCCGGCGCGGTGCCGAAGCGGCCCTCGGGCAGCTCCACGAACGTGCCCGTGCCCTCGACGGCCACGGTGCCATCCGGCAGCAGCAGCCGGGCCCGCGTCTCGTAGACACGCGGGCGGCGCCCCACCACCTCGCCCTCCGCGCGCAGCGGCGTCTCGATGGGCACGGGCTTGCGGAAGAACGTCTCGAGGCGGCCGGTGACCGCGAAGACGCCCTCTGCCCAGACGGCGTGGGCCATGACCTCGTCCAGCATCGCGGTGAGCACGCCCCCCTGCACGAGGCCGCCAAAGCCCTGATGCTCGCGCCGCCCGCGAAACTCGCCGACCAGCATCGTGCCCTCGGCGCGAAACCGGGGGTGCAGCCCGAGGGGGTTCTCTGGCCCGCAGCCGAAGCACCACTCGGTGCCGGGCACGGGCGCCAGGCTCTCGTCTTGCCGCTCCGCCACGCGCATCCTCGAACGCGGACTCCGAACGCCCGGCCGAGGCGGGGCGGGCGTCCGGGCACCGTATCCAGTCTACTGCAAGCCGGCGGCGGCCAGCCCGGCCGCCACGGCGTTCTCGTCTTCCTGCGACGGGCCGCCGCTGCCGCCCATCGCGCCGACGAGCACGCCGTCCACCATCACGGGCAGCGCGCCGCGGGACGGCAGCAGGGGGCCCTGGTAGCCGAGCGACACGGCGCCGCCCCAGAGAGCAGGGTTGTTCTGGTAGGAGTCGCCCAGCGCGGCGCTGGAGCGCCCGGAGACGGCGGAGCCATACGCTTTGCCGCGCGCAAACTCGATGGTGTACAGCGCGGCGCCGTCCATGCGCGCCGAGGCGAGCAGGTGGCCGCCCGCGTCGAGCACGACGAAGCTGCTCGGATAGTCGTGCTCGCGGGCGTAGGCGATGGCGCCCTGGAGCATCCGCTCGGCCATCTCCAGGCTGATGCGCGGGCTGGCTTGCGCGACCGGCGCCGGGAGCGCGCTGGCCGGGGGCGCCATGCGGTCGGCCGCGACGAGCGATACGGGGCGCAGCGACCCGGCCGCGATGCCGACCAGCAGCGCTAGCGCCATGCCGAGACCCGCCAGGGTGCGAGGCCCGATACGAATAAGCAGCATGTGCCCTCCTCCTCCACACGGTGAGCCGGCGCGGGCCGGCCCGGTGGCGGCCCGCGCCGGCTTGATGCGTTACGCGGCCACGATAGGCGGCGCGTCGCGAGGTGTCAAGCCCCGCGGCGCCGCTCGCCGCAGGAGGCAGGGCCGTGGGCTGAGGTGGCGGGGCGCAGCGGTCGCGAAGGAGGGAACGACTGCGGGCGGGAGGCGGATAGACAGTGATCCGAGAGCCACTGGACAGCGATGGATTGGGGACGCGACCAGGGACGACTACTCGGGATCGACGTCGAGCAGGACGACCTCGTCGCGGCTCCAAGTACAGACATTTGAGAGGCGGCGCGTATCGGCGCGGCCCCCTCCGTCGGCGCGGACGAGGCCGCACTTCTGGCAGGCCCAGCGGTCACGGCCCATGTCGTCGCGCTCGATGAGCCAGTGATGGGGGGGACACGACGCGGCAGGCGGGGCAGAGTCCGCGGCCATCGGGCGCTCCTTTCGAGATCAGCAGGCAGCTACTAGGCTATCGCAGGTTCCGTGCCACTCCCCGGCGCCTGGCGCGATACTGCCGCCGGGCGGTAGGCTATAAGGCCAGCCCGGCGCGGACCGGGCACGGAGGGACGATGGCGATTCAGGAGGTCGAGCGAGTCATGCACCGCGCGCTGCGGGACGAGGCGTTTCGGGAGCTATTACGCACCCACCCCGACGCGGCTCTGGCGAGCTACGAGTTGACGGCGACGGAGAAGGCCGCGCTGCTGGGCAGGGCCGGGCCACCAGAGCCCGCGGGCGCGGAGGCGTCGCAGTGAGCGTCCGTAGCGGGCAGCGCGCGCTCGCAGCCTGGCTCTTGCTCGCCCTGACGGCACTGGCCTGCCGCCCGGCCGCGACGCCCGCGCCCGCGGCCGCGGACCCGCCGCGCCAGGTCGCGCCCCCGCTGGAACCGCTGCAAGTCGTCTACGTCGGCAAGACCGCGGCTCTGCTACCGTACTGGGTAGCGCGGGATGAGGGCGCGTTTACGCGCAACGGGTTGAACGTGGAGCTACAGGCGCTGCCAGACGCGGACACCGCGTACACTTACCTCTTGGCCTCGGCGGCGCAGATCTTTCTGACCCCGCTCGACGCGACGCTGGTCGCTCGGGCCGCGAACGGCATCGACGTCGTCGTCCTGGGCGGGCAGCCGGATCTCGCGGTCGTCACCCTGCGGCCGCTGGCCACGAGCCGCGAGCCGATCATGGAGCGCTTCCTGCGCGGTGTGCTGGAGGGGATCCACAGCGTGGAGACGCAGCCCGACACCACGGCGGCGGCGCTGGCCCGCGAAGGATTATCGGCGCCCGCCAGCGGCGAAACACCCCATTTCGAACGGATACCGTACCTCTCGGCCGACGACCTGGCCCCGCTGCTCGCGGCCGCCGCCGACCCGCGGGCGGCAAGCCTCGACCCGAATCAGCTGCTCGACCAGACGGTGCTGCAACGGCTCGAAGCGAGCGGGTTCGTCGAGGCGCTGTACCGCGCCTGACGCGGGCTATGGCGGGCAAAGCCGCGTCCCGGGGCGACGGCGCGCGTCGCCGTCGCGTCACGGACCGCGGCGGTGGCGGCTCAGCCCCATTGACACGGCGCCCCAAGGGTGCCATGCTCGGCGTGGGCTGGACGCGGCGGGCGGTGCGGGGACCGGAAGCACGGTGGGCGGACTAACGAGAGTGGCGATGCGCGGCCAGGCGCTGAGCGTGGCGCTCGCCGTCGCGCTTGCCGCGGGCTGCGCGGCGCCGACCCCGACGCCAGCCCCACGCGGGGCGGCTCGCGCGGACGCTCCGGGGCCCGCCGCCACTGCTGGGGTCGCCCCGCCGGCGGCCATCGCCCCAGCCGCACGCGCCGGCGGCATGCTCGGCGGGCTCGTGGCCGGGGTGGCGGCGGCGCAAGAGGTGGACGAGCCGCCACCGGAGCCGCCCACCCCCAGCGGCGCCGAGGTCGAGTCGCCCACCGCGAGCCCGCTGGCGCTCGCGGCCACCCCGGCCGCCCTAGCGACGCAGCCGCTACGACGCGCCTATCGGCTGCCGATGCAGGCAGCGGACGTGGCGCCGGAGCCGGCGCCCGACCAGCCGCCGCTCGTCGTCTCGCCCGGGCTGGCAGGCCTCGTGGAGCAGCACCTAGGCGGCGTGCAGGGTGTGTTCGGCGTGGCCGTGAAGGCGCTCGACAGCGGCGAGGGCGCCCTGTTGAACGCGGACCGCGAGTTCCCCGCGGCCAGCCTGTTCAAGCTGCCGGTCATGTACGAGGTCTTTCGGCAGCGGGACGCGGGCCGGCTCGACCTGGCCGAGCGGCTGGTCCTCACGCCGCACTACGCCGATCTGGACCTGGGCACGCTCGACCTGCCGGTCGGGGCCTCGGTGAGTATCGCGGACGCGCTGGAGCGCATGATCGCTATCAGCGACAACGCGACGGCGAACATGCTGGCCGATCGCGTGGGCTGGGCGAGCCTGAACGCGACGGCGCGGGATCTCGACCTGCTGGAAACGCACCTCGGCGGGGACCGGCTCTCGACGTCGCCGCGCGACATGCTACGGCTGCTCGAGCTGATCGCGCGCGGCCACGAGCCGAGCGACAGCAGCACGGCGGCCATGCGTGACCTGCTCCTGGAGCAGCGGGTGAACGACCGCCTACCCGCGCACCTGCCGCCCGGCACGCGCGTGGCCCACAAGACGGGGAACCTGGGCGGGATCGTCCACGACGTGGGGATCGTGTACGCGCCCGACGCGCCGTTCGTCATCGCCTTGCTGGCCGAGGACGCGTGGGACTACGGCGCGGTGGTCGAGGCGGAGGCGGCGCTCACACGCGCGGTGTACGACTACTTGCTGGCAGCGGCCGCGGCCCCGACCGCCACGCCCACCCAAAGCGCCACTTCGACCGCGACGCCCGTACCGCCTCGCCCGACGGCGCGGCGCTGGCAGCCGCCGGCCACGACGCCGGTGGTGTTCCCCACCGCTCGCCCCTGGCATTCGCCGACGCCGACGGCCACGCCGCCCCCGCCGGGGAACCGCTAGCGTCAGACGCCGAGGTCGTACAGCATCTCGTAGTCGAGGGCGAGGTCGCCCATCATCATCCAGACGGCGGACAGCGCCTGCACGGCGTTGCGCCGCAAGCCGGGCGGCAGGTCGTCGCGGGCGAGCAGGGTCTTCAGATCGTCGTAGACCCGGCGCACGGCGTCCACGACGGCGGGGTCGGGCGTCGGCGCCGGCTGGGGAGCGGTGGCGTCGGCCATGAGCAGGTTCCTCTCAGGCGGTTTCGAGGCCCGCGGGGCCGCCCGCGGCGTCGCGGGGCGCCACCGCGTCGGGCCATGCGCCCGTGGGCCAGGCGTAGGCTAGCTCGAGCACCTGGCGCGGGCCGAGCCGAGGCAAGGCGAGCGCCTTCGCCGCGGCGTCCAGGGCGACCTCGGCGGGCACCAGGCCCACTAGCTCGCTCTCCAGCACGGCGACGCCGCGCCGGGCCGCCTCGGCCTGAACGGCGCTGAAGGCGGCCCAGAGGCCGGTCTGGCGGGGGATCGTGAGGTTCATGGTAACCTGCACGGCGCCCGGGCGCGAGCAGGACACGCCGAGCGCCTGCACGCCAGGCAGCCCGCCGCTGGAGGCGCGCACGGCGCGGGCGACGGCCCGGGCGACGGCCGCATCAGGCGTGCCGAGCAGCACGTTGAAGGCGATGAGCGGACCGCGAGCGCCCACGGCGACAGCGCCGGCGGGACCGAGCGCCGCCGGGCCGAAGTCCGGCGTGCGGGCAGGATCGCTGGCGATCGCGGCGACCAGGGCCTCGTACTCGCCTCGCCGCACGTTCGCCAGCACACGGCGCTCGGGGCGGCGCGCGGCCTCGCCATACAGGTAGACGGGCAGGCCCAGCTCGCTGCCGAGCCGCGCACCGAGCGCGACGGCTAGCTCCACGCAGAGCGCCATGGGCGCATCACCCAGCGGGACGAACGGCACCACGTCCGCGGCGCCGATACGCGGGTGAACGCCGCGGTGGGCGCGCAGATCGATGCGCGCGGCTGCCTCGCGCACCGCGCGAAACGCCGCCTCGGCGACGGCGCCCGGCGGACCCGCGAAGGTGAGCACCGTCCGGTGGTGATCGGCGTCGGAGTGCGTGTCGAGGAGTCGGGCGCCGTCGACGCTCCGCACCGCGTCCTGCAGAGCGGCGATCGTCGCCCGGTCGCGTCCCTCGCTGAAGTTGGGCACACACTCGACGAGCACGGCGCCTCCTTGTCGCCGGTCCGCGGTGAGCAGTCGCAGGGCTCCGGCCGCGGCGCCCGGCCGCCGCGGCGCCGCTACGAGCAGGGCGAGTCGACGTCGAGCGGCTCGTCGAAGTCGCTCAACACACGGACGCTGGAGCGCTCCGGGGCGGCGAAGCTGGGGGTGGCGACCTCCACGCGGCGGGGCAGCGCGTCGTCGACCGCGATCCAGACCCGGACCTCGCGGTCCTGCGCCAGCGTGGACCAGCGGCGGTCGCCGGCCCGCTGGCTGAAGCGCACCACCTGTACTGGCACGCCGTCGAGGTCAGTGACATCCTCGGCGACAATGCGCACCGCGCCGCCAAACAGGTCGTCGGCCAGCGCCGCGGCCACCGGCGGCCGGCGGCCGATCGGCCGCCGGTCCCAGGCGCCGTCGTCGCGCAGCCAGCAGTCGGTCTCGTCGCTCTCGTAGCCCTCATGTAGCTGCCCGTCCATGGCGAAGAAGCGGTAATGGCTGCGATTCGGGATGGCGTAGTCCCAGCTGCTGCCCGTCTCGGGATCGAGTTCTCGCCAGGTCTTGAGCTGCGCCGTGGTCTCCCGAGCGCGGTCTAGCAGCTGCCACACAGCGTAGGCCTGTTGCAGCCGCTCGTAGCCAACCCGCGAGGGGGCCGGCGGGCCGGCCGCGGCGGACGGGCCACAGGCCGCGGCGAGCGCCCCGAGCAGGACGCAGCTCGCGGCGGCGCGGCGGCACGCGCGCGTGGCGGCCCGCGCACGGCGCCCGCGCCGGCGGCGCCAGACGCGCAGACGCTCAAGAGCTAGCATCATAACCTCATTGTAGCTGGCTCAGAGCTTCAGTAGCACCCGCGCATTCTCGCGCGCGATGCGGTCCTTCACGGCCTGGGGCGCGTCGAGCGCGGCTAGCCGCTCCTTGGCAAAACGAATACCGACGGTGGGCGGGTTGTACGGGAAGTCCGAGCCAAAGACGATCCGGTCGGGCCCCACGGTCTTCAGCGCGCACTCGATGGCCGGGGTGTCCATCGAGTGGATGTCCACATAGTAGCGCCCAAAGTAGTCGCTGGCCCGCCGCATGACGCCGAGCGCGTTGGCGCCCTCCGGCCCGAGGACCGTGCGGTACATCTCGTAGTTGGTGTCGAGCCGCCCGGCCAGCATGGGCATGAAGCCGCCCAGGTGGCAGAAGCAGATGCGGAGCTGGCGGAACTCGTCGAAGACGCCGCGCATGATCATGCGCGCAATCGACAGCGTCGTGTCGAGCGGCGAGCCTAGCTCGGCGGCGATCCAGTCGGCCTCCATGTTGGCCTGGAGTGCCGACCAGCCCTTCGGCCCCGTGGGGTGGACCATCACGGGCACGCCCAGCTCCTCGGCACGGCGGTAGATCGGCCAGAACGTGGGCGAATCGAGAAACACGCCATCGTAGTTCGTGACCATGTGGACGGCCCGCATGCCGAGCTGGCCGACCGCGCGGTCGAGCTCCGGGATGGCCGCCGCGCCGGCCGCGGAGTCGACCGCCGCGGCGCCCAGGAAGCGGTCGGGGAACTGACGAATGGCGGCGGCCATCGCGTCGTTGGCGAGCCGGACGCCGTCCGCCCGCGACATGCCGGCCGCGGCGATAGCCGGCTCCAGCAGCATCGAGTAGGTGAGCAGGGCGCGGTCGATCTCCTCGGCGTCGAGGATCCGCAGCTGCTCGTCGAGGCGGTCGAGCGGGTGCGCGAGGAACGGTCCCATCGGCGTACCCGCCTTAGCGGCACGCAGCGCTTCCAATAGGGGTGTCGGCAGGTAGTGCGTGTGGCAATCGACGATCATCCGGTGGTCCTTCCCGGCGGGGCAGATCGGCGCCCGAGCGCGGTCCCGCCGAGCCTTATTGTCCAATGCCCGCGCCGCCGCGTCAACGCGCCGGGCGGCCGGGCCGGGGCCTGGATATAATGGCGTAACGTCCCGGCGCGGCACACGCCTGCCCGGCGGCGACGCCGTTACACGGGGGGATCGCCATGCGACTTGCCCTGCTCGGTATCGTGGCCCTGGTCCTGGCGGGCTGCGGGCCGTCGGGCGCCGCGCCGCCGCGGGCCGATGCGCCGTCGGCGCCCACGGTCGGCGCGGCCCAAGCGCCGACCGCCGCGCCCACCGCGCCGCCATCGCTGGAGCACGTGCGGGTGGCCTACGCGACTCCCTCGGGCGGCTTCGCCGCGCCGTGGATGGCGAAGGAGGCGGGCCTCTTCGAGAAGTACGGGCTGGACGCCGAGATCACCTACATCGCCAGCGGACCCACGATGATTCAGTCGCTGCTCTCCGGCGAGATTCGGTTCGGCGAGCTAGCGGCGCCCGCGTCGATGAGCGCGTACGTGCAGGGCGGCGAGGTCGTCTGGATCACGAGCGCCGTGAACCGGCCCGTGCTGTTCGTCCTCGCGCGGCCAGAGATACAGCGGCTGGACGACCTGCGGGGCAAGACGGCAGGCGTCACGCGGCTAGGCACGTTGACGGACACGTTCATGCGGCTGGCGCTGCGGAAGGCCGGCCTGGAGCCCGACCAGGACGTGCAGGTGCTCCAAACCGGCGGGGTGCCCGAGACGATCGCGGGGCTGGTCGCCGGCCGGGTCAGCGCCGCCATCTCCGGCCCGCCCAACCACCTGGAAGCGCTCAAGGCCGGCATGCACATCCTCGTCGATCTAGCCGACCTGGGCATCCCCTGGCCGTTTGGCGGGACGGTGAGCACCAAGAGCTACGTCGCCAGCAATCCGGATACAGTCCGCAAGTACCTGAAAGCCTACGTCGAGGCCGTCCACTTGCTGCGGACGGACCGCGAGCGCGGCACCAGCGTGATCGCCAAGTACACGAATCTCGACGACCGCGACGTGGCCGAGCAAACGTGGGAGATCTTCAGCAAGCGCTACGACATGCCGCCCTACCCGACGCGCGAGGCGATGGAGACGGTCGTCCAGTACGCGCTCGTGGACACCGACCCGAAGGCGAAGGACATCCCGCCGCAGGACTTCTACGACGACCACCTGCTGCGCGAGCTAGAGCAGAGCGGGTTCGTGCGGCAGGTGGCGGGCAGCTAGCCGGCGCGGCGGCGCCGGGCCGGCGGTCCTCTATAATCACTGCGTGACTCGACACTTCGAGGTAATTCCCGCCATCGACCTGCGCGGCGGCCGGCCCGTGCGCCTGTACCAGGGCGACTACGCGCGCGAGACGGTCTACGGCGACGATCCGGTGGCCGTGGCGCGGGCGTGGGCGGACGGCGGCGCGCCGCGCCTGCACGTCGTGGACCTGGATGGTGCCCGCGCGGGCGCGCCGGCACACCTGGCCACGCTTGCCGCCATCGCGGCGGCCGTGGCGATCCCCGTGGAGTTCGGCGGCGGCCTGCGCACGCGCGCCGCCGCGGAGGCGGCACTCGCGGCGGGGGCCGAGCGCGTGATCGTGGGCACGGCGGCCATCGAGAACCCCGCGCTGGCGCGGGAGCTGGCGGCCGCGCTGGGGCCGCGCCTGGTGCTGGGCGTGGACGCGCGCGACGGGCTGGTGGCGACGCGCGGCTGGCTGAGCGGGTCCAGCGTGGCGGCGACCACGCTGGTGGCGCAGGTGGCCGATTGGGGCGTGCAGCGCGTCATCTTCACGGATATCGGGCGGGACGGCACGCTCACGGAGCCGAACTACGCCAGCCTGGCGGCGGTGGTTGCGGCGGCCCGAGTGCCCGTCATCGCCTCCGGCGGCGTGGCCCACGTCGAGCACCTGCGGCGGCTCCGGGCGCTCGGCGCCGAGGGCGCCATCGTCGGCAAAGCGCTCTACGACGGCGCGGTGCGCCTGGACGAGGCGCTGGCGGCCGTACGGTGTGCTGAGTGCTGAACGGCGACGCGCGGCTCGGCAGTGACCGCCCGGCCCTGTGAGACACTATGCTGACCAAGCGGATCATCCCCTGCCTGGACGTGACGGCCGGCCGCGTGGTGAAGGGCGTCAGCTTCGTGAACCTGCGCGATGCGGGCGACCCCGTCGAGATGGCCGCGCTGTACAACGCCGAGGGCGCCGACGAGCTGGTGTTCCTGGACATCACCGCGTCGAGCGACGCGCGCGAGACGATGGTGGACGTGGTGGAGCGGACGGCCGAGCGCGTCTTCATCCCGCTCACGGTCGGGGGCGGCATTCGCTCCGTCGAGGACATGCGCCGGATGCTGCGGGCGGGCGCCGACAAGACGGGCGTGAACTCGGCCGCCGTGGCCGATCCGAGCCTCGTCGCGCGGGGCGCCGATGCCTTCGGCAGCCAGTGTATCGTCGTCGCCATCGACGCGAAGCGGCGCGCGGCGGGCGACGGCTGGGAGGTGTACACCCACGGCGGGCGACGACCGACCGGCATCGACGCCGTGGAGTGGGCCGTGCGCGTGACGGAGCTAGGGGCGGGGGAGATCCTGCTGACGAGCATGGACGCGGACGGCACGCAGGATGGCTACGACCTAGCGCTGACGTCGGCGATCTCGGCGGCGGTCCCCGTGCCGGTCATCGCCTCGGGCGGCGCGGGGCGGCCAGAGCACCTGCTCGCGGCCGTGACCACCGGCCGGGCGGACGCGGTGCTGGCCGCGTCGATCTTCCACTACAGCACCTACCGCATCGCCGACGTGAAGCGTTTTCTTGCCGAGCAGGGCGTGCCGGTTCGGCAGTAAGGCCCCGGGAGCGCAGATGCTGAAATACGACGCGAATGGACTGATTCCGGCCGTGGTGCAGGACGCGACGACGCGCGAGGTGCTGATGGTCGGGTACATGAATCGCGAGTCGGTGCAGCGCACGGTGGAAACCGGCCAGGCGTGGTTTTGGAGCCGCTCGCGCCGCGAACTGTGGCACAAAGGCGCCACGTCGGGCCACTACCTGAACGTGCGGGCCATCCGCGTCGACTGCGACGGCGACACGCTGCTCGTGGAGGCGGAGCCGGCCGGGCCGACCTGCCACACGGGCGCGGTGAGCTGCTTCTTCAACGAGCTGGAGGCGGCGGACGTGCGCCCGACGCCGGCGGCGGAGCCAGCCACGGCCGCGCTGGCCGCTGCCGAGGCTCCGGACCCCGGACCGGCGGCGCCGCTCGACGGCCGTGCCGTAGAGACGCTCTTCGCGGTGATCCAGGAGCGGCAGCGCCTGCGGCCCGAGGGCTCGTACGTGGCGAAGCTGCTCGACGCCGGAGTCGACCGCATCGCGAAGAAGATCGGTGAGGAGGCCACCGAGGTCGTGATCGCGGCCAAGAACGGCGACCACGGCGAGATCACCTGGGAGGTAGCCGATCTCTGGTTCCACTCGCTGGTGCTGCTGGCCGCCAGCGGCCTGACGCCCGCGGCCATCTGGGAAGAGCTGGATCGCCGGCGGAGGTAGTGGGCCTAACCCCCCTGGCCCCCCGTCCCTTCGAAGGAAGGGGGGCGCCGGTTACGCGAACCGCCGGCGCTCCCCCTTCCCACATTGGGAGGGGGCCGGGGGGGCCGGTCCTCGCCCTTCCCGCGTTGGGAGGGGGCCGGGGGCAGGTCGGGCTTAGCTCTCGGCCGGGACGACGGTGAGCAGCGAGGTCATGTTGTTGAAGGGCTCGAAGTGGCCCGTGCGGGCGCCGTCGGCCGCGTCGATGGTGTAGTGGACGATGCCCATCGGCGTGTCCGGACGGATCGCCCAGACGGCGGTCCAGTACTCGTCCATCGCGGGCGCAACGTCCGGCGGCGGGTGCGCGCCGTACATCATGTTGAGCGTGGTGCCGTCCTCGAGGCGCACGGCTACCTGCGCGTTGGGCACGAGCTGCCCGGTCTGGGCATCGTAGACCTTGGCGCGGAAGACCACGCGGTCGCCGGGATGGAAGCGACTCTGCAGGACGCACGGGCCGGGCGCACCGATGACCAGGTCGGACTGGATCAGCAGGCCGCCGCCGGGGACGGCCGCCACGGGGACCGGCGGCGTGGCGGCCGGCGTCGCCGGCGTGTTGGGCGCGGCCGCCGGGCTGCCCGCGGCGCCCTGGGCCGCGGGTGCCGCCGCGGCCACGCCGGGCAGGCTGGCCACGAGCAACGCCGCTAGAGCGAGAATTGCGCGCATATCCCCTCCTTCAGTTGCAGCTTGCGTTAGCGAAGCACTTGGCCAGGCATGGTGTGGATGTTGGGCGAAGCCACACGTCCACACCAACCTGGGACGACAGCTTAGTCGTCGACCACCTCGATCGTCACGCGCACGGCTGGCAAGCGATTGCCGGGATGGTCGTCGAGGTAGGTGAGCTGGGGTAGCCGATAAAGCTGCTGCGGCATGTCGGGCGGGCCTTTGAACAGGCCGGGATAGAAATCGATGGTGTGGACTCCCGGCGCGCCGGTGGCGGTGAGAGTGACCAGCACGTCGCCCTGGCTAGTGAAGCCGCAGGCGTAGCCGAGGTAAGCGTTGTCGTAGGTCAGGTTGAGGATGTTGTCGTACTCGGTCCAACCAACCCCCTTAAGCTGGATCGCGAAGGTCTCGCCGCGCCCGACGACCGACGGCGTGACGCTCACCAGGCTCGTTTCCACGGCGAATGCCGCGCTCGCCAGCTCGCGTCCGTCGGCGGCCAGCACGCGGATCGGGTGCGCGCCGCCGAGGTCGTCGGGCACCGTGAAGGCGTAGCGCAGCGTGCCGTCGCGGTCCACGTGCGCCGCGCCCAGCGTCAGCTGGTCCGGCTTGAAGCCGGCCGCCTCGACCCGATTGCCCAGCTGCCGCTCCCACACAATGCTGACGTCGCTGTCCGGCGGCAGCCCGCGGGCCGTGACGGTGGCCTCAGTCAAGATCGGCCCCTGAGCCGGCGTCACGCTGGCTCCGCTCTCGCCATGCAGCGCCGTCAACGCGAACTGCCGTTGATCGGGGTACGGCTCCACGTAGCTAGCCAGCTCGGGCTGGTCGTCGGTCGTCACGAAGGTCCACTCGGGGCGCGGCAGATACCAGGTCGGCGCCTGCTGGTGGTTGATGTACGCTTGCCCCTGCCAGCCCGACCACAGCTTCAGGTAGTGCGGGCCGACCGGGCCAGCCGCCCGCAGCCGCGCGACGGCCGTGCCGCGCGTATCCACGGCCGACACCCAGCCTACCTCGTGGTTGTCCCAGGTGAGCACCCAGGTGCTCTCCATCGTCTGCCAGCCGAGCCCGCGCGCGGTGATCGCGATCGGCGAGCCGATCGCGCCCGCGGTGGCCGAGATCTCGAAGCTCTGCACGACCTCCGTGGCCCCGCGCGCCACGGGCACGCCGTCAACGCTGGCCACGATCTCGTGCACGCCGCCGTAATCCTCGGGCACCGTCAGCGTGATGTCCAGGCGGCCGCTCGCATCGGTGCGCGCCTCGCCCCAGGGGCGCGACGCCGCTTGAAAGCGCTTGCCGAGGAACTTGTAGTAGTCGGCGATCTGCCAGCCGCCGTCCACCGTCTGCCAGGTGAGCGCTACAGTCGTGTCGGGGGGCAGCCCATCCGCCGCCAGGGACACGGTCTGGAGCACCTCGGTCTTGGCGGGCGACACTTCGAGGCGGCCGAGCGGTGCAGGCGGCATCTGGGACGCTTGGGCGTCGGGCGCGTGGGCGGTAGGGAGCGCGAGGGGGTGCGCGCAGGCCGCCTGGGCTAACAGCACGGCAGCGCCACAGGCCAGCCAGCGCCAGGGCACAGACTGCATACGAGGCCTCCTAATCGGCGCGCGAAAACAGGCTGGGGCCGCGAATCGCCGCTAGCGGCCGGCCGTCACAAAGAGGTCACGAAAATCCGACACCGGGGGCGCTAAGCGGGCGGCACCTTGCGAGTGTACTGGGCGCGGGTAGCCCTGTCAACCGGTCGCGCCTCGCCGCCGGCCACGGGCTGCCGTCCCCAGGCTGCCCTCGCCTTGGCCAGTAGCGAGCGGCCACCTGGCCCACAGTCTGCTGTATAGGGAGGAAGCGGGTGTAAGCAGGCGGCGCCAAAAAATCCAGAAAAAAAATCGTACGGCGACCGATAATTCTGTAGACCAGATTAAGCTGTGTGAAGCGATTCACACCAGCGCTGTGCGGGACTTGACAGTCGGGGTCGCGGCCGGCCGCGTATTCTGGCACTAGCCACCAGGCAGCGCGGTTGGAGCGGGAGCCATGCGCGGGCAGACGATTCGGCGATGGGTACGGACGGCGACGGTGAGTACGCTGCCGTTGCTCCTGCTGGGCTGCTCGTTCGCGCAGCCCTCGGGTGCGATCGCGCAAGAGCACCTGGCGCTGGCTTCGCTCCCCGCGAACATCGCGATAGATGCCGCGGCCTCGGGCTACCAGGCCGGTGGCACCCTCGGATTTACCCTGCGGGACACTCCGATCCAGGAGCAGCTCTACCGGCGCGACGCCGGGGCCGAGCGCGGCCTGGTTTGGAGCGCTGAGTTCGTGTCGCGGTGGCCGCTGAACGTGGATCAGCTGGACCGCTGGAGCGCGCAGGCGATCGGCCTGATGGCAGACGACCTGGGCAGCGACGTGCAGCTGGCCGGCTACGAACGGCTCGACGCGAGCGACGTGGGCGACGAGCGGGTGGCGTACCGCTATCAGCTCGCGACGACCAGCGGCCAGCCGCTAGGCGACGCCACCATCGTCGTGTTCTCGCGCGGCGACGACGTGGGCTTGACCGGCTCGGCCGCCATCGGCACGGAGCCGCCCGTCGACGCGACTACGCTGGCCCGCGCGCTCGACGCGTCGGCCCACCGTGGGTAACGATTCCTCTTAGATCCGGAACTCGTCGAGCGTGGCGGGGGTGAAGAGGCTCTCGAGGGGGAGCGCTTCCGGGATCAGCCCCTGCTCCACATGGTATTGCACCATCGCCTCGAGCGTCGGGCGGCTCGCCTCCAGGCCGTAGGGCCACACGTCGTGAGTGCCCATCACCGCCCGGTCGCGCTCGATCTCGCGCAGGATCCAGGGCAGGGCCACGCGTAGCGACGTGGCGTCGTACATCTCGCGCTGGCAGATCGCCTTGGCCTGCACGAACGCCTTGTACAGGCTCTGGGCCGTCCACGGGTGCGCCGCGTAGAACTCTTGCCGCAGGACGATCAGGTGCATGATCGGGAAGATGTGCGTGCGGCGATAGTAGTCCTCCTCGACGCTCCAGGGATCGGCGAACAGGCGCCGGATGCGCGGCGAGCCCTCCGCGAACGGCCGCGGGATACGGGGCGCCATCAGCGCGTCGATCTCGCCGCGCTCTAGCATCGCGTTCAGCGTCTGGTCGGGCGGAATCGGCTGCACGTCGAGATCGGCGGGCAGCTTCACCTCGGCGCGCTCCTTACGCCCGGGCTGCTCCTGACCGCCCACGCGCCACTGAATCTCGGTCGGCAGCACGCCATACTCGTGGCGCAGCATGCCGCGCATCCACACGCAGGCGGTGAGGTTGTACTCCGGCAGGCCAACGCGGCGACCGCGGAGGTCCTCGGGGCGCATGATGCCGGAGTCGGCATGAACGTAGATGGCGTCGTGGCGGAAGGCGCGCGACGTGAAGACGGGGATGCCGATGAACCGCGGGGCCGGCCGCGAGCGCTCGATGATGTAGGCCGTGCCGGACATCTCCGAGGCGTCGAAGTCCTGAAACTGCGTCATCCGCCAGAACGCCTCCTCGGCGTCGAGCGGGATGTAGTTCAGGTCGATGCCCTCGGGCTGCACCCGGCCGTCGATGATCGGCCGCACGCGATCGACGTTGCCCGCGGCGAGAGTGAGCGACAAACGAGCCATGCCTGCTCCGGACGCGAGTGCTCGCGCGGCCCGGCCCTGAGAGAGGCCGGAGCCGGGCGGCAGGCGCAAGCCGACGCCGTGGCAGGCGGGGCGCGCACGGCCGGGATTGTAACGACGGGCGCGCGGCGCGTCAACGCGCCCGTCGCACTCGCGGCGGTCGCGGCTCAGCGCCGGTCCCGTCCGCGTAAGCCTATGGTCGAGGATAGCGTGGCAGGTGCAGCCACATCATCTTCGGAATCCAGCCAAGAGTGCCCGGGCGTGGCTAGGCGGCGCGGCGCGTCGCGGTCCCGACGGCCTCGGCAGGCTGGGGGGCCTCGGGCACGTAGTCGGGGATCCCGGCCGTGTAGCGCTTGTCCTCGGCCACGACGTCGCGGTTGATGTACAGGATCAACAGGATCGCCGAGCCAAAGAACACCGTCAGATAGATGGTCAGCGCGATCATTCGCCCCTCCTCCTGCGCCAGCCGGCGCGGCCGGCGGTGATGGCTGCATCGTAGGGCCGGATGGTCAACTGGCAGGTTGCGGCCGGTAACTGGTAGGTAACAACCACGCGATGCGCGGGCAAGGGAGGGATGATGGCACGAGCCTGGGATCAGGCGCGGGCCGGCGGCGCACTGGCGCTCGCGCGCCGCCGGCTCCGCGCGACGCCGTTCCGCACGTTCGTCCTCTATCCAGCGGCCCTGGTGGCGGTGGAGACGCTGCTGAGGCGCGGTCCCCCGGCCGTCGACCCGCGGGGGCTGCCGCTCATGGCCTGGGGTTACCTGCAGTACCGCTGGTGTGGCAGCTACCGCCGCCCGCGCGGCGGCGGCGGGCCTGGCCCCGACGTGCCGCCCGAGCGCCTGGTCGAGAGCGGCCCTTACGCCCTCGTTCGCAACCCGATGTATCTGGGGCACCTGCTGTACTTGACCGGCCTGGCGGTCACGCTGCGCTCGCCGCGCGGTGCGCTGCTCGTCCTCGTCGTGGCGGCGTGGTTCCACCAGCGGGTGCTGGCCGACGAGGCGCAGCTCCATGCCCTATTCGGGGAGGAGTACGCGACCTATACGCGGCGCGTGGCGCGCTGGCTGCCAGGCATCTGTTAGCGCGACGCGGCCGCGGCGGCCCGCGCGAACTCGGCGACGGCTTCGGCCGAGAGCGGATGCTCGGCGAGCGCCATGATGACGGGCCAGGGAAGCGTGACGTGGCGCGCCCCAGCCAGCAGCGCCGCCGTAACCTCGTCGGGCGTCTTCAGGCTGGCGGCCAGCACCGCAGTGTCGGTGCCGGCGGCGGCACAGGTGGCCGCCAGCGCGCTCACGAGCGCGATGCCGTCGCCGAGACGGCGCGACGCACGGTTCACGTAGGGAATGACGTAGCGCGCGCCGGCCATGGCCGCGAGGTAGGCCTGGCCCGGTGCGTAGACGGCGGTCAGCGCGCAGGGGAGCGCCGGGGCGAGACGACTGATAGCGCGCACGCCCTCCAGACCTGCCGGCACCTTGAGCACGATCTGCTCGGGAGAGATCGCGTGCAGGCGGCGCGCCTCGGCCACCATGCTCTCGGCATCGGACGCCACCAGCTGGCAGAAAACTGGCCCCGGCTGGGCGGCGCAGAGCGCGGCGAGCACCTGTTCACGCGGCTCAGGGACCGCGGCGAGCAGGGTGGGATTGGTGGTGATGCCCGCGACCGCGCCGGTCGCCGCGGCCGCGCGAGCGTCGTCAAGCTGGGCGGAGTCCAGAAAGATCGCCACGGGGGCCTCCGCGCTCAGACGCCGAGACGAGTCGGCGCTTGGAGTCTTGGCGGCGAGTCGCGCTCCGGGGCGCGCGGGGCTGACTGTGGCGCCCGCGGAGAGCGCCGAGAGGGTGGGCGCGCAGGGACTCGAACCCCGGACCTCACGGATGTGAACCGTGCGCTCTAACCAGCTGAGCTACGCGCCCCTCGGCAGTACGTCTCGATTGTACGGCACCCGCGCGACCCCCCGCAACCGCGCGCCGCCCGGCCGGCGCTGGCACGGGCCGAGCACGGGGAAGCGGGCGGAGCGGCGTGCAGGCGCGGCTGGGTCGCGCTAGCGAGGCAGACTCGGCGCGGGCGTACCCGTCCCCGAGAGCGGGGACGCGGGCGCGGGCGCGGGCGTGCCCGTCAGCAGGAGCGCGGGCAGCGTGGGGGGCAGTGCGACGAGGGTGGCGGTGGCGATCGGGGCCGGCGTGAGCGTGACGGTCGCGGTCGGGGTCTGTGTGGCGGTCGCCGTCGGGGTGAGCGTGGTCGTCGGCGTCGGGGTCGCCGAGGCGATGCGAATCGGCGTCAGTGTGGGCGTGCCTGGCCCGGTCACGAACTCTTCGCCGGGCGCACCGGCTATCCCGGCTGGCCCCGGCGTGCCGATCAGGTCCGAGGTTGACGGACCGCTCTCGCCGCCGAACACGCCCGGTCCGCCCTCAGCAGGCACCGTGGGCAGCAGCGGCGGCGGCGCGAGCGTGGGCGGGACGGGTGGCAGTGGGGGAAGCGACGGCAGCGGGGGCGACGTGGGCAGCGGGGCCACCGTCGGCATGAGGGTCGGAATGGCCGGGATCTCGGGCGGCAGGGGGGGCGGGCGGGCCGGAATCTCGGGCGGCAGATTAGCGGCGCTGGTCGGGAAGGGCGCGGCCAGCGGCGGCTGGGTCGCGGCCCCGATAGGCGGCACTGCACCGGGCTCGAGCGAGGGCAGGCCGGGCAGCGACGTGGCGCCGGCCGACCCGCCCGGCGGGAACAACGCGCTGGTCGGCAGGGGGGGCGGCCCGGACGGTAGCCCGCTCGGCGGGGGCGGGGGCACACCGGACGGCAGCCCGGCCGACGGAAGTGGGGGCGGGCCGGACGGCAAGCCGGCTGTCGGGAGCGGCGGCGAGCCGGGCGGTGGGCTGCCGGGCGGCGACACGGTCCCCGGCGGCCCGCTGGGCAGCGGGGCCATCGTCGTCAGGACCGTCGCGGGCGGGCTGGCCGGCGCGACCGACGTGGTGAGCGGCGTGAGCGTCGCGCGTGGGGCGGTCGGCGTGGCGGTTGGGCTCACCTGGACTAGCGGGCTGCCCAGGTTGCGGCCGAACAGCGCCCATAGGAGAATGCCGGCCACGAGGGCGGTCGCCGCAATGGGCAGCACACGGGTGAGCAGCCGCGAGCGCTCTGGCTCGTCCGGATCCTGAAATGGGGGGGGCGGCGCGGGAGGCGGAGGAGGCGGCTGCGCCATCGGGCTCTCCTAGGGCAAGGTGCGCGGCCGGGCGCCCCTCTACCCGGGCAAGAAGTATGCCGCCAGCGGTGTACCGTGCGGCCTGGGCGGCGGTCAAGTATTCGCTTGCGCCGCCGGGGCGCGGCCTTCACAACCGGCGCTTAACCCCACGGCGCCTCCCGCCGCGCGCCAGGCGGTCATACTGAGGGCGAACTGTTGCGCCGGGCGGCCGGCGCCGGGACGGGGGTACCAGATGGAGAGAAGTCAGGCCGTCCCCGACCGGCGCCGCGATCCGCTGCTGCGGCACCTCGTCCAACAGTGCCTCGGCAGTTTCGGCCAGCGCGGCTTTCACCTGGCCCTGCGCGGCAGCTCGGCCGAGCATAGCTGGGTACAGCTGCGCGGTCCCGCGCGCGACCCGAGCGGCCAAGATGGGACGCTGATGGTCCTCGTGGCGCACGGGCAGCGGGAGCGCACGGTGATGGTCGACGCCTACTTCGTCGACTCCGCGCTCGGGCTCCAGACGCCGCGCCACAAGCTGCTGCACCGCTATGCGCCCGAGAGCGAGCTGCCCCGCGTCGTACGCGAGGTGGCGCAGGCGGTCGAGGGCTGGCCGGCGTGACGGCGGGCGGCCGGGCGCGGCGCCACGCGGGCCGGCGTCGCGGTCGCCGCCGCTATTCCCACGGCCAACGGCTGGCGACCGGGAGCTGCAGACGCTCCATCAGCCGCGCGCCGGCGGCCTGCGCCTCGCGCTGAATGCGGGCGGCGTCGAGGTGGGGAAACTGGCGGTCGCGCATGACGACCTGGCCGTCGACGACGACCGTGCGCACGTCGTGCTTGCTGGCACAGTAGACGAGGTTGGGCACGAGCGAGAACTCGTGCAGCGGCGTGAGGCTGGGCGCGCGGGCGTCCACCAGGACCAGGTCCGCGCGCTTCCCCTCCTCCAGGGAGCCCAGCTGGTCGGCCGCGAGCAGCGCCTCGGCGCCGCGCAGGGTGGCCATCTCTAGCGCCTGCTCGGCCGGGAAGACGGTGCCGACGCGGTGGGCGTCCTTCTGACCGCCGGCGACCAGGAACAGCTCCTGGAACATGTCGATGCGGTTGTTGCTGGCGACCGCGTCGCAGCCCAGCGCGACCGTTGCGCCCGCCGCGATCAGTTGCGGGATCTTGCCGTGGGCGACGCTGCCGTAGGCGCTGTGGAGGCTGGAGCCGGGACAGTGGGCCACCTTGGCGCCGTGGCGGGCGATCAGCGCGACCTCCTCGTCGTCGATACGGGCGCAGTGCGCGAACAGCCAGCGGTCGGCGAGCGCGTCGAGCGAGGCCAGGTAGTGGATCGGGGTCAGGCCGGTCTCTTCCCGCACCCAGCGGTTGTGGTCGTCGTTCACGGCCGCGTGCAGCTGCACGATCGTGTCGCGCTCGCGGGCGAGGCGCAGCATCCCGCGCAGCAGCTCCGGGCTGGCGTTGGTGAGGGTGCGAACGGCGCCGGAGATGCGGATGCGCCCGTCCGCCTGGCCGTCCCACGTGTCCATGAGGCGGCGGGTGGCGGCCAGTGCGGCCTCGGCGCCCGCGCTGCGCACGGCCTCGGGCACCGGGCGGTCCGCGGGCGAGCGGTCCCAGGTGTGCAGCGAGAGCACGCCGCGCAGCCCGACCTCGGCCACCGCGCGGGCCACGGCCTCGGGGTGCGGGCCGCCCGGATCGGCGAAGCAGGTGATGCCGCTGCGGACTAGCTCCAGGCAGACGAGCAGCGCGCCCCGGTAGACGTCGTCCTCCGTGAGCGCCGCGTCGTACGGAAAGATGCGCTCGTAGCACCACTGCCAGAACGTGCAGTCGTCGGCGATGCCCTTGGCAAGCGCCTGCGTGGCGTGCTGGTGTGTGTCGACGAAGCCCGGCAGGACGATCTGGTCGGCGGCCTCCAGCCGCGCGGCGGCCGGGAAGCGCGCCGCCAGGTCGGCGGCCTTGCCGACCGCCACGATGCGCCCGTCGCGGATAGCGACGCCGCCGTCGCGGATGATGCGCCGGCGCGGGTCGAGCGTCACGACCGTGCCGCCCGCGACGAGCAGCTCCCGCGAGCTGCTGAGGGCTGAGGGCTGAGCGCTGAGCGCGGGATTCATGGCGCACCGCCTTGGGATGGTTGGGAGCCGTGCGGCCCTCTGGCGGGGGCCGTCGCGCGAGCTGTATCGCTCGTGGGATCGGCGTCCCGCGCAGGCGCGCTGACCGCGTCGGTGGCGGAATCGGCGGCCGCGGCCGCCTCGGTGGCCGTCACGACGCGGTTGCGGCCGGCGCGCTTGCCGACGTAGAGCGCGGCGTCGGCCCGGGCGATCAGGCTGGCCGCGTCGCTCGCGTCGGTCGGCAGCGAGGCCACGCCGATCGTCACGGTGATCGGGACACTCTGTTTCTGCCAAGCGAGCGGGGCGGCCTCGACGGCGCCGCGTAGACGCTCGGCGAGGAAGCGCGCGCCGATCCGCTCGGTGTCCGGCAGCAGCACCACGAACTCGTCCCCGCCGTAGCGGACGAGGGTGTCGGACAGCCGCATCTCGGTCCGCAGCACGTTGGCAAGGGTGGCAATCAGGTGGTCGCCAGCCTGGTGGCCGTAGGTGTCGTTCACGATCTTCAGGTTGTCGGAGTCGACGATCAGCACGGAGAGCGGACGCTCGTAGCGCCCGGCGCGCGCGACCTCTTGCGCCAGCAAGTAGTCGAAGTGGCGGCGATTGTAGAGGCCGGTGAGCCAGTCGATGCGCGAGAAGCCCTCGACCTTGTCGCGCGCCTCCTGGACCGACGCGCGCACGCGCCGCGTCTCCTGCGCGAAGAAGCCCGCGACGTAGGCGGTGAGCCAGAGCGCGGCCAGATTGGCCCAGAGCTGGCCGACGCCGCGCGCCAGCGTCAGAGTAATCCCTGCCGACAGGTTGAGCAGCGTGCGCGGGTTCACGGCGCCGAGATCGGGTGCGCCCTGTGCCGCGCCGCCTTGCAAGAGGGCCTGCGGCATAGCGACCAGCTCGCTGAGGGCGGTGGTGCCGACGACGAGGTAGAGGGCAGAGGCGAGCGCGGCCAGCGCGAAGCACTGGCGCAGGCCGAGCGTGAGGGCGGCGCCCATGATGGTGAGCAGGTAGACGAAGAAGAACGGACTGCTCTCGCGGCCCGAGAACCAGATGAGGACCGTGGCGAAGCCGAGGTCGACCAGGTTGCCGTAGAACAGCATCCGCCAGGTGAAGCGCCGATCGGGCAGGAGGCCGTGATACGCGAGCGTGAACAGCGACCAGGCCGCCACGGCGACGGCCGGCACCGCGTTGTGGGTGAGATCGAGCGAGAAGTAGGCCCAGATGAGAAAGGCGCAGAGTACCAGGAGATTGGTGGTGGCGTAGAGCCGTCGGTAGCCGCGCAGCTCGCGCAGGGCTTCGAGCGCCATCGCCATGTTGCTCCCCACGCGTCGGGGCGCGAGAGGCCGGGGCGCCCACCCCGGCCTCTCTGCCGTCGTTCTCGGGCGACCCTAGCGCGGCTTGACGACGACGTCGACGAGCGCCACGTTGCCCTGACGGACCTGGTCGAGCGCGCGGTCGATGGCGGGCCGGAGCTGGTCCGGGTCCTCGACCGGGCCCTCGGCGTAGCAGCCGAAGCTGCGCGCCAGCGTCGCGAAGTCCGGCGGCGGGTCGGTCATGCGCATGCCGATCCAGGCGTTCTCCTCGGGCCGGTTGCGCACCTGGGCGATGAGCTGCTGGTGCTCCTCGTCGTTGTAGTAGGAGCGGTTGTTGCGGACGAAGCAGAGCAGGGGCAGCTTGTAGTGGACGGCGGTCCACAGCGCCTGCGGCGCCATCAGGAAGTCGCCGTCGCCGATCATGGCGACGGGCAGCTTGCCGTCGTCCTTGTGGGCAAGGGCCACGCCGACCGCGCCGCCGGGGCCGTAGCCCAGGCCGCCACCGCCGCCCTCGCCACAGTACTGGCGCGGCTGGTTGAACTCCCAGATGCCGGGCGCCAGGCGATACGAGCGACCGAGCGCGAGCACCCAGTCCTCGTTCTTCACGGCGTCGTAGACCTCGCCCATCATGCGGCGGATGGAGATCGGGCGGCTGTTCCAGGCCTCCTCGGTCTGCTTGCGCCAGCCGGCCCACATCTCCTGGCGAATCTGGCCGAGCCTCTCCGCGCGAGCCTTGAGCCGCGCCTGATCGACCTTGCGGCTGTCGACCAACCGCCGGCAGGCCGCGAGCAGCTGCGGCAGCGCCGCCTCGGGATCGGCCAGCATGGGGATGTCGACCGCGGGCAGCCGCTGGTAGTCGGTGGTCCAGGCGCGCTGGATCAGCTCGTCGGTGGAGATGTTCGCCGTCACGCAGCCCTGCTTCAGCATGCTGCTGGCGTTGCGGGCGGGCTTCACGGGTGGCACGGAGGTGGCCCCCGCGAAGTCGACGTTTTCCAGCCCGAGCACGAAGTCGGCGTCGGGCAGCAGACGGCGGGAGGCGCCGGTCAGGTTCATCGGGTGGCTCGTCGCGATGCTGACCTCGGACTCGCCGTCGAGGACCGGCACGCTCATCAGCGAGGCGATCTCCGCTAGCGCGGCGAAGGCCGTCGGCGCGCGGCCGATGCGGTCGGCGACGATGACGGGCAGCTCGGCCTTGGCGATGAGCTCGGCGACGCGCTCGATCGACTCCTCGGGCGCCGGGATGGGCGGCGCAGGCATGTAGCGGCTCGCCGGCGGGATCGGGACGGGGCCTTGGAGAGTGCCCTCCTGCACCTCGGCGTCGAAGCAGACGTAGACAGGGCCGTAGGGCTTCGTCATGGCGGTGCGATAGGCGCGGTACAGCGACTCGGGGACGTCGCCGACGCCGTGGGGCTGGTCGTCCCACTTCACGAAGTCGCGCACCAGGTTGCCCTGCAAGTTCGCGGTGTGGATCCAGTCGATCCACGGGCGCCGCAGGCCCGCCTCCATCGGCCCGGTGCCGCCCAGCACGAGGACCGGCGCGCGGTCGCACCAGGCGTTGAAGATGGCCATGGTGGCGTGCTGCAGACCGACCACGTTGTGGACGAAGGCGCCCATCATCTTGCCGGTGGCCTTGTAGTAGCCCTGCGCGATGGCGACCGCGATCTCCTCGTGGTTACAGAGGATCATCTGCGGCTGCTGGTTGCCGCCGTAGTTCACCAGGGAATCGTGGACCCCACGGTAGCTGGCGCCGGGGTTCAGGGCGATGTACTCCAGGTTGAGGGCGCGCAGGACGTCCACGACGACGTCGGAGCCGAAGCGCGGGTCGCGTTCATAAGGCGGGACGTTGCTGGGCTTCTCGATCTCCGAGAGCGGCTTCGAGCGGGTGACGGCCACGATCGATCCTCCGCAATCTCCGCCAGCGCGGCGGGGTGTCAGCGTAGTGGCGGCATCCCCGCCGCCGGGCGCGTCGTCCGGGCGTGGCTCGTCGCCCCCGTGGCGACGAGCCGGCCGCGAGCGCGGCCGCAGGCTGGGCTGGGCCGCTGGGACGCCTCAGGGGTGCGCGCCGCGTCCAGCCCTCATTCTGTCGAACGCGCTGGCGTCGCGGCAAGGGGCGGCCGGCCCCGCGGTGCGCCGGGCGCGTCGCGGCCCGGAAGTCTAGGATTCAGTGTACCTATCGCGCCGCCAAAAGCAAGCGGTTGGGGCGGCTCAAGACACGAGAAAGGGCCACGCACCGGAACCCCGGCACGGGCCCTTTCCCGCTGGAAGGAGGGGGGCGACTTCCAAGTAAACTGTAAAATTCAGTTGCTAACCGTCTGCTGACAATATGTTAACAAATCGCCAGGGGAACCACCAAGGGGCGGCGCCCCGAGTTTTCGCACCTTTCGTTCGCCGGGCAATCCGGTCCGGGATGGGCCCCAGCGGCCCACCCGCCAGGCTCAGACCGGCTGCTGGGCCACCGGGGCCTTGCTCTTGCGTGGCGCGGCGCGCGCCCGGGTCAGCAGGGTGTAGGACGTGCTGAGCGCCCAGCCGAAGATGCCGTTGCGGATCACCTCCCCGCCCAGTGGCACCAGTCCCATGCCGAGCGACAGCCCCGCCACCCCCGCCCCGAGCGCCGGCAGCACGACCCAGAGGGAGAACGCGAGCGGCATCAGCGCGAAGAGCAGGCCGCCGAGCCAGTCGGGCTCGGGCAGCCACCGCTCGACGTGACTGTAGGCCACGGCCCAGAGGAGCTGCAACACCACGTAGAGCGCGATCGCGGCGACGAGCACCTCCACCGCGGGGCGGACGCCGTAGTGGCGCGCAAAGGCCCGCGCCAGCTCGAAGAGGGCTGCCGCCGGCGTCGTGTGGCCGACCGTCGCCAGGGTGTTGATCAGGAGGTCGAGGACGAGCGACATGGTGGCCGTGGCGAACAGGCCGGCCATCAGCGCGGTTTCGATGCGCTTGCGCTCGGGCATCGCGTGGACGGCGGTGACCAGGTGGGCGCGGCGGCGGATGATGATGTAGGCCGCGACGGCGAGGCCCACGCCGGCGAGGTCGGCGAGGGTGCGGAGCGGGAAGTGCGGGCCTTCGAGCGCGCGCACCACGCCCGGCCCCGCGGTCAGCCCGAGGAAGAAGAAGAACAGAATGTAGATGCTGGCCCCGAGGGCCAGGGGGGGCAGAAACGTCAAGTAGGGCACGCCGAAGACACCGGAGGCGAGGGTGGTCGGGATGCGCAGGCCGGGGATCACCCGCCCGGCCACGATGGCCAGGCGCCCGTGGCGGCGCAGGAAGTCCTCGGCGCGCTCCAGCTTGTCTAGCTCCAGGTGGAGGAACTTGCCATAGCGATAGAGCACCGGCCGGCCGCCACGCCGGGCCAGCCAGTAGAGCGCCGACGACCCGATGAGGGTGGCGCTCTCCATGAGGAAGATGGCGAGCAGCGGGTTGGTGCGGCCCTGGGCGACGCGCACGCCCGCCAACATCATCACCAGGTCGCCGGGCAGCGGCAACGGGATGCCGCTCTCCTCGAGCAGCAGCACGAGGAACAGCGCCCACTCGGCGTGTTCGTTCAGTAGGTGCAGGCCCCACTCGGCCACGGCGTCCACAAGGCGCTCCGGATCAGGCGAGCGTGAGGCGCACGAAGCTGATGACGATGACCAGCGCCAGCGCCAGTTCGGCAGCTGTCCCGAGAAGGAAGCCCACCAGCGCCCCCAGGCCGCTGCGCCCGGCCTGGCGCAGCGGCTGGCCGCTCAGCGCCTCCAAGGCCACCGCGCCCAGCAGCGGCCCGAGCAGCAGCCCGACGGGGCCGGCGACCAGCACGCCGATCAGCAGGCCGACCGCGGCGCCCAGCACGCCCCAGCGCGTCGCGCCGAACGCCCGCGCGCCCAGCGCGTGGGAGGCGAAGCTCAGCGAGAGCGCGAGGACGGTGAGGGCGCCGAACAGCAGCAGGTGCCCCACGCCTACCCGCTCGAAGCCCGTCGCGAGCGCGTAGAGCAGCGTCGCCCCAAAGACCAGGATGATGCCAGGTAGCACGGGCACCACGGTGCCGACGAGGCCCACGGCCATCAACGCCAGCGTCAGCACGAGCACGAGCGATTGGTCCACGGGCGCCGTTGCCTCCTCACCAGCCCGAGAGCACGACACGCCCGAAGACGCCGCGCTCCTCGAGGCGGCGGTGGGCGGCCGCGGCCTCGGGAAAGGGATAGACCGAGTCGATCACGGAGCGCACCTTGCCGCGGGCGAGGAGGTCGAGCGCCGCGCGCAGGTCGCGCGGCGTACACACGCTGGAGCCCATCAGGTGCAGCCGCCGGCCGATCAGCAGGCCTGGATCGACCGGGACCGGCGTGACGTCCACGTTGCCCATGACGACCAGGCGCCCGTTCTGGCCCAGGCTGCGCAGGCTTTCGCGCAGCGTGGTGCTCACAACGTTGTCCAGGACCACGCTGACGCCCTGCTTCGCGGTCAGCGCCCAGACGCGGGCACTGAACTGCAGGTCGGGCGCCAGCACCACCTCGGCCGCGCCCGCCTGGCGCAGCGCGGCGACCTTCGCCTCGGAGCTAGTGACGGCGATCACGTCGGCGCCGCACAGACGCGCTAGCTGGATCTGGTGCAGGCCCAGCCCGCCGCTCGCGCCGGTGATCAGTACCACGTCGCCCAGCCCCACGGCCGCGGCGCGCAGTGCCTGCAGGCTAGCCCCGATGGGGCAGGCGGCCAGCGCCGCGTCCACGAGCGACGTGGCGGGCGGAACGGGCAGCAGGTTGTGCGCCGCCGCGAGCACGTACTCGGCGTAGCCGCCGTCCGCCCCCGAGCCGCGCAGGCGCGAGTGCCGGCAGCGGTCCTGGCGCCCCGCCAGGCAGTCGGCGCAGCGCCCACAGGCCGTCCGGACGTAGACCGCGACCGGATCGCCGGGGGCCAGGGCGTCGACGCCCTCGCCCACGCGCTCCACCGTGCCGGCGATCTCGTGGCCGAGGATCTGGGGCAGTCGCGCGCTGGGCAGCAGCCCCTTGCGGTCGAGCACGTCGTGGTGGCACACGCCGCACGCGGCCACACGCACTAGCGCCTCGCCCGGCCTCGGCGCCGGACGCTCGCGCTCCTCGAGCACGATGCGCTCGGGGCCACCGAACGCGCGCACGACCATTGCCCTCATGCCGCCCGCCACCACGCCCGACCTCGCTCCCCGGCTGCCGCGCCGTCACCGTGGCGCCGTCGCGGCGCGGCGCCCACGGGAGCCGGGTGTTGCAGTTGCCGGGAATTATACGGCCCGCCCTCACGACACGGGCAGGCTAAATTGACAGCGCATCAGCCCGCGGCTTATTCTCAGACTAGAATTCCGGACCGAGGGAGGCTCCCATGCGCGGACGACTCGGCGGCGCCCTGGCAGGACTGGCGCTCGCGCTGACGGTGGTGGCGCCGGCGGCCGCGCAGCAGTGGCCAGCCTACGGCACGTATGGCTACGGTGCGGGCTACGACTACACTCGCAACGCCTACAGCTACCCCCGCGCGCTGACCGCCCAGAGCCCCGCGACGCCCGAGGACTCGACGGCGCTCTACGGCGGCTACATGCCGCTTCTCTACTACTCCGGCGCCCCCTACGCGCTGAGCCACGCGACGCCGTTCGCGTCGGGCCAGGCGTACTGCCAGTCGGCCGGCTCGTACCTGTACTGCGCCGACCTGGAGACCGGCTCGGCCCTCTCGCTGCTGTCCGCCGATGGGCGCCCACAGACGAGCACGGCCTTCATGCCGCCGCCCGGCCGCATGGGCAGCGAGGCGATCTTCCAGGGCGTGCTCTCGACGCGGACAGTCGGGAACACCCAGTCGCTGGTCGGCACGCTCCGCAGCAACGACGGCGCCGAGCTACCGGTGAACTGCTCCGGCCAGGCGCGCGCGGACACTACTAGCCTTACCTGTCAGTAGAGCGCCGCACTAACCCGTTCGTCTCGGTCGCCGCCAGGTAGCTGGCCCAATCGATCGGCGTGCGGGAGGCCCCTCGCCAGCGCAGCTCGCTCAGGGTGGGCAGCGCGCTGCCGAGGACGTTCGAGCGATCGACGGGCGGCGTGGCGTCCAGGGCGAACAGGGCGAGGCCGGGCGGGCCGGGCGCGGCCGGCAGCGCGGCGAGCCAGGCCCCGAGCGCGGGGTGCTCGTCGGCGAACACGTAGGACACGCGCAGCCCAGGCCACCCCGTCGCCAGGTGCGCCGCACCGACCAGCCCCGTCGAGAAGATGTACACCTGACTGCCCGGCCACCGCTCGCCGCGCTTGAACGGCACCCCGACGAACGCCGCCGCCTCAGGGGACCCTGGCGGCGCGGCGGCCGCCCAGGCGGCGAGGTAGTCCATCGTGGCGCGCACGCGGGCGCCGGCCAGCCGCCACTCCCCCGCCACCTGGAAGAGCAGCACCACCGCCACCACCGCGTAGGCGGCCACGAGCGGCAGGCGCCACCACCCCAGCCGCCCGAGCGCGACCGCGAGCGCCAGGGCCAGGCCCACGGACGGCAGGTAGTAGTACCGGTCGGCGACGCCGTAGACGCCGAACAGGACGAACGGCGCGCCCGCGAGCGCGGCCCAGGCGAGCCCCAGCCGCACCGTCGCATCGTCACGCCAGGCCCAGCAGCCGGCGGCGACCAGCGCGAGCCCCCCCAGCGCGAGCCCCACGACGCCGAGCGCCAGGCTCTCGGTCCACGGCGGGGGCACGACGAGCTGCGCGGCGTAGCGCAGCGGGGCGATCACCAGATCGCCGCCCAGGCCGAGAAAGCGATAGCCGCTGTCAGGGTAGGCCGCGGCGCGCGCGCGGTAGGCCCAGGCAAGCAGCCCGAGGTGCGCCACGCTGGCGAGCGGCAGCGCCCACAGCCAGCCGGGCAGGGCGCCGAGCCGGGCGCGCAGCCGCGCGGCGGCGACACGCGGGCCGGCGACGAGGGTCGGGTACGGAGGCGCGCTGGTCGAGCGGCGCGGCGCACCGTCCGGCGCCAGGGCCGCTTCGGCCGGAGGCTGGGCCGCGAGCGGCGTGGTGCGGCCCCTCGCCCGCTCGTAGAGCGCCAGCGCGACGAGGAGCAGCGGCAGCACGACGGCCGACTCGTGGGCGAGCAGCGCGGCCGTGTAGGTGACCGCGGCGGCCCAGCCGGCGCGCGCGTCGTGGCTTCGCCACGCATGCAGGAACAGCACGGCCGTCGCCAGCGCCAGCGCCGCCGCCGCGCCGATCGAGACGGCGCCGAACCACATCACCACCTGGTGGTGCCGCGGGTACAGGGCGAACAGCAGCGCGGCCGTGAGGGCGACCGGGGTGGCCTGCCAACTGCCCCCGCGCGTCGGACTCGCGGCTAGCTGCCGCACGAGCAGGTACACGAGCACGGCGCAGGCAGCGTGCAGAGCAAGCTGAAACGTGTGCGCCGGTAGGGGGTTGAGCCCGAAGGTGAGGGCTGCGGCGTGGTGGATGGCGGCGGCGAGCGGCATGAAGCGGCCGAAGCCCGAGGCAGGAGAGAAGAGGTCGCTGGCATCGCCGGACAGCATGTCGAGGTCGTCGGACACGAAGAAGCTGGGCACGGCCGGGCCGTAGGCGATCACCACGAGGACGCCAAGGAGCAGCGCGAGGCCAGCGCGGCGCGGCCAGGTGCCGGCGAGGCCGCGGGCCGGACGGCTGCTCGTCGCGGACCGCGCCACCGCTCCTCCTCACGCCGCTTCGTCGCGCCCGACTGTTCTAACCCGCGCCTCCCCACCGCGCAAAGCGATCGGGGCGACGCGGACGCGCGACCGGCGCGGCGGGCGTGGGGGCCGGGCGGGGCGTTTTCGCGAGCGCCGCGAGATTCGGCTATAATCCCCGCCCGGACGCTCCACCAGGAGGACCTCATGCCGCGCGCCTGGCTGATCCCGCTCTGTCTGCTCGCCGCCGTGGCCTGTACGCCGCCGACGCTGCCCGTCGGCGCCTCGGCCGCACCCGATACGTCCAGCTGGCCCGCGCCCGACGCGGCGCTGAGCGCGGCGTCCGCCGCGATGAGCCAGCTCACGTCGATGCGCGAGAAGTTCAGCAGCCGCACGTATCGCAACGACCAGATGTTCCTGGGCGCCGACGTGGAGCGCGCCTACGTGGCGCCCGACGAGCGCTACGAGCATTTTGAGGGGCGCGGCCCGACGGACGTGGTGACCGGCGAGACGGTCACGCTCGGGACGCGCTTCTTCAAGAAGGTCGGCGCCGACGGGCCATGGCAGGCCCAGCCGGCGACGGACAACTTCGTGTGGCCGGGCGACAGCTTCATGTTCACCGGCGTGCAGGCCACGTCGTGGGTGGGCGTGGACCAGATCGACGGCCGCCCCGCCCGCATCCTGCTCATCCGCCATGAGGGCGACGCGCAGCAGCGCAACGCCGGCTGGGACTTCCAGACTAAGCTCTGGATCGACCCCGACACCAACTACTTCCTGAAGCGCGAGACACGCGGCACGCGGCAAGACCCCGCCGACCCGACGACGGGCAAGCCGCTGCTCCAACGCTACGAGGCCACCTGGACGTACATGAACCACAACGCCTCGATCAGCATCACCGAGCCGCCCGGCGCGGTCAGCCAGTAGCCGCCGGGCACACACGGTCCGCCGGCGCGCGAGGCGAGCGTGCGCGTCTGCTACTTCGGCACCTACGACCCCGCCTTCGCGCGCAACGCCCTGCTGCTGGCCGGGCTGCGCGCCGCGGGCGCTGAGGTGGTCGAGTGCCGCGCGCCGCTGTGGCGTGGCACCGCCGACAAGCTCGCCGCCGCGCGCACTCCGCACGCCGTCCCGCGGCGGCTGGCGGCGGCCTGGCGCGTCCTGCTGGCTCGCCACCGCCGGATCGGCGGCTACGACGCGCTCGTCGTGGGCTACGCCGGTCACCTCGACGTGCTGCTCGCCAACCGCCTGGCGCGGCGCGCGGGCCGTCCGGTCGTGCTCGACGCCTTCCTGTCGCTGGCCGAGACGGTCGAGGACCGCGGCCTCGCGGGGCGGCACTCGCCGCGCTGGCAGGCCGCCCGCCTGCTCGACCGGCTGGCCTGTCGCCGCGCCGACCGCGTGCTGGCGGACACGCGCGCCCACGCCGCCTACTTCGCGCGCGCCCTCGGCGTGCCGGCCGCGCGCCTGGCCGTCGTACCGATGGGCGCCTGGCCGCGCCCGCCGCTGCCCCCGCCGCCCGCCGAGGGCTTCGAGGTCGTCTACTACGGCGGCTACATCCCGCTGCACGGCCTGGAATACGTGCTGGGCGCCGCGCGCCACCTGCGAGGCCTCCCCGACGTCCGCTTCACGCTCGTGGGCGACGGCCAGGAGTACGCGGCCACCGTCGCGCGGGTCCGGGAGTGGGGCCTGGCCAACGTGCGACTCGCCCGCGAGTGGCTGAGCGAAGAGGCGCTCGTCGCGCGCTACCTGGCGCCGGCGCACGTCTGCCTCGGCGTGTTCGGCGGCTCACCGAAGGCGGCGCGCGTGGTGCCGGCGAAGGCGCTGCTGGCGCTCGCCGCCGGCCGCCCCGTGGTGACGCGCGACTCGCCGGCCGCCCGCGAGCTGCTGACGGACGGCGAGAGCGCGCTGCTCTGCGCCCCGGCCGACGCGGACGCGCTGGCCGCCGCCCTACTACGGCTGCGCGCCGACGCCGCCCTGCGCGCGCGCCTGGCAGCGGCCGGGCCGCCGCTCGTGGCCGCGCGCTATGCTCCCGAGCCGCTAGGCCGTCAACTGCTCGGCATACTGGCCGAGGCCGCTAGCTCGCCGCGCAGCACGGTGACGGCCTGCCCGCCAAGATAAACCCGGCCGTCGCCCACGCGCACGCGCACGACGCCGCCGCGTGCCGACGCCTGGTAGGCCGTTAGCTCGCGCCGACCCAGCCGCTCGGCCCAGAACGGCCCCAGACAGCAGTGCGCCGAGCCGGTGACGGGATCCTCGTCGATGCCCGAGGCCGGCGCGAAGAAGCGGGAGACGAAATCGTAGCCGGCCGTGTCGGCGCGGCTCGTCACGCTGATGCCGCGCACGGGGATCGCCCGCAGTGCGGTGAAGTCGGGCGTGAGCGCGCGGAGGACCGCCTCGGACTCCACCTCGACGACGTAGTCGAAGGCGTTGCGCGCGACGTAGCGGGGCGTCGCGCCCAGCGCCGCCGCCAGCCCGGGCGGCGCCTCGGCGGGCTCCTGCGGCTTGGCGGGGAAGTCCAGCTCGATCCAGGCGCCTTGTCGCTCGGCGGTGAGCAGGCCGCTACGCGTCCAGAAGTGCGCGCCCTCGTCGGGGGGCAGATGGCCCTCCTCCCACAGCACGTGGGCGCTGGCGAGCGTGGCGTGGCCGCACAGCTCGACCTCGACGGCGGGCGTGAACCACCGCAGGTCGTAGCCGTCGTCGCGGCGCACGAGGAACGCCGTCTCCGACAGGTTCATCTCGCGCGCCACGGCCTGCATCCAGACCGCATCGGCCGCCGCCGGCAGCACGCACACGGCCGCTGGGTTCCCCGCGAACGGCCGCTCCGTGAACGCGTCTACTTGGATGATCGGCAGGCCCATTAGCGTGTCCTTCCGGTACCGGTTGGGTCGCGGCGAGCAACAGACGCAGCAATCAGCGCGCCCCGCTAGCGGCCTGGGTAGCGGACCGCACCGCCTGGATTCTACACTCCAGGGGGCCGGGCTGGCCGCGGGATCGGCGCTCGCCGGAGGGAGTACACGCATGCAGGACCCGTCGCTGAGCGAGAGGGACCTTGACCAGACGATGCAGCGAGCGCTCGCGTTTCGGGAGGAGGTGCCGCCGCTGACGCCGGGGACGGCCCGGCAGTACGTCGCCTACCACACCGACGACGTCCCGCGGCTCGTCGCCGAGGTCCGGCGGCTGCGCGCCGAGCTGCCGCGGCGGGGCCAGTAGCATCGACGGGGGCAGGATCCCTGAGAGCGACCGCGGCGCGGGCGGCAGCGATAGGCGCGGCGGGGAAGCCGGTATTGGCCGCGACGGGCGCGGCGGCACCGGTCCTCGCGCGGGCGTCGCGGCGGCGAGCGCCATGCGCTGGGGCGCCGAGCCGGAGCTGGTCGGGCCGCGGCACCATTTCCGCGTGGCGCTCATGGCGCGGCTGCTGGCCGCCTACCTGCCTCCCCGCCTGCCAGGCAGCCGCGTGCCCGTCCGCGTGCTCGACGCGGGGGCCGGGCGCGGCACGCTCGCTCGGGCGCTCGCGCGGCGGGGCTACGCGGTGACGGCGCTGGACGACTCGGCCGCCTTTCTTGCCTACCTGCGCGAGCGCGTTGGCCCCAAGGCGCCCATCCGGCTGGTGTGCGGCGACGTGGCGGCGCTCCCATTCGAGGCCCGCGTCTTCGACGGCGCGGTGTGCGGTGAGGTGCTGGAGCACGTGGCCGACGACGCCGCCGCGGTGGCAGGGCTGGCGCGAACGCTGCGACCAGGGGGAGTCCTCGTCGCGACGGTGCCGGCCGGGCGCGCGCGCTATAGCTGGCTCGACCGCTGGGCGGGGCACGCGCGCCGCTACGAGCGGGCGGAGCTGCGCGCGCTGGTCGAGCCGCGCGGCTTCGAGGTGCTACGGCTGCACCACTGGGGATTCCCGTTCGGGCTGCTGTACGAGCGGCTGGTGCAGCGCCCGGTGCTCGGCCGGCACGCGCGGCGGGGCGCCGCGCCGGGGTTCGCGCTCCGCCTTGGCCGGGCAGGCACCACCACGCGGACTGTCGGCGCCCTGTTCGCCGCCGACCACCTGTCCGACGGTCTGCCCTGGGGGCCGGGGCTGCTGCTGGTCGCGCGACGCCGCGGTTGAGCGGGCAAGCGCGCGCTGGTACAACCTCAGGAGCCAACCGGCCACCAAGCACGCGACGGAGAGCGCCCAGGTGATTCGAGAGCAGCGGCGCCCCGCGCCTGTGCCCGCCGAGCTGTACTCTGAGGAGCTGCTGCTCGCGTTCACGGGCGGCGATTATGACGAGTTCCTGCGCACGCGCGGGGCGGGGCTACGGCCCCGCCTGGTGCGTTCGCTGGCGCTGGCGCGACCGGGGCCCGGCGTGCGCGTGCTCGACCTCGGCTGCGGCCGCGGCGAGGCGAGCTTCCACGCCGCCGCTCGGGGCGCGCGGGTGCTCGCCGTCGACTACTCGGCCGACTGCCTGGCGCTCACCGCGCGCACCCTCGCGCTCGCGCCGTCCGCGGTGCGCGCCCGCGTCGAGCTGGTGCGCGCGGACGCGACGGCGCTGCCGCTGCCCGACCGCTCGGTGGACCGCGCGCTGATGCTCGACGTGGTCGAGCACCTGCATCCCTGGCAGCTCGCGCTGGCGCTGCGGGAGGTGCGCCGCGTGCTGCGGCCCGACGGCTGGCTGGTCGTCCACACGGTGCCCAACCGCTGGGCACTCGCCTACGGTTACCCGCTGCTGCGTCTGGTGCGCCCCGGGCTGCCCGCCAACCCGCGCACCGCCTACGAGCGGCAGGTCCACGTGAACGAGCAGGACATCGTCGGCCTGCGGCGCCTGCTGCGCGCCTGCGGCTTCCGCGCGCGGCTCTGGCTGGAGAACCTGACGGTCGAGCAGGCAGCTTGGCGGGCGCGCTTCGACGACGGCGCGGCGCTCGGCGCCGACGACGTGCGCGGCGGCGCCTACCCGCTGCTGCGCCGCCCGCTCGCGCGCCGCCTGGTCCGGCTGGCGATGCGCACGCCGCTCTGCGCGCTGACCGCCAACGATCTGTTCGCGGTGGCGCGGCCCGCGCGCGAGGCGGTGCGCCGAGGCCCGCGATGACGGGCCAGGCAGCGGGCCGCGCGACGCGCTTTCGCCACCTGCTGTACGACTACAACGAGCGGCCGGACGAGCGCGAGCGCATCGTGGGCATCATCCAGCAGGAGTTCTGCACCACGCTCGCCGTGCTGGTCATCGACACCTGCGGCTTCACCCGCCAGACCCACGCGCTCGGCATCATTCCCTTCCTGGCGCGGCAGGAGCTGCTGGAGCGGCTGATCGGGCCGGTCGTGGCGCAGCACGGCGGCCGGCTGCTCTGCACTGAGGCCGACAATTTCTTCGCCGTCTTCCCCGATGCGGCCGCGGCCGTAAGCTGCGCCGCGGAGACGATGGGCCACGTGGCGGCCGCGAACGAGGCGCTGCCGGCGGCCGACGAGACGCGCATCTCCATCGGGATCGGCTACGGCAGCGTGCTCGACCTGGGCGATGGCCACCTCTACGGCGACGAGATGAACTTCGCGTTCAAGCTGGGCGAGGACCTGGCCGCAGCCGGGGAGACCCTGCTGACCCCCGCCGCCCATGCAGCCCTGGGCGAAACCGGCTGGCGCTTCGAGGAGCGCAGCTACGACATCGCGGGCCTGCACCTGACCGCCTACCGGCTGCTGGCCTAGCCGCTCGCTGCGCAGCAGCGTAACATCCGGCGTGGGTGGTGGGCATTGGTCGGCCCTGCCCTACCGAGGAGATCGTCGTGAGCGAGCAGCGCACCGCTGGCGAGGCGCCGCCGATCTACTCTATCGGCCACTCGAACCATCCACTCGACATGTTGCTCGCGCTGCTGCGGCAACACGGGATCGACGTGCTCGCCGACGTGCGCTCGGCTCCCTACTCTAAGTACTGTCCCCAGTTCGACAAGCCGGAGCTCGAAGCGGCGGTGCGGAAGGCGGGGTTCCAGTACGTCTACCTGGGACGCGAGTTGGGTGGGCGGCCGGAGGGCGCCGAGTACTACGACTCCGAGGGCTACGTCCTCTACTGGCGGCGGGCCGAGTCGCCCGAGTTCCTCAGCGGCATCGAGCGGCTGGAGCGCGGTCGGGACCAGTACCGCATCGCCCTGCTGTGCAGCGAGGAGGACCCGGCCGGCTGCCACCGCGCCCTACCCGTCCACTGGCTACAGGTGAACAGCCTCCACCTGGAGGATGACCCGGCCTGGACGCTCGGGTAAGGCGGGCAGCGCGCGGCGGGTCAGTCGCCGAGGCCGGGGTCGGCACCGCCGGAGATGATCGGGTGGGCCGACGCGGCGCGGACCGTCGCGGGTACGGGGCCGCGGCTCTCGTCGCCGGCGGGCAGCGCGCCGCGCAGCTGCCGGCGCGCGTGGCGCCGTTCCCAGGCGGTGTCGGGGATCAGGAAAGCCAGGGGCACGGTGATGAGCATGACGCCGGCCAGCGCCAGGTAGATCTTCGTCAGGCCCTCGCCCGGATCCGAGAAGTACGAGAGCGCCAGCACCACGCCGGCGATGCCGATCACGCCGCCGGTCTGGCGGAACATGCCGCGCAGTCCCGTGATGGCCGCCGCCTCGCTCGGGGCGAGGTCGATGCCGGCGTTGCTGGAGGCGGGCGCGCCCAGCCCCATCCCAGCGCCGCTCAGGCCGACGATGGCGCCGAGCAGCCAGAAGCCGCTCAGGGTCACGCCGCCAAGCTGCACCTCGGTCCAGCCCTGGCCGAGCAGCAGCAGGCTGAGCGAGACGAGGCCGACGCCGGCGATCATCGGGAAGCGATAGCCGAGCTTGATGACGTACATGCTGGCCAGCGCCGAGACGACGATCATGGCGATGGCGCGCGGGGTCAGCACCGCGCCGCTGCTGAAGGTGTCCATGCCGAACCGCGTGACCGCGTAGTAGGGGATGAACGACGAGAAGCCGAAGGCGGCGGCGCCGTAGAAGAGGTTGTACAGGTTGGCGGCCAGGAACGGGTTGCGCGCCACGAGATCGTAGGGCACCAGCGGCTCGGCGGCTCGCGCGATGTGACGCAGGAACAGCCCGAACAACGCGGCGCTGGCTACGAAGAGGCCCCAGAGCAGCGGGTTGCTGATCAACGTCGGGTCGTCGCCCAGGCGGGTCATGCCGTACATCAAGGCGATGATGCCGCCCGCGAACATGCCCATGCCGAGGAAGTCGATCCGCAGCGCATCGTCGGTAGGCTGGTCCTGGCGCAGCAGGAAGTGCACGGCGACGAGCACGATCACGCCGAGGGGGACGTTCACGAAGAACAGCTCGCGCCAGCTCCAGTTGTGCAGGATGTAGCCGCCGAGGTTCGGGCCGATGATGCCGCCGATCGGGAAGATGCTCGTGAACAGGCCGATGGCCTGGGCGCGGCGCCGCCCGAACTGGTCGCTGACGATGCCGACGGCCGAGGGCATCAGGCCGCCGCCGCCCACCGCCTGCAAGGCACGGAAGGCGATCAGCAGGCCGATCGACGGCGCCAGGCCGCAGAGCAGCGAGCCGAGCGTGAAGGCGCCGGTGCAGAACAGGAACACGCGCTTGCGCCCGAGCGTGTCGCTCAGGCGTCCGGCCACGGGCATCATCACGAGCTGCACGAGCTGGTAGGCCGTGAGCGTCCAGCCGATCCAGGTGAGCGGGGCGTGCAGCGCGTCGGTGAGCTGCGGTAGCGCCACGGCGACGATCGTCGAGTCGATGGCCGACATGAGTACGGCCAGCGCCGACAGCAGGAAGAAGACGTACCGGCTCGAGCTGTCCGGTTCGCTGGTCACGCCGGCTCCTCCTGCTCGTCGGGCACGGGCTCCAGTTGGGCGGCTGTGAAATCCTGGGTGAGCACCTGCGCGAGCAGGCGCACGCCGTGGGCGAACCCCTCGCGCTCGGCAGGCGTGAGCTGCGCGAACACCTCTTCGACCTGACGGCGGCGCCGGGCCAGCACACGCTGCACCATGGCGCGCGCCTCATCCGTCAGGCGCAGGAGCACCACGCGGCGGTCGTAGTCCGGGCGCTCGCGCACCGCGAGCCCTAGCTCCACCAGCTGGTCGCCGATCTGGCTGGCAGCGGGATACGACACGCCCAGACCGCGGGCCAGCTCGCCCATCGGCAGGCAGTCCGCGGTGGCCAGGCGCAGAAGCGCGCGCACCTGCGGCACGCCGAGCCGGCGGCCGACGGTGTGTCGGGGCGGAGCCGCCGCCCGGGCGATCTCGGGCAGCGCGTGAACGACGCTCTCCACGTCGAGATCAAGCGAGGGGTCTGTTACCATCTTGAAAAATACTCACATTTTGAATGATTTCGCCTGCTTAAATAGTAGCCGACCACGGCGCGGGCCGGCAAATCTCATCGCCGTGTCGCGGGGCGCGGGTGCCGGTTGCGCGCCGGGACGACCGCCTTGCAGCGCGGCCGTCGGGCAGGGTGCGACCGGGACGGTCGTCGGCCGAGAGGCGCGGGCTAGCGCACCGGATCGGGTTGGATGGCCCACAGGCGCAGGCGGACGCCGTAGAAGTCCTGGCGCAGTACGGCCGGATAGCGGGCGTCGAGGTAGTCGAGGAGCAGCTGGTCGCCGCGCCCGTCGGCATGGCTCAGAATAGCCCAGACGCGGCGGCGGCCGGCGAGGGCCGGGTCGACCACCGCCCCCAGGTCGGCCGGCTCCAGTCGGTAGCGCGCGGCGTAACCGCGCCGCCAGTCGAAGTCGGCGGGCAGGCCGCGCCGCGGCAGGCCGGGCGGCAGGTAGCGATCGAGGGCGAGCTGGCCGCCATAGTGCAGCAGCAGGATGACGTCGCCCTCGCGCCCGAGCGCCGCCACCAGCCCGGCCGCGCTGCGCCAGTCCTCCTTCGGCGCCGCTAGCATCGCCGCCGTGCCCTGCGCCAGCAGGACGACCAGCGCCGCACCGTACAGCGCGCGGGCCAGCGGCCACGCGCCCGCGCGCCAGCCCTGCCGCGCGCGCAGCGCGCCGCCCCGCGCGCCGCCCACCAGGCCGGCCGCCACCAGCAGCTGGGGCACCCAGGCGACCGCGATGAAGCCGCGCTCGCGGAACGCGTGGAGCGGCGCCGCTGCGAGCAGGCCGAGCGCCAGCGGCACGAGCGCGTAACAGGCGAGCAGCGCGAGCACCTGCGGCTCCCGGCGCAGCGCCCAGCCGCCAGCGGCGAGAGCCGGCAGGAACAGCACGGCCGCGAGCAGCGCCGGCAGCCCGGCCTGATCCCCGACGCTGAAAGCCAGCGTGAGCCCGCCGAGCGCGGCCAGCGGGTCAGGCACGGCCCAGTCGGCTACCGAGGCCGCCAGCCCGCTCTGCTGCGCCAGGAACGGCAGCCACGGCGCGAAGGCGAGCGCAAGGGCCGCCTGGGCCCACAGCCAGCGGCGCAGGCGCTCGCGCGGCAGCGCGCGGTGTTGGAGCAGCCAGATCAGATAGGCGTTCTGGGCGACGAGCAGGAACAGGGCGTAGTAATGGGTGTACAGAGCGAGCAGCATCGCGGCGGCGTAGGCGAGCAGGCTGGCCGTCGTGCCGGTGCGAACGTAGCGCACGTGGGCTAGCGCGGCGACGAGGCCGAGCAGCGCGAAGAGCGCGTACATGGCCGCCTCCTGCGCGTAGCCAACGTAGAGCGGCGCGACAGCGGCGAGCAGCGCGGCGACCAGCGCCGCGCGGCGCCCCACCAGCTCGCGGCCGAGGGCGCAGGTGGCCGGGATGGCGGCGGCGCCCAAGAGCGCGGAGAGCAGGCGCAGCGCGGAGTCGCCGCCGCCGACGAGGCGCAGCCAGGCGTGGAGCAGCAGATGGTACAGCGGCGGCGACAGCTCGACGACGCCGACAGCATGGGGGATGGCGACCACGGGGAGGGCGGCGATGGCCGCGCGCCCGGCCTCGTCCAGCCAGAAGCTCTCGCGCCCGAGGTCCACCAAGCGCAGCGCCAGCCCGCCGGCGGTCAGCGCGGCCAGCACCGCGTGCTGACTGTCTAGCGCCGAAGCGAGTGCCGCGGGCTTCGCAGTCGTCACAGCTCCTCGCCGAAGCGCGGCTCGCAGCGCTTGAACACGACGTAGCCGACGACCAGGACGGCGAGCGCGCTGGCGTAGGTGCGCAGCATGAACGCGGGGTCCGGGGCTACGCCCCCTTCCAGGAGCACGATGCGGTAGCTGGTGATGAAAGACGCCATCGGGTTCAGGATGTGCAGCAGGCGCCCGAGATTCACGCCGGCCCACTCGCGGCTGAACACCGTGTCGAGGTCGTACAGGATGGGCGTGGCGAAGAACCAGGCGAAGAGCAGCGGGCCGAGCACGGCCTCGACGTCGCGGTAGAAGACGTTGGCCGCGGCGAGCAGCAGGCCCAGCCCCAGCAGGAACGCAGTCTGGAACACGATCAGCGACGGTAGCCACAAGAGCTGCGGCGTAAGCGGGACGCCGGCGAGCAGGATCAGGGGCACGACGAGCGCGAGCGCGAGCAGGAAGTGTACGAGGTGCGCGAGCACCGCCGCCGCGGGCAGCAGCTCGCGCGGGAAGTAGACCCGCTTGACCAGCGCGGCGTTCGCCACGACGCTGCCCACCGCGGCCGAGAGTGCGTCGGCGGCGAACGTCCAGGTGAGGATCCCGACGACGATGAACAGCCAGAAGTGGGGAATGGTGCTTTCGAGCAGCACGCCGAAGACGAACACCAGCACGGCGATGACGAGCGCCGGGCGCAGCAGCGACCAGAGGAAGCCGAGCAGCGAGTGCTTGTAGCGGACCTTCAGGTCGCGGGCAAGCAGGTTGCGCAGCAGGTCGTGGTAGCCGAGCGCCTCGCGCGCGCCATCGAGCCAGCTGGTCGCCACGGCTGGTCGTCCACCTCGGAAAGTGCTCGCCGCCACCGACGCGGCGCTCCACTATACACCGGGCGCGGGTCGAGCAAGCGACGAGTTAGCGGGAGGGAGAGGCAACGGGCAAGACGCTAGCTACGCCTCGTCGTCGGAGCCCTGGAGTTGTTGCAGGTACTGCTCCAGGTCCTTGAGCACGGCTTCCGCGCTGGGCAGCTCCTCGTGCTCCTCCGCCGGGGCGCTGTACTCGGAGGCTTCCTCGCCGCTCCGCAGCTTGTCCACGAACTCGCGCAGGTCGGGGCGCTCGCGGAGCGCTTCCTCGATGCGCTGCTCCAGGTCGCGGGCGGTGACCTCCAGCTCCTGCCGCCGCAGGTCGACGTGCAGCAGGCGCTCGACGGTCCGCAGGAGCGCCGCCGACACCTTGGGGTTCGCCATGCCGGGGAGATAGCTGGGCGCGACCCCCCAGATGCCCGCGCCGCGGATGCCGCGCTGGCGCGTGGCGTCGAGCAGCGCCGTCAGGAAGCCGGTGGGGCCTTGGTAGCGGGTCTGGGTCAGGCCCAGCTCGCGCAGCGTGTCGCGCAGCGCCGCGTCGGCCGAGGTGCCGACGAGCGGCACGGGCGCGCTGTGCGCCACGGGCGCGTAGAACGAGCCAAGCGCGACGACGCGCTGCACGCCGAACTGGGCCGCGAGGGCGGCGGCCTCGCGCGTGGCCGACTGCCAGCGCAGATCGGGCTCCGGCCCGAGCAGCACGAGCAGGTCGTGCTCGGCCGTGGGCAGGGGCACGCCCGTAAAGGTGAGCGCCGGCCACTTCAGCTCCCGCGGCCCGGAGCGGCCCATCCGCACCACCGGCCGCGTGACCGTGTAGTTGTAGATCGCCTCCGGGTCGAAGCGGGCCAGCTCGTGGCCGGCCCACTTAGCCAGCAGGTAGCTCAGGGCGCCGCTGGCGCCCGAGGCCGCATCGGACCAGCCGGTGAACGCGCAGAGCAGCACTGGCTCGCGCAGCTCGACCTGGCGGTGCACCTGAAGCATCGACTCCCCTCCGGCGGCGCGCGACTCGGGACGGCACTCTACAGGGACTATACCATCAGGCGGGAGCCGCCCACGCCTGTGGCGGCTGGGCACGCCGGTCCCGCCAGCGGCCGGCGCCGCCTCAGGGGGACGCGCCGGTGAGGTCTTGCAGCCGCGCGAGCGCCCGCTGGAGCACGGCCGCGCGCGCCGGCCCGAGGTGGGCGACGAGGGCGGCCTCGGCGGCGACGAACGCGCGCTCGGCGGCGGCGTGCTCCTGGGCCGCGGCCTCGGCCTCGCGGCGCAGCAGCATGCGCCCGAACGGATCGTCGGTGCTGCCGGCCGCGAGGCGCGCCCGCCGCGCCTCGCCCCGCAGCAGCCATTCGCGGCTGCGCGCGCGCAGCCAGGCGCTCGCGCGGTCGACGGCGACCGCCTCACACGCGCCCAGCGCCTCGAACACGCCAGCCAGCTCGGAGGTGCCGAGGGCTTCCAGCACGGACACCAGCTCGGTCAGTCCGAGCCCCTCGCCCACCGCCGCCGGCGGCGCTTCCGGCCGCGGCGCCCCGCTGTCGGACTCGTGGGCAGCGTCCCGAGCACGAGGGTCGTCGACCGTACGCATGGCGCTGGCATCCCACTGGCGAAGGCCTGGTCGCGGCCTACCCGTTACCGGCAGTATTATACGCAGGGCCTTCACGGCGCCGCGGAGGCGCGACTGTCAAGAAGCGCGCACACCGCGGCCAGCCCACGCGCGGCGGGCGCTCCAGAAAGGATGGACCAGCCATGGACGTCAAGGCGATCGACATCCACGTGCACCCGCAGACCGAGGAGATGATCAAGGCCGCCGGCGCGCGCGGCGCGCAGATGGCGGCCTATTTCGGCCGCGGCGAGCGCAAGCCGGTGTCGTTCCAAGAGATGGCCGACATGTACCGCGAGTGGAACACGATGGCCGTGCTCATGAACTCGACGGACGAGACGGTCACGGGCAACAAGCCGGTGCCGAACGACCACCTGGCCGACGCGCAGAAGCACCACCCCGACGTATTCATCGCCTTCGGCGTGATCGACCCGTGGATGGGCCAGCGCGCGGTTGAGGAGGTGAAGCGCTGTCACGAGGAGCTGGGCATGCGCGGCATCGGGGAGCTGAACCCCGGCCGGCAGCTCTTCCACCCGCACGACCGCCGCTTCTATCCCATCTGGGAGGAGTGCGCCAAACGGAACCTGATCGTGCTGTTCCACACCGGCATGATGGCGGCGGGCGCGGGCACGCGGGGCGGCATGGGGTTCAAGCTGGAGTACACGCGGCCGATCCCCGACCTGGACACGATCGCCGCCGACTTCCCCGACATGACGATCATCGGCGCGCACCCGTCCTGGCCCTGGCAGGCCGAGGCGCTGGCGGTCGCCCGCCACAAGGCCAATTACTACATCGACATCTCCGGCTGGGCGCCGAAGTACTTCCCGCCGGAGCTAGTACACTACGCGAACACGATCATTCAGGACCGCGTGCTGTTCGGCACCGACTGGCCGATGCTCACGCTCGACCGCTACATGCGCGAGTTCAACGAGCTGCCGCTGAAGCCGGAGGTGCGGCAGAAGATCCTGCTCGACAACGCGAAGAAGCTGCTGGGGCTCTAGCGGGCAGAAAGGGACACGACGATGCCGATCATCGACGCGGACGCTCACGTGCTCGAAACCGAGCGGACGTGGTCCTACATGGCCAAGTCCGAGGAGCAGTACCGGCCGCGCATCGTGCGCACCACCGATCCGCTCGGCGTTGAGAACGAGTGGTGGCTGATCGACGGCCGCACGCACTCCAAGCAGGTCAACGTCGGGCACGAGACGCCGGAGGCGGCGCGCGAGATGGCCGACATCCAGGCGCGGCTGCGCCACATGGACGAGCTGGGCGTAGACGTGCAGGTGCTGTACCCGACGGTCTTCCTGCGGCCGATCACCCAGCGGCCCGAGGCCGAGCTGGCGCTGGCGCGCAGCTACAACCGCTGGCTGGCCGACATCTGGGCCGAGGGCAAGGGGCGACTGCGCTGGGCGGCCGTGTTGCCGCTGATGACAATGGACGCGGCGCTGGCCGAGCTGCGGTGGGCCAAGGACCACGGCGCGTGCGCCGTCTTCGTGCGCGGCCTGGAGGGCGACCGCCGCCTGAGCGACCCGTACTACTTCCCGCTCTTCGAGGAGGCGAGCAGCCTCGACCTCCCGATCTGTCCGCACTCGGGCAACGGCAGCTTCGACGTACACGACTTCTTCGTGGACGAGCCCGGCTTCTGCAAGTTCAAGCTGGCCACGGTGGGCGAGTTCCACGGGCTCATCTGGAACGACGTGCCGGGGCGCTTCCCGAAGCTGCGCTTCGGCTTCATCGAGCTGAGCGCTCAGTGGGTGCCCTACGTGCTGCACGATCTGGGGCGCCGGCTGGCCCGGCGCGGCCGGCAGCTCGGCGACGCGCCGCTGCGCGACAACCGTATCTGGGTCGCCTGCCAGACCGACGATGACCTGGCCTACGTGCTCCAGTACGCGGGCGCCGACCGCATCATCATCGGCTCGGACTACGGTCACAACGACACGTCGTCGGAGATCACGGCCCTGCAGACCTTGAAGGAGCAAGGGGTCGTGAGCCCGGCCGTCATCGACAAGATCCTGGACGCCAACGCCCGCGCGCTGTACGCGCTCTGAGCCGGCGCCGCGGGAAGTGATCCGACGCGCGGATGCTGCCGTAAATCCTAGTGTAGAGCCGAGCGGCCGGGACGCGGGAGCGGCCGAGGCCCGCCGCGCGGTATCCACCATGCCGAGGAGGGCAGCGAGATGCGCGACGATAGTCTGTTCGACGACGAGTTCGCAATCACGGAGCTAGAGCGCCGCGATGCGGCGTCGCCCGACGCGTTCCGCTTCGGGAGCGGCGGCAGTGGCGGCAGCGGCGGCGGCAGCGGCAGCTTCGGGAGCGGGGGCGGCAGCGGCACGTAAGCCGCAGTCCGCCCCCGGGGAGGGCGAGACGCGCCCGCTCCACAGCAGCGCGCCCGGGGCCTCGTTCGTCAGTGGACCCCGGGCGCGTCTCCGTCTTGGGCGCGGCGCTGAGGAGCCGGCACGGTCGTCAGGGGGGGCTGATGCGGTCCAGGCCGCCCATGTAGGGGCGCAGCGCGTGCGGCACGAGCACCGAGCCGTCGGCCTGCTGGTAGTTCTCCAGTACGGCCGCGAGCGTGCGGCCAATGGCCAGGCCGGAGCCGTTCAGGGTGTGCGCGTAGCGCGCGCGCTCGCCGGGGGCGGGACGGAACTGCAAGCCCATACGGCGGGCCTGGAAGTCCTCGAAGTTGCTGCACGAGGAAATCTCGACGTAGCGGCCGAGTCCCGGCATCCACACCTCGGGATCGTAGGTCTTGGCTGAGGCGAAACTCATGTCGCCGGTGCAGAGCAGCTTCACCTGATACGGCAGCTCAAGCCGCTGCAAGACCGTCTCGGCGTTCGCCAGGAGGCGCTCCAGCTCGTCGTAGGACGTCTCGGGCGCGACGACCTTCACCAGCTCGACCTTGTCGAACTGGTGCACGCGGATCAGGCCGCGCGTGTCCCGACCGGCGGCCCCGGCCTCGCGGCGGAAGCAGGCGCTGTAGGCAGTGAGGTACAGTGGCAGGGTGCCCGGCTCCAGAATCTCGTCGGCGTGCAGGTTGGTGACAGGCACTTCGGCCGTCGGGATGAGGTAGAGCGCGTCCTCCTCGTCGCTGGCCTCGGTGCGGTACATGTCGGCGCCGAACTTGGGGAGCTGGCCCGTCCCCAGCATGGCCGACGGGCGCACCAGATACGGCGGCGCCACTTCTTCGTAGCCGTGCTCGACGGTGTGCAGGTCGAGCATGAAGCTGACCAGCGCCCGCGAGAGGCGCGCGCCGGCGCCGCGCAGCACCACGAAGCGCGTGCCCGATATCTTCACGGCGCGCTGAAAGTCGATGATGCCCAGCGCCTCGCCGAGGTCGGCGTGGTGCTTCGGCGTGAAGTCGAACGACCGCGGCTCGCCCCAGGTCCGCACCAGCACGTTGGCGCTGTCGTCCGGTCCCACGGGGACGCTGGAGTGCGGCACGTTGGGGACCTGGAGCAGCAGCTCGTCTAGCCGGGCGCGCAACGCGTCGGCCTCCGGCTCGAGCTGCTTGATGCGCTCGGAGAAGCCGCGCGTGGCGTCGATGGCCGCCTGGCGCTGGACGGGGTCTTTCTGGCGGCCGATCTCGCCCTGGAACAGGCCGCGCTGCCGCCGCTGGTCCTCTAGCTCGGCCTGTACCGCGCGCCAGCGCTTGTCCAGCTCCAGAATCTCGTCCAGCGGCGCGTCCGCGCCCTTGGCGGCCAGGCCGGCCCGCACGAGGTCCGGGTGCTCGCGGATGAATTGCAGCGATAGCATCTCGTAGCCTTCAGTTATCCGCTATCAGCCGTCAGCATTCGCTGGTCCTGACGTCAGAGCCATCTGCTGATGGCTGACGGCTGATGGCGGATGGCTCGCTCAACGTGCGCAGCTGCGGGAACAGGATGACCTCGCGGATCGACTGGCGATTGGCGAGCAGCATGACGAGCCGGTCGATGCCGATGCCCAATCCGCCGGTCGGCGGCATGCCATACTCCAGCGCTTCCAGGAACGCCTCGTCCATCGGCTGGGCCTCGTCGTCGCCCTGCTGGCGGGCGCGCACCTGCGCCTCAAAGCGCGCTCGCTGGTCCAGCGGGTCGTTCAGCTCGGAGAAGGCGTTGCCGATCTCCATGCCGCCGATGAAGCACTCGAACCGCTCGACGGCGTTCGGATCGTCGCGCTTGCGCTTCGCCAGCGGCGATAGCTCGACGGGATAGTCGATCAGGAACGTGGGCTGGATCAGCCGCGGCTCGACGAACACGCTCAGCAGCTCGTCGATCACCTTGCCGCGCGTCCAGGTGCGCTCCGGGCGCAGGCCCGCGGCGCGCGCGGCCTCCAACAGCGCCTCGTCGTCCCACAGCGCGACGTAGTCCACGCCGGTCCGCTCGCGGATCGCGTCGCGCAGGGGCACGCGCGGCCAGGGCGGCGCCAGGTCGATCGTGTGCTCGCCGTAGGTGATGCGGGTCGTGCCGAGGACCTCCTGAGCCACCGCGGGCAGCATGGCCTCGACCAGCGCCATGATGTCGTGGTAATCGGCGTAGGCCTCGTACAGCTCCAGCATCGTGAACTCGGGATTGTGCTTGGTCGAGAGCCCCTCGTTGCGGAAGTTGCGGCCGATCTCGAACACGCGCTCCATGCCGCCGATCACGCAGCGCTTCAGATACAGCTCCAGGGCGATCCGCAGGTACAGGGTGCGGTCGAGCGCGTTGTAATACGTGGCGAACGGCCGCGCCGCGCCACCGCCAGGGATCGGCTGGAGCACGGGCGTCTCGACCTCCTGGTAGCCGCGCGCCACGAGAAAGCCGCGGATCGCCTGCAGCGTGCGGCTGCGGATGCGGAAGACCTCTTGCACGTCCGGGTTGGCGATGAGGTCGAGGTAGCGCTGGCGGTAGCGCTTCTCGACGTCGGTCAGCCCGTGCCACTTCTCGGGCAGCGGGGCGAGCGACTTGGCGAGCAGGGTTAGCTCGCGCACCTCGACGCTGTCCTCGCCGGTGCGGGTGCGCATGAGCGTGCCGCGCGCGCCGACGAAGTCGCCCACGTCGAGGTCCTTGAAGAGCGCGAAGCCCTCCGGCCCGAGCGCATCGGCGCGGCAGTACAGCTGGATGCGGCCAGACACGTCCTGGAGGTGGACGAACCCCGCCTTGCCCATCACGCGGTGGCCGCCGATCAGGCGCCCGGCGACGGCGACCTCCTGGCCCTCCAGTTCGTCGTAGCGCGCGTGTAGCTCGGCGGCGAGATGGGTGCGCTCGTAGCCGTAGGGATACGGCTCAACGCCCGCCGCGCGCAGGCGCGCGAGCTTCGCCAACCGCGCCTGGCGCGGGTCGTCCGCGGGAGGGGTGTGGGCCATCCGTACCGCCATCGCCGAGTGTGGGAGCGCCGGGCGCCGCGCCCCGCCGATCGCGGGCGGCAGGCGCGCGGCGGGCGCGCCGGGACGCCTGGCCGCACGCCGGCCAGACGGACCGAGCGCGGTCCGCCGCGCCGGCGCGAGCACTGGTTAAGTGTACACCGCACGGGCGCCGCGTTCGGGGGCCGCCGAGCGCGGGGCGAGCGCGACCACTGGATGCAGGAGGGCCTCCCGGCGACTACCGGGAGGCCCCCACCTGCGGACGGTCGTGCGGTGGCGCTACTGCTTGCGGCGCCGGAGCGTGCGGGCGCCCGCCGCGATGCCGAAGGCGGCGAGGCCGCCGATCAGCAGGAGCACCGTGTCCGCCTCAGGCACCACCGGCACCGCCGGGAAGCCGGCCGGCGGGGTGACGCCGATGCCGCTCGGCGCGGGTGGCGGCGGCGGCAGCAGCGGTGGCGGCGGCGGCGGGATGAACTCCAGCGGTGGCGGCGGCAGCAGCGGCAGGTTGATGTTCGCGCCCGGGATCGGCGGCAGGATGCCACCATTACCCGTGACGGTGCCGAACACGCAGACCGGCGCGCCCGCCGTCGCGAAGCAGACGGCCACCGTTTGGCCGAGCAGCGGGTTGCCCACCGACTGGAAGTTACAGGTGGTCGTGCCACCCACAGCGCCCAGGGCCGTACACAGGAACGGCCCCTCGCCCGGCGCAACCGGCGCCGCCGTGGTCAGCACGAACGCGGCCGGCGCCACGCCGGCCAGGGCGCCCGCCGGCGCCGCGGCCACGGTGAGGTTCCAGACCGCGCTGCTCAAGATCGTGACCGAGCCGGTGACACCGCCCGTCACCTGGCAGGTGGTTCCCGGGATCCCCGGCTGGCCGGGGAAGCCCGGCTGGCCCGGGAAGCCGGGTTGGCCGGGGAAGCCGGGTTGGCCGAAGAAGCCACCCAGGCAGGGGTTCGTGGCGACCGCGGTGAAGCCGCCCGCCTGGAGCACGGGCAGCGCCGTCGCGGCGGTGGGCGACTGGTTGGTCGGCGTCGTGCTCGTCACCGTGGTCGTCGCGCTGGACGTGGCCGACTGCGGCGTCGTGCCGACGGTGCCGTTGACGGTAGCCACGTTGGTGAGCACCGAGCCATTGGCCGTTGTCGTGGGCACCAGGGCCACGATGGTAATCGTCGCGCTAGCTCCCGCGCCCAGCGTGCCGATCGTGCAGGTGACGGCGGCCGTGCCGGTGGTGCCCGTGCACGAGCCGACCGACGAGGTCGGCGTGGACGACAGAGTCATCCCCGCGGGCAGCGAATCCGTCACCGTCACGCCCGTGGCGGTAGCCGCCCCGGGATTCGTGACCGTCACGGTATAGGTTACGGTCCCACCCGCGTTCACCGTCGTCGGCGAGCCGGTCTTGGAGATCGTCAGCTGGTTGGTCGTGGTGCCGGTCACCGTGGTGGTCGTGGACGTCGACACGGTCTGTGCCGTCGTGCCGATGGTGCCGGTGGCGGTGGCCGAGTTGGTGAGCACGGTTCCGTTCGCGGTCGTCGACGGCACCACGGCCACGATCGTGACCGTCGCGCTAGCCCCTGCCCCCAGCGTCCCGATGGTGCAGGTCACGCTGCTACCGCCGACGGCGCCCGAGCAGGTGCCCACCGTGGTGGTCGGCGTCGAGGAGAGGGTCATCCCCCCCGGCAGGTTGTCGGTCACGCTCACCCCGGTGGCTGTCGTGCTCGACACGTTGGTGACAGGGATGGTGTACGTAACGGTCCCACCCGCGTTCACCGTCGTCGGCGAACCGGTCTTGGAGATCGTCAGCGCCGTCGCCTGAGCCAGCACACTCGCCTGGCCGAAGCCGAAGTGGTGACTGGGCGCATCGACCGACGCCGACGAGTCGGCGACCGTCACGGCGCTCCCGATCGTCAGCAGGTCGCCTGCCGACGCCTCGCCGGCTGGCGCGGCGCTCGCCGGCAGCGCGAAGCTCACGATGAGCGCGAGCGCCAGCAGCGATACGCCAAGCACGCGTGACGGGATTCGTCGAGACATAGGCCCCCCTTCTGGTGAATCGACCGTCCGTCGCGGGTGCTAGCAAGCGGCATGCCACGGAGGAGGCCCCGGACGTACCTCTTTTGGCGTATTCGAGCAGAGTCCCGCTGCTCCGCCCGCCCGGCGGAGGCGACCTCGCGGTCGGTCCGGGCGGGCGCGGAGCAGCCGCCGGCGCGTCAGTTCACCCTGGGAGCCGCGCGTTCGCCAGCCGCTCGAGCGCTCGCAGGTTGGCCCAGTCCGCGCGGCGCTCGCCGCGCTCGATCTCAGCGACCATCGTCGCCACACGCGCGTTTAGCGGCATGGGCAAGCCGTGACGCTGGCCAACGCGCACGACTTCGCCCGTCAGGTACTCCGTCTCGCTGGGCCGGTGGCGAAGGTGGATGTCGCGCCAGATGCCGCTGTTGCCCTTCGCGGAGCCGGTGGGCAGGGCCGCGAACGCCGTCGCCATTTCGCCCGGGGTGCGGGGCAGCATAACGCACGGGTTGACGCCGCCATACTCCTCGAGCGTGACCCCCTCGGCCAGCGCCGCCTCGGCGGCCTCGCCCATGATCGCCACGAAAACGCGCTTCGCCCACGCGGGGGCGAGCTGCTCGCTGGAGGGGGCGTCGACCAGGGCCGTGGCCACCAGGTAGCAGCTGTACACCTGCTTGGCCCACAGGTAGCCCCAGATGTTGTCAGTCGTGGCGGTCGGCGCCACGTGGCCGAGCAGCCGGGTCAGCCCCAGCAGCCGGGGGCGGAGCTGGCCGTCAAGCTCGCCCAGCCGGAGCTCCCCCTCGCTGAACCGCGTGACGTGGCCCGGGCCGACGTAATCGGCCACGAGGTGGACCATGCCGCCGACGGTGCGCGCCGCCCCGACGGCCGCGGCGATGCGGTGCTCGTTCAGGCCGTTCTGCAGCGACACGACCACGCCATCTGCGGACAGGGCGGGCGCGATGACGGCGAGCGCGGCGTCGGTGTGCTGCGACTTCACCGCCAAGATCACCCGGCCGAGCGGGCCGGTCAGCTCGTTGGGCAACAGCACCCGCTCGAACCGCACGTGATGGTCGCCCCGGACGCCATCCAGGTGCAGCCCACCGGCGCGCAGCGCCGCGACGTGCGCCGTCGCCGCCTCGACCACCTGCACGCGCTCGCCGGCCAGCGCCAGACCGCCCGCCACCGTCCCGCCGATACCGCCCGCCCCCACGACCGTGACCACGTCCTGCTCAACGGTCATCACTGCTCCTCACGTCACCCTAATGTCCTGGGAAGAGCGCCTGGAGCGCCAGCGCCTCGGCCCGGTTGCCGCTGAAGCGGGCGCGGCCGCTGTCCAGCGCCCGCGCGAGATCGAGGCGCCCCCAGACGAGACGCACCCAGGCCTCGACGGGCAGCGCCAGGGTCGCGTCGGGGGCCGCGGGCGCGCCGCGGCCGCCGCTGCCCACGCCATCTCGAATCGTCAGCGTCACCGGCCCGCCGCCCGGCCCCTCCAGCTCACAGCCGTAGACGACGGCGCGCTCGCGGCTCGCGTTGTGGTCCACCATGCGCGCCATGCGGCCCAGGAGGTAGTCCACCAGCAAGGCGGCCGCCTCGGGACGCAGCGTCGCCTCGGGATCGCGCGGCGCCCGCACGTCCCAATGGTGGAGCGCGGCCTCGCTGAGGCGCTGAGTGGCGAACTGCCAGAGCGTGTGCGGCCCAGCGGGTACCGTTACGCTGGTTTCCAGCGCCCCGGCGTCGGCGGCTTCGAGCAGCGTGAACACGGCGTCGATATCGCGGGGGAAACGCTCGGCTAGCTCCGGACCGGACATCGCCCGCATCGCGCGGAAGCGGGCCGCCCGCGCCTCGGGACTGAGATCGGGCGGCGGCGTGCCGGCCAGCGCGTGGCGGACGACGACCGGCGCGCGCTCGGCGCCCTGGGCCAGATGGCCGGCCACGTCGCGCACCGCCCAGCCGCGACAGGCGCTGGGCGCGTCCCAGGCCGCCGCGTCGCGGCCCGCCCAGTCCGCGGCCAGCGCGGCCGCTTCGGCGCGGGCCTCGCGCCCGAGCGCACGTACGCGCTCCGTAGTGCTCAGGTCCGTCATCGCGCGTTCTCCCTCCCATTTTCGTGTCGTGCCCATCGCGGACTGTCCGCCCGCCCTGCCGGCGGCCCGGCGGACGGCTGGCGGTGCCGCGCGAGGCCCTCCGGGCGCTGGCGTTGTGGCGCTCAAGCCGGCCCGAACGGCAGGGCCTCGAGCGCCTGGGCCACGCCCGCCTCGTCGCAGGTGCCGGTGACGCGGGCGGCGCGCGCGCGCACCTCGGCCGGCGCGTTGCCCATGGCGATACCCAGGCCGACGGTCTCCAGCATCTCCACGTCGTTGAAGTGGTCGCCGATGGCGACGGTCGCCGCCAGCGGAACGCCGAGCCGCGCCGCGAGCGCCGCCACGGCCGCGGCCTTCGAGGTCTCGGGCGCCAGCACGTCGAGCACGTGGAAGCGGCGCCCCCACAGCGGGAACGTGTTGCGCGTGACGCGGCAGTCGGCGCGCGTGGCCAGCGCGGCCGCCACGCCGTCGAGCCGCGTCTCCGAGTCCATGGCGACCATCGTGAGCGGGCCGACCCCCTCGAACAGGTCGTCCAGCGGGCGCCGGCAGACGCGCAGCCCGCAGTCCGCGAGGTACAGCGCCGCTAGCTCGCCGTCGAGGTCGGCCGGGCCGGCGATGACGACGTCGCCGAGGCGTGGCGGCGGGAAGGCGACGACCTGCGCGCCGCTGGCGGCCATGATGCCGGCCGCCGCGTGGGCCGCGGGCAGCGGCAGCGGCGCCTCCGCCAGCACCTCGCCGCTCTGCGCGCGCTGCACCACCGCGCCGTTGTGGAGGATGAGCGGCGCGTCCAGGCCGAGCGCCTCTGCGATGGCGACGGCGGCGTGGTAGCGGCGGCCCGTGGCAATGGCGACGACACAGCCGGCATCCGCGGCCGCGCGGACGGCTTGCCGCACGCGCGGCTGCAGCACTCCCGCCGAGTCCAGCAGCGTTCCATCCACGTCCAGCGCCAGCAGCCGATAGCCCACCCGCTCTTCTCCCCGCGCAACTCCCCCGCGTAGTATGCCAGGCGCGGGCCATGCGGGTGAGCGCCCGCTCGCGGTCGGCGCGCTCGGCGGCGCGACCGCGGGCGCCGGTGGTAACATAAACCGACCTCGCCACCCCCCCACTGTACGAGGAGCGCCTGTGGACCGACCGGACTTCGCCTCCCCCGAGGTGCGCGAGCTACGCCGTCGCGTGGCGCTGAGCTGCCGCATTCTGGCCCAGCAGGGCCTGGCCGACTACCTGGGCCACCCGAGCGCCCGGATCGGCAACACGAGCTACGTCGTTGTCAAGCCGAAGTTCAGCACGCGCATCAAGGGCCACGGCGCGATGACCGCCGAGAACATGCTGATCGTCGACCTCGACGGCCACGTGTACGTCGGCGACGATCCGCCCCCCAGCGAGCTGAGCCTGCACCTGGAGGTTTACCGCGCCCGGCCCGACGTCGGGGCCATCGTCCACACGCACCAGTTGATGGCCACGTGCTTCGGCGTCGCCGGCCGCGAGATCCTGCCGATCCTGCACCTCGAAGCGACGCTGGTGGCGGACGGCATCGCGGTCTACCCCAGCGCGAAGCTCATTACCACGCCGGAGCGGGGCCGGGAGATGGCGCAGGCGCTCGGCCAGCATCGCCTGATGCACCTCCAGGGCCACGGCATCGTGACCACAGGCCCGCGCATCGAGGAGGCCACGGTAGCCGCCATCATGCTGGAGCGCCTCGCCCAGGCCAACTACATCGCGCACGCGCTCGGCACGCCGCGAGTCATCCCGCCCGACGAGCTGGCGCTGCTGCGGGCCGACATGCAGCCGCCCGAGGGGCGCTGGGCCTACTACAGCAGCCTGGTCGAGGAGCCGGCTTAGGGCTCACGGAGCGCGCCGGGCGCTATTCGGTTGAGCACCATAACGTCGGGCCGCTATACTCTCCCGCCCATGCCTAAGAATGGCCTTAATTTCCACTCTCGGTGCCGCGGCCCGCGGCTGAGCCGGCGCGCCTTCCTCGGCGCGCTTGGCCTGGGCGGCGCGGCCCTAGTGAGCGGCTTCCGCTCGCCGCTGTCCGTCGCCGCGCAGACGCCGTCCGCCGCCGACGCCGCGCCGGCCGGGGCGCCGCCGGGCGGCGCGGTCGCGCCGGCCGAGGGACCGCTGGGGCCCTTCGGCGCCGCCACCCGCCGCGCGCTGGAGGGCCTCCTCGCGCGCCTCGATCCCGCGGCCGGCTATCGCCCGCGCTTCTTGCTCGATCTTAGCGGCGACAGCGCCCGGCTCGTCCACGACGACTACTGGGACGGCGTGGACCTGGCGGGGCGGACGATCGACGGGCTGATCCGACTGCGCCGGATGGTGGGCGGCGCGGCCAGCGACGCCGAGCTAAACCTGCGCAACTACTTCCTCGGGCGCCAGGGGGACCTGGGCCTCTTCTACGGCGAGGGCGACGACGCGACGGCGGTGGCCGACAGCTTCTCGCAGAGTCGGGCGCTCCTCGGCCTTACGGCCTGGCTGGCCGCAACCGGCGACGCCGAGATCGAGGCCCGCCTGGAATGGCTGGTCGACGGCCTCGCGCAGATCGCCGTGAATCGGGAGGACTACAGCTACTTCCCCGGCCGCGCCTACCGCGGGCGGTGGCTCGACTACGGCCTCGGCAAGGACGAGGCCTACGACCACCTGGACAGCTATGGGTACGCCAGCCAGTCGGCGCTCCCGCTGCTGCAGTTCTACACGGTCGCCGGCTACCGGCCCGCGCTGGACCTGGCGGGGCGGCTGCTCCGGCACTTCGTCTACCACGCGGGCCTGGTCGACGACGACGGGCACTTCGCTGGCGAGACGCATGCCGCGGGCTACCTGGGGATGGCTATCGCCGCCGTGGGCTACGGCGTGGCGACGGCCAACGCCGCCTACGTCGCATGGGCAGACCGGCTCTACCGCTGGGTGCGCGACAACTCGTCCGAGTTCGGCTGGGTGCCCGGGCCGCTGGGGCTCGGGCCGGCTTACTTCACCCGCTGGTACAACGCGCCGCCCCGCCACACCTGCGAGACGTGCAGCCTCGCCGACATGCTGAATCTCGCGATCGCGCTCGCCACGGAGGGATACCCCGAGTACTGGGACGACGTCGAGCGGTACGCGCGCAACCAGCTCCTCCAGAACCAGTTTGCCTCGGCCGCGGCGGTGCTGGGCGCGGACGCCTGCGGGCGCGTGCCGTCCGACGTGCAGACCGCGCTGACTGGCGCCTGGGAGAGCTTCGCGCTCCCCTACCGGCTCCTGGCGCGCCCGGACGACCGGCGGTACGTCGAGGGCTGCTGCTCAGGCTCCGGCGCGCGGGCGCTGAGCCTGGTGTGGGAGCACGGGCTGGAGCGGCGCGGCGACGCGCTCTACGTCCACCTGGGGCTGAGTCGCGGCGGCGCGCTGGCGGACGTGACCAGCTACGAGCCGACCGCGGGCCGGTTGGACGTAGTGCCGCACGCGGCCACGGCCCTCCGCCTGCGGGTGCCAAGCTGGGCGGCGCCCGACAGCGTCGCCCTTTGGGTGGACGACGCCCAGCGGGAGGTCCGCCGCGAGGGCGGCTACGTCGCGGTGGACGAGGTGCCCGCGGGGAGCCGCGTGAGCCTGCGCTACGACCTCATGGAGCGCACCGAGGCGTTCACTGTCAACGACGAGACGACACTGGCCCGCTGGCGCGGCGGCACGGTGCTCGACGTCACGCCGGACCAAGGGCCGGTGCCTATCTACCACCCGCGGCGCACAGCCCTGCTGGCCGCCGCAGCTGGCCGTGGCGCCGCCCCCTGCGCCCGCTAAAGCGCTGCTCTTCCCGCTCGGAGGCCCCGCATTCGCCAGCGCCCATGCCCCTCGCTCGGCAAGCAGGCCGGCCCGCTCGGCCGTCGCGACGGGAGCGGGCCGGCGCACGCACGCCCGACGCGGTCTGGCCGGCCGAAAGGCCGCCCTCGCGGGTGCTAGAATCCATTAAGACCATTCTTATGGTTTTGCCGGCGAAGGGTACAGAAAGGAGCCGCGGACATGAGCCAGGCCGGCGACCGTTTACCGTCTCGAGACCGCCCTGGCATGGCCTGGTCCCCTCTCGCGGGACCGCTCAGCCGGCGCGGCTTTCTCGCCTTGTGCTCGGGCCTGGTGCTAGCGCCGGCCGTCGCGGCGTGCAGTCGATCCGGCTCGGCGCCTGCCGGCGCGAGTGCGAGCGGCCCGACGCCGAACCCGACGGGCGCGGCGTCCGCAACGCCGGCCGCGCTCGGCCCGATGCGCATCAACTGGAACTCGGTCAGCGGCGCGATGTCGGGCATCTGGATGGCCGACGAGGTGGGTACCTGGCGGGACGCCGGCCTCGAGCCGGAGCTGTCCAATATCACCTCCAGCTCGAAGGTCCTGCCGGCGCTGATCGCAAACGACATCGACGCGAGCGCGCTCGACGTGCTCGTCGGCGTGCGCGGCATGGCGAGCGGCAGCGACGTGGTGTTCGTGTCGGCGATGACCAACCGCCAGATCTTCTCGGTGTTCGCGCGCCCGGACATCGAGCGTCCGGCCGATCTCGCCGGCCAGGAATGGGGGATCACCCGCGTCGGCTCCTCGACCGACGTCGCGTCGCACCTCGCCTTGCAGCAGTGGGGCCTGGCGGACGACGACATCACCTTCGTGCAGCTCGGCACCACGGCCAACATCTTCGCGGCGCTGCAATCGGGGCAGGTCGCCGCTGGCACGATCTCGCCGCCCAACACGATCAAGGCCAAGGCGGCAGGGCTGAAGGAGCTGATCAACCTGGCCGAGGAGGGGCCTGAGATCCCTTCCGTCGGCCTCGCCATGATGCGGCCCGACGTGCAGGCGCGGCCGGAGCGCGCGGCGGCACTCGTGAAGGGCTACGCGCTCGGCGTGAAGCGGCTCCGTGACGACAAGGACGCGGCGATCGCCATGTATCAGAAGTACCTGCGCACCGACGACGCCGAGGTACTCGAAGGCATGTGGGACCTCTTCCGGCGCTACCTGGCGTGGCCCCCGGTCATCCCGGCCGCGGGGATCGACCGCATCCGCCAGCAGGTGGCCGAGGAGGACCCGCAGGCCGCCGACGTGACCGATGCGCAGGTCTTCGATAGCCAGTTCGTCGACCAGCTCCAAGCCCAGGGGGTGTTCGGCTGACGACCGCCGTGGCCCTCATCGCTGAGCCATCCGCTCCTCGTGGCGGGCAAGACGAACCGACGCCCGGGACCTGTGGGTCCCGGGCGTCGGTTCGCCTTGGAAGGGGGGCCGGTCAGCAGCCGCGCGCGTAGACGATGCAGTACAGCTCGCGCGCGTTCTGGCCGGGGTAGTCGCCGCGGAACGTCGAGCGGTTCCCGCCGGCCTGGGCCACCGCGCCGTCCTCGGGCACGCTGGTCATCTGCATTGCCGAGTTGGTGATGTAGATCCGGTCGCCGCGCAAGAGGTAGCGCGAGTTGATCGCCATGGTGGGGTCGGAGAAGTTGAACTCCTCCATGCGCACGCACCCCATGTTGCCCCAGCGCGTGTCATAGCACTGGTCCATCTCCTGCGCCTTGACCTGGGGTGCGCCTAGCATGCCTACTGCGCCGATCACCGCGACTGCCACTCCGAGCGAACGCCACTTCATCGTGCCCTCCTCGCCTCGCGCGTCACGACGGCTGTGTCGACCTGGCTGCACAGGCCCGAACCTGCGGCGGGCCACCGGGCCGCGGCGGACAGCCACCCCGCGCCCCAAGTTAAGCCGTTGCTTAACTATGGTGCTAATGTAAGAGAGCTTTTAAGATTTGTCAAGAGGGCGCGCGCTCGGCCGCGCCGGCCAGTCTGTCCGCGGCCTGGTCCGCTACTGCCGAGCCGGTGCGTGCTAGGAGGTCCCCACGCCCGGGCAGAAGCGCCCTGGAGGCAGTAGCTCGAGAGCGCCGTGGAGGAGAGATGCTGGTAACTTGGGCACTACTAGCGCGACTCACCCTGCCCCTGCTGCTCGTCGTCGCGGCCGCCTGGGCCGCCGGGCCGGCCGCCTCGGCCGCCGTGGCGCAGGGCACCGCCTTCCCGTTAACCGTCGCCGCCGTCGGCAACGCCAGCGCGACGGTCAGCTGGAGCGCGCAGCCGGGCGCGGCCAGCTACGACGTCTACGCTGCCCAGACCGTCGTGGTCGATCCCACCAGGGCCGACGTACCAGAGCGGCCGGCGGGCGACGACGCCCACCCGCTGGAGCGCGTGGCGCCCGGCACCTGGGTGGTGGTGGCGGGCGGCGTACACGACGTGACGGCCACGCTGCACGACCTGCCCGCCGAGGGCACGTTCGCGCTGATCGTTCGGGCGGTGGACGGCAACGGCCAGAACGTCGCGCAGTCGGCGGTGAGCCAGGTATCGCTCGCCGGCGCCCCGGGCACCTCGCTGGGGCTCGACGTGCCGGCCGCCGGCGTGGTCGACCTCACCTGGCACGAGGTGCCGGGGGCCGCGCGCTATGCGCTGCTGGTGGGGCGGCCGGGCCAGCCGCTAGTGGCGGATGCCCGCCAGCAGCCGGTCACCGCCACGGGGCTTCGCCTGTCGGGCATCGCCCCGGGCAGCAGCCTGCGGTTCGCGATCGAGGCACAGGACGCCGACGGCGCCATCCTGGCCCGGACGGACTCGGCGACGCTCACGATGCCCCCGCCCAGCGCCTTCGGCCCGCCGGCGATTGGGCCGGCGCTCATGGGTGGAATTGGGCGATGAGCCGCTGCAGTAACAGCCAGCCGCCGCTGTAGATGAGCCCTGTCGTCACCACACAGTAGGCCGCGGCCACGCCGGCCGCCAGCAGGTAGCGGCGCGGGGCGGCGACGCCAAACAGGCGGATGCCGAGCAGGCCGCTCAGGGGAAAGACGGCCCCGAGCGTGAGGACGGCCGGCCCCTTGCCCCAGCGCACCAGGCGCTGCAAGCGCGGGCCGAGCGCCTCCTCGCGCCGCTCGACCCAGGCGGCGAGCGCGTCGGGCAGGATGTGGTGGTGCAGCGCCCAGGTCACGACGCAGAGCCAGGGCGCCAGGATGAGCCAGTGCAGCAACGAGGCCCACGGCGGCCCGAGCGCAATGGAGAGGGTGATAGCGGTGCCGTCCGTGAACAGGCCGTTCACCGCGAGCACCGGCACCGCGTACAGCGATCGCCGCGTCAGCCCCTGCCAGGAGATCGCCTTCATGCCGCCACGCACCGCCAGCCGTTTCGTGGGACCTCTTGCCCCGACATTGTACTCCGGCCGCGTGGCGGCTTCGCCAGGGGGACGCGCACTCAGTGCTGGATGCCCCACCAGTGGGCCAGCTCCGCCGGGACGCCCAGTGCGACCAGCGCCCCGCGGTCGCGGTCCTGCAAGGCCCGCCGCTCATCCGGGGTGAGAGCGTCGCCGGCCAGCGCGGTCATTGGGTCGCTCTGCAGCAGCTGGTAGAAGTGGCCATCCTCGCGAGCGCGCGCCAGCACGTCCATGAGCGCTTGTGACGCCATCTCCGCCTCCCCGCTTGATACGTACAGCTGCTGCCCGTCCCGGCGCAGACTGCGTGCCGGGGCAGCCAGCGCGGGCCAGGCCGCTCGCTTGACGCGCACGGGCAGCAAGCCCTACCCTTGGGCGCTAGGGCTAACGACGCCGCGCCGCCGCCGCAAGCGCCGGGCGCGGCGTCGGTCGTGCCTGGTAGCGGCCCTCAGTTATGGTGATGACGGGAGCGAACCAGTGGAGAATCCAAGTCCCATGCCGGCCGGCCCACCGCCTGTTCCGCCCGCGCCCGCGGCGGCGCCCGGGCGGGCAGGCGTAGCGACGCCCGAGGGCGCACCTACGGCGGTAACGGCCGAGACGGTTCCGGCCGACGAGGCGGCCGCGCCCGAGACGTCGGACGAGGGCGCGGCCTCGCCTGGCTCATCCCGCCGGACGCGCGCGGCGCTGCTGATCGTACTCGGATTTGTCGGCCTCACCGCGGCCGTGCTGCTCATCAGCCGCCCCGCCCAGCCCACCGCCGACCAGTACGTGCAGCGCGGCGTCGCCCTGGCGCAGCAGGGCACCGACCCCGCCGGCGCGCTGGAGGACTTCAACGCCGCGCTGGCTGCGGACCCGAACAACGCGCAAGCGTACAACAGCCGGGGGGTCGTGAAGGCCGACCAGGGCGACACGGCCGGGGCGCTGGAGGACTTCAACGCTGCGATTCGCCTCAACCCCGGGCTCGACCAGGCGTACTACAACCGTGGACGCGTGCGGCGAGCGCTGGGCGATCCCCAGGGCGCGGTCGAGGACTTTACGCAGGTCATCCAGCTCGCGCCGCCAGGCGGGGATGGCTCGCCGAGCGGAACGGTAGCCTCGGTGTTGGCCGATACGTACATGAATCGCGGCAACGCCTACAGCGACCTGGGCGACTATCAGGCGGCTATCGACGATTTCGCTCAGGCGCTGCGCAACCGGCCGAACGCCGCCGAGATCTACAACAATCTCGGCCTGGCCATCTTTAAACAAGGGAACCCGGAGCGGGCCATCGCGCAATTCGACCAGGCGATCCGCTACAAGCCCGACCTCGCGCAAGCGCACATGAACCGCGGCGTGGCGCGCGAGAGCCTCGGCCAGCACGACGCGGCCTTGCAGGACTTGCAGACCGCCGCCGCGCTGTTCCAGAGCCAGGGCAACGCCGCGGCCAGCCAGCAAGTCCGCGACCTCGCCGAGAGCGTGCCGCACGAGTAACCGCCGCGCCGCGCGGTCCCCGCGCTGTGGGGGCGTGGCCGCACGCCGATCTCGCCCGCGAACGGAGACGACATGGCTACCGACACCGGACGTCACGCCACCACGCGCACCGTGCGCTACGGCAACGCCGTCGAGGCGTTTCTGGCCGTGCCGGATGGCGCCGGCCCGCACCCAAGCGTGATCCTGCTGCACGAGCGGTACGGGCTGGTGCAGCACACGCTCGACCTGGCCGCACGCTTCGCCGGCGACGGCTACCTGTGCCTCGCCCCGAACCTCTACTCGCGGTTCCCCGACCAGGCGCGGCTGGCGCGCGGGGAGATCCAGGTGCCCCTGCCCGATCCACAGGTGCTAGACGACCTGAACGCGAGCATCGCCTACTTGCAGGACGTGCCCGAGGCCGATCTCGGGCGCCTGGCGGTGATGGGCGTGTGCCTGTCGGGGCGCTGGCCGCTGGTCGTGGCGGCGAACCGCTCGGACGTGGGCGCCGCGGTGGTCTTCTACGGCGCTTGCCAGCCGGCCGGCTGGGAAGTCAACGCCAACCAGCCCGAGGCGCTGGAGGCCCTGATCGCACGCGTGCAGTGTCCCGTGCTGGGCGTGTTCGGCGAGGGCGACCACGTCATCCCCCTGGAGTACGTGCTGCGGTTCCGCGACGAGCTGGAGAAGCATCGCAAGACCTACCAGATGAAAGTCTTCGCGAACGTGCCGCACGGCTGGCTGAACGACACCATGCCCGGGCGTTACCGGCGCGACGAGGCCGAGGAGACCTGGCGCATCCTGCTCGCCTTCCTCGACCGCACCTGGCGCGGCGGCTACCCCAAGGACCGCGTGCGCTGGTCCTTCGAGAGCGACGTGGCCGTGGACTACGACCCGAAGCACAACGTGCGCATGGAGTAGGGCGCGGCGCCCGCCGGCGCACAGCGGCAGGCTGCGAGGCTGGCAGGTCGGGGTGTTATAGTTGCCCACATGCGCGGCCGAGCCGGCCCGCGCGCCACCCGGCCGCGCCGGCGTCCGCGGCGGCGCGGGGATAGCTGGGTCTGGAGGTAGCAGTGCGGCGAACGGCTCGCGGATCCCTGGCGCTCGCGCTCGCGCTGCTCGTGATCGGCACGGCCTGCCAGAGCGGCGGACAGGAAGCGGGACAGCGGCAGAGCAATGGGGCGCCCCGCGAGCAGGTGGTGCGGCTGCCGACTACCGAGCCGCCCACCCTCGACCCCGGCCTGGCCGCCGACGCCGTGTCCATCGACGTGATCTCGCAGCTGTTCGAGGGCCTCGTCAGCTTCGACGATCAAGGCGCCGTACACCCGGTCCAAGCCGAGGCCTGGCAGGTGTCGGACGACGGCCGCCAGTACACGTTCCGGCTGCGCGACGGCGTGCGCTGGAGCGACGGCCAGCCGGTCACCGCGCGCGACTACGAGTATGCCTGGAAGCGCAACATCGACCCCAAGACGGCGTCCGACTACGCCAACGCGCTCTACCCGATCCTCAACGCCCAGCGTATCCACCAGCAGGGCGCCGACCCGGACACGCTGGGCGTGCGCGCCGTGGACGACCGCACCCTGGTAGTCCAGCTCGAGGAGCCCGCGGCGTACTTCCTGCGCCTGGTCAGCACCTGGACGTTCTTTCCGCTGCCGCGCTGGGCGGTCGAGCGGTCGCCCGACGCCTGGACCGAGGCGAGCAGCATCGTGACGAATGGCCCGTTCAAGCTGGAGAGCTGGCGGCACGACCAGGACCTGACGCTCGTCCGCAACGACGACTACTGGGGCAACAAGCCGACGCTCACGCGTGCCGTGTTCAAGATCTTCCCGGATGGCGCCGAGGAGCAGATGCTCGCGGCCTACGAGGCGGGCGAGCTGGACATGAGCACGACCAACTATCGCCTACCGCCGGCCCAGGTAGACCGACTCCGCAACGATCCACAGTACAAGGACCAGCTCCATCTGTTCCCCGCCTCGGACACGCGCTTCATCGTCGTGAATGCCCGCCGGCCCGCTCTCCGGGACCCGCGCGTCCGCGAGGCGCTCGGTATCTCCATCGACCGCGAGCAGTTGCTGCGCGACGTGCTGAAACGCCCCGGGCAGCCGGCGACCAGCCTGCAGCCGGAGGGCATCGCCGGCCGCAAGCCGGAGCTGTGGCCGAAGGAAGACGTGCAGCGCGCGAAGCAGCTCATGGCGGAGGCCGGCTACCCGGACGGCCGCGGCTTCCCCGAGATCACCTTCACCTACAACACCGCCGACGTGTGGAAGGCGCTGGCACAGTACCTCCAGCAGCGCTGGAAGGACACCCTCGGCATCACGCTGCGGCTCGATAGCATGGAGTGGAAGGTCTTCCTAAAGTGGAAGTTCGAGCCGGGCTGGACGGAGCACGGCGACCTGTACCGCGGCGGCTGGGTGTCGGATTACGAGGACCCGAACAACTGGTACAACATGCTCTGGGACTCGGCCGAGGACCCCACGCAGTTCAACGGCGGCTGGAAGAACGCCGACTACGATGCGCTGGTGCGGAAGGCGCGCGGCGAGCAGGACGCGGCGGCGCGGACCGCGCTCTACGAGCAAGCCGAGGCGATCCTGGCCCGCGACTACATCCACATCCCGATCAACTACGAGCGCTACGAGGTGCTCGTCAAGCCCTACGTCCAGAACTACAACCCACAGCGGGTGATGGGGAACACGCCGCTGGCGAAGATGGCGATAGCGACCCCGTGATAAGCGGTCAGCCGTCGGCTTTCAGCTATCAGCGCGAGCTGAGCCGCGCTTGGCGCCGGCCGCGACGGTCCGTGGCACGAGAAGGGGCAAGGGCGATATCGTTCGATCTGCTGATGGCTGACGGCTGACCGCTGATGGCTACCTACCTATTGCGCCGCATCCTGCTGCTGGTGCCGATCTGGCTGGCGGTGTACACGCTGACCTTCGGGCTGATGCAGCTCACGCCCGGCGGCCCGTGGGACCGCGAGAAGCCGGTGCCGCGCGAGGTGCGCGAGGCGCTGGACCGCAAGTACGGCCTGGACAAGCCCGTCTGGCAGCAGTACACCGACTATCTGGTCGGCGTCGTCACCCGCTTCGACTTCGGCCCCTCCTACGCCTCGCGCTCGCGCACCGTGAACGACGTCATCGGCGACTTCTTCCCCGTGTCGCTCTCCCTGGGCCTGATGGCGATGGCCGTGGGCACGGCGCTCGGCGTGACCCTGGGCGTCGTCTCGGCGCTGCGCCACAATAGCTGGCTCGACCACCTGGCGATGCTGTTCGCCATCAGCGGCGTGTCGGTGCCGGCGTTCGTCGTGGGGCCGCTGCTCGTGCTGCTGTTCGCGCTGAAGCTCGGCTGGGTGCCCACGCAGGGCTGGGGCCGGCCGGAGCAAGCCGTGCTGCCGGTGTTCACCCTGGCGCTGCCGCCCGCCGCGCTGCTGGCGCGCTACACTCGCGCGGCCATGCTCGAGGTGACGCGCATGGACTACGTGCGCACGGCGCGGGCGAAAGGGCTCGGCGAGCGCACGGTCGTCTGGCGCCACGCCCTCCGCAACGCCTTGATCCCCGTGACGACCGTGGCCGGCGTGATGCTCGCCATCGTCATCACCGGCTCCTTTTACGTCGAGTACGTCTTCAACATCCCGGGGCTAGGGCGCTATTTCGTCACGGCCGTGACGAACCGCGACTACCCGGTGCTGATGGGCGTCACGCTGTTGTTTGCCACGGTGATCGCCGTCGTCAACCTGCTCGTCGACTTGCTGTACGGCTACCTCGACCCGCGCATCCGCTACGACTGACGCTGTAAGCTGGCTTCCCGGCCTGGGGCGGGCGTGGGGGTACGCCACGCGCGCACCCCAGCCCCCGGCCAGCTGCTCAGGCGGGGCGTATTGCCGCCCTTCCCTGGCGCGATGCCGTGACGTGCTCTATCCTCAGTCCAGAAATGCGGTCCGGGTGAACAGCGGATGGCCTCAGAAGCGCGCCCCAGCGCCGCCGTGCTCAGGCGGCCTGCGGCACTCAGCACGGAGCGCTCGGCGGCAGGGCGGGGGCTCTGGCGGGACGCCTGGCGGCGGCTCTGCCGCAACCGCGCGGCCCTGGCGGGGCTGGGCTTCATCGTGCTGGTGGCGCTGTGCGCCGTCCTGGCCGACGTGCTGGCGCCCTACCCCTTCTGGCAGCAAGACCTCACCGTCGTGCGGCAGCCGCCATCGCCGCAGCACTGGCTGGGCACCGACGAGCTGGGCCGCGACATCCTGAGCCGCCTGCTGTACGGCGCGCGCATCTCCCTCGCCGTGGGCCTCGTCGTGCAGGCGCTGATCCTGCTCGTCGGCGTGCCGGTCGGCGCGCTCGCGGGCTACTTTGGCGGCTGGCTGGACACGCTGCTGATGCGCGCGGTCGACGTGCTCTACTCGATCCCCGACCTGCTGCTCGTCATCGTCGTCATGACCACGGTACGGGCGGCCCTGGCCGCCGGCGGCGGCACGCTCGGCGCCTTCGCGGCGGTGGACGCGGCGTTCGGCGGGCTGCTCGGCGTGTTCGTGGCCCTGGCGCTGACCTCCTGGCTGACCGTCGCGCGCCTGGTCCGGGGCCAGGTGCTAAGCCTGAAGGAGCGGGAGTTCGTGGACGCCGCCCGAACGCTCGGCGCCGGCGACCTGCGGATCCTCCGCCAGCACTTGCTGCCGAACACGCTCGCGCCAATCATCGTCGCCGCGACGTTCGGCATCCCGAGCGCCATCCTGCTCGAGGCGAGCCTGAGCTTCCTGGGGCTGGGCGTGCAGGCGCCGATGCCCAGCTGGGGCGCCATGATTCTCGAAGGCTACAAGGCGATGCGGGCGGAGCCGCACATGCTCGTCGCGCCCGCGGCGGCGCTGTCGCTCACCGTGCTCAGCTACAACTTCTTCGGCGACGGCCTACGCGACGCGCTCGACCCCTGGATGCAGAGGTAGAGGCGGAAGAGGGCAGGTGGGGGGACACCCCCACGCCGCCCGGCAGAATGTGGCGCGGCATACTGCGAGCGCCGCTCCCCTGCACGCCCGGAGGCCGGGGGCTAGCCGCCTGCAGGGAAGCGCTCCTCCCCTACCCTAACCGCGTCCGAGGCTACTGGGCCAACGGTTGGCTGCGGGGGGCGGACGGCTGATCGGTGCCGGCCGCGCGCTCGCGGGCAACGGCGACGTCGCTCAGATTGAGCGTGGGGCGGCTGGCCGCCAGCTTGAGACGGAACAGCTCGGCGCTGTGGCGGTCCTCGAAGATTTCCTCGCGCGCGACCCAGGCGCGCACCCAAACGCGGTAAGGCACCTCCGCCTCCCTGCCGCCGCGGCGTCGTTGCCGCGGCGGGTGGACTCCGCCGCGGCCGCTCGGGACCACGGCATGGCGCGAGGGTAGCACGCGCCGCGGGCCGCCGCGCAGGGCAAACCGTTGCAGTTCTGTTACAGTCGGCTAGTAAATCGGTGGAGCGGGCGGCGCGAATAGCGTCATCATGCCCGCGACCACCAGCATCCCGCCGAGCAGCACCGCCGCGACCAGCAGCGTCAGAACGAGGCCAATAATCCACGGCGCCTGCTTGCGCGGCGCAGCTGGCGGCGCGGCGGCGCGCCCGGCCGGGCGTGTCGCCGCGGCGGCCGCTGGCCGCGGGGCGGCGGCCGGGCGCGCCGCCGGCGCCGGCCGCGCGGCCGCGGCGGGCCGCGCGGCCGGCGGCGCGGCGGCGGGAGCTTCCTTCGCGGCTGCCGCCTCGTCCGCGGCGGGCGGCGCCGCGGACGTCGCGGGCGCGGCCGCCGGGGCAGCAGCCGGCGCGACCCCGGGGGCCGGCGTGGGCTCCCCGGCGGGCGGGGTGGACGGATCCGTGGCCATTCCCTTAACCTCCAGTCCCAGGCCGTGCCTGTACCGGTTACAATGCTCTCATATCTTCGCGCGCTCACACAACACCGCGGGTCCAGCAAGCCATGACGAACAAGGCGCGTCCCGCGCGACGGCCCGCGTCGCGCGCCCTGCCCCTCGCCCAGGTGCCCGAGGGCTGCCCCTTCTGCCACGAGGCGACCGTGGCGCCCGGCGTGCTCATGGAGACGCCACAGTTTCTCGTGGTCTGCGACCGGGCGCCGCTCGTGCCGGGCCACCTGCTGCTGATCCCGCGCCAGCACATTGCCTGCTATGGCGCGCTGCCCCGTCCACTGTACAGCGAGTTCCGTGCCCTTAAGGCACGCCTGGCGGCCTTCCTGGCCGAGGCGTACGCCCCGCCGGTGTTCTTCGAGCACGGCGTGGTCGCGCAGACCGTTCCCCACGCGCACCTGCACGCGGTGCCGGCACGCTTGGACCTCCCGCTGGCCGCCCTGCTGGCTCAGCGGGAGGCCGCCGCGGCGCGGGGCTTGGGCGGCCTGCGGCGCTGGTACGACGCGCACGGCTCCTACGTCTACTACGAGGCCGACGAGCGCGGCTATCTGCTCCCACCGGACGGCACCCCCGCCGGCAACCTGAAGACTGCCTTCGGCCAGGCGCTCGGGCCGACGCGGCCGGCGCCGGACGACGTGCCGGCCATCACGCGCGACGTGCGCCAGCGCTGGCAGCGCTTCGAGCAGGCCCACGGCCGGCCCACTACGCGCGTGGTGACGTGCTTCCTGGAGCACGCGGGGGCGATCTGCCTCCTCAAGCGCAGCGAGGCGGTGGGCAGCGGGCGCGGCAAGTGGCACGCCGTCTCTGGCTACCTGCCAGAGGGTAAGGACCCGCTAGGCCACGCCTACGACGAGCTGGCCGAGGAGACCGGGCTGACGCCGGGCCACGTCGAGCTGCGGCGCCACGCGGGGCCGGTGCTGTTCGCCGACCGCGCGGGGGGCCGGCCGTGGGAGGTCGACGCGTTCCTGTTCCGCGCCGGCACCCCCGCGCTCAGCCTGAACTGGGAGCACGTCGAGTACGTCTGGGTGCCCCCCGAGCGGCTGGCGGACTACGACTGCTTCCCCTGGCTGCGCGCCCTCTACGAGGCGGTCGCGGACGGCGTGGGGGCGGCCAGCGCGAACAGCCGGCCGTAGCCGGGTGCCCGTCCGTCGTGGCCCACCAGGCGCACCGCCGACCAGAACGCCGCGGGCGTGCTGGAGACGACCGGCACGCCCACGGCCGCCTCCAGCGGCACGGTCACGCCGAGCGTGCGCAGGCCGCCGCACGAGATCAGGATGCCATCGGCGCCCGGGCTGGCGGCGAGCACGCGCTGGCCGAGGGCGACCAGGTCGGCCTCGGAGACGTTCCGCGCCTCGCCGACCACGTCGATGCCCAGCCCCTGCACCGCGCCGACCTCGAAGCCCGAGTCGGTCAGGAACTGCCGCAGGCGCTTGTTCACCTCCTCGATGTAGGCCGTCCCGACCGCCACGCGCCGCACGCCGAGCGCCCGCAAGGCCTCGACCACGCCGGTGCTCATCGTCGTGGCAGGCAGCCCGGTGGCCGCCCGCATCGTGTCCTTCAGCTGCTCGTTGAAGGCATAGCCCTTGTAGAAGCTCAGCGAGGTGCCCATCAGCGCGACCGCCGCGGCACCCCGCGCGGCCAGGTCGCGGGCCAGGTCGCCGACGCGGTCGATGACGCGGTCGTAGCCCTCGGGCGTGAGCCGCTGGAGCCCTAGCCCGGCCGCCACAAAGCGCACGCCGGTCGGATACAGCTTCGGCCCGTCCGCCGGCACCTCGCCGGCGGCCGTCGGCACGATCAGTCCGATGAGGGGTGAGTCGCTCATGTCGCCTCCGGGCTGTCAGCCATCAGCTATCAGCTATCAGCTAGGAGGATACCCCGGCTGACGGCTGACGGCTGATAGCTGACCGCTGATAGCTGACCGCTGATAGCTGATAGCTGACGGCTGACAGCTAGAATTTGCCCTTCTCGTTGACGTAGTGGTTGACGTAGTCGAGCGTGGCCCACTCCTCCCAGGGCATGGGGCGCTCGATCGTCTGCATCTCGAACTCTTCCTGCGCCGTGGCGTTCATGTTGTCGGCGGTCAGGCCGCCGTCCACGCCCCAGCCCTTGTTGCGTGCCATCGCGTCGTACGCCGCGCCCAGCATGGCCAGGTCGGCTTCGCCGCCCTCCTCCTGCTTCGCGAACTGCAGCGCCGCATCGCGGTTCTGCATCGCCCAGCGCGCCGCGTCCACCACCACGTCGGTGAGATGCTGGATCAGGGCCGGGTGCTCGCGGATGAAGCTATCCTTCGCCATGAGGCCGTTCGCGATGTACTCCGGCATCACTTTGGCGGCCTCGTAGATGATGTTGTAGCCGTCCTTCTGGGCGAGCAGCGCCTCTTCAATGTGCATCACGCCGCCCACGATGGCGCCGCTGTACAGCGCCGCCCGCCGCGCCGCCGTGCCGCCGACCGCGATCCACTCGACGGCGTCGGGGTCCAGCCCGTTGCGCTGGAGCACCACGCGCGGCACGAAGTGGGAGATCGAGCCCAGGCGGGCCACGCCGACCCGGCGCCCGATCAGCCCTTGCAGCGAGGTCACGTCCGGCGCGGTGACGATCACGTAGTCGGTGACGGGGTTGATGCTGCAGAAGACGCGCAGGCGGTCGCCGCCCGCCTGGTTCGCCTGGATCGCCGCGGAGACGGCGCCTTCGCCGATGTCGATCTCGCCGGCGACGAGCGTCTTGGACGTGATGACCGCCGAGTCCATGATCGTCGTCTCGATCTCGTAGCCCTGGTCGCGCAGCCGCGCCAGAGCGATGGGATAGGGCAGCTTGGTGATGTCGAAGGCGCCCGAGAAGCCCATCTTCAGCTTCATCGGGCCGGGCAGCGCCGTGGCCTGAGCGGCGGCCGCCCCCGCGGCCGGCGCGCTGGCCCCGGCGGGGGCTGCCGACGGCTCGGCGCCGCGACACGCGCCCACCGCGAGGCCCCCGGCCGTCAGCGCGGCCAGCCGCACGAAGCTCCGGCGCGACAGCGGTCGGCTCATGCGGCGCCTCCGGTCCCCGCTCCCGCGGCCCGCGTCTGGTCGGCGCCCGCCGCGATCAGCGCCACGGCATCCGCCGCGTTCAGCACGCGCGCCATGCGCGGGAAAATACGGTCCATGAAGAAGTCCTGCGCGCCCGGCCGCTCGGTGTGGCAGCAGTCGCGGAGGATGATCAGGTTGTAGCCCAGGTCGCGGGCGGCGTAGGCCGTGCTGGCGATGCCCACGTCCGTGGAGCCGCCGCACAGCAGCAGCGTGTTGATACCGCGCGCCCGCAGCAGGTGGTCGAGGTGGGTGCCGGCGAACGAGCTCCAGCGGTGCTTCAGGATGACGCCGTCCTCGGGGCGCGGCGCCAGCTCGTCCACGACTTGCGCGCCGGCCGTGCCGCTCGTCACCATCGCGCGGTGGGGCATGACCTGCGGCCCGTCGGGCCACGGCTCGAGGTTCATGTTGGCGTCGGTGATGAGCGGGATCCAGTCGCGGCCGTCGGCGCGGTGGTCGCCGTTCGTGTAGAAGACCGACATGCCGTGCGCGCGCGCGGCGGCCAGCACTCGGGCGGTGTGCTCCACCACGCCCGTCGCGGCGATCTCGCGCGCCAGCGCCGGGTCGCTCGGCTTCAGGTAGTGGTTCAGCATGTCGAAGAGGATCAGCGCGCTGCGGCTGGGGTCGATGGGCAGCTGCGGCATGGCGCCTCCTGGCTGGGGGTGACAGATGGAGCCAGTATACGGCGCGCGGGGAGCGCGGGCCAGTCGAGCGGCGCGGGCGGCGCCTAGGGGTGCCCGCCCGAGGGGATGCGGGGCGCGGCAGCAGAGCCCTCCACCGGCTGGTCGGCCGCCCCCGACGCGCGGTCCGCGACGGGCCACTCGTCGTCTTCAAAGAGGTGCGCCCAGCAGGGCGGGTCGCCGCCCTCCCACTCGACGGACGGCTCGCGGGCTGGTTCGTTCGTCATCGCGGTCCTCCCTGCAGCCGTCGCGCGTGCCATCGCGGCGGCCGGTCCGGCGCCGTGGCCGTCTGGCGCGATCCCGTCGAGGGATTGTAGCAGCCGAAGCCGACGCCGTGGCGCTGGCCGTTGCCGCGGCCCGGGCGGGGCGATGGGCAAGCGAAGGTGCCGGCGCGGTAAAGTAGGACGGTTCCTCCTCGCCGCGGCACACTGCTGCGGGCCGCGCGGTCCAGGGCGGCGCGACGGCGCGGCGGCAGCTATCGACACCCGGAAGGAGCGCTACGCATGGGACGAGTACGAGCGTTCGTCGGAACCGGTGTCTTAGCGGCAGCCATGCTCGCCTGCGCCTCGCCGGCCGCCAATTCGCCGGGGGCGCCGGCCCCCACCGCGGCGCCCGCGGGCGGCTCCAGCCCCGCTCAGGCCACGCCAGCGAGCGGGGCGCGCGGCGCTCTGACCACCCTGGTCGTCGGCCACTTCCCGGCGACGCACACCGCGGGCGTGTACATCGCGCAGGAGCGCGGCTACTTCGCGGAGCAGGGGCTGGACGCCGATCTCACGCCGTTCCAGTCGCTGCCCGACGCCGCGGTGCTGCTGAACTCGGGCCAGATGGACGTCTACGTGGGCGGCACCGGCGCGAACCTGTACAACGCGGTGGCGCGGGGCATCAATCTCAAGGCGGTGGCCGACAAGGCGCACTCCGAGGCCGGGGTCAAGTACAAGGCGTTCACGGCGCGCAAAGACCTCTGGGACAGCGGCGAGCTGCGCACGATCGCCGGCCTGCGGGGCCGCACGGTGACCGGCCTGCCCAGCGGCGGCGGCGTCGAGTATCAGATGGAGAAGGTGCTTCAGACCGCGAACCTCACTATGGACGACGTGGACTACAAGGGCCTGGGTGTGCCCGAGGAGCTAACGGCGCTGGCGAACAAGGGCGTGGACGGCGCGTTCCTCTTCCAGCCGGCGCTCTGTACGGCTGAGCGGCGCGGCCTGGCCGTCGTCATCCCGCCGATGCTGGACGACGTGGCGCCCGGCTTGCAGGGCGGCGTCATCACCTACGGCGAGGCGTTCATGCGCGACAAGCCCGAGGCCGCACGCGGCTTCATGGTCGCCTACGTGCGCGCCCTGCGCGACTACAACGACGCCCAGCGCTTCGGCACGAACAAGGACCAGATCGTGGATATCATGATGAAGTACGTGCCGGGGCCGGACCGCAGCGTGTTCGAGGACTGCGAGTGGGGCCGGCTGAACCCCGACGGCCGCGTCGACCGGCGCTGGATCGAGGACGAGATGCTCTGGGACGTCAAGACCGGCCTGCTGGACCGCGTGGTGCCGGTGGACCAGCTCGTGGACGACTCGTACGTGGACCACGCGGTCCAGGTGCTCGGGCCGTACCAGCCGGCGGGGCAGTAGCTCGTGCCGAGCGCCGCGACGCGCCGCCTGCCCGACCGGCCGCCCACGCGCGACGAGGCCGTCGCCCTGCTGGACGCGACGGGCGGCGAGCTAGACGCGCTGCTCGCCGCCGCCGCGGAGCTGCGCGACGCCGGCAAGGACCGCGTCGTGACCTACTCGCGCAAGGTGTTCATCCCGCTCACGAACCTCTGCCGCGATAGCTGCGGTTACTGCACCTTCGTGCGCCGGCCCGGCGACCCGCGCGCCCGCACGCTGACCCCCGACGACGTGCTGGCGATCGCCCGTGCGGGCGCCGCCGCCGGCTGCCACGAGGCGCTATTCAGCCTCGGCGACAAGCCCGAGCGCCGCCACCCGGAGCACGGCGCCTGGCTCGCAGCACGGGGCTATGCCACGACGATCGACTACCTGGCCGCCATGTGCCGGCTCGTGCTGGACGAGACGGGCCTGCTGCCGCACGCCAACCCTGGCGCGCTGAGCGCCGCGGACCTCGCGCTGTTGCGTCCGACAAACGTCAGCATGGGCATGATGCTGGAGAGCACCAGCGAGCGGCTGCTGGCGCGCGGCCAGGCGCACTGGGCGAGCCCCGACAAGGTGCCGGCGGTGCGGCTAGCCACGCTGCGCGCGGCGGGCGAGCAGCGCGTCGCCTTCACGACCGGCATCCTGATCGGCATCGGCGAGACGCTGGCCGAGCGCGTGGACGCGCTGCTCGCCATTCGCGACGTTCACGCCGAATACGGGCACATTCAGGAGATCATCGTCCAGAACTTCCGCGCCAAGCCCGACATCGCCCTGCACGACTGGCCGGAGCCGGACGAGGTGGACATGGCGCGGACGATCGCCGTGGCCCGCCTCCTGCTGGGGCCGGCGATGAACATCCAGGCGCCGCCCAACCTGACGCCCGGCAAGTACCCGCTCTACCTGGCGGCCGGGGCGAACGACTGGGGCGGCGTCTCGCCCGTGACCATCGACCACATCAATCCGGAGGCGCCCTGGCCCGAGATCGTGGCGCTGGAGCAGGCGACGGCGGCCGCGGGCTACATGCTCCGCGAGCGCCTGGCGCTCTATCCCGAGTACGCGCGCGACCGCCCCGAGTTCATTCCCGAGAGCCTGCGCGCGCGCGTGGCAAATCTGACCGACGACGATGGCCTGGTGCCCCGTCGGGGCGGGGCGCCGGGGGTATCCCCCGACTCCCCCTTCGTCTCGGGGGTGCAGGGCACCATCCCCGGCAGGGGTGTGGGAGTGTCCCCCCATCATCCCTCATCACTGGAGGACCAGTGAACAGCCTTGGCTTTCCGACCCTCGACGCGACGCTGGAGCGGGCGATCGGGCTGTGCCAGCCGCACGTGGCGCGCAGCCTGGACCGCGCGCTGAGCGGCCACGACCTCTCAGTCGATGAGGCGACGACGCTGTTCGAGGCGCGCGGCATGGACCTGCACGTGCTGGCGCTGGCGGCCGACGCGCTCCGCCGCGAGCAGGTGGGCGACGTGGTGACCTACGTCGTCAACCGGAACATCAACTTCACCAACGTCTGCGTGAAGCGCTGCGGCTTCTGCGCCTTCTCGCGCGACTACCGCGACGGTGAGGGCTACTTTCTGCCAGCGAGCGAGATCGTGCGCCGCGCCAAAGAGGCCTGGGACCTGGGAGCGACCGAGGTGTGCGTGCAGGCCGGGCTGCCGCCGCGCATGCCCGGCTGGCTGTACGTCGACCTCTGCCGCGCCATCACGACGGCGGTGCCGGGGATGCACGTCCACGGCTTTTCGCCCGAGGAGGTGCTGTACGGCTCGCGGCGGGCGCGCGTGTCCATCCGCGAGTACCTGGAGGCCCTGAAGGACGCGGGCGTGGGCAGCCTGCCCGGCACCTCGGCGGAGATTCTGGACGACCGCCTGCGGCAGCGCATCTCCCCCGGGCGGATCAAGGTCGCGCGGTGGCTGGAGGTGATCAAGACGGCGCACCGCGTCGGCATCCCGACGACCAGTACCATCATGTACGGCCACGTCGAGACGGCGCGGCAGCGGGCGGCGCACCTGGCGCTGCTGCGGGACGTGCAGCGTGAGACCGGCGGCATCACCGAGTTCGTGCCGCTGGCCTTCGTCCACAGCGAGGCGCCGATGTTCGCCAAGCACTTCGTGGACGGCGTGGCGGCGGGGCCGAGCGGCGACGCCATCGTGGCGATGTACGCCGTCTCGCGGCTGATGCTCGGCCGCGACATCCCGAACCTCCAGGTCTCCTGGGTGAAGCAGGGCGTGCAGCTGGCGCAGCACCTGCTGAGCGCCGGCGCCAACGACTTCGGCGGCACGCTGATCAACGAGAGCATCTCGACCGCCGCGGGGGCCGGCCACGGCCAGCTCGTGCGGCCGGGCGAGCTGCGGCGCCTCATCCGCGACGCCGGCCGCCTGCCGGCCGAGCGCACGACAACCTACGACATCCGTCGCACGTTCCACGAGGAGCCCGCGGAGCCCGACCCGCTGGACACGATTGACGCCGTCGAGGCCGAGCGCTTCGGCTCGTACCAGCAGCTCGTCAAGATGGACGCTTTTCGCTTCGGCGACGCCCAGCCGAACGGCTATCAGCCCCCGGCCGCGGGCGTGCCGGTCGCCCTGCAGCTCGCGCGCGAGTAGACCGGCACGCCTCCTGGCACGGACCGGGCGCGATGTAGGGGCGGGTTTCATGCCCGCCCGCGGCCCGCAGGCCGCAGCTCCAGTGTTCGCCGGCCGCGGGGCCGGCGCGCCGAGCGAAAGCCGGGCCACCTGGAGAACCGATCGAGCGTGGTTCGCACCGATGCCGGCAAGAACTCGGCGATAGGAGCAGGAGAGGAGCGCGACCATGGGGGCGACCGCCGAGCGGATGACCAGTGGCGAGGGCCTGCTGGAAGTGCTACGGGCCTACGGCGTCGAGTACGTCTTCTCGTCGCCCGGCTCGGAATGGCCGGCCGTGTGGGACGTGCTGGCCCGCAACGAGGCGGAGGGCCGCCAGCCGCGCTACGTCAACACCCGCCACGAGATGGTGGCGGTCGGCGTCGCGGCGGGCTACTATCGCCAGACGCGGCGCCTGCCCGCGGTGCTGCTCCACACCGGCGTGGGCACGGCGCACTGTGCCATGGAGCTGCGCGCCGCCCGCGCCGAGCAGATCCCCCTCGCCGTGATGGCTGGCGAGGGCATCGGCTTCGGCGAGTGGCCGGGCCGCGATCCGGGCGCCCAGTTCTATCGCTACCTGGCCGACGTGGGCGGCCCGGCCGAGCTGGCGGCGCCGTTCGTGAAGCGCGCCAGCACCGTGGGCAGCGCGGCCGCGCTGCTCGGCCTGGTGGCCGACACCTGCCGCCTGGCGCTGACGCCACCCGAGGGGCCGGTGTTCCTGTCGGTGCCAATGGAGCTGATGCTGGGCGCCGAGGGCCTCGCGCGCCCCGGCCCGTTCGCGCCGCCGCCCGCGCCGCTCCAGCCGACGCCCGGCGCCCTGGAGATCGTCGCCGAGCAGCTTGTCGCCGCCGAGCGCCCGCTGATCCTCGCCGAGCAGGCCGGCAAGGACCCGGCGAACGTCGCCCGCCTGGTGGCGCTGGCCGACGCGCTCAGCATCCCCGTGGTGGAAGCATACGCGCCCGTCTACCTGAACTTCCCGCGCGACCACCCGCTGCACCAGGGCTACGACGCCACCAGCCTGCTCAAGGACGCCGACCTGGTGCTGCTCGTCGGCTGCCCGATCCCCTGGTATCCGGCGTCGGCGCGGCCGGCGCAGGCGCGGGTGATCGCCCTCGACCCCGACCCCGCCCACGCTATGCACCCGTACTGGGCGGTGGGCCTGGACGAGTCCCTGGGCGGCGCGCTCGGCCCGACGCTCGACGGGCTGCTAGCCGCCGCGCGCGAGCGTCAGCTCCGCGGTGACAGCAGGGTGCAGGAGCGCCGCACGCACTGGCAGGACCAACACGACCGTCAGCGCGCGGCCTGGCGCCGGACCGCCGCGAGCGTCGGGCACGACACGCCCATCGACCCGCGCTGGGCCGCGCACGTGCTGGGCGAGGTCCTGCCGGCCGACGCCATCCTCTCCGAGGAGCTGACGACGGAGCGCGTGTTCCTGCTCCAAGGGCTGCCGCGCACCGAGCCGGGCACGTACCAGGGCCGCAACCACGGCGGGCTCGGCGTGAGCGTGAGTACGGCGCTGGGGCTCAAGTTCGCGGCGCCTGAGCGGCTCGTGGTGAACGTCGTTGGCGACGGCGCATTCAACTACAACCCTGTGTTCGCCGCCTTCGGCTTCCAGCAGCAGTGGGACACGCCGGTGCTGACGGTGCTGTTCAACAACGGCAGCTACGCGGCGATGAAGAACGCGCTCGGACGCTACTTCCCGGAGGGCTGGGCCGTGCGCACGGGCATCTACCCCGGCTCCGAGATCACGCCCGTGCCCGACTACGTGCGGTTCGCCGAGAGCTTCGGCGCCCACGCCGAGCGCGTCACCGACCCCGCCGCCCTGCGCGACGCCCTCACCCGCGCCCTCGCCCGCGTCCGCGACGGCCAGCCCGCCCTCGTCGACGTGGTGACCGCCGCGCTGGACCCGCGGCGGCTGGGCGGCTAGGGGGCGCCCGCCGCGACGGGCAGGCGCTCGGCGCCGGCGAACGCGGCGTCGAGGAACGCCAGGAAGGCTTGCACGGCCGGCGAGTGGTGCTGGCGCGGACGCCAGACCACGACGTACTCGGCGTGCAGGGCGAGGCCCTCGACCGCCACGACCTTCAGCAGCCCGGCGGCGACCTCGGCCGTCACGTTGCTGCGGGCGAGGAAAGCGGCGCCCTCGCCCCCGGCTACCACGCGTTTGACGGCCTCGGGTGTTTCGAACTCCATCTCCACGTTTGGCTCGACCCCCGCCGCTTGCAGCCGCTCCTTGCAGAGATGGCGGATCCGTAAGGAGTGCGCCGCCGGCGCGACCAGCGGCTGGCTGGCGAGCCAGCGCAGCGGCACGGCCCGGCCCGGGCGCCGCGCCCAGGGGTGCCCCGGGCCGGCCACCAGCACGATCTCGTCGCGGTAAAGCACGCGTGCCACGAGCCGCGCCGGCACCCGGTCGTTGATCCCGATGCCCAGGTCGGCCGTGCCCCGCACCACCTGCTCGAACGCGCGGGGTGTGGAGAGCGCCGTTAATTCGACGCGGATCTCGGGATACTGGCGCCGAAAGCGCGCGATCAGCGGCGGCAAGACGTACTGACCCGGTCCAATGCCGGCCGCCACCGTGACGCGGCCGCCGTGCAGGCCCTTCACGCGGTCGGCGACGTCGCGGATCGCTGCCACCCGCTCCAGCAGCTCCACGCCGTACTGATAGATCGCCTCCCCCGCCTCGGTAGGCACGAGCGGCCGCCGCGAGCGATCGAGCAGCATTACCCCCAGCGATTGCTCCAGCGCCTGGACCTGTTGGCTCACCGCCGGCTGGGATAGGAACAGGTGGCGGGCGGCGCGCGTGAAGCCCCGCTGCTCGACGACGGTGCAGAAGCAGCGGATCTGATCCGTGTTCATGGCAGAGAGATTATATAAGCGTTGCCTATGCTCGGCACGCGGTAATCGAATGTTTGCTTCGTTCCGCTGGTGCTACCATGGTAGGCAACCGCCGGGAGCGGGTAGAGCGCCCAGGAAGCAGTGACGCACCCAGGAGGTAGCGGATGTTCGCGGCCATTCAAGTCGATGAGCCATTGGAACGCATCGCCGAGGACTGGGACTTTCTCTCGGACCGCGTCCTCTCGCACCTCACGACCTTCAAGCCGGTGGGCCAGAACATCTACGGCGTGCGGCGCCGGCACATCGGCGCGGGGCAGGTGACAGACCTCCGCAAGGGGTCGATCACCGAGCACTGGGAGATGGGGCCGTCGGGACTCGTGTACTGGGAGCTACGGCCCTTCGAGCTGCACGTCACCGCCGCTGGCACGCCGCACCACGTCAGCCACAACTTCGGCTTCTGGCACATCAACGACATGGACGAGCTGTACCTGCCGATTCCCGGCGACTCGCCGGCGGAGCCGGGGCACTCGATCGTGCTCATGGGCACGCCGCGCGGGGACGAGTGCGACCGCTTCGCCTGGTATTGCGAGCGGTGCCTGACCATGCTCCATGAGTACGTCTGCCACACGGGCGCGGAGGGCTTCAAAGCCTTCTACAAGGCGGAGCACGAGGCCGTCGCGCAGTACAATAGCGATCCCGCGCACCGCCGCTGCCCCGAGTGCGGCACCCTCAACCCGCCGGGCTACTGCTGGAACGTGAACCGCGACGGCGAGCTAGAGCGCCAGGGGCGCGCGCGGTGGTAGACGAGCAGGCGACGGGCCGGGCGATCCCCGAGCCGATCCTGAACTGGACGCTGCGGCTGGCCGACGAGGCGGGCCACGCCGCGCCGGGCTGCGAGCCGTGGCGCACGCTGGGCCAGCACGACGCCTGGGTCGGGCGCTATCCGACGGCGCACCCTCCGCTGCGCGTGCAGGAGATGCACGCCGGGCGCTGCGCCGAGTTCGCCAAGGCGGGCTACCTCATGCACCGTGTGGCCGCCGGCACGCCCTATCGCATCAGCCGCCTGTTCGGCTTCTGGCACATCTCGGACGCCGACCTGACCTGGCTCCAGGTGCAGCGCGGCGACCTCACGCTGTACCTCGCGCTGGCGGGCGGCGCGACCGGCCTGCGGGGCGACCACGCCGTCGCCTGGTACTGCGCGCGCTGCGGTCATGAGATCGCCCGTCAGGCGTTTGCCCGCGCCGGGCGGACCGGCGCCTTTCTCGCCGAGCGCAGCCGCGCCGCCGTGGCGGCGTTCAACGCGACGGCCGAGGGCCGGCGCTGCCCGGCTTGCGGGTGGGAGCACCCGCCGGCCTACCCCTTCTCCCCGCTCGATCCGCAAGCCGCCGACGCTCCGCCGCCGCCGTGGTGAGCCCGCGATAGCACGAGCGCACGCGAAGGAATGTGGATTCGTTATGACGCAGGTTGCCGACACGGGTGTCATGCACCCCTACCGACGCTTCTCCCTGGCCGAGCGAGACCGCCGCTGGGCGGCGCTGCGCCGGCTCATGGACCGAGACCGCCTCGACGCGATCGTCGCGCCGCCCAACAACGGCAACTCGACTGACTGGCAGGCCGACGCGCGCTACATCTCCCACTGCGGCGGCGGTGCCGACGCGTCGATCGGCGTCGTCTTCCCGCGGGAGGGCGAGGTGACCGTCGTCGCCACCTCGGCCCAGGACCGCTGGGGGCCGAAGATCCAGAACTGGGTGGCCGACGTGCGCGAGGTGAACCGCCGCTACGGCCGCGGCATGGCCGAGCGCCTGCTGGAGCTGGGCCTGCAACGCGGGCGGATCGGCATCTGCGGCCTGGACTTTGGCACCCGCACGCCCGAAGGGCTCATCCTCCACGGTACTTACCTGGCCCTGCGCGAGGCGCTGCCCGACGCGGAGTTCGTCTCGGCGTCGGATCTCCTCCAGGAAGTGCGCGAGGTCAAGAGCCAGGAGGAGATCGACGTCCTCCAGCGGTCGGTCGACCTGATCGAGCGGGCCCTGGAGGCGCAAGCCCTGTGGGCGCAGCCGGGCGTGCCCGACTACGTCGTCTGGGCCGAGACGATGCACGCCATGTTCGTGCGCGGTTCGGAGCCGACGGTCCATTTCAACTGGATCAGCGGCCGGAACCCCGTCCGCACGCTCACGCGGCCCACCGCGCGGCCCCTGGAGAAGGGCGACCTGATTCTCAAGGAGATCGAGTCCTCGATCATTGGCTACCGCGCGCAGCAGTTGCGGCCGCTGGCCGTACACGAGTGCGATCCGATCATCATCGACCTGGCGAAGCTGCACGCCGATCTCTACGACGAGGTGCTGGCGTTCCTCAAGCCGGGCGTCACCGTGGGCGAGCTAGTGCTCAAGACGCGCGAGGTGGCCGCCCGCCTCGCGCCGAAGCGCGGGCCGCTCGCGGGCGCGACCGCGGGCATGCTGTTGCACGGCCGCGGTCTGGGCGACGACCGTCCGCTGATCATTCCCAGCGGCTACGAGGGCACGGACCGGGCCTGGAGCCAGCCGTTCCCCGAGAACGGCGTCTACATCTGCAAGCCCGGCGTCCAGACCGCCGACGACCGCTACCGCTTCGAGTGGGGCGATACCATCCGCACCACGGCGACCGGCGCGGTGCGCATGGGCCGCGCGCCCCACGGCGTCATCATCTCCGAGCCGCGCGAGGTGTCCTGGCCGACCGATTAGCCTGCTACCGCGCGGCCCGCACCGCGGCCAGCGACTCCCCAGCGGCAGAACGCGTGAAGCTCCCGAGCAAAGGTGAGACATGTCGAGGATCGGCGGATCGGGCGCGCGGGCCTGCGCGCCCTGGGTACTTGGCCTGGTCGCGCTCGTCGCGGCCTGCACGGCACGCGGGGGCACGCCGACCGCCTCGTCGGTCCCGGCCGGCGGGGCCGCGAGCGCTGGCGCCACCGCGCAGTCGCCCCCGGCCGGGCCGCCCGGCCGGGGGCCGGCCGCGGCCAGCGCGCCCGCGCCGGCCACCGTCCGCGTCGCCACGCAAGGCCGGCCCGACCAGGCAGCCTTCCAGCTCGCGCTCGACCGCGGCTACTTCACGGCCCAGGGGATCGAGGTCGAGCCAGTGCCCTTTAGCGGCGGGGCCGAGATGGTCCCCGCCCTCGCGACCAACCAGATCCAGGTCGGCAACGGGGCGCCCAGTATCGCTCTCTACAACGCGCTCAACCGGGGCGTGGAGATTCGCATGGTGGCCGACTACGCCCACGTCGGCTCGGCCACCGATACCACGCTCGCCATCCTGGTCCGCAAGGATCTCTGGGACGCCGGCACCGTGCGGTCCATGGCCGACCTGCGCGGCCGCCTGTTCGCGAACGGCTCGGCGCCCGGCACGGTGGCCGACCGCCTGTACTACGGCGCGCTGGCCAAGGAGGGCCTCAGTGGCGACGACGTCCAGGTGCAGTACATGCCCCTCCCCGACATCTTCGCGGCCCTCGCCAATTCCCGTGCCGATGCCGGCGTGCTGACCGAACCATTGGTCACGCAGGCCGAGCAGCAAGGCTTTGCGACCGTGCTCTATCCTGCCGGCGCGGTGATTCCTGGCGGCATCCTCTCGGTGCTCCAGTACTCGGCGCAGTTCGCCGCCGAGCAGCCGGACGTCGGCACGCGCTTCATGGTCGGCTACCTGCAAGGCGTGCGCGACTACCACGACGCCTTCATTCTGAAGCGCGACCGGCAGGCGGCCATCGACATCCTCGCCCGGCGGCTGTCGGTCAAGGACCCGCACATCTGGGAAACCTACCAGCCGACGAGTATCGACCTGAACGGCGCCGTGAACGTCGACGACCTGCGGGAGGCGGCCGCCTTCTTCGCGCAACACGGCGGACTAGACGGGCCAATACCCGACTTCAGCAGGATCGTGGACCCGCGCTTCGCGGACGCCGCGGTGCAAGTCCTCGGGCGGCGGTAAGCTAAATCGCAGGGTCGCTGGGGGTCTGGCCTCGCCAAACCTACAGGCCCACCTGGATCGGGCGTAGCGAAGCGGGGGCAACTGCCCGGCGACGAGCGCGGCGCAAGCAGCTTGGGCGCCCGCTGGCCGGCGGGACCGTGGCGCTCCATGAGGGGGAGTTCGGACCTATGGTAGAGGGAGAGACCTGGGTGGAAGCGTGCCGGCTGGACGCGCTTTCGTCCGAGCGCTGCACGCTGGTCACGCTAGACGGCCTGGAGGTCGGCCTGCTGCTGCACGCCGGCCAGCCGGTCGCGGTCGTGAACAACTGTCCCCATTTCGGCGGCCCGCTGGCCCAAGGGCCGGTTAGCACGGCCCGTGGCGAGATCATCTGCCCCTGGCACCGCTTCCGCTTCGACCTCGCGACCGGCCGGAGCGTGACCAACCCCGCGATGGCGGCGCCGCTGCTGCGCACGGACGTGCGCGACGGCACAGTCTGGGTGGACCTCAGCGGTTCGAACGTCGGCGCGTAGTGGCGGCGCGCCGCCTCGCCGCCGCCGGGCGCTCTGCAATAGAGCCGTTTGCGCGCAAGGTGAGCAGCCAGCGTGGCGTAGGCGCGGCTCTCGTGGCCGCTAGTAGTCTCGGAGTCTCGTAGGGGCGGCTCTCGTGGCCGCCCGCGGCCCGCAGGCCGCAGGCCCGGCAGCAGCCGACCGCTTAGTCTGGCTGCAAACCGCTGTAGGCGGTCGATGTTCAAGCAGGGCTGCTCGGCGGTACGGGCAAGCGCGGTATGCGCCCCCACGAGACCCGGGTCAGACGGCGGGGCACAGGCTGTTCCGGCCCGGGCTCAGACGATGCCCTGCTCGTGGAGACGCGCGATGGCGCCCGCGTCGTAGCCGAGGTCGGCGAGGACGGCGTCAGTATCGCCGCCCAGCGCGGGGACGGGGCCGTAGCGCGCGGGGCTGGCGGAAAGCTGCAGGGCGCTGCCGACCGTGGGCACGCGGCCGACGGGTGACTCGACCTCGCGGATCATGCGCCGCGCCGCCACCTGCGGGTGCGCCAGCACCTCCGCAATGCCCCGCACCTCGCCGTAGGGCAGCTCAGCCGCGCGCAGCCGCTCCAGCCAGTAGGCGGCGTCCTGCTGCGCCATCAGCTCCTCGACCGTACGCTCGAGCTCCGCGCGGTTCGTGCGACGGCCCTCGTTTGTGGCGAAGCGCGGGTCTTCGAGCAGGTCGGGGCGGTCGAGCACCTGGCGACAGAACACCTCCCAGTCGCGGGCGCTCGCCACGGCCAGGTTCACGTACTTCCGGTCGCGGGCGAGGTACGGGCCGTAGGGCGTCACGTAGTGGTGGCGCATCCCCACGCGCTCCGGCTCCTCGCCGCGGTGCCAGTAGTGGTGCGGGAAGTAGCCGAGCCAGGAGAGGATCGACTCGAACATCGACACGTCGACCAGCTGCCCCTCGCCCGTGCGCTCGCGCTGGTAGAGCGCCAGCACGATGCCCAGCGCCGCGTACATGCCGGCCGCGATGTCGGAGATCGGCACCGACACCTTGGCGGGCGCGTCGGGGTAGCCGGTCGTGGCGATCAGGCCCGCCTCGCCCTGGATGAGCAGGTCGAACGCCTTCACGTCGCGGTACGGCCCCGTCAGGCCGTAGCCGGACAGCGCGCAGTAGACCAGGCGCGGGTTGAGCGCGCGCAGGTCGTCGTAGCCGACGCCCAGCCGCTCGGGCACGCCGGGGGCGAAGTTCTCCAGGAACACGTCGGCGCGGGCCGCCAGCTTGCGCAGGATCTCGCGGCCCTCGGGCGCCTTCACGTCGAGCGTGACCGAGCGCTTGTTGCGGTTCAGCCAGACGTAGCCCGACGAGAGCCCGCGCACCGCCGTGTCCCACTCGCGGATGACGTCGCCCTTGCCCGGCCGCTCGATCTTCACGACCTCGGCGCCCATGTCCGCCAGTAGGTGCGACGCGAACGGCGCCGCGGCGGCCAGCTCGAACGCCACGACCCGCACGCCGGCGAGCGCGCCGGCCCCTGTCTCCGCTGCCATGCGCCTAGCCTTCCTTGGCCTTGGGCGGCTGCGGCTCGGGGAAGAGGTTGAGCGCGGGCGCGTGGGCGCGCTTCCAGACCATCACCGAGCGGCGGTACTCGATCACCACCTGGCCGTGCTGGTTGTAGCCGCGCGTGCGCACCTTGACGATGCCCTGCTCGGGGCGGCTGCGCGACTCGCGGACCTCCAGCACCTCGCTCTCCGAGTACAGCGTGTCGCCGGCGTACAGCGGGTTCGGCAGCGTGATCTCGTCCCAGCCGAGCGCGAAGCCGTTCTCGGACACGTCGGCGACGCCCATCCCCGCCACGATGGCGAGCGTGAGCGCGCTGTTGATCAGACACTGGCCGAACGACGTGCGCTCGCCGTAGTCGCGGTTGAAGTGGAGCTGGTTCGTGTTACAGGTGAGCAGCGTGAACCAGATGTTGTCGGCCTCGGTCACCGTGCGGCCGTAGCGGCAGCGGTACACGTCGCCGACCTCGAAGTCCTCGAAGTAGCGCCCTTCCCAGCCGGGCTTGACAGGCATGGCGGCTCTCCTTGCGCGAGTGGCCCGGAAGTATAGCGCAGCGCCGGGGGGCGGTGGGCCAACCCCACGGCCTCGTCCCCCACGGTTGAGCCGGCGGCCTCGCTCGCCGCGCGCCTATCTCTGTTGCAGGATGCGCTGCAGCTCTCCGCTGATGCGGTTCAGGTCTTCTTCATCGTTGCGGGTATAGAACTCCGCGTTGGTCTCCGTGAACTTGATACCCCGCGCCTCCAGCGCCTCGATCTCGGCGGCGGCTTTCGAGCCCGGGAGGCGGTGTTGGTCGATGAACACGCCGTCGTAGAGGATGTCTTGCGCCGCCCGGCTCAGCACGTAGTTGATCCACAGCTTCGCCGCGTTCGGGTGCGCGGCGTTGCGCGGCACCCCCATATACCAGTAGGAGAGCAGCGCCGCATCGGTGGGGATCACGTGGCCGATCGGCGCGCCCGTGGGCTGGAGACGACGCGCCACGAAGCTGCCGCAGTCGATGGCGAGCAGGTCGAACTCGCCGCTGGCGATGCGCTCCATCTCGCCGCAGCGCATGAGCCCGCTCACCTGGTTGGCCAAGCGGGTCACGTAGTCCACCGTCCGCTGCTCGCCCCACAGCTCCGGGCTGGCCAGCACGTCGAAGCCCGCGGCGTAGATCGTCGAGGCGACCCGGCCCTTGTACTGCGGCTTGAGGAGGTCTTGCAGGCTGGTAGGCACTTCGTCGGCGCGGACCTTGTTCGTGTTGTAGGTGATGCCGGCGACGCGCGAGCCGATCTGCACGGCCACGCCGCCCGGCGCGAGCAGCGCGGGATCGCGGATGTTGGGCGCCCAGGCGGTCCACGGCACCGGCTCCAGCACGTTCTGGCGGATCATGGGGACCAGCTGGTCGTCGGGAATGACCAGGACGTCGCTCGACGCGGGTCGCCCCGCCTGCGCCTCCTGGGCGATCTTGTTGGCCAGCTCCGGCATCGCCGGGCCCGGCGTGTAGCGAACGTCCAGGCTGAGCCCATAGGCGGGGTTGAAGCCCTCGATCCAGCGGCGAATTCCCTCGCGGCTGCCAACGTTCTCGGTCCAGGTCAGCGTGAGCTGGCCCTCCTGCCGCGCCGCGGCGACGATCTGCTCCAGCGACTCGGCCGCCCCCGGGGTGGCTACCGCCGAGCCTGCCGGCGGTGTGGTAGCCGCGCTGGTCGCGAGTCCGCCAGCGGGGCCGGCATCGCCGCCGGCGCGAGGCGGGCTGGCGCCCGGGGCGCAGGCCGCGAGCGCCACCACTAGCGCCAGCGCCGCGGCGCCATGCCGCGGCCCTTCGTGCCGCCGCATCATGCTTCACCTCCGTCGCGCCGAAGAGGAGGCGCGCCCACCGAGCGTGCGGCTACTCGCTGATGCGGCCCAGGCGCTCGACGGCGTACTGCGAGTACGACGGATCGAGCACGCGGGAGGAGTCGAGCTTCTGCTGCTGCGTGCCGTAGCGCACGTAGTAGTCCTGCTGCTCGTCGATCGTACGCGGGTCGAGCTGGCCGTTCGGGTCCACGTCGTGCGTGGCCATCCGCGCGAACAGGCTCAGGTCGTGGATCGGCGTGTACTGCGACAGGATCTGGTACAGCTCGTCCTTGCCGCCCTCATCCTTCATGATCGCCCGGTAGTAGTCGCGCTGGCCGCGCAGGTAGGCCGTGACGAAGCGCCGCGCCGCCTCCGGCTGGTCGCGGGCGAACACGGGGCTGACGATCAAGGTCATGGCGACCAGACCCGGGTAGATCTGGCCCGACGGCATCACGTTGTGGGCGGTGTGCTGCCCCTCGGCGATGCTCGCGAACGGCTCGACGACGAAGCCGGCGTCCATCACCTTGTTGGCGAAGGCCGCCGGAATGTCGGGGAACGTGAGCTGCGCGAACTGAACGTCGCCCGTCGTCAGCCCGCCCTTGCCCAGCACGCGCTCGACCCAGATCTCCCCGATCCCGCCGCGCGACGAGATGGCGATCGTCATCCCCTTGAGGTCCTTGGGGTCCTGATAGCGGCCGCTGTCCAGGATGTCCTGGCGCACCAGCCAGCCACCGCTCGTGTCGCGCGTGCTGATAATGGCGTTGTAACCGACGATACGCAGGGGAATGTCGCGCAGCACGGCGTTGAACAGGCTCGGATCGGGCGGGCCCGAGGCGAAGCTTAGCTCGCCGGTGGCGAGCGGCGCGGTCTGCTCGTTGGTCGTCCGGAACGGGACCAGCTCGACCTCCAGCCCCTCCTCGCGGAAGTAGCCCTTGGCGAGCGCGTCGAACACCCCGGCCTCGCCGACGAGCCCCAGCGAGCCCACCTTCAAATTCAGCGGCGGGTTGAGCGGCTGCACGGCGGTCTGGCCGCCGGCCGGCACGGCGGACGGCGCGGCCGGGGCGGACGCCGTGGTCGCGGCCGGCGCCGCGGACGGTGCGCCGCCCGGCTGCGCCGGCGCGGCGGCGGGGGCGCAGGCGGCGAGCAGAAGCGCCGCCACGAGCAGCAGCGGGGCGGGGCGCGCGTGACCGCGGGCGTGCATGCGGACTCTCCATCGGATGTGTCTGAAACGGGCGATCCTTGCGAGCCCGGCCCAGCGACTACAGGTAGCCGTATTCGCGGTAGTAGCGCTCGGCGCCCGGGTGGAGCGGGATCGGCGTGCGAGCCATCTTCGCGGGGTCGAGTGGGTAGGTGACCGGGCTGCGCTCGGGCGGCAGGTGGCGATAGTAGCGCTCCAGCCGCGCCCGCTCCTCGCCCAGGCACCAGGCAAGCAGGTAGGCCACGTCGTCGGGCATGTCGGCGCGCACCATCAGGAGAAAGTCGGAGAAGTCGAGCGTCTCCAGCGGCGCGTCGAGGCCGCGTAAGTAGCCGGCGGGCAGCGTGCCGCGCGGCCAGCCGTAGTCGCGTTCGAGCTGGGCGAGCACGTCGCCGTCGATCGGAATGAAGTGGACCTCGCGCTCCGCGGCCAGCGCCTGCCAGGGCGGCGTCATGATCGCCTCGTGGAAGACGGCGTCGGCGCCGCCCGTGCGGGCGGCGTCCACGCAGGGGAAGGGCTGCTCGTGATACAGGAAGCCACCGCCCCAGCGCTCGAGCGTCGCCGGCGCCACGCCCTCCAGCTCCAGGATGCGCGCAACGGCCAGGCCGATGAAGTTGACGCCGTCGTCGGGGGAGGTGGCGATGCGCAGCGGCAGCCGCCGCTCGCGCAGGTCGGCGAACGAGCGGACGCCGTGCTCGGCGCCGACCGCGAGCACCAGGCGGTCGTTCTGCGGCACGCTGCCCACCGCACGCAGGAACGGGTACGACTCGTCGGCGAAGGGGCCGCGCCCCGTGTACGCCATCGCGGCGAAAGCGGCGGGCGTGGCGAGCGCCACGTCCACCTGGCCGCGCCCGACGGCGCGCGGCGCGTCGGTCCAGCCCCTGCCGTTCCAGATGGCGAAGCGCGAGTAGGGACCGCAGCGCTCGCCCATCGCCTGCGACAGCCAGCCACAGACGCGGTGCAGGTTCGCGCCGCCCCAGTCGCCCTGGAAGTGCAGCGTCAGCGAGCGGTCGAGCCGCGGCCCCTCCGTCACGGCTACTGCTCCTTGTTGTGGATGAAGTCCTCGGGCGGCTGCGGCCCCCACACGAGCAAGGCGTACTGCGGGTCCCAGTCGCGCGGCTGCCAGTCGGCCTCGTCGGGGATGTAGTCGATGTCGAAATAGTACTCGGCGTAGCTGCCCCAGGGGTCTTTCATGTACCAGAAGAAGTTCGAGCCGATGCAGTGCCGGCCGATCCCCCAGGCGGGCTCCCAGCCGCGCTCGCGCATGCGCTCGGCGCCGAGCGCGATCTCGTCGATGCCGCCGACCTCGAACGAGGCATGGTGGAAGCCCGGGCGATCGGAGGCGATGAGGGCGAGGTTGTGGTGGTCAGCGCTGCAGCGCAGGAACGCCGCCAGCCCGGGCACGCGGTCCGACAGCTTCATGCCGAGCACGTCCACGTAGAACGCCCGCTGGCGCTCGATGTCGGGCGAGAACAGCATGACGTGGCCGAGGCGGCGCGGCGTGGCCGGATTCGCGACGGGCGGCTCGATAGCGCGCTCGGCGATCCGCACGGGATGGCCGGGGCTGTTGTAGCGCGGCGGGTCGGCCGCGGAGGTGACCGGCTCCTCGTCGCGGACGTTCACGAGCTGCCCGTCCGGGTCGCGTACCCAGATGCCGCCCTCGGGCGCGTCCTTCGGCGGGTCGATCTCCTGCACGCCGGCCGCCTGCAAGCGGCCGCGCACGGCCGCGAACTCGGCGCCCGGCGCGGCGAACGCCAGGTGGCGCAGCCGCTTCTTCGGCCCCTCGTAGAGGAGAATCTGGTCGCGGCCGAGCGGCTTGGGGCGCAGGCGCACGGCATTTGACCTACCGGTCGCGTCCTCGAAACCGAAATCGCTGTAGAAGCGCTGACCCACCTGCTGGTCGGGCACCTCGAGCGCGTAATGCGTGAGCGAGCGCACGGGCATCGCGGTTCTCCCTTTCGTCGTCTCGGGCCGGCCTGCAAGGAGTACGACCACCGGCCAAGCGCGGATCCATGCACGCTGCCGCGCAGCGGACCAGTGGCCGGATTGTAGCGAGCGCGCCCGAATTGCGCCACTGGCAACGCCGCGGAGGCGCGCGGGCGCCACGATTGAATCGAACCCGGGGCCGTGTTATACCCACGCATCGCTGTGCGGACAGGACGAGCCGCGGGAGCCCTGACGCGCCAGGGGAGCCAGCCGCTTGCCCGCGCAGGCCAAGACTCGCGGTCGCCTCGCGTATCTCGTACAATTGCAGCCAGTCCAACGGCGGCACATGGCGAGTGCCGCGGGGACGATCGGCGTCGGCCGCCGGGCGAGCCGCGGACGCCGCGGCCCGCGCTCGCGGCTCGACCGCCCCTCGTCTGGCGGCCAGCGGCGCGGGCCGGCGACCCGGTGGCGGGTAAGGGAGGCAGCATGGCTACCCGAGCAGTTGCGCGAGTCGAGGTCCAGCGCGCCGACCGGCTCAGCCTCCCCCGGCCGAGCGCGATGGTGCTGCTGGCCCTGGCGGCCTCGGCGATCATCGTGGGGCTGCTGGTCCTCGTGGTGTGGATCAGCTTCCGCGAGAGCGTCACCAGCGATGCCTTCACCCTGCGGCACTACCTCTCGCTGTACACCGACCCCTTCGCCTACAGCGCGTTCCTGAACACGGTGGGCTTCACGGTCGTCACGTTGCTGGTGGCGCTCGTCCTCGGCGTCCCGATCGCCTGGCTGGTCGAGCGGACGGACCTCCGCGGCAAGTCCGTCATCATCACCGTGATGACGATGAGCGTGCTCATCCCGGGCTTCTTCACGGCGATGGGCTGGCTGTTCCTGGCGCACCCGCGCATCGGTATGCTGAATCAGATCGCGATGGGGCTGTTCGGCTGGCAGTCGGGGCCGTTCAGCATTGTCAACATCCCCGGCATGGGGTTCATCCAGGGCCTGAACCTCGCGTCGCTGATCTTCATCATGACGGTCGCCAGCCTGCGGGCGATGGACTCGTCGCTCGAAGAGTCGTCGCAGATGAGCGGCGCCACCTTCCTGCAGACGATGCGCCGCGTCACCCTGCCGCTCGCCTCGCCCGGCCTCTTGGCGGCGGCGCTGTACACGCTCACCACGGCCATCTCGGCGTTCGACATCCCGCTCATCATCGGCCTGTCCAACCGCATCTTCACCTTCCCCACCTATATGTACGTGAAGACGAACCCGCAAGAGGGCCTGCCCGAGTACGGCCTGCCCGCCGCGTTCGCCACGTTCATGCTGCTGCTGGCGCTCGGGCTGAGCTGGTGGTACAGCCGCGTGCTCGTCCGGGCGCGGCAGTACCAGGTGGTGACCGGCAAGAACTACAAGCCGAAGCTGGTGCAGCTTGGGCCGTGGATGGTCGCCGCCTGGGCCTTCCTGGGCGCCTACATCCTGATCGCCAAGGTGCTGCCGCTGCTGCTGCTCGTCTGGGCGTCGCTGCTGCCCTACCTCCAGCCGCCCTCGCTCGCCGCCCTGGGCACCGTCTCGCTGAAGAACTTCAACAGCCTGCCCTGGCCGCTCATCCAGCGCGGCCTCGTCAACACCGTCGTGTGCGTGCTGCTCGCGCCGGCCATCGCGCTGGCCATCAGCCTGGTCTTCTCGTGGGTGGTGCTGCGCACGCGCTCGCGCTTCCGCCTGGCGTTCGACTTCGTCGCCTTCCTGCCCCACGCGGTGCCGCACACGGTGTTCGGCTTCGCGGCCCTGGTGGCGGCGCTGTTCGTCATCCGCGGGCCGGTCGACCTCTACGGGTCGCTGGCGCTGCTGGTCATCATCTACAGCATCGTCCACATCAGCTTCGGTACGCGCATCACGAACAGCGCGCTCATCCAGATCAGCAGCGAGCTGGAGGAGGCGGCCTCCGTCTCCGGCGCCACGCTGCTGCAAACCCTGCGCCGCGTCGTCGTGCCGCTGCTGGCGCCCGCGTTCCTGTACGGCGGGCTGTCGCTCGGGCTGCTGACGTTCCGCGAGCTGACGCTGTCGACGATGCTCTTCTCGCCCGACAACATCACGCTCGCCGTCGTCGTCTGGAGCCTCTTCCACTCCGGCAACCTGGCCCAGGCCGCCGCCGTCACGCTCATCATGATGGTGCTCCTGATGCCGCTGGTGTTCATCTACCTCAAGTTCGGCGGCACCGTCGGCGGCGGCGTACGCACGCATTAGAGCAGTTTTCACGGGCATTGAGCCATGACGTAGGGCAGGGGCTCGTCCCCTGCCGCCCGGCCGACCCTGCCCGGCTCGATCATCCTGAAAACCGCTGTATGCCGCACGTCCGCGTTTCACGAGCGCGCTTGAGCCTGCGGCCTGCCTAGCGCCAGCGGCAGGGTATGAGGGCCATCAAGCGGAGCAGCCCGCCGAGTAGCAGCCGGCCATGGAGCCTCGGGAACGATTGGCGGCCCGCAGGCCGCCCCGGGCGGGGGCGTGACACCGGTGAGGGCAACGAGCCCATCGTGGTGCGGGCCAGTGGGTAGGTCCGACAGCTACAGCGCGACTATCCGGTAGCTGCGGACATGGATCTGAGCATCGCTGGCGCGCAGGGATATGAACAAGGCGGTAGTCGTGAGGTAGCCGTCGCTCGACTGCGATACCGGCCCGCAGGGCAATCCCAAACCACCCGTCGCCGTTGCTAAGGTCGCCTATTTGGATCTCAGCTTCCACCGCGTAGTCCGATATCGGGGGCACGTAAGGGGGGCTGATGACGGTGCCGGGGTTAGAGCGGTCGGACACTAGCATTCCGTTGACGATCTGCCAGCCCGGCCCTCCGCCCCAGCCCCCTAGCCCACCGGACCAGTCAGCCTGATACAACAAGGCACCGGCCTCAGGCCGATTCTGCTGAGCGTGAGCGGTCGTGAGACCATGCCCCATCAAGGCGAGCACCAACACTGCCACTTGCCATCTGCCCCCACGAGTCTAACACTGCTATGCAGTGAACATCAACGACTGCCGGGGCTTGCGGTACCCCACTTTGTGGTCTGGTGCGAGTAGCGCGAAACGGCGGTCCTGCGGATACTGAGGGTCTCTACCCACCTCAGTGCAGGAGCCGCCGATGCATCCAGCATACGCCGAACTGCTGACCTACATCCAGGACCTCGCCCCGACCTGGCGCAAGACGCAGCACGTGGGCTTTGCCCAGTTGCTCGGGGCGCTGTTGGAGCGCCCGACCTTGTGCGAGACGGAGCTGGCCCGCGCCTGGCCCACGGCGGCCCAACCGCTGCATGGGCGCCTCAAGCGGCTGACGCGGCTGCTCGGCAATCCGCGGCTGGACGAGTTGGCGCTCGCCCAGCGTTGGCTGAAGCTGAGCTACCATTTCAGCGCCGATGCGCCGCGGCTCACGGATGGCCGGCCGCTCTTGCCGGTGCTGGTGGATACGACCTACTTCGAGCCGTTCGCCTGTCTGCTGGCGAGTGTGCCGTGCGGCAGCCGCGGGTTGCCGATCGCCCTCACCACGTACCATCGTACGACCCTGGAGGCCTGCTTCCCGCCTGAGGCGACCTGGCCGACGCCGCATACTGTCCTCCCCGCGCCCAGCCGCCGTCGGCCCTCGCCCGCCCCCAGCGCCGCCGTGGTGGAGCGGTGGCCGAGCCAGAATCGCATCGAAGAGCGCCTGTTGCAACTAGTGGCGCACCTCGTCTCGCCCGCCTTGCGCCCGGTGATCGTGGCGGACCGCGGCTTCGCCCGCGCGGACCTGTTTCGGCATCTCCTAGCGCAGCAGCAGGACTTCGTGATCCGGATCGATGCCGAGACGCACGTGCAAGAGCACGCCTTTGCGCTGCCCGCCCCGGCCGCTACCGTGCTCGCCTGCCCGCCCGGCCGGCGCCGCTGGGTGCCTACGGGCACTTATCATTCGACGGAGCGGCTGCCGGTCCATTTGCTCGCGGTACACGACGCGGAGCAAGCGGAGCCGTGGTATCTGGCGACCGCTCTTCCCGACGCGGACGCAGGGGAACTGCTCTACCGCTGGCGGATGCGGCTCGAAGCGACCAATCGGGACTTCAAGACGGGGGTGCTCTTGCGGGAAGGCGACGACCACCACGCGCTCACCCAGCCGCTGCATCTGCACCGCCTGCTGCTCGCGCTGGCCGCCGCCGAGTGGCTCTGCGCGCTCGCCGGGCTGCAAGCCTACCAGGAGTTCGTGCTCTCCGTGCCGCCCCCAGCGACCCCGGCCGGCGCCCCGCTGGAGGCGCTGCCCGCGCCGGCTGCGGCACCTGCCCCGTTCCCGCCCGCGCCGGCCGACGAGGGCCCGGCTATGCCACCCCCGGTCCTGCCGCACCGCGGGCCGACCCCGCGGCTACCGCCCGGGCTGCGGCGCTTCGCCGTCCGCGGCTGGCTCAGCTACGTCCGGCTGGGCCTCGAAGTACTCCGGGCCCCTGACCTCCAGCTGCTCCTGCGCAGGATGCTCGATTGGCTCGGCACATATCTGTGGACCTACACGCCGCTCTGGCGCCCCCGTCAAGAGCGCTACCGCCGCCTCCATTGGTGGCCCGATGCCGCCTGACTCCTAAATGGGGTACCGCAAGCTGCCGGGGCTTGGGGTGCCCCTTAGAGTTTTGCGGCCGAACTCGACGGCGGCTTGCTGACGGGACCGGCGCCTTCGAGAGCGCAAAAGATTAAGGGGCACCCCGGGGCTTGCGGTACCCGACTTGGAGTCAGGCGGCGTCGGGCCACCAATGGAGTCGGCGGTAGCGCCGCTGCCAAGGACGCCAGAGTGGGGTTATGGTGACGAGATAGGCGCCCAGCCAGTCAATGGCGCGGCGGACGAGCCGGCGCAGGTCGGGGGCGCGGAGACATTCGAGGCCGAGGCGGACATAGCTGAGCCAGCCGCGGACCGCGAAGCGGCGCAGCCAGCGGGGCAGGAGCGGCGTGGCGCCGCGCTGGGGCAGCACCGGTGGGGGCAGCGCGGGCCCGTCGTCGGGCGCCGGGGTGGAGTCGGGGAGCGCGGCGGTGGGGGGCGCCGGCGCGGGTGCGGCGAGGGGGTGGGGGAGATCGTGCGCGGCTTGGAGCCCCGTGAGCGCACAGAGCCATTCGGCGGCGGCGAGCGCCGGGAGGAGCCGGTGCCCAGGGAGCGGCTGGGTGAGCGCGTGGTGGTCGTCGCCCTCCCGCAAGAGCACGCCGGTCTTGAAGTCGCGATTGGTGCACTCCAGGCGCATGCGCCAGCGGTACAGGTGCTCGCTCGCGTCGGCGTCCGCGAGGGTGCTCGCCAGATACCACGGCTCAGCTTGTCCCGCGTCATGCACCGCCAGCAAGTGAACCGGCACCCGGGCGGTTCCGTGGTAAGTGCCCTGGGGGTACCAGCGCCGCTCGCCCACCGGACAGGCGAGTTCGGCCGCCGCCGGCCCCGGCCAGGCAAAGGCGTGGCGTTGGACGTGCGTCTCAGCGTCGATGCGGATGACGAAGTCCTGCTGCTGGGCCTGGAGCGTGCGGAACAACTCGGCGCGCGCGAAGCCCCGATCCGCCACGATCACCGGGCGCAGCGCGGGGGAGACGAGGTGGTGCATGAGCCGGAACAACTGCTCTTCGATGCGGTTTTGGCTCAGCCAGGGGGTCACCGCGGCCGCGGCGGGCGCCGGGCGGGGCTGGCCGCGGCGGGCGGGCCAGAGAGGAGTATGCGGGGTCGGCCAGGTCGCCTCGGGCGGGAAGCACGCGGCGAGTGTGGTGCGGTGATAAGTCGTCAGGGCAAGCGGCACCCCCCGACTGCCACACGGCACGCTCGCCAACAAACAGGCGAACGGCTCAAAGTACGTGGTATCGACCAGCACCGGCAGCAGCGGCCGCCCATCGGTCACGGTGGGCGTGTCCGTACTGAAGTGGTAGCTCAGCTTCAGCCAGCGCTGCGCCAGCGCCAACTCATCCAGCCGCGGATTACTCAGCAGCCGGGTGAGCCTCTTGAGCCGCCCGTGGAGCGGCTGGTCCGGCCGTGGCCAGGCGCGCGCCAACTCCGTTGCGCAGAGCGTGGGGCGCTCCAAGAGGGCGCCCAGCAGGTGCGCAAATCCTTCGTGCTGGGTCTGGCGCCAGGTGGGCGCCAGATGCTGGACGTACGTCACCAGGGCGGCGTATGCTGCGCTCATCGGCGGCTCCCGGATGTGAGGTGGTAAGAGACCTTCAGTGTCCGGGGGAGTCGCCCTTTCGCGCTAGGCGGTCCCGTTCTCTAAGTGGGGTACCGCAAGCTGCCGGGGGGCGCCGAGGGTGTAGGATAGGTGGGTCCCCTTGACTGCACGACGGACCCGTAGGGGAATTGTGCGGGCGGTGCTGGCTTGAACGGCTGGTAGCCGAGGGATTAGCCTGCGGTGCCACCATGACAGGGTCATCCGGTAGACTCGGATTGCTTACAGTGCCTTTCAAAAGCCGGACAGCTATGAGGAGCATGACCCATCGGGCATCTCCGCAGGGTCAGACACAACGCGCGCGTCTCGCGCCTCTACGCGGTCGGATAGCAAGTGGAGTGTAAACAGAACATCGGAGAGCCAGAACGTACCGGAGGGCGTCTGCACGACCATGTGCAGCCGGCCCATGTCGCCGGCTTGAAAACCTTCAGGGAACGCGAGTAACCTCACGAGTCCCGTCTGCGAGGTCTTATCTGTAGACCCAGACCAGGTCAGGAGTCCCAGCGCACGGATGTCGCCCTCAGCGAGGGGGAGCGCGCGTGCGCCATCTCGACTAAGCGTGAACGCTTCGACTGAAGCCCTCACAGACGAAGTAGTAGTCACCGTGGGAGGGCCATCCACTTCGAGTAGCCAACGGATTCCCTCAATAATAGTCGGATAGGAGGGACTATAGGTGGCATCATCCGCCGTCAGTGCCAGTCGCGCAGTGTATCCAAAGCAGCTTATTGAGGTCTCCGCAACTACAGAAGGCGTTGCAGGATGGGTCACGGCAGAAGGGCCGCAGCCGATAGAGAGTACCACCAGGGTAAGCATTGTTCGGAAGGCCCGTGCTCTTTGGCCCATCATGCTCGCCTCTTGCGCACACCTATTCTAGAATACCATACGAGCCTCTGTATCGACGTGCCAGATGGACCTACACGGGGACGCGGAGCGCCATAGTCGGGGAGTGGCTCCCCATCCACTCCTCGACTGTGGCATTTGAAGGCTCGCCGGCCTAGCCACGGACTAGCGCCTTCGGAGTTGTAGCTCCTGAACCTCGACCCGCCTGACCTCTTTGCCGTCTGCCAAGGTCACGACGCGCATCGGGATTTGGTCGCTCTCACGATACGTCACCTCGCGCCGCACGCGTGTCACTGCAGCGGCCCCGGGCCCGAACGAGTGGGCGCTGGCTGCCGAGCCAGGCGCCGGAGTAACCACCACTGTCGGTGGCGGCTGAACAGTCTCCTCCACCGCGACCGTTATCAGCCCTGCAGTGCCGCGAGTTACGGACGCGCCGAGCGCTCTCGTCAACTCTGCAGCGAAGCCCGGCTTCAGCCAGTCGTCAGGAGATGTCAAGAATCCCTGCTGGTGCGTCTGTACACGCTCCTGGCCGTCTCGCGCCTCTTATATATGCTCCTAGTCCCATCAACAGTCCAGGTAGTCCCGACGATACCCTGCTTCTGACCGCCCGCCCCCGGCTCCTCCGAGTGGTCCAGCAGAGTGATGCGGAAATGGCGCTGATCCGTGTACTCTAACCGTAGGCGCTGAGTGCCAACCGCACCGTTGCGCCCCAGACCAGCGGCGGTTTCCAACCACACCATCGTGAATGCTGGCCACTGCGTCGGTGGCGCCATTCCTGGCTGTGGTGTGGGAACCTGTGCTGCCACACTACTGGCCACTGCTATCGTCAGCAGCACCCCTGCGCTGGCCAGCCCGAACCGTACTTTGCTCAAGGATAGTCGCATGATGTCACTCCATCACCACGTGCAGGATGGTTCGTCAACAGACTTGTGTGCCTACCTTGTAGCCATAGTTATAGTAGAGGTCGTGGAAGTACTGTTGTGAACACCAAGCGTATGAGTTGCCCACCGCTCCAGACCAATAGATGAGCCGCATCTCAACTTGGACAGGCTCCGGATCAGTGCCCCCGGCAATCCCTCCACTGTCACTCTCCCACGGAACCTGGTTACTATGTACAGTCCCAGCACCCCAGTATGCGCCAGGATATGGAGCCCAGCCTCCCCCATACAGATGCCAGTCCATAGCATAATAGCGTTGCCAGTATGCGCAGCCGCCATATCCACAACTGCCCTGGTAAGCTCGCAGGTTGATCGTAGCTGCCGTCAGAACCGGGGGGCTATAGTTGTAATCGTACACAGGACCCCAGTATACGATCGCGCACCCGTACTTGGAGTTGCTTGGTGAATCCGGCTGTCCGTATGTGGCGAATGTGGCATCACAAGTCCATGTGGTGGAGTACTGCGCCAAGACTTGTGCTGGTGCAAGACCCGTGGTAAGTACGACTAGTAACGCCAGCCCGGACCGGAGATATTGCCGTCGCACGTTCTTCCTCCGATGAGTTCACACATACCGCTGTTCTAAGGCGCTCCAAGTACCTACGTGTTCATCGCAATGGCGTTGCTCCTTTGGCTCTACGCATCATGCCAACTCCTTGATGGTCTGACGCTCGTGAAGCTGGACTCAGTGTAGGCAGGGTAAGCCGCAGGGCACTACGCCACAAGGGGGAAAACCGCCATCTTTGTGGCGGAAACCCGCCATCCTCTGGCGGAAAACCGACAGGGCGCGGTGACGTGTGGGAGAGCAGGATTGGAGGCTCTTGGCTGTGCTGGGAGGAATGGGATTAGCCCGTGAGAGCACCCGGGGGGAGCAGGCCTCGTTCCTGGGCTGCGCGGACGAGCTCGGCCGAGGTGTGCGCGTCGAGCTTCGCCCGCAGGTCAGCCAGGTGGCGCTCTACGGTTCTGGGGGAGAGGCTCAGGCGCTTTGAGATCTCGGCCGTGCGTTGACCAGCAGCCAGCAGGTGGAGCACTTCGCGCTCGCGTTCGGAGATCACCGCGGAATCCGGCCTCCGCGGCGAGTGCGCTCCGGTGGTTACGGTCACCGTGCGGCCCTGAGCCACGGCACGTACCGCGGCTACGAGCTCGTCAATTGACGCCGTCTTCGACACAAGGCCGCTGGTGCCCATTTGGAGGAGGGACCGGTGATCCCATACCTAGTCATACGCCGTCACGAGGAGCACCGCGACCTGCGGGAACGAGACGCGTACCCGCTGCACTACTTCCGGCCCGTCCATGCCGCGCAGGCACAGCTCCAGGATCACCACGTCGGGCAGGCCGTGCTCGATCAGGGCGAGCCCCGCCAGGCCATCGCTCGCCAGGCCCACTACTTCGATGCTACCCGCCTGCTCCAGCACCGCCCGCTGCATCTCCGCTACGAGATGGTCGTCGATGATAACGACGCGGATAGGCGAGCGGTCGCGCTGCTGAGCTGCTCTTAGCGAGCGTAGTATGGGGCGTGACTGCTCGGAGTCAGGTTCGCTCGTGGGAGGCGTTGCCATGGCGACGCTCGCTGATGTCCGATAGTGCTACCCTGGTATCAATATGAACGACGCGCGTCGCGAAACGTTACATGAGAGTTCGCTTACGTTCTCCCGGTTTTCGGGGACCGCGCGGATAGGGAGGGGAAGAGAGCAGAGGAGATATTGCAGAGGGGAGACTGAGCCATGTGGCAAGCGACTGCCGAAGCGGGCCGTGACGATACGCCGGCGGGCGGCCGATAGGCGAGCCGCGGGCTACTTACTGTGCGGACCGCTCCAGGTCGAGCACCGGCCCGATGACCGTGTCCTTCGTCTCGACGCGCACGACTCGCTGTGGCTTCGCGACATCTTCGATCGCTACCAAAAGGCACTCCTCGGCACCCCGCGCTAGTCGGTCCAAATCGTGCGCCAGTGCGACGCTCTGCTGGATCAACTCCAGGGTCCCCCTCGCAACAGCTAGGTTGTTGTTCAATCGGCTGCCAACCTCCCGCGCCGCGAGGGCGATGCCTTCCAGCCGGGCCTTCTCTCGTTCGGCCTGGCGCGCGTCTTCTTCCACTCGTTTGCGTTCGGTAATGTCGCGGTAGTTCGCAACGATGGCCCCCGTCGCTGGCTCGTGGAGCAGATTCGTGCTCGCGCTCTCCAGCCACCGCCAGGAGCCATCCTTATGGCGTGCCCGGACGTGGCGTATCACTATTTGCCCCGGCCGCTGCAGCAGCTCGGCAAATGCTCTGGTTGCCAGCTCATAGTCCTCTGGATGGATTAACTCGAAGGCGCTGCGCCCAACCAGCTCTTCGGGGAGGTAGCCGAGGACCCGGCTGGTCGAGGGGCTGAGGTACAGCACGATACCGGCAGTGTCCAGCAGGACAATCGCATCGGGGCTGTGCTCGACGAGCGTGCGGAAGCGCTCGGCGCTCGCGCGCAGCGCCGTCTCCACCTGATTGCGCTGCGCTACGTCCCGTTCGAGCGCGGCGACCTGCTGTCGCAATCGCCGCAATTCCGCCCTGAGCTGGTCTGCGTCGCTACTGGGAGAGAATGCATCCTGATCCATGACTGACCCCTCCGCCCACAAGCCTCTTACAACCCTCCGAGTCTAACCCTCAGACTCCGCGTGCCTTCATGCGCCGTAGCTCCTGCGTCCTCCTGCTAAACGGATGGCTGGGCGGCACGTTACAGAGGGGCGCTGGTGCCGCTACGGCGAGGCGCTGGTGTATCATGACCGTGTTCCCCGGGCGCCGGGGCGGGGCGCCGTGTGGACGTGGGCTGGCCGAGGCGCGGCCCGCGCGAGGGCGCGCGGGCGAGCGCAGGTCCACGTCGTTCGTGGAGGAGAGGACCTGATGGCGGAACGGGTGTGGGATCGCTTCCTGACCGAGCAGGACAAGGCGCAGCTCCAGCTCGTCAAGCGCGTGAAGGTGGGCTTCGGCACGCGGCCAGCGCTGCTGCTGATCGACAACTACCGCGGCGTCCTGGGCGACCAGCCCGAGCCGCTGCTGGACATGGTCAAGACGTGGCCCGGCGGCATGGGCCTCGCCGGCTGGGAGGGCCTAGCGCGCGTCAAGGAGCTGCTCGGCGTGGCCCGCGAGGTGGGCATCCCGGTGATCCACGTCACGGGCCTGCACGAGGACGCCTCGGGCGTGCCGGGCTGGCGCGAGTCGTCGCACCGCATGCCGCCCAAGCAGTTCAAGGACGAGGCGGAGGCCGACCGCAACCGCCGCAAGTACGACATCCCCGACGAGATCGCCCCGCTGCCGGGCGAGGTGCTGCTGCGGAAGTCGTCCCCGAGCGCGTTCTGGGGCACGCCGCTCGCCGGCCACCTGAACTACCTCGACGTGGACACGATCATCGTCTGCGGCGAGAGCACCAGCGGCTGCGTCCGCGCGTCGGTCGTCGAGGGCTGCACCTACCGCTACCGCATGATCGTGGCCGAGGAAGCGTGCTACGACCGCCACGAGGCGTGCCACGCCATCAACCTGTTCGACATGGACCAGAAGTACGCCGACGTGCTGCCGCTCGCCGAGATCATCCAGTGGCTGCGCAACTGGAAGGCCCAGCAGAGCGCGGGCGAGCGCGAGCTGGCCGGGAGCGCCGCCGTCCGTTAAGCGGCCCGACTCGCTCGAAGCGTTCGGCCCGCCGCCAAGGTCGCACGACGCAACAGCGGCGCCCCTACACCAGCCATCCGGCGTAGGGGCGCCGCTTGCGGCGCCCCGGCGCGCTGCGCCCGCGCCGGGCAAGGCGCTCCTTGCTCCGCCCCATCCGGTCGCGCTGCCCCCGGCCAACGCGCTCCTTGCTCCGCCCCGGCGGACCCTCCCCGGGCCGATTTCCAGTCGCCCTGCTACACTCGGCCCACCCCCGCGGTGTGTTACCGCGCCGCGCGGGTGCCTATACCACCCGACGGGGCGTGCGTATACTGGAGGCAAGAGGACCGGTCCTCTGGCTGGAGCGGGCGTGGCTCCAGCGGCGGTGCGCGGGGCGCGGCCCCGCGTGGCGGCTGCCGGCAAGTTCCACCCGGCGCCGTCGCAGCGACCGGAGGTGACAATCATGCTCCGAACGGTTGCCAGCTTGCTAATCGCGCTCGCCCTCGCGTTGGGCCTCGCGCTCGCGCTGCCGATGGCCGCCCCGGCGCTGGCCGACGACGGCGGCGGCTCTGGCATGAGCGGCCCGCCCGGCGGGCCGCTCATGCCGGGTCCCAGTGCGCGGGCCGCCGGGCGCACCCGGGGCTGCGGCACCGGCCAGCAGCGCGTCCCCGCCGCGGCCATCGCCGACCTGCCGAGTGTGACGATCGGCATCTACGACGGCTTCTTCCTCCCCGCTCAGGTCACCGTGCCCGCCGGGACGCGGGTGATCTGGGTGAACCGCGGCAACCGGCCCCACTCCACCACCGCCTGGGACCACTGGGACTCGGGCGTGCTGATGCCTAGCCAGAGCTGCGAGGCCTGGTTCGTCACACCCGGGAGCTACGACTACCTGTCGATCGTGGCTGCCGACGGCGGCACGATGACGGGCAACGTCACGGTCCAGGGCAGCCTGCCCGGCCAACCCGCGACGCCCAGCACGGCGCCGGCCCAGTCTCCATCGCCCGGCATGGCGCCCGGCCAGCCGTCCATGCCCGGCACGACGCCCGGCGAGCCGTCCATGCCCGGCATGGCGCCCGGCGGGCCCGCTCAACCAGGCATGATGCCCGGCATGCCGTCCATGAATGGCCCGGGATACTAGCCGACGCTCCCCCACACGACCACGCGCTCGGCCTCCACGACGATGAGGGCGGCCGTGTCGAGTCCGAGCGCGGGGTCGGTATACTGAGAGTACTTGGCGCGCAGCGCGGCGCGCGCCCGGTCGGCCTCGGCGCCGTCGGCCAGCAGGCGGGCGCGGCCCTGCCACAGCACGTAGCCGAGCCGCGACCAGTCCTCGGCGTAGCGGTCGACGACCACGGCGACGCGCGGATTGGCCGCCAGGTTGCGGACGCGCTTGAGGCGCTGGCCGGGCACGCGCTTCGGCTTGGCGTCGAGCGGCGAGTACAGGCGGCCGTCGAGCACGACGAAGACGATGGGCACCACGTGGGGCTGCCCGGCGGCGTCGGCCGTGGCGAGGTGCGCGACGCGCGCCTGCCCCAGGAAGGCCTCGACCGCGGCAGACAGGAGAGGCATCCATGCTCCAGCTAGGCTACAAGGCGTCGGCCGAACAGTTCGGCCCCCGCGAGCTTCTCGACTTTAGCGTACACGCCGAGGCCCGCGGCTACGACAGCGTCGCCATCAGCGACCACTTCCAGCCCTGGCAGCACACCAACGGCCACGCGCCCAACGTCTTCCCCTGGCTCGGCGCGCTGGCCGCGCGCACCGAGCGCGTGCGCATCGGCACGAGCGTGCTGACGCCCACCTTCCGCTACCATCCATCCGTCGTGGCGCAGGCCGCGGCCACGCTGGCGCTGCTTTCCGACAACCGCTTCTTCCTTGGCGTGGGCAGCGGCGAGTCGCTAAACGAGATCGCGCCGCTCGGGATCGAGTGGCCGGGCTTCAAGGAGCGCGCCGCCCGCCTGCGCGAGGCCGTCGAGCTGATGCAGCGCCTCTGGCACGACGAGCTGGTCACCTACGAGGGCCAGTACTACAAGACCCACAAGGCGACCGTCTACGACCGCCCCAAGGAGGGCGTGCCGCTGTACGTGGCCGCCGCCGGGCCGACGGCAGCGCTGCTGGCGGGCCGCGTGGCCGATGGGCTCATCTGCACGAGCGGCAAAGCCTGGGAGCTGTACCGCGACACGCTGCTGCCCAAGCTGGCCGAGGGGGCCGAGAAGGCCGGCCGCGACCCGGCCCGCCTGGAGCGCATGATCGAGATGAAAGTCTCCTACGACACGGACGCCGAGCGCGCGCTGCACGACACGCGCTACTGGGCGGCGCTCGCGCTGTCGCCCGAGGACAAGGTGGGCATCGACGACCCGCGCGAGATGGAGGCGAAGGCGGCCACCGTCGCCGACCAGGCGCACCGCCGCTGGATCGTGACGAGCGACCCCGACGAGATGGTCGAGCGCATCGCGCCCTACGTCCAGCTGGGCTTCGACCACCTGGTGTTCCACGCGCCGGGGCCGGACCAGAAGCGCTTCCTGGACCTCTTCGCGCGCGACGTGCTCCCCCGCCTGCGTAAGCGCTTCGGCTAAGCCAACCGCCCGGTCGGCTGGCGGGGGCAGCGGCGCCACACCCGCCAGCCGGCTCGGTTCCACGTGCGGAGGAAGGATTCGCTATGCTCGGCTGGCGCGGCTACTTCGGCTACGTCTCGCCCTCCACGATCCAGCTCCCCGCGGAGCTACAGGACATGCTGCCCGACGGCGTGGGCGTCATCGCCGCGAACCTCGGCGTGCGGGCGCACCAGGGCGCCGAGTTCGCCCGCGCCCAGCAGGGCATCCAGAACGCCCTGGAGCTGGTCGTCGGCGAGGGGGCGCAGGCGGTGGTGCTGGCGGGCGTGCCGCTCGCGGTGCGTCAGGGCTACGCCGGCGAGCAGGAGGCGAACCGCGGCTGGAGCAAGCAGGTCGGCGTGCCGGTCACCTCGGGCATGGCGGCGTCGGTCGACGGGCTGCGCCACTTGGGCGCGCGCCGGCCCGTCGTGGGCACCGCCTACCTGGACGAGATCAACCAGCAGATCGCCGCCTACCTGGCCGAGGCCGGGCTGCCGCCGGTCGGCGTGCAGGGGCTAAGCGTGCGCAATCCGGCCGAGGCCGGCCGGATTGCGCCGACCGCGTTCTACCGCCTGGCGCGCGACCTGCTGGACGCTCACCCCAACGCCGACGCCATCTTCCTCGGCACGCGCAGCAACCTCCAGGCGGTCACGCTGGAGCTGGAGCGCGACCTGGGCGTGCCCGTGATCCACGGCACGCAGGCCGCGCTCTGGTGGGCGCTGCGCCAGCTGCGCGTGATGCCCCGGCCGGAGGGTGGCCGCTTGCTGGCCAGCGCTCGCGCCTGACCGCGCGCGAGACGATGGCCGCGTTAAGCGGCCACCGGGTTCTTGCGCGGCCGCCCTCGCTTGCGTGGTCCCTCCTGCACCACGGGCGGCGCCTGCACGAGCGGCGGCGGTGGATTAGCGAACACGTACTCGCCGCAGAACAGGCAGCTCAGGTCGTCGTCGTAGCCCACGTACAGCGGCCCATTGCACCGCGGGCAGCGCTTCGGCATCGGTCGGGTCGTCGGGGCCATCTCCATACCTCCTTGAGTGTCGCGCAGCGCCATTGTCGCGCCGGCCGGCGGCGCGCGCAGTGACCTAGTTCACACTTCCGGCATGATCTACCCCACACTTCCCGCGCCCCGCCGCCGTATGTTGATCGTGATGCCTCGCCCGTCACGCCGACCGCGCCCGCGCGTTTGATCTTCGGACGCTGCCCGAGTTTGCGTTGGAGGAGCTAGCTATGGTCGTTTCGGTTGCGACCTGTCCGCCGCACTACTGGCTGGTGGAGGAGCAGGCGGGGGGCTGGCAGCGCTGGGCCTGCTACCGCTGCGGCGAGGAGCGCGAGCACTCGGCGCTGCCGCCGGATCGCCCCTGCGTGTCCTGGGCGCCGCGCCAGCCCGGGGACGAGCCGCGCCCGCAGGACTAGACGGACTGCGGCGCCCAGGCGCGGAGGGCGAGGGTGCGACGACCACGGGGGCCCGAGCCGTGGACCTACCAGGACACTCTCCGCGCGCTCGGCGCTGTGGCCGACGCCTGGAACGTGCCCACGATACACCTCACGGTATCGCCGGAAGGAGTGCGCATCCGGATGGCCGCGCATCCCAGCGAGCGCCGCTACCGCTGGCCACAGCTCGTCAGGATGGCCGAGGCCCGCGCGCGCCTGCGCGGCCGCCGCCCGCCCGCCCCCACGCCGCCCACGGCCCGCTGGGAAGTGATCTTGCGCCTCGCCGGCCGCGCGATGGACGCGTGCGACAGCAGCGAGTTCAGGATCGTCGCGGCGCGCGGCGGAGTCGGCCGGGCCGCGACCTGCCAGGTCGAAGCCCCCGAGGGGCCGGTGCTCACGACCGAGCAGTTCGTGGTGCAGCAGATCAAGCTCGCCCACCGGTACTGGAGCCGCGGGCGCCGCGGCTAAGCGTCGCCTAGCCCGCGGGCGTCTCCAGCGGTGGGAGGTCGGCCAGGTCGGCGAGGCCGAGGTAGTCCAGAAAGGCCGGGGTCGTGCCCAGCAGCACGGGCCGCCCGACCGTGTCGCGGCGGCCGACCTCCGCCACTAGGCCCCGCCGCAGCAGCGTGTCCAGGGCGCGCTCGCTGTTGACGCCACGGAGCGCTTCGACCTCGGCGCGCGTGACGGGCTGGCGGTAGGCGACGATGGCCAGCACCTCCAGCGCGGCGCGCGACAGCCGCGTGACCCCAGGCCCGCCCAGCAGCCGCTCGACGTAGCGCCCCGAGGCGGGCGCCGTGACGAGCCGCAGCGCCCCGGCGTGACGCTGTACCGCCAGGCCGGGCGGGGGCGCCGCCACGAGCCGCGCCGCGGCGGCCTCCACGTCGGCCGGCGCCGCCTCGAGCACGCGCGCCGCCTCCGCCAGCGCCAGCGGCTCCTCGGCCGCGTAGAGCAGCGCGGTCAGGTGCGCGACCAGATCGGCCTCAGTCATCGGCGGCGGGTCCGGCCTCCGACGGCCCGTCGCCAGCGGGCGGCCGCGGCGCGGGACGCAGGCGCACCGGCTGATAGCGGACGACCGCTGGCCGCCGCCCGAGCGGCAGCAGGAGGGCGAGGGCGACGAGCGCGGCCGCCAGGCTCACGAGCAGCCCGATGGTCAGGCTGTGCGGCCGATACCGCAGCTCGACACGATGCGTCCCGGCGGGCACGTAGAGGCCCTGGAACAGATAGTCGGCGCGCACGAGCGGCGCGGGCTGGTTGTCGATAGCGGCCTCCCAGCCGGGGAAGAAGGCATCGGTGAGCACCAGCAGCCGCTCCGCGGCGGCGCTCGTCTCGAGCGTCCAGCGCTCGGCGGCACGCTCCACCACGCGGACGCTGTCACCGCCCGCGCCGGCAGCCGACAGCGGGAGCTGGTCGGGCGGCGGCTCGAGCCCGTGAGCGCCCGGCCCGGCCGCCACCGTCGCCACGCGGTCCGGGGCGAAGCGCGGCGTGCTCAGGAAGGCCAGCGCCTGACTGTCGTCCGCCACGATCGCCTCCGGCACGAGCCGCGCCGGCCCGGCCACGCTGCGGGCGCGGTACACCTTGACGGGCGACGGGTCGTCGTGCGGCACCGGCTCCAGCGCGGTCGTCAGCGGCAGGGGCCGCGGGTCGCCAGCGGCCGGGAGCAGCGTGGCCGCCCGCACCAGCCAGGTGCCCGTCGTCGCCAGGTTCGCGAATCCCAGGCGCGCGACGGTCGTGCCGGGTGCCAGTGGCAGCCGCACCAGGTAGTCCACGTTACGCAGGCGCGGGTCGGGCGGCGGGGCCGAGGGCAGCGCGGTGCCCGCCTCGCCGGGGGGCGCGGCACGGTCCGTCTGCTGGCCGAGGCGCACGTCGAAGGCCTGCGCGCTGTCATCCGTGCCGTACACCGTCAGGCGGCCCACGAGCGCGCCGTCGGGCAGCGACGCGTCGGCGACCGACGACAGCAGCGCGACGGTGGCGGCGGGAGTGGCCGTCACGGGCAGCGTGTACTGCTCGCCGGGCGCCAGCCGGCGGGTGGCCAGCCGGTCGAACGGCACCCCGTCCACGACGGCGTCTTGCAGCGCGCTTGTCAGCACCCAGCGCACGTCCAGCAGGTCGAGCCACCGCTCGTCGGGCAGGTAGTGCAGGCGGTGGCGCAGCAGTCCATCGCCCCGCGGCTCGTCCTCGGCGATGAGCGCCCGGGCGAGCCCCAGCCAGCGCGCGAGCGGCAGGACCCCCCCGTCGTAGCCGTCGACGGTCGCCAGGCCGTATTCGAGGGGCACGTTGGGCGTCATCACCTCGTCGTGCTTGCTCGCGACGGTGTAGTTCTCGATCACCGGCGGCGGCAAGTCGGGATAGCGGAACTGGCCCGCGGCGATGTCGCCCAGCAGGTAGTCGTCGCGCGCCAGACTGAGCAGGCGATGGTGGTCCTGGTCCGCGAGCAGCGGTGCGAGCACCGGCCGCGCCGCCCGGTAGGCGTCGGGTGGGATGGCGCTGCGGAAGTTGACGGTCAGGCTGGCCGCGACCAGCTCCGCCGCGACCGCGGCCACCAGCAGCCCTAGCGCCAGGCGCCGCCGGCGCGCGAGCGCGAGCGCCGTGAGCGCGAGGGCGACCAGCCCAAGGCCGATCCAGGCGACGTAGTAGCGCCGGGCGCCGAGCGGCGGGGAGATCACCAGGATCGCCGCCAGCGCGGCGCCCACCACGAGCGCGACGGCCACGAGGCGGCGGCGGCTCAGCGTGCGCCACCAGGCGCGGGCGCGTCCCGCGCGCCAGGCCCACTCGGCTCCCAAGCCCGCGAGCAGCGCCATGCCGAACGAGTAGACGAACAGCCAGCGGGCGGGGACCCGAAACAGGCCCAGGCCGGGCACGATCTGGTAGAGCAGCGGATAGAGTGGGTTGTAGCCGCCGATGGCCAGCACGAGCCCCAGCCCTGCCAGCGCGGCGCCCAGCGCCACCCAGCGGCCGCGCGCCGCCGCTAGGGCCAGCACGCCCAGGCACAGCGGGATCGTGCCCACGTAGCCGACGTACTCGCCGAAGGGGTTATCCCAGAAGCCGGGCAGGAGGCTCCGTAACAGGAGCGGCGGCGGCAGCGAGAAGGAGATGGCCTCGGCGTAGGGCAGGCCGCCGCCGCGAATGCCCTCCCGCTGCACCTCCGCCGTGGGCAGCAGCTGGACCGCCGTCAGCGCGAGGCCGAGCGCCACCAGGAGCGCATACAGCCCAAGCGCCCAGGCGAGCGCACGCAGGCGATCCTTCCCTCGCCATCCCCCGACGAGCGCGACGACGCCGAGCGCGACCAGGGTGAGATACACCTCCTGCGAGTGGCCCGCGAGCACCTGGACCGCGAGCGCCAGCGCGCCGAGCGCCGCCAGCCGCACGCTGCGCCGCGCGATCGCGCCCAAGAGCAGCCAGGCCAGCAGCGGCAGCCAGGCAGCCGCCTGCAACTGGTTCACGTGGCCCGCCAGGCCCACCATGAAGCCGCCCAGGCTGAAGGCCAGCGCGGCGACCAGCGCGGCAGCCAGGCTCAGGCCCAGCCGGCTGCGCGCCAGCAGGTACGTGAAGGCGCCGGCGAGCCAGGTGTGCAGCCACAGCGACACGGTGTAGGCGGTCGGCACGGGCAGGAAGAGGTAGACCACATTGAAGGGATAGAGCAGCGCGGTCTGGGCGTTGGCGAAGAACGGGCTGCCAAGAAAGACGTCCGGGTTCCAGAGTGGGAAGCGGCCCTGGCGCAGCGCGTCCGCGGCGTACTGGCGTAGCGGATAGAAGAACACCCAGACGTCGAAATCGTAGAGAATGCGGGACGAGGTGGTCAGCGGAGTGTAGAAGGCCAGCACGAACAACAGGAGCCCCGCGACCGCGGCCCAGTTGGTCCACGCGCGCCGCGGCGCGGGCACGACGCGCGTCCGCGCCGCGGCTGGCGCCGCGCCCCGGGCGACGCCCGGAGACTCGGGATGGGTGGCGCGCCCGCCGCGCGCCATCACTGGCTCACCGCCCACGCGACCGCGCTGTCACGAGTCGCCGGGCCGCGCGACCGTGCGGCCCGGCGGTCCGCGGCGCGGCCCGCCGCGCCGCTCCGCCCGAGAACTCGCCGCGCCGCGCCAAAGACCAGCTCATCGGGCTCCTGCTCGCTATGCGGCAGGCGACTCCGCGCGCCTGCCCTTACTGCCCAAGCATAGCGCAGGCGATGCCGGCCATGCCTGGCATTCGGCCGCCTGCTCCTCCAGCCGCTTTCTTGGCCCTTGCGCCACCATACGCTAACGGTATCGCCGGGCAGAGGCCCGTCCCCTGCCGCCCGGCCGGGGCGGCTAGGCGCCAGGCTGCGGGTCCCGGCGGACGTAGGGCCGGGGCTCGCCCCCTGCCGCTCGGCGACCAGCGCAGCTCCAGCATCATGACACTCGCTCTACCCCCGTACAAGCTACACGCGGCAGCTGCCGTGCCGACGGCATGCCGCCACCGCGCCGCCGGCCGTTGACAGCGACCGCGCGGGCCGCGTATGGTGAGCCGCGACGCCCACCGCGAAGGAGCCCGATCATGTCCGAGCCGCGCCCCCCGCTTACCCGCGACACGCTCGGGGCGATCACGACCGCCGCGGGCCTCCCCCTGAGCGCCGACGCCCTGGATGCGCTGCTGCGGCCCACCGCGGCCATCTATGCGGCCGTCGACGGCCTGGACGCGCTCGACCTCGCGGCTGCCGAGCCGGCCGCGGTCTTCGCGCTGCCGTGGGCTTAGCCGATGAGTGAGCCAAGTCCCGTGGGCCAGGCCGCCGACCGCGACCTCGCGTACCTGTCGATCGAGGCGCTAGGCGAGCGGCTGCGCCGCCGCGAGCTATCGCCCGTCGAGATCACGCGCCTCTACCTCGACCGCATCGCGGCCCTCGATCCGACGCTGCACGCCTTCATCACCGTCACCGGCGCGCAGGCGCTGGCCGACGCCGCAACGGCCGAGCGCGAGATCGCGGCCGACCAGTACCGTGGCCCCCTCCACGGCGTGCCGCTAGCCATCAAGGACCTGTTCTACACCGCCGGCGTCCGCACTACCGCTGGCTCGCGCATCCTGGCCGACTTCGTGCCGACCGAGGACGCGACGGTCGTAGCCCGGCTCCGCGCCGCCGGCGCGCTCTCGGTCGGCAAGACCAACATGGAGGAGTTCGCCTACGGCGCGACCAGCCTGAACCCGCACTACGGCGAGTGCCGCAACCCGTGGGACCCCGAGCGGATCGCGGGCGGGTCGAGCGGCGGCTCGGCCGCTGCCGTGGCGGCGGCGCTGTGCGCCGGCGCGCTGGGCAGCGACAGCGGCGGCTCCATTCGCCAGCCGGCGGCGCTCTGCGGCCTGGTCGGCCTGAAGCCCACGTACGGGCGGGTCAGCAAGCACGGCGTGGTGCCGCTCAGCTGGTCGCAGGACCATGTGGGCCCCATGACCCGCACCGTGCGCGACGCGGCGCTGCTCTTGCAGGCGCTCGCCGGGCACGATCCCCGCGACCCGGCCAGCAGCGCCGCGCCGGTCCCCGCCTACCTCGACGGCATCGAGGCGGGCGTCGCCGGGCTGCGCCTCGGCCTGCCGCGCGACTTCTTCTTCGAGCGCGTGGACCCGGCCACGGAGGCTGCGGTGCGCGGCGCGGCGGCGACGCTGGCGGGGCTAGGCGGACGCCTCGACGACGTGCCGCTGCCGCAGGCCGCGGCGGCCTTCGCCGCGGGCGCCGCGATCCTGTTCGCCGAAGCGACCAGCTACCACGAGCGCTGGCTGCGCACGCGCCCCGGCGACTACGACCCGGCCGTGCGAGCGCGGCTCGAAGTGGGCAGCGCCCTGCTCGCCACCGACTACCTCAAGGCGCAGCGGGCCCGCCGCCTCCTGGTCGAGCAGACGGTGCGGCTGTTCGATGGCGTGGACGTGCTGCTGACGCCGACGGCCGCGGTGCCGGCGCCGCGGCGCGACGAGCACCTGATTCGCTGGCCGGACGGCACGGAGGAGGACGTGCGCGGCGCGACGCTGCGCTTCACGCGCGTCTTCAACCTGCTCGGGTTCCCCGCGGTATCCGTGCCGTGTGGCATGACGACCAGCGGGCTGCCGCTGGGCCTGCAAATCGTCGGCCGGCCTTTCGCCGAGGCGACGGTGCTGCGCGTCGCCCGAGCCTTGGAGCTAGCCCAGCCGTGGGCGGGGCGGCGCCCGCCGCTGTCCTGATCGCGGCCGCGCGTGCGCGGGCCACCGATCGCTTCCTTACTGGCTGTCGTCAGGCGAGGGCGCGGCCGCGGGATGGAGCGCCATGCCCTGGGCGATGGCCGCTAGCTCGTCCGTGCTATAGGTGCCGAACAGCACGAGCCGCAGGTCGTCCTCCTCCCAGAGCAGCCCGTTGCCCGGACCGTCGTAGTCGGGCAGCGAGTCGAGCACGCTTGCCTGCGTGCCGCGCAGCGCGATGGCCGGCACGTCGGCCCGCGTGCGGTCCAGCCAGGGAGCCGGCGCCTCGCCGGTGTCCTCGAGCAGCAGCAGCCAGGGCTCGTCCTCAGCGCCCAGGTAGCGGATGATCGTGCCGTACTGGCGCGGCGCCCCGCTGCCCGCGCGGCGATCGGTGACGCGCAGGGTGGTCCACCGCGGCACCAGCCCGTCAGGCAGGCTGCTCGGCAGGAGGAGCGGGAACGGGGCGCGGCTCACTAGCTCGGGGTAGGCCACCCGCGCGTTACGGCTCGCCAGGGTCGTGCTCTCCTCGACGCAGCGCGTGCTGCGCAGCGGCAGCTCGGTGACCGGCGGGTCCGAGGGCGAGCACAGCTCCGGCCGTGCGGGGCCGGAGACTTCGAGCGCCCAGCCCATGATGTCCACGCCGCGGAACCCGTCGCGGGTGCCGCCGGGACAGGGGCCGGGGTCGCCGAAGGCCAGCCCTTGCTCCAGGTCCGGCGGCTCGGCCCACAGGCCGTGGAACACGAGCATCAGGCCTTCGAGCGCGCCGCCCGCGTTCACCTGGTCGTCGGGCGGCACGCGGCACGTCTCCTGGGCAGCCGCCTGTCGCGGCCCGGCCACGGCACAGAGCGTCAGCGCGAGCAACAGCAGGCGCAGCGGGACCATTACACTAAAACGCATTCGGCCCGCCGCCTACGAGTGTCGGCCAGCTGCCGCAGCCGTCCACCACCGTCAGCGGGACGGTGGTCGCCTGGCCGGCGGTGGCGTGGCGGACCGTTAACACCAGCGTGCGGGTCTCCACCGGCAGGACGACGCTTCGGCCGCTCGTGAGGCCCGTCAGCCCCGCGGCGGGCACGTCGATCAGCGCGTTGGTCGCCGCACCCAGCTGCAGCTGCTGCAAGCGCGGGCCCGTCGCCGCGCTGCCGCCCGCCGCGATGGTGACCTGGAGGACGCCTGAGCCGGCGTTCACCGCGTTCACGGTCACGGCCGGGCGCGGGCTACAGCTCGCCGTCGGCGTGGCCGTCGCGCTCGGCAAGGCGGTGCGCGCGGGCGTGGGCGAGGCGGCCGGCGGCGTGGTGGGACTCGGCGCCGGCGTCGGGCCGGCGCCGTTGCACGGCTGCTGGTTGCACTGCCGGAAGTTGACCACGGCACTGATCGTGTTGATGAGCGTCTGGTGGTTGTCCGCCGCGGTGGCGCCCGAGCCGGCGACGCCCGTGGCGACGCCGTTGTACGTCACGTTGGGGTTCGAGTAGTTCAAGATCGCCGGGCAGAAGTTGCACTTGTCCGGATACGCCATGACCGTGTGGAAGGCGTTGCCGGGCGCGATGAAGTCGAAGGCGTAGGGATAGAGCGGATTGGCGATGGAGGCGTCGGTCGCGCGATCATGGTTGGCGCCCAGGTTGTGCCCCGTCTCGTGGGCGAACGTGTAAGCCGGCCCGGTCGCGTACGCACGCGCGACAACACTATAGCCCAGAAAGGCGAACTGCTGCAGGTTGTTCGCGAAGCTGCTGTTGATCACCCAGGCGATGCCGATGTTGCCGGCCGTGTTCGGCGGCAGCGTGCCCTCGACCCAGAGGCTGACGAGGTCGGCTTGCAGAGAATCGCGCATGGCGCGCACGTCGGCCATCGGCGCGTTCGGGATTGAGCGCCCCTGGGTGTCGACGGCGGTCACGTTCGTCAGATCGGTCACCAGGCCGTTCTGCGTGGTAAGCCCGGCCGACGTGTAGGTCGTCTCCATGGTGCCCACCAGCCGCATCGTCTGCGGAACCTGGCTGTTGCTGTAGGCGGTGTTCGCTTCGGCGACGGCGCTGTTGATCGTGGCCACGATAGCCAAGGTGCCGCCAGCCTCGACCCGCGCCTGGGTCGTATAGGCCACCAGGATGTCGATGGTCGTGCCGGTGTCCGCGCTCGTGCTGGCCGCGGCCGCCCGGGCAGCGCCGGAGGCTGCCGCCGCGGCCGTGCGGTTGGCCCGGTCGGCGAGGGCGATTTGCCGCGCCTGCGCGGCCGTCAGATACGCGTGCGTGTCCGGCGGGATCTGGCGCTCGTCGATCTCATCGATCATCTGTACGCCCGCGGGGTTGTAGCGGACTTGATAATTCGAGCCGTTCGCGTGGACGTTGGCGATCATGACGCCGTCCTCGACGGCGATCGTGATCGGGTCGGCCGAGGGATTCGAGCCCTGAAGGTGGCCAGACCATACGTAGCCGCGCCCCGTGCTGCTCGGCACCACGCGGTCGCGTACGGCGGTCACCGTGACCTGGGGGGCTAGCGGCGATTCGTAGTTGTACAGGTTGAGCGTCAGCACGTCCCCACGCCCGAGCGGCACCCCGACGCTGCGCGGGGTGCCGTCCATCAGCGACAGATTCACGGCCACGTAGCGCCGGCGCACGACGGTGCGGTCCGGGGGAGGGACGGTGTCGCCGGCCGGCTGCCGGATGGCGTCGCTGAACAGCCCCGCCTGGGCGGTCGCCGACGGCACGCGCAGATTCGGCCCGGTGATGCCGACGATGCCGACGACCACGGCCAGCGCCACCAGCAGGCGCGCGCGGAGACTACGCATGCAGCAATATCTCCCGTCCAAGTTGGGGAAGGCGCGGCAGAGCGGCCCATCCTAAGCGGCCGGCCCAGGTGGGTGGGTAGGTTTGGCGAAGCCAAACCTACCCACCCACCTGGCCGAGGGCTTAGCGCGAGCCGTGTCGCCGAAAGGGGCCGGTTATTCTAGTCGCGGAGTATACCAGGGCCCGGTGCGGCCCCACCATTTATCGCCGCGCTGTGTTGCTGTCCACGCCACACGCGTCTAACCGTGCGAGCTGGCTCCTTGCTTGCCGTTCCCGGCGGCGGCTGGCGCGCCAGCGCTTCAGGCGTGACCGACCACTAGAAGGCGTTCGCGCCGCCGCCGACGAAGGTCGGCCACGCGCCGCAGGTGTCGACGACCGTGAGCGGTACCGTGGTGGCCTGTCCCGTCGTCGCGTGGTGGACGAAGAAGGTCAGGCTGGTCGTCGCGGGCGGGAGGGTGAAGGTTTGGTTGCCCGTGACGCCCGTCTGCCCGGCGATGTCGATGCGGGCGTTGGTGGCCGCGCCGATCTGGACCTGGTTGATCCAGCCGTTCGCGCCCGGCAGCAGCGTCACCTGCAACGTGTTCGCGCCGCTCGGCTGGGCGTTGACCGTCACCTTCGGCCGCGGATTGCAGCTCACGACGGGCGTCGAGATCGGCGTGGCCGTGCCCGTCGGCGTGGCGGTCGGACTGAGCGTCGCCGTGGCCGTCGGACTGGGCGTCGACGTGGTGGTAGCGGTCGGGTTGGGCGTCGGCGTGGACGTGGCCGTCGGCGGCGGCGGCCCGACGGTGGGCGGGACGTCGCACGGCTGCACGACGCAGGCGCGGAAGTTCGCCACGGTCGACGCCGTGTTGTTCAGCGTCTTCCAGTTCTCCGCGGCGTTCGGCTGCCCCTCCGGGATGCCGATCGGCAGGCCGTTCACCAGGATGTTCGGGTTCGACCAGTAGTTGGCGCGGTTGTTGCCCACCGCGCTGCACGCGCCGCGCACGGCCATCAGCGAGCAGGAGCGATTCGGCCCGGGCTGGATGTAGCCGTGGTTGTAGGTGAACGGGGCGTTGTTCGTCGGGTCGCTGCCCCAATCGTGCCGCGCGCCCATCAGGTGGCCCAGCTCGTGGCCAAACGTCCAGCCCCCCGCGCCGGTGGAGCAGTCCTCCTCGCCGACCGCGTAGCCGTCGGGCGCCTGCGACGTGGACACCGGGTTCAGGATCATCGCCGCCTGGCCGCAGGGGTCGGCCACCACGGACTGCAAGAGGAACACGAGGTCCGCGCCAGTGGCGTTGCGGAGGCCCGGCACCTCGTCCATGACGCCATCCGACGGGTTGAGCATCTGGTCGAGGTACGTCTGGTTCGTGCTGCCCTCCGCGCTGTTGACCTGCTGGCGCTGGACCACCCGCAGCCGCTGGGTCACGTTGCTCTGCGCGTATCCCTGGTTGGTCTCGCTTTCCATCAGCGTGATGAGATTGTTGATGGCCGCAGTCGTCCCCCCCGCGGCCGCCAGCGCCCCCTGCGAATAGAGCACCAGCACGTCGATGGTGCTACCGTTGTCGCCCAGCGGGTTACCGTTCGTCGTCCCGGTCGCCGACGGGCTGCTCAGCTTGGCGCCGCTGGCCGGCGCGCCGGTCGCCCTCCCGCCAATCGCCGAGGTCCCGGCGGCGGACGGTAGGGGCGCCGCCCCAGGCGCCGTGAGCTGGAGCGGCGGCTGCTCGTCGGGATAGAGACGCGAGTTGACCTCCTGGATGGCGTGCACGCCATTGCCCGCGTAACGGATCTGATAGAAGCGGTTGCCTACCTGGATATTGCCGACGAGCACGCCGCCCTCGCTGACGAGGGTGATGGCGCTATCCGCCACGCCCTGCGCCCTGCCGAGCCAGATGACGCCCTGACCCGAGCGCGTGGCCTCCACGCGGTCGCGGACCGCCGTGATCGACACGTCCGGGAACAGGTTGGACACGAAGGGAAACAGGTTCATCTGCAGCGCGCTGCTCTGGCTGGCCGGGGTGCGGACCGCCGCGTCGAGCTGCGGGAAGTTCACGTCCACGTAGCGATTGCGCACCACGGCCCGGCCAAACGCGCCGTCGGCGAGGGCCGGCTGCCCGGTCGTATCGCTAAACAGCGGCGCCTGGGCCGTGGCGGTGGGGCCGGCGAAGCTCGGAAAGATCGCGGCGCTGATAACAATGGCGGCCACCAGCACGTAGATCAGACGAAAGCGTGCGGCAGTCATCGATACTCGGCTCCTGTCCTCGACGTAGATGGGATGCGCCGCGCGTGTGGCTCGGGAGCTAGCCGCGCGGCCGGCTCGTGAAGGGCCTTCGAGCGCGCACTATAGCAGGTCAGCAGACCAGGCGGCCATCCTCCTCGTACGCAGGGAGCGGCGCAGGCGTGAGACCGTGTCGGGGAAACGTCGCTCGGGCGGAAAGCGCGAGGTCGTGTCGGAGGAGCGTTAGTCGGGGCCGAACGCGCGAGGGGTCGTCTCGGCGACCGTGTGCAGGCCGTCGCCGGCGTAGCGCACCTCGTAGTAGCGGCCGTCGGCCTCCACGTTGCCCACCAGGACGCCGTCCTCGGCGACGAGCGTTACCGCGCTGTTGGGAACGCCCTGGAGGTGGCCCGTCCAGATGATGCCGCCGCCGGCGGGGGTGGGCTGCACGCTGTCGCGCTGCGCCGTGAACGTCGCGTCGGGGAACAGGTTCAACACCACGGACGACGGCGCGGTCGCCGGGGTCGGCTGCGCCCCGCCCAGCGCGTCGAAGTCGACCGCGACGTAGCGGCTCCGCACGATCCGCGGCGCCGCGGGCGGTGGAGTGCTCGGCGGCGCCGCCACGTCGCGGAACAGCGGCGGGTTCTCCGGCGCTGCGCCGCCCATGGCCGGCCCCATACCGACCACAACCGCGGACAGCGCGGTCGTGACCGCGAGGCGCCGCAAGAGACGCATGATTCGCTCCGAGGCGGCGGGCGTGGCGCTAGACGTTTGCCGCCACGCGCGGCCGCTCCTTAGAATGCCAGGACACTTCGATTGCGCGGCGCCCGACCCCGACGGCTCGGGCATCGGCGGGCGCGCTCGTTGTTACACTAGCAGGAGGACGGCCGCGATGGCGATCATTGTCACTGGCGCGGGCCTGGTCGGCACGCACACCGCGCGCTGCCTGCTGGAGCGCGGCGCCCAGCCGGTGCTCTACGACCTGGCGCCGAACCGCCCCTACGTCGAGCGCATCGTGGACCTCGCGCGCGTGCCGCTGGTGCGCGGCGACGTGCGCGACCTGCCGCACCTCGTCCAGGTGGCGCACGAGCATCAGGCCGACGTCATCGTCCACACGGCCGGCCTGATCGGCGCGCGCGTCGAGGAGGAGCCGTACTCGGGTCTGCAGATCAACCTGCAAGGGACGATCAACGTGCTGGAGACGGCCCGCGTGCTCGGCCTGCGCCGCGTCGTGTTCGCCAGCACCGAGGGCGTCTACGACCGCGCCTACGCGATGGACCCGGCGCAGCGGCTCCCCGAGACGTCGCCCTACGGCTACAACCCGCTGTACGGCGCGGCGAAGGCGGCCAGCGAGCTGCTCGGCAGCGCCTACGCCGACCGGTTTGGCGTGGACTTCGTGGCGCTGCGCTTCTCGGCGGTCTTCGGCCCCGGCACGTTCGTCGGCGGCTCGACCGCCGGGCAGTTCATGCACGACCTGATCGCGGCCGCTGTCGAGCAGCGGCCGCTACGCGTGCAGCCCTGGACGGCGCGCCGCGAATATACTTATGGCAAGGACATCGGCCGGGCGGTCGCGCTCGCCTGCTTCGCGGAGGGCCTCCAGCACCGCATCTTCAACATCGGCCCGGGCCGCACCTACAGCGTGGAGGAGATCGTGGCGGCCGTGCGCGCGGTCGTGCCCGGCGCCGACCTGAGCATCGGCGGCCCACCCAACGAGGCGCTGGCGCGCTCGCTGCGCAACTCCCCCTACGACACGACGCGGGCGCGCGACGAGCTGGGCTGGACGGCCGAGTACGACCTGGAGGCGGGATTCCGCGACTACGCTGCCTGGCTGCGGAAGGAAGGCTGATGGCCGCGCTCTGGCCGGTCTTTGGATTGTTGGTGCTCACCATCGAGTGGGTCGTGCTGCGCCGCGTCACCGCGCGGCTGACGGGCCGCTCGACCGGCGCGCGCGTCGTGATCGGCGCGGGCGCCGGCCTGGGGCTGTCGGCCGCCGTGGCGCTGCTCGGCCTGCTGGTGGCGATCGTCAGCACGGCGCTCGGCATCAGCGGCAACGCCGTCGCGGCGGCCGCGGCGTCCACGATGTTCGTGACGGGGCTCGTGTTCATTCCTATCGCGGCCGCCTTCGGCGCCATCTTGCTCGCCGTGGAGAGCTACCGAGTCCCGAGCGCGGAGTGAGCGACGCGTGGGGCGCCCCGAGCAAGCCGGCCTCCCCGCCCGGGGCTCCGCGCTCGACCCAGGAGGAAGCCATGCGGGCGTTCCTCGACGACCTGGCCCGGCGCGGGGCGCTGGAGCACGTCAGCGCGGAGCTGTCGCCGCGCTACGAGGTCCCCTACGCGATGGTCTGGTACGACCGCCGCGGCGGCCCGGCGCTGCAATTCGACCGGGTCGCCGGCTACGACGTGCCAGTGGTCGCCAACCTGTTCGGCCGGCGCGAGCGCATTGCCTGGGCGCTGGGGCTCGACGGCCCCGCGGCGCTCGTGGAAGCGACCGCCTCGCTGCTAAGCCAGCCCCGGCCACCCGTCGCCGCGACCGGCTCGGCGCCCGTGCAGGAGGTCGTCCACGACCACGAGCCCGACCTGCCCGGCACGCTGCCCGTCCTCACCCACCACGCCGACGACGCCTACCCCTACCTGACCTCGGCTGTCGCCATCGGCCGCGACCCGGATGGCGGCCCGCGCGGCGTCGGCATCCACCGCGTGGCCGTGAAGGGCCCGCGCGAGATCGGCATCTACCTGAACAACCCGCCGCTCGGCGCGTTCGCGGCCCGGGCGCGCGAGCGGCACGAGCCGCTCGAGGTCGCCCTGGTGCTCGGCGCCCACCCCGCCGTCACGCTCGCCTCGGTGGTCCCCGTGGGCCCCGGCGAGGACAAGCTGGCGCTCGCCGGCGCCCTCAGCGGCCAGGCGGTCCCGCTCGCGCGCTGCCGCACGCTGGACGTGGCGGTCCCGGCCGACGCCGAGATCGTCGTCGAGTGCCTGGTGTACCCCGATCGCCGCGAGCCGGAGGGACCGTTCGGCGAGACGAGCGGCTACTACTGCACGTTCGAGAGCCCGGTGGGTGAGGTGCGCGCCATCACCCACCGCGCCCGGCCGCTGTACCATGCCTTCGCCCCGTTCAGCCGCGAGGTATCCGAGCTGTCGAGCTTCAGCCAGGAGCTGCGCCACCTGCCCGCCCTGCGCGCCGAGTTTCCGGGCGTGCGCCGCTTGCGCTACAAGCACCTGGGCGGCGTGGCAGTGGTACAGCTCGCCAAGGAGCGCGAGGACGACGGGCTCGCGGTGCTGCGGCGCGTGCTGGAGCTGGGCCGCGGGCTGAAGCTGGCGATCGCCGTGGACGAGGACGTGGACCCGGAGGACGACTGGCTGGTGGAGTGGGCCGTCGCCACAAGGGCGCAGCCGGATCGGGGCCTGGTCGTACTGGAAGACCAGCCGCTCTGGTCCATCGACGTGGTGAGCCAGGCCGTCGGCCGCCGCTCGAAGCTCGGCATCGACGCGACGCTGCCGCTGGCCGGGCGCGAGCGCTTCCGGGCGCTCACCGTGCCCGAGAGCGCGCGGCGCCGCGTCGAGGCGCTGCTCGGCGGCCGCTAGCAAGCAGACTTGTACCCGGGGGAGCGCACGCGAGCGCCTGTCGCCCCGTGGTCAGGCAGCAGCGAGGTGGCAGATGGACGGCGTTCACGACCTGGGCGGCATGCACGGCTTCGGCCCGGTGGTGCGCGAGGAGAACGAGCCGGTGTTCCACGCGCCGTGGGAGGGCACGGTCTACGCGATCAACCGCACGGCGATGGGCATCGGGCTGTACAACATCGACGAGATGCGCCACGGCATCGAGCGGCTGCCGCCGGCCGAGTACCTGCGCTCGACGTACTACGAGCGCTGGCTGGCCACCATCGAGCGCAACCTGATCGAGAAGGGCGTGCTCAGCGCCGCCGAGATCGACGCGCGCCTCGCGTACCTGCGCGAGCATCCCGACGCCGAGCCGCCGCGCCGCGCGGACCCGGCGCTGCTGGAGCGGGTGCTGCGCGGCGCGCGGGCGGCGTTCCAGCGCCCGCCAACCGGCGAGCCGCGCTTCCACGTGGGCGACGCGGTGGTGACGCGGAACATCCACCCGAAGGGCCACACGCGGCTGCCCCGCTACGCGCGCGACAAGCACGGCACGATCAGCCACTACCACGGCTACTACGTCTTCCCGGACACGCAGGCGCACGGTCAGGGCGAACAGCCGCAGCCGGTGTACAGCGTGGCCTTCGACGCGCGCGAGCTGTGGGACGGCGCGGCCGAGCCACGGGCACGTGTGTACCTCGACCTGTGGGAGAGCTACCTGGAGCCGGCGTAGCGAGGCGCCCGAAGGAGAACGAGCGATGAGCGAGAGTCACGCCAATGGAGCGGCGCACGCGCACGAGCACGAGCGCGAGAGCCAGGCGGCCCTGCGCACGAAGGCCATCGAATCGCTGCTGATCGAGAAGGGGCTGCTGACGACCGACGTGGTGGACCAGGTGGTCAGCCGCTACGAGCACGACATCGGGCCGCTCAACGGCGCGAAGGTCGTCGCGCGCGCCTGGGTGGACCCCGCCTACAAGGAGCGCCTGCTGGCGGACGGGACGGCGGCGGCCGACGAGCTAGGTTTTGGCGGCAACCACCTGAAGGTCGTGGAGAACACACCAACCGTCCACAACCTCGTCGTCTGCACGCTCTGCTCGTGCTACCCGTGGGCGGTGCTGGGCCTGCCCCCGACCTGGTACAAGTCGTTCGAGTACCGCGCCCGCGCCGTCAGCGAGCCCCGGGCGCTCCTCCGCGAGTTCGGCCTGGCGCTGGACGAGTCGGTCGAGGTGCGCGTCTGGGACAGCAGCTCGGAGGTGCGCTACATGGTCCTGCCCGAGCGCCCGGCCGGCACGGAGCACCTGTCCGAGGCCGAGCTGGCGGCGCTCGTCACCCGCGACGCCATGATCGGCGTGGCGAAGGTGCAGGCGCCGGTCGGCGCCGAGGCGCGGGCGTAGGAATGGCTGGCGAGTCTTCGCCCGAGCGGGCGGCGGCCGCGCTGACCGGCCCGGCGGCGCTGCCCCGCCAGAATGGCGAGCTGGTGTTCGCCGCGCCCTGGGAGGGCCGGGTGTTCGGCATGGCGGTGGCGCTGCACGACCAGGCGGCCTACCCCTGGGACGCCTTCCGCGACAGCCTGATCGCCGAGATCGCGCGCGCCGAGGCGGCGGGCGAGGGGTCGGGCTACTACGAGCGCTGGCTCGCGGCGTTCGAGCGGCTGCTGGTCGAGCAGGCCCTGCTCGACGCGGCCGCCATCGACGCGCGCACCGCCGAGATCGCCGCGCGCCCCCCCGAGGCCGACCACCAGTAGGCTCCGCCGGCAGATCGGGTATCATGCCGAATCCGGAGATAGGGTTCGCCTACTCCCTCTCCCCCTGGGAGAGGGCCGGGGTGAGGGCGTCCTCCTCGTCCCTCCCCCTCTCCCCCTGGGAGAGGGCCGGGGTGAGGGCGTCCCTCCCCCTCTCCCCCTGGGAGAGGGTCGGGGTGAGGGCGTCCTCCTCGTCCCTCCCCCTCGCCCCCTGGGAGAGGGTCGGGGTGAGGGCCCGCCCCGCTACGCAAACCGGGGCGGATCGGGTATCACGCCACCCGCGGTCTGGCCCGGCCTGCCCGCGGCTCCCGCCGGGTGGGACTACGCGCCGGCAACACGCCGCGCCGCCCGCCGCCGCAGCTGCGCCTCCTCCCAGGCGAACAGCCGTTTGAGCAGCGTGCGCAGCCCCAACGTGACGGCGAAGAGGCCGATGTCCGTCCACGACTGCAGGACGATCGTCTTCAGCAGCGTGGCCACGACCAGCACGGTGAGCCCGACGATCACGCCGTCGGCCATCACCAGCCGCGCCTCCTCCACGCTCCGCGCGCGCACCAGCGTGACAAGCGCCTTGGCGGCATAGCCTGTGATCGCGAGCGCCCCGCCCAGCTGGATGACGACGATCCAGGCCCGAATGCCGAGCCAGTCAGCCAGGGGCATTGCGTTGCCGCTCCACCGCGTTGTCGATCTCTTTCTGCAAGAAGTAGTTCAGGACAGTGCGCAACACGATGATCGCGGCCAGCTGGCCGATCTCGTTCCAGGTCGGTGCGATGGCCGTGCGCAAGATGTCTGCCGCCAGCTCGAACTCCAGCGCCAGCGCCAGCCAGCGCCCAAGCCGCAGGCGGACGTACTCTGTCGCCTCGGGCGGCGCCTTCGACGAGAAGAAGAGGGGAATGGCGCGGATTGCCGCCTCGACCGCCGCGAAGCCAATGAGCACGGCCGCGGTGGCCTCGACGATGGCGGCGAGGTAATTCGTCAATTCCTTGAACAAGTCGAGCATGCGCCTGCTGGCCTCCTCTGTAACGGACCGCCTAAGCCATCACGCCCGATGCCACCGGCAGGCGCCTCCTCCAACCGCTATCTCAGGCGCGGCTTCCCCTCCAGCCCCCGAGCAAGCGCAAGCCGCTGTACGACCTGGCACGCTTGGTGCGGCAACGGCGGTGGTTGTCGGCATCCCGCCCGGCTCGCATGGCGCGAGCCGGCGGCGACCGGGCGACCACGATTTCATGGAGGGCCAACCATGTCCACACACACGACCTGGAAGCCGCATCTAGAGCACGGCGAGCTGAGCACGCACGACCGCGAGAAGCTGCCGGACAGCGCCTTCGCGTTCCCCAAGCAGCGCAAGGAGCCGCTGACCGACGCCTCGCACGTGAAGAACGCCCTAGCCCGCTTCGACCAGGTCGAGGGCGTGTCCGACGCCGACCGCGACCTGGCATTTGCCAACATCAAGAAGGCGGCCCAGCATTTCGGCATCGACGTAGCCGAAACGAGCTGGCACCAGCTCGGCAAGCACCCGCACACGGCCAACCCGGCGCACAAGTGACCGCGTAGTCCGTCACTTCGGACGTGGTAGCCTGCCAACGCCGCCGTGAACGGCGGGCCAGACACCCATAACCGGTGGCCCGGCCTTCAGGCCGGCGCCCGGGCCTGACTGTTCATACCGAATCTGGCGATGGCCTTCCCTCTCTCCCTCTCCCCCTGGGAGAGGGCCGGGGTGAGGGCGCGTCTTACTCCCTCTCCCCCTGGGAGAGGGCGGGGGTGAGGGCGCGCCCCGGCAGGCGCACCGCCGGGCCGGATCGGGTATCACACGGTATACGGTACAGGACCCCTTTCACGTTCGGCCCATACTGGCTCGGCCCGTGCGGCGCCCTCACCCCGTCCGGTGCCGCTGCCGGTAATACGCGTACAGCACTAGGGAGCCGGCCACCGCGGCGTTGAGCGAGTCCAGCGCCGGCTCCATCGGCACGGCGACCAGGAAGTCACAGCACTCCCGCACCAGGCGGCGCAGCCCTTGCTCCTCGCTGCCGACCACCACCGCGGTCGGCCCACACGCGTCGACCGCGTCGTACGGCTTGGCGGCGTGCGCGTCGAGGCCGACAATCCACACGCCCGCGGCCTTGAGCTGCTCCAGCGCCCGCACCAGGTTCGTCACCCGCGCCACCCGCAAGTGCTCGACCGCGCCTGCGGAGGCGCGTCGTACTCCCGGCGTGACGCCGACCGCATGGTGCTCCGGCAGCACGACGCCGGTCACGCCGACAGCCGCCGCGGTACGCAGCAGCGTGCCGAAGTTCTGCGGGTCCTGCAAGCTGTCCAGGACGAGATACAGGGGGGGAGTCGCCGCGCGGGTTGCACGCAGCAGCTCGGCGAAGTCGCAGTACGGGTAGGGCTCGACCTCCGCCGCCACGCCCTGGTGGTGGTCGGCCAGGCGGTCCAGCGCCGCGCGCTCGACCGTCTGCACGGGGACGTGCCGCTCGGCGGCGAGCGCCAGCAGGTCGCGCAGGGGGGCCGTCTCACGGGCGCTGCCGGCCACGAGCACGCGCCGCACGCGGCGCCCGGCGCGCAGAGCCTCGCGAATCGCCTGCTTGCCGCAGATGATCTCGGCCACGCGCTCGCGCTCCTTGAGCGGCGACGTACCGTCCGTCTACCGCCGGCGAACCCTGTCCTCGTTTCGCCGAGTCGCCCTACTCGAAGCGCCAGGTGCTCCCGCCCGGTTGGTCCTCGACCACCACGCCCCGCTCGCGCAGGCCATCCCGGATGCGATCGGCCAGCGCCCACTGCTTCGCCGCTCGCAGCTCCTGGCGCACGGCTAGCAGCAGCTCGACGAACGGCTCGGCACCCGCCGGCGCGGCGGTGCGCGGCGCGAGGTCGAGCCCCAGCACGCCCGCTAGCTCGCGCAGCGTGGCCTGGCCCGCGGCAACCGCCGCCGCGGCAGCAGGGTCGTGCCGCCGGCTGTTCACGTCCTTTGCCAGGTCGAAGAGCGCCGCCAGCGCGGCCGACGTGTTGAAGTCGTCGTCCATCGCCGCCTCGAAGCGCAGCCGCGCCTGAGCGGCGAACTCCTCGCCCTCGCGGCCCCCCAGTCCCGGGGCGCCACCCGCGTCCGGCCCGCCCTCCCTTTGGGCAGCCGCGGGTGACGCGCTCTCCATCGCGCCGCGCAGCCGCGCGAGGCCCTGGGCGGCCGCGGCCAGCGCGTCTTCGCGGAAGGTGAGGGGCGCGCGGTAGTGCGTTTGCAGCAGGTACAGGCGCAGCGCCATCGGGTCGTAGGCTTGCAGCACGTCGTGTACGGTGCGGAAGTTCAGCAGCGAGTGCGACATCTTCTCGCCGCCGGCCGTCTCGACCAGGCCCGCGTGCGCCCAGTAGCGCACGAAGATCTTGCCGAGCAGTGCCTCGCTCTGCGCCCGCTCGTTCTCGTGGTGGGGGAAGATCAGGTCGCGCCCGCCGCCGTGGATGTCGATCGAGTCGCCGAGCGTCGCGCGCACCATGGCCGAGCACTCGATGTGCCAGCCGGGGCGGCCGGGGCCCCAGGGGCTGTCCCAGGCCGGCTCGCCGGGCTTGGCGCTCTTCCACAGCGCGAAGTCGCGCGGGTCGCGCTTGCCCGGCTCTAGGTCCTTGCGCGCGCCCACCGCTTGCTCGTCGAGCGTCGCCTCGCGGCCCGCCAGCTCGCCGTAGCTCGGGAAGGTTTCCACCGCGAACCACACGTCGCGCCCGCCGGTCGAGCCCGGCTCGCTCTCGCCGACGTAGGCGTGGCCCCTCTCGACCAGGCCCTGCACGAACGCGATGATCTGCGGCATCACGCCCGTCACCGTCGGGTACTCGTGCGCGCGCAGCACGTTCAGTGCGTCCATCGCCTCGAAGTAGGAGCGGCTGTACTCGTCGGCGACCTCCTGGGGCGACCGCTTCTCCTCCTGCGCCCGCGCGATGATCTTGTCGTCGATGTCGGTGAAGTTCTGAACGTGACGCACGGCGTAGCCGCGGTACTCCAGGTAGCGGCGTAGCACGTCGGCGGCCACGAAGATGCGCGCGTGGCCCACGTGCGGGTGAAACTTCGGCGTCATGCCGCAGACGTACATGCGCACGACGTCGCCGCCAGGCACGAACTCCTCGCGCTCGCCCGTGAGCGTGTTCGTAATTCTCACCACGGCGCCGCGTCCCGCGCCGACGTCTCCGCGTCGTCCGTGACCCGCTCGACCCACGCCAGGCGCGTCTCCAGCTCGATGACCTTCTGCTGGAGGTAATGCAGCATCTCCGCCTCGGGATCGGGCAGCACCTCGACGCGGCGCCGCTCCTGGGTCGCCGGGTCGTGCGTCGCCACGACGCGACCCGGCACGCCCACGACCGTCGAGTGGGCGGGCACCGAGTTGAGGACCACCGACCCGGCACCGATCTTCACGTTGTCGCCAATCTCGATGGCACCCAGCACTTTGGCGCCCACGCTGACCACCACGTTGTCGCCGATCGTGGGGTGGCGCTTGCCTGTCTCCTTGCCGGTGCCCCCGAGCGTGACCCCCTGGTAGAGCGTGACGTTGCGGCCGATCTGCGTGGTCTCGCCGATGACGACGCCCATCCCGTGGTCGATGAAGAAGCCCGGGCCGATCGCGGCGGCCGGATGGATCTCGATGCCGGTCAGGAAGCGGTTGAAGTGCGAGATCCAGCGCGGCAGTACCGGGACGCGCAGGTGGTGCAGCGCGTGCGCGATGCGGTGCAGCATGATCGCATGCACCCCGGGATAGGCAAGCAGCACCTCGGCCCAGTTGCGCGCCGCCGGATCGCGCTCGAAGACGGCGCGCAGGTCGGCGCTTAGCGCGCTCCAGAACGCCAGCGCCGGGTGCGGCGGGCTGGGGGCGGTAGGCTCGATCGGCTCGTCAGTCATCGCACTTCAATCGCGCTCGATGAGCGCCGTCGCGAGCGCGGCCACACCGTCAGCACGTCCGAGCGCGCCGAGGCGCTCGGGCGCCGTGGCCTTCACGTTCACCCGCTCCGGTGGCACGCCGAGCGCCCCCGCCAGGTTCGCGCGCATGGCCTCGCGGTGCGGCGCGATGCGCGGCTCTTGCGCCACCACCACGGTGTCCACGTTCACGACGCGCCATCCTTGCTCGCGCAGCCGCCCGGCCACCTGCTCCAGCAGCCCCAGGCTGCGCACGCCGCGTGGCGTCTCGTCGCCGGGCGGGAACCATTCGCCCACGTCGCCCAGCCCCGCCGCGCCGAGCAGGGCGTCGATGACCGCATGGCACAGCGCGTCGCCGTCCGAATGGCCGGCGAGGCCGCGGGGATACGCGACCTCCACGCCGCCCAGCACCAGCGGCCGCTCGGCCGCATAAGGATGCAGGTCGTAACCCAGCCCGGTTCTCAGCACGCTGCGCTTCGCAGCCGCCAGGCGGCCAGTGCCAGGTCGCCCGGCGTCGTGATCTTCACGTTATTATAGGCGCCCTCGGTCACCGCTACCCGCACGCCCAGCCGCTCGACGAGGGCGGCGTCGTCGGTGGCCTCGTCCGCCGCTTGGCGGTGCGCCTGGGCGAGCAACGCTCCTCGAAACACCTGGGGCGTCTGCACGGCCCACAGCTCCGCGCGCGGCAACGTCTCCACTACCAGCCCGTCGCGCACCCGCTTCACCGTGTCCGCGATGGGCACGGCGGGCACCGCCGCCCCCGTCGCCTGCGCCGCGGCCAGCGTGCGCGCCAGCAGCTCACGGGTTGCGAACGGCCGCGCGGCATCGTGGACGGCCACCCACTCGCAGGGCCCGAGCGCGAGCAGCCCATTGCGCACGGAGTCCTGGCGCCGCGCGCCGCCCGGCACGGCCACGCACGGGATCGGCGCCGTCCGCGCCAGCGCGCGCCCATCGGCCAGGCGCCCCGGCGCCACGACCAGCGCGACTTGCTCGACCGGCGGTCCCGCGAGCGCCGCCAGCGACCGCGCCACGAGCGGCTGGCCCTCCAGCGGCTCCCACACCTTGTCGCCGCCGAAGCGCTCGCCGCGCCCGGCCGCCACGACGATCAGGCCGAGCGAGTGCCGCTCGGGCGTCGCTCGCTGCCCCTCGTCCAGGGGAAGGCTCATCCGTGCCGCCCGTCGCCGCAAGCGCGGGCCAGTCGTCGCCCAGCGGCCCTACTCCGCACGCAGCGCTTTCCACTCAGCACTACGATGCGGCGTCCTGGCGCGCTTTCGGCCGCGCGAAGATCATCCGGCCCATCAGATTCTGCAAGCTGCGCGTCACGATCACGTCGGCCTCTTGCCCGACGAGCTGGTCCGCACCCTCTACCACGACCATCGTGCCCTCGGGCAGGTAGCCGACCCCCTGCCCCGCCTGGTTGCCCCGCTCGACGATCTTGATCCGTAGCACGTCGCCGTTGAGGTAGGTCGGCTTCAGCTTGTTCGCCAGCTCGTTCAGGTTCAGCACTCGGATGCCCTGCAGCGCCGCCACCTTGTTCAGATTGAAGTCGTTGGTGAGCAGCGCCCACTCGTTGGCGCGCGCCAGCCGCACCAGCTTCGAATCGACGTCGGCGGTGTCGTCGACGTCGAGGTCCACGATCTCCACCGGCGCCAGCGAGTGCTTCTGCAGCTCGTCCAGCACGTCCAGCCCACGGCGCCCGCGGATGCGCCGTTCGGCGCTGCTGGAGTCGGCCACCTGCTGTAGCTCCGTGAGCACGAACCGTGGCACGACCAGCGTGCAGAACAGGAATCCCGTCTCGGCCACGCCGGCGATGCGGCCGTCGATGATCGCGCTGGTATCCACCAGCACGCGCTCGCCGGCGCTCAGCTCGTGGCCCCGCACGACCTCGCGCGTGCCGCCCAGCACCGTCAGCACGGCATGCTTGTGCTCGACGGCCGCGATCACCCCCAGGTACCCCAGCAGCCCCGAGGCAATCGCCGGTAGCCAGATGCCCAGGCCGCCGGGCAGCCCGGCCAGGGGGCCGTGGACCAGCGCGCCACAGACGAGCCCGCCGCCCAGGCCCAGTGCGCCCGCCAGAAAGTCGCCGCCACTCGCGTGCAGCACTCGGTCGCGGAACCAGTTGAAGGGGACGGTGGTAGCGTAGGGCGTAATGGCGAAGCCCACCGCGAAGCCGAGCGAGGCCAGCGAGAAGCGGAGCGCGTCGACCGGCACGTTCGGCTCGGGATTGGCGAACAGCAGCCCGGCAAACTCGGACACGCCGAGCGCCGCCACGATGCCGCCGATCACCCGCAGAACTAGCTCGAAGCTCACCGTGCTCGCCTCATCCCGCGCGTGCCCCGTCGGCCGGCGCCCGCTCGGCCCCGCCACCGCCCAGGCGTCGTGGCGAACGGCGCTGCCCTGATGCTACCACCCGTCCCGGCGCTGCTTCAATCGCCCGCGCCGCCGGATTGGGCATCCGCGTCGCAGAGTGAGAGCGTCCTACTCGTCCCTCCCCCTCTCCCCCTGGGAGAGGGCCGGGGTGAGGGCGTCCTACTCGTCCCTCCCCCTCTCCCCCTGGGAGAGGGCCGGGGGGAGGGCGTTCCCCGCGTCCTGCGCCCTCTCCCTCTGGGAGAGGGTCGGGGTGAGGGCGCGCCCCGCTAGCCGGCCTCCCCATCACGCAACCCCCCCGCTGGCCCCGGACGACCGCCCCCCGCCAATAGCTTCCTCTTTTAGACAGGCCGCGAGGCGCGCCGGAGAGCGCCCGCCGCCCGGCGCGACGTGGTCGCCGGCATTCCCCGTACACGCCTCCCACCCCGCCCGCCGCCCGCGCCCGGCCCGGGGCCGCCCCCCGCCGGCCCGGCCCGCGGCGAGCGCCCGGGGGAGTATCGTACGGGGCAAACGATGCGACCTTCCGCGCCCGAGGAGCACGCGCAGACCCGCGCCCGGCCTACCATTTAACCACCCAGTAAAGGAGCATCGTTTGACCGTTCCTCGGACAAATTGTTGCGCCTCCCAAGTCCGTCGATTCGCGGTTGAGGATTCACCCTTCGGGTGAATCCTTCAACCGCCGACTCACGGAATGGGGCGCCGCTCGACCTATTGACAGGGACCGGGCGGGCTTGTAGAGTCGGCGCTAACAGGGGCTGTGGGCCGGCGGAGAGTGCGAGAGGGACCATGAGCAGGCTGAGCTGGCTCGCGGTTGTCCTTGCAGGAGCAGTCGTCACGATGGTCGCACCAGTGCCCCAGGCGCAGGCGGACGTTCCCGTCATCACCATCACGCGCGAGGAGGTCGTGCCCGCATCCGTGACCGGCGCGGCGCCGTACCTGAAGCTCGCCGGCACCTTCCGTGGCGCCGTGGACCCCGACGACCGCCGCAACGCCGTCATCGCGGACCTCGGCCTCGCGCCGCGCGCAAACGGCCGCGTGGAGTATGAGTCGACGTTCTACGTCCTGCGGCCGGCCGATCCGGCCGCCAGCAACGGCAAGGTCTTCTACGACTTCGGCAACCGCGGGAACAAGCGCATTCTCCAGTGGTTCAACGATGGCGTCGAGAGCAACGACCCCACGACCGCCGCGGACTTCGGCCACGGCTTCCTGATGCGGCAAGGCTACACGGTCGTCTGGAGCGGCTGGGCCGCCGACGTGAACCCCGACGAGAACGCCCTGTCGATCCGCCTGCCGGTCGCTCGCCAGCCCGACGGCAGCGCCATTACCGGCCAGGTCGTCGTCGAGCTCATCCCCGCCCGCGAGGACCAGATTACCATCGAGCTGCCGTATCCCGCGGCCACGCTGGACCCCGCGAACGGCGTGCTCACGGCGCGCGAGCACTCGGGCGACGCGCGGGAGCCGGTTGACGGCTGGAGCTACGACGGGCCAGGGCGGGTGCGCCTGGCCGGACCGGCGCGCGTCGGGTACATCTACGAGTTCGTCTACGAGGCGCGCGACCCAGTGGTAGCCGGGCTTGGTCACGCCGCCACGCGCGATTTTGTCTCGCTGCTCAAGTACGGCGGCAGCGACGCGGCCGCGCGGCTGCTGCCCGGCGGCGCGCGCCAGGTGTACTCGTGGGGCCGCTCGCAGGGCGGGCGCGCGCAGCGCGACTTCCTGTACTACGGCTTCAACGAGGACCTGCAGGGCCGCCGCGTGTTCGATGGCATGATGCCCTACGCGACGGGCATCGGCCGCATGTACCTGAACGTGCGCTGGGCGCAGCCCACCGTGAGCAACCAGCAGCACAGCCGCCGCTACGCGCCCGAGCACGAGTTCCCCCACCGCTACGCCACGACCACGGACCCCGTGACCGGCCAGACCGACGGGCTGCTGGCTCGCTGCGCGGCGACGAATACCTGCCCCGCCATCATGAACGTCGAGAGCGCGAACGAGTACTGGAACAAGGGCTCGTCGCTGAACCAGACCGATGCCTACGGCAACGACGTGGACGTGGACGCGGAGGCGCCGAACGTGCGGCTCTACGCCATCGCCGGCATCCAGCACAACACCGTGTTCGACGCGGCGCCGGCCGTGGCGCAGTGCCAGCAGCTCACCAATCCGCTGTACAACGGCCCGATCTTCCGCGCCCTGTCGGTGCTGCTCGACCGCTGGGTGACGGACGGCGCCGCCCCGCCCCCGAGCCGCGTGCCCCGCCGCGCCGACGGCACGCTCGTCGATCCGGCCGCGCTCGACTTTCCGGCCATCCCGGCAACCCGCTACGGTGACCTGCCGCCGATGCCGCCCGCCGAATATCACCCCGAGTCGGCAAAGCCCATCGCGCTGCTCGATTTCACAGTCGCGCCGGCGCGGGTGGTGGACCCGGCGGCCTACTGGCGCGGCGTGAGCCAGGTGGACGCCGACGGCAACGAGATCGCGGGCATCCGCCTGCCCGACCTGGCGGCGCCGGCGGGCACCTACACCGGCTGGGCGCTGATGAAGCCCGGCGCGGGCGGCCCGGATCTGTGCGGCCAGCTGGGCCAGTTCATCCCATTCGCGGCGACGCGCGCCGAGCGCCTGACCAGCGGCGACCCGCGCCTCTCGCTAGAGGAGCGCTACGGTTCGGCAGAGGGCTACGTGGACGCCGTGACCGCCGCGGCGCGGGCTCTGGAAGCCGACGGCTTCCTCCTCCCCGAGGACCGCGAGCGGATCGTCGCCGCCGCTGCCGCCCGTGGCGTGCTCGGCGACGCCGTGAGCGCCCAGTCGTCGCCCGCCGTCCCCGAGCCGTAGCACGTCGTTGCAGACAGGGAATTTACCCGAGCACCTGCGCGGCGTCGCGGAGCGTGCGGACGGGGATCAGCTCCAGGCCGGGATCGGCGCGGGGGGCGGCGCCGGGGGTGTGCGGGACGATGGCGCGCGTGAAGCCAAGCTGCGCCGCCTCACGCACGCGCCGCTCGAGCTGCGCCACGCCGCGCACCTCGCCGGACAGCCCGATCTCCCCCATCGCCACTAGGCCGGGGTCGAGCGCGCGGTCCTTGAAGCTGGAGAGGATCGCCAGCGCCATCGCCAGGTCGGCCGCCGGCTCGTCCACCCGCAGGCCGCCGACGACGTTCACGTACACGTCCTGGTCGTAGAGGTTCACGTTCAGTCGCTTGCTCAGCACCGCCGAGACGAGCAGCAGCCGGTTCGAGTCAATGCCGTTCGACGTGCGGCGCGGCATGGCGAGCGCGCTGCGGGAGACGAGCGCTTGAATCTCGACCAGCAGCGGCCGCGTGCCCTCCAGCGTGACGGCCACCGCCGAGCCGCTCGCGCCCTCCACGCGCTCGGCCAGGAACACCTGCGACGGGTTGCTGACCTCGACCAGCCCCTCGCCGCGCATCTCGAACACGCCGACCTCGTTGGTGGAGCCGAAGCGGTTCTTCACGCCCCGCAGCAGCCGGTACGCCTGGAAGCGCTCGCCCTCCAGGTACAGCACGCAGTCGACCATGTGCTCCAGCACCTTCGGGCCGGCGATGACGCCTTCCTTCGTGACGTGACCGATCAGAAACACCGACACGTTCTCGCTCTTGGCAAGGCGCATCAGCTTGAGCGCGCACTCGCGCAGCTGCGCCACACTGCCCGGCGCCGACGGCACCTCGGGGTCGAACGTGCTTTGGATCGAGTCCACGACGAGCACGGCGGCGCCCATCTGGCGCGTCGCCTCGGTGATCTGGCTCAGGTCTGTCTCGCCGAGATAGTAGAGCGCCTCGGCGCCGTGGCCCAGGCGCCGCGCCCGCAGCGCAAGCTGGCTCAGCGACTCCTCACCCGAGACGTAGAGCACCTTGTCTCCCCGCGCTGCGACGGCCTCGGAGAGCTGCATGAGCAGCGTGGACTTGCCGACGCCCGGATCGCCACCAACCAGCACGAGCGAGCCCGGCACGATGCCGCCGCCCAGCACGCGGCTCACCTCGGGCAACGGCACGGCCAGCCGCTCGAAGCCGCCCGCGCTAATCTCGTCCAGGCGGCGCGGTGCGGCGGCGCCGTTCACCGCGGCGCTGCGCCCCCCGCGCGACACTGCCGGCTCGCTGCTCTCGACGAGCGTGTTCCACTCGCCACACTCGCCGCAGCGGCCCATCCAGCGCAGCGACCGCGCCCCGCACTGGCTACAGATGTAGATCGTCCGCGTCTTGTTCGCCAACGTTCCTGTCGTCTCTAGCTGCGCTTCTCGCAGATGTCAACTGGCCGCGCGCACCGTCTGGCCCAGCGCCAGCCGACGAAGGTAGGCGCTGGTGGAGATGCCCTGCGCCTCGGCCGCGGCAGCAACCTGCTGGAACTCCTGGGCGGTGAATGTCACTCCGACCACTGTCTCGTGGTCAGGCTCACCCGCGTGCCACTCGGCGCTATCCCAGTCCCAATGTTCAGCCCGCCGCAACTCTTCATCTTCCATACCAGTGCTCCCTTCGGAATAGTTGTACCTCAGTGTTGGAGCCGGCGCTCCTCGTGCGGCGCGCAGGGGTAGGCCGTGACCGGCCGCCAGAGTCCATCAGGTCCCCAGCGCTGGATGGGGATAGCGATGCAGCGCCCGCCGTAATCACGGCCAATCAGAAGCCGTTCGCCTGCCCGCCCGCTCTTGTTACGGATCATCACGTATTCGCTTTCCAAGACTTGATCCACCTGGCGCGCCGTCAGTCCGTGTGCCGCATACTTCTCGCTGTTGATCTCATCGTGGTAGAAGCCTCGGACTCGTTCCCGAATTATGCGGTGCTCTGACGGAAACCTGGTTGGACACTGTCCTGGTGCGCCCGAATGTACTCGTCGATCTCCGCCCGGTGCGCCTCATAGAACGCCAGCGCCTCCTGTAACGCCGAGCGCTCTACATGGGGGAAGTGCTGCGCTACCTCATCGAGGCTTCCTTCGTACTGAAGAGCAAGAACAACGGCTCGCACCGACGCACGGGTGCCCTCAATCACTGGCTCGCCGTGAAGGATCCCCGCATCCCGGACGATGCGCGGAAACGACCGCGACTGCGGCAGGGCCATCGAGGTGCTCCCATTCCCAGCCTGGCTGCTAACAGAAGTGTAGCCGGCTACTCCGAGTGGAGGCGTTCCACTTGTCGCAGCGACCCGTCAAGCGCAGCGCTCACACGCCGTAACGGTTACAGAGCGCGTCGCTGAAACGTCGAGGAGAAGCGACCCCCTCGTTCCCATCCGCGTTGGAGAAGCTGCTGTGCCAACGCATCCCAGACAGCACCGTATTCATCCCGCATCAGGTTGGGATCGCCCTGATGGGTAGCAGAGCTAGCGTATATATATTTGCCGCGAGGACCCCGGACGCTGGCAAGCACACGCCATTCTCGGATGATGGATAGCACCGGTATGCCCCTGACAATGAATACCGCTGCGGTGCTCCGTTCCTCCCGAGGTAACGAAGTAAACTCGGCTCTGAGCTTGCAGACTTCCCACCCCCATTCCGCGTCGGGAATCCGGCTGTATGCCCGAAGAGGATCGCCGCACTTCCAGCAGAAGTTCTCCTCTCTAGGATTATCAACGCCACACCAGGGACAAGGTTCAGTGCTCACGCTATTCACGGCTCCCCGGACCTATACCAGAACCTGCTTGGTTCCCAAAGGCAGGAGCCCCGGGGCGTACCTCGGGGCTCCTGCTCGTGTCATGTGGGGTGGCGGCGAGGGTTAGGCGCCGGCGGGCTCAGGGGCGGGCGCCTCTTGCGGCGTCATCACCATGTCCTCGCCCTGGCGGTCGATCAGCACCGTGTCGCCGGCCTTGAAGCGGCCCTCAAGGAGCGCTTCCGCCATCGGGTCCTCGATCAGGTTCTGGATCGCCCGGCGCATCGGCCGCGCGCCGAACACCGGGTCGAAGCCCTTCTCCATCAGGAGGTCCTTGGCACCGTCGGTGACCTCGATCTTGATCTGCGTTTCCGTGAGCTCGCCGCGCACCCGCTGCAGCAGCAGGTCGATGATCTGCCGCACGTCGTCGCGGTTCAGCGCCCGGAAGACCACGCTCGCGTCGATGCGGTTCAGGAACTCGGGCTTGAAGAGATTCTTCATCTCGCCAAGCACCTTGTCCTTCATCTTCGTGTACTGCTCCTCCTGCGTACGCGCCTCGTCGCGCGAGACGGCGAACCCCAGGTTGCCCTGGCGCCGAATCAGCTCCGCGCCCACGTTGGAGGTCATGATGACGATGGTGTTGCGGAAGTCCACGCGACGGCCCTTCGCGTCCGTCAGGCGGCCGTCGTCGAGGATCTGGAGGAGGATGTTGAAGACGTCCGGGTGCGCCTTCTCGATCTCGTCCAGCAGGATCACCGAGTAGCTCTTGCGGCGCACCGCCTCGGTGAGCTGGCCGCCCTCGTCGAACCCGACGTAGCCCGGAGGGGCGCCGACCAGGCGCGCGACCGAGTGGCGCTCCATGAATTCCGACATGTCGATGCGGATTAGCGACTCCTCGCTGCCGAACATGAACTCGGCCAGCGCCCGCGCCAGCTCCGTCTTGCCGACACCGGTAGGGCCGAGGAAGATGAACGAGCCAATCGGCCGGCGGGGATCCTTCAGGCCAGCGCGCGCGCGGCGCACCGCCTTCGCGATCACCGTGATCGCTTCTTCTTGACCGATCACGCGCCCGCGCAGCGCCCCCTCCATCTGGAGTAGCCGCGTGGACTCCTCCTCGGCGATGCGCATTACCGGGATCCCCGTCCACATCGCCACCACGTGGGCGATGTCCTCGGCGGTCACGACGGGCTTGTCGCTGCCCTGCTGCGACTGCCAGCCGCTCTCCAGCTTCTCGATGCGCGCCCGCAGCTTCGCCTCGCGGTCGCGAAGCTCGGCTGCTAGCTCGTACTGCTGCGCCGAGATCGCCGACTCCTTCTCGCTCTGCACCGACTCCAGGCCGCGCATCGCGTCCTTCAGCGACGGCGGCGCGCTCGCACGCTGCATCCGCACGCGCGACGACGCCTCGTCCACCAGGTCGATGGCCTTGTCGGGCAGGAAGCGGTCGGGCACGTAGCGCGCGGCCAACTCGGCCGCCGCCTTCAGCGCCTCGTCCGAGATGTCGAGGCGGTGGTGCTGCTCGTAGCGCTCCTTGATGCCACGCAAGATCTCGATCGTCTCTTCGACGCTCGGCTCCTCGACCAGCACCGGCTGGAAGCGCCGCTCCAGCGCCGCGTCGCGCTCGATGTACTTGCGGTACTCGTCGAGCGTCGTGGCGCCGATCGTCTGCAGCTCGCCGCGAGCGAGGGATGGCTTGAGGATGTTCGCCGCATCCACGGCGCCCTCGGCCGCACCCGCGCCGACGAGGGTGTGCAGCTCGTCGATGAACAGCACACAGTTGCCCGAGTTCTTCACCTCTTCGATGATCTTCTTGAGGCGCTCCTCGAACTCGCCGCGGTACTTCGTGCCCGCCACCAGCGAGCCGATGTCGAGCGTCAGCAGTCGCTTGCCCATCAGCGTCTCGGGCACGTCGCCGGCCGAGATGCGCTGCGCCAGGCCCTCGACGATGGCCGTCTTGCCGACACCCGGCTCGCCGATCAGGGCGGGGTTGTTCTTCGTGCGGCGGGAGAGGATCTGGATCACGCGTTCGATCTCGCGCTCGCGGCCGATGCACGGGTCCAGCTTGTTCGCCCGCGCCGCGGCCGTCAGGTCCATACCGAGCTGGTCGATGACCGGCGTCTTGCTGGAATGCCGCGACTCCTGCTGCGAGTACGCCGCCGACTGGTTGAGGACGTAGATGACCTGGTTGCGCACCTTGTCTAGCGAGACGCCAAGGCTCTCCAGTACGCCTGCCGCGATCCCCTCGCCCTCACGAACCAGCCCGAGCAGCAAATGTTCGGTACCAATGTAATGATGGTTGAGGCGCCGCGCCTCGTCCACCGACAGCTCGATCACCTTCTTGGCGCGGGGCGTCAGCCCGATGTCGCCGGTGACCGTGCGGTCGCCACGGCCGATGATGAACTCGACCGCGCTGCGCACCTTGTTCAGGTCCACGCCCAGGTTGGCGAGAACCTTTGCTGCCACGCCCTCGCCCTCACGGACGAGCCCGAGGAGCAGATGCTCCGTACCGATGTAGTTGTGATTGAAGCGCTGCGCCTCTTCCTGGGCCAGCTGCAGCACCTTGCGGGCGCGTTCCGTAAATTTGTCAAAGCGATCAGGCATGATGAGACTCTCCGCTGCTCAGGCTCACGAGGGTTTGTTTCAATCCCCACCCGGTGCTACACCCGGGTGCGACGAGGGAACTACTGCTGTCATTATACCCCGACGCTGGGAATAATAGCCTCCGTTGCCGTCGGTCCGGAAAGGCGACGAAGGCGTTCGGCGGCTCCTGCCCCCCGTCACTACAGGCCAGCGCGGCGACGGAGCAACGCGGGACTCCGCGGTGTTCCTGTCCCCGCGCGATGGACCACCCGCGATGGATGGCGCTACTGAGCTTGGACGTGCGCGTGCGGGTTTGGCTCCGCACCGCTCTGGGGGGAGGTCGCGTCGGCCGGCGGCTCGGGCGGGGAGCCCTCGGGGTGGTCGGGGAGCGCCGCGCCGGTATTGGCGGCCGCCGCTTCCCGCGCCGCGTAGGCTTCGCTCAGCCCTTGCAGGCCCGTGGCCATGTCCCCGAGCGTCGTGCCGCTCTGGGGGCCCTGGGAGTAGACCGACGGGATCTCCTCCTGCTCCTCCTCCTGCGCCTGACGCAGGCTCAAGCCCAGACGATGACGCGCGGCGTCGATCCGGATGATCCGCAGCGGCACCACGTCGCCTTCCTTGATCACGCTCTTCGGGTGCGTGATGCGCTCGTCGGCGAGCTCCGAGATGTGGATGAGCCCTTCGACCCCTTCGTCGATCTCTGCAAACGCGCCGAACGGCGCTAGCTTGGTGATGCGCCCTGTCACTACCTGGCCGATTTGATAGTGCTCCTGCACGCGCGTCCAGGGCTCCGCCTGCAGGCGCTTCAGGCTCAACGCGATCTTCTTCTTCTCGCGGTCCACACCGACCACGTAGACGTCGACTTCCTCGCCCACCTTCAGCACCTGGCTGGGGTGGGTCACCTGGCCCCAGGACAGCTCCGAGAGATGGATCAGCCCGTCGGCGCCGCCCAGGTCCACGAAAGCGCCGAAGTCGCACAAGCTGGTGACGACGCCGCGCCGCGTCTCGCCCTCTTGCAGCTCGCTGAGCAGGCGCTCCTTCTCGCGCGCCCGACGCTCCTGCACGGCCGCTCGTTCGGAGAGAATCAGCCGGTTGCGCCGGCGGTTCATCTCGATGACTTTGAGCAGCAGGTGGCGGTTGTGCATCGTGGCCAGACGGTTCTCGATCGGCTCTTCCGGCGCGCCGGCGCGCCGCAGGTCGACGATCTGGGAGAGCGGCACGAAGCCGCGCACGCCGTGGACGTTGACGATCAGGCCGCCCTTGTTGTGCTCGACAACGTCGGCCTCGATGGTCTCTCCGTCCTCGAACACCTTCTGGAGAAGCCGCCAGCCGCGTTCGGCCTGGGCCTTCGTCAGCGAGAGGATGACGTGCCCCTCGGCATCCTCGGGCTGGATGACCGAGGCCACTACCTGGTCGCCGACCTTCAGGAGCCGGGTGGGATCGCCGTAGGGCGCGCCGGTCTCGTGGGCGGGGACAATCGCTTCCGACTTTACGCCGATGTCGACGAGGACTTCATCGCGGTCCACCCGCACGACGATGCCGTCCACCACATCCCCGCGGCGCAGATTGCCGTAGCCTGGAGCGTGGCTGTCGAGCAGCCCTTCCATGCCCTCTTCTGCGCCCTGACTGGTGTCCTGCGCATCGCCGTCCGGCTCGCTGTACGTCATCCCGCGCCCCCTAGTGCAGGGCGAATATTGGGGTGATTATACTTGACCACCCCCGAAAAGGCAACGCGTGTACCCCTGTCACGGCATGGCCCGGCGCCCCTCCAAGGCCTGGGCCAGAGTGACTTCGTCCGCGTACTCCAGGTCACCCCCGACCGGCAGGCCGCGCGCGATCCGCGACACCCGCACGCCCAGCGGCGCGATTCGCTTAGCGATGTAGACCGCCGTGGCGTCCCCCTCAACGCTAGGGTTCGTCGCCAGGATGACTTCGCGGACTCCGCCACCTTCGAGCCGCCGCTCTAGCTCGGCGATCTTCAAATCGTCGGGCATGATGTCTTCCAGCGGCCGAATCGCCCCGTGCAGCACGTGGTACAAGCCCTTGTAGCCGCGCGTGCGCTCCAGCGCGAGAATGTCCAGCGGCTCCTCGACGACACAGATGACGCCGCGATCGCGGTTGTCGGCGCGGCAGATGGCGCACGGCTCGACGTCCGTGATGTTCCAGCACTGCGAGCAGAATATGACGGTCTCGCGCATGCTCAAGATCGCCTCGCCGAGGCTCTTCGCCGTCTCGGGCGGCATGCGCAGCAAGTAAAAGGTAAGCCGCTGGGCGGTCTTCGGCCCGACGCCCGGGAGCTTCGCGAACTCCTCGATCAGACGCGCCACCGGCTCGACGGTCAGTTGCATGGAAATCTCGTTCTCTAGAGCCGACAGCGATCAGCAGTCAGCGGCGACTTTCCTTCCGCGTCTGCTGATCGCTGACGGCTGAATGCTGACAGCTAGCTTAGAACAGCCCGGGAATCTTCATGCCGCCGGTGAGCTTCGACATCTGGCCGGCGGCCAGCTCTTGCGACTTGCCGAGCGCCTCGTTCACGGCGGCCACGATCAGGTCTTGCAGCATCTCCACGTCGTCGGGGTCCACCGCGGCGGGATCGATCGTCACCGCCTGGACATGCTGCTGGCCGGTCATGACGACCTTCACGGCGCCGCCACCGGCCGTCGCCTCCACGGTCGCCTGGGCCAGCTCTTCCTGCATCTTGGCCAGCCGGTTCTGCATGTCCCGCAGCGCCTTGGCGTTGGGGCCGCCCATCATGGTTCGTGCTCCTCTCCGCCGGGCGGTGCGCCCAGGCGCTCCACCCCCGTCGCGCCGAACAGCTCGACTGCCTGCTGGAGGAAGCTATCGTCCGGCAGGGTCGGCTGGTAAGCATCGGCCGAACGGCAGCGGATACGGCATACGATGCCTAGCTCCGCGGCCAGCACCTGCTCGACGGCACGACGACAGTCGATGTCCTCTTCTATAGTACGCCGCAGAAACTCGTTCGTGAAAGCAAGGTGCAGCTCCTCGCCGCGCAGGCCGACAAGCGTCGCCGCCTCCAGCGCGATACCCGCCTTAGGCACCTGGGTGGCGACGATCTCCATGAACTGTGCCCAACGGTGGCGGACGATCGCTTCCTGAATGGCTGGATGCGGAATGGGCTCGGGCAGCGTCGCCGCGCCGTCCTCCGTGGTCTCGGCAGCGGCCGCGACTCGGCCGTTTGCGCTATCCGGGGCGGCGCCGTCCGGCTCTGCACCCGGCCCCTTGCCGGACGACACGGGCTCTCCTCGGGCTGCCGTGGTCGCCGGGTCGCCGGCGGGGCCCGCGCTCACCGGTGCAGCCGGCGCGCTGGCCTCGGTCCGCACCGCCGATAGGGGTGGCGGGCCGGAAGACGCGGCCGCCGGGCGCACGGGGTCCCGAGGCGGCACGAAAGGTGCCATACTGCCGCCGGCCGCCGGCACCGCCGACGCCGGGCCGATCGCGGCGTCGAGCGCCGTTTCCAGCAGCGCAAGCTCAAGCTGCACCTGGAGCTGGCCGGCGTCGCGCCCCTTGGGGTCCACGGCGCTCAGCCGCCGCACCATCGCGACCAGCGCGGCCGGCTGCCAGGCGCCGGCCTGGCTCTCCAGCCAGGCTTGCTCGTCGGCGCCGAACTCGAACGCCAGCACGTCGCTGGCTCCGAGACGCGCGAGCAGGAGGGCGCGCAGGTAGCCGACGAGATCGTCGAGAAACTGGCGCAGGTCGGCGCCCTCGCGGGCGAGCTGGGCCACGACCGCGAGGGCGGCGCGGGCGTCGTGGCGCGCGAGTGCCTCGGCGGTCGCCCGCAGCGACTCCTCCGCCGTCAGCCCCAGCACCTCGCGTGCCGCGGCCAGCGTGATCGAGTCGCCGCTGTAGGCCACGAGCTGGTCGAGGGTGCTGAGTGCGTCGCGCACCCCACCGTGCGCCAGCCGCGCCACCCGCTGCAAGACCGCCGGCTCGGCCTTGAGCCCCTCGGCCGCGATGACCTTGCCTAGGTGCGCCACCAGGTCGTTCAGCGCGATGCGGCCGAGGTCGAAGCGCTGGCAGCGCGAGAGGATCGTCGCCGGCACCTTGTGCACCTCGGTCGTCGCCAACACGAACACGACGTGCGGCGGCGGCTCCTCGAGCGTCTTCAGGAACGCGTCCCAGGCCGCCGCCGAGAGCTGGTGCGCCTCGTCGAGGATGTACATTTTGCGCGGGGCCTGCGACGGCGAGATCCACACCTTCTCGCGCAAATCGCGGATGTGGTCGATGCCGCGGTTCGATGCCGCGTCGATCTCGACTAGATCGAGGGCACGTCCGCTCCCCACGTCGTGACAAGCGTCGCAGGCGTCGCAGGCGTCGCCGTCTTGCGGCGCCTCGCAGGCCATCGCTTTGAACAGGATGCGCGCGATGCTCGTCTTGCCGGTGCCGCGCGGCCCGCAGAACAGATAGGCGTGGGCGACCTGGCTGGCCGCCACGGCATTGCGCAGGGTGCGCGTAACGTGCTCCTGGCCAAGCACGTCGGCGAAGCGGCCGGGCCGCCAGCGCAGGTAGAGCGCCCGCCGGTCTGCCGCTTGCTGACTGCTGAGTGCTGAGTGCTGAGCAGGGGCGGTAGGTTCGAGCATCATGCGCCAGCACCCGGGGCGGCCAGCTCGACCGGCGCCGCCTTAGCAACGACAGGTCCGGCAGGCCCAGGGTCGGCGGCGCGCAGGCGCGCGTCCAGGCGTAGGCGGTCGAGAAACTCGCCGGTGCGCAGGCGGCGCTCGATCAGCGACTCGGTATAGGCGCGCAGCACCGCGTCGGCGCCGCCCAGCACCTCTGGGGCCACCGCCAATCGCGCCGCCGCGAGCGACGGCGTGCGCTGGAGGAAGCGCAGCACCTTCAGCACGTTCACGGGTATGCTCTGCGCCGTCGGCTCGCTCGGCCCACACGCCACGCAGGCGACGCCCCCAAGCGGCTGGCTAAAGTAATTGGGTCCCGGGACTATCTCGGCGCGGCAGAGCACGCATTGCGTGAGCTGTGGCCGGTACCCGAGTGCGGCCAGCGTGTGGAGCGTGAAGTACTGTAGCGCCAGCGGCGACGGCGCCGGCGCGTCCAGTGCCTCCAGCAGCTCGCGCAGCAGGTGAAACACCGCGCGGTGCTCTAGCCGGTCGGGGGTAAAACGGTCGACCAGCTCCAAAGCGTAGTATGCCTGCGAGGTGCGCGCCAGGTCTTCGCGGACGGTGCGGAACGCGGCGCGCGTCTCGGCTTGTGCCACCACGTCCAGCTCGCGGCCGCGGGCAAGCTGCACCAGCGTCAGACTGAACAGCTCCAGGTGACCCGCGAGGCGGCTCGCCGGGCGCCGCACGCCCTTCGCCACCGCGCGCAGCTTGCCCTCGTCGGGTGTATACAGCGTGAGGATGCGGTCCGCCTCACCCAGGTTGTGCCGCTTGAGAACGATTGCTTCGGTTGTATAGACCCGCACCCGCCGCATAGGCCCCTACCGCATTCCCTCTAGCAGCCGTACCGTCATCTCGCCCTTCGCCGGATCGATGCGCTTTACCACGTCTTTGATTGCCGGAATGAGCAGCTCGCCGGGCTGCGTGTCTACTACGTAGACGTCGTTCGCGCCTGTCTGTAGGATATCGCGTACCCGCCCCAGATGCGTCCCAGCCTCGTCACGAACCTCCAGGCCGATGACGTCCTCCCAGAAATAGTGCCCACGAGGCAGACGCACGCGCTCCGCGGCCGGCACCTGGACGATGGCATTGCGCCAGCGTTCCGCGTCGTCGCGGGAGTCGAGCCCGTCAAGCTTGAGCAGGACGAAGTGGCCTTGCAGGCGCGCGCGCTGCACGGCGAAGGGTTGCCGCTGCGGGCCGAGGTACACGCGGGCAGTCGCGGCAAAGCGACGCGGAAAGTCGGTGAGCACCGCGCACTTCACCTCGCCCCGAATGCCGTGGGGCGCGAGCACGCGGGCGACGGCCACGAAGCCGGGCGGCTGAGGGCTGGGGGCTGGGGGAGGAGACAGCTCGGGCGCTGAGTCCTGGCTCTCGGCCCCTGGCCCCTGGTCCTCAGCTCCGCCGGGGCGACTCAGACGACCTCCACGTTGACGCGCACGCCGCGCCGCACGGCGGCCGCCTTGACGAGCGTGCGGAGGGCGTTGATCATGCGCCCTTGGCGGCCGATCACCTTCCCCATATCCTCGGGCGCGACTTCCAGCTCGTAGATGAGCCCGCCCCCTTCTGGGATCTCCACGACGCTCACCCGGTCGGGATGCTCCACCAGGCCGCGCGCCACGTATTCGACGAGCTCTTTCACCCCGCTACGCCTCTTCCTTCGTGGCCGCGCGGTCCAACGACGGTACGCCCGCGCTGGACTCGCCTTCGGCGCTCTCCACCGGCTCCGCGCCTTCACCCTGCCCAGTGGCGCGGCGGCGCGCGGGGCGCTTGGCGGCCGCCGCATCCTCGGCGGCCGCACCAGTCGCCGACCCCTCGGCTGCCTCGGCCGGCGCTTCGGTGCCGGCTACGCTTGCGCTTGGCGTTGGGGGGGCGGGCTCGGCCGGCGCCGCGGCGCGGCGGGCGCGGGCTCGCGTTGGCGCGGCCTCGGCCTCGGCGACACTTTCGGCAGCCGGGGCTGCGGCGGCGGCCACGGCGCCATCGCCCGCGATGCCCTCGCGCTTGAACAGCCGCGCCACGCGGTCGCTCGGCTGGGCCCCATTCGCCAACCAACGCTGAGCCTTGGCCGCGTCGATCACTACGGTCGACGGCTCGGTGCGCGGGTTGTAGTGCCCCAAGATGTCCAGAAACGCGCCGTCGCGGGGGGCGCGGGCGTCGGCCACGACCACCCGATAGGTCGGCTTCTTCTTAGCGCCCGTGCGGCGCAGGCGAATTCGCAACATACCTGCTTCCTTACAGTGGGGACCACCGGATCAGACGCCTGGCGCGGGCCGGCCCGCACGATGATCCCGTGTTACCTACAGCGGCGAATACGGCATTATACCGCACGCGCGCGGGCCACCGCGACGTGGCGGCCACGGCGAGACGCGCGTCACAGCCGTGGCACATACCTTGCAAACAGCGGTCAACACAGTTGCTCGGCGGCAAGGGGGCCGCCACGGGCCGGTCAGCCCCCGAAACGGAGTGGACGCCAGAGCAGGAGCAGACGATGCTGATTAGCGCTGATCTCAAGTGTTATTATTGCGGCTACGTCACAGGCGAGGTGATCACCGATACCTCACACCCGGATCGCGTCCTCGCCTTCAGGCCGACCGATGGTGACGTCCAGTCGGGGAAGGCCGCACGCCGCTGCAGCCGCTGTGGCGGCCCTGTGTACCTCGACGACGCGCAGACCTTGAGCCCGCGCGAGGCCGCCGCGCTGGTGAACGCTGCCCGCGCCGACCGCCAGCGCCAACGCATGCGGGCAGGCGCGTGAGCGGGGGGCCCGGGGCAGGGAATAATAGAGATCGGCCGACGAGCTGCGTATCGTAGCCCCGATCTCCGACTCCTTGTCCTCTACTCTAGATATTCGCGCAGCTTCGCCCGGAGCTTTGGCTGGCGCAGCTTCGCCAGCGCCTCGGCCTCGATCTGCCGCACCCGCTCGCGGCTGACGCCAAGCTCCTCACCGATCTCCCCGAGCGTCCGGTCGCGCCCGTCAATCAGCCCGAAGCGCATCTTGAGCACGGCACGCTCCCGCTCGCTAAGCTGCTGCAGCGCGTCCTCGACGTGCTCCTTCAATAACTCCTGGGCGGCGGCCTCGGCGGGAGCCCGGGCGGCACGGTCGGCAATAAAATCGGCGAGGGTGCTTTCTTCCTCCTCGCCGACCGGAGTCTCCAGGGAGATGGGCTGCCGGGCCGCCCGGATGATCTGGCGTACCTTCTCTGCCGAGGTGCCCATCTCCTGCGCGATCTCATCTGGCTCCGGCTCGCGCCCCAACTCCTGCTGAAGATCGCGGCTCACCCGGTAGACATCGCCAATCAGCTCAATCATGTGAACGGGCACGCGAATCGTGCGCGCTTGGTCGGCGATGGCCCGCGTGACAGCCTGGCGAATCCACCAGTAGGCGTAGGTGCTGAAGCGATAGCCCTTGCGGTAATCGTACTTTTCCACCGCGCGCTGGAGGCCGATGTTGCCCTCTTGGATCAGGTCGAGCAGCGGGAGGCCGCGCCCCATGTACTTGCGGGCGACAGAGACCACCAAGCGGAGATTGGCCTCGGTGAGCTGCCGTCGTGCCTCTTTACCGATCTGGTGGCGCTCGATTAGATCGGTGCCCTCCTTGGACTCGGCCGGCAACTGACGTAATAGCTCGGCGGCTTCGTTGCCCTGCTCGATCTCCTTGGCCAGCGAGACTTCTTGCTGGGCCGTCAGCAGGCTTACCCGGCTGATATCACGCAGGTAGATCGCGGCGGGCGCATCGGGAACGTCGACGGTTTCTTCAGCGTGCGGGTGTTCGCCAAGCGACTCGGCGGCAGCCATCAAGGGTGCCGGGCGCAGGTCCTCCTCGATCTCCGGCGTTCCCAGATGCGCGGGCTCGAGCTCGTCTTCGTCCTCGGCCGCGTCGACCTCTTCGAGCTCCTCGGGATCGTGCTCGCCATTGAGCGTGCCGCCAGGCAACGGCACACCGCGGTTCTCCAGCTCGCGCCACACCTGCGGCGCGGTGACGCCGATCTCCGCGGCCGTCCGCGCGATCTCTTCCGGCGTCACGGACCCAGACTCGTGCGCCTTGTCCACCAACTCGTCGATCTCGGGCGCGGACGGGCGGTGCGCCAGAGGATCTACCATGCCTGCTCCTCCCGCTCGGGGTCGCTCCTGCCGGGGCAGCCGCGGCCAGAGCACGGGCGCCAGGGCGCCGACCCGGAACCGCCACCGGCGGCGCCCCACGGGCGGTCGACGGTACGGTGAGTTACTGTCCTCGTGGGCTGGGGTTGGTAGCCCGTCTAATAATACCACAAGGGTCGGCGCGCAACGCCCCGATCGCGACCGGGCGCGGCGCCCCGAGCAAGCCCGTTTGCGGTCGCGCTCAGCCCATCAGCGCGGCCACTCGCGCCCTTCCAGCAGCCAGGCGGCCATGTACACCTCGTCGTGCTCGTCCGCCAGGCACCAGCTCGCGCACCGTGGACATTTCCACTTGATCGGCTCGTCCCGTGCGACGCCGTCCGGGCGCGACCCCTCGACGGTCATCTCCGTCCCGCAGCCCTCGCACTGCATGACGCGTCCTTAGTTCGTATGTGTTATCGCCTGGCGGGCCACCACCGACGAGTTGACAGCCTGCCGCCAGTCGGCCGGGTCGCCTCCATGAGAACACTCTACCACGTGGCACAAGCGGGTTCGGCTCTTGGCGCGGTCGGTATACGGCACGACGCGTGGTGCCGAGCGGGGGAAGACCGAGCCGCGTGGAGTGGCGACCGAGCGCCGGGTCCGACGCTAGCGCGGCCCGTGGTCGAGGATGCGAACGACGAGCGAGGTGGTGCCGTCGTTCCAGAGCCCGGCGGCGAACGTCCATTGCGCGAGGGCCGGCGCGGGCGGCTGCAGCTCCTGCTCCCAGGGCGCCCGCCCGCTAAGTGGGCCATCGCTGCTGCCCGCGCGACGGGCGCCGTCGCGGGCGAACCAGTTCTGCGAGTAGCTGCCATGGAAGGGCGCGCCGTCGGGCGCCGCGAGGACCAGCAGGCTATAACGCCGTGAGGGATCCAGAGGCGCACTCACGAGCCCGCCGGCGCCCGCGGCCAGCACCTGCTCCACGACCACGGTTGGGCCTTGCGCGCGCGCCGGAGCGCCGGGCCAGCCCAGAGCCACCATCACTACCGCGCAGACGACGAGCGCGGCACGCCGCCGGTCTCGCCAGACCCACCGGCTTCGGCCCTGCGTCCGCACCGCCCCGCTCATGATCCCCAACGTCCTGTCGCGCCGCGGCCCCGCCACACGACCGTCGAGCTCCCCCGACGGTCCATGGTCCTCCTACCATATCGAACGCAGCCGGCACGGAAACGTTACATAGGCTGCCGAAACTGCCATTGTGACGGCCCTGCAAGCGCCGCACGCCAACGCCGTTTCTATAATGACGAGCGTCAGGAGGTGCACATGCAATCATCTTCGCTCGTGCCGGCGGCGGCCACGCGCAGCTTCCGAGTCCGCGCATCCCGTCCCGGCCCGCCAATCACCCTCGTCGCGGCAATCGTCCTTCTGATGCTCGGGGGGCTGGCCGGCGCGCTGGCGGTGGACCGGGCGGCACAGCCGTGGCTCGGCGGTTTCGTGAACGGCGTGCGCAGCCTGGGCGGATGGGGAGCGCCTCCGGCACGGGAGGACACGTTCCAAGGGCCAATCGCCATGCCCGTGCGCGTACCGCTAGATCCCGTGGCCGACACGGAGCCGGTACCCCTGGCGGTGGCCGAGGCGGCGCCCGCTACGCCGCGCGTCGAGACCGACGGCGGGCCATTGCGGGCCGTCGCGGCGCCCGGCCCCGAGGCGGCGGCCAGCGCGTCCGAGCCAGCCGCGACGCCGGCCGCGGACGAGAGCGTCGCGTCCAGTTCACCGGCGAACGGCGGCGACAGCGTCTCGCAGGACGCGACGGAGGCCGCCGCGGCAAATACCGCCGCGCTCCCGGCCGCGGCGGCAGGCAACGGTAACCCCGCCGCCCCGGCCACGCCCGCCGCCGGCAGTGTGACGCCCGCCGATGCCCCGGCGACCGTAACGACAGCGCCGGCGGGCGGCAACGCCGCCGCGCCGTAAATCCGCCGCGGCGGACCCTGGCGGCTGGCGCTCGCAACGGGGAGGCCAGCCGCCTTTGGTATAATTCTGCGGCCCTGATCTTCCGCGCCAGGCGGCGATGGCAGCATGGAACTCGCCCTCACGTACGACGACGTCCTGCTCGTCCCGCGGCACTCCGACGTGCGCTCGCGCCGCCACTGCGACACTAGCACCCGACTCACCCGCCAGGTCTCGCTCGCGATTCCCATCGTATCCGCGAACATGGACACGGTTACGGAGTGGCGCCTTGCCGTCGCGATGGCCCTCGAGGGCGGCATCGGCATCATTCATCGCTTCATGACGATCGAGCAGCAGGCCGCGGAGGTGTCGCGCGTCAAGTGCCCCGAAAGTGTTGTCGTGCGCGACGTGCAAACGCTCGCGCCTGAGCACACGCTGAAGGACGCGTGGGACCTGCTGGCGCGGTCAGAGGCCACCAGCGTGCTCGTCGTCGAGCGCGACCATCTCGTAGGCATCCTAACCGTCCGCGATCTCCTGTTCGAAGACGATCCGGACAAGCCAATCGGGGCGGTCATGACGCGCGGTGCGCAGCTCGTGACCGCGCCGGTCGGCACGTCGCTGGATGAGGCCAAGCGGCTGCTGCACGAGCATCGGATCGAGAAGCTGCCGCTCGTGGACGAGCAGGGCCGCTTGCGCGGTTTGATCACGGCGCGTGACCTGATGCGCGTCTACCAGCACCCGCGTGCCAGCCGCGACGCCACCGGCCGCTTGCGCGTCGGCGCGGCAGTGGGCGTGGTGGGCGACTACCGTGAGCGGGCCGAAGCGCTGGTCGCGGCGGGCGCGGACGTGCTGGTCGTCGATATCGCCCACGGCCATGCCGAGCACGCGCTGAAGGCGTGCCGGGCGCTGAAGCAGCGCTTCCCGGACGTTGATCTGATCGCCGGCAACGTGGCCACGGCCGAGGGCACCACGGACCTGATCGCTACGGGCGTGGATGCCGTGAAAGTCGGCGTGGGCCCGGGCGCTGCCTGCACGACGCGCATCGTGACGGGTGTCGGCGTGCCGCAGCTCACGGCCGTGCTCAACTGTGTCCGGGCGGCCGCGCCCCACGACGTCCCGATCATCGCCGACGGCGGCGTGCGCGCTTCGGGCGACGTGGCGAAGGCGCTCGCGGCCGGCGCGGCGACGGTAATGGTAGGCAGTCTCCTGGCCGGCACGGAAGAGAGCCCGGGCGCCACGGTCCTCCGCGACGGCGTGCGGTACAAAGTTTACCGCGGCATGGCGTCCGAGAGCGCCGCCATCGATCGCTACCGGCGGCTATCGCTGGGGATCGATCAGGAGCGCTTCGACGCGAGGGTGCCGGAGGGCGTGGAAACCGTGGTGCCATATCGCGGCCAGGTGACCGACGTGCTCTTCGATCTGACCGGCGGCCTGCGCTCGGCCATGAGCTACCTCGGCGCCCGCTGCCTGCGCGAGTTCGTGGAGCACGCCGAGTTCGTCCGCGTCACCGGGGCCGGCCGCTATGAAAGCCTGCCCCACGCTGCAACGCGTGCCGCCCGAACAGCGCCGAGCGCTGAGTAGGCCATGGACGGCCGGCCCCCGAACCCCCTGCCGCCTGCGTCCTCGGCTCAGCCCGCAACCATCGACGATCAGCGTTCCGCGCAGGCGCGGTATCCCGCGCTGAGCGCCGAGCGCCCTGTGGCCTTGCCGGCCCTGTTCCTGGCGTTTGCGCGGGTTGGCTTGCTGTCCTTCGGCGGCGGAGCCACTACGCTCGTCCTAATGCAGCAGGAGATGATCGAGCGCCGCCGCTGGCTGGATGCCCGCGGGTTCGCCTTCACCTTCGCGCTCAGCCGCATGTACCCTGGTGCGCACCTGCTGGCACAGGCCGCGCTGATCGGCCACGTGCTGCGCGGCATGGCGGGCGCCGTGGTCGCGCTGCTCGGGCTGGTCTTGCCGTCCTGCCTCATCACGATCGTGTTCACCGTCTTCTTCTTGAGCCTGCGGGCGAACCCCCTCGGTGCCGCGGTGATCAACGGCATCCTGCCGGCGACGGCCGGCATGACGATCGCCGTGAGCTACCGGCTAGCGCGTGACACGATGCAGGACGAGCGCGGCCGCACGCGGCTGGTGACGCTGTTCCTGATCGGCGGTGGCTTCACGCTGATGGGGCTGCTGGAGGTATCGTCAGTGCTCGCGGTCGTCGTCGCGGGCGTGCTGGGGGCCGTGCTGTACCAGCTCGCGCCCGGCTCCGCGCCGACCCCCGAGCCGACCATACCACCGACCGGCATCGAGGAGCCCTAGGTGGACCTCGCCAACCTGTTCCTGATCTTCTTCAAGGCGTCGATCCTGTCGTGGGGCGGCTCCCAGCCGCTGCCCATCCTGCAGGACGAGCTAACACGACAGCGGCCCTTGCTCAGCGATCAGGACTTCGCCACCGCTATCGCGATCGGTCGCATCACGCCGGGGCCAAACGGGCTGTTCGTCCTGCCGATCGGCTACTTCGTCGCCGGGCTCGCGGGCGCCGTCGCGGCGACGCTGGCCATCTGCACCGTGGCCTTCTCCAGCCTGATTCTGTTACGGCTGCATGCGCGGCTGGCGCGCATCGCGGCGGTCGCCGCCGGAATACGCGGCATCCAAGCGGGTGCCATCGGCCTCACTTTCGCCGTGGGTTATCTCATCTTGCTGGCAACGGTGCATTCGCCGCTCGACCTGGCGATCGCCGCTGCGGCCTTCGCGCTCATTGCCTTCACGCGCGTGGACGTGCTGGTCGTGCTGGGCGGCGCCGGCGCGCTCGGCTTGATCGCCCTGCTGCACGTCGGCTAGCCGCGCCCCGCCTCGCCCGCCGGCGCGGGCAGCGCCATATGGTACGATGCCACGGCACACCTACCGAGGAGCCCATGAAGCTACCGCCCGGACGCCTTGCGCCCACCGCCGCGCTGCTGGTCACCGCCCTAGTGTCGGCGATGGACGTTACCATCGTCGCCACCGTCATGCCGACAATCGTCGGCGAGCTGGGCGGCCTGGCGCTCTACAGCTGGGTCGTCGCGGGTTACCTGCTCACCTCCACGACCACCGTGCCGGTCTACGGGCGGCTCGCCGACGTATATGGCCGCAAGCCGCTGTTCCTGGTCGCCATGAGCGTCTTCCTACTAGGCTCGGCGCTCTGCGGCCTCGCGCCGCGGATGGAGCTGCTAATCGCCGCCCGCGCCATGCAGGGCCTTGGCGCGGGCGGCCTCATGACCCTGGTGGCCACCCTCGCGGGCGACCTGTTCCCTGGTCGGGACCGGCCCAAGATCCAGGGCCTCATTTCGACAGTCTGGGGCGTCGCCGCTGTTCTCGGCCCCGTCGCGGGTAGCCTGATCGTGTCGTATGCCTCCTGGCGATGGGTGTTCTGGATCAACCTGCCGATTGGGCTACTCGCCGGCACGATTCTGGCCCTCACGGTCCACGAGCACGTCGAGCGTCACGCCCGACGGGTGGACTACGCGGGCGCCGCGCTGCTCACCATCGGCATCGCCGCGCTGTTACTCGGCCTCGTCGAGGGCGGCCAGCGCGGCTTCGCGGCGCCGCTTGTACTCGCCTGCTTCGGCGTGAGCGCGATCGCCCTGACGCTGCTGGCGTGGGTTGAGACGGGAACGCCCGAGCCCGTGGTGCCCTACGCCCTGCTGCGGCGCCGCCTGCTGGGACTGGCCAGCGTGGCCGCGGCGATCCTCGGCGCCTGCGTGATCAGCACCTCGACCTACCTGCCGCTGCTCGTGCAGGGCGCGCAGGGCGGTACGCCCGAGGACGTGGCGTGGGTAACCGGCGCCGTGTCGCTGGCTTGGACGGCGGGCAGCATCGCCGTGGGCCGGGTCCTCGTGCGGCGGGGCTACCGTGGCGCGGCGCTCGGCGGCATGACCCTGCTGAGCGGCGGCGGCGTGGTGCTCACACGACTCGCGCTCGACACTCCGCTGCCGCTGGTCGTCGCCGCGGGCACGATCGTGGGCGTCGGCATGGGCGTGACCTGGACGACGCTCATCGTGACGGCGCAGGGTGCGGTCGAGTGGGCGCAGCGCGGCGCCATCACCGGCACCCTCCAGTTCTTTCAGTCGATGGGCGGTACGCTCTGGGTAAGCCTCCAAGGCGCCGTGCTGAGCGCGGCGGTCGCGAGCGGGTTGCGCGCCGCGGGCATCGCCACCACGCCGGAGGCGGATTTGGCCGGGCCGGGCGTCGGCATGCTCAACGCCTTGCTCGACCCGGCCACGCGCGTCGCCCTGCCGCCGGACCAGGCGCGCGTGCTCGCCGACGTGCTGATCAATGGGCTGCACCTGGTATTCTGGCTCTACCTTGGCGCCGCGCTGCTGGGACTGGCGGTAGTCGCGCTACTCCCCGCGCCCGCGGCCTTGCCCACCGCCGCCCCAGATCGCGCCCGCTAGCAGTCGTCATCGGAGAATCGCTGTGCATCGGGACGTCCCAACACACAGCCGGTCGCTGCTGACCTGGGGCTGGGCTTGGTCTTCTGCACACTACGTCAATCCCTTATGTGGGTTTTAACACATGCTTAACAACACCCCCACAGCGCCTTAGCACTTTGAGAGGAAGTACCCCGTATAGTGCGAATCAACCGATCGGAGCGCTTGCCAACACCTGCAGGTGCGCAGACTGCGCACCAAGCGGTCGGCGAAAGGTTGGCTAAAGCCTAACAATTCGCGGTACACATCCTCTAAAGCGCGCGGCGTCCGCGGGACGCCGGATGAGATGATAGGTGGGGGGGACGATGCGCGTGGTGTCCACGGACCGGGTTGGCGCTCTGTGGCGGCAGATACCGCCGCTCGGCTGGCCACAGCTCGCGGCGCTGGTCGCCGCGCTGCTGCTGAGCCTGGCGCTGGGCTATATCACTTACGTGCGCCTTACCACGACTACGCCGGCGCCCGTGCAGACCGTCGCCGTCACACGCGGCGCGCTCGTCGCCGGCGTGAACGGGACGGGGACCGTCGTTGCCGACAACAGCAGCAAAGTAGGCTTCAAGGGCAGCGGCCGGGTGGCCGACGTGTTCGTGAAGGTGGGCGACGACGTGAACGCAGGCCAGCCGCTGGCGCAGCTCGACACCGGTGACCTGCAGGCGCAACTCCAGCAGGCCCAGGCGGCGCAGGCTACCGCCGAGGCGAAACTGCAGACCGTGCTTAACGGCGCGCGCCCCGAGGACGTCGCGGCCGCGCGCGCGCAGCTTGCTCAGGCGCAGGCCAAACTCACGGATATGATGACCGCGCGGCCGGAGGACGTGGCCGCCGCCCGGGCCGCGCTCGATCAGGCGCGCGCCAAGCTCGACGGCCTGCTCGCGGGGCGTCCCGAAGACGTGGCCGCCGCACAGGCGCAGCTCGACGCCGCTCTGGCCAAGCTGCACGGCATGGAGGCCCAGGGCCGCGCGGAAGACGTGGCTGCGGCCCAGGCGGCCCTCGACCAGGCTCGCGCCAAACTCGACGCGCTGTACCATCCGAGCCCCGCCGACGTGGCGAATGCGCGCTCCGCCCTGGACAGCGCCCGCGCCACGCTTGCCAGCAACGAGGCCAAGCTGCAGCAGGTGCAGGAGGGCGCCACCGACGCGGACTTGCAAGCGGCTGCGTCCGCACTCGTCAAGGCACTGTCCGACCAGGTTGCCGCGCAGAACAAGCTAGATACGCTGCTCCAGCCGACGAGCGCCGACCTGATCGCCGCCCAGGTGGCCGTGGACAACGCGCTCTCGGCCTACCAGAGCGCGCAGGCCAAACTGGACCAGCTACAGCACCCGACCGACAGCGACCTAGCTGCCGCGCAGGCTGCAGTGGTTCAGGCGCAGGCCAGCCTGCGGTCCGCGCAGAGCAAGCTGAACGACACGCGGCCGAGCCCCGGCAGCTACGACACCATCGCGGCCAGCGAGGACGTGGTCGCCGCGGCGCGCAACCTGCAAATCGCCCAGAGTCGGCTCAGTCAGCTCACGGGCCAGGCGCCGAGCGCCAACAGTAGCGGTACGAGCAGCGGCGCCTCGGGCAGCGCCAGCAGCGGCACCTCCACGTCCGGTGGCAGTTCGGGCAGCGCTCGCTCCGGCAGCGGCGGCTCGAGCGGAGGCGGCACAACGACCACGACCGCCCCGAGCAGCCAGGATCTGCTGTCCGCCGAGGCAGCGGTACGCACGGCCAACGCGGCGCTGCAGCGGGCGCAAGCCACGCTCCAGAGCCTCCAGGTGGGCGGCGGCACGAATGACATCGCCACCGCGCAGACGAACGTGCTGGCCTCGCAGGCCCAGCTCGCCAGCGCGCAGGCGAAGCTGGGCCAACTCCTGACGCCGAGCCCAGCCGACCTGGCGGCCGCGCAGTCGGCGCTCGATCAGGCGCAAAACAATTACCAGAGCGCCCAAGCCAAGCTCGACGCACTCCGCAACCCGCGCCCTGAGGACGTAGCGGCCGCGCAGGCGGCCGTGGAGGCGGCGCGCGTGGGCGTGGTGAGCGCCCAGGCGAAGGTCGACGACCTGCGGGCGCAGCCGAAGCCGGCCGATCTGGCTGCCGCGCAGGCCGGCGTGGACAGCGCCCGCGCTACCCTCGCCGGCGCGGAAGCGAAGCTCGCCCAGCTCTTGAACCCGACAGCTGACGACATTGCGCAAGCGGAGGCCGCCGTGCGGCAGGCCGAGCAGCAGCTGGCGCTCAAGGCGGCCCCCTATACGGAGTACGACCTGCAGCAGCAGCGCGAGCTAGTGGCGCAAGCCCAGGCCCAGCTCGAGACGAAGCGTCGTCCGGCCAGCGACGCCGATATCGAGGCGCAGCGTCAGGCCGTCGCCCAGGCCGAGGCGCAGCTAGCGCTCAAGCAGCAGCCGTCGAGCCCCAACGCTATCGAAGCGCAGCGCCAAGCTGTGGCCCAGGCGCAGGCCGACACCCAGCTCAAGACCAACCCGTATACCGACCAGGACGTGGCCCAAGCGGTGGCCGGCGTGGAGCAGGCCCGCGGCCAGGTGGCGGTCGCCAAGTTCAACCTGGACAACGCCATACTGATAGCGCCGTTCGACGGCACGATCAGTCAGGTGGGCCTGAACCCCGGCGAGCTGGCGAGCGGCGCGGCGACGGTCGGCGGCGGGCTCATCACGGTGGTCAATCCCGCGCGGCTCCGGGTCGACGCTCAGGTCGACGAGGCGGACATCGCCCGCGTTCAGGTGGGCCAGGAGGTGCAGCTAACCTTCGACGCGCTTCCGGGGCGGCCGGTGCGTGGCCACGTGACCGCCGTGGCGCCCCAATCGATCACGCAGTCGGGCGTGACGAGCTACCTGGTCTCGACCTCCGTCGAGGGCGGGCAGGGCGTACGCCCGGGCATGACGGCAACCGCCAATATCATTTACGATCGCAAGAGCGACGTGCTGGTAGTGCCGAACCGCGCCCTCCGCCGTCAGGGTCGTGACCAAGTGGTGGACGTGCTGACGCCAGAGGGCAAGCTGGACACCCGCGTCGTCCAGCGCGGGCTGAGCAACGACCAGAGCAGCGAGATCACGAGCGGCCTCGACGAGGACGACCAGGTGGTCCTGCCAAGCACGCAGACGCGCAGCCCGAGCGTGCCGGGCGGTTTTGGCGGGCCGGCCATCGGCGGCCCCATACCGATTCGCCGCTAAACCCGGCGAGATGAGGGGGCAGAGCGTGAGTGAGCCGCTAACGGTCCATCCCAACGGCACGCACCAGGCCGGCATCGCCGCGGCGGCTGGCCGCGCCACCCCCCCGCCTGTCATTCGCATTCGCCACGTCACCAAGGTGTACACGCTGGGCGACATCGAGGTCCACGCGCTGCGCGGCGTGTCGCTGGAGGTCCAGCGCGGCGAGTTCGTGGCGATCATGGGGCCGTCGGGCTCGGGCAAGTCGACGCTGATGAACACGATCGGCTGCCTCGACCAGCCGACGAGCGGCAGCTACGAGTTGGATGGGGTCGAGATCAGCGGCCTGGAGGACGACGAGCTGGCGGCGATCCGCAACCGGAAGCTCGGCTTCGTCTTCCAGACCTTCAACCTGCTGCCGCGCATCCCTGCCATCGAGCAAGTCGAGCTGCCGCTGCTGTACGCCGGCACCCCCGACCGCCGCCAGCGCGCGTTGGCCGCGCTGACGGCCGTCGGCCTCGCGGAGCGGCAGGGACACCGGCCCACCGAGCTGTCGGGCGGCCAGCAGCAGCGCGTGGCTATCGCTCGGGCGCTGGTGACCGAGCCCAGCCTCATCCTGGCAGACGAACCCACCGGCGCGCTCGACACCCGTACGAGCGAGGAGATCATGGCCCTGCTGCAAAACCTGAACGCCACGCAGGGCATGACGGTAGTGCTGGTGACGCACGAGCCGGACATCGCCGAGCACGCGCAGCGCGTCATTCAGCTTCGCGATGGCCTGATCAGCAGCGATCAGCGCGTCGAGCATCCGCGCCAGGCCCGCGAGGCCTTGGCCCAGGCATGAACGTGCTGGAAAGCATTCGCATCGCCTGAGGGCGCGGGCTGCCAACAAGCTGCCTGCCGCGGCTGGTGGAGTGATGGCTGGGGCGCCGCGCGTGGCGCCCCAGCGATTGGAGAACCATGAGCGATCCACTGTCGAGCGATCCCGGAACCTCGGCGCGCGCGGTCGCGGAGGCGAACGGAGCGGCGTCCCCGGCGCCCACCGCCGCTCAACCCGCCCTGGTGAGCAGCGGCACACCCGGCGGGGGACGCGCGGGAGCGCCGGGGAGCGCCCAGCAAGCTCCTGGCGTTCCGGCCGCACGACGACGCACGCGCGGCCGGTGGATGACGCTGCTGTTGCTGGTGGTGGGAGCGGGATTGGCGCTCGGCGTGATAGCAGCCATCCTCTCGGCGCCGCTCCGTGGCTCCGGACGCATCGTGGCAACGCCGTTGCCGAGTGCAGCGGGCGCCGCGCGCGCGGGAGGGGGCGGCCCTGGGGGCGCGCCGGGGGGCGAGGGCGCGGGGCCGGCCGGCACGGGCGGGGCGGCTAGCGCCCCTGGCGGCGCTGCCGCAGCAGGCGGGGCCGGTCGCACGGGCGGGGTGCAAGGCGCGGGAAGCCCGGCCGGCGGCCAGGCGGCCGCGGCAGGTGGCCCCGCCAGCCAGCGACCGGGCGGAGCCGGGACGGGCGCTGGCGGTCCGGCTGCCGGACGGACAAATGGTGTGATCCAGAGTATCGTTGACGGTACCATGGTAGTAAGTACGCCCGACGGCCCGGTACATGTGACGCTGGGCGACAGCACCAGCGTACAACGCGTGGAGCCCGCCGATAAGACGGACCTGGCTCCGGGCCAACGCGTCGTGGTTAGCGGCAGCCGTGGCGACGACGGCACGGTCGCCGCGAATGACGTGCAAATTCTGCCAGGGGATGGGGGCCAGGAGAGCGGGAATAGGGGACCAGCCGGGGGAGCGCAGGCAGGCGCCGGCAACCAGCAAGCCGCGCGCTGATCTTCCCTTCCTTTCGTCCCATCTCCCGCTCCCCACGGGGAGCATCATGGCGCAGACGATCCTGGTAGTTGACGACGAGAAGCATATCGTCCAGCTGGTTAAGCTGTACCTCGGCAACGAGGGCTACCAGGTTGAGGTCGCGCACGACGGCCAGGAAGCGCTAGAGAAGGCGCGGCTCGTCCGCCCGGACCTGATCGTCCTCGACCTCATGTTGCCGAAGGTCAGCGGTCTCGAAGTCTGCCGCCAATTGCGTCAGGAGAGCGACGTCCCCATCATCATGCTCACCGCCCGCGACGAGTCCGAGGACCGCGTGGCGGGGCTCGAGCTGGGCGCCGACGACTACGTCACCAAGCCCTTTAATCCTCGCGAGCTAGCCGCGCGCGTGAAGGCCGTGTTGCGGCGCACGCAAGGCATGGGCGCCGGCCAGCGCCCCCTCGAAGTCGGTGACGTACGGGTGGACCCGGACCGACATGAGGTCACGGTGGCGGGGCGGCCCGTCGAGCTGCGGCCCAAGGAGTTCGACCTGCTCACGGTGCTCGCGCGGCGGCCGGGCGTCGTGTTTCCGCGCGAGCGCCTGCGTCAGCTCGTTTGGGGCCCCGACTTCTACGGCGACCCGCGCACCGTAGACGTCCACATCACGTGGCTGCGCGACAAGCTGAGCGGCGCGACGGCCAAGATTCAGACGGTCTGGGGCGTCGGCTACAAGCTCGTGGAGGGGGAGGCGCCCAGTGCGCGGTAGCCTGCGCAGTCGGCTCATCGCCTCCTACGCCTTCGTGGTGTTCGTCTCGCTGTTCCTCGCCGGCTCCGGCTTTCTCTGGCTCGGGCAGCAGTACCAGATGCAGCGCGAGATGCAGCGGCTGGCCGATATCGTCTTGCCGCTCTCGGCGCACGTGCGCTACCTCGAGCTGATGGGCACGCCCACCGCCGACATCGCCGCCTTCCTCGACGACCAGGCACAGCACCTGAACGTGCGACTGCTGCTCGTCCGTACGAACGACCGGGTCGTGGCCGCCGACACGGCCGACGAGCTACAGGGCTACGCGCTGCCGCCCGACGAGGACACCCCGGCGGAGCAGGCCGGCCGCCTGCAGGTTGGGCGCTATCAGGCTGCTGGCGGCCAGGTGGTCACAATCTCCGTGGCCGGCGCGCTGCAGGTCGGGCGGCTGAGCGATCGGTTGCCGCCCCGCTTCGCGCCGCGGCTCGCCGTCATGGTGGCCGTGCCGCAGGCCAGCCTCGCGGCGGCCTGGCTGGCGCTGGCGCCGCGCCTGCTGCTCGCCGGCGTGCTGGCGCTGTTCGCCTCGCTCCCGGTGGCGCTATGGCTGACCCGCTCCATTACCCGTCCGGTCGGCCGGTTGACGCGCGCCTCGGAGGAGATGGCGCGCGGCCACTACGAGCAGGCGATACCTGTCGAGGGCCAGGACGAGATCAGCCGCCTGGCCAGCGCCTTCAACCTCATGGCGAAGCAGGTCGCCCTCTCGCACAACACCCTCCGCGAGTTCCTGGCGGACGTCTCTCACGAGCTGCGCACGCCGCTCACTTCCATCCGCGGCTTCTCGCAGGCCATGACCGACGGCGCCCTGCGCACGCCGGCCGACTACGCGGAGGCGGGCGCCGTGATCCACGAGGAGGCCGAGCGCATGTCGCGCCTGGTCGAGAGCCTGCTGCACCTGTCGCGGGTGGAGTCGGGGCAGTTCGCCGGCGAGCATCATCCGGTCGACCTCTCGGCGCTCGTGGCCGCCTGCGCGAGTCGCGCTGAGCGCCGCGCCAGTGCCGGCGACGTGACGCTGGTCGTCGAGGACCGTGCCGTGCCGGCAGTGCTGGGCGAGACACATCGCCTGGAAGAAGTCGTGGACAACCTACTCGACAACGCCATCAAGCACACCCCGCCGGGAGGGCGAATTACCATACGCCTCGCTCCCGAGCCGGCACAGCCGCCCGTTAAGGGCAGCTCGGACGCCGGCAGCCCCCCGGGCGTATGCCTGGCCGTCCACAATACGGGCTCGCTCATCCCGCCCGAGGCACAGGCCCGCGTCTTCGACCGCTTCTATCGTGCCGCCGGCGCGCATGGCGAGGGCCACGGCTTAGGGCTGGCAATCGCGCGGCAGATCGTCGAGGCGCACCACGGCCGCATCGGCGTGAGCAGCACGCCCGAGAACGGCACTGAGTTCACGGTCTGGCTGCCCGCCGTACCGACACCCTCGGCCAACGGCCACGCCAAGCGCTCGCGCGAACCGGCCGACCCAGGGGCGCCGCTCCGCTCTGTAGCCTAAGAAGAGCAGGCCTCCCCGGCCGCGTAGTGCGTGGAGAGAGAAGATCGGGCGCGTCGCAGTCGCGTAGCGATTGGGCGGCCGGGCGGGAAAGCCTGGGCGCGGCCGCGGATCGTCGGGTACAATGCGCCCAAGATGCTGCATTCCGGCTCGCCTCGCCCACGGCGTCCCATGCCACGCGCTCGCGCCGCGGGCCGAGCGCTGTCGATCCTCGCTCTCGTGGCCGCTGCGCTCGGCTGGGCGCGGCCCGCCGCGGCCCAGACGCCCATCCCCATTCCGAACGCGGGGCAGAGCGCGGCCGGTACCTCGTCCACCCCACGCGGTGCCACGCCCACGGTGAGCCGCGCCGCGCCGGACTTGAGCGCCCCCCTGCCCGTGCATACCCGCGCACCAGCCACGCCAACGGCCGTGCCCACGGAAGTGGTCCTGCCGGCCACGCTGACGCCGACCGCCGTTCCGCCGACGGCGACACCGACAGCCGTGCCACCCACGCCGACGCCAGTACCGGTGCCGCCTACGCCGACCCTCGTCACAGGCGTCGTGGTGGGGCCAACTGACGTACCGATCGCGGTGCTGCCAACCGACGCGCCGACGGCGACGGCGCCGGAACCCGAGGCGACCACGGCGGACCCCGACCGGGTTGCCGCTGCAGTGGAGACCCAGGCGCCGAGCGCCGCGGCCAGCGATGCGCCGCCGAGCGCCGCGGTCGGCGACGCCGCGGCCGCTGCCCCCACCACCAACGCGGCGCCCGTCCACCCGGCGAGCGTGGCGCTCCCGGCCGAGCCGCGCCCCGCCCCGGTGCGCACGTTCGTGCGCGGCTTGCCGGAGGAGCCTGGCGCGGCCGGCTGGCTCGACGACTCGCTGCTCTGGCTGGGCGTGCCGGCGCGCGGCCAGTACGACGGCACCCCTTACCAGGACGCGAACTGCGGTCCGAGCGCGCTGGCGATGATCCTCGAGGCCTACGGCCTGAAGATCTCGACGGCGAAGGTGCGCGAGTATGCGAACTATCTCCAGGGCACCTACGGCTACGACGACGGTATCGCCCTCGACTACCTGGCGGAGCTTGGCCGCCGCGCGAACCTGCGCCCGATGGGGCTGTACCAGAGCGGCGGCGGCTACCGACGTTGGAGTGTGGACGACGTGCGCGCGGCCGTGCAGAAGGGGTACCCGGTAATCGCGCTGACGGTCTATCGGCTCCTGCCGGGCAGCGGCGGCTATGGTGGCAACGTCAACCACTACATCGTGATCGACGGCCTGCTCGGCGACGACTTCCTGTACAACGATTCGGCCTATGGGGCGAGCGGCGCAAAGGCGCTGGTCATCACCCCGGACCAGCTAGAGACGGCCTGGGCGCGCGCCGACATCCCCCACCACGCCGTGGCCTTCGGCATTGGCGACGGCACTGATGGCCTGCTCGGCCCGGACCCCACCCATTACGGCCGCGGCAGCGGCGACGCCCGCCTACTCGCGACCGCCGCGAGCATCGACCCACGGGTGGTCCCCCAAAGCGCCGCGCGACCCGGGGACCGGAGCGCTGGGCCGGGCGCGGCGCCGGCGCGCGTCGCCGCGCCTGATCCCGCCACCGCCGCCCGGGACGCGCTGCTGCGTGCCGCGCGGCCCGGCGGCCCGTTGCTGGACGGTCCCCTCGCCGGCGGCACGACGACCGCCAGCCTGCTCCCCACCACGGCCACGCCGCTGAGCCCGCTCGACAGCGCGGATAACGGCGACGATCCGCCGCTCCCGCCGGTGGGCGCCACGGCGGCCCTGCTGCGCGTGCTCTTCGTCGTCGGCGGGGTAGGCGTCCTTTACCTGCTGCTGCTGCTCCAGGCTGGCTGCGCCCGCCTCGGCCGCCGGCGCGGGGCGCGCTCCGCCGACTAGCGGGGGCGCGGTCAGGCTCCCCGACCGAGGTAGGCCTCGAGGATGCGGGGGTCGTCGCGCAGAACGGCCGCGGGCCCCGCCTGCCCGATCTCGCCGCCCTCGAGGACATAGGCGTAGTCGGCGATGGCCAGCGCCTTGCGCGCGTTCTGCTCGACCAGCAGGATCGTCGCGCCCTGCTCCTTCAGCGCCGCCACGACGCGGAAGACCTCCTGCACGATCAGCGGCGCCAGGCCCAGCGAGGGCTCGTCCAGCATCAGGAGCTTCGGCCGCGCCATCAGTGCCCGGCCGATGGCCAGCATCTGCTGCTCGCCGCCCGACAGCGAGCCCGCGATCTGGGCGCGGCGCTCGGCCAGGCGGGGGAATCGGTCGTAGACGCCGCCAAGGTCAGCGCGGACGCCCCCATCGCGGCGCGTGTAGGCACCCACGAGCAGGTTCTCCTCGACCGTCAGCGGCGCCACGATCTGCCGCCCCTCCGGCACCTGCACGAGGCCCAGGGCGGCAACGCGCTCCGCCCGCCAGCCGGCGATATCCCGTCCCTCGAAGCGAATCGTCCCATGGCGGGGCGCGAGCAGCCCGCTGATCGTGTTCAGGGTGGTCGACTTGCCCGCCCCGTTCGCGCCGACGAGGGCGACGAGGCCCCCGCGCGGCACGTCGAAGCTGATGCCCCGCAGGGCGGCGATGCCGCCATAGTACGTGTGGAGGTCGCGCACCGCCAGCATCAGGCGGGCTCCTCCTCGCCCAGATACGCGTCGATCACCCGCCGGTCGCCGCGTACCACAGCAGGTGGCCCCTCGGCGATCTTGCGGCCGAAGTTCAGCACCACGATATGGTCACAGACACGCATGATGAGGTCCATGTCGTGCTCGACCAGCAAGAGGGTGAGTCCCTGCGCCCGGAGGTGGCCCAAGAAGTCGCCAAGCTGCTCGCTCTCGGCGGCGTTCAGCCCGGCCGCCGGCTCGTCGAGCAGCAGCAGCCGGGGCTCCAGGGCCAGGGCGCGCGCGATCTCCACGCGCCGCTGATCCCCGTAGGCCAGCGCGCTCGCCGCGGCCGTGGCGAGGGGGGCCAGGCCCAGACGGTCGAGCAGCGCCAGCGCGGCCGCCGCTGACGCGCGCTCCTCGCGACGGGCCCGCGGCAGGCGCAGCACGGTCTCCAGCAGCGTGCTGTGCTGATGAAGGTGGTAGCCGAGCCGTACGTTGTCGAGCACCGAAAGCTCCCCGAACAGCCGAACGTTCTGGAAGGTGCGCGCGACGCCGAGCGCCGCCAGGCGATGTGGGGGCAGTCCGGTCGTGGGCCGCTCGTCGAGGAAGATGTCGCCGCGCGAGGGCGGGAGCACGCCGCTCACGACGTTGAGCAGCGTCGTCTTGCCGGCGCCGTTCGGCCCGATGAGCCCGCAGATGCCGCCGCCCACGGTGAAAGCCACGTCGTCCAAGGCTGCGAGCCCGCCGAAGTGCAGGCTGATGCGGTCGACCCGCAACCGGGCGCCGGCCGTCATCCCGGCCCTCGGCGGGGGGGAACGGGAAGCGGCTCGGCCGCCGGCCCGCCGGCGAAGCGCTCGCGGAGCGCGGTCGGCCAGTGCCGCCAGCCGCCCCAGAGCCGCGAATCGGCCAGCCCGCGCGGCAGATAAATGATCGACAACAAGAGCAGGAGGCCGTTCACGACCTCGCGCTGCTCCTGAAGAGGCCGCAGCACCTCGGGCAATGCGGTGAGGACGGTGGCGCCGACGATCGGCCCGACCCAGGTGGTCATGCCCCCCAGGACGGCGTAGGCCAGAATGTCGACGGCGCGGTTGAAGCCGTACTGGCTCGGATCGATGACGCGGACGACCGGCGCGCTCAGGGCGCCAGCGCCGGCGGCGATCGCCGCACCGAGCAAGAACGCCAGCAGGCGGTAGCGGACGATGTCCACGCCAAGCGTGCTGGCCGCCAGGCCATCCAGCCGGATCGCCGCCATGAGCCGGCCGTAACGCGATCGCTGCAACATCGCCAGCAGGTAGGCCAGGGCGACCACGTAGACCAGCAGCTGCCAGGTCGTGACGGGCAGTCCCAGGAACAGGACCGGGCTGCGATAGGGCAAGGTGATGCCCTCGGCGCCGCGGAAGACGGTCAGGCGGCTATCGCCGCTCACGAGGCGCAGCAGCTTGTCGCCGTTCAGCGCCACGATGCGGACGATCTCGCCGAAGCCGATGGTGGCGATGGCCAGATAGACGCCCTGGAGGCGCAGGACGAGGAGGCCGAGCGGCGCCGCGACGAGCGCGCCGAGGAGCAGCGCGGGGAGGAGCGCGGCGACGGGCGGCCAGCCGGCCTGCACGGTCAAGATCGCGGCGGTGTAGGCGCCGATGGCGAGGAAGCCGGCGTTGGCCAGCGAGAGCAGGCCGACCGCGAGCGTCAGGTAGATGCTCAGGCCGAGGGCGACGTTGAGCAGGATGAAGTCGACCGTCGAGATGTGGTCCAGCAGGAACTGGAGCATCGGCCCGGCTTCTCCTCAGGCGCGGGTGCTGTTGGCGCGGCCGAACAGCCCCTGTGGGCGCGCCAGCAGGACGAGGATGAGCAGGGCGAAGACGAGCGCGTCGCGGAAGCTGCTATCGACGTAGGCGACCCCGAGCACGCGCAGCAGGCCCACCAGGAAGGCGGCGACGACCGTCCCGCCGATGCTCGACATGCCGCCCACCACGATGACGGTAAGCCCCGCCAGCTCGATCTGGCTGCCCATCGTCGGCTCGATGCGGTTGAACGCCAGGCCGAGCAGTGCGCCGGAGGCGCCGGCCAGCGCGCCCGAGACGAAGAACGTCTGCGCGATCACCAGATCGGCGTTGATGCCGAGCAGGCGAGCGGTGCGCTCGCTCCAGGCAATCGCACGGATCGCTCGGCCGGTCTGCGTCCGGGCGATCAGGAGGTGCAGGCCGATCATCAGAACGAGCGCGACGGCGAGCACCAGGAGCTGGATCGGGGCGATGACGGCGGCTTGTCCCAGCGGGTACGGCGTCGTGGGAAACAGGTCCGGCGGGAAACGCGACGGCTGCGCGCCGAAGAGTCCCTGGGCCAGGCTCACGAGGATAGTCGAGGCGCCAATCGAAGCAATCATGGGCGCCAGATAGGGCATCGACCGCTGCAGCAGTGGCCGCGGGGCGCGGTAATCCTGCACTAGCCCGAGCAGCATGAGGGCCGCGCCCAGCCCCAGCAGTCCCGCCCGAACCTCCTCCTGGCGGACGCCGACGAACCCGAGGAGTAGCACGAGAAAGCCGCCCCAGAGGACCAGGCTGCCCGTGGTCAGCGTGCGCAGCGGCTTGAAGGCGAGCCGCTCGAGCAGGACCGCGAGCAGGCCGGCGCCGATCATCGCCGCCGGGATCGCAGCCCAGAGCGGCCAGCCGAGGCGCGTGACGCAGACGAGCCCGAAGAAGGCGCCCCACATGTAGGTCGCGCCGTGGGCCAGGTTCACCACGTCGAGCAGCCCGAACACCAGCGCGAAGCCGAGCGCAAAGAGCGCCAGGCCCGCCCCCTGCCAGATGCCGTTCACGAGCTGCTGCGGAAGCTGCTCCATGTCTCTCCGACTCGCGCGGGTGCGGCGGATGCGCGCGGGCCTCGTTCCGGCGCGCTACTTGAAGAGAGTGAACTTGCCGTCCTGGACGATCTGCACGACGGGAGGGTGCACCGGGTTGCGGCTCGGGTCGAAGGAGAACGAGCCGAGCACCGTCGGCACGTCCTTGAGCTGCGCCAGCGCGTCGCGGATCGCGCGCGGGTTGCTCGAGCCGGCGTTCTTCAGCGCGGTGGCGAGCAGGTACACGCCCGTGTAGGCTTGGGCGGCGAACTGGTCCGGATCGCTGCCGTACCGGTCGCGGTAAGCCTGCACGAACGCGGCGTTGCCGGGCGTGTCGTTCGAGATGAACCAGGCGGCCCCGGAGATCGCGCCCTGGGCGGCCGAGCCCGCCAGCTGGGCGAGCTGCGGCGAGTTGAGGCCGTTGCCCCCGATGAACGGGACCGAGGTCGGTATGCCGAGCTGGCGGGCCTGGGTCATGATGCCCGCGGCCTCCTCGGCGAGCGCCGACAGGACGATCGCGTCGGGGTTGGCGCTCCGAATCTTCGTCAGCTGCGCCGAGAAGTCGGTGTCGCCCTTCTTGAACGTCTCCGTCGCGACCACCTGGACGCCGGCATCGGCCAGCGCCTTGCTGAACACGTCGTAGCCGGCCTTGGTGAAGGCGTCGTCGTCGCCGTAGAGCACGGCGACGCGCCGGTAGCCCAGCTTGTCCTTGGTCACGCGGATCGTGTTCGGTTGCACGTCGCTCTCGGGCAGGCTGTCGCGGAAGACGAAGTCGCCAATCTCCACGATGCCGTCGGCCGTGTTGGACACGCCGAGCACCACGATGCCCTTGTCCTGGGCCATCGGATCGGTCGCCCGCGCGGTGTTGGAGAGGGTGGGGCCGAGAATCGCCGCCACGCGGTCGCGATTGAGCAGCTTCTCGAAGGCCGCGATCCCGCCCTCGCGGGTGGAGCGATCGTCCTCGGTGATCAGCTTCAGCTTGGCGGAACCGAGGAAGCCGGAGCGGTTGATCTCGTCCGTCGCCAGGTCAGCGGCGTTCTTCTGGACGGTGCCGTAGACGGCCGCGGCCCCGGTCAGCGACCACACGGCGCCCACGGGGATCTCTCCGCTCAGCCCGCCCGCGGACGCCGCACCCTGCCCGGCGCTCTGGGGAGAGCTGGCCGGCTGGGCGCCTGGCGCGGCGCCGCTGCCACAGCCACTCAGCAGCAGGCTCAACGCGATCAGTACCGATAGACCCATGATCTTCATGTTGGACACCCTCACCGTGTGGCGCGTCGAGGGGCACGATCGGTCTCTGGTGGCGACGGAGCGCGCCCGGCAAAACACTGAATGCGGGATGCACGCGTGTACAAGGGTAGTAACTGCCGACCGGGAGCGCAAGTCCCCAAACCGCTGCCCGCCACAGGGGCGTGCTCCAGGGGCTGGCGGCGTGGCAGGGGCGCGCGCGCAGCGGCGGTCCCGCACGCGGGTGCGTAATTTTAGCCGAGGAACGGTCAAACGATGCTCCTTTACTGGGTGGTTAAATGGTAGGCCGGGCGCGGGTCTGCGCGTGCTGGTCGGGCGCGGAAGGTCGCATCGTTTACCCCGTACGATACTCCCCCGCTGGCCTGCCGCGGGCCGAGCCGGCGGGGCGGGCCCCGGGCCGGGCGCGGGCGGCGGGCGCGGGGGAGGCGTGTACGGGCAAGGACGGCGACCACGTCGCGCCGGACGGCGGGCCCTACCGCGCGCCTCGCGGCCTTGCCTATCGAATCCGGCGTTTAGTTGCCGGAGCGCGCCCTCACCCCGACCCTCTCCCAGGGGGAGAGGGGGAGGGCCGGACCTCACCCCTCTCCCCTCCCTCTCCTGGGGCCGGGCGGTGACGGGGCAGGGCGCAGCAAGCAGCGGCCCTACAAGAGAATGCATTGGCGAGGGGCGGTCGTCCGGAGGGGCGACCGGCGGCGGCGCCGCGAGCGCCGCCGGTGGGGGCGCACGACGAGGCAACGGGTGCTGCCGCGGCAAGTGGTGCTAGGCGGCAAATGGGTTTCCCGTAGAATATTGCGGCCGAACTCGATGGCGGCTTGCCGAGAGGGTCGGCGCCTTCGTGGGCGCAAGAGGTAGCGGGCAGCCGCGGCACTGCGCGGCCTTGCTCCTGACCGCGGCCAGTCAGTAGGATTGGGGCACCCTCGCGCCGGGGAGTGCCACATGCTCTACTTGACGAACGCCGACGTGCAGCGCGTGCTGGACATGCGCGAGACGCTGGACGCGCTGCGCCGGGGCTACGCCGATCTGGCCCGCGGCGATGCCGCCTACATTCCCCGCATCGACCTGTATGCCCCGACCGGCCGCGACGACGACTACTATCGCTGGGGCAGCATGACCGGCTACTGCCGGAGCGAGGACGTGGTGGCCTGCCGCATCAAGTCGGACGTCGTCTCCTGGCCCGGTGGCGCCACCGAAGAGAAGTACTGCATGCAGCCCGGGACCTACTCGGGCATTATCCTGGTGTACCGCGCGAGCACCGGCGAGCCGCTCGCCATCGTCCAGGACGGCTACTTGCAGCACATGCGCGTGGGCGCCAGCGCGGGGCTGGGGGTGGACGTGCTGGCGCGCAAGGACGCGGCGACCGTGGGAGTGCTCGGCTCGGGCGGCATGGCGCACACCTACCTGCAAGCCATCGCGGCGGCGCGGCCGCTGCGCGGCGGCAAGGTGTACAGCCCGACGCCGGCGCACCGCGAGCAGTTCGCCGCACGGGTGAGCGACGAGCTGCGCATGCAGCTCTGGCCGGTGAATACGGCCGAGGAGGCCGTGCGCGGCGCGGACATCGTCGTCACCGCCACCGACTCGATGCTCCCGACCTTCGATGCCGCGTGGGTGGCCGACGGCGCCCACATGACGTGCGTCACGCGCCGCGAGATGGACCGGGCCATGCTCGACCGCGCCGACGTGATCGTGCAGCTAGGCTGGCAGACGATCAAGCCGGGCGCCGACGTGCCGGACATGGAGTGGCCGCGCAGCGCCATGGCCGCCTACGTGGCCGGGCAACCGGAGGAGCGCGCGCGCATCCCGCGCAGCCGCCCGGAGGAGCGCGACAACTTCCCGCTGCTGGTCGACGTAGTGGCGGGCCGCCAGCCGGGCCGGACGGACGACCGGCAGGTCACCATGTTCATCAACACGGGCACCCAAGGGCTCCAATTCGCCGCCGTCGCCGGCCGGACCCAGCGCCTCGCGCGCCAGGCGGGCGTGGGCCAGGAGCTGCCGACCGAGTGGTTCTTGCAGGACATCCGCGACTGAGCGGCCGGCGGCCGGGCCGGAGCGCACGCCGCCCGCGCGTGCTGGGCACGGCGACAACGGCTGGCGGCCGCGTGCCCAGCGCCGACGCGCCAGCGGGCGACAGAGGGAGGATAGGATGGGACGCAGCGCGCTCGGCGCCCTGATCGCGGCGACGTGGCTGCTCGCGGCCTGTGCCGGCGCGACGCGCCCGACGGCCCCGGCGGCCCAGCCGGGGGCGGACCGCGCGGCGCCAGCCGGCGCCGCGCCTGGCGCGTCGAGCACCGCGCTCGACGCGGCCCTCACGATGCCCATCGACCAGCTGTACGCGCAGGCCAAGGCCGAGAACGCGCCGCTCGCCTATTATGGGGCGCTCGCCGAGATCAACGCCGAGGTGATCCTGCCGGCCTTCGAGCAGCGCTTCCCGGGCGTGAAGGTCGACCACGTGGACGCCACGTGCGACGCGCTCGCGGCGCGCATCATCGCCGAGGGGCGCGGCGGCCGGACGCTCGCCGACATCTTCGACTGCCCGGCCGACTACGTGCAGCAGCTCAACCAGCAGGGCGTCTTCTACCAGCGCGTGCCCCCCGAGGCGGACGCCTACCCCGAGGGGCTGCGCGGCCAGTACTGGATCGCGGCGGACGTGATCTACATCGTCCCCGCCTGGAACACGAACCTGGTGAGGCCGGACGAGGCGCCGACGCGGTTCGAGGACTTCGCCGACCCGCGGTGGAAGAACCGCCTGATCGCCGAGCCGCGCGACGCCGAGCTACTGATGGGCCTCAGCCTGCGGAAGTATCACGACGACAACCAGGCGACCGACCTCATCAAGCGGATCGCGGCGAACAACGTGGAGTTCCACAAGGGCCACTCCGACCTGGCCGAGCTGGTGGTGGCCGGGCAGGCCGCCGCCTGTCTCACCTGCTACTCGCACCACTACCCCGGCCGCATCAAGAAGGGCGCGCCGGTCGACTACATGCTGACCGAGGGCGTGGGGATCGTGAATGGCACCGCCATCCTGAAAGACGCGCCGCATCCCTATACCGCGATGCTGTGGCAGCGGTGGATCCACTCGCCCGATGGCCAGCAAGCCTACGCCGACGGCGGCCGCACGCCCGGCCTACCGAGCGTGGCGCCGCGCGACAAGACGCGCCCCGAGACCATCTACGCCCTGACGCCCGAGGACATGGCCGACGCGCCCAAGTACCAGCGGGTCTGGAAAGATGTCTTCCAGATCCGCTAGCGGTGCCGGCCGCGCGGGGGCGCCCGCCCGGGCGCTGTGGCGCCGGGGCAGAACCGGAGGACCGATGACCGTTCGCCGCCTGACGCGCCGCGCCGGCCTGCTACTCCTGACGCTCGCGCTGCTGGCGACCGCCTGCGGGCCGGGCGCGCGCCCCGGACCGGGCGCCGCCGGTGGCCGCACCGCCGCAGGCGCGGGCGATGCGCCGGCCGCGGCGGCGCCCAACGCCTTTGCTGTCGCCAAGACGCTGCCACTGGACGAGCTATACGCGAAGGCCAAGGACGAGGGGGGCACGCTCAGCTTCTACAGCACGATGGCGACGGTGAACGCCGACAAGATCCTGCCGGCCTTCGAGCAGCGCTTCCCGGGCGTGAAGGTGGAGTTCGTGAACGGCACGGCCGACAAGCTCGTGGCCCGCGCGGTGAGCGAGGCGCGGGGCGGCAAGGTGCTGGGCGACGTGTTCAACGCGAGCGTCGACTACGTGCTGCAGCTCAACCAGCAGCGCCTGCTCCTGCAGGACATTCCGACCGAGGCGCAAGCGATCCCGGAGGACGAGCGGGGGACGTACTGGTTCGCCTCGGACCTCCAGTTCATCGTGCCGGCCTGGAACACGAACCTGGTGAGGCCCGACGAGGCGCCGACGCAGTTCGACGACTTCGCCGACCCGAAGTGGAAGAACCGCCTGATCGCCGAGCCGCGCGACGTGGAGCTGTTCCTGGCGCTCGCTCGCAAGCACGGCAGCGAGGAGCAAGCGGCCGCCGTGCTGCGGGCCATCGCGGCGAACAACGTGGAGTTCCACAAGGGCCACTCCGACCTGGCCGAGCTGGTGGTGGCCGGGCAGGCGGCGGCGTGCATCACCTGCTACGCCCACCACTACCCGGCACGCATGAAGAAAGGCGCTCCGGTGGACTTCATGCGCACCGAGGGCATCGGCCAGGTGGTGGCCACGGCGGCGTTCCAGGACGCGCCCCATCCGTACACGGCGATGCTCTGGGAGCGCTGGACGGCGAGCGCCGAGGGCCAGCAAGCGTACGCCGAGGGCGGGCGCGCGCCCGCGCGGCCCGACGTGCCGGCCCTCGACGACATCCGCCCCGCGCACATCTACGCGCTTGGCCCCGACGACATGGCCCAGGTCAGTCAGTACGAGAAGACCTGGAAGGAGATCTTCCAGCTTCGCTGACACACCCTCGCCGTACTTGGAGGGTATCGCCACGAAGGCCCGCGCCGGTGGCCGCGAAGACCTGCTCTCGGCGACCAGCGCGGCCGGAATGCCGCGCATTGCAGCGGCTTACAGCGAGACTGAGTGGTCGGCCGGCGCCGGGGCTGCGGCCTCGACGGCCGCGGGCGGGCATGAAACCCGCCCCTACGACACTCGGCGACCAGCGCGGCCAGAGTGCCACGCGTGCATCAGGGCGTGTGGCCGGGCGACGGGCTGGCCAGCGACGAGCGGACCTGGGCGACGAGGGCGTCGAGGTCGAAGGGCTTGGCGACGTAGGCGTCGGCGCCGGCATCGGGGCCAAGGTCCTCGCCGGACGGGTCGAGGGCCGCGGACACCATGATGATCGGCAGGTGCGCGCGCTCGCGGCGCTCGCGCGCTCGCACCCAGCGGCACACGTCGAGGCCGTCGCCGTCGGGGAGCCGCTTGTCGAGCACCACCAGGTCGATGCCGCCTGCTTCCAGGCGCGCCTGCCCGCTCGCGCCGCTGGCGGCGCTCTCTACCGCGTAGCCATGCTCCTCCAGCACCTCCTGCACTAGCTCGCGGGTCGCGCGGTCGTCGTCCAGCACCAGGACCACCGGTCGGGTCGAAGGCATTGCGGCTCCTTTCGGGTGCTCGGCGTTGGTTCACGCCCTGCGGCCACGGCTCTCGGGCTCATACTCGCTCCGGTGCGGCGGTTCGCCGAGGGGCGCCAGCCCTCACCCCGGCCCTCTCCCAGGGGGAGAGGGGGAGGGACGGACCTCCCCTCCTGCCCGTCTCCTGAGGGCGGGGGTGACGGGGACCGTCCTCCCCCCTCCCTCTCCCAGGGGAAGGGCGAAGCGTACCGCTGGAGTCGATATCAGGCGCGAGCGTAGCGCTCCACGTCCTCGCGGAAGGCGACGATGTCTTCGGGGCTCACGGTGGGCCGATAGCGATTGAGCGCGAGGATCAGGTCGGCCGTCTCGACGCGGCTCTCGCGGCCCGTGGCCACCTCGCGCTCGAACGCGGCCTGCGCGGCCTGCTGGCAGACGGCGCCGAGGTCGGCGGGCGTCAGGCCGTCGGCGCGCGCGACCACCGCCGCCACGTCGATCTCGCCGCAGGGGCGCCGCGCCAGCAGGGCGCGCAGGAGCGCGGCTCGGTCGCCCGCGTCGGGTAGCCCGATCGGCAGCACGAGGTCGAAGCGGCCGGGGCGCAGGAGCGCCGGATCGAGGAGGCGCACGTAGTTCGTCGCGCAGACGGCCAGCAGCTTGCCGCTCGCGCGGAGCGCGGGCAGCCCCCGCAACAGCTCCGCGGTGAGCGGCTCGACCGGCGTCGTCTGGCTCTCGCGATTCAGGCCGAGATGCTCGAACTCGTCGAAGAAGATCACCACTTCCTCGAGCTGGAACAGGTGGTCGAACAGACGGCGCAGCCGCGCCGCGTCGAGCGCGACGGTGGACAGGTCGACGTCGACGAAGGCCCAGCCGAGCCGTCCGGCGATGGCCCGGGCGAGCGCCGTCTTGCCCGTGCCCGGCGGCCCGAACAGCAGCACCGCGCCGGGCGGCGTGATGCCGTGCCGGCTGGCCCGCGCCCGCTCGCGCATCGGCAGCAGCAGGCGCCGCTCGATCTGGTCCTTGAGCGTGGCCATGCCCGCGAGCGCATCCCAGGCGTTCGAGTCGACGGGCATGGGAGCGATCTCCGGGCTGGACGGTGCCAGCGAAGGCGAAGAGTGCATGTATCATCCCCTGGCTCGTGGTCGCTGCGAGCGCCGCGCCGGCCAAGCGTAAGGGTCGATGCGGCACGGTAGGTGACAAACGTTGCGTGATGAACGCAATCCGCGCCACGGGGTCGCGGATTAGCGAGTGGAGGAGAGCTTCCTCGCGGTCGCTTCAGGGAGAAACAATCCGGATATTCGCGCGCTACCTCGGTTCTCGTTATGTACTCGCGCCTCACTGCCCTCCAAAGAGTAGCAAGACGGCGAAGTCGATCACAAACATTCCGTACGTCTGATTGTCTGCCCACTACCAGCGAAATGCGCATCTCCTGCTCGGCCACGACGCAACCCTCGGTTCGACCACGACGCACCCCTCGCGGTCGAACAGGCGCCGGTCCTGCCGCAGCTCGGCCGCGCCATGCCTTCGGCCCCCGTGGCGTGGTGAAGGGTTGACGCGTTCCCGACTCATCGGCTACCTTACGGCAACTGGAAACGCGCCGGGCCGTTTCGCCGCGAGACGGGCTGAGCGCAGCGGACAAACGCTTGCCCCGGGGGTGAGCGGGGAGGCCGACCCTGGCGACGATCAGCGCGTCTCGCGCGCGGCGCACGCTGCCCACGCTGCCTGCCGACCCGGCGCTGCTCATCCCCGCGCTCGGGGCGGCGGTGCTGGTGTACCTCGCCGTGCTGCCGCTGGTCATGCTGTTGTGGGGTAGCTTCCAGGCGGAGGTGGCGCCGCGCGAGTACGCGTTCACCATCGAGAACTACGCGGCCGCCTACGCCAGCCCGTACACGTACTCGACGCTGCGGAACTCGCTGGCGTTCGCGGCCGGGGCGGCGCTGCTCAGCTTCGCGCTCGGGACCGCGCTGGCCTGGCTGGTCGAGCGCACGAACCTGCCGTTCCGGCAGGCGTTCCTGCCGCTCAGCCTGGTGCCGCTGGTCATGCCCGGCGTGCTGGAAGCGATCGCCTGGATCTTCCTGCTCAGCCCGAAGATCGGCTACGTGAACCTGGCGCTGATGAGCGTGTTCGGCCTGCCGGCGGCGCCGTTCGACATCTTCTCGCTCGGCGGGATGATCTGGGTGCAGGCGCTGGGGCAGGCGCCGCTGGCCTTCTTGCTGATGATGGCGGCCTTCAAATCGATGGACCCGTCGCTCGAAGAGTCCGCGATGGCATCGGGTGCGAGCCTCTGGGCCACCGCGCGCCGCATCACCCTGCCGCTGCTGCTCCCCGCCGTCGGCTCGGTGCTGCTGATCCTGTTCGTGCGCTCGATCGAGGCGTTCGAGGTGCCGGCGATCATCGGCATCCCGGCCCGCACGTTCGTCTACACCAGCGAGATCTGGACGGCGTTTACCGAGTTCCCGCCGGACTACGGGCGCGGCGCGGCGCTCGCCGTGGGGCTGCTGGCGATCAGCGGTCTGGGGGTGTGTCTGTACACCCGCGCAACGGGGCGCAGCGAGCGCTTCCAGACGGTGACGGGCAAGGCGTTCCGCCCGCGCACCTTCGACCTCGGGCCGTGGCGCTGGGTCGCGTTCGCCGGGCTGTGCGGCTACTTCGGACTGGTGCTGCTGCTGCCGTTCCTCGTGCTGCTGTGGAACTCGCTGCTGCCGTTCGTCGCGGCGCCCAGCGCCCAGGCGCTCGGCCAGGCGAGCCTTGCCAACTACGCCTACCTGCTGAGCTTCGAGCCGTTCCGCCGCGCCGCGGTGAACAGCGTCGTGCTTGCCGTCCTGGCTGCGTCGGCGGTCATGCTGCTCACGGCGATCATCGCCTGGGTGGCCTACAAGAGCCGCCTGCCAGGGGCCAAGCTGCTCGACTACCTGGCGTTCCTGCCGGTGGCGGTGCCGGGCCTGGTGCTGGGCATGGCGCTCATCTGGTTCTACGTGGCGTTTCCGCTGCCGATCTACGGCACGCTCTGGGTGCTGCTGATCGCCTATGCGACGAAGTACCTGCCCTACGGCATGCGGGCCACGTCGGGCTCCATCGTGCAGATCTCGCGCGAGCTAGAGGAGGCGGCGGGCATCGCCGGCGGCTCGTGGTGGCAGACGTTCCGCCGCGTGACGCTGCCGCTGCTGCGGCCGGGGCTCGTCGCCGGCTGGATCTACGTGCTGATCATCTCGTTCCGCGAGTTCTCGACATCCGTATTGCTCGCGACCAGTCAGAGCATGGTGCTCTCGATCCTGGTGTTCACGATGTTCGAGCAGGGGCAGGTCACGGTGGTGGCCGCCATTGCCGTGCTGATGATCGCGCTCTTGCTGGCGATCGTCGGCATCGTCTACAAGGTGTCCGGGCGTGTGGGCATACAGGCCTGACGGGCGTATCGCCGACCACAGCAGTTCGGCGCAGGGAGTGGAGCCATGATCCGCGTGTCCAACCTGGTCAAGATCTTCCCCGATCGGAAGGAGCGCGTCTACGCCGTCAACGATGTCTCGTTCACGGTGGAGGACGGCCAGTTCTACACGCTGCTCGGGCCGTCGGGGTGCGGCAAGACGACGACGTTGCGCTGCATCGCCGGCCTGGAGAAGCCCGACGCTGGCGACATCGAGGTCGGCGGCGTGGTCGTGTGCTCGACGAGCAACCGCACCTACGTGCCCGCCCACAAGCGCGACATCGGCATGGTGTTCCAGAGCTACGCCATCTGGCCCCACATGACGGTCTTCGAGAACGCCGCGTTCCCGCTGCGCGTGGGCTCGAAGAAGTACTCGGGCGACGAGGTGAAGCGCAAGGTGATGGAGGCGCTGCGGATCGTCGAGCTGGACGGGCTGGAGGGCCGTATGGCTACCCAGCTGTCGGGTGGCCAGCAGCAGCGCCTGGCGCTGGCGCGCGCGCTGGTGCGCGAGCCGCGCGTGCTGCTGCTCGACGAGCCGCTGTCGAACCTCGACGCCAAGCTGCGCGAGCAGATGCGCGTGGAGCTGCGCGAGCTGCAACGGCGCGTCCACATCACCACGCTCTACGTGACGCACGACCAGGTCGAGGCGCTCACCATGTCCAACGTGATCGCGGTGATGAGCCAGGGCAAGATCGTCCAGGAGGGGCCGCCGCGGCAGATCTACAGCGATCCCAAGACGCGGTTCGTGGCCGACTTCATTGGGTCGACCAACTTCATCCGCGGCACCTGGGCCGGGGACGCCACGGAGGGCCGCGTCGAGACGCCGATGGGCGCGCTGCAGGCGCAGCCGAGCGTGAACATCAGCAAGGGCGACGCGGTGGTGGTGTCGGTGCGGCCCGAGGACGTTCACCTGCACCGGCAGGCGCCGTCCCAGCGCGCCAATCTGCTGGAGGCGACCGTCGACTCGGTGATGTTCGTGGGCGAGTTCCTGGACTGCCGCCTGAACGTGGGCGGCCAGGAGATGCGCACGCGCCAGCACCCGAACCTGCAGCTGCGCCGCGGCGACAAGGTGCTGATCGAGCTGCCGGCGGAAGCGTGCGCGGTGCTGCGCGACGACTTCGACGGCGCCGCGGCGGGCGCCGCGCCCGTGGGCGCCTCGGCGTAGCCGCGCAGGGCGCGGCTCGCGGAGCGGCGGACTGGTGTGCTCCCTGCCCCGGCGCCGTTGCGTCCCACTTGCCGGGAAGGCCACGGTCCATTAAGGTTTGCGGCCAGGCCAAGCAGGCGGCCGATGCGGAGTTGCGGCCTCGACGGCCGCGGGCGGGCATAAAACCCGCCCCTACCAGACGCTGGCGGCTCACCGAGCCGGCAAGCTGCTCTGGACGCCGCCGGACGGCGTCAGGCCTAGCTCCTGCTGCGCCGCGCGCAGCGGGCCGGATCGCACCAGCTGGTCGGCGGTGTAGTCGGCGGGGACCTGGCCGCCGGCCTGCAAGTCCTGGATCACCCGCTCTAGCCCGCGCGGGTTGATCTCGCCGTCGGCCGCGAGCCCGCGGACGAGGTCGTCGTACGCCTGGTCGAGGTCGTCCACGTCCAGGCCGGCCCAGGCGACGATCGCCGGCGCGTCGGCGCGGTGGCTCGGCTCCGCCAGCCACTGGTAGGCGCGCACCATCCCCTTCACGAACGCCTGCACGGCGCGAGGCCGCTCCTCCAGCACGCGGCCGCTCGTGGCGATCACGCGGTTGGAGTAGTCGGGAAAGAGGTCGCGCAAGTCGACTAGCTCGGTGGCGCCGTGGCGGCGCAGGAAGCTGTTCTCCGAGCGCCCGATGAGCGCCCCTTGCACGACGCCCGCGAGCAGGCTGCGGGCGCGCTCGGGGGAGCTTTGCGCGGCCACCAGCGCCACGTCGCGCTCGGGCTCCAGACCCAGGTGGCGCAGCGCCACGCGGGCGTAGCGGTCGGTGGTGTCGCCGGGGCGGCTGATGGCGACGGTGCCGCCGCGCAAGCCCGCCGCGGCGCTGACGCCGGGCGCCCCCATCAGCGAGTAGTTCAGCGAATTGAGGTACGCCGCGAGGGCATAGAACGGCTGGCCCTTCGCGTTCGCCAGCACGAGGCCGTCGGTGCCGATCGCCTCGGCGACGTGGATGTCGCCGGCGATCATGCCCGCCAGCGTGGGCGCGTCGCCGCCGGTGTTCACGACATCGACCTGTAGGCCCTCGTCGGCGAAGTAGCCGAGGTAGGCGGCGACGAGCCGGGGGAACGTCGTGCCGAAGCTGGTCAGGGTGCCGGCGCCGCTGGTGAGATGCTCCACGGGCGGCGCGGTCGGCGCGCCGGCGCTCGCGGGCGGCGGCGCGCCGGCCGGCGTGGCCGGCGCCGCACAGCCGAGCGCCAGCAGCGCGAGCCCGCCGAGCAGCGGCGGGACCGCTAGTCGCGCCAGGCGATGGCTCATCGGAAGGTGCGGTCCTCGCGGTCCTCGGAGGCGTCCCACAGCCAGCGCTCGCCCAGCGGCGGATAGCGGCGGGCCATCTCGACGATCGCCGGGTCGTCGAGCGCCACCAGTCGCCCGTTGCGGATGATCTCGCGCCCGTCGATCGTGACGGTGGGCTGGTGGAGCACCCCGTCGGCGTGCTCCACGCCGTTGCCCTCGGTGGCGATGTGCAGCGTGCCCGCCCGGCCGCCGCCCGCGGCGCCGGTAAACTTGCCGTCGTAGGCGGGCACCTTCGGGTTGAAGCCGACGCCGATCTCGGCCAGCTGGCCGTCTTCGAGGTTGCGGCGCATCACGTCGGCCTCCCAGCCTCCCTCGACGCGCGTCACCTGCGCACGGTCGAAGTGGATGGTGACCGGCGCCACGAACGTGGAGTCGCCGTAGCCCCCGGAGTAGCTGCCGCCGAAGCCGACGATGCTGTCGTAGCGCACGACGCCGGTGGCGGTCTGGTTCCGCATCTGCTGGCCGACGTGGAACAGGTTCGGCCCGTGCGGGCAGGGGATCTGGCTGCGACTCTGCGGGGCGTCGGCGGTGATGCGCCCCTGCCAGCGGCGGTCGGCGGCCAGCTCGTCCAGGTCGGCCCGCGTCAGCTCCAGGCGCAGGTCGGTGCCCTTCGGGTCGGTGATGTGCAGCTCGGACGACTGCTGGCCCTGATCGATGAGCCGCCAGGTGGTGCCGATGATCGCCACCATGAGGTCGATGGGGAAGCGCACCGCGGGGCTGAGGAAGCGATCGAACGTCAGGCAGTCGGCGAAGGCGATCCAGCGCTGGCCGCGCTCGCGGCGCAGGCGGTTCGCCTCGGGCGAGTGGGCGGCGACCCAGGAGTGGAAGACGACGTCGGCCTCGGCCAGCACGCCGGCCACGACGCCGGGGACGTGGCTCTCGTGGGCTTGCTCGACCAGACAGGCCCACGCCTGGCCGCCTTTCGCCTGCACGGCGGCCCAGAGCGCATAGATCACCTCGGGCTCGACCTTTCGCTCCGCGAGGATGACGGCCTTCTCGCCCGGCTGGATGCCGCTGATCCGCCCCACGGCTTCGCAGGCGGCCACGAAATCCGGATACTGCTCGTAGCGCACGCTTCCTTCTCCTACGCCTCATACCCGATCCGGCCCGGCGGTGCGCCGGCCGGGGCGCGCCCTCACCCCCGCCCTCTCCCAGGGGGAGAGGGGGAGGGCGGCCCTCACCCCCCTGCCCCCCTCTCCTGAGGGAGAGGGGGAGGGACCGGCCCTCACCCCCGCCCTCTCCCAGGGGGAGAGGGGGAGGGCGGAGGGGCGCCCGCACCCTGCGACGCGGAATACTGTGAGCGTCGCTCCTCTCTCAGGGGGCGAGGGAGTACGGGAGCTTCACCGCCGGATTCGGAATCAGTCGCCTTGCCGGGCCGAGTCACCCGACCGAGCCCGGGCGCCGCGGCATTATAGTGCGCCCTGGTCGGACGAGCAGCGGATACGGCGACGCGGGGACCGACCAGGCGGGCGAGCCGCCCATGGGGGAGCGTTAGCTGCCCCACCGGAAGGGAGGCTGGGTGCGTGGGTGTTGGGAAACATCGTGGATGGGCGACAGTTGGAGGAGGGGAGGCGAAGGCCGCGGGGGATGGGCCGAGGGGCGCGGGGGGCCAGGGCCGTCCCTGGGCACACTGGGCACTAGGGCGCGCCGTCGCTCGGCGGGAGCGGGGGCGGAGGACGGCTTGCCAGACGGGCTAGGCGCGGCCGGCGAGCGCGCCTAGCTGCGGCGGCGGCTGGGGCGGCGTTCGGGCAGCGAGCGCTCGAGCAGCTCGAGCAAGGCGATGATCGCCTCGCCGGGCGGCTGGTCGTCGGCGATGCGGTAGAACACGCGATTGCGTTCGCGGCGGGTGCGCACTAGCTGCTGGTCGCGCAGCACGCGGAGGTGCTTGCTGACGCTGGGCTGGCTGCGCCGCAGCAATTGCGTCAGCTCGGTCACCGAGCGCTCGCCGTGCAGCAGCGCCGCGAGGAGCTGGAGGCGCATGACCTCGCGCAGCCCCGTCGCGATGCGACTCAACCACGGCTCGGCGTCCGGGCGGAGTAAGGCGAGCGGCTCGCCCGCCGCGGGGCGATGGCGCACGCCGTTCTGCGTCTCGTGGAGTGCACTCGCGTACTGCACGACATCCTCCTAAGTCCCTGACGCGGATGTCCGGTCGCGTATGCGTAGGCAAGGAATATGCCAGGCCGACCACCGGCCCCCCAGCGGCCGAGCGGGATGAATCGCGCGGCACGGGGCTTGCGTTAAGGAGGCGGACAGGGACAGCGCCCCGAGGCTCTTCGCCTTGCAGCACCTAGGAGGGCCTGCATTATGCTACCACGAGACCGTACCGTCCGCCGAGAGGATTCGATCAGCGGCGTGGGGCTGGCGGTTACCACTGTTGTAGCCGGCCTGTTGCTGGTGCTGCCAGCCCTGCAAATCAGCTATGATGCGCTACGTATCGGCGGCGTGATACTCGCCGGCTTGCTCACGGGCGCGCTCGTCTATGCCAGGCGCCGCGGCGATGGCGCCGAGCCGCGGCGCGCCCGGCCCGCACCGTACCAGGCGCCTGCGGGTCCGACCTGGAGCGAATGGCTGGCGATGGCCGCGCCACGAGCCGCGTGGGCCGGCCGCGCGGCGAATGAGGAGCCTCGATGGTCGACTGGGGTCGCGAACTCTTTCTCTTCCTCTCCTCCATCGTCTACGCCATCCTGGGCGGCATCCTCCTCCTCGTCGCCTACAAAGTCTTCGACTGGGCCACACCGCACGACCTGGGCCGCGAGATCTTCGAGAAGAACAACGTTGCGGCCTCCATCCTCGCCGGCGGCTTCCTGATCGCGCTCGCCGTGATCATCGCGTCGGCGATTCACTGAACGCGCCGACGTGCCGCGCGCGGTTAGTGGTGACGCGGTCGCCGAGGCGCACGTAGAGGCCGCCCCAGCGATCGCCGGCCAGGTAGCTGCCGACGCACGGAATACCTGGGACGATGGCCGGGGCGCCGTCTTGCCACAGGACATCGTCCACGGTCTGGCTCGTCACCAGGCGCTGGACCACGAACGTGCGCCAGGCGCGGCAGCGCTCCCAGTCGGCATCGTCGACGCGGTCGCCGAAGTACACCTCCTCGCCCTCGCGGCCGAAGAACTCCTTCACCACGAACGCGCGCCGGTCGAGGTCGGCGGGCGCGTCCGTCACCAGGTACGTCTCGGGCAGGTGGCGGGCGATGGCCGCGCGCTCGTCCGCGGGAAACAGCGCGTCCTCGCGGCGCTCCCAGATCCACGCCAGCAGCGCCTTGTCCTGGGCGAGCAGCGCCGCCACGGGATTGAGCAGGACGACCCGCCCGGCGAGGGCGGCGTCCATGAGGCCGGGGAAGACCGGGTGGCCGTACAGGCGCTCGACGGGATACAGCCGGTAGAGCGCCTGGACCTCGCGGCCCAGCACGTGGACCCGGCCGCGGCGCACGCTGAGATTGCTCACGTCGCCCAGCACGATCTCCAGTCCGAGCGGCGCGAGCAGCTCGCGCAGGAACAAGAGCTGGGCGAGGTCTTCGGCGTAGCCCGCGTCGGTGACGAGGCCCAGTCGGCGCACCGCACGGGGGGCGGCCGCCAGCAGGCGCGCGAAGGCGCGGCGGGTGCGCGGCGCGAGCCGCGCCCCCAGCCGCACGTCGCGGCCCGGCCGGCCCAGCGCGCGGTAGAGCAGCCGCTCCGCGCCGATCGTCTCGCGCACGCCCGATGGCGTATCGCTGTTGTATTCCAGCAGGCGCCACTCCCCGGCCTCGTCGAGCAGGAAGTCGAAGCGTCCCAACGGCGAGAGGAGCGGCCCCGCCGGCTCGTGCAGCAGCATCTCCGCGACGGCCCAGGGAAAGCCCAGCCGCTCCAGCGTCGGCCGGTCGCGCTGGACGACGCGGGTCGCCCGCGCGAACGCGCGCCCCAGCGTCTCCGTCGCGGCGACCAGGCGAGCGAGGGCAGCGGCGTCGAGGACCAGGGCGTTCAGCGCCAGGTAGCGCTCGCCGGCCACCGTGCTGTCGTAGAGGAAGTAGCGCCACGCGGCCTCGTGGAGATAGGCGGTCCAGCGGGCACCGTAGGCCGCGGGGTCGGCCGCGACGTGGGCGGGGGCCAGCGTGTACATGAGTCAGCCGAGGGCCAGGCGACGGATCGGCACGCCGGCCGCCTCCAGGCCATCCAGGTACTCCGTTAGGTCGGCAGCCGGCGGGGTAGCGCGATCGCGGCAGGCGACGACTGCGCCCACGCCGCCGGCGCGCAGCCGCGCCGTGCTCGGTAGGTCGATCGCGCCCAGCGCGTAGCGATTGTCGAAACGCGTCGCAAGGTCGGCGGGACTGGCCGGGCTCGCCCGCTCGCGCCCGAGGACAAGCGCGTACTGCGCCGCGACTTGGACACTGGGCGCGGTCGCCGGCGCCATCGCCCGCTCACGCCCCAGCCCAATCCCATGCTGCGCCGGCTCGCTTGGCGGCGCGGCCGGAGCGGGGAGTCGCGGCGCGTGCTGGAGCAGCGCGCCCAGCAATGCGTCCGCGGGAAGCAAAGCGTCAGGCTCCGGCCAGAGGAAGACCAGCAGCACGGGCCGCACGCCCCAGCGCGCCAGCCCCGCGACCGTCGCCACACTGGACGCTCCCGGCAAGTCCAATACGAGCAGCACGTCCGCGCGGCCCAGCCACCCCTCGTCCCCGCCTGCCCGGACGAGCGCCGCACTCGGTCCAGGCGGCGGGTCGCACGCGGCTCTCGGGAATGGGACCGCGCCGTGCGCCAGGGCGACGAGCGGCACGGCGCGAAAGAAGCCCGCCCACGGCCCGGCCGCCGCGTACCAGCGGCGATAGGCCGCGCGGGCGCTAGGCGCGGCGGGCATCCGCGGAGGCCGACGACGGATCGTCGGGGGTGCCCGCGGCGAGCAGCGCGGCCAATTCTGCCCGCTGCTCGGCGGACAGGTGGGGCAACACGCGCAGCCAGTGCGCGCGCAGCTCGGGCGCGATCAGCGGCGAGGCGCGCAGCAGCTCGCGCAGCCGCTTGAGCGAGTGCGGAGCGCGGCGTGCGGCGTGCTGATCGGTCGTCATGTCGGTGTACCTGGCTAGCCGCCGGAGCCGCTGGAGGCGCCGCCGCGCGCCCCGCTGCCGCTGCTGAAACCGCCCGACGACGGCGCGCTCACGCCCCCACCGCCGGCGCTAGAGCCGCCGCGGCCCGAGGCCGCCGAGCCGCTGCCGGTGCCGCCGCTTTGCCCGCTCGTCGCGCCGCCCCGGCCGCTAGCCGCGGAGCCGCTGCCCGTCCCGCCGCTCTGGCCGCTGGCGGCGCCGCCCCGGCCGCTCGCGGCCGTGCCCGCGCCGGTGCCGCCCGACTGGCCGCTGACCGCGTCGCCGCGACCGCTCGCCGCACCGCCGCCGCCCGCGCCGCCGCTCTGGCCGCTCGTGCCGTTGCCCGCCGGCGCACGGTAGTCGCCGGGCGCGGGACCGTCGCGGTAGCTGCCCCCATTCGGTACCGGGACCGGGACGACCCCGCCGCCACGCGACCCGCCGTAGCCCCCGTTGCCGCCGTAGCCGCCGAGCGGGAACGGGAACGGGATGAACAGCGGCCCGACCCAGCCGCCGCCCGACGGCCGAGGCGCGGGGGTCGCCCCGGGCACCGGAGTTGTGCCGGGCACGGGCGTCGGGGTGGGGCCGGTCGGCGGCGGGCTGGTCGGCCCGCACGCCACGGCGGCTGCCATCAGGAACGCGGCGGACAGCCGCACGCTCGCCGACCGGTGCGCCTTCAGCGACTCCGCGACGCGGCGCGTAAAGTCGCCGAGGCGAGCCGCGGCCGCGTTCGGCTCGGCGGTGGCGTCGGCCACCGGTACGGGCGGCGCCGCGCGCTCGATCGGGGGCGGCACGACGCTAGCGGGCGCGGATGGCAGCGCGGCCGGCGGACGCGCGCGCGACGGTGCCCGCCGGGCGGCGGGGCGACGCGAGGGAGCGGGCGTCTCGCCCGAGCGCGCGGGGCCACGGGGGCGGGAGGCGCGAGCGCGCTCCGGCATGCGGCGTTCCTGCAAGTCCAGGCGCGTCTTCGGCGGCGCGCGAGAGACTATAGGAAGGCGCGCGACTATCCGTCAAGCGGTGGCCACGGCGCGATGCCGTAGAATTCATTGGTAAGGTGTCCCGGGGCCGCGGCCCCGGCGCGACAGGAGCAGGACGTTGCTGCGAGTGGGGCTGGTGGGGCTGCCGCGGGCAGGGAAGAGCACGGTCTTCGACGCGCTGGTCCGAAGCAGCGGCGCGCAGGCCGCGGCCGGCCGCACGTTCGCGGGACTAACGCCGCGCGTGGCGACGGTGAAAGTGCCCGACCCGCGGCTGGGCGTGCTGGCCGAGATGTACCACCCGCGCAAGGTGACGCCGGCCGAGGTGGAGTACAGCGACGTGCCGCGCTTGGCGGCCGAGGCCCAGCCCGGCACGCGCCAGGCGCCGGGCTACCTGGCGCAGCTGCGGCAGGTGGACGCGCTGCTGCACGTCGTCGCGGGTTTCGACGCCGCCGACCTCGCGGGACTGCCCGCCGCGATGGCAGCACGCGCACAAGAGGGCGCGACCGAGCTAGCGCTCGCGGACCTGCTGATCGCCGAGGGGCGGCTGGAGCGGCTGGGGGGCGAGATCCGCAAGCTGCCGGCCGCCGAGCGCGCGGCACGCGAGCGTGAGCGAGAGGCGCTGGAGCGCGTCCGGGCGCAGCTCGACGCCGGCGGCGTGGTCCGCGACCTGACGTTCACGCCCGAGGAGGAGCGCCTGTTGCGCGGCTACGGCTTCCTGACCGGGAAGCCCACGCTGCTCGTGGCGAATCTGGACGAGGCGAGCTGGCCGGCGCGCGAGGCCGTGGAGGCGGCGCTGCGCGCGGCACAGGCGCACGCGGGCACCGGCGTGGTGTCGCTGATGGCTCAGTGGGAGGCAGAGCTGGCCGAGCTGGAGCCGGAAGAGGCGGCAGCGTTCCGCGAGTCGCTGGGCCTGGCCGAGCCGGCCGCCGAGCGCGTGCTGGCGGAGATGTACCAGGTGGCGGGGCTCGTCTCGTTCCTGACGGCCGGCGAGGACGAGGTGCGCGCCTGGCCGGTGCCGCGCGGCACGCTGGCGCCGGAGGCGGCGGGCACCATCCACAGCGACTTCCAGAAAGCCTTCATCCGCGCCGAGATCGTGCCCTACGACGACCTCGTGCGGCTAGGGACCTGGGCGGCGGCGCGCACCGCGGGCGCCCTCCGCCAGGTGGGCAAGGACTACGCCATGCAGGACGGCGACGTGACGCACTTCCTCGCGGGCCGCTAGGCGACGCCAATGGCGCGCTGCACGCTGCTCGGGACCGCCGCCGCGCTCCCCACGGCGGAGCGCGACAATACGGCGCTGGTCTTCGTCGGCGCGGCGAGCGCGGTCCTGGTGGATTGCCCGGGCGGCGCCTACGCGAAGCTGCTGCGGGCCGGGGTGGCACCCACCCGGCTGACCCACCTGCTGCTCACGCACGAGCACACCGACCACACGCACGGCCTGCCGGGCCTGCTCCAGAGCCTCTGGCTGGCCGGGCGCACGGCCCCGCTGCCGGTGCTCGGCCTGCCGGCGGTGCAGGAGCTGGTCGACCGCGCGCTCGGCGCATTCGCCCCCTTCGGCGACCGGGAGCCGTTCGCCCTGCCCCGCGTGGCGCTCCCGGCCAGCGCAGCCGACGCCCCGGTCCTGGAAACCGCCGACTTCCGCGTCTGGACGGCCCCCACGGAGCACTCGGTGCCCTCCGTGGCCGTCCGGGTCGAGTCGAAGGCCAGCGGCGCAACCGTAGCCTATTCCAGCGACACGGCGGCCTGCGTGGCTGTCGAGCGCCTAGCGGCCGGGGCGGACTTGCTGATCCACGAGGCGACCTTCGCGGCCCGCGACGAGGCAGACGCGCACCGCTTCGCGCACAGCACGGCCGCGCAAGCGGGCGGGGTGGCGCGAGCGGCAGGTGCGGCGGTGCTGTGGCTCGTACACTTCACGCCGACGGACGCGATCACACCCGAGACGCAGCGCGCCGAGGCGGCGGCCAGGTTCGCGGGAGCCGTCGCCGTGCCGGCCGACTTCACGAGTCACGAATTCTGAGCATTGCGTCACAAACCTTCCGTCGCGCCAACGCTCGCGCGTTGTTCGCGCTCGGAGCCAGTGCTAGAATAGCATTGCGCCGGTGGCGCATCAGCCCGGCGCGTCAGGAGTAAATAGGCGACCTATGGACGCCGATCGATCCGACGCTGGTCCAAGTAGTTACTCGGCCCAACGCTGCTCGTCACGCGGGGGACGGCTCGCTCCGCCCGCGCGCCGGCCGGCCCGTCTACTGAAGTAGTCGCCCGGCTCGCGCCGGTGCGACGGCGACCACCACTCACAGCCTTCCTCCGCTGACGAGGAAGGTTGTTTTATTCCGCCCTGGTGGGAGGTGGTCGCCATGGCTCACTTCAGCACGCTCCTCGGCCGGCCGGTCTGCGACGCCGCCGGCCAGACGGTCGGCAAGCTCGTCGACCTAATCGTTCCTGCCGACACCGACTACCCCGCGATCCAGGCCCTCGTGGCGCAGCCGCGGCGCGGCGAGCGCGTCCTGCTGCCCTGGGCCGACGTGGCCGAGCTAGACGAGAGCCGCGTCCGCCTGCTTGCGCCGCGCGACCAGCTCGAGGCCTACACGCCCGCCGACCACGACCTGTTCCTGGCCCGGCAGGTGCTCGATCGCCAGATCATCGACATCCGCGGTCGCCGCGTCGTGCGAGTGAACGACCTGGAGCTGGCCCCGGCCGACGGCTCGCTGCGCCTGATGGGCGTGGACGTGGACCCGACCAGCCTGCTGCGGCGGCTGGGCGTCGAGCGCCCGGTGGAGGCGCTGGCGCGGGCGCTGCACCTCGAGCTACCACACCAGACGATCGACTGGTGCGCCATCGACCCCGTGGAGAGCGGGCCGTCGGGCGTGCGGCTGCGGGTGCCGGCCGAGGACCTGGCGCACATGCACCCTGCCGACATCGCGGAGATCATCAACTCGCTCGACCAGCGCCACGGCGATGCGGTCCTGGCCGAGGTCGACGCCGAGACCGCCGCGGAGGCGATCGAGGAGGTCGATCCGGAGCTGCAAGTGCAGCTGCTGGAGGCGATGGACGACGCGCGCGCGGCCGACATTCTAGAGGAGATGGACCCCGACAACGCGGCCGACCTCCTGGGCGACATGGCGCCCGAGCGGGCCAATGCGCTGCTCGCGGCGATGGAGCCGGACGAGGCCGCCGACGTGCGCGAGCTATTGGCCTACCCCGAGGATACGGCGGGCGGCATCATGACCAACGAATACGCCACCGTCCCGCCCGAGATGACCGCGCAGGAGGCCATCGCCTACCTGCGCCGCGAGGCCGAGGCCCTCGACGAGGTGTATTACGTCTACGTGGTGGACGCCGACGAGCACCTGCTCGGCGTCTTCACGCTCCGCGACCTGATCGTCGCCGCACCCGACGCGCCGGTGTCGAGCTTCGCGCAGCCCGCCGCGGTGTGCGTGCAGCTAAACGACACCGAGGACCACGTCGCCCGGGTGATTGCCAAATACAACCTCCTCGCGGTGCCCGTGGTGGACAACGAGAACCGGCTGCACGGCATCGTCACCGTGGACGACGCGATCGACATCATCCTGCCCGTCGCCTGGAAAAAACGCCTGCCGCGCATCTTCCACTAGCCCGTGGCCGCCCTCCGGGCCGCCTGCAGTCCTCCATCGCCGCCAGCGCGGCCGCGCCGCAGCGAGCGCCAGCCCGCGGCCGCGCTGGCGGCGACGGCCGCCCCGGCTACGCCACGTCCGCCGCGCCGGGGCACGCGAATCTGCCTAATGCCAGGGCGCAGAAAGGGAGCGCAATGACGCCGCACGACGTCCGAACCGCCGATCTCGCCGCGCTGCGCGCCCTGCCCGCCGAAGACCTGGCCGAGACCCTCTACCGGCTCGATTCCGCCGAGCTGGCCACGCTCTTTGCCCACGTCGGCGACGAGGCGCTGGCCGACCTGCTCGCCGAGCTGGACGTACACGATGCCGCGCGCCTGATCACCAAGCTCAGCCGTGCCCAGGCGGCCGACGTGCTCGAAGAGATGGACCCGGACGACGCCGTGGACGTCGTGGCCGAGCTGCCCCCCGCCACCGCCGAGGCGGTGCTGTTCGAGATGGAGCCGACCGACGCGGAGGACGTGCGGGCGCTGATGGCATATCCCGAGGACAGCGCCGGGCGGCTGATGACGCCGGACGTGGTGGCCCTCGCCCCGGACCTCACGGCGGACGAGGCGCTGTACCGCCTGCGCACGCTGGCGGAACAGGCCGAGACGATCTACTACAGCTACGTGACCGACCCGGCCACGCAGCGGCTGCTGGGCGTGCTGTCGCTGCACCGCCTGGTGCTCAGCCGCGCCGACACGCCGATCCGCGAGCTGATGATCGCCGACCCCATCAAGATCCGCGCCGATGCCAGCCAGGTCGAGGCGGCCCGCCTGCTCGACCAGCACCACCTGCTCGCCATCCCGGTGGTGGACGCGGCCGACCGGCTGGTCGGCATGGTAACCGCCGACGACGCGGCGGAGGTGCTGCTCGAAGAGGCCGGCGAGGACATCGAGCGCCTGGGCGGCTCGCAGCCGCTGGACGAGCCGTACTTGCGCGCCTCGATCACGCACCTGTTCCGGAAGCGCATCGTCTGGCTGCTGCTGCTGTTCGTGGCCGAGGCGTACACGGGGAGCGTGCTACGCTTCTTCGAGGAGACGCTGAGCGAGCAGATTGCCCTGGCGTTCTTCATCCCGCTATTGATCGGCACCGGGGGCAACACCGGCTCGCAGACGGTCACGCTGCTGGTGGGCGCCCTCCGCGTGGGCGAGGTTGCCTTCCACGACCTAGCGCGCGTTCTCCGCCGCGAGATCGTGGTGGGCCTGTTGCTCGGCGGCGTGATGGGCGCGGCCACCTACGTGCGCGCCTGGACACTCGGCGTGGGGCTGGAAGTCGGCCCGGTGGTGGCGGTCACCGCGGCGTGCATCGTGCTCTGGGCGGCCGCCGTCGCCGCCGTGCTGCCGCTCGTGCTCCACCGGCTACGTCTCGACCCGGCGGTCATCTCGGCGCCGTTGATCACCACCCTGGTGGATGGGACCGGCCTGGTCATCTATTTCAGCCTCGCGCGCTGGATGCTGGGCCTGAGCTGAGCGCTACACGAGGCGAGCGCCGCGGAGGTCGGATGTGAAGCGCTGGAACCGGCGCCTTCTTGCGTTCCTGGCCATCATGGGGCCGGGCATCATCACCGCCAACGCGGACAACGACGCGACCGGCATCGCGGCGTATTCGATCGTCGGCGCGCATTACGGCTACTCGCTGCTGTGGGCGCTCGTGCTGGTCACGATCAGCCTGGCCGTGACGCAGGAGATCGGGGCGCGCACCGGGGCGGTCAGCGGCAAGGGGCTGGCAGCGCTGATTCGCGAGAACTACGGGCTGCGCATTACTTTCCTCGCCATGATCGCGCTGCTGGTCGCCAATCAAGCCACGACCATCTCGGAGTTCGCGGGGGTTGCCGCCAGTCTGGAGCTGTTCCACGTGCCACGACTGTTCGGCGTCCCCGCGGTCGCCGTCCTGGTTTGGTACGTCGTGATTCGCGGCAATTACAAGAACGTCGAGCGCATATTCCTGGTCTTCTCCGCGTTGTACGTCGCCTACGTCATTACCGCCATCGTCGTCCACCCCCCCTGGATAGAGGTGCTCCACCAGACCGTGGTCCCCTCGTTCAGTCTCGACTCGGACTATATCCTTGCTTTCGTCGCGATGGTCGGCACCACTATCACGCCGTGGGGCCAATTTTTCATCCAGGCCTACGTTGTAGACAAGGGTGTCACGCCGACCGAGTACCCGTACACGCGGATCGACGTGCTCGTTGGCTCGGTCGTGACGGACGTAATCGCGTTCTTCATCATCGTGGCTACCGCCGCGACGCTGTTCGTCAACGGCGTAGAGATCAACGACGCCAGCGACGCGGCGCAGGCGCTGGCCCCGCTCGCCGGGCCGCTGGCGCAGTATCTCTTTGGCGCCGGCCTGCTCAACGCCTCGGTGCTGGGCGCCTGTATTGTGCCGCTCACGACCGCGTACGCGCTGACCGAGGCCTTCGGCTGGGAAGCGGGAGTGAACACGTCGTTCCGCGACGCCCCCTGGTTCAACGGTATCTACACGCTCGTCGTGGGGCTTGGCGCGGTTGTGGTCTTGCTGCCCAATTTGCCGCTGGTGCCGGTGATTCAGTCAGCCAATATCGTGAACGGCGTCCTGCTGCCGGTCGTGCTGATCCTGGCCGCACGCCTGGCCGACAGCCCTGCGATCATGGGCCGCTACCGCAACGGGCCCGTGCTCCGCATCATCGTCTGGCTCACCGTGGTCGCCACCATCCTGCTGACGGCGCTCCTCCTGCTCACGTCGGTCGTCCTGCCGGCCGTGGGCATCAACCTGGGCAGCTGATACTCCTTAGCCTTCGAGTAGTGTTCGGGGCCGACGCCGGATTGGCGAAGGGCGGTAGCGACAGCCGGCCCGCTGGGCCAACGAGACGTTCCCCGCGTGCGGGTCGTCGCCGCCCGCACGGATGGCCTGCGTCTTGCGGTGTCGGCGGGCGACGACGGGGAAGGCGCTCCATCGCCGCGAACACCGCGCCAAAGGAGAGAGCATGCCCGGTCAGAGCGGCCCGTTCGCGGGCTACAGCCGCGAATACCACCCCTTGGCGCAGTACGGCATACTCGTCGGCGCGTTCAACCTGCTGTTCGCCGCGTTCCTGGTCCTGGTGAAGCAGACGCGCCGCACCCTGCCGCAGCGGGTGGGCCTGGGCGACATCGTCCTCCTCGGGGTGGCCAGCTACAAGCTGAGCCGGCTCCTGGCGAAGGACTCGGTCACCAGCGTGATTCGGGCGCCGTTCACGCAGTTCGAGGAAGCGAGCGGCGCCAGCGAGGTCAACGAGCGGCCGCGGGGCCGGGGGATGCAAAAGGCGCTCGGCGAGCTGCTGACGTGCCCCTTCTGCGTCGGGCAATGGGTGGCCGCCGCTCTGGCCTACGGCCTGGTACTAGCGCCGCGCGCCACGCGGCTGATCGCGGCGATCTACAGCGCCGTCGCCATCGCCGACTTCCTACAGTACGGCTACGAAGCGGTCCGCAAGCAGGCGGAGGCGCCGCGAGCCGGGGACTAGGACGCCGGCCGCCCCGCGCCGCTTCCCTCACTAATGGCCGGTGGGCGTGCCGGAGAGCGCGCCGCCGGACCGACCGCGTGTTGTGCTGGTCGCCGCGCTACTGGCCCCGCTCGGGGTGCTGGACGGCGCGGCCGTGGCGGTCGGAGTCGGCGTGGGCGCGGTCGTGGGCAGCGGCGGCAACGTCGGCAGCGGCACGAGTGTCGGCAGCGGCGGCGCCGTCGGGGGCACGGTCGGGTTGAGCTGCGGCAAGAGCGGCGGCGCGGGCGTCGAGAAGACGGGCAGCGGCGACAGCGGCGTCGGGATGGGCAGCGGCGTGGGGAAGGGCCGCGCGGTCGCCGGCGCCACCGGGGGCGCGAGCGGCGGCAGCGTAGACGTGCGCGGCGGCGTGGGCGGCGGCATGGGCGTGATCGTCGGCGCGGGCGGGGCCACGATCACCGGCGGCGGGGCGGACACGGGCGCCTGGCCGGCGCTCGCGGCCGTCGGGACCACGGTCAGCACAGCATTCTGGTTGCTCGTGCTGGTGCCGGGAGTGGCGCCGCTGCTCGTCGTGTTGCTCGTGTCGCGGGGCGGCGCGAACGGGGTCGGCTCGGCCCCCGATCCGCCGCCCGCGGCCGCCGACCCGCCGCCCACGGCCCCTGGGGTTCCCCCCGGTGTGCCACCACCCGTCCCGGGTGTCGTCGCGGCCGCGCGGCCGCTCGGGCCGGTGTAGGTGGGAATCGCCACGGTGCCGCCGAGGGTGGCCGTCGCGGAGGGCGCCGCCGGCGCCACCTGCGCGACCGCGCCCGGCTGACCGGCCACGACCTGATTCGAGGCGGCCAGTCCGTCGCCCGGAGCCGCCAGCGGCGCGGTCGCCGTCACCCGCGCCGCCGCGGGGTCGATCGCGACGAGCTGGCCGCGGGTCGGCAGGTCCGCGAACACCGCGCCGTCGGCTACCGCGAGCGAGGTCGGCGCGGCCTCCAGCGGCACGCGGGCCGTCACTTGATCGCTGCCGAGATCCACCAGCGCCACCCCGGGGCCAACGGAGTCGCCCACGTAGGCCGTGCGGCCGTCGGCGGCGAGGGTCAGCACCGTCGCGCCCGGCCCCACGGACGCGCGGCCGCGGACCGCGCCGCTCGCGGTATCCACTGCCAGCAGGTCGCCCGCCGCGCCGTCCAGCACGTAGAGCGTGGCGCCGTCGGACGCGAGCGCCAGCGCCCGCGGCTGGCCACCGACCGGCCAGGCGGCCCCCGCCGTGCCGGCGTCCAGGTCGAGCGGCACGACCTCGCCGGCGTCGGGGCGCGCCACGTAGCCTTGGGCGCCGTCGCCGCTGAGCGCCACGGCGCCCAACGGGCCGGCGACGCGAATGATCTGTCGCACCGCCAGGTCCGGGGCGCTGACGGCGCGCACCTCGCCGGCCTGGGCGCTGGCAACGAGCAGGCGGGTCGTCGCGCGGTCGCCCGCGAGGGCATCCGGCTGCCCGCCCAGCGCGGCGCGGCCCACCTCGCGCCCGCTGCCCGCGTCGAGCGCCAGCAGCACCTTGGCCTCGTGGTGGCCGACGTACAGGCGCTGGCCGTCAGCGCTCACCAACAGCGGGCCGGGCCGGCGGTCCGTCGGGTACTGGCCGACCACCTGCATCGTGCCCGGATCGACGGCGAGCACGCGGTTGCCGGTCTCATCGGCGACGAAGACGCGGGTGACCCGCGGGCCGGTCGGCTCGGGGCGCTGCTGGTTATTGGGACGCGGCGGCGTCGGCTGGGAGATGAGGCCGCAGCCGGCGGCCAGCAGCAGACCGACGAGCGCCAGTAGCGTGCGACGAGGGGGCGCGAGCACGGACACTCCCCAAGCGAGGCAGTCGAGCCGCCGATGAGCGCGCGGGCCGGCCCGCGACGGCGCCGAGTTGATGGGGCGGCCAGCGGTTGCCCGGCCGCTGCTTCCATAGTGCCAGAAGATTCGCCAGGCGAACAACCGATGGTGCGGGTCAGCCGCGGCTCCGGGACGAGGTGCCCGCGGTAACCGGCGCACGTATCAGTTCCCGAGCCGTGCCATTCGTGGTTTAATGGGTGCAGCCTGCATGCGGCCGAGCGCGCTGCACCCGGCGGCGTAGCGTGGAGCCGCCGCCCGCCGGGGCTACCGGTCGCGCGGCGAGCGCGGTGGAGGGGTGCCATGAACGACATGCAACAGTACCTCGTGGACGAGTTCGTCGAGGAGTACCGGCTGGGGCGCATGACGCGCCGCGAGGTGCTACGACGCGTGACGCTGCTCACCGGCAGCGCGGTGGCCGCCGGCACGCTGGTCAACGCGGTGACGCCGCTGCGGGCCGCCGCGGAGCCATCGCCGGGGCCGCTCTTGCAGTGGACGCCGCAAGTCAGCCCGTTCGATCCCAGCGTGCGGGCGGGCGAGGTGATCGTGCCGGGCGACGGCGTGCCGCTGTCGGGCTACATCGCCCGGCCCGCGGACGGCGCCACGCACCCGGGCGTGCTGGTGATCCACGAGAACCGCGGGCTCAGCGCGCACTACGAGGACGTGACGCGCCGGCTGGCGAAGGCGGGCTACGCGGCGCTCGTGGTGGACCTGCTGTCGCGCGTGGGCGGCGTGGGCGCGTTTGCCGACGACGCGGAGGCGGCCGCCGCCCAGGCGCAGATCGCGCCCGAGCAGCACGTGCGCGACCTGAACGCCGCGGCCAGCTATCTGGGCTCGCAGCCGTACGTCAATGGCGACCGCGTGGGGGTTATGGGGTTCTGCTTCGGCGGCGGCATGACCTGGCGCGTGGCGATGAGCAACCCTAGCCTGCGCGCCGGGGTGCCGTACTATGGCCCGATCCCGCCGATGGACGACCTGAGCAACCTGCAAGCGGCGATGCTCGCCATCTACGGCGGCGAAGACGCGAACGTCAACAGCCGGATTCCCGACATGGAGGCGGCGATGCAAGCGGCTGGGAAGACGTTCGAGGTGGTGATCGAGCCGGACGCGCCGCACGCCTTCTTCAACGAGAGCGCCGGCAGCTACACCCCGGCGGCGGCTGCCGACGCCTGGGGACGCACCCTTGACTGGTTTGGGCGCTACCTCAGCAGCTAAGCGCATGGTCCGCGCCCTGGTGCTCCTCGTCCTGGTCGCGGCCTGCGCGCCGGCGCCAGGGCCGGCGCCGGCCGCGAGCGCGCCGCCGGCCGTGAGGGCGGCGCTGGCGCCGGGGGCGCCGCCCCCCGCCGTTGCCCCGCCACCGGTCGTCGCTCGGGCGCCGGCCGACGCCGCCGCGGCCGATCCTCCTGCCGCACTCGTCGGCGCGGACCCGCTGGAGGGCGAGCCCGCGGCGAGTGCGTCCGACGACGCGGGCGCGGCGCCGGCGCGTAACGAGCCAATCCAGGGCGCCGCGCCCGCGGCCACCGCGCTGCCCGCCTGGCTGCGGGCGGTCCGCGAGCCGCCGCCGGTGCGGTTCGTCGGCTCGGGACGCCCCGGCCCCAAGCGCGTCGGCCTGCAGGTGGGCCACTGGGGCAACGAGAGCCTGCCGGCCGAGCTGGACCACCTGCGGGCGTCGGGGGGCGGCGCCGTCGGCGGCGGCTACACCGAGGTGCAGATCAACTACGACCTCGCGCAGCGCACTGCCGCGCTGCTGCGCGCGGACGGCGTCGAGGTCGACGTGCTCCCCGCCGCGGTGCCCGTGGACTACGAGGCCGATGCGTTCGTCGCGATTCACGCGGACGGCGACGCGCGGGGCGCCCTCCGGGGCTACAAGGTGGCCCGCAGCCCGATGAGCCAGATCCCAACCTGGGACGACGCGCTCGTCGGCTGGCTGTACGCCGAGTACGGCCGCCTGACCGGCCTGCCGCGTGACGACGCGCACGTGACGCGGCGGATGCAGTTCTATTACGCCTTCAACAACCGCCGCTACTACGCCGCGGTGGCGCCGAGCACGCCCGCCGCGATCATCGAGACGGGCTTCGTGACCAGCGCCGCCGACCGCGCCCTGCTCGTCGGCGATCCCGACCGCGCGGCCGCTGGCCTGGCCGCGAGCCTGCGGGGCTTTCTGGGCATCGAGCCCGAGCCGTGAGCGCGCCGCCGTCTTGCGGGCCGCTTCCCGTTCAGCCGGCGGCCCTCGTCCTCGACAACGGCGTGCGGGGCTTGTGCGTCGAGCGGCCGCACAGCCCGACCTTCGCCCTGCAACTGTTCGCGCGCGCCGGCAGCCGACACGACGGGCGGCGGCCCGGCCTGGCCCACCTCGTCGAGCACCTCGTGTTCCGCGCGCCGCGGGCCGGTCGCCCCGATCTCTTCGCGGTCGTCGAGGGGCGCGGCGGCGAGGTCGGCGCGACGACGACGCGCGACTACATGAGCTTCTCGCTCGTCGTCGCGGCGCCCGACGCCGAGCGCGCGCTGGCGCTCCTGCCCGCCCTCGTGCGCCCGCCCGCGATCGACCGCGCCAGCCTGCGCGGGGAGCGCCAGGTGATCGGCCACGAGCTGCGCGAGCGCGTCCGCCCGGCCGACGCGCTCTGGGACCTACTGCTCGCCGCACTGTGGGGCGACGTGCCCCTCGCTCGCCCGCCGGGCGGCAGCCTCGCCGCCCTCGCTGACCTCACCGCGACCGCGGCGGCCGCCTTCCATGCCCGCCGCTTCAGCGCCCCGCACCTGCTCGTCGTGGGCGCCGGGGCGTGCCCGCCCGCCGCCTTCGCCGCCGCGCTGCGCGCCGCGCTGGACGATCTGCCGCTCGTGCAGGGGGCGAGTCCGGCGGTCGCGCCGCAGGCGAGGCCGAGCGCGCTAGAGGCGTGCGGCGGCGGGACGGGCAGCTACGTGGCCGTGGGGATCGCGGTGCCGGGCGTCGAGCACCCGGACAGCGCCGCGCTGCGCCTGTTGGAGGGCGTTCTCGGCCAGGGGCCGGGCTCGCGGCTGGGGCGGGCGCTCGCAGCGCGCGGCCTGACCGCCGCCGTGCAGACGCGGTGCGCCGCCTACGCGGGCGTGGGCGTGTTCGCGGCGCTCGCCGCCACGCCCGCGGCCAACGGCGAGGCAGTCGCCGCCGCGCTGGAGACCGAAGTCCGCAGCCTGGCGGCCCGGCCGCCGACGGCAACCGAGATCCGCATGGCGCGGCGCCGCCAGTGGGGCGCGCTGTACCGGCGCTGCGAGAGCAACGCGGGCCTGGCGAGCGCACTCGGCACGGCCGCGCTCTTCGGTCCCGCACACCGCCCGCCGGAGGCAGCGCTCCCCGAAAGCCTGCCCGTGGCCGGGGCGACGGTGCGTCGCGCTGCGCGCGAGCACCTCGCGACCGCCCCCTTCGCGCGCGCGACGCTTCACGCCGGGGGCGGCTAGCGCGGGCGCTGGGGGCGAGCGGCCGCCCGACAGTCGACCCGGGCCGGCGATGGGGGTACAATGGGGCGGTTGGGGCCGGAGCCGGCGCCCCGGCGTCGCGCCGGCTCCGGCCGTCGCGCATCCGACGTGGGAGGCGCCCGTGGATGATCGCTTCACCTCGCGGCTACGGACGGCGATGAGCGAGCCGTCGAGCGCCCCGCCCGCCCGCCCGGAGCCGCGGCCGGCCGTCCCCGTTCGCACGCCGCTGTACGCGCGGCTACCCGCCCCCTGGCGGCGCTACGTGGCCGTGATCGTCGGCCTGCTGCTGCTGGCGCTCGCCGGCCTGTGGCTCGACCTGTTCCACGCCCTGGTCATCTGGGCGCTGTTCAGTGTATTCGTGCTGCTGTGGCCCAACTGGCCGCCGCGGACCGCCGGCGAGGAGCGCGCCCACGCCTGGCCCTACGAGCCGTAGCGCAGCGCCCGCCGACCCACGCACCTCCATCCGCGCGGGACGGCGCGGCCACGCGCACGCGCACGACCGCGGCGACATGGCCGCGCCGACAGCTCATCTTGGATCCGACGCGCCCTCACCCCGACCCTCTCCCAGGGGGAGAGGGAGAGGAGACCCAGGAGGCGCCCTCACCCCGACCCTCTCTCAGAGGGAGAGGGGGACTAATATCGGATCCGGCCCGGGGGTTCGCCTACCGAGACGCGCCCTCACCCCAACCCTCTCCCAGGGGGAGAGGGAGTAAGGGGACTCCACCGGCGGATTCGATATAAGAGAACTACGTCGCCGGATTCGGTGTCACGCGTTACTGGGCCGGCACCAGTAGGTCCGCCGCCATCCACCCCTCGGTGGTGCCGTCGGCGACCCGGCGCCAAAGCTGGCCGCCTACGGTCTCTTGCTGGTCCAGATTGGTGACGATAGCGCCATCGTGTACCTGTTCGAGGACCGGGGCCGTCGTGCTAGGAGCGCCGCGCAGGTTGGCCCCCGAGCCGCCGGCTTGCACCTGATAGCTCGGCGGATCGACGAGCGGCGCGCGCGATGGCTCGGCCGCCGGCGACCCCTCATCGGCCGCCGACGCGGGCGCGGTCGCCTCGAGCGGCACGCTCGTGGGGAGCGGCGTGCCGACGGGAGTAGCTAGCGAGGCGGAGCGCCCGCCGGCGCTGCCCGCGGGCGAGCGCAGCCCCCCAAACAGCGGCGTCTGCATGATCAGCACTACCAGAAGCCCTAGCCCGACGAGTAGCAGCCGCTCCACCTGTCCCGTCGAGCGCGATCCGCGCACCTGCCCAATCCGTCTCATGCCATCCTCAAGCGGCCCGTCCGGCCGTGTTGATTATCCGCCGCGGACCGGCAGAGTAATTTGCCGCATGTTGCACAGCTATACCACAATTCTCGACCGGGCTTCATGGGACGCGCGGCGTAGCGGCCGCTCGGGGCAGCCGGGAAGAGCGGGGGGCAGGGGGCGACGGGGGCCTGGCTCAGCCGCGGAGGCGGCTCAGGGCTGCCGCGTAGCGGTCAGCCGCGTCGGGGGTCAGACGGCTCGACAGGCGCAGAAGAATACGGCCCTGGGCGAACCGATAGTCGGCGGGAGCAGGGAGGAGCGCGCTCAGGACGGGAGGGCCGCCGGGACCGCGCCGCGCCTCGGCGGGCGTGGCCTTGATCTCGATCGTGCCGCCGTTCTTGCCGTCCGGTTTGGCATCCGGCCCCGCCAGGCGCGTGTCCACGAAGCGGGCCTCACTCTCGCTGACCGCCTCGACCTCGCCGATCGCGCGGACGTAGCGTTTCAGCGCGGCGGCCGCGTCCGCGGCGCGCGGTGGGTCGCCCACGTCGTCCGCCGCCCGCGCCAGCACGGTGCCCGTGCGAGCCGGCAGTCGGTCCGCCGCGCCGACCGCCACCACGTTCGTTGGCCCGGTCAGCGCCACCGTCGCCTCGGGCGGCTCGTCGCCCTTGCCCGCGCAGCCGGTCGCTAGGGCTGCCAGCGCGAGCGCGGCGAGCAGGGCGCACCGCCAGGAATGCACTGTTCGCATACTCCATATGTCGGCACGTCCAGCGTTGTCGATTAGGCCCCAGTGTCCCGCCCGGCGGGACCGCGCGATCGCCCTAGGCGACTGTCTCTGTTGGCCTGCCAGCACGAAGTCCCCGGGGCGATGGCCCCGGGGGCTTTGCTGTGCCGCGCTGCCCGAAGGCGCGGGCGCCCCTGGCCGTCGTAGCGCCCTACTGCTCAGGCGGGCGCCGGCGAACTAGCCAGGCCACTTCCGCCCCAAAGCCCTCCCGCAGCCGGTGAGCGACATAGTCGCGCGCGATGGTCACCGCGTCGCCCAATGGCCGGAAGCGATCTCAGAATTTCGCCTGCAGCCAGCTGGCCACGTAGTTGAACGTCTCCGCAACGGTGTCACCGAACGGACCAAGCGGGGTCGGGCACACCGTGCACGGCGTAAATGTGTGTATCGCTCCGTAGACGTAGGCGAGTGTTTTGTCGTGGGACTTCGTCGCGGCCTGGTAGTACATCTCCGTGGGCACGACCCAGTAGTGGGCGGTCATCGACATCATGAGTATGGGCACGCTGATGCCCCGCACATTGGATACCGTGGCCGTGTTAGACGAGTTCCAGTCCACCCCCTCAATGGAATCGGCGGTCAGCCGGTAGTTGGGCGCTTGGATAGCGGAGGTCGACAGGAAGGTGTTGACGGTGAAGTTCTTGCCCGAGCCCGCCCACGAGTTGTTAGCTTCGGGCGAGGACGGGATCACGCTCGCGGCCGGGACTCGGACAGAGTCGATAGCCTGGACCGCGCCGTTGGGACTTGTCGGGGTGATCAGTGGATACTGCCCCTTGGTATGGGCGAGCAGGCTGGTATCCTGCTGCCAGATGCGCGCCGCGTCATGCCCGACCGGGAACGGCATGTCATCCGTAAAGTCACCGTGACCGCTGGTAATGTCTTGTCGGGCCTGCAGGGCCGCGATCACGAGGTTGGACTCGCGCTCGGCTTGCGCCTGCGTATAGCGGTCGATGAAGTTCCGGGAGTACGAGGACGACTGGTTCTGGTTCGAGTTGTACCCGTTCGCCGGGTTGAAGAGGTAGAGCGACGGGTTTTGGTGGCTAGTCAGTCCATCGGGCCGGTTGACTGACGCATCCCAGGCCGACATGTTCGAGAAGGCCAGCCCCGGGATGGCGTCCAGCATCACCACACCGTCCGCGCGGGGCAGCCCTGCAAGGCTATTGTCGCACGGATCGAGGCGAGCCGGGGCCTGGCAGGTGGCTACCCCGTTCTCGGCCACGTTCTGGTAGTAGGCCATGATGGCGCCCCCGCCGCTCCAGCCCACCAGCACCACGTGCTGGACGCCAGGTACCGACCGCAGGTAGGAGACGCCGTAACTCACGTCTAGGGCAATCTGGTTCCAATCCACCTCAGCCGATTGGGTGAATTGAGACTTGGCGCAGAGGGCAGTGAAGCCACGTTGGACCAGCTGCACGCAAGGCGTGGCATTAATGAAGTCCGAGGTCTCGTGGATCAAAAACACCGCGGTGGAGGCGTTGGCGCCCGACCCCTGATACAGTCCTGCGATCACCTGGTGCAGCAGCACCACTGTCGCCGGCGGCGTAGCCTGTGCCTCGACGCTCGACGGGACGCTCGACCGCGCTGCGGGGAAAAGCGCGACGAGAGAAGCCACAAGCGCCAGCATGGTCATGCGCAAGGGTAGGCGATAAGTGTTCTTCGACATCGCGCTCAGCCCTCTCCTTGCTTGGGCGTGACGACGACTATGCGTCCGTCAGCTTCGCTAAACGACCGACAACGCCGACTCGTTGGTTCGGGCGGCGCAGTGACGTGATACAGACTACTGTAGGGGGCCGCGGCGGGAAGCGCCCTGGGGAAACCCCTAGGTTGTGACCTGGGGAAAACCCCAGGCTTTCCCTCAGGACCGGCTGGCGCCGCGGAAGGCGTAGGACGCCGCGCTGGCCGGCGTCGCGGCATTACGCTGCGCCCGGGCGCGGAGGCCGTGGGGTACCGGTTGCGCCGGGGCCAGCAGGCCACGACGTTGGGCTTCCATAACGGCAGCCAGCCGCGACCAGACGCCGAGCTTCGTGCAGAGGTTCTGGACGTGGAACTCCACCGTTTTTTCGGACAGCACCAGAGTCGCGGCGATGGACGCGTTGGTCTGGGCGGACGCGAGGAGCTCTAAGACCTCGTGCTCCCGCCTCGTGAGCCTGACCACGGTGATGTCCGCGGGCGGCGGGGCCGGTCGTGGTACGAAGACGGTACCGCCGCGAGCAACCGTCCGGACCGCCCCGACGAATTCCTCACCGGATACCCGCTTGGAGATCGACCCGCGGACGCCAATCTCGTCGAGCACACGCGGCTCGCCGGTAGGCCGGGGTCCGGTGAGCACGACCACGGCGACGAGCGGACCCGCCTGGCGTACCTGGCGGGCGAAATCGAGGCTGCTCATGTCCGGCAAGTGCGCATCAAGGACCAGGACCTCGGGCTGATGCGTCGCGACCAGGCTCAGCGCGTCCCTGCCCGCCAAGCCCATGCCGACCACGGCAAACTCACCGGTCTCCTCGAGACACCCGCGCAGCGCCGCCAGTCGGATGGGCTGCTCGTCGACGAGCACGACGCGAACGGCCGGCGGGCGGCGACAGCGCGCACGGCCGCGTCTGGAAGACCCGGCGACGGCGGGGGCCGAGCACGCGGGAGATGCGAATCGGACTGCCATTCAGGCCTCCTCCGCCCTCATTCGGCGCCGGGCAACGCCGAAGGCTACACACTCCCAGGCCGATGGCGCCGACTCATCTGCCGAGGTCGCGATACAGCGCGGGTGCCGGTACGAGCGGGAGACCGGACAGCAGGGCGCCTGGGGGACGAGCGGGCGGAACGGCAGGCGGGCGACGGGCCGTGGGCAAGGTGCCTGCAAAAGGTAACCCGTCCCACGTGCGAAGCAGCGGGCAATGGTCGGAGCGCGACCTCTGAGGGGCAGTGGCGCGCGTAAGCGGACTTGGTTGGACATGATAGTCCACCTACCGGGGCCAACGCGTCTAGATCAGGCCGGTCGCAGTATGATTGGCTACCGCGCAGCGCTTATCCCCCCATGTACACAAACGGAACCATGGACGGAACGTTACAGTTACATATCGCGAAGAAGATCCGTCGAGATGTATTTGCTGCGTTGTAAGCGTGTGCGCGTGCGTAGAGTACGCCCGAATATTGACAGGGGTACATAGCGTCACCAACCAGGGTGCAGTCGTCGGCCACCCAGGGGCCTGAGCGCTTACGAGCGGGATGCTGGCGCCTCAGGGTATACCGGAGCGCACGCCGGGGCCGACGCGGCCGCGCCCGGACGGACGCGCGGGCGGGCGATTGGGGGCCGCGAGCACTGTCCGGCTACCGTTTCTTCACGACGCTCACGGACCTGGCCGGGAATCACCCGAACCCGGCGCTTCGGCCCCACATCGTCAACAATAGCTGGACTGGCCGGTCCGGCGGACGGCCGGCGCTCCCGACGAATCTCTACGCCGCGCTAAGCCGCACGTCGATGGCTATCCCGCACGCCGCGGGCGGCGACGGCCTGATCGACACGCCAGGCGACGACCGTCGCGTTCGGCGTGCGCGACAGCTGCGGCACGGAGTGGCCGAGCCTAGTGGGCGGCGGGCCGAATGCGTTCGGATCGTGGGCGGGATGAGCCCTCCCCCCGACCCGCTCGCGGAGAGGGGGGCACGTACCCTGAGCGGACAGCAGCGCCCCTACACCGGCTTCGGCGTAGGGGCGCTGCTGCTCGGCCCTGCGGCGACCCGCGGCTGCGCGCAGACGGGACGATGGCGAAGAGCGGCCCTTATGGCGGTTTGCGGCTTCGGCGAGCGGTCGAGCAGCGCCGGGGCTGCAGCCAGTGGCGCTCACGGTATTCCGCGCCACCGGCCGCGGGCGGGCACGAGACCCGCCCCTACCGGACGTTGGCCGCTCGCGTAGCCGGCAAGAGGCACTAGGGCGCGCCGGTGGTGCTGCCGGATGTCCCGCCGGCGGGCGGCAGCGAGGGCGACGCCGAGCCGCCGCCCAGCTGGGCCTTCAGCTCGGCGAGCTGGCGGTCCACCTCGTCCTCCTGCTCGAGCTGCTTGAAGCGCTCGTCCACGGTGTCGTGGTCGAGGTCGCCGAGCGCCTTCGCGCGCGCCTCTTGCATGCGGATCTTCTCTTCCATGCGCTCGAAGCCGCCGGTGACGTTGGTGGTGTCGGCTCGGGCCATGGTCTGGTGGATCTGCTGCTCGGCCTGAGCCCGCCGGCTGCGCGCGATGAGCAGGTCCTTCTTCGTGCGCGCCTCCTGGATCTTCGCCTCGAGCTTGTCCAGAGCGTCCTTAAGCTGCTCGACCTGCTTGGCCTGCTCGTCGTACTGCTCCTTGAAGCCAGCCGCGGTCTGCTGGAAGGTGTTGCGGCGGGCCAGGGCTTCCCGCGCGAGGTCGTCCTGGCCTTTCTGGACGGCCAGCTCGGCCTTGCGCTGCCACTCGTCGGCCTGCTGCTGGTTCTGCTGCCAGCGCTCCTTGAGCCGCTGCTCGTCGGCGATCGCCGCCGCGACCTGCGTCTTGACCTGGATGAGCTGGTTCTCCATGTCCTGGAGCAGCTGCCGGATCATCTTCTCCGGGTCTTCGGCTCGGTCCAGCAGGTCGTTGATGTTGGCGCGGACGAGCGTGCCCACACGGTCGAGAATACCCATCTGTCTCCTCCTCGGCGGGGCGTGCGCCCGCCGTGATTCGCGCCGGGGGTCGGTTACCGGCGGCCAAGCTGACGCTTCAGCTCGGCCAGGTCACGATCCAGTCGGTCCTCGCGCTCCAGCGCGGCGAGGCGTCGCGCGACGGCGTCGTAGTCCTCCGTCGGGACGGGCGGGGCCGTGGCGAGCGCGCCGGGCTGGCGCAGCGCGGCCTTCAGCGCCGCGATGTGCGCCTGGTGGCGGGCGGCTTCCGCGCGGTACTCGCGGGCGCGGCGCTCGTGCTCCGCCGCCCGCTGGCGCGCGGCGTCGGCCAGGTCGGGCGCCTCCTTTCTCTCGGCTAGCGCGGCGCGGGCCGCCCAGCGGCGCGTGGCGGCCGCCTCCCGCGCCGCCGCCTCGTGGAGCTGGTGCTCCGCGGCGATCGCCGCGTAGAGCAGCTCGCGCGCCTCCCCGCGCTCGTCCAGTCGAGCCATGAGCGTATCCTTCGCGTGGACGATTAGCCAGCCGCGCTCAGCTGGTCGCGGGATAGCTGAGCATCTCCGGCCGCTCGGGCGCCTCGTTCAGTATCGCGTCGAGCAGCAGCAGCGTGTCGCGGGGCGACGGGCTGCGCCCCAGCCGCAGGAACAGGTGGTAGAGCGCCGGATCGTCGCGTAGCTCCTCGGCGCGATCGAGCAGCCACGCCCCCAGCCCCCCGCGCGGCTCCAGCGCCTGCGTGAGAATCGTCGTCTCGTAGCCCGCCGGATCGTCCACAAGGTACCCCGGATGGACTTTGAAGAAGCGAGCGAGAAGGCCCCGCGTCGGCGCCGTCAGGTGACGGCGCCGACCGCTCTCCAGCTGCGACAGGTATGCCTCGCTCAACCCCGCGTCCAGCTCGGCACGCATCGCGCGGGCCACCTCCGCCTTGGTGAGCGGGCGGCCCAGGCCGCGCAGCTCGCCCTCGACGGCGCGCAGATGACGCAGCTTCTCGCTCAGCTTCAACCCCGTTGTCCTCTCGGCAAGCCTGTGCATCGGCGGGTCGGCCGCGGGCCGCCCAGCGGGGACGCCGGTGGCGACGGCCGGGGACCGCTCCCCGCCCCGTGGCGACGCCGTCCGATAGGCGTGGGGCACGGGCCGTGCCAGCGGGCAAAGCCCGTGCCCCGCTCGCTAGTGCGCCTCGCCGTTGCCGACGGCCGGCGGGGCGGGCGGCGGGCGGTCCGCCGCGTCGCCGAGCACCGGCACCCGCGCCAGCAGGTCGGCCAGCTTCACGCCCGTCAGCGACTCGAAGAGTGCCGGTGCCTGGACGATCATCTTGGCCATGTCGGCCGTGAGCTGGTCGGCGCCCAGGCCGTGCCCGCCGTTGCCCGTGGACACGATCGTGATCTTGTCCACCTTCGCCAGCGGCTCGGCGAATGCGCGCGCCATCTCCGGCATGCCGCCCAGAACCTTGTCGAGCACGGCCGCCTGGTTGTAGTGCTGGAACGCCTCGGCCTTCAGGCCCATCGCGTCGGCCTCGGCCTGCCCCTTGGCGCGGATGATCTCCGCCTCGGCCGTGCCCTTCGTGCGCAGCACGTCGGCCTCGGCGAGGCCCTGCGCCCGCGTCGCCTCGGCGCGGCCCACGGCTTCGAGCTGCAAGCGCTGCCGCTCGGCCTCGGCCAGCGTCTCGATGCGCAGGCGCTCGGCCTCGGCGGCCTTCAGCACCGTGGCCGCCAGCTCCTTCTCGCGGCGGACGATCTCGGCCTCCTGGACCTTGACCATCTCCTCGCGCTGCACGCGCTCGACGCGCACCTGCTCGGCCACGACCTGCTGCTGCATGACGTTGGCCTGGATGTCGTAGGCCTTGTCGGCCTGCGCCTGGGCCTTCTTGACCGACGCCTCGTACTCCGCCTTCTTCAGCTCCAGGTCGCGCGAGGCCTCGGCCTGCCGCGTCTGCGAGGCCAGCTCGGCGATCACCCGCTCCTGGTCGGCCGTCGCCCGGGCCACCGCCGCCTCGCGCGCCGTCTCGGCCTGGCGGATCGCCGTGTCGCGCGCCGCCTCGGCCGCCGCGATGTCGGCCTCCTTCTTGATGCGCGCGATGTCGGGCTTGCCCATGTTGGCGATGTACTCGTTCTCGTCGCGCACCTGCTTGATCGTGAACGAGACGACCTCCAGGCCCATCTTGTCGACATCCTCGGAGCAGGTCTGGCGCACCTTCTCGCCCACCATCTCGGGCTGCTTCACGATCTCCTCGACGCGCAGCTGCCCGATGATGCCGCGCAGGTGGCCCTCCATCACCAGCCGGATCAGCGCCTCCCGCTCGGCTGGGGCCTTGCTCAGGAACTGCTCGGCGGCCGTGCGGATGCTCTCCGGGTCCGAGCGCACCTTGAGCTGCGCCACGGCCTCGACGCGCACCGCGACGCCCTGCGCGGTATAGAAGTCCTGGTCGGGCGCCACGTCGAACGACATCAGCTCGAGCGACAGCTCCTCGGCGCTCTGGATCATCGGGAAGACGATGCGGCCGCCGCCGGCCACGATGTGGACGCCGCCCTTACCGTAGACGATGAGCGCCCGGTTGGGCGGCACCTTCCGGTAGAGACTACCTAGAAGGCCCACGAGAATGAACACGAAGAACACCAGCGCCAGGGCGATGACGATGACGCCCAGGAATCCAATGGACATGGTGGCTCGCTAGTTCCCTTCTGCCGCGCTGGGGCGGCCTTCCCGCGAGACAAACTCGTCCCACGGCTGCACGTAGGCCAAGCCGCGCTCGTACCTCGCGATAACCACCTCCGCTCCCTTGTCCAGCGCCCGGCCGTCCAGGCTGCGCGCGCCCGCGCTGCGGCGCGTGCCGCCCCGACGGTACACCACCTCGCCCACCCCGCCCGGGCGGATGGGCATCGTGAGGCGCCCGACACTGCCCACCGGATCGTAGTCGGCCTGGAGCATGACCGTCTGGCCCGGCAGCATGACTTTCAGGAGAAACCAGAACACGATGGCGCCGCCCGCCAGCCCGATCAGGGCGGCCAGCGCGAGGCTCAGCAACGCGACGAGCCCGTAGTAGTTGCGGAGGATGAAGCCGGCGCCGCCGAACCAGGTGAGGAAGGTCAGCACGGTCGTCGGATTGATCGGGAACAGGCCTTCGTCCGAGCCGCCGCCGTGATGGCCCACGTCGCCGCCGTGGACCGCGGCGTGCGCGCCGTGCGCGGCGACGTGCTGGCCGGGCAGATCGAGATGGACGCCGCCGACGTGGAAGCCGTGCAGGCCGCCCAGCAGGAACGAGGCAAGCACCGCCACGAAGCCAAAGACGAAGCAGCCCAGGAACATGGCCGAGAGCAGGTCCATCGCCATCGCCTCCGCCCGACGCCCCCATAGCAATCTGCTAAGGTCAGTTTAGCAGATTGCTATCCTCTGTCAATTTTTTGCTCCATCTTTTTGTTTCATCACCGCCGTCTGACGGCCCCTACGCGCCGCGCGCGGCTTGCGCCGCCCGCTTCCGGTAGCGTACCGTGTCAGGCATCCGACTCAGACTGGCGCTTCGACCGGCCGATTATCCGGTCAGCACGGGCGGCGCTGGTGGGCAAACTGGAGGCCGGCCAGCCGGCTCCTCGGCGACCGAATGGCGCGAGCCGGGCGGGAGGGGATAAATGGGGGGACCCGCACGTATCCACGGCCAGCTACTCGTTTGGCTCGCCATCCTGGCGCTAGGGCTCGTGCCGCTGGCCGCCGGGCCGGTGGCTCAGGCGCAGGACGGCACGACCGAGCCGCGATCCTCGTCAGAGACCGAGGACGGGCACGGCGACCCAGCCACGGCGAGTCAGCGCGCGGCGACCACCGCCAGCGGCGCCGCCGGTGCGGAGCCGTTGGTTCCGCCCACGCCGCCGCCGACCGCTCCGCCCCTGGCCACGGGATCGGGCTGCTCCGGCGCGTACGGGCTGTATGCCGACAGCACGGGGCACTACGCGACGTCGGGCTGCGCGGCCGCTGATATCGGGCCCGCAGGAATTGCCATCGCGCCGGCGTGCGCGGCTTACCCGTCGGGGGGCCTGCCCGCCGCCGGCAGCGCCCCGGCCGTGGGCACCGCTCCCACGGCACTGCTGGCCCCGGCCGCTTGCCAGCCGCCGAGCGGCAGCCTGGCCGGCGCGTACGGGCCCGCGGCGCCCTGCCAGCTCTTCGCCTCGGCCAGTCAGCCCACAACCAGCAGTCTCGCCGCGCCCGTGCCCGGCGCGGCCGCGAGCGCGCCGGCTCAGACGACACCCGCGTGCCCGGCCCCCAGCACCGCGCCGAGCAGTCCGCTCGGCAGCGGCGTACCGGCCTGCCAGCTCTATCCCTCTGCAAGCCAGCCGACTACCAGTACCTTCGGCGCCGCCAACTACCCCGTAACGCCGGTTCCCGCCCCCGCCCAGGTGACGCCGCCGCACGGCATCCTGGCGGGCGCCGGCTGCTAGGCCCCGCGCGGCGGAGGACGGGCCTGGGGCGCAGCGTGGTGGTTGCCGGCCCACGAACCGCCTGCTATAACGGCGCGCGAGGAGGTCCCCATGTCCCCGTTCCCACGTCCCTGGCTGGCGCTGCTCGTCGTGGTGTGGCTCGCCGCCTGCGGCGGCGGCGCATCGGCCCCGTCGAGCGCGCCCGCAGCCAACGGCTCCGGCGCGAACAGCGGCGCGGCGCCCACCGCGCCGGCCGCGCCCGTGACGACGGGCGTGTCGCCTGAGCAAGCGCGCCAGCCGCTCACGATCGGCTTCGCCAACGTCACGGCCGTCCACTCTGCTTTGTGGGCGGCGCTCGAGGGCGGCACGTTCGCCCGCAACGGGCTGGACGTCGATCTGGTGAACCTGGGCCGGTCGCAGGCCGTGCAGGCGGCGCTCCTGTCGCGTGAGGTTGTGATCGCCTCGGTCAGCGGCAGCTCCACGGTCAACGTGCGCCTGGCCGGCGGCGACCTGGTGATCATCGGCTCGACCTTCGACACGATGCCCTACCAGCTAGCGACCACGCGCGACATCACCACGCTCACCGACCTGCGGGGCAAAAGCATCGGCGTGAACAGCTTCGGCGGCGCGGCCGACTCGATCCTGCGGTTCCTGCTGCGCCAGGCCGGCGTGGACCCCGAGCGCGAGACGACCATCCTGCAAGTGGGCGCGCAGAACGAGCGCGTCGCGGCGCTGCGGAGCGGCGCCGTCCAGGCCACGCTGGTGGACCCGCCCTTCGGATCGATCGCCGAGAAGGAGGGGCTGCGCGTGCTACTCGACACCACCGATCTGGGCATCGCCTATCCCCAAGACGTGCTGGTGGTAAACCGCGAGTGGCTGGCGAGCAACCGCGACACGGCACGGCGCGTCCTGCAGAGCGTGGCCGACGGCGAGAAGGCATTCAAGAGCGACCGCGAGCTAGGCATCCGCACGGTCAAGAAGTGGCTGCAGCTGGACGACCAGGCGACGGCCGAGGAGACCTACGCCTACTACGCGCGCGTGCTGCCCGACGACCTGCTGCCGCGCCTGGAGGGGCTGCAGCTCGTGATCGACGAGGTCGCGACCGACCACCCGGAGGCACGGAGCCTGCGACCCGAAGACCTGCTCGACGCCAGCGTTGCCCGCGAGGTGAAGTAGCCGATGCCGCTGGCGCAGGCGAACGGCGTTACGCTCTACTACGAGACGCGCGGCCTGGGCGATGCCGTCCTGTTCTTGAACGCGACGGGCTGGCCGGTGGAGGTGTGGGAGCTGAGCTGCCTGCCGGCCCTCGCCGAGCGCTTCCAGACCATTGCTTTCGACTGGCGCGGCGTCGGGCGCAGCACCTGGGCGCCCGGCCCCTACTCGACCGAGCAGCTGGCCGCCGACGTGGTCGGGCTGCTGGACGCGCTGGGGGTCGAGCGGGCGCACCTCTTCGCGATGTCGATGGGCGGGCGGGTGGCGCAGCACCTGGCGCTCGGCTGGCCGGAGCGGGTCCGCAGCCAGGTGCTGATCGCGACCGGCGTCGGCCGCAGCGGCGCGGGCGGCAACATTCCCCTCGACGTGGCGCTGGCGCTGGGCGAGCGCGGCTGGTGGGGCTACTGGCAGGAGCACCTGGACCAGGCGTACACGTTCACGCCAGAGTTCCGCGCTGCTCACCCCGAGCGCATCGAGGCGCTGCGCCAGGCGGTCTGGGCGCACCGCCCGCCGCTGGCGCTTTACCTGGAGCACATCGACGCGCGGCTGCGCCACTCGATCGGCGACCGCGCGGGCGAGATCGCCGTGCCCACGCTGGTGCTGGTGAGCCGCGGTGACCAGGTGGCGCGTGCCAGCGGCAACAACTTCGACGCCGCCCACCGCCTCGCCGCCGCCATCCCCGGCGCCGAGCTAGCGATCGTCGAGGGCGGTCGTCACCTGTTCCTGTGGGAAGTCCCCGAGCAGGTAACGCCCGTGGTGACGGACTTCTTCGGGCGCCACTGAGCCGCGACGCCGCGGCCGGCGCTCGGCGCCCGATACGCGCGGGCGACCGCGTCGCGGGCTATGACGGCTCGTACGCTTCGTTCACGCCGGTCGTGCCGAAGCCTTCGACGGTGGCGCCGCCGGGGAGGTAGATGCGATTGCCGACGACCGCGGCGTTGATCCCGTGGCGCGGTGTGGGCATCGGCGGCAGGCGCGTCCAGGCGTCCTGGGCGGGGTCGTACGCCTCCACCGCATCGAAGATGCCCTGTGGGCTGTCGCGGTTGCCCTCGCCGCCAAAGACGTAAACGCGCCCGCCGACGGCCGCCGCGGCGACGCCCGAGCGGCCGGTCGGCATCGCCGCGCGGTCGGTCCAGGCACGACTGGCCGGGTCGTACTCCTCCAGCACGTTCATCGTGAAATCGCGCCCGTCACGCCCGCCGGCCACGTAGATGCGGCCGTTCACCACGGCCGCCGCCAGATGGTCGCGGGCGTGCTGCATGGGCGGCAGCGTCTCCCAGGCGTCGGCGGCCGGATCGTAGGCCGCCACGTCGCGCACCGAGCGCCCCCGGTCGCCGCCGATGGCGTACAGGCGCCCGTCGAGCACGACCGCGGTCAGTGCGCCGCGGGCGGTGGGCATGGCGGCGCGGCGCTGCCAACGGTCGGCGGCGGCGTCGTAGGCCCAGAGCGAGTCCACCGCACCTCGGTCGTCGTAGCCGCCGATCAGGTAGACCGTGCCGTCCAGCGTGGCCGCGGCGGGGTGGTGCAGCGCCTGCGGCACGGACGCAATGCGGCGCCAGCGGTCGCCGGCGACGTCGTAGGCCTCAGCGGTGGCGCTGGGCGAGCCGTCCGGCAGGAAGCCCGCCAGCGCGTACACGGTGGCCTCACGCGCCGTCACGCCCAGCTCCTGGCGCGGCTCTTCCAGCGGCGCCAGGGTGATCCAGGTGCCACCCTGGGCCGGCGGCGCGTTGGTGGCCGGCGCAGGCGCCGGCAGGGCCGCCACTCCGCTCGGCCCGCAGGCGAGTGCGCCCAGGAACGCGCTTGTCAGCAGCAGACAGATCAGGCGAGCGCTCTCGCTGCGGCGGCGCGGGCTGGCCGCGCCGCGCCCCTCCCCGGCTCCCATGGTCCCTCCTCGTCTCCCCCGCTCAGCCACCGCCGCTTCTTGACGAGGATAGCACTCTGCAAGCCGGGGGGCAGGCGGGCGCAACGAAGTGTGCCCCGCTGGGCCTAGCCGCCGCAGCTTGCGACTGCACCGGAGAGCAGCGCGTCGAGCGCCACCAGGTAGTCGTCGGCCGTCGGCGTGGGGCGGTCGAGGTAGCCGTCGGCCATCATGAACGCCGCCAGGTCGCGCCCCACCCAGCGGACGTGCCACGGCTCGTTCGCGTAGCCGGTATACGGCTCGTCGTCCTCGGTGTAGGGAATTACGAAGCCGTACTCCGCCGCGTGCTCGTGGAGCCACCGCGCCGCGCTCGATTGGTCGAAGCGCTGGCCGAGGGCATTGCTCGCCTCCGGGGAGGTCAGGTCCACCGTGGTGCCAAGCTGGTGCTGCGAGTGGCCGGGACGGGCGCGGAAGCGGTTCACGCGCGCCTCCGCGTCGGCGCGGTCGGCCCCCTGCGCTACCTGCTGGCGCACCGCGGCGTCGAACAGCGCCGCCTGGCTCGCGTAGCTGCGGTAGCCCGAGACGATCCCGAGCACCACGCCGTCGGCGCGCGCCGCGGCGAACATCGCTTCCAGGTCGGGGACGATGAGCCGGCGCACGGGCATCGAGCCTTGCGGTGCGCTGCCAATGGCCGTGCGCACGAGATCGTCCGGCCCGAAGTCGGCCGGGAGCGCCCGCGCCTGCGTGACTGGATAGAACACCGACGACACCTCGGCGGCAGGCACGCCGAACACCGCGTCGTCCTGCAAGCCCACCTGCAGCCGCGTCGCCAGATCGACGACCGGTGGCGCTGGGCAGTCATCGGCCCATGCCGTCGGCCGCGGGCTCAGCAGGCCCACCCCGAGCCAGACCGCGACCAGCGCGCTGCGCACCGTGACGAGCCGGGGCATCGCTCTATCTCCTCAGTCCGCTGCAGTATGATAGCAACTGATAACAGCTGAGCAGTCGAAAGGCGAGAGACGTGGAGCTGCTAACCGTTCAGGAGACCGCGGACCTCCTCAGAGTGAGTACCGTCACGGTGCGGCGCTTCATCGCCGATGGTCGCCTACCTGCGGTAAAGGTCGGCCGCGCCGTGCGCGTCGACAAGGCGGATGCCGAGCACATCGCGAAGCCGGTCCGGGTGGGGGCCCGCGGGAAACCGAGCCAGTCCGACACTCCGTCCGACGAAGCCGCGAGCGCGGTTGCGTCGCTGTGGAGACTCGTCGACCTGGCGGGGTACGACCCTGACGCTCCAACCGACGTGGCCGAGAACAAGCACAAATACCTGGCAGAAGCGTATGAAGATACCCACGAATGACGGGACGTCCTGCCTTCGGGCTACATCGCGTGTTGGTGGACACCAGCGCCTATTACGCCATCGCCGCATCTGAGTCCACTCGGCATGGTGCAGCGGTCAGGATCCTGCGCGGGCTCGACGGCCGGCCTACTCGCCTGTTTACGACGAACTACATTCTGGCCGAGATTCATGCGCTGCTGCTCATTCGTCGTGGCCGTGACCTGGCCGCTCGCGTGCTTCGCGAGATCGATCAGAGTCCCACGGCAATCGTCCGCGTGAGCTACCGGGATGAGCAGCGCGCTCGCGAGATCATCCATCGATACGACGATAAGAACTTCTCGCTGACCGACGCGACCAGCTTCGCCGTTATGGAGCGGCTGCGCATCCCGACCGCCTTCAGCTTCGATCACAACTTCGTTCAGTACGGCTTGCAGCTGCTCGACTCCTGAGGGTAAGTAGAGCCCCTTGGTCCCATAGCGGTGCTCAGGATGCTTAACACTGAGGGCGGCGGGGGACGAGCCCCCGCCCGGGCCACGGCCGCCACTTGACAGTGCACGAGAGAGTCTACCTTTCGGGTAAGCGTCCACGAAAATCGCTGTAGCTGCCACTCGGCGCCAGCCGAGGGGTTTAGCTGTCGGCGCGCGCGGAACTAGTGAGAGCGCCGTTAGTGGCGGCCAGGGCCGCGGGGCGGAACTGCGTCTCGAAGAGCTGAGCGTAGAGGCCGCCCCTGCCGAGTAGCTCGGCGTGCGTGCCGCGCTCCACGAGGCGGCCGCCGTCGACGACGAGGATCACGTCGGCCGCGAGGATCGTGCTCAGACGGTGGGCGATCACCAGGCTCGTGCGGCCCTGCATCGCGCGCTCCAGCGCCGCCTGAATGAGCGCCTCGGACTGCGAGTCGAGGTGCGAGGTCGCCTCGTCGAGGACGAGGATGCGCGGGTCTTTCAGCAGCACGCGGGCGATCGCCAGGCGCTGCTTCTCGCCGCCCGACAGCCGATAGCCGCGCTCGCCGACGATCGTGTCGTAGCCCTCGGGCAGCGCCGCGATGAACTCGTGGATATTGGCCGCGCGGCAGGCGGCCTCGAGCGCGGCGGGCGTGGCGTCGGGGCGCGCGTACAGCAGGTTCGCGCGGATCGTGTCGTGGAACAGGTAGGGCTCCTGCGTGACCATGCCGATCTGGGCGGTGAGCGAGTCGAGCGTCACGTCGCGCAGGTCGTGGCCGTCCACCAGGATGCGGCCCTCCGTCGGGTCGTACAGGCGCGGCAGCAGGTAGGTAATCGTCGTCTTGCCCGCGCCGCTCGGCCCGACCAGCGCGGCCAGCTGCCCCGGCCGCACCGCGAAGCTCACGTCGCGCAGCGCCCAGCGGGGCGCCGCCGGCGCCAGATCCTCGTGTCCGTTCGCGGCTGCATCAGGGCCCGCACCGTTGCCCGCGGCGACCAGCCCGTCCGCCCCATTCGTCCCATTCGCGCTCAAGGCCCCCGTCCCATTGGCTGCGCCGGCCGGGGCTGCCGTCGGCTCCGCCGTCCCGATCGGGCGCGAGGCAGAGGTCCGTGAGCCTTGCTGGGCCGGAGGGGTAGGTCGGTCCGCCAGCGACGGCATGGTGCGCGAGCGCCAGCGATTGACCTCCGCGAGGTGCGGGCCGGCGGCCGCCGCCAGCTGGTAGCTGAACGAGACGTGCTCGAAGCGCACGTCGCCCGCCACGTCGCGCAGGGCGACGGCGCCGGGGCGGTCGGCGATCTCGACCGGCAGGTCGAGCGTCTCGAACACGCGCTCGAAGCTGACCAGCGACGTGGCGAATTCCACGCGGGCGTTGGTCAGCGCCGAGAGCGGCCCGTAGAGCTGCGTGAGGTAGGCGCCGAAGGCGACGATCGTGCCGACGGTGAACACGCCCTGGAGGACGAGCAGGCCGCCGAGCCAGAACACGAGCGCCGTGCCGACCGCACTCACCAGGCTCAGGCCGAGGAAGAACCAGCGCCCGACTAGCGCGTTGCGAATGCCCAGGTCGCGCACGCGCGCCGCGCGCTCGGCGAAGCGCTCGGTCTCCGCCGGCGCCCGGCCGAACAGCTTCACCAGCAGCGCGCCGCTCACGCCCAGCGTCTCGTTCATGAGCGCGTTGAGCTGCCCGTTGGCGGTCATCTGCTCACGGGCGATGCCCCGCAGGATGTTGCCCACCCGACGCGCCGGGAACACGAACAGCGGCAGGAGGGCGATCGCCACCAGGGTGAGCCGCCACTCCAGCGCGATCATCACGACCATCGTGGCGAAGAGCGAGAGCACGTTGGAGAACAGGTTGACCATCGTCGTGGTGACGGTCTGCTGCGCGCCGACCACGTCGTTGTTCAGGCGCGACATCAGCTCGCCAGTCTTCGTATCGGTGAAGAAGCGCAGCGACATGCGCTGCATGTGGGCGAACAGGGCGCAGCGCAGGTCGAAGATGATGCCCTCGCCGACCGCGGAGCCGAGGTATCGCTGCGCGACGCCCAGCAGCCCGATCAGCACCGGCACGACGATCATGCCGAGCGCCAGCAGGTGGAGGCGGCTGTAGTCGCGGCGGGCCAGCGCGTCGTCAATGAGGCTGCGCTGGAGCAGCGGCGGGATCAGCGCCAGGGCGGTGCTCAGGGAAATGACGAACAGCATAAGGGCGATACGGCGGCTATACGGGCGGGCGTAGCCGAGCACGCGGCGCAATAGCGCGCGCGTCACGACCGGGCGGTCGCGCTGCTCGTCGTAGCGCAGATACGACCACCAGCCTCGGTCCATCATAATTGCGTGTCTCCAGGGTGCCAGTCGCGGGTGGTCCCGCGCGCCAACATGATAGCGTGCGATGACGCCCGGCTAGCCTGCTCGTTCGGCCGGCCGCCACCTGTCCGTTCGGGTAGGCCAGGGACGAGACAACGCGGTGTGGCGGAGGGAGGAGTAAAGGGTGCGCCGATGAGCACGTCCGCCGATCAGGCATTTCCGCACGTCGCCCGCTTCGTGAGAGGCTACGGATGGATCGAAATCGGAGATGATGGCATGTCTCCGTCGTGGATTCGCGTGCTGGATGAGGGCGGCATGATCTGGGAGAGCGCCGAACGGTACCCGACGCTCGACGACGCTCTCCGGACAGCCGACGCCGCGATTGCCGAGTGGGTGCGATCGGTACTGGGCGAGGACTGGTCCGGGCCGCGCGACACGCGTCGGCGCCCGCCCACTGGCAGGCGGACCGGCGCCGACACCCCGTAGCGCGCGGATGCGGCGCTCAGCCGGCGGCGACGGCGGCACGGACGACCCCGGCCGTGTCGGGCAGGCGATCGAGGCGGTAGAAGCGCGTCGGGTTGTCGTACCAGATCTGCCGCTTCACGTCGTCCGCGATGTCCGTGCGCTCCAGCAGCGCGGGGATGTCGCCGCTAAAGTCGCGCTGGTCGCGCTCGTGCGGATAGTCCGACGCCCACAGGATCACGTCGGGCCGCACGTAGTCGATCGCGAGGGGCAGCGCGCCCTCCTCGACCTCGGCCGCGAAGAAGATGTTGCCGTCGCGCACGTACTCGCTCGGCTTGCGCTTGCACTGCGGCGAATACTGCGCCTTGCGCTCTAGCTCCTCGTCCATGCGGTCGATGAACCACGGCAGCCAGCCGATGCCGCACTCCAGGCAGCCGTAGCGCAGGCGCGGGAAGCGCTCGAAGACGCCCTCGAACATCATGGCGCCGAACTGGCGGAACTGCGCGAAAGGATGCTCCAGCAGGTGGCCGACGGTGAAGTTGGCACCGATGCCGTCGAGGCCGAGCGTGGCCGTCGTGCCGCCGTGCGTCGAAACCGGCACGTCTAGCTCTTGCGCGGCGGCCCAGAGCGGGTCGAACTCCGGGCCGGCGCAGGTGCGGCCACCCGCGATCACCGCCGGCAGCACCGCCCCCGGCATGCCGAGCTGGGTCACGCAGCGCCGCAGCTCTTCCACCGCGGCGCCCACGTCCTGCACCGGTAGCAGCGCCACGCCCAGCAGCCGCGGGCTGACGCGCAGGAAGCGGTCGTGCAGCCAGTCGTTGTAGGCGCGAGCGAGCGCCACGGCCCACTCTGGGTCGCGAATCATGCCGTGGGTGAGGCCCTGGGTGGGGTAGAGGACCGTGCGCTCGACGCCGTTGATGTCGAGGAAGCGCAGCCAGTCCTGCGCGTCGGGGCCCGTGCCGCCGCCCGCCCAGCCGCCCGGTTGGCGCAGCGAGCGCAGGTTGCCGTCGCCGGTCAGGCCGGGCCAGAAGCCGTAGCTGCGATGCCATTCCAGGCCGTCGTAGGGCGGGCCGATGTACTCGGCCAACTGCTCGTCCAGCTCCATCACGTGGCCGTCGGCGTCGATGATGCGGAACTCCGCGGGCATGGCGCTCCTCCCTGCTGCGCGAGTGGCCGGGCGCGCGGCCGTGTGCGGCCTTGGCCTCATCGTACCGGCGGGCTACGATGAGTGCAACAGGAAGTGCCCTCACCCTAACCCTCTCCCAGGGGGAGAGGGAACCGACACGGGCGGCGCCGGTCGCCCTCTCCCCCTGGGAGAGGGCGGGTGAGGGCATTCACGTGAGGCAACGATGATGCTTCGCGGCACCGTGATTGTGGACACACTAGACAGCGCGGCGCTGCGCGACAACCCGCACGGCGATCCGGCGCGCCGGCCGCTGCCCGTCTACCTGCCGCCCAGCTACGCGGCCGCGCCCGACCGGCGCTATCCGGTGATCTACTGGCTGTCAGGCTTCGCGGGCACGGCGCTGGGCGCGCTGAACCACGACCCCTGGGCGCCGTCGCTGCCCGAGGCGATGGACCGCGCGCTGGCGCTCGGCGCGCCGGAGGCGATCCTGGTGGTGGTGGACGGCTTCACCCGCTTCGGCGGCAGCCAGTACCTCAACTCGCCCGCGAACGGGCGCTACGAGGACTACGTCGTCGGCGACGTGGTGGCCCACGTAGACGCGCGCTACCGCACGCGGGCGGATGCCGCCGCGCGCGGCATTGCCGGCAAGTCGAGCGGCGGCTACGCGGCGCTCGTGCTGGGCATGCGGCACCCGGAGGTGTTCGGGGCGATCAGCGCGCACAGCCCCGACTGCTACTTCGAGCTGTGCTACAAGCCCGACTTCCCGAAGCTGCTGCGCGCGATCGGCCGCTACGGCTCGGCCGCGGCCGTGCTGGACGCGTTTCTGGCGCTGGAGAAGAAACCGGGCGAGCTGTTCGGTGCGCTCAGCGTTGCGGCGATGGCGATGGCCTATTCGCCGAACCTGCAGCGGCCGCCCTACTACTTCGACCTGCCGTTCGACCCCTCTACGGGCGAGCTAGACGCGGCGGTGTGGGAGCGCTGGCTGGCGTGGGACCCGGTGAACCTCGTGGCCGCACACGCGCCGGCGCTGCGCGCGCTGCGGCTGCTGTTCTTCGAGGCGGGCACGCGCGACGAGTATCAGCTTCAGTACGGGGCGCGCATCCTCGCGCGGCGGCTCGACGCGCTCGGCGTCCGCTACCTGCACGAGGAGTTCGACGACAGCCACTCCCGCACGCACTACCGGTACCCGGCCGCGCTCGCCCGCCTGGCCGGCGCGCTGGCAGGGTAGCCCTTGCAGCGCTGCGCGCGATAGATCGCTAGCGGGCGACAGGCTCCGGTACGTTGAGCGTGAAATCGTTGGTCCAGCAGACCAGCTCCTCGCGGTCGACGCCCGCCACGGCGTCGAAGGAATAACCGCGCTGGCACGAATCCATGCCCCAGGGATTCGTCGAGCCGGCCAGCGCCAGCCGGGCGCTCTGAAAGTCCTCGACGCCCGCCGCGAACACGCCGCTCAGTAGCGCCAGGCCGAGCATTCCCGCGAAAACCTTGCCGCTCGTAATCTTCCGCGTCATTTCGCCCTCCCGAAACGCTCTCCGTACCCTACGACGCCATTCTAGGCCGCTCGTTCCGGGAGCACAGTTAAGCCGGCAACAGCCGGGGTGTGAGGTTATTTACACTCACCGCCACGGCAAAGAGCCCGGCGGCTGCGCCGGGCTCCGGGGCGGGTGATATCCGATCTGGGCCTGGGGTTCGCCGACGGAGGCGGGCCCTCACCCCGACCCTCTCCCAGAGGAGAGGGCGTAAGGGAACGCCACCCCCGGATTCGGTATGAGGGGCGGCGAGCGGGTGAGCGCGCGGGCTAGCCGCGCGCCGCCCCGGCCTCGGCGGGCGGGCGCTCGGTGGCCCAGCCCGCCTCCGAGAGATCGACGGGCGTGCCGACGGGGTCGTGGAAGCGGAACTCGGCGTAGCGGCCGTCGCGCGGGCGCGGCGCGATGCCGGTCTGCGCGCCGCCCTCCTTCGCCACGCGGCCGGTGGCCTCGATGTCGTCGACCTGGAAGCCCAGGTGGTTGATGCCTTCCTTCCCGCCCCGCGCGGGGAGGATCGCCAGGTTGATGTAGCCGTCGGACAGGAACACGGCGAACTTGCCGTCGCCCGGGTTCACGCCGCCGACCTCGTCCATCCCGAAGGTGGCCTTGTAGAAGTCCGCGAGCCCTCGCACGTCCTCCGCGCAGACGGCGATGTGCCGGATCATCGGCTTGGCCATGAGTCTGCCTCCCTACTACGCGCCGCGCTCCCCCACATGGTACGCGCCCCTTCCGACGCCGTCAAAGAGGACCGCGCGCGGGGGTGCGTCCCAGGTCACAAAGGTGGGGCGCGCGTGGCGGCGGCGGGCTCGGCGTTGTCTCGGGAGCGACTAGCGCTCCTGCCGCGCTCAGGGGACGAGCGCCGCGGCGCGCGACGGCGACGTGTACGAGAGCGCCGGGCCGCCGACGGCTGGCAGGAGCCCGAGCGGCGGCGTCGGGGCTGGCGCCGCCAGGCCGGCCGCCTGCGCCGCCGTGGGGGCCACGGCCAGCACCGTCTCCGCGCCATCGCCGCCCAGCAGCAGCGCGCCGTCGGGCGTGCGCCAGAGCCGTTGGCCGGCCGGAGCGGGCTCGGCGACCAACCCGTCGCCGTAGCGGCGCTGGGCCGCCTGCGTGTAGGCGTCCTGCCACGCGGCGGCCTCGGCGGGGCTATCCCAGCGCGTCCGGACCACCACGGCCACCTCGCCCCGGTCGGACTCGTACTGCGCGTAGCTGCTGCCCGCCCAGCCCTCGGCGGCGCGAGCCGCGACCGCAGCGTCCACGTACTGCTGAAGGATCAGCCGGTGGTCCAGCTCGCCGAGCACGCCCCGCCGGCTCTCGCGCCAGCCGTCGCCTAGCGTCGCCGCGTAATTGTCCAGCCTGACGGCCACCGGCGCTTGATGGCGCTGGTAGCGCTCGGGGTGCAGGATCTGCGCGGTGGACTGCGGCGGATCGGCGAACAGGCGGTCCACGGCTGGGCCGTACCCCTCGCCCTCGCCACGCAGCGCCTCGTCGCCCAGCACCTGCCGCAAGAAGCGCACGCCCTCGGTGTAGGGGAAATAGCTCTGCTCCCGCACGACCAGCGGGATGCTATCCAGATCGACCTCGCGGTACAGGTCGCGCACCTGGCGGCGGCGCTCCTCGCGCTCCGCCGCCGTCAGCACCCCGTTCGCGTAGCGCTCGGCCACGAGCGTGGCATCGGCCTCGACCAGCGAGGCGACGGCGAGGCTGCGGTCGGCGTCGGGCGCATTGCGCGGCCGCAGCCGCTGCAAGTCGAAGTACTGGTCTTGCAGCGCGTGCGTGTACTCGTGGGCAGCGGTCACCCGCTCCAGCGGGCCGAGGTTGCTGGCGCCGGTGACCACGAAGAGCTGCTTGCTCTCGGTATCGTACTGGCCCAGGACGAGGTTGCCGCGGAACTGGAGCACCAGCCCACGCAGGTCGGCGCCGCGGTCGAGCAGCCCGAGCGCCGTGAACAGCTTGGCACTGTCGGCCAGGCGCTGCGGCGCCGGGTCGCGGGCAAGCTGCTCGACCACGCGGGCCTGGAGCTGCTCGCGGCTGAGCAGCACGCGGGGAATCTCGGCGAGCGGCACGTGCCCGCGTAGCTCGGCGGTGGCGCCCAGCACGCCCTCCCACGTCGTGGGCGGGGCCGGGGCGACCTGCAGGCTGCGCGTAGCGGCCGCCGGCTGGCTGGCCGCGCTGGCCAGCATCACCAGCACGCCGGTCAGCAACAGGGCTGTTCGCACCGCGCGCATGCTGCACTCCTCGCCGACGCCGCCGGGACGGCACTCGCCTCGGCCTGAAGGCCCCTTCCGGTGAACGATGCGCGAGCCGAAACGTTACAAGCGCCGCCGCGGCTCGGCCGGTGCGCCCGGCCGGCCCGTGGCAGCCGCGCGCTCCTACCAACCAGCCTAGCACGAGGGCGAAGTGCCCGTAACGGGCCGGCTGTCTCAACCCCGTACCGGGGCCGCGCATCAGCGAGTAGCGTGCTTGCCGCACCCCGCTGCTCGCGGCGCCCGCCCGCTCGCCAGGCATGGTTGCCTGGTTTATGCGGCTACGCGGCCGCGCGGCTGACGCTCATGCTGGCGGCGCCAGCGCGTCGAGCGCCGCCAGCTGCGCGCGGTACGCCGCTTGCGCCTCCGCCACCGATACGGCGCGAAAGCGCAGGCGGTCGCCGGGCGCGAGCTGCGCCAGCAGTGGCAGGTCGGCGCTGCTGACGGTCGCGATCAGCGGATAGCCGCCGGTCGTCTGATGGTCGGCCAGGAGGACGATGGGCTGGCCGTCGCCCGGCACCTGGATGCCGCCGAGCGGCAAGCCTTGCGACAGGATGTCGGCCGGCTCGTGGCGCGCGAGAGCCGGGCCGTGGAGGCGATAGCCCATGCGGTCGGAGGCCGGCCCCACGGTGTACGCGGCGGCGAGCAGCGTCGCCAGCGCCTCGTCGGTGAAGCGCTCGGCGTGCGGTCCGAGCACCACGCGCACCACCGGCTCGCGGCGGTACGGCGGGCGCGCGGCCGGCGGCAGGGCGCGCCCCGCGAGCGCCTCGCGCCCGGCGGGCGCCGGGCCGGCGGGCAGCCCGTCGCCGGCCTTCAGCGCGCGGCCGGCGAGGCCGCCGAAGCCCCCCCGCAGGTACGTCGCCGCCGAGCCGAGCACTGGCCCCACGACGAACCCGCGGGGCGCCACGGCGAGGTAGGCGCGCAAGCCCGCGCGGCGCTTGCCGAACTTCAGAGTGGCGCCCCGCGGCGCGACGCAGGCCGTCCAGCCGGGCACCTCCCGGCCATCGAGCTGCGACGAGAGATCGGCGCCCGTAACGGCGAAGACAGCACCAGGAGTCGCAAACCGAAGCGTCGGCCCGGCCAGCGTGATCTCCAGCACGGGCGCGTGGTCCGCGTTGCCCACCAGGCGATTGGCGGCCCGCGCGGCGAAGGCGTCGAGCGCGCCCGCCGCCGGTACGCCGTAGCGGGCGTAGCCCGTGCGCCCCAGGTCCTGCACCGTCGTCAGCAGCCCTGGCGCCACGACCTCCACGTGGTCGGTGTCGCGAATCAGCCGCTCGGGTGCCCCCCCGCGCTCCTGCGCCGCCTGCCGCTCGAACTCGGCAGCGGTGATCGGCACGAAGCGCACACGGTCGCCCGGCGCGAGGTAGCACGGCGGCTCGCGCCACGGGTCGAAGAGGCGCACCGGCGTGCGGCCGAGGAGGTGCCAGCCGCCCGGCGTGGCGACCGAGTACACGCCGGTCTGGCGGCCGGCAATGGCTACGGAGCCGGCCGGCACGTGCGCGCGCGGCGTGCTCAGGCGCGGCAGCTCCAGCCGTGCCGGCAGCTCGCCCAGGTAGCTGTACCCGGGCGCGAAGCCGATCATGTACACGCGGTAGCTGGCCTCGGCGTGCAGGCGGACCACCTCGGCCTCGCTCAGCGCCAGGCGCTCGGCCACCGCCGGCACGTCCGGCCCGTACTCTCCGCCATAAGCCACCGGCAGATGGCGCTCCCGCCCGTCGAGCGCCGGCCGCGCGGGGAGCGCCGCCAGCGCCGCCCGCACGCACGCCTCGGCGCCCGCGTAGTCGAGCGCAGCGGGATCGTAGATGACCAGCAGCGAGGCGTAGGCCGGGGCGAGATCGACGATCCCGGGCTGGCCGTCGAGCGCGCGGGCCAGCGCGTGGACGCGGGCGTTCAGGCGCGGGTCGATCGTCTCGCCCAGGACGACGAGCAGCGCCGCGTCGCCGGCGGGCACGAGACGCGGGGCCGGCGCGGTGGGGGGCTCAGGCAACCGGGTGGCCGAGCAGCGCCGAGATGGGGCAGACCGTGACGCCGGCCGCGGCCAGGCGCTCGCGCGCCGCGGCGACGATGCGCGGCGCGCCGGGCGTGTCGCCGTGGAAGCAGATGCTCGCGGCGCGCACGGGCACCACGCTGCCGTCGTGCGCCACCACCTCGCCCTGCTCCACGATCCGCATGACCTGGCCGGCGGCCTCGGCGGGATCGGTCAGCAGCGAGCCGGCGAAGGCGCGGCTCTGCAGCGTGCCGTCGGGATTGTAACGACGGTCGGCGAACGCCTCGGGCACCAGGCGGAGCCCGGCGTCGGCGGCGGCCGCGGCGTAGGCGGCCGAGCCCGCGAGCGCCACGAGGGGGATCTCGCGGCTGAACCGCGCCACGCCGAAGGCGATGGCCCGCGCCAGCGCCGGCTCCTCGGCGGCCTGGTTGTACAGCGCGCCGTGCGGCTTGACGTGCGTGAGCGCGACGCCGTGGGCGCGGCAGAAACCGTACAGCGCCCCAAGCTGGTAGAGCACCATCTGCTCGACCTCCTGGGGCGACAGCGGGATGGGCCGGCGGCCGAACCCTTGCAGGTCGGGGTAGCCGGGCTGCGCGCCCACGCCGACGCCCGCCTGCTTGCACAGCGCCACCGTCTGGTCCATCACGGTGAAGTCGCCGGCGTGGAAGCCGCAGGCGAGGTTCGCGCTCGTGATGTGCTGGACCATCGCGGCGTCGTCGCCGAGCGTCCAGTGCCCGAAGCTCTCGCCCATGTCGCTGTTGAGGTCGATGCGCCGCGTCTCAGCCATCTTCCAGGTCCTCCACGCGGAGGTCGGTAATGAACATGTGCGCCGGAGCATGGGTCAGCATCAGGTCGAGGCGCGCGGCCTCAGCCGCCGCCTGGGGCGTGACGCCACACGCCCAGAACACCGGCACGTCGCCCGGCGGCACCGGCACCGCGTCGCCCCACTCCGGCCGCGCCAGATCGGCGATGCCCAGCGCGGCCGGATCGCCCACGTGGACGGGCGCGCCGTGCGCCCGCGGGAAGCGGGCCGTCACCGCGCTGGCCCGCTCCACCAGGCCCTCGGGCACGGGGCGCATGGTCACCACGAGCGGCCCGGCGAACGGGCCGGCGGCCTCGCACGGCCGGTTCGTGACGTACATCGGCGCCGTGAGGCCCAGCTCCATGTGCCGCAGGGGGATGCCCGCCCGCGCCAGCGCCGCCTCGAAGGTGAAGCTGCAGCCGAGCACGAAGCCGACGAGGTCGTCGCGCCAGTAGGGCACCAGGCTGTCGACTTCCGCGGCGACCGTGCCGCCGCGGTACACGCGGTACCGCGGCGCGTCGGTGCGGAGGTCGGCGCCCGCCGCCACGCGCCGCGGCTCGGGGGAGCCCGGCGCGGTCACGTCGAGCACGGGGCACGCCTGGGCATTGCGGTCGCAAAACTGCTGGAAGGCGGCGGCGTGGGCGGCGGGCAGCACGACGAGGTTGGCCTGCACCCACCCCTGCGCCATGCCCACCGTCTTCTGCCGCCAGCCGCCGGCGCGGACGAGCGCGCGCGCCTCGGCCCCGCTCAGCCCCGCCACCGCCGACCAGTCCACCGGCGCCCCGGCCGCCATCGCCCCGCCCTCCTGCTCGCGCGGTCAGCAACCGAGTCTAGCAGCATCGTTCGGCGGGTGTCGAACCGCCGGCCGGCGCCGACCGGCGGCCGCTAGCGCGCAAGGCCCATCGCGCGCTGCACGTCCTGGAGGGGGCGCAGGTCGACGACGTCCTCGAACTGGGCGCTGTCGGGGATCTCGCCCTCCTCCTTGTCGAGCGCCATCACGTTGTCCACGCCCTCGCGGCTCACAGTGCCGTCCGTCGTGAAGGCGCCGATAATCTGGTCGTAGGCCGCGGCGGCTAGGTCGGGCTCGCTGTTGAAGCGCTGCTCCATGAGGCGGATCGTCCCCTCGCGGTCGGCGTGCAGGTACTGCAGCGCCTCGATCTCCGCGCGGATCGTCCGCCGCACGAGATCGCCGCGCTGGGCGAGCGTATCCAGCGAGGCGGTGATGCCCGTGAAGGCGAGGGCGATCTCCTCTTGGGCGTTCGCCAGGAGCGGATAGCCCTCGCGCTGGGCGACGAGCGGGTAGGGCGGCGAGATCAGCGCCGCGTCGATCTGGCCCTGGCGCAGCATCTCGAGCTGGCGCGGCGCGTCGCCACCGGCGAGTAGCTGGACGCTCTGCGGGTCCACGCCGTGCTTGCGGAGCAGCAGCGTGGCCGTCTGGCTGTTCGTGCCGCCCATCGAGATGGGCGACAACACTTTGCCGCGCAGGTCGGCCAGGCTGCGAATCTCGGGGCGCGCGACGAGGTAGAGCTGCGGTGCCGTGCCCGATTCCTCCAGCACGCGCACCGGCAGGCCCTTGGCCGCGGCCCGCGCCAGCGAGCCGAGCGACATGCTGAAGTCCACGTCGCCGTTCACCATGCCGGCGATGCTGACCGTGGCCGCCGCTTGCACCAGCTCGGCGTCGAGCCCCTGGCGCGCGTAGAAACCCTGGTCCTGGGCCGCGAACATCGACAGGAAGGCAAACGAGGTGGCCGAGTAGCTCACGCGGATGCGGTCTGGCGCTAGCGGGGGCGCGGGCGCCGCCACGGGGGCCGCGGCCGGGGCGGCCGGCGCTTGGGCCGCGCCCGCGCCGCTGGCGACCGGGGCGGGCGGAGCGGCCGGCGACGGGGCGGCGCGCGGCCCGCAGGCGAGCGTTACCAGCGCCAGCAGGCCGGCGGCGAGACGCCACGGGCCGGGGCGCGACGGACCAGTACGCGGAGTCGCGTGTTCCTGGGGGCCGGGACCACCGATGGCGGCATATAGATGAAACGGTGAATTCAAATTCGGGCTCGACTCTCGTAGAATCAGCCGAGGATAGCAGCCGGCCAAGAGTGGGGCAAGCAGAGACCGAGGCGTAGATGAAGCTTGGCGTGCTGGTCGAGACGGAGGACGGCCTGACCTGGGACCGCTGGCGGCGCATCGTCGCGGCCGTGGAGCGGCTGGGCTTCGAGTCGCTCTGGCTATCCGACCACTTCCTGTCGCTGTCGTCCAGCGAGCGCGAGTCGCTGGAGTGCTGGGTGGCCCTCACCGTGGCGGCGGCCGAGACGACGCGCGTGCGCCTGGGGCCGCTGGTCAGCCCGATGACGTTTCGCCCGCCGGCCCTGCTCGCGCGCATGGCCGTGGCGGTGGATCACCTGAGCGGCGGGCGGCTGGTGCTCGGCGTCGGCGCGGGCTGGAACGACGTCGAGCACCGGGCGTACGGAATTCCGTATCCGCCGGCGCGCGAGCGGCTGGACCTGCTGGCGGAGGGGATCGAGGTGATTCGCCGGCTCTGCGAGGAGGGGCCGGCGCACTACGTCGGGCGCTACTACCAGCTCGACGGGGCCGACTTGCAGCCCAAGCCACGGCAGCGCCCGCGCCTGCCGCTGCTGATCGGCGGCATGGGCGAGCGCCGCACGCTACCGCTAGTCGCCCGCTACGCGGACGAGTGGAACCTGACGACCGCGGACCCGGCGCTGTACCGCGCGAAGAGCGAGCGGCTCGCCGCCTGCTGCCGCGAGATCGGGCGCGACCCCGCGACCATCGCGCGGTCGGTCGCGGTCGGCCTGCTCGTCGGGCGGGACGCTGCGGAGCTGGGTGCGCGCTGCGAGGTGCTGCGGCGGCTCCTGCCGCGCTTGGCGCCGCTGTCGCTCGGGGAGATCCCGGAGGCGATGCGGGCGGTAGGCTGGGTGGTCGGCACGCCCGCCGAGGTCGCGGCGCAGCTCCGCGCGCTCGCGGCGGCGGGCGTCGAGCGCGCGATGCTCCAGCTCACCGACCAGACCGACCTCGCGGCGCTTGAGCTAGTCGCCCACGAGGTCATGCCCGAACTTCACTGACTGCCTGGAGAGAGAATGGACCTCGCGGACAAAGTAGCGGTCATCACCGGCGGGGCTAGTGGCATTGGACGCGCCACCGCTCTGGCGCTGGCGCGGCGTGGCGCCGACCTCGTGCTTGCCGACATCCACGAGGCGCGGCTGGTCGAGGCGCGCGCCGCCGTCGAGGCGCTGGGGCGGCGGGCGCTCGCCGTGCGCTGCGACGTGACGCGCGACGACGACGTGGCGCGGCTCGCGCGGCTGGCGATCGCGGAGATGGAGCACGTCGACGTGCTCATGAACAACGCCGGCGTGGTGCTCTGCGGCGCGCTGGAGCAGATCGCCGTCGCCGACTGGCAGTGGCAGTTCGACGTCAACGTCTTCGGCGTGGTGCGTGGCCTCCACGCCTTCTTGCCGCACATGCTGGCGCGCGGCAGCGGCTACGTCGTGAACACGGCGTCGATGGGCGGCCTCTACGCGCTCACCGGCCCCGGCGCGCCCTACGTGGCGTCGAAGTTCGCCGTGGTGGGCCTGTCGGAGGCGCTGGCGATCTACGCCCGTCCGCGCGGCATCGGCGTCTCCGTCGTCTGCCCCGCGGCGGTTGACACGAACCTGTCCGAAACCGGGCGCGTCGTGGGCCTCACGCCAGCCGAGCTGGCGGCCGACACGGCGGCCTCGCAGGCACTGTTGACCATCACGCCGATGGCGCCGGACGCGGTGGGCGAGATCGTCGCCCAGGGGATCGAGGCCGAGCGGTTTCTGATCTACACCGATCCGGCGCACGCCGAGCTGGTCGTGCGCCGCGCGCAGGACCCGGACGGCTTCCTGCGCTTGCTCCAGCCGCCCGGCGCGAGCGCGCGGGCCGCGTCCTAAGCAGCGGACCGCGGTCGTCGTAAACCTTGCCGCCGTGAACGGCGGGCCGGCGTCTGGTCGCATGGCCCGCCGTTCACGGCGGGGACCGCAAGTGTACTGGAACCGGGCCAGCCGCTTAGCGCCGGATCAGGCAAGCCGTCGGGCGAAGGGCAGGGGAGGCTGGGCGCGCGGGCGCTTCGCCGACAAGGGCCGCGTCAGCGCACCAGGCGGCCGGGACGGCCGCGCTCCCCGGCTGGCGGCCTACCGGGTTGGCCTGCACGCGAGCTGGACCGCGTAGAAGAGCTGGGCGGTGACCTGGTGGGCCTTGTCGATCGACGCCAACTCCAGCAGGCTGTGGCTGAAGGTGCTGCCATTGCCTACGGTCACCACCTGCAGCCCGCGCTCCGCGAGCGCGCTGCCGTCCACGCCGCCGCCCAGGCGCACTGTCTCCACGTGCAACCCGGCCGCCCGCCCTGCCTTGGCCACCAGCCGCACGCGCGGGTCGTCGGGGTCGAGGCGGGGATTGCGATACTCGCGCACCACCTCGGCGCGCCAGAGGGCATCGACGCGCGCGAGCTGGTCGGGATAGGCCGCGTAGTGGCGCTCGAGCACCGCGCGCACGAGCGGCGGGATCGCAGCGTGCAGCCGCTCCAGGTCGGCCAGGTCGAAGGCGCGGGCGATGAGCCGCACCATGCCACGGCTCTGGTCGGCGCGGGTGTCGGTCACCAGCAAGTAGGCCGCCGCCCCCGCCGCACGCGGGCGGTAGGCTTGCAGCGCCTGGACGATCTCCGCCACGAGCAGGCTGGGGTTGACGATGCGCTCGGGCTCGATCGCGGGGTGCTTGCTCTGGCCCTCCACGGTGATCGTCACGGCGTCGGCGTTGTACGTCTCGATGAGGATCTTCCCTGCCTCGGGAATCTCGGTCTCGATGGCGAGCACGTCTGGCAGCGGCACGGCGCCGAGCAGCCCCGCCAGGTCGAAGTGCTTGGCGCCGTGCAGGCCAGTCTCCTCGTCGGCATAGAAGGCGACGTACACGTCGGGATGGGGCACGTCCTGCACGACGAGCGCGCGTACGGCGTGGAGCACCTCGGCGATACCCAGCTTGTCGTCTGCGCCGAGCAGGGTGCGGCCGTCGCTGGTGACGAGCAGGTCGCCGACGTAGGCCGCGAGGCGCTCGGCCGGGATGACCAGCCCCCGCTCGACGCTCACCACCAGGTCGCCCCCCGCGTACTGATGGCGCACCGGCACGACACCCGTACACGGCGCGGCGTCCACCACGTCGAGGTGCGCGGAGAGGAGGACCGGACGGCCCGGCACACGGCCCGACAGGCGCCCGGCCACGTTCGCCCAGGCGTCCACCGACACGTCCGCGCAGCCCAGGCCCCGGAGGTCGTCGGCGAGCACCGCGGCGAAGGCGCGCTGCATCGCCGTCGTGGGCAGCGTGGCGGCACCGCGATCGGACGCGCTGTCGACGCGCACGTGGCGCTCGAACGTCTCGACCAGGCGCTCGCGCAGCACGCGGGCGGCCGGCGGTGCGGTGCGCGCGGGCGCCGCGGGCGCATCGGCACGGTAAACCACCAGAGCCACGCTTCACGTCTCCGCGCCGGTTAGCGGGCGCCGGGCCGCGCTATGTCAACCAGAACGCGCACTATGTCAACCAAAGTTTTGGGTTCACGGCAGAAGGCGGTGGGATTTGCCACTTCATCGTCACGCGAACGTGACTAGCTAACCCTTTAAGGGATGGCGTCGAGGATTGTAGCATCCATCGTCGTGTGATGGGTCGCGATCGAGCACGGCGATCGCGCCTTAGCAACTCGCAGGGATTACGGATTTAAGGAGGCATGATATGGGATATGGCGGGAGGCGCTGGCGTGGCCTGCTTACTTTGGCGCTGCTGGTGCCACTCGTCCTGCTGCTCGCCCGACCGGACACCGCGGGCGCGCAGGGCTGCGCCGGCTCGACCACCGTGAGCCTGGTGCCCCAGGGGACGTCAGTCAGCGGGACCGTCACGCTGGGGCCGTCCACGAACGGCACCTTCACCGTGACCGCCACCATCAGCGGCCTGCTCCCGGGGCAGGTCCCGACCCTCACGATCCCGACGACCGCCGGCAACGTCACGACGACGGGTACAGCCGCGGCGCTCGGGACTCCGGTGACCATCAACACGACGCTTACCGGCATCCCTGTCACGAACGGCACGGTTACGGTGTCCGCGAACAACCCGGTCGGCGGCGCGAGCCAGGTGGTCGCGCAGGGCACGTTGTCCTGTAGCGGCAGCACCACCGGCACGAACGCCTGCACGACGACCGGGACCGCCACGCTCACGGCGCAGAACGGCACGGCCGTGACGGGCACGGTCACCCTCGGGGCGCCGACGAACAACACCTTCACGGTGACAGCGACTCTGAACGGCCTCACCGCCGGCCAGATCCCCACCCTCATCATCCCCGCAACCACCGGGCCGCTCACCACCACGGGCACTGCGGCCACCGGGAACGCGCCCGTGACGATCACCCAGACGCTCACCGGCGTGCCCGTGGCGAACGGGCTGGTGCTGGTGACGGTGAACACGCCCGGGCCCGGGCAGCTCGCCAGCCAGGGCACGATCTCCTGCGGCGTGACGCCGACCGGCACCACGACGTCGGCCACCGCGACGCTGACGGCGCAGAACGGTAGTCCCGTGAGCGGCACGGTGACCCTGGGCGTGCCGACGAACAACACCTTCACGGTGACGGCGACCCTGAACGGCCTCACCGCCGGCCAGGTCCCCACCCTCATCATCCCCACGACTGGCGCCGTGGTCACGGCCGTCGGCCCGGCGGCGACAGCGGGCGTGCCGCTGACGATCACGCAGACGCTCACGGGTGTGCCGCTGGCGAACGGCCTGGTGGCCGTGACGGTGAACACGCCCGTCGCCGGGCAGCTCGTCGCCCTCGGCACGCTGACGGGCGGTGGCGGCGGCGTACCGGTGGGCTGCACGACGATCACCGCCAACCTGACGCCGCTAAACGGCACCGGGGTGAGCGGCACCGTGACGCTGACGCCGACGGCGAACAACACGTTCACGGTGACGGCGACGATCGTCGGCCTCCTGCCCGGCTCGACGCCGACCCTCAGCATCCCGACGACCACTGGCAACGTGACCGCGATCGGCACGCCCGCGGGCACGGGCCCGGTGGGGGCGCCCGTGACGATCAACACCACGCTCACCGGCGTGCCGGCCACGGCGGGCCTGGTCACGCTCACCGCGAACAACCCGGTGGGCGGCCAGGTGATTACGCTGGCGCAGGGCACCCTCGTCTGCGGCGGCGTGCCCGTGCCGCCGGTGCCGCCGGTGCCACCGGTGCCGCCGTTCCCGCCCGGGCCGCAGGTGCCGCCACCCTTCCCGCCGCCCCCGCTGCTCCCGCCACCGCCGCCTCCGCCGCCGGGACTGCAGCCGCCGCTGCCGCCACCGCCGCCGAGCGCGCTGGCCGCGGGAGGCCCCTCGGGCGCGCCGCTGCGCCTCCCGCCGGGCGGGGTGCCGATCATCCCCGAGGCCGACAGCGTGCTGCTGGTCGGCGGCGGCCTGGCCGCCCTCGCGCTGATCGGCGCCGCGCGCGCCCTGCGCCGCCGGTCCAGCTAGCTCGCCGCGCGTCCTGCGCGCCACCAGGTGGGTATCGCCCGCGGGCGATACCCACCTGGTCACGTGGGCACCGACTCGCGTGTATTTAGGAGCGGCCGGTATACTGACAGTAACGGGCCGTGGCGTGATGCGCGCCCGGCCCGCGCGGCGGAGCGGGCGGGGCAGGGCCCCGGGGCGGCCCGAGGCGAAGGGAGAGACCCGTGGCGGTACGAGCGGAGACGCGGGACGTAGCGGCAGTCGACCCGGAGGTGGCGCGCATCCTGGCGGCCGAGACGGCCCGTCAGCAGGACACGCTGCCGATGATCGCGTCGGAGAACTACGCGTCGGTGGCCGTGCGCCAGGCGATGGCCTCGGTCCTGACGAACAAGTACTCCGAGGGCTATCCGGGCAAGCGGTATTACCAGGGCAACAGCTACATCGACGACGTGGAGGCGCTCGCCATCGCCCGCGCCAAGGAGCTGTTCGGTGCCGACCACGCAAACGTGCAGCCCCACGCCGGCTCGCCCGCCAACATGGCCGCCTACCTCGCCCTGCTGGACCCGGGCAGCACGATCCTCGGCATGGAGCTGTCCCAGGGCGGCCACCTGACGCACGGCAGCCCGGTCAACTTCTCGGGCAAGCTGTTCCACTTCGTTCACTACGGTGTGCGCCGCGACACGGAGCGCATCGACTACGACCAGGTGCGGGAGATCGCGCTCCGCGAGCGGCCGCGGATGATCGTGGCCGGCGCGACGGCATATCCCCGCATCATCGACTTCCCGGCCTTCCGCAGCATCGCCGACGAGGTCGGCGCCTACCTGCTCGTCGACATGGCGCACATCGCCGGCCTCGTGGCCGCGGGCGTCCACCCGAGCCCTGTGCCGTACGCGGAGGTCGTCACGCTGACCACGCACAAGACGCTGCGCGGCCCGCGCGGCGGCATGATCCTCTGCCGCGCCGAGTACGCGCGCAAGGTGGACAGCGCCGTCTTCCCGGGCATGCAGGGCGGCCCGCTCGACCACGTGACGGCCGCCAAGGCGGTCGCGCTGCGCGAGGCGATGACCCCCGAGTACCGCGCCTACCAGCAGCAAGTGGTGCGGAACGCCCAGGCGCTGGCAGCCGGGCTCGCCGAGCGCGGTCTACGGCTCGTCTCGGGCGGCACCGACAACCACCTCGTGCTGGTCGACCTGACGCCCGTGGACGTCACCGGCAAGGAGGCAGCGGTGCGCTGCGAGGCGGCGGGCATCGTCACCAACATGAACATGATTCCGTATGACACGCGCAAGCCGATGCAGACCAGCGGCCTGCGCCTCGGCACGCCGGCCCTCACGACGCGCGGCATGGGCGAGGCGGAGATGGACACGATCGCGGGCCTGCTCGTGGCGGCGATCACGCAGCCCGACGAGGCGAACGTGGCGCGCTGCCGCGCCGAGGTGCAGCGCCTGGCGGACCGCTTCCCGGCGCCCGTGGAGCCGTTGGTCCCGGCTGACGCCATTTGCTAGACAGGCTCGACCTATCCTGGTGGCCCCTACTACCGCGGAGCGCCGTGCGCCACGGTGTATCGTAAGGCCCTGGCGGCCCGTGTGCCGATTGGCCGTTGCCCCGGCGGCCAGAGGGCTGCCAGTCCCAGGCGGGCCCGGCCCGGTCTCCCGCTCTCGGCGCCAGACGCGCGCCTGATGGTTGCGATTGGGCGCAAGGCGGCCGTGCGTCAACCGCGCCGGGCACAGTTCGTGCAGGCCAGCCGGTTATTCCGTTGTCCGAGTCCGCGGGAGAGCAGCGCCGTGACCCCTGCCCGGTCCTACCGGATCCTGGTCGTCGAGGACGAGCCGGCGGTGGCCGACTTGCTGGTGGCGCTCTTGCGCGACGAGGGTTACGCTGTCGCCCTGGCCCGCGACGGGGCCGCCGCGCTCGCCTGGTTGAGCGACCGCCACGACGCGGCTGAGCGCTTCGAGCTGGTCCTCCTCGACATGATGCTGCCGGGGATTCCCGGCGGGCGCGTGCTGCAGCACGCGCTGACCGCCCGGCCCGACCTGCCGATCATCGCGCTGAGCGCAGACCCTCACGCGCGCAGCGAGGGCGCCGCGCTGGGCGCCGTGGCGACGCTCGGCAAGCCGTTCGACGTCGGCGAGCTGCTAGCGCTGGTGGAGCGCTACTGCGCACCGCCGGGACGTTAGCGGGCCCGTGCCGGCCGGAGGCGGCCGCGCACCGAGTGCGAGCGCCCTCAGGCATCCTCCGGCAGCCCCCTGTCGACGGTCTGGAGGGCCTGCACCGCCTGGCGCAGGTATTGCCGGAACTGGGACACGGTGTCGGACTGCGCGCCCGGCGATTCCACACACCGCCGACACAGCTCGACGGCCAGCACCGCGGCCGTGACCCGCTCCCTGACTTGTCGCTGTTGGGCGGGGGGCAATCCCCGCAGATACTCACTTACATTGCTCATATGCCCCTCGCGGCAATGCGAGATGGCTTATGTGTCTCCCGCTCTTACGCATCCTTCGTGCCTGGCTCGCCCCGATCACCCGCGGCGCGCCGATCGCCGATCCTCGGAACAGCGTCTTCGCCCTGCAGCTGCCGGGAGCGGGGCTGGCCCGCCCGCGGGCGCGCCGCGTGCTAACATCAGGCAGAGCGCGCCCGCGTCGGCGGGGCGCGGGAGGGCCGATGGCACGCGAGCAACCCGAGGCGGGAGCCGAGCGCGCGGGCGCCCGCGCGGCCATTGGTGAGCCAGCGCCCGACCATCCGATCGGCAGCGGAATCGCCCCGGCGGCCCACGTCGAGACGTCTCACACCGGCTGCTGCGTGGTCGGCGGCGGACCAGCCGGCGCGCTGCTGGCGCTGTTGCTCGCGCGCCAGGGGGTCCGTGTCACCCTGCTGGAGCAGCACCACGACTTCGACCGCGACTTCCGCGGCGACACCCTCCACCCGTCGGTGCTGGAGATACTCGACCAGATCGGGCTGGCGGACCGCGTGCTGGCCTTGCCGCACGCCGAGCTACGGCAGGCGACTCTCACCATCGACGGCCGCACGGTCTTCACCGCCGACTTCAGCCGCTTGCCGACGCCGTTTCCCTTCGTGGCGCTCCTGCCGCAGGCCGAGTTTCTCCCCCTCGTGGTCGAGGAGGCGCGGCGCTATGCAGGCTTCGACCTGCGGCTCGGCGCCACGGTCCGCGAGCTGATCGTGGCAGACGGCGTCGTGCGCGGTGTGCGCTACGAGGTGGACCGGGCGCCGCACGAGCTGCGCGCCGCGCTAACCGTCGGCGCGGACGGCCGTTTCTCCACCGTGCGCCGCCTGGCCGGCATAGAGCCCGAGCGGTTCGCGCAGGCGATCGACGTGCTGTGGTTTCGCGTGCCGCGGAGCGCGACCCCGCCCGAGCTGGGCCTGGGGCGCGTGGGACACGGGCACATCCTGGCGATCCTGCCGCGCCACGACGCCTGGCAGCTTGGCTGGGTGTTTCCGAAGGGCAGCTACCAGCGCCTGCGCGCGGCCGGGCTCAACGCCTTCAAGGCGGAGCTGTGTGCGCTCGTCCCCGAGCTAGGCGAGAGCATCACGAGCGGGCTCACCGATTGGCGCCAGGTGTCGCTGCTGTCCGTGGAAGCAAGCCGCGTGCGGCGCTGGTATCGGCCCGGCCTGCTGTTGATCGGCGACGCGGCGCACGTCATGTCGCCGGTTGGCGGCGTGGGCATCAACTACGCGATCCAGGACGCCGTGGTGGCCGCGAACCTGCTGGCAGGCCCGCTGCGCGCTGGCCACGTGGGTACCGCGCCGCTCGTCCGCATCCAGCTGGAGCGCGAGTTGCCCACGCTCGTGATTCAGACGCTGCAGAACTTCGTGCAGCGCCGCGTCCTCGCCACCGCGGCCCAGGGCGGCGCCGCGGTCCCGTCGTGGGTGCAGCGCGTGCCGATCCTCCGCGACCTACCCGCGCGAATCATCGGCTTCGGGCTGTGGCGGGTCCGAGTGGAGTCCCCGACTGCTCAGCCGGCGGCTCTGGTGAATGGCAAGTCGATCCCCGGGAGGTGAAACATGACGTCGCCCAATAACGGAGCAGTCCTGCCCGCGGACCAGTTCGTGGCCGAGCTATGGACGTACGCGGACGAGGTGCCGATGCTGGAGCACCCGTGGTTCCAGGGCATCTTGCAGCATCGCTGGACGCGGGAGCAGATCATCCTGGGCGAGGTGCAGCACTACCTGCGGGTGCGCACCAATCCTATCTTCTTTGGCTACATCGCCGTGAACGCCGTCGAGGCCAAGCAGTACGGCCTGATGGACACCGTGCTCGACAACTTCATGGAGGAGCTGGGCGGAGAGCGCACCCACGTCGACATCGTCCTGCAGTTCCTGGAGGAGGGCGGCATCACCCGCGAGCAGGCGGACGCCGCCGACGCCGCGCCGGGCACGATGGCGGCGATCGAGATGATCGTGGGCGCCTGCCAGCGCCGCTCGGCGCTCGAGGGGCTGGCACTGCTCGCGTTCGTGGAGCAGCAGCACGGCGGGCGCAACGGCGTGGCGGCCCAGGTGTACCGCGAGCTGATCGGCTACTACGGCTTCTCGCCGCGTGCGACCGAGACGTACTACATCCACGCCGAGCAGGACGACAGCCACGGCGCGCACCAGATCGAGGCGATCTGCCGCTACGCGACCGACGCCGCAACCCAGGAGCGCGTGCGCCGCGCGGTACAGCTCGGGGTCACGGCGTTTACCCTGGAGTGGGACGGCCATGTCCAGGCGATCACGGGCCGGCGGGAGTTCTGGGCCGGCACCGGCCCCCTGCACCTGCGCCAGCCGGAGGTGCGGCTGCCCGCCCCGCAGCGCGGCTGACGGTCCCTCTCGAAGCGGCGCTGCCGTCCGGCATCTCGCCCGCCCGGCCGGCGCCGGCCGGGCCAGAAAGGCGGCCGGGATGGCCGCGCCCCCGGGGCGTCGGCCTAGTCACGCGCGAAGCCGGTGAACACGCCCTACGAGATGGCGGGCCGAGCGGCGCGGGTGGGCCGTGCCTACAGCGGCCAGTCGGCGGGGAGGGCAGCGCGGAGGGCCTGATACTCGGGGTTGTCGCGGTAGTCACGCCGAAACCGCTCCAGGGTGTCGAGCAGCTCCTGAAGCTCCATGTTGACCGCGCTCGAGACCATGCCCGTGGTCTCCTCGAAGTCACCGCTTCAGTTGCTGAATCAGCCGCGCATGCGCTGCATGACGTAGCGGTCGCGCTCTGGCATCGGCACGGCTCGTCCCTCCGGCGCGGAATCGCCGGCTATTCTAGCACGCGGCGCCGCAGCCGCTCAGCGGCTGCCCGCGACAGGAACAGCAGGCTCGCCCGTCACCGTGCACCGCTCGTCCGCTGCCCGGGCTCCGTGGCGCGGCGACGCCGCCCCACGGAGCCGTGCCGTGGCGCGGGCGCAGCGTCAGCGCGAGAAGCCGATCGGGTGCGCTGTGATCAGCTCGATCGTGTTCGCCGGGGCGCCCTGGCTGTCGGCGGTGATCAACAGCCGCACGAGGAGTCGCCACGGCTCGTCGCCCCATAGCGCCCGCAAGATGACGAAGGTGTTCTCGACAACGGTGCCGGGCGCCTCATGCCACGCGGCCCGGAGGTCCAGCCGCCCGCTCTCGCCGGGCCGCAGGCTCATTGGCGGCTCCAGGGCGCGCTCCGGGGCGCGGAAGCGGCCATGCGGCAGCCAGGCGGCGAGAAGCTGCAGCGGCCGGTCGCTCTCGTTCGTGATCTGCCAGGCCACTCGCCACCGTCCTGGCCCCGGCCCCGACGCGGGCGGTGCTGGCTCGACGTGAATCCGTGGCCCGCTAGCGGGCGGCAGTTGCACGCACTACTCCCCTCATGGCCGCCGCGCGGGCGCCGGCCGTGGGCTCACCGCCCGGCGTCGGGGCCGAGGAACGGCGCCAGCCGCTCGGCATTCGCGTGCGCGATCCGCTCGGCTGTGGTCGGGTCGAGGTGGCCGAGCAGCGCGCGGTAGTAGCCGACCGTGTCTTGCAGGTACGCGAGGCGGTAATGGCCCGCGGCGAACAGGTCGAAGCCGATGAGGAAGCGGTCCGGGTACTCGGCGAGGAGCGCCGCCCACTCGGGCTGCAGCGAGCCGTCGGCCCGCGTGATCACGGTGCCGGGCCCCAGCCAGGGCGTCCGTGCCGAGAGGTCGGCGTAGAGATTCGGGTAACGGGCCAGCAGCGGACGCAGGGTAGCTGCCGGCCCGTGGCCGGCGTGGGCCCAGACGAAGGTCGTGCCGGGCGCGGCCGCCACCGCGCGCTCTAGCTCGTCGGCGTACGCCGCCTCCTGGTGGACCACCACGGGCACGCCGTACCGTCCGGCGACGGCGTAAGCGCCCGCGAGAGCCGGGTCGTCGGCGGCCACGTCCACCCGCGGCCAGGCGCCACCGCCGACGTTCTCGCCCAGCCGGAAGGCCGCGTGGCGCAGGATCATCTCGCCCAGGCCACGCACGTAGCCGCCGCGCAACAGCTCGTCCAGCCCCTCCGGATTGCGGTACGAGCTAGCCGGCCCGAGGGTGTCGGCGTAGCCCTCGGCGAGGAACGGCACGACGCGGTCGGAAAAGCGCTCCCAAGCGTTGGTGGCGACCGACCAGGGCACGCCGAACAGCCACGCGCCGCGCACGTCCACGGCGTCGTACAGCGCAAGCAGCAGATCGACGCTCACGGGCGTCGAGGCTTCCAGGTGAGCGTGTGCGTCGACAAGCGGGCCGGCGTACGGCCCGGGCGTGTCGCTCTGCGCGTGGACCGCCGGGCGCACCGGCAGCGCGCCCACGAGCAGCGCCACCGCGCCGGCTGTCGCCACGCCGAGGAGCGCGCCCCGCCACCGGCTGGCTTGCACGGGTCTCCCCCTTGTCGCGCTGCGAGACTACCCGCGCCTCCTGCCCGCGCGGGGCGCTCGCGTCAGCTCAGCTTCAGCAGCCAGGCGGCGTTGTCGTGCGTAATCTTCTGCCGGTCGGCGTCTGAGAGCGCCACCTTGTCGAGCTGGCCGAGCGTGTAGGCCAGGCCGACCTCGGGGCCAGACACGGGATAATCGCCGCCCAACACGATGCGGTCGGCCGTCATGCAGGCCAGCGCGCAGGTGATGGCCGCGGCGTCGGTGCTGTGCGTGTCCACATAGAACGCCTGGCAGTAGTCGGCCACCCGGCGCTCTAAGTACTCCGGGCGCGGCTTGCCCTCTTGCTCGCACAGCCGGCGCTCGAAGAAGAGCTGCTGGTCGAAGCGGCCGATGGTGAAGGGCAGGAAGCCGCCGAGCTGGCAGAAGACGAACTTCACGCCCCACCAGCGGTCGAAGACCCCGGCGGTGATCATTTTGATGATGCAGAGCGTGTCGTCGAGCAGGAAGCCGATGCCGCTGTTCAGGTAGCGGTTCTGGAGGCCGAGGGCCTCTTGCCAGGCGCGCGGCACGAGCCCCGGATGGATCCAGAGCGGCATGTCCCAGTCGCGCGCGCGGGCGAACGTGGACTCGTACGCGGGGTCGTCGAGCTGGCGGCCGTCGATGTTCGTGGCCAGCGAGATGCCAAATAGCCCGTGCTTCTCGACCGCCTGGTCCAGCTCGCGCATCGCCTCGTCGCCGCCGAAGGGATCGACGGCGGCCGCAGCCACGAAGCGGCCGGGAAACGCCTTCACGGCGTTGGCGGCGTACTCGTTCACCGCCCGCACGGCCTCGATCATGGGCACCCCGGCAGCCTTCGCCGCCGTCGGGATGAAGGCGCCGTACTCCAGCACCTCGGTGTCCACGCCGTAGCGGTCCATCAGCTCGACATGGCGCTCGATCTCGGTGAAGCCGGGGTCGGCCCACATGCTGCGGCCGAAGTAGGTGCTGGCCGTCAGCGCGCGGTACGGGTCCATGAGCGCCGGCGGCATCAGGTGCGCGTGGCAGTCGATCAGGCCCACGGCTCCTCCAAGTGCCGAGTCCAAGGTGCTGCGGGCAGCGCCGCTCGCGTGCGGCGGCTGCGGGATCGGACGATAGGCCATTATACCCGGGTATAGAGACGGGGGACTTCGAGCGGGTCGAGCGGCGGGGCGCTCAGCAGTCGTCGCGGCCGTCCGCGCCCCGGTCGAAGGCATGGTCGCGGAGGATGGCGCGGTAGGCGGCGGCGACCGCTTCCAGACGCTCGGCCTGCTCCGCGAGCTGGGCTAGGCGCGTGCGCCGGGCGCGGGGCGCCTTGATCGTGCGGAGCTCCTGCCCCACCAGGGCGACGCGCTCGGCCCAGTCGGCGGGCACCGGCTGCAGCCGACTGTAGCTGGACGCCACGCGGCCACGCGGGCTGGGCAGGCCGAGGGCCGCCAGCGCGCGACGCAGTGCCGACTCGCCGCCGTCGGCGAGCGCCCGCACCAGCGCGGGCACCTTGTTGGCCGGCACCTGGTGCGCGAGGACAGCGCGGACCACCAGCACCTGGCCCTCGGGCGGCAGCACGACGACCGGGCGGAGATGGCGTTCGGTGAGCCCGGCGGCCAGCTCGCGCGCCTCCGGACAGAGGCGGTTGAGCTGGCGCAGCTGGTAGTAGCGCCCGAGCGACAGCCCCGTCAGGCTCAGCACGTGCGCGCGCACCTCGCCCTTGTGCGCCTCCAGCGCCGCGCGGTCGGGCAGCCCTGGCCCGGCGCTCACCCCCGCCCTCTCCCAGGGGGAGCGGGGGTCGGCCCGGCTCGCTTCGTGTACGGTCGCCCCGTTCGCCCCGGCGACCGGCGCCCGCCCGCCGCTCTCGCCCTGTTCTTCAAGGAGAGGGCCGGAGCGCGAGATAGCGTCCGCGGCCTTGTCCGGGAGGCGGCTGGCATGCAGGTCGGCCTCTCCCTGGCCCCCTGCGAGCGGGCCGAGGTGAGCGTGTCCCTGTCGTCCCTCCCCCTCTCCCCCTGGGAGAGGGTCGGGCTGAGGGCCGGCCTCGTCCTCGACGCCCTCGAACAGCGCCGCGAAGGTCGGCTCGTCGAGCGGCCAGCCCTGGCGCAGCCGAAGCTCGCGGTCGGCCTTCGCCATGAGGTCACGCAGCCAGGCGGCCTTCTCCAGCGCCGACAGGTCCGCGCGCTGGTCGTTGGCGACGAACTGACGCGCGGCCAGCAACAGCTCCGAGGCGCTGTCGGCGACGACGGCGGGCAGCCGGTCGAGGCCCGCGAGCAGCGTGGCGAGGGAGCGCCGGTGCCCCTCCTCGATTACGTACCGGTCGTCGATGCGTGCCAGGCGAATAGGCACCAGCACGCCGTGTACGCGGATGGTCGCGGCCAGCTCGTGTAGGCCCTGCAGGGTCGCGGCGTACACGGAGCCGGGCTCGGCGGCGAGGCGCTCAAGCTCGGCCAACAGCGCGGCGGGCTGGGCGCGGTCGGCGGCGAGGAGCGCGTCGAGCACGGCGTCGGGCACCAGCTTGCGCGGCTGGTGGCGCAGCCACAGCTCGGCCACCGGCACCTCGCGCAGGCCCGGCGCCTGGGGGACGCCAGCCGCGAGATGCGCGTCGAGGCGCTTGAGCGGGCGGGCGGCGCCGCGCGCGCCGAGGATGTCAGGCCGGCTGGGCGACATAGAGCACCTCCCGCGCGAGCCGCCGGAAGGCGTCAGTGACCTCTCCGTTGCGGTCGTACTGCGTGATCGGCACGTTGCGGGCGTAGGCATCGGCGAGCTTGATCGTGCGGCGAATGACCGTCTCTGGCACGGCGTCCGGATAGTGCGTGCGCAGCAGCTGCAACACCTGGCGGCAGTGCAGCGAGCGCGAGTCGTACATCGTCGGCAGGATGCCCAGGCTCCGCAGGTCGGGGTTCAGGCCGGGGCTGCGCGCCAGGTCGATGCAGGCAATTAAGTCCTGCATAGCGTCGAAGGCAGTTAGCTCGCAGTTGGTGACGATCGCCACGTCGTCGGCGGCGACGAGCGCCAGCATGGTCAGCTCGCCCAGCGACGGCGGACAGTCCACCAGCAACAGGTCGAGGTCGTTGGGCGCCTGGAGCTTGGGCCGCAGTGCCGTCTGCCAGAGGCCCACACCGCGCAGCGCGCGCTGGAGGTCGGCGGGGGCCACGGCCAGGTCGACGGTCGCGGGCGCGACGAGCAAGCCACAGGCGGTCGGCCGCAGCACCTCCGTCACTGTCGCCTCGCGCCGCACGACCAGATCGTAGCTGGTGGGTTGGCCCTCCTCGACAGGCGCCGCGAGCCAGCGCGTGAGCGTGGCCTGCGGGTCGAGGTCTACGAGCGCCACGCGCAGCCCCGCCTCGGCCGCGCAGGCGCCGAGGCTGACGGCCATCGTGGTCTTGCCCACGCCACCTTTCTGATTCGCCAGCGCGACTACCCGCCCCACGGCCGTGCTCCTCTCGCGCGCCGACGCGCCCGCCGCCCCGGGGATTATGGCGGTCCGGCAGAGGCCCGGGCCAGCGCCGCCGGCCGCGCGCTCGGGCCACCCTGGCATTGTTAGGCATTTGTGACGCGCCGTCCGCGCCTATACCCGGGTATAGACGCCAAGCGTCGGCGGGGCGGGAACGCGCGCCAGGGTGCGCCGCGTGGCGTTTTGGCGGCCGGCCGGTGCCGTCCGCGGCGGCAACGCGGCCGAGACGGCCGCGCTCCCGGGCCGGGAAGCGGCCGGCTCCGCAGGGACATCCTGGAGCAGCGGCGCTGTTGCCTACTTCGCTACCGTGCCGGGGCGATGCCGGCCTAGGCGGGCTGCGCGGCTAGCTCGCGAACGGGCAGGTTGTAGAACGCCGCGGCGTTGTCGCAGAGGATGCGACGCTTGCTCTCGTCGCTCAGGTCCTGGCGGGCGCGCAGCTTCGCTACCGAGCGCGGCCAGTCGGCGTCCCAATGGGGATTGTCCGACGAGTAGAGCAGGCAGCGGTCGCCCAGGTGGCGGATCGCGTCGGGGATGGTGATCTCCTCGCACTCCACGCCGAAGTAGCAGCGGCCGCTCTTCACGCAGGCGCTCGGCTTCTGGAGGCAGAGGGGCGCCTCGACGTCGCCGCGCTTCTCCCACTCCTCGTCGAGCCGGTCGAGCCAGTAGGGCACCCAGCCGACGCCCGCCTCCATGAAGCCGACGCGCAGGCCCGGGTAGCGCTCGAGCACACCGCCGAGGACGAGCTGCGTCATAGCGATCATCATCTCGAAGGGGTGGGCGACGGCGTGGACCGCGAGGAACTTGTCGAAGCGATCGGTGCCCGCGGCGTCGCGTGGCTGGGTGTGCAGCCCCAGTGGCACGTTCAGGCGCTCGGCCGCCGCCCAGAACGGGTCGAGCGCGCGGTCGGACAGCTTGCGCCAGGCCACCCACGTCGGCACCTGCACGCTGACCATGCCCAGCCCGGCCAGGCGCTCCAGCTCGGCGACGGCAGCCTCGGGCTCCTGTAGCGCCACGATGCCGACGCCCTTCAGGCGGTCGGGCGCCGCGGCGCAGAACTCGGCCAGCCAGTCGTTGTAGGCGCGGGCCAGCGCGATGGCCAGGTCGGGGTCGCGCACGTTGCCGATGCCCAGGCCCGACGTCGGGAAGAGCACCGCCACGTCGATGCCCTCGGCGTCCATATCGGCGAGTTGGCGCCCCGGCTCGGTCACCCGGTGGCCCATGCGCGCGCCGAGGCCGCGGTCCCAGCCGTCGTGCGAGAAAAGCGGTCGCGCCGAGCGATAGGGCTCGGGCAGGCGGGCGCGGTACGCCTCCTCTGTCTCCGTCACGTGCCCGTCGCCGTCGATCACCGGACAGCCGATCATGATGGCCTTCCTCCCTCCCGCCCGCCGGGCGGTCACTCGTCGCCTCAGCCCGCGGGGATCTTCCCGGGCTGCTCGTCCAACTCCGCGCCGACGATAGTATTGCCCTGCTCCACGATGCGGCGCGCGTGGCTGAAATGCGTCAGGTACCAGCCGCCGCGCGGGTGCTCGGTCACGCCCCCGTAAGCGCCGTGGCTGTCGATGACGGTATTGTCGTCCAGGTAGATGACGACATGCGAGACCTCCGCGCGGTCCTCGGGCAGGATGAAGAGCAGGTCGCCCGGCGCGAACGGCTCGTCGGGCGCCAGCACGCGGCCCGGTGCCAGTGGGCCGTCCGCCTGCTGCTGAACGTTGCTCGTGAAGCGAATACCCAGCGCGTAGTTGTACACCCAGGAAGTGAAGTTCGAGCAGTCGAGCCCCGGGCCGGCCCCGGCCGGCCCGACGAGCGCCGCCGGTGGATCCCAGGCGGGGACGTGGTGGTGGCGATAGGCCAGCCCGAGATAGCGCCGCGCCACAGCGACCACGCGCGCCCTCTCCCAGGCGACAGGGTCGCAGCCGCCGGGCGGCACTGTGGGCGGATAGGTGGCCGCGAGCGGGCCCCAGCCGCTGTTCCAGGCGCGCTGATACCAGCGTGCGACCGGCAGGAGCGCTTGCGGCAGCAGGTCGCGCTGGGGCCAGTCGGCGGCCAGCGAGGCCGGCCCGCACTGCTCTTGCGGCGCTGGCGCCGCGCCAGCGGGATGCGTCGTGGCGGCGAGGGCCACGAGGGCCGCGAGCGCCAGCGCCCGCCGCCATCCGGCCTGTAAGCGCTTGCTTCTGGTCACACTCGGTTCCCTGGCCCGGGCGGCCGCGTCGGCCGGGCCGGCGCAATGGTGTCCCTGCGGCACGGGGGGCGCACGCTCGGCGCCACCGTCGCACGGCGCGAGCGCTTGTCGGGAGTGTATGCCGCGCGTGGCGGGCGGCGCTAGCGGTGGCCGTGACCGGTCGGGCGGCGGCGATTGGTAGGGTGTGGGCAGGGGGTGGTACTCTATTAGGTAGAGTCCCGCCCTGGGGCTACTGCTCGACCGCAACGAGTACGGGGCGCCCGCCCCGTCGGCCGCGTGGCGCCGCGGGGCGCGCGGCACACATCACGCGAGGAGGCGCGATACATGGCGGCACAGCAGCCGAAATTCCTCACCGACCCCTACCTAGAGTGGGCGGCGCGCGAGAATATCCCCATCGTCGAAGGATTCGGCGTGAATCTGCTCGCGGTCGAGACCCAGCCGTGGGCTCGCATGGGCGCGCGGGGCGCGTTCGTGCACTGCGTGGGCCGCGGCGACTTCCTCAACGTCTACGTGTGTGAGATTCCGGGGGGGGGCCACACCGAGCCGCAGCGGCACCTCTTCGAGGAAGTCATCTACGTGCTGGACGGGCGCGGCAGCACGGTGGTCGAGTCGCCCGACGGCCATCGTCACCACTTCGAGTGGGGCACGGGCAGCCTGATCGCCATCCCGCTCAACACGCGCTACCAGCACTTCAACGGCCAGGGGCAGAAGCCGGCTCGCTTCGCCAGCACCACCAACCTGCCGATGATGCTCAACGCCTTCCACAACGAGCCGTTCATCTTCGAGAACCCGTGGGCCTTCCAGGAGCGCATCGGCGACGAGCGGTACTTCCGGGGCGAGGGGGAGTTCATCCCCATGCGGCCCGGCCGCCACATGTGGGAGACGAATTTCGTGCCCGACCTGCGCACCTTCAAGCTGCACGAGTGGAAGGAGCGGGGCGCGGGCGGCTCGAACATGATGTTCGTGCTGGCCGACGGCACGATGCACGCGCACGTCTCCGAGATGCCCGTGGGCACCTACAAGAAGGCTCACCGCCACACGGCCGACTTCCACATCTTCCCGGTGACCGGCGAGGGCTATAGCCTCTTCTGGTACGAGGGCGACCGGGACTTCGACCGCTTCGACTGGCAGCACGGCGCGGTCTACGCGCCCGCCGACCGCCAGTTCCACCAGCACTTCAACAAGAGCCCGCAACCCTCGCGCTACCTGGCGGTGGCCTACGGTGGCCTGCGCTACCCCTTCACGGCTGACAAGCGGGCCACGTTCATGGGCATGGACGTCAGCGTGAAGGAGGGCGGCCGGCAGATCGAGTACGAGGACGAGGACCCGCGCATCCGCGAGATCTTCGAGGCCGAGCTACGCAAGACCGGCGCGGAGAGCCGCATGCCGCCCGTCCCCGTGCGGGCCTAGCGCCTCTTCGCACGAGGGCCGCGACCCCGTATTGGAGCAGGAGGGGCGGCGACGCCGACCGGCGTCGCCGCCCCTCCGCGCGTCTCGCGCGCCAAGCGTCAAGCCGTCGTGGACCACTTGCCATGCTGGGGGGGACAAGCTACAACAGCCGCATGCCTGAGACGCTGGTGCCGCTAGCGCCCGTCCCTGGCTGAACTGCAGCTCGGCGCGGAGAGGAGGCTGCCATGGCGAACGTTCGACCTAGCTCTATCGCCGTCCGGGGTATGCTGGTAGTCCTCACCATAGGTCTGTCGATTCCTCTTGCCCAGTCGCCCCTTATGGCTCAAACCGAGGCGGCAACCGCCGTGGAGGCCGCCGTCGCCGCCGCTCGTGACCAAGGGAGCGACGTGGCAATCGCTATCGAGGAGCCGCAAGCGGCGGTGCCGGTGAGTGGGCGGACAACGATTCGGGGCTGGGCGGCCGACCTTCGAGCCGATGGCCCGGGCATTGATCCGGGTAATCTCCAGGTCTGGCTGGGGGGAGGCGAGGGTAACCCCCTGGGGTTTGCCCAGTATGGATGGCGGCGGGACGACATCGCCACTCTGCTAGGCGACGAGCGCTATCTTCCGACAGGATTCACTCTCGGCTGGGAAACGTGCACCTTCCCGGCCGGCAATTACAACGTCACCGCCTTCGGTTGGCGCCGGGAGTCCGCAGACTTTGGGGCGGCGGCCACGAACGTGACGGTCCGGCCCTGTCCCCAACCTGCTGGCAGCCTGTTGTTCCACGAGGCGCTCGACGGCACCAATCCGAGCTGGCCTGAGGGAGAGGTTCCGGGACAGTGCATCGGCCAGTATCAGGAGGGAGCCTATCATATTCAGAAGCTGTCGACGGACCCGCGGGATCTTTGCGGCGTGGGCGATACCGATCGGACGGTGTACAAGGACTTTGCCCTGGCGGTAGAGGGGCGAGTCGTTGAGCCGGCGCCGACGCGCGTAGTGTCGATCGCCGTGCGCTGCAATATCTCTCAGGCCTCTGCCAAGACGAACGATTGCTATACAGTGAATCTGGACCCCGTGCTCGGGAACGTGAGCCTTAACTACATCTTCAATCAGGAAGGGCGGACCAGCTATATTCACATCGCCGAAGCACAGGCCGAGATGCACCCGGGGTCCGCCTATAACCGCGTAGAAGTGATTGCAGATGGCTCGCTGTTGCGCGTGCTCGTGAATGGCGAGCAGGTCTTGGACGCCCGAGATGAGCGGAGTTCGTGGGGCGGGATCCTGCTGGGAGCCGGCGCGCCCCCGGGCGAACGTAGCCAGGCGGCCTACCGTGACGTCAACGTATTTTCGCGCTAGTCATAGGACGCCAAAGGGCGCGCCGTCCGCGATGAGCAGCCAGCCCCGGTGCCCTGGCTGGGGTTGCCGGCAGGCCCGCCGGTCCTCTTTACGAGCACCTGCTGGGATGTGCCTTGGCCGTGGCCCGCGCTGGGGCGTTGGCCGTTACTCCGTTGTGACCGAGGAGAACGTTCGTATCGACTCCGGGCCGCTGCTATACTGACTCCAAGCCAGGCGCGACCGGGCCCGAGCGGCCGCGGGCGGTCGGCGGAGTGGGCCGCGCCAAGGCGAGCGACGTTACGCGGGCGATGCGGAGGAGGCGGTCGTGAAGCTCTCCTGCTTGAAGAGCAATCTGTTAGAAGGGCTGAACGTCGTCGGCCGAGTGGTGCCGTCGAAGAGCACGCTGCCCGTCCTCGGCAACGTGCTGCTGGCGACGGATCGCGGGCAGCTCAAGCTGGCCGCCACGAACCTGGACATGGCGATCAGCTACTGGGTCGGCGCGCACGTCGACGACGAGGGCGCCGTCACGCTCCCTGCCCGCCTGCTCGCCGATTTCGTCTCCTCCCTGCCCGACGACCGCATCGACATGGCGCTGACGACGCGGGGCCACACGATGCACCTCACCTGTGGGCGCTTCGCGGCGAACATCAAAGGCATCGACGCCGAGGACTTCCCGCGCATCCCGGGCGTGGCCGACGCCGTCCCTTACGCCCTGCCCGCGGCGATGCTGCGCGAGTGCATCCAGTCGGTGGTCTTCGCCGCAGCGCCGGACGACAGCCGCCCGGTGTTGTCGGGCGTGCTGTTCACGCTGAAAGACGGCCAGCTCACCCTCGCAGCGGCCGACGGCTTCCGTCTGGCCGTGCGCAGCGCCGAGCTGACCGACGTGCCCGTGGAGGGGGGCCAGCCCTCCACGCCGCTGCAGATGATCGTGCCCGCGAAGACGCTGACCGAGGTGGCCCGCGTGCTGACCGACGGCGAAGAGCAGGTCGAGATCGCGGCCACGCCGACGAAGAACCAGGTCATGTTCCGCCAGGCCGCCCGCGCCGAGATCGTGTCGCGGCTCATCGAGGGCCAGTTCCCCGACTACCACAAGATCCTCCCGCGCCAGCACAACACGCGCGCCGTCGTGAACACGAGCGAGTTTCTCCGCGCGACGCGCGCCGCGTCGGTGTTCGCCCGCGACAACTCGATGATCGTGCGGCTGGACGTGGTGCCCGGTCCCGAGGAGCTGGTGCCGGGCCGCCTGAACGTGACGGCGACCTCGTCTGAGGTAGGGGACAATGCGGGCGAGGTCGACGCGAGCGTCGAGGGCAGTGAGGCGCAGATCGCGTTCAACGGGCGCTACCTGCGCGACGCGCTGGAAGCGATCGGCACCGCGCAGGCCGCCCTGGAGATCACCGGTCCCTCCAGCCCCGGCGTGATCCGGCCGGTGGGTGACCAGAACGGCTATCTCCACGTTATCATGCCGATGCAAGTGTCAGGACGCTAAACACTCCTGCAGTCGCTGGCGTTCCGTTCGAGATCACGTTCTCGTTGCAGCGTGTGAATAGTGATCTTGCTGCTGCCAGCAAGGATTGACATGGAGCGCAACTAGAGAGATAATCAAGGCGTGGATACGCCTTTGACCTTCGGTGAATACGCGCGCCGCATGCGGCGACGGAAGCGCTGGCAGCTTCAAGACCTCGCCGGCGCGACCGGTCTCTCTGTGTCCCACCTCTCTCGAATCGAGAACGATAGCGCCCTGCCTAATCCGGATACTGTTGTCAAGCTCGCTGCGGCTCTAGATGGCAATCTGGAGCAGATGCTAGAGCTAGCCGACTGCCTGCCACGCGAAATCCTCGAGCGACTGGTGCGCCGCGCCGATGACAGTCCTGCGGCACTTCATCGCAACGCTGGCGAGACAGGGGCCGATCCGGGCTTCGGCCAAGCTCTCGTCGACGATATGGATCCGCACTTGCGTCGGACATTGGCGCAGCAGTTCGGACTCTCCGACCAGGACGTGGCCGGGCTATTTGCTGTCCTATATAGGATGGCTCGGATGCGTCCTGAGCAGCGGGAGGCCGTCATTGCCTTCCTCGCGGCCAATGCTGCGCAAGAACTGTCTGGGAGCGACCGATAATGTTCGCGAGTCATTCACCGCGAGCTACGCGCGATGAATGTTTTCGAATCGGTATTCAACACCGTCGGTGGTTGCTAGACGAATTCATGAAGCGAAATGGATTGGACACTCGTCCTCTAATGAAAGATGTAATTGATGATCTTATCGAAGATGTACAGGGTGCTCGTCTGCTTGAGGATGTACTACCGCTAGATCGATTCGCACAGGCCGAAATTGTCGATAACAGAGTTGTCGTGACTATCAATAAGCGTGTTATGGACATGCCTGGCGTGAAGAACGTCACAGGGGTTGCGCTGGTATCCAAGTGCCATGAGAGCATACATATCGCTCGGGACTTCAGGAGAGCAGGTGTGGATGGTGGCGCACACCGAGGGGGCTGCCGGCGGAGTTCGCTCAGTCGCGGCCGATCGTATGCCGAACTGCCAGTGTGAAACGTGGGACGGTTCCACTCCATGAATTCGTGGCTGAGAATGCTGCGCTCGCGATGGCGATCGCGGGCGCAGATCTCGTACGGTCACGTGCATTCTTTCGGTTTCAGCGACTCGCCGCCGCACGGGGTGACCTGGGATGGCGAGGTTGGGATGCGCTCTATGAGGTCTGCGAGGATATCGGCGTCAACATCTCTGCCCTTGTGCGCTATTTCGGCTACTTAGGACTGTGCCAAGTGGCCGAGCACGACAGCCGTCAGTGCCTGTACGCGGCACCGGGGCCTTTCAGGGAGTTGGAATGGTGGCGGCCCGACTGCGAACTGATCAAGTTGTGAAGCTGGCTGACGATGTGCGCGCGAAGATCATTGCCAGGCAGTCGTTCATATCCGAGGCGGAAGGTGAGATTACTATCCGCATCTTCCGTAGCGGTGACAAGTTCGACATCAAGGTGACTGCTACGACACGCTAGCGGGCCGAATATTGTGCTCGGGCCGGCGAAGAGGCCCCTGCGCCCCTGGGATAGGGGGTGCGGGGGCCTCTTTTCATATGGGCAAGGGAATGGGCACCGCGAAACCGAGCAAGCATGCAGAGCTGACCGTGCGCAGCGAGTGGCGCTGCGGGGAGCGAACTGCCCTATGGGACGCTCTCTGGCGGGCGATGCTGGATTCGGCAGCCCATGAACATCGTGTCGGTGACCAACATCATGAGGATAACTCTGGGGACTGTACTCTGTGTAGGACCAACGAACATGCCGCAACACGGTGACGGCTTCGTCAGCACGGGGCAGGCCGCGCTCTGGTACGCCGAGCGGTGCGGTTGGCCGGTGCTCCCCGTCTGGGGCGTGGGCGAGGACCGCCAATGTGCGTGCGGCTGCCCGCACGACGAGCGCTGTAGCCACCAGCCGGCGCACCGGCCGCGGGACATCGGGAAGCATCCAATCGCGCGCGATGGCTGTCCGGGCGACCCCGCGGACGCGAGCTGCGCCCGCGCGACGATTCTGGAC
>DATGMD010000030.1:0-34644 GCA_035293805.1 Chloroflexota bacterium | reverse complement strand
CCACCCTCCGCAACACTGCGCTCAACGTGCTACGTCGGCGCGGCTTCGTGTTCCTGCCCGACGCGCGCCGCTGGCTGGCCGCTCAAGTCGATGGCGGCTTGCCGCTGCTCACTCGCTCGTTAGAGCAGTGAATAGCCCTAGCGTTGAAGGCGGCATAGGTCTCCCGGAGCAGCGCTTCCAGCTCAGGGGGCACTTGGCCGTCAGCCATGCTTGCTCGATCCTCTTGCCGAGAATGACGCGCGGCAGATTATGCCATGCGCCGCTGCTGCGCTCGTCTTGCCCATGACCTCGCGCGCCCGTAGAATCGCGCCAGAGAACGCGAGTGAGGGCGAAGGCTCGTTGGCCTACCACGACTTCCGCCACTATCTGGCGACGCTCGAAGCGCACGGCAAGCTGCGCCGGGTCGCCGCCCCGGTCGATCCGGCCTGGGAGATCGCCGCGGTGGTGCGGCGCGTCTTCGAGCGCTACCCGGATGCCACGCGGCCGGCACTGCTCTTCGAGCAGGTTACGGGCGCGAGCATGCCGGTGGCGGTGGGAGTGCTCGGCGGCTCGCGCGCCATCTACGCGCTCGCGATGGAGACGACGGTCGACGACATCGCGGCGAAGTGGGGCCGCGCCCAGGCGGCGCCGCTCCCGCCCGTCGAGGTGGCCGGTGGGCCGTGCCAGGAGGTCGTGCTGACCGGCACGGCGATCGACCTGCGCCGCCTGCCGGCGGGCGTCTGGACGCCGGACGCCGACCCGGGGCCGTTCCTGACCGCGCCGTGTGTCCTATCGGTCGATCCCGCGACGGGCGAGCGGAACGTGGGCACCTACCGCTGCCAGATCAAGGGCGCTGATCGGCTGGGCCTGCTGATGGGCTTCCCCTCGCGCGGCCTGTGGCCGCACATGGCGCGGTACGAGGCGCGCGACGAGCCGACCCCCTGCGCCATCGTCCTCGGGCCGGACCCTCCCGTGGCGCTGGCCTCCGTATCGCCGCTGCCGCGCGGCGTGGACGAGATCGCCGTGGCGGGCGCGATTCGCGGCGAACCGGTCCCGCTCGTGCGCTGCCGCACGAACGACCTGCTGGTGCCGGCGGCCGCAGAGATCGTGATCGAGGCGGAGCTGCTGCCGGGCGTGCGCGAGGCCGAGGGGCCGTTCGGCGACTACACCGGCTACGTCGACGCCGGCCGCGAGGCGCACGTGGCGCGCGTGACGGCAATCACCCACCGCCGCGATCCTATTTTCCACGCCTTCTTCAGCCAGATGCCGCCCAGCGAGTCGAGCGTGATTCGCGGCACGGGCCGCGAGGGCGCGCTGCTGAAGAAGCTGGCCGGCGACCTGGGGCTGCCCGTCACCGCCGTCCACCTGCTGCACGCGGGCGGCGCGGCGGCCATCCTGGCCATCGCCATCCGCAAGCAGGCCGCCGCGCAGCCGCAGCAGGTGATGTGGGCTGCCTGGGCGGCCGACCCGTCGCTCGGCAAGATCACCATCGTCGTGGACGACGATGTGGACATCCGCAGCGAGTTCGCGCTGCTCTGGACGCTGAGCTGGACCATCCAGCCCGAGCGCGACACCTACGTGCTCACCGGCACGGCGGCCGTGCCGCTGGATCCGTCGCAGCAGAGCGCGCCGCCGTCGCGCGGGGTGCCCGGCCTGTCGTCGAAGCTCGGCATCGACGCGACGCGCAAGCACGCGTACCCGCCGCGCTCCGGCGCCTCGGCGGCACATCTGGCGGCGGTGGACGCGCGCTGGGCGGACTACGGGCTGGACTGACTAGCGGCGGCGCTTGCCGCGGCGCCCGGGCGCGCGGCCGTCGCCCCGCGGAGCGGGGAAGGACTACAAAGGAGGCGTGGGCTTATGTGTCACTCGGAAGTGCCCGCCGGTCAGGTCACGCCGCAGGTAGCGCGCGAGGAGGTGCGCGTGCCGCTGCCGGGCGGCGACGTGCTGCCGGCGCTGCTGACGCGCGCGGCGGCCGAGGACGCCCCGGCCGTGCTGCTCGTCCACGACATCTTCGGGCGCACGCCATTCTACGAGGACCTGGCCGCGCGCCTGGCGGCGGCGGGCTTCAACGCGCTCCTGCCCGACTGCTTCTGCCGGCTGGGCGGCCTGCCCGAGCCGACGCGCGAGGCCGCCTTCGCCCGCTACCGCGGCCTGGACGAGACGCAGACGCTCCTGGACCTGCAGGCGGCGCTCGACTGGCTGGCCGACACCGTCAGCCCCGCCGGCGTGCGCCTGGGCACGATGGGCTTCTGCCTGGGCGGCACGCTCGTGCTCGATCTCGCGGCCGAGCGGGGCGACCTGGCGACCGTCTGCTACTACGGCTTCCCCGTGATGGGCGACCACACGCCGGGCCAAGCGGCGCCCGAGCCGATCACGCTCGTCGATCGCCTGCGCGGGCCGATCCTCGGCCTCTGGGGCGACCAGGACGCGCTTGTGGGCCTGGCCAACGTCGAGCGCTTCGCGGCCGCGGTGCGAGCACGCGGCGTGCCCTACGAGCAGGTCATCTACCCCGGCGTCGGCCACGGCTTCATGTCCGCGTCGCGCTTCGATCCCGCGCACGAGGCCTACGCCGCCGCGACCGACGCCTGGGCGCGCACGCTCGCCTTCTACCGCACTCACCTCACGCGCCTGCGCGCCATGCCCGGCTAGCGCCCGGCGCGTGCGCCCTGGTACTCGACTTGCGAGCCAGCGAGCGCCCCGCCGGATGGTCGGGGCGGCGAGCGGGGCTGGGGGCTGGCGGATGGCGATCGCGACGGCGCTCCCGCGCGCACTCCACCGGCTGGGCGTCGAGCGCGACAAGCTGGCGCCGGCGCTCGGCGTGCGCGCGGCGGTGGCGGTGTTCGTGCCGCTCGTCCTCGGCGAGCTAGCCGGCAACGTCTCGCTGGGCATGCTGTTCGCGCTCGGCGGCCTGCTCACCGTCCAGGCCGACGTGGGCGGGCCGTACCGCACGCGCGCGGCCGCGATGGGCGCCACCGTCCTCGGCGGCACGCTGGCGCTGCTCGTCGGCGGTTGGGCGGGCGGGCTGCCCTGGCTGGCCGTGCCGCTGACGTTCCTCTGGTCGTTCGCCTGCGGCCTGGCGACGGTCTACGGCAACACCGCGACCATCGTCAGCCTGATCGTGAACGTCGCCTTCGTGCTCGCGCTGGGGCTCGGCGCCCAGCAGATCGCCCCGACCCAGCTCGCGCTCGGCCTGCTGGGCGGCGGCGCGTTCGTCATGCTCTACTCGCTCGTCCTCTGGCCGGTCCATCCCTACCGTCCCATCGCGCGGAGCATCGCCGGCGCCTACCGGGCCGTCGCCGGCGTCCTGGCCGCGAGCGGGCAGGGGGCGCGCGACACCGAGCCCGCATCGTCGGCCAGCCCCGACACGGCCGCGCGGCGCGAAGCGGCCCGCCAGGCGCTCGACGCGGCCCGGCAGGCGCTGGGCACGGTGCGCGCCGGGAGCCGCGGCCCGAGCACGATGGATACGCGCCTGCTGCTGCTGGTGCAGGAGGGCGAGCGCGCCCTCGTCGCCGCCCTGGCGCTCGACCGCGCGCTCCGCCGCGCCGCGCGCACGTCGGCGCTGCGCTCGGTCCGTAGCGAGCTGGCCACCGCAACGGGCGCGCAGGCGCGGGCGCTCCAGGCGCTCGCGGCCGCGGTCGAGCGGGGCGGCGGGCCGGTCGACGTAACGGAGGCGGAGCGCGCGGTCGGCGCGCTTGCCGCGCGGCGGGCAGACCTGCGGCGTGCGCTCACCCATCACGCGACCGACTACCACGCGGCGGCGCTCGTGAGCGACGCGATCGGCGCGGTGGAGGCGGTCGGCCGGCAAGTTCGGGCCGCCGCCGAGCAGGCCCGCGCGCTGCGGGGCGCGCCCGGGCCGGCCTGGCAGCCACCGCGGTGGCGCGAGCGCGCGGCGGACCTGCGGCGGGCGCTCGCCACGCTGCGGGACCAGTTGAGCTTCGAGTCGATCACCTTTCGCCATGCGCTCCGCCTGGGCATCGCCGCGGCCGCGGGCGTCCTCTTCTACACGCTGGCCGGGCTGCCGCGCGGCTACTGGGTCACCGTCGCCATCGTGGCGCTGCTCAAGCCCAACGTCGGCATCACCACCCAGCGCGTTGTCCAGCGGGTGATCGCGACGGTGGTCGGCGCCAGCGTCGCGGCGCTGCTGATCGCCGCCGTCCCGTCGTTTCCGGTGCTGGAGGCGCTGATCGTCGGGCTGACCGTCCTCTGCTTCGCGGTCAAGCCCGCGCACTACGTGCTGTTCGTCACGCTGCTGACGCCGCTCGTCATCTTCCTCGTGGACCTCGGCCATCCAGGCGACCTCAGCTTCGCCGGCGTGCGCATCTTGAACACCTGCGTCGGCGCGGCGCTGGCGCTGCTCGCCACCTATCTGCTGTGGCCCCGCTGGGAGCGCGAGCGCCTGCCGGCCCAGCTCGCCGCGGCGCTGCGGGCGAACGCCGACTACTTCGTGGCGCTCATCGGCGCCTACCTGGACGGCGCTCGCGCGTCCGCCGTCCCCGGCGCGCGGCGCCGCGCCGAGGTCGCCAACGCCAACGCTCAGGCGTCGTTCCAGGCGCTGCTCACCGAGCTGGCCGCGGGCGATGCCGTCGAGCGGCTGCACGGGCTAGTGACCTACAACCAGGAGCTGTACGAGGCCGTGGCGGCGCTCGAGGCGCACCTGCCGCAGTACAGCGGGCGCCACCTGCTGCCGGGACTGGACACATTCGCGCAAGCCGCGGCCGCCACGCTGCGCGAGCTAGCCGAGGCGGTCGAGCAGCGCCGCACGCCCGCGCCGGCCGCCGCGCTCGCCGCCAGCCTCCAGCCGATTCACGCCCGCGTGCGGGCGCTGGAAGCCGCGCGCACGGCGGAGATCGCCCATGAGCCGGGCGGTACCCCAACGCGCGAGGCGGTGCGCGACTTCACGCGGCTCGGAGTCGAGCTGGACCGCATCGCCGGCGACGTGCAGAGCATGCACCTGGCCCTGAGCGCGCCGTAGCGGCCCGCGCTGGCCCGCGCTCCCGCGCACCCGTGCGTCGATCGCTCCGCGACAGCGCGGGGGGAGTATAATCGCCGCGGGAGGACACTCCGGATGGCATACGCGGTTCCGGCTCAGATGGCGCGCAGTCCCGTGTTCGGCGCCTTGCCCGCCGCGGTGCTCGATCAGCTCGCGACGACGATGCACCGTCGGCTGTACAAGCGCGGGCAGGTGATCTTCCACCAGGACGATCCGGGCGCCAGCGTCCACGTCATCGAGAACGGGCGCATCAAGGTAGTGCTCACCACGCCGGAGGGCGAGGAGCTGCTGCTGCGGGTGCTCGGCGAGGGGGAGCTGTTCGGCGAGCTGGCCCTGCTCGACGGCCAGCCGCGCTCGGCCACCGTGATCGCGCTCGAGGATACCGTGACCCACGTGCTGGAGCGCACCAGCTTCCTCGACTTCCTGCGCGGCCATCCCGACGCGGCGCTGGACCTCTGCCGCGCGTTGACGGAGCTGATCCGCCGCCTCACCGAGCAGGTCGAGGACCTGGCGCTGCTCGACGTGCCGCGCCGGCTGGAGCACAAGCTGCTGGAGCTGGCCGAGGCGCACGGCGAGCGCACCCCGCAGGGCATCCGCATCGACGTGCGGCTCACCCAGAGCGAGCTGGCCAGCATGATCGGCACGTCGCGGGCCAGCGTGAACCACTATCTCGCCGCGCTCGAGGCGCGCGGCATCATCCGCCGCGACGGCCAGCGCATCGTCGTGCGGCGCCCCGAAGCCCTCCACGCCCACGACTAGCCGCTCGCGGCTAGCGCCCGCGGAGGGCGCGGCGGGCGGCGGCACAGGCGGGGCAGCGGCCGAGTGCCAGGTCGCGCGGCCGTGTGGAGCGCCCACAGTCGCGGCAGGGCACCGGCCGCTGCCCCAGGCCCCGCCGCGCGTCGAGCGGCCGCTCCGTGCCGTAGTGCCGCCAGTAGGCATGGCAGGTGGCGCAGCGCCCCTCCCACCATGGCGCGGGCGCGCACCACACACGGCAGTTGCGGCAGGCTCGCGTCCGCGTGGTCCCGCTGGTCCGTCGCCGCATGTCTGTTGCCCCCGCTCGGTGCTCTGCCTACTGTAGTGTAGCCCCGCCGCGATCGACCGCCCATACGGTCACGGCGAACTCGCGGGCGAGAAAGATCGAGCTGATCGCGTGGCCGCAGCCGAGGTCCAGCACGCGCATGCCGGGCTGGAGCGGCAGCACGTTGCACAGGCTCTCGGCGAAGTGCAGGACGTTCTCGCCGAGCGAGTGGGCCTCCGCCCACGCCGTATCGTAGCGGCTGGCGCGCGGGAAGATAGTATCAAGCATGATGAGGCTGTCTTGGGGGACACCCCCAAACCCCCGGCAGGGGAGTCCCCCTGCACCCCCGGGCCCCGCCAGGATGGGGAACTAGTCGCCCTGCCAGGCGTCGCGCTGGTGGGCGAAGTCGCCCAGGACGATGTGCTGGTACAGCCCCTCGGCGTACAGCCAGTACATCTCGCCCGCCTGCCGCACGCGCTCGACCGCCGCGTCCTGCTGCTCTGGCGTGCGACAGTAGCGCTCCACCAGCTCGAAGCCCTTAGCGCTGTGGTCCACGTCGGCGGTGATGTGGACGGTGAAGTTGATCAGCTCCGGCTCGGTGAAGCCATAGTGCTGGCGCAGCGTCGGCAGGAAGCGAGCGTAGAAGCCCGGCACCGGCCCCTCGGTGCCCACCGTGACGCCCGCCACGGCCTCCTCGAACGGGGCCGTGGCCACCAGCAGGTCGCCCCAGTCGGTCAGCGCCCGCGTGGTGGGCAGCTTGCGGGCCGAGGTGAGCTGGGCGCGCGTGGCGCCGCACGCCTCGCCGAAGGTGAGCAGCATGTCCGTATGGCGCACGCCGCCCTCCTCCTCGTTCAGGTTCTCCAGCAGGTAATCGCGCGTGTCCTGGTCGGGACAGCGCGCGTACAGCGCGGCCACCCAGCGCGGGAAGTGCATGACGAACAGCCAGTGCTGCTGCGTCCAGGCGATCATCTGCTCGCGGCTCAGCTCGCCGCGGCTCCACGCGGTCACGAACGGGTGCCGCCGGTAGTGCGTGCTCTCCAGCGCCTCGTCCAGACGCGCCCGGAACGCCGATTTTGCGACGACCATCTCGCCTCCCCATCGGTCCCGCGACGTGCGGGCTATGGGCTTAGTGTAGGCCAGCCGGCCCGAAAACAGAAAGCGCGGGGGCAGTCGTCGCCCCCGCGCTCGCGCGCTCGACCGAGCCGTGTGCTGCCTACTTGTCCCCGATCTTGAACATCTTCGTGCCGCAGGTCGTACACTCGCCACGCGTCGCCGGCCGCCCGTTCTTCATCTGGATCTGCTCGGTCTTCTTCATCTCACGCTTCTGCTTGCACTTCATGCAGTACGCTTCCAAGCTCCATCCTCCTTGACGTTTACAGTTGCTTGTCTCTTGCAAACCCATCCAGTTCTATACCTGGATGCGGCGGGAACCGGCCGGCCCAACGTCCGCGGCGGGAGCGACCCACGTGCCAGGTTGCGCCATTATAGAGGCGCCCCTACAAGGTGTCAACGAATACGCGCGCTAGCGCGGTGCGCGGCGAATTACGGTAATCCAAATGGCCTCCAGACTAAAGAATACATCAAGGATACAGGCCGCGAATGAAGCCGCTGTCGTCTAGCTCCTGCACGAAGCGAGGATCGAAGAACTGGCTGGCGTCGGCGTGGGGCGCCGCCGGATTGCCGTGGGCGGCCAGGTCGAGGGCGACCTCGGTGGCGGCGCGCGTGGGGACCGGCACGCGCGGAATCGCCGCCACCGCGCCCGCGTAGCTGTCTTCCAGCACGCCGTCGTCGCTGGACTGCGTATAGCGGCCGATGATCTGCTTCGTCTGCGCCTTGTCCTGGTGGATCACCGCGTTCGCCTCCACGATGGCGCGGGCGAACCGCCGCACCACGTCCGGGCGCTGGTCGATCAGCGGCTGGGGCGCGACGATCGCCGCCTGGTAGAGCTGCGCCGGCAGTTGGCTGAGATCGGCGATCTCGCGGTAGCCGGCCCGCCGCGCCTCCGTGTTGCCCGGCGGCGACAGCAGCCCCGCGTCCGCCGCCCCCGCCTGCAACGCGGCCAGAATCTCCGGCTGGCCGCCGAGCTGCACCAGTGTCACGTCGTCGTCTGGCCGCAGCCCCAGCGTCTCGACCCACTGGCGCGCGGCGAAGTCGGTGCTGCTGCCCGCCCGCGTGATGCCGAGCCGCCGGCCGCGCAGCGCCGTCCCCTCCGCGATCGCGGCCGGCGCGTGGACGGTGTACGTCAGCCGGTCGACGGACGGCGCCACGATGACCAGCGGCGCCCCCGCCAGCGCGGCGCCAAGGGCGGCCTCCGCGCCCGCGAAGGCGAAGTCCGTGCCGCCCGCGACCATGTTCTGGATCAGCGTCGTTCCCGAGGGCACGTAGTCGAGCGTCACGTCCAACCCGTTGTGCGCGAACGTTCCCGCGTCCAGCGCTACCCACGCCGGCAGCGCCGTGATGCTGACCGACGCGTACGCGACCCGCACCTTGTCCGGCGCCGCCGCTGCGGTTGCTACGGCGCTGCCGGCGCCAACGGACGCGCTGGCCGCCGGCGCGCGCCCCGCAGCCCCCGCACTGTCTGACGCTCCCGCGCTCGTGCCCGCTCCACCACCCGCAGCGGGCGCGCTCGGCGCGGTGCTCCCTCCTGCAATGGGGGGCTGGGGGGGCGAACCCGGCCCCGCGCAGCCCGCCAGTAGGGCGAGCGCGCACGCCAGGGCCAGAACGCCATAGCCTCCCGATCGCGACCCCATACGCCCCTCCTGCTGCCGGGCGCCGCCGGGCGCCGCGCGGTTGCTCGCCGGGCGGGGCCATCATACCATGAGGGCGACGAGCAGACAGGAGCAGGGCCGATGGAGCAGCGCGCCGCGCGCGCCGAGGGGCTCACGCTGCGGCTGGCCGGCCAGGTTGCCCTCGTAACGGGCGCCAGCCGCAACATCGGGCGGGCCATCGCCCTCGCGCTCGCCCAGGCCGGCGCCGACGTGGTGGTGAACGCCCGCACCAGCCGCGCCGAGGCCGAGAGTGTGGCTGCCGAGGTGCGGGCGCTCGGCGCGCGGGCGCTCGTGGGGCTGGCCGACGTGCGCGACCCGGCCGCGGTCGAGCAGGTCGTCGCCGACGCGCGGGCCGCGCTCGGGCCGGTCGACATCCTGGTGAACTGCGCCGCGACCCGCCGCGAGGGGCCGTTCGAGGCCATTACCCTCGACGAATGGCGCGACGCCCTCTCCGTCGTGCTCGACGGCGCCTACCTCTGCACGCGCGCCGTCGTGCCGGGCATGCTGGCCGCCCAGCGCGGCACAATCGTCAACGTCATCGGGCTCACCGCCCAGGCCGGCGCGCCCTACCGCGCCCACGTCGTCACCGCCAAGGCCGGCCTGATCGGCTTCACGAAGGCGCTCGCGCTGGAGTACGCCGCGCGCGGCATCACCGTGAACGGCGTCTCGCCCGGCATGATCGCCACCGACCGCAACGTGCCCTCGGCCGCCCCCGACCCCGCGCACCGCCGCGCCCGCGTCGTGCCCGTCGGCCGCGAGGGCCGCCCCGACGAGGTCGCCGCCATCTGCTGCTACCTGGCCTCCGCCGAGGCGCGCTTCGTGACGGGCCAGATCTTCGGCGTGAACGGAGGGACGTACCTGTGAGCAAGCTGCAGCCTGTCGCGGCCGCCCCAGCCGGGGCAGCCGCCCCGCCGGCCGAGCCAGGCGCGGCGCCCGGGCCGACGCGCGCGCTGGCGCGCTTCGTCGTCCAGGGCCGCCCGGCTGACCTGCCGCCCGCGGTCGTCCACCAGGCGACACGCTGTCTGGTCGACTGGCTCGGCGTCGCCCTCGGCGGCCAGCAGGACCGTTCCGTCGCCATCCTGCTCGACTACGCGCGCCTCGTCGGCGGCGCGCGCCAGGCGAGCGTCGCCGGCCGCGCCTTTCGCACCAGCGCGCCGCTGGCCGCGCTCCTGAACGGCCAGGCGTCGCACGTCCTCGACTTCGACGACACCTTCGCCTCGGCCGAGACGACGCTGCACGGCACGCCGCCCGTCTACTCGGCGGCGCTCGCCGTGGGCGAGTGGCAGCGCGCGAGCGGCGCCGCCGTGCTGAACGCCTTCGTGCTCGGCTTCGAGGTGGCCGCCCGCGTGGCCCTCGCGCTCGGCCCCGCCCACTACGACGCGGGCTGGCACGTCACGGGCACGGCCGGCCGCTTCGGCGCCGCGGCGGCCGCCGGCAAGCTGCTCGGGCTGTCGGCGACGCAGCTCGCGCGCGCCTTCGGCATCGTCGGCACCCAGGCGGGCGGCATGAAGGCCGTCTACGGCACGATGGGCAAGCCCTACCATGCCGCCCGCGCCGCCCACGACGGCGTGGCCGCCGCGCTCGTCGCCCGCGCCGGCTTCACGGCCGGCGAGAACATCCTGGAGGCCCGCTACGGCTTGCTGGAGCTGTACACGCGCGAGGCTCGGCCCGAGTGTCTGACCCTGCCCAGCCCGCTGCGCTACGCCGTGCTGGACGACGGCTTCAAGCCGTACCCCTGCGGCTCGCTGATCCACGCCACGATCGACGCCGCCCTCGACGCGCTCGCCGGCGCCCGCGTCGAGCCACAGGCCGTCGAGCGCGTCGAGGCCTGGGTGAACCCCTACACGGCCACTGTCACCGCGAAGCCCGATCCCACCACGGGCCTGGAGGCGAAGTTCAGCGCCCAGCACTGCGTCGCCGTGGCGCTCGCCCACGGACGCGGCGTGATCTTTGCCGACTTCTCCGACGCCGCCGCGACCGACCCCACGCTCCGCGCCCTCCGCGCCCGCGTGCGGCTCCACGCCATGCCCGACTGCCCCAAGGATGCCGCCCGCATCGCCATCCACCTGCGCGACGGCCGCACGCTTCAGGCCGACGTGCCGCACGCCCGCGGCACCGTCGAGCGGCCCCTCGACGACGCCGGCCTCGACGCGAAGTTCCTCGCCCTCGCCGAGCCCGTGCTGGGCGCTCGCGCCCGTCGCCTGCTCGCCCGCGCCTGGGCCTTCGCCACCGCCCCCGACGCCGGGGCCCTCCTCCGCGCCACTCGCCCGGCACCGTCGGGCGCGCGCTGAGCGCCGACGCCGCGTGGCGCCCAAACGGCCAACGTATGCGTTCACGACGGTGAGTGAAAGGTACTATCCTCGATACGGATGGCTCTGCCCTGAAGGAGAAACCGCTGTGAACGCGCCCTGGCCCTTGCTCTTGCTGATCATCGCTGGACTGCTATTTGCCGTCGTTCTCACCCTGCTCCCGCCGGCGCCACGTTCTCGGACAAGAGCGAACACGCCCGCTGTTTTCCGCGACGACGATCGGTACTGGTACGGGAGGGACCTCTTCTACAACAATCCCGACGATCCGGCCGTGTTTGTCCCCAAGCGCTACACCCGCGGCTACACCGTGAATGTTGGCCGGCCCGCGGGCAAGTTGATCATGCTTGCATCGCTAGTGCTGCTGCTGGCGCTGGGCATCCTCAAGGCCCTCCCCCCGCATTAAGGCCGGCCTGGGAGACACCGTGGTCGGGCATCGTCGTCTCCGCAGGCGTTAAGCAGCTGGTCAAGGATGGTGCGGAGGTCCGGTGCAGCCGCCCCCCCCACCGTCCTTCGAAGCCAGCTTAGGGGATCGGCCAGCCGCGGTCGGGCGTGGCGACGTCCACCTCGACGCCATCCGGGTCGCGGAACTTGCAGAAGCGCGGCGGCGTGTGGGGGTCCTTGCCGTAGACGGCGATGCCCCGCGCCTCCAGCCGTGCCAGCACGCGGGTCACGTCGTCCACCTCGACGCCGATGTGGTTGGGGCCGGCGGTGCCGTAGGCCCAGGGCAGCCGCGGCACGTCAGGGTTCGGGCGCAGCAGCGTCAGGTTCAGCTCGCCGTCGGTCAGGTCGACGGCCCAGCCCGGGTAGTTGCCCGGCTTGCGCTCGTCGCCATAGCGTCGGAAGCCGAGCACGTCTTCATAGAAGCGCGCCGACGCCTCCAGATCGCTCACCACGTAGGCAATGTGCTTCACGCGGCCCATGGCTCCCCTCCCCAGTGCGCGGTGCGTGCGCCCCACCTCGTGCCGAGCGCATTATATGCCGCGGCTCCTTCCGCCGTGCGCGCGCCTACCCAGCAGTTGATTGACAGCCTCGCGCCCGCCTGTCATCCTGAAGCGTACAGCGCACCCGATGCCCCGGGGTATCAGGATGCAGCCGACTGCCGCGTCGAGCCCCCAGCCTGCCGACCTGCTCCTTGCCGGCGGCATCGTCGTGACGATGGACGCGCGGCACACCGTCTACAATCCCGGCGCCGTCGCCGTGCGCGGCAACGCCATCGTCGCCGTCGGCCCGCGCGACCAGGTCGCCGCCGCCTACCGCGCCGCGCGCACGCTCGACGCCGCCGACGCGCTTCTCATGCCCGGCCTCGTGAACGGCCACACCCACCTGCCCATGACGATGTTTCGCGGCCTCGCCGACGACCTGCCGCTCGACACCTGGCTGCAGCAGTACATCTGGCCCTCCGAGCGCGAGTTCCTGAGCCCCGACCACGTCCGCTGGGGCACGCTGCTGGGCGCCGCCGAGATGCTGCGCGGCGGCGTGACCACCTTCTGCGACATGTATTTCTTCGAGGACGACGTGGCCGCCGCCGCCCACGCGGCCGGCCTGCGCGGCATCGTCGCCCAGGGCTTCCTCGACTTCCCCTCGCCGCAAGGGCTCGACGTCGAGCAGAACCTGGCCTATGCCGAGCAGCTCATCGCCCGCTGGCAGGGCAACAGCCGCATCATCCCCGCCATCGCGCCGCACGCCCTGTACACCGTCTCGCCGCCGCTGTTGGAGCGACTGCACGCGCTCGCCGTGCAGCACGACGTCCCGTTCGTGATCCACCTGGCCGAGACCAAGAACGAGGGCCAGCAGATCGCCGCGCAATACGGCGCCTCGCCCGTGCGCGCGCTGGCGAAGCTGGGCCTGCTCAACCAGCGGCTGATCGCGGCGCACTGCGTCTGGGTCGACGCCGAGGAGCAGGCGCTGCTGGCGCGGAGCCGCGTGGGCGTGATCCACTGCCCGCGCAGCAACCTTAAGCTCGCCGACGGCGTGGCGCCGGTGCCCGACATGCTCGCCGCGGGCGTGCGCCTCGGGCTGGGCACCGACGGCGCTGCCAGCAACAACCAGATCAACCTGTTCGCCGAGGCCGACGCCGCCGCGCTCATCCACAAGGCGGTGCGCCTCGACCCGCTCGCCGTCCCGGCCGCGGCCGCTGTCGAGATGGCGACGACCGGCGGCGCGCGGGCGCTCGGCCTCGACCACCTGATCGGCTCGCTGGAGCCCGGCAAGCGCGCCGACGTGATCCTCCTCGACCTCGACGCGGACAACCTCGTGCCGCTCTACAATCCCCTCTCCCACCTCGCCTACGCCGCCCGCAGCGCCGACGTGCGGACCGTCCTCGTAGACGGCCAGCTCGTCCTTCAGGACCGCCAGCTCCTCACCCTCGACGAGCCGGCCGTGCGCCGCCAGGTGCGGGCCCTCGCCGCCGACATCGCCGTCCGCCAGCGCGGCCACCCCTGACCCTGCTCCCCCGCCGCGTCGGTTCGCAGCCGGTTAACGTGGTGGATCTGGACCGCCGACGGCCTAGAGAACAAACGTTCTGCAAACTAGAATGAACCTAGCGAGCAGCGGAGATGCTGCTCGGGCGAGGAGGGGCGAATGGCGGCGATCACCGTGCGCGACGAGACGTTCCCCGGCGGCGCGGCCGAGCGGACGCTTGAGCTTCTGACCGAGCGCGTCACGGTGCGCGAGCTGATCCGCGCCCGCGTCTACCAGGCGGTGACCGAGCACAACGCCGCCCGCGCCCTGGCGCCCGCCGCGCGCCAGACGGTCGAGCCGAGTGCCGTCGAGCGCCTGTTGAACGGCACGACGGCGCGCGCTCCTCGGCGCCTGGACTGGGAGCACGAATTCGAGCGGGCGCTGGCAGCGTTCCAGCGCAACGGCTTTCTGCTATTCGTGGACGGCCAGCAGTACGCCGACCTCGACGCCGAGATCGACCTGCGCGCCGATTCCCACGTGACGTTCCTGCGGCTGGTGCCGCTGGCCGGCGGCTAGCCCGGCCATGGCCCAGGCCAATGTCCACACGATAGCGCAGGGCCTGGCTCCCGGCCGCCCGGCCGCCGCAGCTATCTGCCACAGCATACCCCGCGATGTCGTAGGGCCGGGGCTCGTCCCCTGCCGCCCGGCACCCGGGAGGCAACAGCTCGGACGCCCGGTACGCGGCGCTGCCCCGCGATCGTGCCGAATACTCTGGGCCAGCGCAGGTTGGGACACGCGGGTCGCGCCGTTCAGGAGGCTGATCGGATGACGACGACCTCGCAGACGGAAGCGGCCACGGACCCCTGGGCGGCGCGGCGCTTGCTCGAACGCTATCTGGCCGAGACGGAGCGGGCGCCGCACCTCTACCTGGGCGTCCATCCCGAGGACTACCCCGCCGGCCAGGCGATCCTGGCGGCCGAGCCTGCTGCGCGGATCGTCGTCCTGCAGGCGGCGCTCGCCACGCTGGCGCGGGGGCGCACCGAGGCCGCCCGGCGCATTGTCGCTCTGCCCGGCGCCTCGACGGGGCTCGCGTGGCTGGGCGAGGTCGGCGCGCAAGCCCGCGCCGCGGCGGACCAGGACGCCCAGGCGGATTCCGCCCCGCCAGCCGAAGACAAGGCGGAGCAGGGCGCCCGGGCGGGTGCTGACCCGCCCACCGAAGACACGCCCGCCGAGCCCTGGGCGCCGCTTGCCGTCACGTTTCCTGAGCGTTGGCACGACTGCTGGCGTCTCGGCGGGCTGCTCAGCGCGCTCGCACGGCGCCGTTTGCCCTACAGCGCCGCCGAGATGGTGCGCATCCTCGACGCGCTGGCCGCGCTCGACACCTGGGACGGGCTGCCGGCCCGCGGCATCGTCGGCAGCGTCGAGCGGCGCGTGGCCGAGATTGGGCTGGCGCCGGAGGTGCGCGCGGCCGCCGGGCGGGCGCGCGCGACCGCCGCGCGGCACCGCCTGGCCCACGCCGAGACGCGCCAGGTGGCGGCCCGGCTCGACACTCTGCTCGCCGCCGACCAGCCGGCCACGGTCGAGATCGATCCCCACGACGAATGGGGCGTCGCGGCGCGCGAGGCGCTGGCCGCCATCGCTCCCGCCGACCGGCCGGCCTGGGACGCGCTGCTGTTGCACGCCGCCACCGCCACGGCCGCGAAGCCCTCGGGCGTCTGGCAGCGGGAGGCGCGGCGGCGCATCCACGCGCTCGGGGAGGAGCGCTTCATCGCGCTGGCCACGACCTGGCTGGCGCTGCTCAAGGCGCCCCCGCGGGGCGCGACGCGCCGCCAGCCGGGCAGTATGATCCCCGTGCCAAGCAGCCTGTTCACGGACGGCAATGCCACGCTGCTCAAGGGGCTCGTGTGGTGCTGCGCCCAGGTCGACGACGAGGCGCTCGCCGCCGCCGTGGCCGAGGCCGCCGAGGGCGCGTTCAAGAAGATCCCGATGATCGGCGCGCGCTCCACTCGCGTGGGCAACGCCTGTCTGTACACGCTCGGCGCCATGCCCGGCCCCCACGGAGCGCACTACCTCGTGCGGCTCCAGCGCCAGCTTAAGCAGCCTTCCGCGCGCGGCCGCCTCGACGCCACGCTCGATAGCGCGGCCGCCCAGGCCGGCGTCAGCCGCGACGACCTGGAGGACCAGGCGGTGCCGACGCACGGCCTGGAGGACGGGACCGTGCGCCTGCCCGTCGGCCCGTACACCGCGGCGATCGTCGTGCGGGGCGCGCGGCAGGTCGACGTGGAGTGGCACGGCCCCGACGACGCCCCGCTCGCCGCCGAGCCGGCCGACGCGCGCCGAGCCCACGCCGTCGCCTATCGCCAGGCCATGCGCGTGGCCGACGCGGTGCGCCAGACGCTGCTCGCCCAGCGCGACCGCCTGGAGCGCGCGCTGCTCGCCGAGCGCGTCTGGCGGCTGGCCGACTGGCGCCGCTTGTATCTCGACCATCCGCTGCTGGCCGTGCTCGCCCGCCGGCTGGTCTGGGCCTTCACGGACGGCGCCGGCACCGCCCCCGGCGCCTGGCACGATGGCCGCCTGGTGGACGTTCAGGATCGGCCGCTGGACGGGCTGACCGACGCGACCGAAGTGCGCCTCTGGCACCCGATCGCCGCCCCCGCCGCCACGGTGCTGGCCTGGCGTGAGTGGCTCGCGCGCCACGCCGTGACGCAGCCCTTCAAGCAGGCCCACCGCGAGGTGTACCTGCTCACCGACGCCGAGCGCGCGGCGGGCACCGCGTCGCGGCGCTTCGCCGCGCACCTCCTGCGCCAGCACCAGTTCCAGGCGCTCTGCCGCGAGCGCGGCTGGCGCTACGGCCTGCAAGGCCCCTTCGACAATGCCGCCGCGGCCATCCCGACGCTCGACCTGCCGCGCTGGGGCCTGCGCGCCGAGCTTGCCGTCGCGCCCGTCGAGGACGTCGCCATGCAGTCGGCACACGGCATCTTCCTCTACGTTCATACCGAGTCCGTGCGCTTCCTGCGCGTGGCCGCGGCGCCGCCCGGCGTCCCGCGCCAGTCGCCGGCGGCGCGCCGGCGCGCCGTTGTCCGGGCGCTGCTCAGCGGTGACCGGGCCGCGCTGGTGGCCGAGCGCGCCGCAGTCCGCCGGGCGTCCCTCGCGGCGCCCGTGGCCCTCGCCGACGTGCCGCCCGTCGTCTTCTCGGAGGTCATGCGCGACGTGGACCTCTTCGTCGGGGTGTGCAGCGTGGGCGCCGATCCCGCCTGGCTAGACCACGCGCCCCCGCGCTACGCCGACTATTGGTCCAGTTTCGCGTTCGGCGACCTGTCGGGCTCAGCTGCCGCCGCGACTCGCCGCGCCGCGCTGGAGACGCTGCTCCCCCAGCTCGCGATCGGCCCGCGCTGCACCCTTGAGGACCGCTTCCTCGTCGTGCGCGGCGACCTGCGCACCTACAAGATCCACCTCGGCAGCGCGCACGTTCTGATGGCGCCGAACGACCAGTACCTCTGCATCCTGCCCACGCGCGGCCCCGCCCTCCCCGGCGAGCCGGACCACCTCTACCTGCCCTTCGAGGGCGACGCCGTCCTCTCCCTCATCCTCAGCAAAGCCTTCCTGCTCGCCGCCGACGCCGCCATCAAAGACCCCAGCATTCGCCGCCAGATCCAGCCCGCCTAGCGCCCTTCCTGCGGTCGGGCCGGGAGTTGGCTCCCAAGCATCCCTATCCACGCCGGCCATCACGGCGCGGCGCCCTCAGGGGGCGCGTCGAGGCGCGCAACGGCGGTGCGCGCGGTGCGCCGGCTATAGGCGAACGTCCAGGCGATGAGCGCCACCGTGACGGCCATGGCCATGAGCGGCGAGACGACGAGGAACACGGGGATCGGCACGGCCAGCGCGAGGGCGACGCGCACGAGCGCCTCGGCCACGTAGGCCACCCCCCAGACCAGCGTGATGCGGCGCTGGGCCGCGCGGAAGAGAGCGTACTGCCAGAACGTGTCGAAGCGCGCCGCGAGCGCCGGGTTGTCCCCGCTGACGAACTGCCGGCCGATGTAGAACATCAGCGGTCGCGGCAGCGCCGCCAGCGAGGCGAGGCAGACCAGGCCGAACAGGCCGGTGATGAACGACTCTTTGATCAGGAAGAACAGCGGGTCGGCAGACAGGAAGCTCGTGGCCAGGCCGAGCGCGATGAACACCAGCGAGATCACGCCGATCACGTCCAGCCGCCGCGTGCGCGCCCACCCGAGGAGAATGCCCACGACAGGGCACACGGCGGTAGCCATGAGGGCGGGCAGTACCGCGACGCCGCGCCCCTCGAGGAACCGATAAACGAGGACTGGCGCCGCCACGTTGACGAGCAAGCTGGGCAGCAGGCCGCGGAGATTGAACGCGGGTGGCCGCTGGCTAGCCGCGGCGTCGACCTGCGCCCGTAGCTCCGCGCGCGCTGAGTCCTCAGCCATCGGTTGCATCCGAACCCGGCGTCCGCGCGACCTATCCGGCTGGCGTGCGTCCCCACGCCGCCAAAACGATAGCGCAGACCGGCGCCAGGTTCGAGTCGTGCGCAGGCTATAATGCCCCCCGTAAGTGTTCACGCGGCTTGCCTGCCCTGGAGCGCGAGGGACCATGATCGGACGACCGCCGCCGCGCCCCGCGCCCGGACCTCGGCAGCCAGCGCGCGCGGCGCGGTGGGCCGTCGCCGCGCTCCTCGTCGCGTGCGCGCTCCGGTTCGGCGCCCTGCCGGCGGCGAGCGGCGCTCAAGCGGGCCCGGTCCAGGTCCAGCTCCTCGCGATCAACGACTTCCACGGCCAGCTCGAAACCATGCCGCGCCCGAGCGACGGGCGGCCCCTTGGCGGCGCCGCCGTCATGGCTGCCTATCTCGACGCCCGCGAGGCCGAGGCCACGGCGGCCGGCGCCACCAGCCTGCGCGTCGGCGCGGGCGACCTCGTCGGCGCCAGTCCCCTCGTCTCGGGCCTGCTGCGCGACGAGCCGACTATCGAAGCGCTCAGCCTGATGCGCTTGCGCTACTCGGCCGTCGGCAACCACGAGTTCGACAAGGGCGTGGCCGAGCTGCGCCGCCTGCAGTACGGCGGCTGCGCCCCCGCCAAGAGCAGTAGCCTCCTCATGTCCAGCACCGACCCGAGCCTGCTCGACCCCGCCACCGGCTGCTTCCGCGGCGCCCAGTTCCAGTACCTCGCTGCCAACGTCATCGACGAGGCTACGGGCGAGCCACTGTTCCCGCCCTACGCCATCACGCGCGTGCGCGGCGTCCCCATCGGCTTCGTCGGCGCGGTCCTGAAGGAGACGCCCAGCATCGTCACCCCCTCGGGCGTCGCCGGCGTGCGCTTCCTCGACGAGGCCGCCACGATCAACCGCTACGCCGCCGAGCTGCAGGCGCAAGGCGTGCATGCCGTCGTCGCGCTCCTGCACCAGGGCGGCACCGGCACGCGCGACGGCGGGGCGATCGAGGGCGCCGTGGTGCCCATCGCCCAGGCGCTCGACCCGGCCGTCGCCGTCGTCGTCAGCGGGCACACGCACCAGTTCTACGAGGGCACCATCGCGGACAAGCTGGTGACCCAGGCGGGCTCGTACAGCCAGGGCTTCGCCGACATCCGCCTCACGCTCGACCCAGCCACCGGCGCCATCGGGGACAAGCGAGCCGAGATCGTGGACACGTTCGCCGACGCGCCGCCCGGCGACGCGCCGGACGCGGCCGTGGGCGCCGTGGTCGCGGCGGCGCAGGCGCAGACGGCGCCCCTCGCGGACCGCGTGCTCGGCACCGCCCCCGCGGCTCTCCTCCGCGCGCCGAACGCCGCTGGCGAGTCGGCCCTCGGCGACCTGATCGCCGATGCCCAGCGCGCTGCCGTGCCGGCCGAGATCGCCTTCACCAACCCCGGCGGCATCCGTACCGACCTGCGCGCCGGCCCCGTGACCTACGCCGACCTGTTCGCCGTCCAGCCGTTCGGCAACAGCCTCGTGCAGATGACGCTCACCGGCGCGCAGATCGTCCGCCTGCTGGAGCAGCAGTGGCAGGACCAGCCCCAGCCGCGCGTGCTGCAGATCGCCGGCCTGACCTACGCTTGGCAGCCCGAGGGGCCGGTGGGCGCGCGCATCGATCCCGCCGACGTGCGCGTGGGCGGCCAGCCGCTCGCTCTCGACGCCGCCTACGGCGTGGTCGTGAACAGCTATCTGGCCGAGGGCGGCGACAACTTCACGGTGCTGCGCGATGGCACGGACCGCGCCGGCGGCCCGCAGGACCTCGACGCGCTGGTGGACTACGTCGCGGCCCTGCCTGGCCCCGTCGTCGCGCCCGCCGGCGACCGCATCCAGACGCGGTAGCGCCCCAGCCGGGCGAGGCGCGCGGGTTGTCCCCGGTGGCCTACTCGTCCGTCCCAGCAGCGGGGCGGCGAGACGCGCGGCGGAGCGACTTGGACGCATGAAGCAAGAAGACCGCCGACGACGAGCACGAAGGCTCGTCGTCGTGCTCCTCGCGCCGGTGCTGCTCATGGGCAGCGGCGCGCTGGTCGTCGGCGCGCTCCTCGCCGACGTGCGCGCCGCCTACGCGCGCGCCATCGTGGCGACCGGCAAGGAGCCGGCCTTCCTGCTCACCCTGGCCTTCCTGTCGACCTTTGGCATCGTGCGTCTGATCACCTACAGCATCCGCCACGAGCGGCTGCCGATCTTCCACAACGTGACCACCAAGAGCGGCCTGCACATCCACCACATGGTGCCCGGCATGCTGCTCGTGCTCGCTAGCGGCTACCTTGGCCTGGTGCTCACCGCCCGCCGCCCCACCGACCTGCTCGCCATCCTGTTCGGCATCGGCGCGGCGCTGGTGCTCGACGAGTTCGCCCTCTGGCTGCGCCTGGCCGACGTCTACTGGCAGCCGCAGGGCCGCGAGAGCATCGACGCCGTCGTCCTCGCCAGCGGCATCGCCGTCCTCTACCTCCTCGGCCTCGACTTCTGGCCGCATCTTATCGAAGCACTACTGCGCCCGCTCCTCGCGGTCCTCTGAGGCAAGTAGCTTAGGGTGGTGACAGAACGTCGAGAAACTGCCGCGGGCTGACAATCTGTACGCCCTGGTAGCTCCCCAGGCGTTGCAGTTGCTGATCGCCGGTGACCAGATACTCGGCCTGAACCGAAGCGGCCGTCGCCAGAATGAGGTCATCCTCGGGATGGGTAGCTATACCCTGGACTTGAACGGTGATTGGCGAGACGATAGGGTGCTGCTCAAGCAGTTCGCGAACTCGGTCTACGTCTGCGGGACCTACCCGGTACTTGCGCTGAAGTCGAGGTCTGCTCAGTGCCCGTGTCACCTCGTCGATGATAACGATACTGGTGATCCACCGGAACTGATGGGCCCGCCCGGCCTGTAGAATCTGACTCGGAATGCCCTGCGGGGCGATTGTCTCAGAGACGATCGTGTTGGTGTCGAGAACGGCAACGATCACCCTTCGGAGTCAGGCGATGGTCGCCCACGTCGCTCGGCTCTCATTGCGTCGATTTCCTCCGCCACGTCGCGGGCGACCTCGTCCGGGTCCTTGTCCCGGTTGCGGGCATGGATCTGGTCGAGCACGTGGAACCGTGCTTGCCGCTCCGCCTCCAGTTCGGCAAAGCGTTCGAGATCCCGGGCCGAGATAATGGCTGCGACCGGGATACCATGCTTCTCTACAACTACCCGAGTCTCCCTGCGGAACACTCGATTAAGGAGTTGGCTGAACTCTTGCCGTGCCTGAGAGGCATTTATAGTCTGTGTACTGGGCTCGTGCTCGGGCATCTTGATCCCTCCTGGCCACGTACTTTTTGTACAGTATAGCGCACAATTGTACAGACCCCAAGTTGTGATCAGTTTACGCCGCCGCGGACTTGCTCGAAGCTCTGCAGCAGTTCGCGCACGGCAACACCTTGGAAGTGAGGGGCAGTGAATAAGCTATTAACGCCTGGCCGGCGGCGCGTTCACGATCCCGTATTTGCGCGATAGCTCGGCCATCACGGCGGGCGGCGGCGGGTAGCCGTGCTGCGCGACGATCGCCGGCAGCTCGGCAAAGGAGCGCTCGAAGCCGCCGGGGATGAGCAGGCCCAGGAACCGCGCCGCCGCCTGGCCCGGATTCGCGAAGGCGTGCACCGTGGTGCCCGGCACGTGCAGGAACGTCCCCGCCGGCGCCGCCACGCGCTCGTCGCCCACCCGCATCTGCAGCTCGCCGTCCAGCACGTACCACGCCTCGTCGAAGCCCGCGTGCGTGTGCGGCGGCGGCCCCGCGAACCCCGGCGGCGCCAGGTACTCGCAGAAGGCGTAGCGGCCGCCCGTGTCGCCGCTCATCACCTTGAAGAGGATGTCGACCCCGACCGCCGAGTACAGTGTCCCCTCGCCTGGCCGGCGCACCACAGGACGGTTGTTTTCCGTCGCCACTGTCGCACCTCGATAGATTTGCCCAGCCTGTAGTCTGAACCGTCTAGCATCGTCGGTTCACATCTACAGCTTACCCGAGCTGCGGTTGCGAGTCGCCGGGCGGCAAGGGACGAGCCCTTGCCCTACGTCTCTCAGGGTGCTGGGCGAGCTGGAGTTCACGAACGCCGTGAAGGATGGGCTAGCGCCGCCGCCAGGAGGCGGATGCTACAATCGAGCGTCACGTATGTAAACCCGGCTGGCGGGCCGCGGCGCGGGAGCGCCCGGGCGCGCTGGCGGTCCCCGAGGGATGGATTGGAGGCCCGATCGTGACGGCTGTCGAGCACCCGGCTCCGAGCGGCGAGATCGGCCGCGCCCGCACGCGCGTGGAGGATCGCCGACTGGTTACCGGCCGCGGACGCTACGTCGAGGACATCACGCCGCCCGGCACGCTCTACATGGCGTTCGTGCGCAGCCCCTACCCCCATGCCCGCATCGCCGGCGTGGATGCCACGGCGGCGCGCCAGGCGCCCGGCGTGCGGCTGGTGCTCGTCGGCGGCGACATCCCGCCGCTCGGCCGCCTGCCCACCCAGATGCTCGCGCCTGACCAGAAGGTGCCCGCCTGGGAGCCGCTCGCCGCGTCCGTCGTGCGCTCCGTGGGCATGCCCGTCGCGGTCGTCATCGCCGAGAGCCGCGCCGAGGCCGTCGACGCCGCCCAGCTCGTCGAGGTCGACTACGAGCCGCTGCCGTCCGTCGCCGATCCTGTCGCGGCCCTGGAGCAAGGCGCGCCGCTCGTCTACCCCGAGTTCGGCTCCAACGTCTGCTACCAGCAGCGCATCGCCCAGGGCGACGTGGATGCCGCCTTCGCCGGCGCGGCCCACACCAGCCGCCTGCGCATCGAGTTCCCGCGGCTCGCGCCCGCGCCGCTGGAGCCGCGCGCCGTGCTCGCCAGCTACGACCCTCTCACCGAGGAGCTGACCGTCTGGGCGACCAGCCAGAGCCCCCAGCGCGCCCGCCTCATCCTGACCCTCGCGCTCGGCATGCCCGACAGCCGCATCCGCGTCATCGCGCCCGACATGGGCGGCGGCTTCGGCGGGCGCGGCGCCGTCTACACCGAGTACGTCACCGCCGCCTGGGCGTCGCGCGCGCTCGGCCAGCCCGTGCGCTGGGTCGCCACCCGCTCCGAGGATATCGCCACCAACACGCAGGGCCGCGGCGAGGTCGTCCACGTCGAGGCCGCCGCCGAGGCCGACGGCCGCCTGCGCGGCATCCGCGTGCGCATCGTCAGCGACCTCGGCAGCTTCCTCCACGTCAACACCGTGACGCCCGCGCCGCAGTTCCTGAAGATGGTCCCCGGCTGCTACCGCGTGCCCGCTTACGCCGGCGACCTGACGGGCGTGTTCACGAACACCACGCCCACCGCGCCCTACCGCGGCGCGGGCCGGCCCGAGGCCGCCGACACGATCGAGCGGCTGATGGACCACCTGGCGCGCGAGCTGCAGATCGACCCGGTCGAGCTGCGCCGCCGCAACTTCATCGGCCGCGCCGAGTTCCCCTACAAGACCCCTGCCGGCGTGACCTACGACTCGGGCGACTACAACAAGGCGCTCGACGAGGTGCTGAGGATCTCCGACTACGCCGGCCTCAAGGCGCGGCAAGCGGCCGAGCGGGCGCGCGGCGAGCGCACGCTGATGGGCGTCGGGCTGGCGAGCTTCACCGAGCCGAGCGCCGGCGGCTGGGAGAGCACCCAGGTGCGCATCGACCCGTCCGGCTCGGTCACCGTGGCCACGGGCTCGTCGGCGCACGGCCAGGGCCACGAGACGACCTTCGCCCAGATCGCCGCCGACCGCCTGGGTGTGCCCTTCGAGGCGGTCGTCGTGCGCCACGGCGACACGGCCACCACCCCGCCCGGCGTGGGCACCTTCGGCAGCCGCAGCACCGTGCTCGGCGGCACGGCGCTCGTCCAGGCGGCCGACGTGGTGATCGACAAGGCCAAGCGCATCGCCGCCAGCCTGCTCGAAGCCAACCCCGACGACATCCAGCTCGAGAGCGGCCGCTTCCGCGTGGCCGGCGCCGCCGACAAGGCGGTGGGCTGGGGCCAGATCGCCGCGGCGGCCTACGGCCGTGCCGGCAAGCTGCCGCCGGGCGAGTCGCTCGGCCTGGAGCACACCGCCTACTACAACCCGCCCGGCGAGACCTACGGCTTCGGCGCGGTGGTGGCCGTTGTGCGCATCGACCCCGACAGCGGCGAGACGCGGATTGAGCACATCTGGGCGGTGGACGACTGCGGCACGGTCGTCAACCCACTGCTCGTCGAGGGCCAGGTATGGGGCGGCACGGCGCAGGGCATCGGCCAGGCCGTGCTGGAGCAGGTGGTCTACGAGCCCGGCGGCGAGCTAGTCACCGGCTCGCTGATGCACTACGCGCTGCCCCGCGCCACCGACATGCCGCCGCTGACCATCGCCGAGACGGTGACGCCGTCGCCGAACAACCCGCTGGGCACGAAGGGCGTGGGCGAGTCAGGGACGATCATCGGCACGGCGCCCGTCATGAACGCCGTCGTAGATGCGCTCGCGCCGCTAGGCGTCCAGCACCTCGACATGCCCTACACCGCCGAGCGCGTCTGGGCCGCTATCCAGGCCGCTCACGGCAACGGCCGCCGCTAGAGCCGTTTGCGGAATGACTGGGCGGCAACGGCGTGCATTGCCGGAACCCGCGTGTTGGTCTCGGTTGTCCTCGACAGCTTCGCGGAGGGACTTACCCCAGAAGAGATCGCGCAGGAGTATCCGCCCGTCTGCACAGACGACGTGCGCGCAGCATTGGGCTATGCGGCGGCGCTGGCCCGCGAGGAGGACCTCGTCCCCCTGCGCAGTTGCGGATGAAACCCACACGCGCGTCCGGCGTCCACCGAGCTAGGCAGACATTGCAGTCCCCGAGCCAGCCGGCGTCGGGGAGGCGTCGGCGCGCGGCGCGCCGGCGATCCGCCGCAGCGCCGCGGCCACCTGCCGCTCTTGCTCCGGCCGGAACACCGCTGCCACGTAGCGGTCCGGGCGCACGAGCAGCACCTGGCCGGCGTAGGCGCCCAGCTCCTGCGGCAGCGGCCCGCCCACGTCGGTCACGATCGGGTAGCGCGCGGGGTGCGGCGCCCGGTCGTCGAGCGCGATCGCCAGGCGCCGCGCCCCGACCTGCTCCCAGAACGGGTCGGTCAGCCGGTCCAGCGTCGCCGCGTCGGTATCCACGCCGACCAGCGCGAAGCCCGGCCCCAGCACCTCGTCCAGCGGCACCCGCTCCTCGGCGCTCGTGAAGACGAGCGGCTGCGGCAGCATCTGGCCGACGAGCGGCGGCTGGCGCTTGCGGGCGCGCGGCCACACGAACCCCGTGTGGTAGTGCGGCCGCGGCCGGAAGCGCATCCGCTCGAAGTACTCTCGCCCCGCCTTGGTCTTCGCCAGCGTCCGCACGACGAAGTCGCGCGCCAGCGCCCGCGGGCGGCTGGTCGTCATGACGATCGCGCCCAGCCGCTGCGACAGCTTCACCATCGCCTCGGCGTGCGGCCGCCGCTCCGCCTCGTACGTGCTCAGCAGCTCCGGCCCTACTCCCCCCCGCATCACCTCGACGATCTTCCACGCTAGGTTGTCGGCATCGCGCGCGCCCGAGTTCATGCCCTGCCCGGCGAACGGTGGCATCATGTGTGCGGCGTCGCCCAGCAGGAACACCCGCCCCACCTGCCACCGCTGCGCCACCAGCGCGTGGAACGTGTACACCGTGTAGCGGATCACGTCGCCGGGCGCCAGCGCGCGGTAGGGAGCCACCAGTCGCTGCATGAAGGCGAACGGCACCACGTCGCCCGCGCCGTACTCCCCCGGGTGCATCAGGAACTCGTAGCGGCAGTGGCCGTCGCGCCCGGGGATGATGACGTGCGGTCGGCGCGGGTCGGCGAAATGCATGCCGTAGCGCTGGTCGTGCGGGTCGTGGATCGTATCCATCACCAGCCAGGGCTCCTTGTGGCTGGAGCCGATCATCTCCACGCCCAGCAGCCGCCGCACGGTGCTGCGTCCGCCGTCGCAGCCCAGCACGTACGCCGCCTCGACGGTCCGGCGCGCGCCCGTCGCCTCCTCGACCGTGACCGTCACCCCGTCCGCGTGCTGCCGCAGGTCCACCAGCGCCGTCTCGAAGTGGATCGACACGCAGGGGAAGTGCGCCAGCGTGGCGCACAGCACCTGCTCTAGGTCGGGCTGCTGGAAGGGACTCTTCGCGGGGTGCCCCAGGCGCCCGGGGATGGGCGAGCGCGCGTAGGCCAGCAGCCGCCCATCCGCGCCGAAATAGCGCGTGCCCGTGCCCGGCAAGATGATCGGGTAGAGCACCTGGGCGACGCCCGCGCGCTGGAGCGTGCGCAGCGTCTCGTCGTCCAGGCTAATCGCCTTCGGCTGGTCGCTGGTGGTCGGGTTCCGCTCGACGACGATTGTGCGCACGCCGGCGTGGCCGAGCAGGTTGGCGGCGATCAGCCCGGTCGGCCCTGAGCCGACCACCACGACGGGCCGCTCGCCGGCGCACTCCGGCCACTCGCTCTGTGGCTCCGGCGCCGTGGCGGCAGGCGCGCGCTGACCACCGGTATCCGCGGCGGGCGTCGTGCTCACGAGCGTCTCACATCCGGTGCGGCGGCCGCCGGGCCGCTCGGCCAGGTGGTAGGGTGCGGGGGCGTACCGGCTCTGGCTGACGTGCTGGATCTGGACAGATGATAACGGGGCCAGCCGCGGGCCGACCAGCCGTCCGGCAGACGGCCCGCCGGCGCGGCTACGCGGCGGGGCGGCTGGTCCCCGCCTGGCGCGTCTCGAAGCCGAGCGCCGCGAGCGCCAGCACCTGCTCCAGCGCGTTCAGCTCGGCCAGCGGCAGGGTGCGCGCGAGCGCGGTCAGCCGCTCGCTCAGCGCGGCCGCGGCATGCTCCGGGGTGGCGTCGTCGTCCCACCGCCACAGCCGGCCGAGCGGCCCGAACACCCGCTGGTATGCCTCCTCGAAGTCCGGCACGGCGCTCGCCGTGCCGGGCCCGACCGCGGCCGCCGGCTCTTCGGCCAGCTCGTCCTCGGACTCGTGGTGGACGAACTCCCCGAACACCTGCTGGCACAGGTCCGCGTAGAGGCGCGAGTACAGCAGGCAAGTGTGCCAGACCTGGTCGACTTGCTTGCTGATCATGCCAACCGGCCGCCCGAGGACGACGGTCAGCGCGAGGAAGCGGCGGAACTCAAAGATCGCCTCGTCGACCAGCACGTGGGGCAACAGCCCCTCCGCCAGCAAGCGCCGCCACACCGGGCCAAGATCATACGTCTCCAGCGTACAGAGCACGCGCCGCTACTCCGTGCTGAGCGCGACCTGCGGTCGGATGCCCAGCGGCAAGTAGTGAACGAACAGGTTCATGAGCAGTGCATACCCTTCTGCTAGGATTCCGGGCAAACTGCGCGACACGAGCCTAGCGTGGTGGCATCTTGATAGCCTTCAGGTCCGGATTGGGGGAGACGTTTGACGTAGTCAAACGTCTCCCCCAATCCGATAAACACTTTAACGCGTGACCAGCGCGCTGTGTTGGACCGCCGGCATACACGTCAGCGGCGGACGACCGGGCACGATGTAGCTGTTCGGGATATGGATCTGCGGTCCATTCTGCGTCGCGGCCATAGGGCTGAGATTGAGGTGAAGGTGAGAGTTCATCGGGCTGCTCCCTTTCGGTTAGCTGGTTGTGTTGGATGCCGCGCTGTACTCGCGGCTACATGGATAGCATAGCGGGCCGAAGAAACATGTCCTGTTACGTTGTTCACGCTCTTGACGTGTAAACGGTCACATAGCGGCCTCGACCTCACCTGATGGCGGTACGGATCGCTTGGTGATACAAACTGGGGAGCGGCGGCCGGCCAGCGAAGCCGGCGCGCTATCGGCACCCGCCGCGGGCGTGGCGAGTGGCCCTTACCTTTGCGCTCACGGAGCCGCCGACTCTCTCAGCAAGCCGCCGTGGCACTCGGCCGCCAGACTCTAAGGCGCGTGTTGTGGAAAGCCGCTACCTTGCTCGCTCATCTCGGGCGTCGACTCGCTTGGGGTGGATCGTACATCACGCCCCTTAGGGGATGAGCCAAGCATGACAGCGACGGCGCCGGTCGTGGCGCTGCGACGGCAGCCGGCGCGGGCTACGGGGCGGCGAAGTACTCGCGGATACCCTCGGCGTAGCCGCGCGCCAGCGCGTCGAGCGTGGCGTCCTGGCGCAGCGCCGCGGCATCCTGCGGGTTGGTCAGGAACAGCCCCTCGACCAGCGCGCTCGGCAGCGGCCCGCGCAGCGAGAAGAAGTGCCCGTACGGCTTCCCGGCCGTCAGGTCTTCCTTCACGCCGCGGTCGAGTGTATCCACCCCGGCCGCCCGTAGCTCGCCCACGACGTGGGCCTGGAGCGCTGCGGCCAGGCGGCGGCTCTCGGGGCCGAAGTTGTCGCCGTTGTAGTACGTCTCCGTGCCGCGGATGGCAGCGTTTGGGTGGCCGTTGAAGTGGACCGACACGAAGATGCGCGCCGGTGTGACGGCGGCAATCCGCGCCTCCTGCTCCAGCCGCGTGCGCGTGGTCAGGTCCGGGTGGGTCATGGCGGTGAGCGGCTGGTTGTCCTCGCGGCTCAGGGCGACGCGCAGTCCCTGCGCCTCCAGCAGCGGCCGGATGCGCAGCGCCAGCGCCAGCGTCAGGTCGACCTCGCGTAGCCCGCCCCCCGCCGCGCCCACGTCGGCATCGCTGTGGCCCGGATCGAGTCCCACGTCCACCGGCCCGTCCTGCGCGGCCCCGCGTGCCAGCACGTCGCCGTGCGGCGCCGCCACCGCTCCCACCGCGAGAGCGAGGACCAGCCCCGCCACCAGCGCGCGGCCGACCCGCTCAACGCTACGTCGCACGCGGCTCCTCCTCTCGCGCCGGCCGGCGCCGCCCGCGGCGACCCTGGCGCTCCTCACGCGGCGCCTCGTCTTCCGCGGCCACAGGCTCCAGGCCCGGGCCGCCCAGGACGATCTCCTCGCCGCTCGCCAGCGCGACCGTGACCTGCTCGCGCAGCACCTGCACGGCGACGACCCGCCCCGGCCCGCGCGCCGTCTCGACGCGCTCCCCGAGCGCGGGCAGGCGCAGCTTGCGCTCGACGTAGTCGCGGTTGCGCGGGCTGAGCCGCGCCGCCAGCCGCGCCACCAGCCCTGCCCTGGCGTCCAGGTCGGGCGGCAGCGGCGGCGCGTGCGCCGGCCCGATGAGCGCCGCCGCCAGCCCGAACGGGCCGGCGGCCGGCTCGGCCGTCCCGTCGCCAGCCGGCTCGGCGGCTGGCTCCACGCGCCGCGCCACGATGGACGGCCGCTCGGCCAGCTCGTCCACCACGACCTGATCCGGCGCGATCACCACCCACCCCTCGCGCGCGCCCGCGGGGTCCGCGACGACCACGCGGTCGCCCACGGCCAGCGCCTCGGCCGCCGCGTAGTAATGCACGCGGCCCGCCCGCTCGAAGCGCACGCCGACGATCCCTGCCATCTTGCTCCAATCTAGTCCATCGGCCGGGCATAGTAGCTCGGCACCGTCAGGCGCGCGGCAGCGCCAGCAGCAGCGCCTCCAGCGCCAGGCGCGGGTGTACGTTCGCATCCAGGTCGGTCAGCGTCCGCTGCACCCGGTCGAGCGCCTGGCGACAGGTCTCGGCGTCGCCGGCGAAGGCGGGGCCATCGACGGGGGCCGGCGCCCCCAGGCCGGCCAGCAGCCGCGCCCGCCACCAGTCGCGCCAGGTCGCCAGCGTCTCGCGCACCGCATCCGGGTGGCTACTCCACGTCTCGGCGAGCGTGGCGCCCAGGCGCAGCCGCTCCAGCGTCGAGCCGCCGAGCGCGGCGCCAAGCTGGGCGAGGTGCTGGTCGCGCGCCGCCAGCACCGCCGGATCGGCCGCGGCCCGTAGCGCCCAGCCGATGCGCCCGGCGGCGAGGTCGGCGAGCCGCTCGGCCTCGGGCGCCCCGAGCCCCACGGCCGCTTGCAGGTGCGCGGCCACCGTCTGCCACGGCAGCGGGCGCAGGCGGAGATGCTGGCAGCGCGACACGACGGTGGGCAGCAGCAGGCTGGCGTCGGCGGCGGTCAGCACCAGCACCACGCTCGGCGGCGGCTCCTCCAGCGTCTTCAGCAGCGCGTTGGCCGCCGCCTCGCTCAGGTCCTCCGCCTCGCGCAGCAGGTACACCTTGTAGCGCGCTTCGAGTGGCTTGAGCGCCACGTCCTCGCGCAGCTCCTTGATCTCGTCGATGCCGAGGTTCTTTTTGTCGGATGGGCGGGCGAGCGTGCGCACGTCCGGGTGCAGCTCGCGGGCAATCAGGCGGCAGGCCCGGCACTCCCCGCAGCGCGGCGGCTGCACGCAGTTGAGCGCCTGGGCGAACGCGCGCGCCAGCGTGTATTTGCCGATGCCGGGCGGTCCGCTGAGGAGATAAGCGTGGGCTGGGCTGCCCTGCGCCAGACTGCGGTCGAGCAGCGCCACCGCCCATTCGTGGCCCGCGATGCCCCAGCTCCCCGCCGCCGCCGCTACCACGCCTCTACCTCCGCCGCGCTAGTAGACGCCCCGCGCCTGAGTATCGCCCATCGCACGGACAGCCAGCACCCCCGCGGATGGCATGCTTTGTGCAACCGAGCCGCCGGGAGCGCGCGGCGCTCCGTGGACAAATGGAGGACCGCCGATGTTCAGGTTCATTTTCGGCATAGTGGTTGGCGTGATCGGCAAGCTGGTATACGACATGTTCCGCGGCCAGGAGGTGCCCGAGGGCGCGGCCGACGTGCAGCGTCGTGCGGCGTCGCTACTCGAAGAGGCGCGGCAGATCTTGCAGGACGTGCGGGCCGAAATTCGCTCGATTGCCGGCGCGGCGCGCGAGAGCGCCAGCGACAAGGCGGGCCGGCTCGCCCAGGCCGCCACCGCGCCTTCGAGCGCCCACGGCGGCCCGACAAGCGGCGCGAGCGCCGGCACGTCCAGCCCCGCGACGAGCAGCGGCACCGGGGCCGCGAGCGGGGGCACGACCGGTGGCACCGCGGGAACCGGCACCGGGTCGACGAGCGGGGGCACGACCGGTGGCACCGCGGGAACCGGCACCGGGTCGACGAGCGGCGGCACGACCAGCGGCAGCTCCGCCGGGAGCAGCGCGTCCACGAGCGGCGGCCCCGGCGGTGCCGCCGGAGGTACCACGCCCACCACGAGCACAGGCGGAACCGCTAGTCCCGGCCCTGAGTCGCCCGCTAGCTCGCGCGGCGCCGCCAGCCCCGGCGGCGGCTCGTCCGGGTCCAGTGGCGGAACGAGCAGCGGCGGTGGCGCGGGCGGTGGCTCGTCGTCGGGCGCGGGCAGCAAGTAGCGCGGGCACGCCTCAGAACAGCTCCGGCACCGGCTGGGGCGTCGGGTCGGCGCTAACGGACGCCCGGGCCGGCGCCGCGCCAGGCAGCGGCCAGAGTCGCAGCGCGAGCAGGCCGCTCGCGCCGAGCGCCAGCTGGGTGGCGAGCGTGGCCAGCCGGAACAGCACCAGCGCCCCGAAGGCCAGGCTGCTGTCCACGCCGGCCGCCGCCAGCACCAGCGTGCCGCTGCCCTCCACGACCCCCAGGCCGCCTGGCACCATCGACAGCGCCCCGGCGACCTGGGACAGCGCGTAGACGAGCATGGCCAGCGCCAGGCCGACGCCGTCCAGGCCGAGCGCTCGGGTCGCCAGCAGCATCACCCCCGCGCCGGCCAGCACGTCGAGGGCCGTGATCGCCAGCCCGATCGCCAGCGGCCGGCCCCGCAACAGCCCGCGCCCCGCCTGCACCGCGCCCGCGTAGCGGGCCGGCAGCTCGCTCTCCACCATGCGCCCCAGCGGCCCGGCGCCGCCCAGGCCCCAGATGAGCGCCGTCGTCACGGCCGTCACCGCCAGCATGGCCGGCACGTACTCCCCTAGCGCCAGCGCCGCCAGCAGCCCTCCCCAGGCCAGCCCGGCGAAGTCCGCCACGCCGGCCACGGCGCCGATCGCGATCGCCACGGCGTACGGAATGCCGAAGCGCATCGCCATCACCACACGCGAGAGATCGGCGCTGCGCGCGAGCGTGAACCACTGCCCGGCCAGGTACACCGCCAGCGCCGTGCGCCAGGGCAGCGTGTAGCCGGCCGTAGCGACGTACCAGCGCCAGCGGGCCGCCTTGATGCCGTACAGCAGCACGGCGCAGCCCACGGCCCCGCTCGCCAGCGCCGGATCGAGGCGCTCCAGGCGTTCCAGGGTGCGGGCCAGGTCGAGGAACTGGCCGGCCGCCAGGTAGAGCACGAGCAGCACGGCGGCCAGCACGGCGACGGGGATCAGGCCACGGTAACGGATTAGCTGTTGCAGCACACGCACGTCCTTCGGCACGCTGGCTCGCGGCCAGCCACGCGGCGATCGCGCGTCCGGCCCGGCGGCGGCCACGCGAGTCGCCACCACCGGCGCGCCCATAGCATGATGGCCGATCCGACGGCCCCGCCGCTAATTTGCGCCGCCTTGTCCCCCGAGGCGAGCCGGCTGCTCACAGAACCGCAACCAGAACAAATGTTCGGATGTAACGCAGCTGTAATGCCTGGCGCCTATACGGCCCCGCGACCCGTTGCTACACTGTTCATCGTAGAACAGATGCTCTACTGGCGGGCACGCGGGACGGCAGCCGGCGCCGCGAGCCGCGGTGGTCCGCCAAGTGGACGTCTAGAGCCCGGGGCATATGGCGACGAAGTTGCCCTGCCCCCAACTCGCAGCTGAAGGAGACTCTCGTGTCCGACCAGACCAACATGTCCGAGCACATGCCCGCGCTGGTCCCGTCGCTCACCGTCAGCGACCCGCGCCAGACCCTCGAGTGGTTCGAGCGCCTGGGCTTCCGCACCGTGTTCGCCATGGAGATGCCCGACGGCACGATCGGCCACTGCCACGTCGACCGCAACGGCGCACAGGTGATGTTCGGCCCGGCCTGCGCCGACAGCCGGCCCGGCGCCACCGGTGTGCAGCTCTACATCACGCTCCGCGGCGAGCACGTGGACGACCTGCACGAGCGCGCGCGCCAGGAGGGGCTGACGATCACGATGCCGCCGACCGACCAGTTCTGGGGCGACCGCATCTTCAACGTCGTGCACCCCGACGGCTACACCTTCATCTTCGCGGAGCACGTCCGCGACGTGTCGCCCGAGGAGATCGATGCGGCCGTGAAGCAGTGGGCCGACGCCGCCGTGCCCGCCTAGCCTAGCCTCGCCGCCCAACCTGAGAGCGCGGGCCTCCGGCGCACCCGGCACGGGTGGGGCCTGGCGGCCGGGCGAGCGGGAAGCCCACGCTCTCGGGGCGCCGGCCACGGGCCGCCTGCGGGCGCGCGGCCCGCCGGCGCACTGGCTGGGTCAGCGACCGGCGGAGCGCAGCAAGCAGCGTCCCTTCAATGCGCCTCGTCGTGTAGGGGCGCTGCTTGCTGCGCTCGATCCCCCGGCCAGTCTGCGCGTCGTCCGTGGCGGCTACGCCTGGCTGCGCGGAGACGGGAAGTCGGCCACCGGCCGCTGCGACTCCCAGTGCGTGTGGAACACGCCCTCTTTGTCGATGCGCCGATAGGTGTGCGCCCCGAAGTAGTCGCGCTGCGCCTGCACCAGGTTCGCCGGCAGGCGCTCGGCGCGCAGGCTGTCAAAGTAGTCGAGCGACGCGCTGAGCGCCGGGATGGGCACCCCCAGCTGCCGCCCCACCTGCACCACCTGCCGCCAGGCGTCCTGCCGCGCGTTCACGGCTTGCGCGAACGCCTCGTCGAGCATCAGGTTGGGCAGGTCCGGGTTGCGCTTGAACGCCTGCTGGATGTCGTTCAGCAGCCGCGCGCGGATGATGCAGCCGCCCTTCCAGATGCGCGCGATCTCCGCGTACTGGATGCCGAAGTGGTACTCGTCCGACGCCGCGCGCAACAGCGCCATGCCCTGCGCGTAGCTGCTGACCTTCGCCGCGTAGAGCGCGTCGGCCAGCGCCGGCAGCAGCGTGGCCCGGTCGAGCCGCGGCGCCGCCCCGCTCGGGCCGTGCAGCACCTTCGACGCCTCGACGCGCAGCTCCTTCATCGACGACATGGTGCGCGACCACACCGCGGCGTCGATCGTCGGGATCGGCACGCCCAGCTCCAGCGCGCTCTGCGCCGTCCAGCGGCCGGTGCCCTTCTGCTCGGCCTCGTCCAGGATCAGGTCCACCAGCGGCGCCCCCGTCTCCGGATCGACGTGGGCCAGCACGACCGCGGCGATCTCGATCAGGTAGGAGTTCAGCGGCCCCTCGTTCCACTCCTTGAACACTTGGCTCATGTCGGCGGCGCCGAGGCCGAGCCCGTGCTTCATGATGTTGTAGGTCTCGGCGATCAGCTCCATGTCGCCGTACTCGATGCCGTTGTGGACCATCTTCACATAGTGGCCCGCGCCATCCGGCCCGACGTAGGTGACGCAGGGCCCGTCGGCCACCTGCGCCGCGATTTTGGTCAGCATCGGTGCCAGCTCGTCGTAGGCGTCGCGCGGCCCGCCGGGCATCAGGCTCGGGCCCCAGCGCGCCCCTTCCTCGCCGCCGCTCACGCCCATGCCGACGAAGCGCAGTCCCGCCTGGGCCAGGGCCTGGCCGCGGCGGGCCGTGTCGCTGTACAGCGAGTTGCCGCCGTCGACGATGATGTCGCCCTTCTCTAGCAGCGGCTGCAGCTCGCCGATCACGGCGTCGACGGGCCGGCCGGCCGAGACCATGAGGATGATCTTGCGCGGCCGCTCCAGCGCCTTCACCAGGTCGGCCACGCTATAGGTTGCCGTGATCTGCTTGCCGCGGGCCGGGCCCTCCACG
>DATGMD010000029.1:0-72045 GCA_035293805.1 Chloroflexota bacterium | reverse complement strand
CACCCTCCGCAACACTGCGCTCAACGTGCTACGTCGGCGCGGCTTCGTGTTCCTGCCCGACGCGCGCCGCTGGCTGGCCGCTCAAGTCGATGGCGGCTTGCCGCTGCTCACTCGCTCGTTAGAGCAGTGAATAGCCCTAGGCAGGTGTCCCCGATGCTTGACAGTCGGGCCGCCGGGCGGTATAGTTTGGAGCGACGGGGACGCCGCGAGTGCGCGACGCTTTCCGGGCGGTCGTGGTGTAGTGGCTGCACGCAATCCTCCCAAGATTGAGGCCGTGGGTTCGAATCCCATCGACCGCTCCCGGGGGAACTACCCTCAACCTGTGGTAGTTCCCCTTTTCTTATCGGCGCTGCCGTGTGAACGGAGGGCGCAGTTCCCCAGCCGCGGTTAAGGCCCCCGCCCGGCTGAGTTCCGACCCTACCCAGGAGTGCTGCTTTGTCCGTAGCCCGTCGTTCGCCGCCCCGCCGCCGCACCAAGCGACCGGAGATGATCGAGTTACCCGTCCTGCCGGTTCGGAATACTGTCGTCTTTCCGCACCTGGTGACGCCGCTGTTCATCGACCGCGAGCGCTCGCTCCGCGCGGTCGAGCAGGCGATGCTCGCGCCCGATCGCACGATCCTCGTCGTCGCCCAGAAGGAAGCCGACGTCGAGCGGCCGACCGCCGCGGACGTATACGCGGTCGGCACGGAGGCCATCATCGGCCGGGTTTTGAAGATGCCCGACGGGACGACCTCCATCCTCGTGCAGGGCCAGCGCCGCGTGCAGCTGACCGAGGTGCTCCACGACGAGCCGTACATGCGGGTGCGCGGGGTGCCGGCCCAGGAGGTCGCGCCCACGGACAACGCGGGCGAGGCGCTGCTGCGCGCCGTCGTCTCGCTGTACGAGCGCTGCACGAAGCTCAGCCCGTCGATCCCTGACGACCACTACGTGGCCGCCATGAACATCGACGAGCCGGGCCCCCTGGCGGACTTCGTGGCGTCCGACCTCGACTTGACCGTCGCGCAGCGGCAGGAGCTGCTGGAGACGCTGGACACCGCCGAGCGCCTCCAGAAGGTCAGCCTGCTCCTGGGCAAAGAGCTGGACGTGCTGGAGCTGCAGAGCAAAATCCACACGGCCGTGCAGGAAGAGGTAGACAAGAGCCAGCGCGAGTACCTCCTGCGTGAGCAGATGAAGGCCATCCAGAAGGAGCTTGGCGAGGCCGACACGCTCACCCGCGACGTGATGCAGCTGCGCGAGAAGCTCGCCGCCAGCGGCATGCCCGAGGCTGTCCGCGCCAAGGCGGAAGAGGAGCTCGAGCGCCTGGCCGCCATCCCGCCTGGCTCGCCCGAGATGGGCGTCGTGCGCACCTACTTGGACTGGTTGGTGACGCTGCCCTGGAGCCATGCCACCGAGGACCAGCTCGACATCGCCGAGGCGGCGGCGGTCCTCGAGCGGGCGCACTACGGCCTCGACAAAGTCAAGGAGCGCATCCTGGAATACATGGCGGTGCGCAAGCTGGCGGGCGCCCGCATGCGCAGCCCCATCCTCTGCTTCGTCGGCCCGCCGGGCGTCGGCAAGACCTCCCTCGGCCGCTCGATCGCCGCCGCGATGGGCCGGCGGTTCGTGCGCGTCTCGCTCGGCGGTATCCGCGACGAGGCCGAGATTCGCGGCCACCGCCGCACCTATGTCGGCGCCATGCCGGGCCGCATCGTCCAAACGATGCGCGCGGCCGGCACGGTGAACCCGGTGTTCATGCTCGACGAGATCGACAAGGTGGGCGTGGACTTTCGCGGGGACCCGTCCGCGGCGCTGCTCGAAGTCCTCGACCCCGAGCAGAACACCGCCTTTAGCGATCACTACCTCGACGTGCCCTACGACCTGTCCCGGGTGCTCTTCATCACCACTGCGAACCTGCTCGACCCCGTACCGCCCGCTCTCCGCGACCGGCTCGAGGTGATCGAGCTGCCCGGCTACATCGAGGACGAGAAGCTCCAGATCGCCCGGCGCTTCCTCGTGCCCAAGCAGCTCGAGGAGCACGGCCTGGCCCCGTCACGGCTGCACTTCTCGGAAGCCGCGCTGCGCGAGCTGATCCGCACCTTCACCCACGAGGCCGGCGTCCGCAACCTGGAGCGGGAGATCGGCGCCGTCTGTCGCAAGATCGCGCGCGCCGTGGCCGCCGGCGACCGCGCCCCCCACACGATCGCCGCGCACAGCCTGGAGAAGTATCTTGGCCCGCCGCGCTACTTCGCGGGCGTAGCCGAGGAGCAAGACCAGATCGGCGTCGCGACGGGCGTGTCGTGGACGCCCGCCGGCGGCGACGTAATGGGCATCGAGGTGGCGGTCCTAGAGGGCAAGGGCAACGTCACGCTCACCGGGCAGCTCGGCGACGTCATGCGCGAGTCTGCCCAGGCCGCGATGTCCTACGCTCGTTCCCGCGCGCAGGAGCTTGGTGTCCGCGAGCGCTTCTGGGAGCGCAGCGACGTGCACCTGCACGTGCCGGCCGGCGCCATCCCGAAGGACGGGCCGTCGGCGGGGATCACCATGGCGACGGCGCTGATCTCGGCGCTTACGCGGCGTCCCGTGCGCCGCGAGGTGGCCATGACGGGCGAGATCACGCTGCGCGGGCGCGTGCTGCCGGTCGGCGGCCTGCGCGAAAAGGTCCTCGCCGCGCACCGCGCCGGCATCAAGACGTTCGTGTTGCCGCGCAAGAACCTGAAGGACCTCGGCGACGTGCCGGCCGACGTGAAGCGCGAGGTGCGCTTCGTCCCCGTGGACCACATGGACGAGGTGCTGCCAATCGCCTTGCAGGAGGCGGTCGCCCTTCGCGCCGTATGACGCCGCCGCACCGCGCATCCCACTCCTGGCTGACGCCCAAGGCCCGTCTGGGCGCCAGCTCCCTTGGCGGCCGGGGCCTCATCGCCGTCGCCCCAATTCCGCGCCACGAGCTAGTCGCGATCTGGGGCAATCGCATCATGACGACCGCCGAGATGTGGGCCTTGCCGGAGGAGCTACGGGACTTCCCGGTGCAGGTCTGGTACGACATGTTCGTGGGACCGATGGCAGCCGACGAGATCGAGCCGGTCGACTACATGAACCACAGCTGCGACCCGAACTGCGGCGTCCGCGGCTCTGTCGCCGTGGTGGCCCGCCGCGACGTGGCGCCCGGCGACGAGCTGACCTTCGACTACGGCACGACGGACACTGACCGCTGGACGCTCGACTGCGGCTGCGGCGCGGCCACCTGTCGCGGGCGCATGACGGGCGACGACTGGCGCGACCCGGCGTTTCAGGCCCGCCACGCGGGCTACCTCTCGCTCTACATCCAGGAGCTTATCGCCCACGACCGCGACGGCACGCCGCTCATCGGGCTCCCGCCGAATGGGGCCACGGGTCGGGAGGATAGGGGCTAGGAGTACTGGCCGCTGGCCCCCCACTCCTATTGTTCTTGTTCGGGTTGTTCGGGCTCGCCCGGGCGAAACACGGGATCGCCGCCCTGGATCTCCTGGTCGGCCTCGATGATGTGCCAGGCATCGCCGTCGCGCGCGAGCAGGTAGCGGTTCTCGACGACCTGGCGCTGGTAGCCGAGGTAAGCGCCGCCGATCTGGTACAGCCGTGCCAGCCAGCGCTCGACGGTCACGACGCGGATGCGGCCCGGGCCGAGCTGCTCGATGTGGTCGAACTGCATGTCCTCCAGCTGCGGATCGATGTACTGCCCGGCGAAGCGCAGGTTGGCGATGTCCTCCTGCATTGTCAGCAGCGCCTCGCCCCCCCAGGCCTGGCTTAGCGTGTCGGTGTTGCCCGTGCGGTAGGCCACGCTATAGAGCGCGTCCGAGTTCGCGTCGCGCACCATCTGCCGGATGGTGTCCTCATCGAGCTCCAGCGTGTCCTGCGCGGCCCGGACCATCGGGGCGCTCGCCAGGAGCCCCAGCGCGCAGAGCAACAGCGACATTAGCGCGGCTCGCTTCATTGCCACCTCCTTTGCCGCCCGCATTATCCGCTGATTATACGGTGGCAATCTACGGTTGCCGGCGCGTACTATACCCACAGAGGCCCGGTGACGCGCTGGCACGGTCCGCGCAGCGGCCCCGCGCGTGGCAGGAGTCAGTACGTGCGCCCTTCCCCCACTGCCCGCATGGCCCGCCGCAATGCGCGGCTGCGCCAGGGTCCCCGCCGGCCGCACGGCGCACGCTTCGCCGTCCTCCGCCGTGTCCTGCTGACCCTGGCGGTGGCCGTCCCCATCGTGTTGTTTGCCGTGGTATCGCTGGGTGTGGGGGTGAGCCTGGCCGCCTACCAGTCGGTCGTGCGCGACCTGCCGTCGGTGGCCGCGCTGCCCGAGCGCCCCCTCTTCAAGACCACGGAGATCCTCGACCGCTACGGCAACACCCTCTACCAGGTCTTCGACCAGCAGGCGGGCAAGCGCACAATGGTCACGCTCGGGGAAGTGCCCGCCTACTTGATCAACGCGACGGTGGCCACGGAGGACGCCGACTTCTTCACCAACCCCGGCATCGACCTGCGCGGTATCGCGCGCGCCGCGCGCGAGGGCCTCGAGGCCGGGCGCGTGGTGGGCGGCGGCAGCACGATCACTCAGCAGCTCGTCAAGAACGTGCTGATCCCGCCCGAGGAGCGCTACGAGGTCAGCTTCAGCCGCAAGATCCGCGAGGCGATCCTCGCCTTCCAGCTTTCCCGCACCTACTCCAAGGACCAGATCCTCGAGATGTACCTGAACGAGATCTACTATGGGAACCTGGCCTACGGGGTAGAGGCCGCGGCGCAGACCTATTTCGGGAAGTCGGTGCAGGACCTGTCGCTGGCCGAGTGCGCGATGCTCGCCGGGCTGCCGCAGCTCCCCGCGGTCTACGACCCCTTCAAGGACCCCGCCGCCGCCCACCAGCGCCAGGCGCAGGTGCTGGACCTGATGGTCCGCCACGGCTACATCGACGCCGCCACCGCCGAGGCCGCCAAGGCCGAGCCGCTTACGTACACCACGCCCGACGCCGGGCGCATCGTGGCGCCACACTTCGTCATGTACGTCCGCGACCTGCTCGCTCAGAAGTACGGGCAGCGGGCGCTGTTCCAGGCCGGCCTGCGCGTCTACACGACCCTCGACCCGGACACGCAGCGCATCGCCGAGGAGGTCGTCGCCAAGCACATCCCGACCCTCGCGCGTCAGGACGCGCGCAACGCCGGCCTGGTCGCGCTCGACCCGCGGACCGGCGAGATCCTGGCAATGGTCGGCAGCCCCGACTACTTCAACGCCAACATCGACGGCCAGGTGAACGCGACGATCGCCGACCGCCAGCCCGGCTCGGCGATCAAGCCCATCGTCTATCTGGCGGCCTTCCAGCGCGGCTTCGGCCCGGCGACGGTGGTCCTCGACCAGCCGACGCGCTTCCCCGACGGGCCGAACCGCTTCTACTCCCCCGAGAACTTCGACAAGCGCTTTCGCGGGCCGGTCACGCTGCGCCGCGCGCTGGGCAACTCGCTCAATATCCCGGCCGTGAAGGTGCTGCAGTACGTTGGCGTCCGCGAGGCGGTCCGCCTGGCCCGGCAGCTAGGCATCACCAGCCTTTCGGAGGACCATCAGTACGGCTTGAGCTTCACCCTCGGTGGCACGGAGGTGAAGCTGCTGGAGCTCGCCGGCGCCTACCAGACCCTCGCCAACGGCGGCTACGTCGTCCCGACGGACCCGATCCTCCGCATCGAGGACTCGAATGGGCACGTGCTGGAGGAGCGGGCGCCGCCGCCCACCGAGCCCACGGTCGATCCACGCCTGACCTTCATGATCAGCGACATCCTTGCCGACAACAACGCGCGCCTCGAGACGTTCGGGGTCAACAACCCGCTCCGGCTGTCGCATCCCGCCTCGGTGAAGACCGGCTCGACCGACGACTACCGCGATAGCTGGACCGTGGGGTACACGCCGAGCTTGCTGGCCGGCGTCTGGGTAGGCAACAGCGACGGCCATCCGATGCGCTTCGTGCTCGGCTCGTCGGGGGCCGGGCTCATCTGGCACGACTTCATGGAGAAGGCCCTGGAGGGCACACCGCCCGAGCCGTACCAGCCGCCCGACGGGCTCATCCGGGGCAGCGTCTGCACGGCGACCGGCTACCTGGCCGCGCCCGGCTGCGCCACGACCACCGACTGGTTCCTGGCAGAGCACCCGCCGCGGCCAGCGAACGCCCCGAAGCTGCGCGTGGCCATCGACAAGCAGTCGAACAAATTGGCGACGGAGTACTGTCCGCTCCAGAACGTGGAGTTTCGCACCTTCGGCGGCGCCCAGAGCGGCGAGGGGCCGTACGCGCCCACCGAATACTGCGACCTGCACGGCCCGCAGACGGGCCGGCCGCAGGCGCCCTGGGAGAACGCGCCCACGACCACGCCGACGCCCAGCCCTACCCCCATTCCGCCGACCGCCGTCAGCTCGCGCGTCGTGCTGGGGCCCACGCTCGCCCCCCTGCCCACGTTCACACCGCGGCCAACGCGTTCGCCGACGCCGCTCCCCCTCCCCACCGCCGTACCCACGCCGAGTCGCACCCCCGCCGCCGGGGCGCCCGTGGTCCGGCTCGTCGTTGGCCGGCCCCCGGCGACCGCCACCCCGGCGAGTGCCGGCGCGAGCCCAACTTATCATCCGTGGGCGAACCTCCCCAACGAGGTCGAGCTGACCTATCCAACCAGCGACCAGACCGTGGACGGCGTCGTGCCCATCCTGGGGAGCGCAAGTGCCCCGTATTTCGACCGCTATGCTGTACAATACGGCGAGGGCGACGCGCCCTCGGCCTGGCAGTTCATCGGGCCGTCACGCACGCAACCGGTGCGCGCCGGGGTTTTGGACACCTGGGACACCTCGGCGCTCCCCGACGGGCGGTACACCTTGGTGCTCTCGCTCGTCGACAGCCGCGGCGAGCAGTTCTTCGCCCGCCAGCTAGTCACAGTCCGGCACTCGGCGGCTCCCTAACCCCAGTGGAGGCTCTCAATGGCCAAAGTCCTCGACGATTCGCGTCAGACCGCGGACCCGTCCAGCCGGCGCCGCATTCTCATTGCCGACGACGATGGGGCGATTCGCAGCCTGCTCAAGGACTTCCTGGGCGGTGAAGGCTTTGAGACAGTTGAGGCGCGGTCGGGGAAAGAGGTCCTGCAGGCGGCCAGCGTCGCCTCGCCCGACTTGATGCTGCTCGACCTCCGTATGCCTGATTGGGACGGCATGGAGGTGATGCGTCGGCTCAAGGAGCGCGACCTCGGCGTGCCCGTGATCCTTATGACCGCGTACGGGACGTCCAGCTCGGCCATTCAGGCGATCCAGCTCGGCGCGTTCGATTACATCACCAAGCCTTTCGAGCTGGAAGACGTGCTGCTGACGGTGCAGCGCTTCTTCGAGCACGACCGCCTCGCCTCGGAGGTGCGCAAGCTGCGCGGCCAGCTCGAGGGCCGCGATCTCACCGAGCGCATCATCGGCAGCACGCCGGCGATGCAGGAGGTGTACAAGCTGATCGGCCGGGTGGCCCAGACCGACGCCACCGTGCTGATTACCGGCGAGACCGGCACGGGCAAGGAGCTCGTGGCCGAGTCCCTGCACCTCTACTCGACCTACCGCGACGGGCCGCTCGTGAAGGTCAACTGCGCCGCGCTACCGGAGACGCTCCTGGAGAACGAGCTGTTCGGCCACGAGAAGGGATCGTTCACCGGCGCGGCAACGCAGGCGAAGGGCCGCTTCGAGATGGCGCACAAGGGCACCATCTTCCTCGACGAGATCGGCGAGATGACGCTCGGCACGCAGAAGAAACTCCTCCGCGTGCTCCAGGAAAAGGAGTTCGAGCGCGTCGGCGGAACGGTCCCGGTGAAGGTGGACTGCCGCGTCATCGCCGCCACGAACAAGAACCTGCGCCACGAGGTCGACCAGGGCAACTTCCGCGAGGACCTGTTCTACCGCCTGAACGTCATTCGGATCTTCATGCCGCCGCTGCGCGAGCGCCAGGAAGACGTGCCGCTGCTCGTGGAGCACTTCCTGAACAAGCACCGCTACACCGCCGGCTCGCCGCCCGCCCGCATCTCCGAGGACGCGATGCAGGCGCTGCTGGAGCACCAGTGGCCCGGCAACGTGCGCGAGCTGGAGCACGCCGTCCAACGAGCCGTCGTGATGTCTCAGGGAGGCGTGATCACGCGCGAGCACCTGCAGGTCGATCCTTCCGGCGAGGTCGGGGTGATCAACCTGGACCAGAAATTGCAGCAGGGGCAAGACTTGGCGCAGATCATGGCCGGCATTGAGTCCTACCTCGTGGGCCACGCGCTGGAGCGGAGCCGCGGCAATCGGCACCAGGCGGCGAAGCTCCTCGGGCTCGACCTGGCCGCCCTGGAACGCAAGTTGGCAGAGCACGGGCTAGCCAGCGACTGAGTGGGTCCGCGGCCCCGGCTTGCCGCGGCGTCTGTCCGGCCGCGTGGCCACGACATCGCGCCGCCTGCGCCGGCGTCACACCGGAAGGGAGTAGTGAGAGCCCATGGTCGACAACCTAGAGACCCTGGACGACCTGGAAGAGGAAGGCGGCAGCCCCACCATGGCCGTGGCTGCCATCGTCGGCGCCGCACTGGTCGCCGGTGCCGCCGCCTTCATGCTGCGCCGCAGGCAGGCACCACCGCCCCCCGAGCCGGAAACCATCTCGGGCCGCGCCTGGGGCCGCGCCCGCGACCTCGCCTTCAACGAGGAGCGCACGGAGGCTGCCCGTGAGTTCCTGGTGGACCGGGTGTTGCCGGAGCTAAAGCCTGCCTTGCTCGGAATCCTCGAGGAAGTCGAGGACATGGTAGACGACGGCTTCCGACGCGCCGAGAAGGCGATCAAATCCCTCTAAGCGCATCCCATGCACGCACAGACACGCCGAAGCGGCGCCCCCGGGGGCGCCGCTTCGGCGTGTCCCCAGGTGAGTTACCGGACGAGGCCTGGCTCGCGCTACGCCCCGCTCTTCGTCGCCGGGGCCGCGCTCTCCTCCTGGTCGAGCGGCTTCAGCTCGTTCACCACCTTCGTCACGCCAGGCGTGGTTTCCGCCACGTCCACAATCGCCGCCGCGTCCTGGCTCGTGCGTGGCCGCCCCCGCAGGTACATCACCCCGTCCACGGTCGTCACGTCCACGCGCCGGTCGTCGACGTCGCGCTCAAGAATACGCTTGCGCGCCACCCGCGTCAGGCGATCGTCTTCGAGCAGGCCATCGTAGCGCCGGGCGCCGCCTGCTCGTCCCCCCGAGTCGGCGGCGCCCGGCCCCGCCACCCCCAGCCAGCGCGGCCCCGCGTCTCTCAGTCGCGCGCCCCGGGGGCCGGCCGCCCACCCGAGCGCCCAGCCGCCCAGCACGCCTAGCGCGAATCCTACGAGCCACCTCACCGTTCTGCCTCCCGCTGCTCTACCAGTCTCTTCCTTGCACTATTAGCACGCGGGTGCCCGCGCTCACCACGCGGCGGCCCGCCCGAGGAGCTCAGCAACTCGTCCTGGCGGGCGATGGCACGGAAGTTGCGTACCTTGTGTCCGGCACAAATCTTGCTATATGGGCGCGCTAGCCGCGCTACCTCGCGCCGCGGAGAGGCCCCTTCATGGAACTCGACCTTAGCCAGGACACAAGTCTTCTCCAGACCGTCAAGGTCTCGCCGCGGCTGGTCGCGGCCAACTACATTCTGGAGCTGTCGTCGCTCGAGCTGCAGCAGGCGATTAACGAGGAGCTGAACGACAACCCGGCGCTAGAGCTCGTCGACATCCCCACCTGCCCCGTGTGCGGGACCGAGCTGCAGGGCAGCGTCTGTCCTCGCTGTTTGCAGCGCCAGAAGTCCGACGACGTGCTCCCGCGCAGCGGCGAGGTCACCTACGAGGAGAACCTGCAGCCGCAGCAAAGCGCCGGCGACGACGACTTCGATCCGCTTACACAGGTGGCATCCGAGCAGACCCTGGCGGAGGTCCTGCTGTCAGAGCTGGGCACCCTGCTGGACGACGAAGACATCCCGATCGCCGAGTACCTGGTGGGCAGCCTCGACGACAAAGGCTACCTGTCGTGTACGGTGGACGAGGCGGCCTACGAGCTGGAAGTGGACGTGCGTCGTGTGCGGCACGTTCTGAGCGTCCTGCAGGGCCTGGAGCCCATCGGCGTCGGCGCCCGCAACCTGCGCGAGTGCCTCCTCTTGCAGCTCGACTACCTGGCCCGCAACGGCATCGAGCAGCCGCACGCGCGCGAGATCATCGACGAGCACCTGTTCGACCTCGGTGAGCACAAGTTCGGCAAGATCGCCCACGAACTGCACATCTCCACCGACGCGGTCGCCGCCGTCTGGAACTTCGTCAAGGCCAAGCTCAACCCGCACCCCGGGCACGGCTTCTCGCCCACCAACGATCGCGACCGCGACACCCGCTCGATGTACATCCTGCCCGACGTCATCATCAGCCGCAAGGAAGACGACTTCGAGATCGACGTGGTCGAGTCGCGGCGCTTCTTCCTGCGCATCAACCCGATGTACGCCCAGCTCGGCAACCCGAGCGACGGCACCGCGGCGCTGAACACCGACGACCGCAAGCACGTCCAGCAGTACGTAAGCCGCGCCAAGCTGTTCATCGCCAACATCAACCAGCGCCGCCAGACGCTCCACAACATCTCGCGCTGTCTGGTCGGTCGGCAGCGCGAGTTCCTGGCTGAGGGCGTGCGGCACCTGAAGCCGCTCAGCCGCGCCGCCATCGCCGAGGAGCTAGGCATCCACGAGTCCACCGTGAGCCGCGCCACGGCCGGCAAGTACGTCATGCTGCCCAGCGGCGAGGTCATCCCCTTCAGCCACTTCTTCACCCCGTCGCTCAGCATCAAGGACGTAATCAAGGAGTTCGTGGAGCGCGAGAACCGGCCGCTCACCGACGCCGAGATCGCCGACCGCCTGCGCGAGAGCGGCATCAACATCGCCCGCCGCACAGTCGCCAAGTACCGCATGCAGCTCAACATCCTCCCCTCCTCCCTCCGCTAACATCCCGAGCGGGCACACCAGGGGTGCAGAGGGCCCCCGTGCCGGGGGGCGCCCCCCCCGAGCTTCTCCCCGGGGGTGCAGGGGCGCTCCCCTGCCGGGGGTTTGCGGGTATCTCCCCAACCTGCTCCTCCTCTCCCTCTTCACCGGGGGTGTGGGGGTGTCCCCCACCTCTCCCCAGGATGGGGGCCAAGGGCCGGGCATTCCTGCTGGCGTGCGCCCCGCCCGATAGCCTATGGTAAGAGAGTGCCGGCGGGGGCCGTATGGCGTCGGATGGCCCTCGGCTGGCGCGCTCCCCCAGCATGCGGAAGGTGCCCTGTGGACAAAGTGGTTCTCGCGTACTCCGGCGGCCTCGACACGTCGGTCGCCATCCCCTGGCTGCACGAGCACTATCACATGGACGTCGTCGCCGTGACGGCCGACGTCGGCAACGAGCGCGACTTCACCGCCATTCGCGAGAAGGCCCTGCGCACCGGCGCCTCCACGGCCTATGTAGTGGACGCCAAGGACCTGTTCGTGCGCCACTTCGTCTTTCCGGCGCTCCAGGCAGGCGCGATCTACGGCGATGCCTATCCGCTCGCCACGGCCCTCGCCCGGCCGCTCATCGCCAAGATCCTCGTCGACTACGCACGCCAGGAGGGGGCGACCGCCGTGGCCCACGGCTGCACCGGCAAGGGCAACGACCAGGTGCGCTTCGACGTGTCCGTCGGCGCGCTCGCGCCCGACCTCAAAGTCATCGCGCCGGTGCGCGAGTGGCGCTGGAGCCGCGAGGAGGAGATCAAATACGCCGCCGACCACGGCATTCCCGTGCCCATCACCGCTAGCAGCCCCTACAGCATCGACGAGAACTTGTGGGGCCGCAGCATCGAGGCGGGCGTGCTGGAAGACCCGTGGGCCGAGCCGCCCGACGACGTGTGGCAGTGGACGACCGACCCGGCCCGCGCGCCGGACACACCTGCTTACGTCGAGATCGAGTTCGAGCGCGGCATCCCGGTCGCCCTCGACGGCGAGCGCCTGGACGGCGTCCGGTTGATCGAACGCCTCAACCAGCTCGCCGGCGCGCACGGCGTCGGCCGACTGGACCAGGTCGAGGACCGGCTCGTCGGCATCAAGTCGCGCGAGGTCTACGAGGCGCCCGCGGCCGTGGTGCTCCATGCCGCCCACGCGGCCCTGGAGCAGCTCACGCTGAGCAAGGACCAGGCGCAGTTCAAGCGGGAAGTCGCCAGGCAGCTTGCGACGCTAATCTACAACGGACTGTGGTTCTCGGCGCACCATCAGGACCTCGCCGCCTACGTCGCCAGCTCGCAGCGCTTCGTCAGCGGCACCGTCCAGGTGCGACTATACAAGGGCGCCCTGAGAGTCACTGGCCGCAAGTCGCCCAACTCGCTCTACAACGCCGCGCTCGCCACCTACGACAAGGGCGACACCTTCTCGCATGAGGCGGCGCTGGGCTTCATCGAGCTGTGGGGGCTGCCGCTCCGCACGCAGGCCGCGGCCCAGCTCCTCACGAGCGGCGCCAGCGACGCGCTCGGCCTGCCCGACAGCGAGGGCGGAGCGCTCGGCCCCGGGGAGGGGCCCGACGGCCCCGCCCCCCAACCGCCGGCCCCTGGCCTCCGATGAAGCTCTGGGGCGGCCGGTTCGAGAAGGCGGCGAGCGCGAGCGCCGAGGCGTTCGGCGCCTCGCTCCCGTTCGACGTGCGCCTCTACGCCGAGGACGTCCTGGGCAGTCTCGCCCACTGCCGCATGCTGGCTCGCCAGGGCATCTTGCCGCTCGCCGCCGCCCAGCGCATCGTCGCCGGGCTCGGCGCGGTCTGCCAGGAGCTGGCGGCCGGCGAGGTGGCGCTCGACCCCGCCTGGGAGGACGTGCATACCCTGGTCGAGGGGCGGCTCGCCGCCCGCATCGGCGACGATGCCGGCCGCCTGCACACCGCCCGCAGCCGCAACGATCAGGCGGCGCTCGACCTGCGCCTGTTCGCGCGTGCGGCCATCGTCGAGCAGGTGGCGGCAGCCGTGAGGCTGCAAGAGGCCCTGCTGGACCGCGCTCGCGCCTACCCCGACGCGGTCATGCCCGGCTACACTCATCTCCAGCGCGCGCAGCCCGTCCTGCTCGCCCACCATCTGCTGGCACACGCCGCCCGCGCCGCGCGCGACGTGGCCCGGCTGCGCGACGCCTACGCCCGCGTCAACGTGCTGCCGCTCGGCGCCGGCGCTCTGGCCGGCGTGCCCTACCCGCTCGACCGCGAGTACGTGGCGGGGCTGCTCGGCTTCGACGCGGTCGCCGGCAACAGCCTCGACGCCGTCTCCGACCGCGACTTCGCGGTGGAGACCGCCGCGGCGCTCGCTCTGGTCCAGACCCACCTCTCGCAGCTGGGCGAGGAGTGGGTGGTCTGGTCCAGCGCCGAGTTCGGCTTCGCCGAGATCGACGAGGCCTACGCCACCGGCAGCTCGATCATGCCGCAGAAGCGCAACCCCGACATGGCCGAGCTGATCCGCGGCAAGGCCGGCCGCGTGAACGGCAACCTGCTGGCGCTGCTCACGGTGCTCAAGGGGCTGCCGCTCGCGTACAACAAGGACCTGCAAGAGGACAAGGAGGCGTTCTTCGACGCCGTGGACACCGTGCAGTCCTGCACGCGCATCGCCGCCGAGATGGTCGCCACCACCCGCTTCCGCACGGAGCGGATGCGCGCCGCCGCCGGCGCCGACTTCAGCACCGCGACGGACCTGGCCGACCACCTCGCCCAGCGCGGCGTGCCGTTCCGCACGGCCCATCGCGTCGTGGGCGAGCTAGTGCGCTACTGCCAGGCCGAGGGCCGCGAGCTGCCCGACCTGACGCTCGACGAGCTGCGCCGCTTCTCGCCCGACTTCGAGCCCGACGCGGTCGGCATCACCGCCGCGCGCTCCGTGGCCGCGCGGCGGTCGCACGGCGGCACCGCGCCCGAGCGCGTGCAGGAGGGGCTGACGCGCGCCGCCGTCGCCGTGCAGGACGCCGCCGCCTGGGTCGCTGCGCGCCGCGCCGCGCATCCCACCGTGCAAGCCCTACTCGACGCCCCCTGGGACGCCGGGGATCGGGGATAGGCGTGCGCTGCCAGCCCGTCACGTCGCCGGCCGACTGGGCGCGGGCCTGCGCCATCCGTCTCGCCGTGTTCGTCGACGAGCAGCGCGTGCCGTTCGAGGAGGAGCTAGACGAGCACGACCGCGATGCCTTCCACGTCCTGGCCTGGCTCGACGACCGGCCGGTTGGGACGGGCCGCCTGGTGATCGAGGGCGATAGCGGCCGCATCGGCCGGATGGCCGTCCTGCCGGCGGCGCGCGGCGCGGGTGTGGGCAGCGCGCTGCTACGTGCGCTGCTGGCCGAGGCCGCCGCGCGCGGCCTCCGTTCGGTCCACCTGGCCGCCCAGCTGCACGCCCGGCCCTTCTACGCCCGCTTCGGCTTCGTCGCCGGTGGCCCCCACTTCCTCGACGCCGGCATCTGGCACCAGCGCATGGAGCGCCCAGTGCTGAGCGACGAGTCCTAATTCCCGCCGTTCCACTCCGCACCCAGCACTCAGCGCTCCTCACGGCATGACCAGCCCGCCGTTGACGTGCAGCGTCTGGCCCGTGATGTAGCGGGCGCGGTCGCTCGCGAGAAAGACCACGGCCTCCGCGATGTCCTCCGGCTCGCCACAGCGGCCCATCGGGATGCCGCGCCCGCGCTCGGCCCACTCCTCAGCCGTGTACTTGCCGCGCACGCGCTCGGTCGCCGTCGGCCCCGGCCCGACCGCGTTCACCGTGATCCCGTACGGCGCCAGCTCCAGCGCCATCGCCTTCGTGAGTCCGATGATGCCGGCCTTCGCCGCCGAATAGTGGGCCCGCACAGCGGAGCCCGTCACCCCATAGTTCGACGTCACGTTCACGATGCGGCCCGCGCGCTGCTCCACCATGAGGCGCGCGACCGGCCGCGAGCACAGGTACGCGGCCTTGAGGTTGAGGTCGACGACCTGGTCCCACTCGTCCTCGTCGAGGTCGAGGAAGTGGCTGGTGAGCGATCCGCCGGCGTTGTTCAGGAGCACGTCCACGCCGCCCCAGGCGGCTCGTACTCGCTCCACCATCGCGTCGACCTCGCCGCGCCGTGTAACGTTAGCGCGCAGCGCGAGCGCGCGGCCCCCCGCCTGCTCGATCGCCGCGACCGTGACAGCCGCCGCCGCTTCGTCGCGGTCAACCACCGCCACCGCCGCGCCCTCGCCGGCCAGGCGCAGCGCCGACGCCTTGCCGATCCCGTTGCCACCGCCCGTCACGATCGCCCGCTTCCCGTACAGCTCCACGGCTCCTCCCCGGCGCTCGGTGCGGCCGCTAGCCGGCCGCCCAATGGAAGACCTGCTCGGGCAGCGCCGGCAGCGGCTGGTTGAAGTCGATGCCACAAACCGAGGCCGCCCGCTGCTTGAACCATTGGTCGTAGGGATCGGTGGATGCCGCCCAGGCCTGGAAGGCCTTCAGGGGATCGTCGGCTTCCATGTAGACGATGACCAGGTCGCCCTGTGGCGTAGACTGCAGGTACCACGACTCGCGCGTGATGCCCATGCGCCGGAACGACTCGCTGGTCTCGCGCTGCCGCTCGGTTGCCTCCTGGGCGAAGCGCCGCCCGTCTTCCGACTTGCCGGGCAGAACCGGGAACGCCACCGCTATCGTACCCATCGTCCTAGACTCCTCTCGCGTCGAGATCGCCGCCGGCGGCCGCGCCGTCCAGCACGCGTCACGAGAGATACGCGCGGCGAATATTACCGGATCACCGGGCCTCGTCCGCCCTCACCCGGGGGCCCAGAATAAAGCGAGCGTCACTGGCCTTCCCACGGAGCGGCGCAGCCTACCCCCCTCTCCCCCTGGGAGAGGGGCTGGGGGTGAGGGCGCGGCCCCGCGCGGGCGGCTACTTGAGGAGGCGCTTCAGCGCATCGTAGGCGGGGCGCGGCGTCCCATCCGGGCTGGTGATCGCCCAGTAGGTCTGCTCCTGGTCCGCCTTCCAGGACGGGTCGGCGAGCGTCCAGATGATCATCGGACCGAGCCACGGCTTCCAGTGCTCCTGCGCGTATTGCACGGCTCGCGCGAGGTAGTTGGCCTTCTCGTCCTCGGTCACCGCGTGCCACTTGTACGGCGAGTCGGGCCGCGGGTCGCTCGTCCAGCCCATCTCCAGGATGGCGATGTGGTGGGCGCCGTCGTCGTTCTCCTCCATGATCTTCCGCAGGTCCTCGACGTGGCGGAAGGAGTACGCGCGGCGCAGCTCCTCGGGGCTGGGATCGTGATTGGTCAGCTCGGGGTTCTTGGCCACCTCGCCCGGGTCCATCTCCGGCGGCGCCTTGAAGCCCGCCGCGTGGACCCCCAGCAGGTCGAACAGCCCTTTCGCCCCGGCGGCGTACATCTCCTGCAAGTACACGGTGTCCGCCCGCGCTCGGTCGCTCATGTCCGTCGTGGGCGACAGGCCGCCGCTGATGATCAGCGCGTCCGGGTCGCCCTTGCGAATCGCCAGGTTGGCGATGCGCAGCAGCTTCACGTAGTCGGCCGCGCTGGGCGGCTGGTTTCCCCACTCGCGCGCCAGGTTCGGCTCGTTCCAGATCTCGTAGCCCGCAATTCGCCCCTTGTAGCGCTGGCTGAGGGCGTAGAGAAAATCGCCCCAGTCAGCCATGCGGTCCGGTGGCCCGACCTCGGGGAACACCCGATCGCTGCGCGCCCAGGCGGGCTGCATCCCCACACGGGCAATGAGCTTCAGGTTCGCTCGCTGCACCGCGTCCACGATGCGGTCGGGCTCGTTCCATTCGAAGCGGCCCTTGGCGTCGCCCTCCATGTACGCCCACGGGAAGTTCACTTTTACCCAGGTGAAGCCCGCGTCGCGCGCCAGGCCCAGGTCACGGTCGGTCGTGTCGGGATAGCCCCAGAGGTGCGCTTGCACGCCCACGCCCTTGGCGTCGCCGGGGCCGCTCTTGAAGAACGGCAGGCTGCCGCACGCGGCGGTGCTCAGGGCCAGGCTGAGGAGGACGAGACGCGGGAGAAGCCGGCGCGCAAGCGACCTGATCGTCACAGCAGTGCCCCACGTGGAGTTACACCCGCAAGTCTAGCCGCTCCGCCACGTGTCACGCCGCCATTTCGGGCCGCGCTGCACGGAGCCCGCCGCCGTCGCGTCCCAAGACCCGAGGCCTCCCGGCCCCGGGCCCCGGTGGCGGGCCGCCTAACGGCTGCGCCCGTCATGCGAGCGCCACGCGTTACGGCAGGGTGCCGTTCTGGCGGGCGTTGAGGAGCGCGTTGTAGGCCGGGCGGGGCGTGCCGTCGGGGTTGGTGATCGACCACCAGTATTCTTCGTTGTCGCGCGTCCAGCCCGGCGCGGAGAGGTTCCAGAGGTTCATCACGCCGATCCAGGGCGACCACTTGTCGCGCGCCCACTTGTACGCGCCCACGATGTACTGTGCCTTCTGGTCCTCGGTCACCCGGTGCCAAGCGTACGCGGGGTGTACCTCATCCGACGTCCAGCCAAACTCCAGCAGCCAGACCTGCTTCGCGTCGTCGCCGTTGCGCACCATCACGTCCCGCAGCTGCTCCACGCGCCGGAAGCTGAAGCTCGGATGCCCGCCGTAGCTGGGGTCCGCGGCCACATCGTCAGGGCTCATCTCTGGCGGCGCCTTGTAGCCGGCCCCGTGCGCGCCCAGCACGTCGAACCACTGCGCCCCGCCGGCGTCGTAGATCCACTGCAGGTACTGGTCGTCGGGCCGGGCGTCGTCGTTCTGCGTGCCCGTCGGCGTGAGCCCCGCCGTCACGATCGTCATCTGCGGGTCCACGCTCTTCGCCGCCTGATACGCCAGCTGCAGCAGCCGCACGTACTGGCCCGCCTGGTCCTGGTTGATCGGCTTGTTGCCCCACTCCCGCGCCAGGTTCGGCTCGTTCCAGACCTCGATGCCGTAGACCCGGCCGATCGGCGAGCCGGTGCCGTATCGCGTCGTGAACGCCCGAATGAAGTCGGCATAGTCCTCGAAGCGATCGGGCGCACACTCGTTGCCGCGGTTGTCCCACGTCGGGCAGGCCCAGGACGGCGGGAAGTCGATACGCGCGAGCACCTTGATGCCCGCGGCCGTGGACGCGGACACGACGCGATCGGCCTCGCGCCAGTCGAAGATGCCTTTGCCCGCGCCCTCGATCTCGCGCCACTGGAACAGGGTCTTCTGCCAGGTGAAATTCAGCTCGCGCAGCTTGCCGAGGTCGCGCTGCGTGGTGTTCGCCTCGCCCCAGATAAAGATGTTCATGCCGTACTCGGGGCTGTTCGCCTGATAGGCGCCCAGCCGCACGTAGCGGCCCGGCCCTGCGGCCGTGGCGCCCGCGGCCGCCAGCGCCGCGGGATCGCCCGTGGCAGACGGATCCGCCACGGAGGCCGGATCGCCGCTGGCCCCCACGTCGGCCAGCACGGCCGGCACGGTCACCGTGCTGGGCGCCACCGGGGCGCCGAAGCTGCTCACGCCCGGCGCGGCCGCTAGCGGCGGTGCGCCGCCGGCCGACGCGCTCGCCGTGGAGGCGCCCGCCGCCGTGGCGCTAGCCGAATCACCAGAAGTCGCCGGCGCGGCGACCAGGTACTGGCCAGACACCCAGCCGCTGCCGCCCTGCCGATCGTAGCGCACCCGATACCAGCGGACGCTGTCCGCCGTCACCGGGCCATCCAGCACCTCCACCTGGGCGCCCTCGACCAGCACCGCCGCCACGTCGCCCTGCAGGCTCGGGGCGGCCCGCACCCGCAAGCCATCGCCATCCGTGCCCTGCACCTGGACGCTCGCGCCCACGGACAGATCGCCACCCTGCTGGGCGGCCGAGGCCAACGTCGAGGCCGTCTCGCCGTGTGGCGCGAGCCCCGCGGCTGCCGCTATCGTCCGATCGGGCGCGCCAAGCGGCCCTGCTGCTGCCGCCAGGAGCACCACCCCGAGCGCCAGCCGTTGAAAGCTCCATCGCCGTACCAAGACGTCCCTCCCTCTCCCAGGTCCGACCATCGCCGGTCCGTCCCGGCGCCCGCGCGACCGCGCGCTCCCACCCAGACGCCGGCACGCGCTTGAGCCGGGCGGAGCGCGCAGTGTAGCATGGGCCGGGTCCCAAGCCCGCCTATTGTAATCGAGGCCGCCCGATCACACCACCCCGGCGGCCAGACCGCGCGGCCCTCCGGGCGCGCGGACGGAGTAGCATGCGGCGTGTAGCTCCTCGGGCCGTGTCGGCCGCCGGCCGCCCCGCCCTCCGCTCGGCGCCTCTCACATCTGCCCCGACGACGGCCGCGTGGCTGCGCGCCGCGCTGGTCCCGGTCGCCCTGCTCGCCGCGGTCTGGGCGCTCTACGGCGACGCGCTCGGCTATGCGTTCATGTACGACGACGGCATCGACCTGGCGCGCGGCGAGCAGCGCTCAGTCCTCTCGCTGCTCACCTCCGGCGAGGGCGCCTTCTACTATCGGCCCCTCCCCTTCATCATCTGGAAGGCCATGCACGCGGCACTCGGCCGCTATGACCCCTTCTGGTTCCACCTGCTGCCGCTGCTGCTGCACGCGCTCAACGCCTGGCTGCTGTATCGAATGGCGCGCACGCTGGGGCTGGGCGCGGTCGCCGCCCTCGTCGCCGCCGGGCTTTTTGTGACATTTCCGTTCCACTACCAGGTCGTGCCCTGGGCGGGCGCCCTGTTCCATCCACTCGTGACGGCCCTCATGCTCGGCGCGCTGCTGACCTACCGCGAGGCGCGCTGCCGCCGCTCCGTCGGCTGGCTCGGCGTCTCACTCGCCTGTGGGCTCCTCGCGCTGTTCACCCAGGAGTACGCGGTCACGCTCGGCGTGCTCGTCGCGGGGCTGGAGCTGTGGCTCTGGCGCCAGAGGGCGGTGGCGCACCCGCGCCCCTACGCGCTCCTCTACCTCGGGCTCGCGGGCGCCTTCGCGCTGTGGTGGGTGGCCGTCCCGAAGTGGCCCCGTGCCTTCGCCGTCGACGGCGTCTCGCTCGTCCGCAACGGCTTGATGTTCCTTCAGGCGCTCCTCTGGCCGCTCGCCATCGCCTGGCGGTGGGCGCCGCCCGCGCTGCTCGTCCGCCCGGAGGCGGCCGTCGCCGGCGCAGCGGCGCTCGCCCTGCCGGGGGCGGTGGCGCTCTACGCGCGGCGCCGCGCGCTCGGCTGGCTCGCGCTCGCGCTGGGCTGGGTCGCCGTCACCGCGCTGCCCGTCTGGGCCACGCTCCCCTGGCAGTACGTCGAGGACGGCGCCCGCCTCTACTACCTGCCGAGTGTCGGCATCGCGCTCGCCTGGGGCGGGCTAGCGGCGCTGGTGCCGCGCCATGGACATGCGCGCCTGCTGGGCCGCGCGCTCGTCGTCGCGCTCTGCCTGTGGGCCGTCGCGCAGAGCGTGGCGTTCCTCGCTCCGCGCCGCGCCATGTACGCCGAGGGCACGGCCCTGTTGCGCGCAGCGGTCGCCAGGGCCAGCGCCGCGCCGGTCGGCGGCACGGTGCTGTTCGTGAACCTCCCCGCCTGGGAGGCGCCCGATTGGCCCGCCTTTCCGCTCGGCAATACGGGCGTCACGTTCGTGCCGGAGTACGTGCTGCTCGGCCAGGCCCTGCACGTGAACGGCGCCGGGCCGGCGCCGGTCGCGTCGTTGGCGACGACGGACCTGCCCGGCGGCTGGCCCGCCCACTACGGCCCGCACGGCGCGTGGGCCAGCCTGGACGAGATCGAGGCCGCCGCGCGCGGCGCCACTGCCGCCTACGTAACGCGGTTCGGCCCCGACCGGCTCGCGCTCGAGCCGCTGGCGCTCGCCCCCCTGCTAGGTGCCGAGCCGCGCGCCGGCCCCGCTGTCACACTGCCGTAACATGACCGAGACACCTAATCCTTCCCTTATTAATGGCGACCCCGCTACAATGGCGTGTCTTGGGCGCTGGGGTTGCGCAGCCCCGAACGCCCCGGGCGCGTGGTCGAAGGAGCGCGCCGAGCGGCGCTAGCCGGTCGGCGCGACGTGCTTTCGCCCCAAGGGACCAAGGAGGGGACATCGTGAGGAGACACCGACCCACCGCGCGGCTGCTCAGCCTCCTGCTGCTGGCAGCAGTGCTCGCGAGCGGCCTCGGCGGGCAGGCGCCCGGCGTGGCCAGCGCGGTCGGGGACGCGGCGGCTCGACCGTTCTCGCTCATACCCGGCAGCCGGGCAGCGGCGCGCACGGTGCCGCCCGCCGGCATCTGGCGACCGGTGACCCAGGACGAAGAGGGCGCGGAGCCCAGCGCCGACTGCGACGTGCGCGGCATCGTGGAGAGCCCGGCGGAAGGGGCGACGGTCCCCGCCGGGCCGCTGACCATCACCGGCTGGGCCGCCGACATCAACTCCACCGAGGGCACCGGCATCGACGAGGTGCGCGTGTCGCTCGACGCCGACCCCGATCAGGGCGGCGTACCCGTCAGCGCGACCTATGGCATCGACCGCCCGGATATCGCCGAGCTGCTCGGCGACCCGCGGTTCACTGCCTCGGGCTTCACGCTCGCCTGGGACAGCACCAGCACGACGCCCGGCCCGCACGTGCTCTACGTGCAGGTGCACGGCAACTGCGGCTGGACCGGCACGGCGCGCAGTGTGGTCGTCGCCGGCGCCGCCGCCCCGACCGCCCCGGCGGCCGTCGCCACGACGCCCGCCACCACGCCGACCGCGGCCGCCACCGGGACCGCGACCAGCGCGGCCGCCACGAGCGCCACACTAGTGTTCCCGACCGTGCCAGTGATGACGCCCACCGCGGGCACGCCTAGCGCTCAGGCGGCCGGCGCCCAGGCGGGCGCCGCCCAGGCCGGCCTGCCCACCGTGCCGCTCGTCACGGCGACCGTGGCGCCCTCGCCGACCGGCTCCATCCCGGCGCCCACGAACGTCACGGCGTCCCTCAACCCGATAGACGGCTCGATCTTCCTGCAGTGGGCCGCGCCACCGGCGATGGTGACCAGCTATCAGATCGTGGTGAACGAGGCCGACGGCAGTCAGCGACCCATCCGCGACGTGCCCGGCAGCGCCACGCGGGCGCAGGTAGGCGGGCTCGACCCGCGCATCGGCTACAGCCTGTCCGTGGTGCCGATCGACTCGTTCGGCCGCCGCGGCACCCCGTCCGCGCCCGTCTCCACCGCGGGGGCGCCCACGGCGACGCCGATCCCGACGCCCACCCTGTCGCCGTACTGCACGCCGGTCCCGTTTGGCCCGCCCATCTGCCCGCCGCCAGGAGTGAACCCTGCGGCCTTCCCGGGCGGCGTCTATCCGGGCGCGCCGGGCGTGGGTTGTCCGCCCGAGGGGCCGTTCGGCATCTCCGGCCCGTATGGCGCGCCCGGCCTACCGTACGGCGCGCCCGGTCCCTACGGCTTCCCGGGCCAGATGGGCGTGCCCAACCCGTTCGGGGCGCCCAGCCCGTTCGGCTTCCCGCCGCAGGGATACCCGCCGGGCGCCTACCCGCCACAGGGGTGCTACGGCGGGTTTGGCGCTGGATCGTTCCAGCTGACGGCGATACCCAACGGGTCCACAGCCACTCTGAGCTGGACGCCGGCACCCGGCGCTATCTCGTACACGATCTGGCAGGGGGTGAACGGCCAGCCGCTCACCCAGCTTCAGTCCGCCGGTAACACGACGACCGTTCAGGTCCCGCTCAGCCAGCCGGGCGCATCCTACGTCTTCCAGGTGCATGCCCAGGTCAGCAACGGGCCCGAGCTGCTCTCCAACATCGCGCCGCTTACCGGCACCGGCGTCGGCTATCCTATCGGCGTGCCCGGCGTCGGCAACTGCACCGCACCAGGGCAGCCGTGTGCCAGCCGCTCGACAGCGGCCCCGTCGGCCCCCACGGCGCCAGCCGCTCAGGGCATGCAGATCAACGTGACAGTCCTCGACATGAACGGTCAGCCGGTAGTCGGTGCGCCGGTGAACATCGCCCCGTCCGGCGGGACGGGTGTCGTTCAAACGCCGGTGGCGACCAGTGGGCCTGGAGGGATAGCAACGTTCTTCGTTCGCGCTAACGCGCCGGGGCCGGCTACATTCACCATCACCATCAACGGCCAACCGCTGCCCGCGCCCGTCACGGTCACGTTCACATAGGCGCAATGGGCCGGGCGCGGACAGCCAGCGAGCTGTCTGCGCCCGGCCTGTCTGGCGCTGGCCCCTTATCTCCGCGTTGGCGAGCCTGTCCCAAGGAACAGGGTGCCGGCGACGTTCTGCCCTCGTCCGCTCTGAGCCCCGGCGGGACAGCGCGTAGCCAGCAACGCGGTTACCCCGTGACGGGTGGGACTAGCCGGCAGATCCGGCCAAGACAGGAGGTCTTGCGCTAGTAGCGAGCGCTAGGCCGCTAGCAGCAACCAACGGGCCTGGCCGGGGTAGTGCCGCGCACCGCGGCGGGACGACAGGCGGCGGAGGCAGGGGCCGAGCGCTACGCCGGTTGGCGGCGCACCCACACCTTCTGCGCCGCCGGCAGCCCGAGGGGGAACTCCTCGTCGCCGTGGCGCAGCAGCAGCATGCTATTCCACTCCTGCACGCCCACCACCTCTAGCTCGCCGCCCGGCACCAGCCCGTGCCGCTGCAGGTATTCCAGCAGGTTGGGCTCGTTCTCCGCATCTTCCTGCACGCGGACGACAATTGCCCGCTCGCCCTCGCGCACGGTAGCGAGGCGCACCGCGTCCTTGAGGCTCGGCGCGCCCTGGCCAGGAATCGGGTTCCCGTGGGGGCAGGTCGTAGGGCTGTCCAGCAGCTCCATCAGCTGCTTCTCGACCCGCGGCGAGATGACGTGCTCGAAGTTGTGCGCCTCTTCGTGCGCCTCGTGCCACGGCAGGTGCAGGATGTCCACCAGCAGGCGCTCGGCGAGTGCGTGCCGCCGGATCACCGTTTCGGCCGCTTCCTTCCCACTCTTGGTCAGCAGGATCTCTTTGTGCTCGTTCATCTCGACGTAGCCGGCCTTGTGCATGCGCTGCACGGCGGCGAAAGTGGTCGCCACCGCCACGCCCATCTTCTCGGCCAAGTGGCTGCCGATGACCGGCTGGCCCTCGCCCGTCATGTGATGAATGAGCTGGAGATAGTCTTCCACGGTGGGAGTCGGCTTCAGCGCCAAGGCGGATTCTCCTCGCTGGGGCCGCTTCCGCGCACGTGGGGCGGCGCGGCGGAGCCCACCACATTCTACGATCCCGACCGCGCGCTGACAACGCCCGGAGCGCCGTCTGCGACCCCGCCCGGCCCTGCCCTCACAGCGGCCCGCGTGCGCAGCTACGGCCGCGGCCAGCGCCTGCCCCGGCCTCCCCCGCGGCGCTCGGTCAGCTGCCGCCGGGGCTGGCCTCCTGCGGCTGCACCACGATCGTTCCGACCTGCCCGAGGCTCGCGTGGCGCAGGCAGACGTAGCTATAGGTGCCCGGCTGCAGGAACGTCAGCGTGTAGCGCGCGAACGGCTGCATGATCCCCGAGTTGTAGTAGCCTACGCCGCGGTGGACGGGCCCCCCCTGCGGCTGGGTCGCCTGGGGATCGAGCACCGTGACGGGCGGCCCCAGCACCGCCGTTTCGGTGGTGGTCAGCGACGTCGGAGCCGTGTCGTCGCCGAAGGTCACCGTGTGCATCTCCTGCGGGTCGGACTGCACCCAGGTCACCGTGTCGCCCACGTGGATTACCAGCTCTTGCGGCAGGAACCGCAAGACGCTCGCCTCGTTGGCGCCGAACCCCGAGCTGATGTAATAGTTGGTCGCGCCCGGCACTGGCTCCGTCACCACCGGCGCGCTTTGTGCCAGCCCCTCGCCCCGCTCCCGCACCACGCTCCACTCGCGCTCGCCCAGCGCCGTGTACTCGGCCGGGGTCATCGGCGGCTGGCTGCTCGTCGGCACCACGACGACCGTCCCTTCCATCCCCCGGTGCAGCAGACAGACGTAAGGGTATACCCCCGGCGTGGAGAAGGTCAGCTCATAGGTGCTGGCGCGCGGGCTGAGGATGCCGGAGTTCGTGTAGCGCGTGCCGTCGTAGGTGGTGCCGCCCTGCGCGTACTCGAGCAGCGGGTTGACCACCGAGCGCCCGTCGGGCGTGACCAGCGGGCTGATCGGCCCGGGCTGGCGCGAGAGGAACGTGACCGTGTGCGAGTACTGGCCGCCGAGCGCCCAGCGCACGGTATCGCCAGCGGCGACCGTGATCACCATGGGGAAGAACGCCTGGCCCTGGATCGCATGGTCGTCCGTCTCGCGCCCGGCCAGCACGTCCCAGTGATTCCCGCTGTCCTGACCCCGCGCGGGCAGCGCCCCCCACGCCGCGACGAGCGCCGCCGCCATCGCCGCCGCGATCACCCGCGTGCCGCACTGCCGCCAGCGCGCGCCCATGCGTCTTGCTCCCACTGCCAGGCTGCCAGTTGACAGCCTAGCACCTCGTCCGCGGCGAATCGCCGGCTGTGATGGGTTCACAACGCTCGGCGATTCGCGCGTAGCAGCGGACTGGCCCCCACGCTGCGACGATGATAGGATAGCCACGGAGTAGGAGCAACGAATGCCCGACGCCCCGGCGAGCCCAGCCCTGCGCGTGCTCAAGCAGCGCTACGATGGTTCCACCGTGTTCGCCTGGACCGGTCGCCTGCTGGAGCAGACCCCCAACCACGTGCTGCTCGCCGGCCTGTTCAACGCGCTGCACCGCGACCTGGGCTACGTCGTCCTCGAGCGCGGCGACCTGTTTCTGGAGTGGTACTACTTCGGCCGCTGGTACAACGTGTTCCAGATCTACGGTCAGGAGGGCCAGCTCAAGGGCTGGTACTGCAACATCGGTATGCCGCCCGTGCTGCGCGACGGGGAGCTAGCCTACGTCGACCTGGCGCTCGACGTCTTCGTCCACCCTGATGGCCGCCACCTCGTGCTGGACGAGGACGAGTTCGCCGAGCTAAAGCGCACCACCCTGCGGCCCGATGATGCCGCGCGGGCCGAGCACGGCCTGGCCGAGCTATTGGCGCTCGTCGCCGCCCAGCGCCTCCCATCCAGGCTGTACTGCCCCGAGCTGGCCCCGCCGCTCTCCTGAAGCGCTCGCGCACAGCCCGCACGAGTGCTAGCGACCGAGGCGGTCAACCGCGTAGCGAAGGCCGCGTTTGCCTCGCCAGCCCCGACCCGCCAACAGGTTACAATACGCCGGCTCGCAGGCGGCGCCCGGCGCGTCGAACGCGCGCGCCCCGCCTGCGCCGGACAGGAGAATGAGCGTGACGAACGATACGGGGCGGCCCGGCGCGGCCGGCGTGACCGCCGACGACCTGATGCAGCTGGCGACGGACCTGGCCGGCCTCGCCGAGGCGCCGCTCGACTCGGGCATCCACGTGCCGGGCGCGGACCTCCGGCGCGTGATCTTCGCGCTCGACGTGAACGTCGGCTTGCTAGTCCTTGCCAAGCAGCTTGGCTACGATGCCGTGATCGGCCACCATCCGTGCGCGACGCTGCTCGATCAGGGCCAGGTCTACCGCGAGCACTATCCCTTGGTCACGCGCTTCGGGCTGTCCGAGGCCGACGCCCGCGCCGAGTTCGGCCCGAGTCTGGAGCGCACCGTGCGCCGCCTGCGGAACCGCCGCCTGCGCTCGATCTACTACGAGAGCCCGAACCAGACGTTCCTGGAGGTCGACGCCGCGCGGATGCTCGGCCTCGCCTTCCTGAACATCCACAATGCCTGCGACGAGCTGGGTCGCCAGATCGGCCAGGCCCAGCTCGACCGCACGCTCGCCGCCAACCCCAACGCCACCCTGGGCGACCTCGTGGCGGCGATGTACGAGCTACCCGAGACCCGCATCGCCGCGCGCCACTACCAGATCCCGCTCGAGCTGGCCATCGGCGATCCGGCCGCCCCCGCCGGCCGCGCCGCCTTCGTCCACGGCTGCCTCTCGGCGCCCGAGCACGATATCGTGCGCTTCTACTGGCGTCATGGCATCCCGACGGTCATGGCCCTGCACGCGACGTTCGAGGACCTGGAGCGCTTGAAGCAAGACCCCGAGGGCAACCTGATCCTCACCGGCCACTACGCGGGCGATTCCTACGGCTTCACGCCGTTCGTCCGCGCGCTCCGCGCGCGGGGCCTCGAGGTGAAGTGCATGGGCGGCGCCATCGACGTAGAGGAGTTCCCTGAAGAGGTCGCCGCGACGAACGCGGCCGCGGCCGGGCGACCATGAGTCCCGAGGGCTCCCCGGCCGCAGGGGCGACCGATGGTCCCGAGCCGGACCCGGCCCAGCCGGCCAGCCCGGCCGCCGACGATGCCGACACCCCGCCCGGCCCCGCGACGGACGGCGCGCCCGGCGACGCGCCCCGGCTGCGTCACGTCATCCGGCGGCTGCTGACGCCAGCCCGTGCCGGCCTCTACCTCAGCCGCGCCGATCTGAGCCGTCTCGGCGCGGCGCTCGGCTTCCCGCTGCCCGCGCTCGACCGCCGCATCATGCTGGAGCATCTGTTCGTCGCCGCCGGCCCCGCCGGGCTGCTCCCGCGCCTGCTCGATCTCTTGGCCGCCGAGGCGGACACCTGGATCGGCGTTTATCGCGGCTGGGAAGCCGCCTATCCCCATGCGGCGCCGCTCTGGATCGCGTGGCGCGTGCGCGCCGAGACGCTGCGCGCCGAGCTGGTCGCGCTGCGGGCCGAGGCCGCGGCCGCCGCTCCCTCGACGCCCGGCGGCTGATATCGAATCCGCCGCTGGAGTTCCCTTACCCCCTCTCCCCCTGGGAGAGGGTCGGGGTGAGGGCGCGCCCCCGTAGGCGAACCCCCGGGTGGGATCCGATATGACACGGCGCCGCCCGCGAGACCGAGCGCGCTCGGTCTCGCGGGCGGCCTGCCGCGACTGCCCTGGAGCTACTGAGCAGCCGGCGGGGTCACGACCTCGGTCAGCGGCGCGCTCGGCGCCGCGCTGGCCAGCGCGCTCAGCGGCTCGGGCCGCGGGGGGAAGATCGGCGGCGCGGTTAGCAGCTCGGGGATGATCCGGTACATGGTCGTCTCCTATCTTGAGTAATCACCTGTAGCGTCCGGTTCGGCCGCGCTCTCGCCGAGCGACCCGCACCTGACGTTACAACAATACTCCCCCGCAGCCGCCCGTACCGTGACGCCGCTCACGCCTTCCGGATGAACTACCTCACGAATGCGCCCGGACCCTCAGCACGCCGCCGCGAGCGCCGCGTCGGTCTCGGCCAGCACGTACTCCGCCACGACGCTGCCGAGCGCGGCGTAGAACGGCTCCCGGGCCAGCCAGCCGACCGCCGTAGCCCAGATCGGCGCCCAGCGCCCCAGGTGCGCGGTCAGAAAAGCGCGCTGGCGTGCTCGGCTAGCGGCTGTGCCCGTCGCATCATCCCGCGCCCACGCGTCGGCCTCCATCCCCGCGAGGTGCCCAAGAAACGCCAGCTCCAGCCCCACGTGGTCGGGGGCGCCCACCTGGCCGGCCGGGCTGTAGCCTGCGTCGCGGTACGCCGCCACCACCGCGACCGTCGCCGCGGTGTTCAGCAGCATCCGCTCGTCTACGAAGAGCGACTCGTAGGGCGGCGCGTTCAGCAGGAAGAGGCGCGCGTACTCGGCACGGAGCGGGGGCAGCAGTGCCGTCGTGTCGCCCGCGAGCGCCGTCCCGAATTCGGGCGTGTGCCGCAGCGCCGCGAGCAGCGGCGCGTCGATCTCCGCCAGGCACAGCCGGCCCAGGAGCCGATACGTGTCGGCGCGAGCGCGCGCGGTCTCAACCGCCCGCGCCGGGTCAGCGTCTCGCACCCGCCTGCCTCCGACCGCCGACGGAGTTACGGCCGACTCGCCGTCGGCGTGCCAGCGGGCGTGGCGGTGGGCGTCGTCGTGTCAGTCGCCACGGTGGTTGCCGTGGGGGTCGGCGGCTCTGTCGCGTCCCCGGCCGGAGCGGTGGAGCTGCTTCGCGGCGCCGCGCCCCACTGCGCGACCGCCTCGCCCGATGGGGCCAGCTTCTGGATGCGCTGGTTGCCGCTGTCCGCGACGTACACGTTGCCGTCGCCGTCCAGCGTCAGCCCCCGCGGCCTGTCGAACTCACCCGGCCCATTCCCCGGCGCGCCCCACTGCGCCAGCAGCAGCCCCGTCGGTGCCAGCTTGAAGATCTGGCTCGCCTGCCAGTCCGCCACGTACACGTTCCCGTCGCCGTCCAGCGCGATGGCCCCCGGCGTGCTCGCGTCCTCGGGGCCCAGCCGCCATTCCGCAAGCGTCTGCCCCCCCGCCGACAGCTTGACCACGCGGTGGTTGCCCGTGTCCGCCACGTACAGGTTGCCCTGCGCGTCCACCGCCACGCTCCATGGATCGCTAAGCTGCACCGCGCTCGCGCCCCCCACCGTCTGTCGGGGCGCGCCGCCCGCCCCCGGGCCGGCCGCGCTGGCAAGCGCGTGCTGCGCGTACGCGCCGATCGCCACCGCGCCCACGACACTCGCCGCGCCGGCCAGGTAGGCGAGGGCTAGGCGAAATCCGTCCACCAGCATCCTCGACTCAGCGACATCCGCCAGCGCACTTGGTCCAGCCGATCGGCGTTCAGGAGGGCCGCGTCCGGGCACGACGGCGCCCCCCGCGGCACCCCGGCGACCTGTCGTGCCAGAACGTCATACCCCGCTGCCAGTAACCCTTCAGCCAGTGGGCTGGCCGGCGTCGAGACGGTACGCCTCGGGCGCGGGCTTGTAGGGGCGGAGCAGCCACAGCGGGCGCCGCAGGCCGCCCGGGCCGGGAGCGGGGCGGGTCTTCGCCAGCCACTCGCGGTACACCGCGGTGGCCCGCGCCGTGTCCACGAAAATGTCCCCGTAGCGGTCGTCCGGCCCCACGCGCTCCAGCCGCACCTTCTGGTGCCAGCAGTGCATGCCGCTCCACGGGTCGGGGTGTACCGCGAACGTCATGTTCTGGTGGACCCCCGCGTCCGACCACCAGACGCGCTCCGAGTCGGGGTCCTCGCTCTTCCAGGCTTTCACGCCCTCGATCTGCCGCATACGCCACTTGCCGCCGCCCTGCTCCTGCAGGTCGACCAGCGCGGTGGACCAGCGATCGCCGCCCAGCGTGTCGCTCAGCCGCCAGCGGCCGAGGTGATGCGAGCACGCGACGACACCCGGCCGAATGCTCTCCGTGACCCACACCTTGCTCACGAAGTAGCCGATCTCGGTGACCACTTTCAGCAGGTCGCCGGTGTCGACGCCAAGCTGCTGAGCGGCCGTCGGGTGCAGCCAGAGCGGGTTGCTGTGCGAGATCTCGTACAGCCACTTGGCGTTGCCCGAGCGCGTGTGGATCAGTGTCGGCAGGCGGAACGTGGCGACTAGCGCGAACTCGTTGCGGGCGCGGTCCATCGTCTCGGGATGGACGTGGCTCTTGATGTACGTTGGCACCGCGTACTCGGGCCAGCCCCAGTCGCGCAGCGTCGGCGAGTAGAACTCGAGCTTCCGCGACGGCGTCGGGAAACCCACGACCGTCTGGCCGTCGATCTGGACGCCCAGCACCGCGCCGTCCTTCCGCACGATGCCGCTGCCGGGCTCGACCGTCGCGCCGTCAAGCTGCGCCGCGGTGAGCGGCGTCTCGTGCTGGTTGTAGACTTTCTCGGCCACCGTGAAGGCGCCGTACTTCCGCATGTACTCGAATGGTGTCAGCCCTTCCTCCGCCGCCTTGGCGGGCAGGCCGGGCACCGCGTTCTCGAACAGCCACTGGTGGTACTCGTTGATCGTGATCTTCTCGCCCGGGCGGTAGGGCGACTCGAAGTAGTGGCGGATGCCCAGGCTGCCATCGGGGTCGATGCGCCAGGACAGCTCGATCCAGAACTCGTCTTCTTCCCACACCTCGCCCGGATTCGCCTCGTAGGTGTACTCGAAGCGCTCGCCCAGCCGCTCGCGCGCGACGCGCAGCACCGGCTGGCGGTATCCGAGCCACTTCGCGCTGTGCGTCTCGTAGCTGATCGTGTCGTGGCGCTCGCCGGCGTGCCCCATCGGCAGTACGTAGTCGGCGAACCAGGCCGTCTCGCTCCACACGGGCGACAGCGCCGCGTGCAGCCCGATCTTGTCCTCGTCGCGCAGCACCTCGATCCAGCTCGCGCCGTCGGGGTTCGTCCAGACGGGGTTGTAGACGCGCGTGAAGTAGACGCTCAGCTTGCCGCGCCCCTCCTTCAGGAAGTGCGGCAAGAGGTAGCTCAGCTCGTGGTGCGCCAGCGGATACTCCCGCGGCCAAAGCAGCTCGTTCCAGACCTTCTGCGGCCCCGGCTTGCGCCACGGCACCGGCACGAACTTGTCCCACGAGTTGGGCGACGTGCCGCCCGGGGTGCCGACGCTGCCGGTCAGCACGCTCAGGAAGAAGAGGCAGCGCGCCACCTGCCAGCCGCCCAGGTTGCCCGAGGCCGCCCCGCGCCAGACGTGTGCGCTGAACGCGGCGCCCGCCCGCCCCACCAGCCGCGCCACCTCGACGATCTGCGCCGCCGCGACGCCGCTCTCCTGCTCCGCGTACTCCGGCGTGTACTCGGCATAGCGCTCCAGCAGCGCCGTGATGAAGTTCTCGAAGGTCGGCGCCAGGTCCGGCCGCTCGGCGCGCAGGTACTCTTCCCAATTCGTCCAGCGGCGCACGAACTCCCGGTCGTACAGCCCCTCGGCCAGAATCACGCGCGCCATGGCGAGCAGCACCGCCGCCTCGCTGCCCGGATAGGTCGGCAGCCAATAGTCCGCCATCGACGCGGTGTTCGACAGGCGCGGGTCCATGACCGCGATCGTGGCGCCCGCCATCTTCGCCTCGATGATGCGCTGGGCGTGCGGATTGAAGTAGTGGCCCGTCTCCAGGTGCGAGCTGAGCAGCAGGATGAAGCGCGCGTTGGCGTGGTCCGGCGACGGCCGGTCCGAGCCCATCCACACGTCGTAGCCCAGTCGCGCGCCCGCCGAGCAGACGTTGGTATGGCTGTTATGGCCGTCGATGCCCCACGCCTGGAGCACCCGCTCCATGTAGCCATCCTCGCCGGGCCGGCCGACGTGGTAGACGATCTCGTTCTGCCGGTTCTCCATCAGGGCCGCGCGGATCCGGCGGGCGAAGTCGTCCAGCACCTCGTCCCAGGTGACGCGCTCCCACTGGCCGCTGCCGCGTGGCCCCACGCGCTTGAGCGGGAACAGGATGCGCTCGGGGTCGTAGGTCTGATTGATCGTGGCGGGGCCTTTAGCGCAGTTGCGGCCCCGGCTGCCCGGATGCGTGGGATTGCCCTCGAACTTGCGCACCTGCATGGTGTCGCGGTCCACGTAGGCCAGCAGCCCGCACCCCGCCTCGCAGTTGAAGCAGATCGTCGGCACGAGCATGTAGCGGCGCGGCTCCTTCTTCGGCCACGCCTTCGACTCGTACTCCACCCAGTCGTCCCACCGCTCGGGCGGCGGAAAGGTCGCCAGCTCGCCAGTCGGCGGCGCGACGAACTGCCGCCGCGCCACGCTCGGCACAAGCGGCAGCGGCGCCTCGGGCGGCGTCGGCGGCGCGACGGGCGCCGGGGCGGGCGCGGGCGCCACCAGCGGCGCCTCCGGCGTCTCCACCACCTGGCGATACACCGCGCCTAGCTTCAACAAGTCGGCCAGCGACCGCATAGTCAGCGCCTCCGGGACGCCCTCACCCCAGCCCTCTCCCAGGGGGAGAGGGGGAGGAATCCGCTCCCCTCTCCCCCTGGGAGAGGGGTTGGGGGTGAGGGCATCAACTCATTGCGATAGCCTGCCCGGTCCGCACCCACGCGTCCTCGTACAGCCAGAGGCCCGCCAGCGCGCTGAGCGCGCCGAGCGCCAGTAGCGCGCCAAGCCCTGTAGCAGCGTAGGCGGCCGCCAGGACGATCGGTAGCCCAGCACCCAGCAAGCCGGCCCCCGCCCAGAACCGGCCGGCGTACGCGCCGCCGCGCAGCAGGTGCGCCGCCGCGGCCACGTCCTGGTTCGGGTGCGGCCCGAACAGCTCCGCCAGCGCCACCAGGAACCCCAGCCCGGCCGCCACCGTCAAGACGGTCGCCAGGGCGCCGAGCAGCGTCGGCCCGGCTCCCAGCCACAGCCCGAGCAGCGCCAGACTGGCCGCCCCAGCGGTGAATGCCGCCAGCAGCAGGTGCGGCAGCAGCAGCGGGCTTTGCCAGAAGTCGCGGCCCTCCGCCTGCCCAAACAGGAAGGCGCTGTAGCCGGCGGTGCCCAGGCCCGCGAGCGCCGCCGCCCAGGCGATCAGCCCGAGCGCCAGCGGCAGCCGCGCGATGCCCAGCAGCAGCCATAGCGTCGCCAGCGCCCCGTACACCAGGATGATCCAGGCGCCCCATACCAGCCACGAGGTCCAGTTGGGCTTTGTGAAGAGAAAATAGAACCGGTCGGGACGCTTCAGGTCCGCGATCAGCAGCACACCCGTGACCGCCAGGAAGACCAGCGCTAGCAGCGGCGCGCCGATCCCGAGCAACGGCCCGGTCGGCAGCCCCAGCGTCAGCAGCAGCGCCGCGACCACCAGCGCGCCCGCGGCAATCGCCTTCGTGAACAGGTACGCGCCCACCCGCCACCCCCACGGCCGCGGGTGGGCCACGTCGTACACCGTGCGCAGGGTGCCGCCATGCGCCCCGCCCTTCATCTCGACCGCATCCGGCTTCACGTCGCTCGGGTGGACCTGCGACCACATGTACTGCGGTGGCTGCGCCGGCACGCCGGGCGTCAGCGCGGCGTCGTCGGCGCCCACGTAGTACACGTTCGGCTTCGTGCCCTGCTCCGGGCGCCGCACGATCGTCGTCTCGCGGGCGACAAGCTGCGCGATGCGGCTCGTCGGGTCGTCCAGGTCGCCGGCGACGATCGCCTGCTCCGGGCACACGACCACGCACGCCGGCTGCAAGCCGACCTCCGTGCGGTGCGCGCAGAAGTGGCACTTCGCCGCCGTGTGGGTGTTCGGGTCGATGTACAGCGCGTCGTAGGGACAGGCCTGCATGCACGACTTGCAGCCGATGCAGCGGCTATTGTCGAAGTCGACGATGCCATCGGGGCGCTTGTAGAGCGCCGTGGTGGGGCAGATCGTGACGCATGGCGCGTTCGTGCAGTGGTTGCAGCGCAGCACGGTAAAGAAGCGCCGCGTGTTCGGGAACTCGCCTTTCTCGATATACTTGACCCAGGTACGAAACGTTCCGACGGGTACGTCGTTCTCGGACTTGCAGGCCAGGGTGCAAGCGTGGCAGCCGATGCACTTGCGGTGATCGATGACGAACCCGAGCTTGGTCAAGACCGCTCTTTCCCCCGCGCCAGCGGGCGACGGCGTGGGTTAGCTCGCCCCGCACGGGCCGAGTGAGGCTTAATCTATCCTAGCATTCGCCGGAAGCCCTGTCGAGCGCGCCCGCCTGACGGGCGCGTCTCTACTGCTGGCCGAGAGTATAATCGCGCGGCATCACTCAAGCGTGCGCTGCGGCTGGCCGCGAACGGCCGCGGTCGCGCTACTCAGCACTCAGCACTCAAAGGAGCCTGCCATGACGCTGGTCTTGCGGGAAGCCGACGTGCGCCGCGTCCTGACCGTCCCGGAGTGCGTGACCTGGCTGGAGGAAGCCTTCCGCGCCTACGCCGGCGGGCAAGCCCGTAACATCCCGCGCGCGCGCGTGAAGCACCCAGGCGGCACGCTGCACGTGCTCCCCGCCGCCGATCTCGCCGCCGACGCCATCGGCCTCAAGGCGTACACCAGCGGCCGTAGCGGCACCCGCTTCAGCGTCCTGCTCTACCGCGCCTCGACGGGCGAGTTGCTGGCGCTCATCGAGGCGGACTACCTGGGCCAGGTCCGCACCGGCGCGGCCTCCGGCGTGGCGACCAAATACCTGGCGCGCGAGGACGCGCGCCGTCTCGGCGTCTATGGCTCCGGCCGCCAGGCCACCTCCCAGGTCGCGGCCGTGGCCGCCGTCCGCTCGCTGGAGGCGATCACGGTCTGGAGCCGCAACGCCGAGCACCGCGAGCGCTTCGCGCAGGAGCTGACCCGGGAGCTGAGCGTGCCCGCCCGGCCCGCCAGCGCGCCGGAAGAGGCCGCCCACGGCCAGGACGTCATCGTGACGATCACGACGGCGCGCGATCCCGTCCTGCAAGGCGAGTGGCTGGAGCCGGGCGTCCACGTGAACGCCGCCGGCTCGAACTCGCTGCTGCGCCGCGAGCTCGACGATGCGGCCGTGCAGCGCGCGAACCTGATCGTCGTCGACTCCCGGCAGCAGGCGCGCATCGAGGCCGGCGATCTGCTCGGCCCGGCCGAGCGCGGCATCGTCGAGTGGGACCAGCTCGCCGAGCTAGCCGACGTGGTCGCGGGCACCGGCCGCCGCCGTACGAGCCCCGACGAGATCACCCTGTTCGAGTCGCAGGGCCTCGGTCTGGAGGACGTCGCGGTGGCGATGCGCGTCTACGAGCGGGCGCGCGCCGAGGGCATTGGCCAGGAGCTGGACCTGTTCGCCGAGGTCAAGCCCCGCCCAGGCCGCCAGTAAGCCGCCGCGCCGCCTCGCGTCTCCCAGTTGCCCGCGCGGCGGGGACGCGCCAACGCAGCGCCCGAACGGACCCGAATGCGCCTCCACTCGCGCCGCGCGACCGGCCGCGTTGCGCGGGCTCGCCGGGCGGGTCTGCTATAGTAGGGTAGTATCGCGCGGCCGATTATGCGGCGTGCGCTGCACCACGCCCCGCTACGCTCGTAGCCTTCTCCAATTGACCGACTGGGCATGCGCGTGCAAGCTGACGGCTGAACGCTAGCCCGTTCGCGAGGAGTCCTGGGTGGAGACCACTGGCCCGACGATAGGTCCCCCGGTTGCCGTCGCGCTCATCTGGGTGCTGACGCTCGGGGCGGTGGCGCTCTTCGCTATCAGCGCGCGCCGCCTCGTGCGCCTGCTCGCGGCCGGCCGGCCTGAGAACCGGCTGGACCAGCCCGGCCAGCGCCTGCAGACGCTGCTGGTGGACGTCTTCGGTCAGCGGCGCCTGCTGGAGCGCCCCTACAGCGGCATCCTGCACGTGCTGATCTTCTGGGGCTTCGTCGTCACCGTCCTCGGCTCGGCCGAGCACCTGCTGCACGGGCTCATCCCGGGCTTTCTCGACTGGCCGGTGATCGGCGGCTGGGGTGTATATCGCTTTTCCCAGGACCTATTTAGCTGGCTGGTGCTCGTCGGCGTCGTGATGGCCGTCTACCAGCGCGTCGTCATGCGCCCGCCGCGGCTCAGCCTCAACCTCGACGGCATGGTCATCCTGGGCCTCATCGCCCTACTGATGGTCAGCAACCTGCTGATCTTCGGCGCCCGCATCATCCTGGCCCCCGCGGCCGCCGACGCCTGGATGCCCGCCAGCCAGCTCGTCGCCCGCGCGATGCTCGGGCTGCCAGCGCCAGCCGTCGAGGCGCTCTACCGCGTCGGCTGGTGGGTGCACGTTACCGTCCTGCTCGGCTTCCTGGTGTACCTGCCCCAGTCGAAGCACCTCCATATCATCACCGCCGCACCCAACTCCTACCTGCGCTCGGTGAAGCCCAAGGGCCAGCTCCCCACTATCGACATCGAGAAGGCGCTGGAGAACGACGAGCCGGTCGGCGTGTCGAAGATCGAGCAGTTCACCTGGAAGGACCTGCTCGATACCATCACCTGCACCGAGTGCGGCCGCTGCCAGGCCGAGTGCCCCGCCAGCATCAGCGGCAAGGAGCTGTCGCCCAAGTACCTGGTCCTGAACCTCAAGGACCACCTGCTGCACGACGAGGCCGACCGCCTGCTCGGCAAGGCGCCCGCGGCCAACGGCGCGACCGACCACGCGCCGAAGGAGATGGTCGGCGACGTGATCCACGATCAGGTGCTCTGGGACTGCGTGACCTGCCGCGCCTGCATGGACGCCTGCCCCGTGTTCATCGAGCACGTGCCGAAGATCGTGGACATGCGCCGTCACCTCGTCATGGAGGCGAGCCGCATCCTGCCCGAGTGGCAAAAGATGCTGGACAACGTCGAGGCGAGCGGCAATCCCTGGCGCTTCCCGCGCGCCCAGCGCGCCGACTGGGCGAAGGCCAACGGCATCCCGACGCTCGCCGAGCGGCCCGACGCCGAGTACCTGTTCTGGGTCGGCTGCGCCGGCTCCTACGACGAGCGCAACGTGAAGGTGAGCATCGCGCTCGCGCGGCTGCTGGAGCGCGCGGGCGTCGCGTTCGCCATCCTGGGCACCGAGGAGACTTGCTGCGGCGACCCGGTGCGCCGCGTCGGCAACGAGTACCTGTTCCAGCTCCAGGCGCAGCAAAACGTCGAGACGCTGAACGGCCATCAGGTCCGGAAGATCGTCACCGCCTGCCCCCACTGCTTCAACACGGTGGGCACGGAGTATCGCGCCTTCGGCGGCGACTACGAGGTCGTGCACCACGTCCAGCTGTTGCAACAGCTTGTGGCCGAGGGCCGCCTGAAGCCCGAGGAGCGGCTGGACGCCTCGGTCGCCTACCACGACCCCTGCTACATCGGCCGCTACCACGACATCTACGACCAGCCGCGCGAGGCGTTGAAGGCGATCCCTGGCGTCGAGCTACGCGAGATGGAGCGCCACCGCGAGCGCGCCATGTGCTGCGGCGCCGGCGGCGGCCACGCGTTCTGTGAGGAGCGCACGGGCCGCCGTATCAACCACATCCGGCTGGAGCAAGCCCTGGACGTGCAGCCCGAGCGCGTCGCCACCGCTTGCCCCTACTGCCTCATGATGTTCGAGGACGCGACGCGCGCCAAAGACGTGACCGAGACGCTGCCCGTGGCCGACGTGGCCGAGATGCTGGAGCGCTCCACGCGCCGGAGTGATGAGCTGTGAGTGCGGAGTGCGGAGTGCTGCGTCAGCAGCTGACGCAGCACTCCGCACTCCGCACTCAGCACTGGAGACCCAATGGACATCGTCGTCTGCATCAAGCAAGTGCCCGACCCCGAGATCCCCACCAGCCAGTTCAAGGTGGACGAGGTGGCCAAGCGCGTGGTGCCGCCGGAGGGCGTGGCGCCGGTCATCAGCACCTTCGACCTCCACGCCATCGAGGCCGCCATCCAGCTCAAGGAGCAGCACGGCGGCAAGGTAACCGTCATCAGCCTCGGCCCTCCCTCGGTCCGCGACGCGCTGAAGCGGGCCATCGCGATGGGCTGCGACGCGGCCGTGCAGCTCGAGGACCCGGCGTTCGAGGGCGGCGACAGCTACGCCACCGCCGTGGCGCTGGCCGCCGCCATCAAGAAGCTCGGGACGTTCGATCTGGTGCTCACCGGCCGCCAGGCCGCGGACTGGGACAGCGGCCAGGCGCCCGCGGCGCTCGCCGAGCTACTGGACGTGGCCGGCGCCGTGCCGGTGCAGAAGGTCGAGGTGCGCGACGGCGGGCTGTACGTCGAGCGCGTCACCGAGGACGGGTACCAGCCAATTGACATGCCGCTCCCCTCGGTGCTCGGCATCAGCAACGAGATCAACCAGCCGCGCTACCCCACGCTGAAGGGCATCATGGCCTCCGGCAAGGTGCCGATCCCCGTGTGGACCGCCGCGGATCTCGGCCTGTCGCCTGACCAGGTGGGGGCGAGCGCCGACCGCATCGTGCTGCAGCGCCTGTTCGTGCCCGTGCGCGAGAGCAAGTGTGAATTCATCGAGGCCGACACCCCGCAGGAGATGGGCGAGAAGCTGGCCCAGCGCCTGCGCGAGGCGCGGCTGATCTGAAAGCGGTCAGCTGTCAGCGGTCAGCCATCAGCTTCATCTCTCGCGTCTGCTGATGGCTGATGGCTGATAGCTGACGGCTGACAGCTTGGAGGCAACATGGCAGGAAACGGCGTGCTGGTCATCGGCGAGCCGTCGGAGGGGAGCGTCGCGCCGGCGACGCTCGAAGTGCTCGGCGCGGCGCGCGAGCTAGCCGGGAAGATGGGCGGGCCGGTCGCCGTGGCCGTGCTCGGGCAGGACGTGGCCGGCCAGGCGCCTGGCCTGATCGAGCGCGGCGCCGACCGCGTCGACGTGCTGAGCGATCCGCGCCTCTCGCCCTACCAGGCGGATACCTGGGTGCCGGCACTCGCCGCGCTCATCCGCGAGACGAGCGCCAGCGTCGTGCTCCTCTCGCACACCCAGACCGGCCGCGAGTTCGGCACGCGGCTGGCGTTCCGCCTCGGCACCGGCATTGTCACCGACTGCTCGGACCTGCAAGTCGCCGACAACGGCCGCCTGCTCGCCGTGAAGCCGGTCTTCGGCGGCAACGCCGTGGCCGAGTACACCGTGGCGGGCGACGGCGTACAGCTCGCCAGCCTGCGGCCCAAGCTGTTCGACCAAGCCGCCCCCGTGCCCGGCCACCAGGGCGAGATCGTCGAGCGCCCGGTCCAGATCGACCCCAGCCAGGTGCGCACCAAGGCGCACGAGCGCGTGCGAGCAGCCGCGGCGGGTCCCGATCTGGAGAACGCGCAGCGCGTGGTCGCGGGCGGGCGCGGCATGGGCGGCCCCGAAAACTGGCCGCTGCTCGACGAGCTAGCCAGCGCCATCGGCGCCGCCGTGGGCGCGAGCCGCGCGGCGGTGGACGCCGGCTGGGTTCCCGGCCCGCTCCAGATCGGCCTCACCGGCGCGAAGATCTCCCCGCAGCTCTACGTCGCCGTCGGCATCTCCGGCGCCGTGCAGCACATGGCCGGCTGCGCCGGCTCCCGTACCATCGTCGCCATCAACCGCGACCCCGAGGCCAACATCTTCCGCTACGCTCAGCTGGGCGTCGTCGGCAACGCCAAAGAGGTCCTGCCCGCCCTCACCCGCAAAGCCCGCGAGCTGACCGGGTCGTAGAACCCCTATCCCCCTGCCCCCCTCTCCCCCATAGGGGAAAGGGGGGAGCCGGGTGCGACGGGGCCGGCTCCACCGGAAGCCCCCCGTCCCCTATGGGGGAAGGGGGGGTGGGGGGAAGGGGTCTCTCACCGCCCCTGGAACTGCGGCGGCCGCTTCTCGGCGAAGGCGCGGAGCGCTTCGGTGCGGTCCTCGGTCGGGATGACCGTCTGGTAGGCTTCCTGCTCGTAGGCCCAGCCGGCCGAGAAGCCGGTCTCGCGGGCCACGTTCAGGCACTTCTTGGCCTGGCGCACGGCGATCGGGCCGTTGCTCGCGATCCGCGTGGCCACGGCGCGCGCCGCCGGCAGCAGCTCGGCCGCCGGCAGCACGCGGTTCACCAGGTTCAGGCGCGCGGCCTCGGCCGCGTCGATCGGCTGGCCCGTGAAGATCATCTCCCGCGCCCGCGGCTGGCCCACGGCGCGCGGCAAGAGCTGCGTGCCGGCGTCGCCGGGGATGATGGCGATACTCGTCTCGGGCAGCCCGAAGCGGGCGCCTTCGGCCGCGTAGATGAAGTCGCAGGCCAGCGCCAGCTCCAGCCCGCCGCCGAGCGCCACGCCGTTCACCGCCCCGATGAGCGGCTTCTCGAAGCGCAGGAGGGCGTTCGTCGCGTCGATCAGCCGCTGCCGCTGGGCGACGACCTCCGGCGGCGTCATCGTGGCGCGCTCCTTCAGGTCGGCGCCCGCGCAGAAGGCGCGCTCGCCGGCCCCCGTGAGCACGACCACGCGAACGGCCGGGTCGCGGTCGAGCGCGGGCATCGTCCGCGCGATAGCCTCCGCCAGGGACCGGTCGATCGCGTTCATCACCGCCGGGCGGTTGAGCGTCAGCAGCGCCACGTAGTCCGCGCTCTCGACCAGCAGCACGTCGTTGTCAGCCATCCTCACGCCTCCGCGGTGGCGCGCCCGCGAGGCGGCACCTGCGACCCGCGTCGCGGCGCTGCCTCCGGGCGCGCTTCTCGCCTATGATACCGTGGAAGCCCTGTGATCGCTGGCTACCGCGGAGCCAGGTGGACGAAAGGGGCCAGTCGGCGACAGGCCGGGCAGGCTGAACAAGTGTAGAGCCCCTGCACGAGGCCCCCGGCTCGCGTCTGGTATGCCCGGGTCCTATGCCCACCCGCCGCGCGTCGTAGGGGCGGGTTTCATGCCCGCCCGCGGCCTGTGGCGCGGAATACGGCAAGCGCCACTGGCGCAGCCCCGGCGTCGCGCAACTGCTTCGCCGTAGCGCAGACCGCTGTGGAGTGAGAGCAGGCAGATGGACGAGCGGGACCGCCTCCGCGAGCAGACGGCGCGCAACGTCGCGGGGCTGGAGCACGAGCAGCGCGGCGAGGCCGACGCGGCGATAACGCTGTACGAGGCCAACGTGGCGGAAGGCTTCCCCGGCGACTGGCCGTACAGCCGCCTCGTCCTGCTCTACGGCAAGCGGGGCCAGCCCGACGAGGTCGTGCGAGTGCTGGAGCGCGCGGTCGCCGTGTTCGCCGCCTTGCCGCGCGCCCAGCCCGACCGCGGCCCGCGCCTGCGCGTGTTTCGCCAGCGTCTTAAAGAGGCGCGGCAGGCCCTGCGCCCCGGCCGCGCACGCCGCAAGCCCGAAGCGCCGGACCCGCCGGCCCGCTAGCGCCGCCCGCCTGCTAGCCTCGCGCTGGTGCCGCTACCCCGCGCCCGCGGGTTGCGGCTGGAGCGGCGGATAGGTGAGAAACCAACCATCGGCCGTGCGCACGGCCGGCACGGTCGTCGTCGTCCGCCACGTCTCGCCGCTGAAGAGGCTGATGTCAAGCTGCACGGTAATGAGCGCGCGATCCGCTGCGCCGCGACCCAGCAGGCGGTCGAGCAGCGACTCCTGCTGCACGCCCACCCCCAGCACGCGGTACCCGTTGCCGAGCTGCTCGGCGATGAACGGCGCGGCCGCGGGCCTCGCCGTGGGCAGGATCTCGGCCAGCGCGCGGTCCGCGTCCTCGTCGGTCACGGCGGTCAGGTATGCGCGCAGCGCGGCCTCGGGACTACTCGCCCGGCCGCGCCAATCGGCCAGCGCGCCCGCCGCCACCACCCCCGCGCCCAGCAGCCAGAGTACGGCCACCAGCGCCAGCCACCCGCTCACCCGCACCCGCCCGCGCCGTCCGCTCACCGCTCCGCCCCGCCTCGCGCGCCGGCCGCCCGCCGCCCAGGCGCTCGCGCTGTGAGAGTCTGCCTCGACGTGTCGGCCGCGGCCCAGGCGCGTGGTGGCATCGGCCGCTACGCCGCCCGCCTCGCCGAGGCTCTCCTCCGCCTGCCGGGAATCGAGCTATCGCTGCTCTACCACGGCCGCGGCGGCACCGCACTGCCGCCCGGCCTCGCGGGCCTGCCCCCGCGCCGCGTCCGTCTCGGCAGCAAGCCGTGGCGCGCGACCCTCGCGGCCGCCAGCCTGCTGCGCCTGCCGCTCGACCGCGTGGTCGGTCCTTGCGACCTGTTCCACGCGACCGACCACGTCCTGCCGCCCCTGCGCCACACGCCGTCCGTCTTCACGGTACACGACCTGGCGTTTCTCGCGCACCCCGAGACGCACCTGCGCTCCAACCGCACCTACCTGGCGGCCATGATGCCGCGCTACGTGGCCACTGCCACCGTCGTCATCGCCGACTCCGAGGCGACCCGCCGCGACGTGCTGGCCCGCTATCAGGTCGCGCCCGACAAGGTCCGTGTCGTGCCGCTCGGGGTCGAGCCAACGTTCGCCCCCGTCCCGCCACCGGAGGCGCGCGCGCTCGTCGCCGCCCGCTATGGCCTCACCGCGCCTTACCTCCTCTTCGTCGGCACGCTGGAGCCGCGCAAGAACCTGCGCGGCCTCGTCGCCGCCTACCGGGCGCTCCTCCAGCGCCACGACGACGCGCCCGACCTGGCCGTCGCCGGCGCCGAGGGGTGGCGGTACGACGACCTGTACCGCCTGGTGCAGCAGGAGGGGCTGTCGGCGCGGGTGCGCTTCCTCGGCCGCGTGGCCGACGCCGACCTGCCCGCGCTCTACAGCGCCGCCGCCGCCTTCGCGTATCCCTCCCTGTACGAGGGCTTTGGCCTGCCGCCCTTGGAAGCGCTCGCCTGTGGCACCCCCGTCGTCTGCTCGGACCGGTCGTCGCTGCCGGAGGTCGTCGGCGATGCCGCGCTGCTGGTAGACCCGACCGACGCCGCAGCGCTCGCGCGCGCGCTGGCGCGGCTGCTGGACGACGAGGCACTCCGCCGCCTGCTACGCGCCCGCGGCCTGGCCCGCGCCGCCCAATTCACCTGGGCGCGCACGGCGGCCGAGACGCTCGCGGCGTACGAGGAGGCCAGACGCCGCTGGGATGCGCGGCAGCGTACTCTACGCGGGCGCTAGCGCCTACCGCGGCGCGTCACGGTCGGCGGGGGCGAGCCGCGGCTGACCCGGCAGGGCGTGTCGTTGCCGATACGCCAGCGCCGTCAGCAGTACCAACAGCCCGGCGCCCAGCGCGGCGAATACCAGCGGCGAGCCCACGAGGTCCGCGATCCCGCCGATGAAGATCAGCGGCACCACCGACGCTACGCTGCCGAGCATCAGCTGCACGGCGAAGATGCGCGCGCGGCTCTCCGGCGGCGCGTGCTCCTGCAAGATCGTCTGCGCCGGCACGATGATACAGGCGAACCCGACGCCAGCCACCAGCGTGACCGCCATCACCGCCAGCATGAGCGAGTGAACGTTCGCCTCGCCCGCGGCGGTCTGCGTGAACGGCAGCACCTCCCACAGCTCCGGCAGCCCGCCCACCAGCAACAGCGCGCCGCCGACCGCGCCCAGTCCGTAGTGGATGAGCCGCTGCTTGGCGAACCGGTCGCCCACGTGCTGCAGCGACAACGCCGCGCCGAGCATGCCCAGGCCGGCCGGCGCCAGCACGTACACCATGTCTTCCGCCGAGATGTGCAACACCTGGACGACGAAATTGGGCGCCAGCATCGCGACGATCAGCGTCAGCGTGCTGCCCAGCGTGAGGTGCAGCATGGCCCACGCCATGTCGCTATCGGCGCGCAGTAAGTCTACCAGCTCCCCTAGATCGTGCCGCAGCCGCCGCCACACGCGGCGCCCTTCCTCGGCCGCCGAGATGCCGACCACCGTCTCGGTCGCCGGCAGCCCCCACACCAGCGCCGCCGACAGCGCCAGCGCGGCCGCTTCCAGCAGGAAGAACGTCGTCATGCCGAACAGCTTCACGACGAGCGGTCCGATCAGCACCAGGCCGGCGAGCTGCGAGCTGATGAACGTGATGTGGAAGAACGAGTTCGCTTGCAGCAGCCGCCGCTGCGGCACGAGCGCCGGGATCAGCGAGGTTTCCGCCGGCGCAAAGAACTGTGTCACCGTGGAGAAGGTGAAGCTGAGCACGAACAGTGCGACCACCCACTGGTCGAACGCCACGAAGCCAAGCATCAGCAGCGCCCGCAGCAGGTTGCAGATGACCAGCACCCGTCGCTTCTCCCAGTGATCCACGAGCACGCCGGCCACCACGCCGAACAGCACCGACGGCACGACGACGGTCAGGATGGTGACGCCAAGCTGGGTCGTCGAGTGACTGCGCTCCTCGACCAGCACCATCAGCGCGTACCAGAGCGCGTTGTGCGCCGTCTGCGTGATCGCCTGCGCGATCCACAGCCGCATGAACGGCGCGTTCCGCCACACGCTCACGTCAGGCCCAGGCGCCGGGGCAGCCGGCGCCCCTCCGGCTGGCGCTAAGGGAGCGTGCAGCGGCGGCGTCAGCGACGGCTCCGCCGCATCCAGCGCGCTCGGCCCCTGCCCGAGTGGATCGGGCGCGACGGGCGGCCGCGTCACGGACTTGCCGCGCGCGGCCGGCTCGCCGCGGCGCGGCTCAGGCCGAGCCATGCAGGTCGTCCAATCCCAGGTCGAGGTCCGCCTGCGGCGCGGCGCGCGCGGCCCGGCGCACGAACCGCAGCACCTGTCGCTCGAACAGCGACCGCGGCAGCAGCACCCGGTGGCCGCAAGTGAGGCACTTCAGCCCGATGTCGGCGCCCAGCCGCACGACGGTCCACTCCCAGCCGCCGCACGGGTGCGGCTTCCGCAGTCGGACCACGTCGTCCAGGTAGACTTCGAGCACCATCAGTCGGCTCGTCCCTGCCGCCGCGCGTTGATCGCGCCGCGCAGCTCCCACGCGGCGTCGCGCGCCTCCGCCTGCCAGTCGGCACCCCGCGAGGCGTAGAGGATCGCGCGGCTCGACGCGACGAGTAGCCCGCCGCCGCGGCGGTCCTGGCCCTCGTCCACGGCCATCGCCAGATCGCCGCCTTGCGCCCCGACGCCCGGTACTAGCAAGGGCAGGTCCGGCGCCACCGCCCGGACGTTGCGGAACGCCTCCGGGTGTGTCGCGCCCACCACCAGCCCCACGTTGCCGTGCTGGTTCGCGCGCACGGCCGCCGCCGCGACGCTCTCGTACAGCGGCCGAAACGAACCGTTCATGGCAACTAGTTGGTCCTGAAACTCGGCGGCGCCCGGGTTGGAGGTCTTGCAGAGCACGAACACGCCGCGGTCGCCATACGCGAGGAACGGCTCTAGCGTGTCGAAGCCCAGGTAGGGGCTGACGGTCACCGCGTCCGCCCCCAGGTCGTCGAACAGCGCGGCGGCATAGGCCCGGGCCGACACGCCGATGTCGCCCCGCTTCGCGTCCAGCAGCACCGGCACGTCGGCCGGCATCGCCCGCAGCGTCGCCCGCAGTCCCGCCAGGCCCGCCTCGCCCAGCGCCTCGTAAAAGGCCAGGTTCGGCTTGTAGCAGCAGACCAGGTCCGCCGTCGCCTCCACGATGCCCGCCGCGAAGCGCGTCAGCCAATCCGGCCGCTCGCGCACCGGTTCGGGCATTTGCGCCGGATCCGGGTCCAGCCCCACACAGAGCAGCGAGTCGTTGCGCGCCACCGCGGCGGCCAGCTTGTCCGCGAATCGCGCCCCGCCCATCGGCCGGCTCTCCTCGTCTGCTGCTACCAGGCGATGTCTACGCTCAGCTTATCAGATGCCGTCATGCTCCAGACGACGAATTCGCGCCTCGTGACGTGACCAATTCTGCTACCATACGAGCCAGTCCCGCGGGCACGCGGCGCGAGGAGGGCCAGCATGTGTGACTTTCGCGGCGACCTGGAGTCGCCCCCGCTCCGTCTCGGCCCCCGCGGCGGCCAGGCCGCCGTCGCGGGCTTGAACGAGTCCATCGCGCTCGGCCAGCAGGGCTGGCAGCAAGACGACCCGCTCTACAAGACCGACCTGGAGCAGGTGTTCCGCCAGAGCGAAGCGCGCAACGTGCGCCTCGTCGGCTACAGCGACGTCGAGGGGCGCCCGGCCTTCAAGCTCGGCATCCAGGCCGTCGCTGACCGCTGGTACCTCTACTGTGGCCACCTCTGGCACCGCGGCTGGACGATCCTCGACGTGACCACGCCCAGCCGGCCGGCGTTCGTGAAGTTCCTGCCCGGCCCCGACAACACCTGGACCATCCAGATGAACGTGGCCGACGGCATGCTCCTCACGTCCCTGGAGCGCATGCAGCCCGTCTGGGGCGGCGATCCCACCCGGCCGCACGACGAAACCGCGATCCTCTGGAATGCCACGGACCCCGCGAACCCCACGCCGCTCAGCAAGATCAGCCTCGGCGGCACCGGCAGCCACCGCAACTTCTGGGCCGGCGGCCAGTACCTCCACCTGGCCGCCAACCCGGCCGGCTACTCCGGCAACGTCTACGTTGCGATGGACGTGAGCGACCCCACCCGGCCGCGGGAGGTCGGCCGCTGGTGGATCGAGGGACAAGGCCCCGGCGAGACCAAGAACCCTCGCGACGACGGCCTCTCCGTCCACGGCCCGCCCTACGTGATCGGGGACCGCGCCTACGTCTCCTGGGGCGGCGGCGGTATGGTGATCCTGGACATCAGCGACCTCGCCCACCCCCGCTTCGTCAGCCGCCTCAACGTGTCCCCGCCGTTCCGTGGCGGCTACGGCGGCGCGGGCGTCCATAGCGTGCTGCCGCTCCTCGACCGCGGCATCGCCGTGGTGAACGGCGAGTCGGGGCCGGAGCGCTGCCAGGAGCCGCTGAACTTCGCCGGCATCATCGACATCGCCGACGAGGAGCACCCCCGGCTCATGTCCATCTTCCCCAACCCGCGCCCCAGCCCCGGCCTCGACTTTACGCACTACTGCGACAAGGGCGGCCGCTTCGGGCCGCACAACTCGCACCTGCCGCACCATAGCCCGTTCATGATGCACCGCGACGACCTGGTCTACATGACCTGGTTCAACGCGGGCCTGCGCATCTACGACATCGGCGACCCGCGCCAGCCCGAGGAGGTGGCCTGCTTCGTGCCGCCCGACCCGCAAAAGCAGATTGGCCTCTTCCCCAAGACCGCGCTCGTCACCCAGACCGAAGACGTGCTCGTGGACGCCCGTGGCTACATCTACATCACCGACAAAAACCACGGCATCTTCATCCTCGAGTACACCGGCGACTAACCGCCTCCCTCTCCCGCCGGGCGATGGCGCCCGATTCTCTCGGCGCCTAGAACGGCCTGCATTGAGAGTGAGCAGCCAGCGTTTCGGAGGGGCGGGTTTCATGCCCGCGCGGCCCGCAGCCCGCACCGCCCGGCCTGCCGACAGCTAAGTCTGGCTACCAGTTGCTTCGCGTGAGGGCCGGGGCGAGCGCGTCTGCCCCCTCTCCCCCTGAGAGAGGGCCGGGGTGAGGGCAACCGGACTGGCTCACCCCGTCTGGTTCATGCGCTGGACGTACTGCGGGTCCAGGTACTTGTCCGGCGTCGGCAGCGGCGGCGTGAGGTCGCCGATTGACGCGAGGAAGTCGATCGACTTCTGCACGCGCGCTGGCGTCAGCTCCAGGTCAGGGCTCCAGATCTTCAGCTGCTCGACCAGCATCTCGTAGGTCTGGCGCGACAGGTCCTCCGAGACCTCGATCTGCCGGGCCAGGATGCCGATCGCCTCGGCCTTGTTCGCCGGATCGTAGAGCCAGCGCGTCGCGTCGCGGATCGCGCGCAGCGCCGCGATGGCCTGCTCGGGATGCGCCTGCAGCCAATCGATGCGCGCGGCGTGGACCGAGATCGGGTGGTCGGGGATGTACTCGCTCAGCACCGCCAGACGGCGGTAGCCCTGCGCGATCATCTGGAAGTCCTGGGGCTGACCCACCAGGCCGCCGGCCACCGCGCCGCTCTCAATCGCGGCCATGCGCTCCGGCGTGCCGCCCACCACGACGAAGTCATACTCCGACTCGTCTAGGCCGTTCGCCTTCAGGATCTGCTTCATCCAGACGGTCGTCTGCTCGCGCGGGCCGGACGAAGGCAGGGTCTTGCCGCGCAGGTCGGCGAACGTCTGGATCTCGGGCCGCACGATGAGGCTGTACGGCGCGCTGTTCGAGTCGGTGGCGATCATCTTGAGCGGCGCCCCGTTGTCCACGGACCGAATCACCGTCTCGGGGTTGATGCTCGCCAAGTCGAGCGCACCGGCGGTCATCATCTGGGCCCCGTTCGCCGGCGTGCGGAATAGCGTCATCTCCACGTCGAAGCCCGCCTGCGTCAGCAGCCCCTTCTCGAAAGCGACCAGCTTCGGCCACTCCCAGGCCGTCTTCGAGATCGAGCCATATTGCAGCGGGATCGAGCCGGGGGCGGGCGCGGTCGGCGGCGCGGTGGCGGCGGGGGCCGCGGGGGCGGCGGGGGCCGCCGGCGCCCCGCCCTGGGCCGGCGCCGCGCTAGGCGGTCCGCTGCACGCCACGGCCGCCCAGGCGAGCCCGCCTCCCGCGAGAGTCACGAACTGCCGCCGCGAATAGCGCCCGCCGCCCCGTCCCATCGTCGCCCCCTCGTCCGCGTCAAGGATGCTGTGCGAACAGAATGGCACCCGCCGGGGCGCGTGTCAAGATGACGCGGCCGCGCCGCGGCGTGAGGCGCCGCGGCCCCGCCGCCCGGCGCCCGCGCCTTACACGTGCAGGTTGCCCGTCAGCAGCAGGATCAGCAGGATTAGCACGATTAGGCCCGTCGGGGACCAACCGTAGTACCCCCACCCACGGCCGGTGCCCCATCCACCGAACAACACCGCGATCACGAGCAGGATGATCAGCAACGTGAGGAGGCTCATGTCCTTCGCTCCTTTCCGGATGGCGGCCGCGCCCCCGTCGGGATCGCCCGCGCACGGCCGCTCGCTTCGCTCTATGCAGCAACCGTGCCGCGAGCCGTACGTACCGGCGCCCGCTGCTAGTGCCCGCGCCCATCAGTCCATCGCCGGCGAGCCCGGCGGTGCGCGCGACGCCCCGGGGCCACCGCCAAGCGGCGGCACTCGTCGCCGCGCGCCAGCCTGCCCGAGCGCGCCGAAGCGCCCTCCGGTCGAAACCGGGAGGACGCTTCAACGGAGAGGGAGGGAGACGGGTCGACGTCGCTTACGCGGGGACCACGCAGTAGAAGAGGTTCTGGTCGGCGTAGTAGTAATAGGCCGTCGCGCAGTCGTTGAACGGCTCGTAGGTGTAGGTCTGGCAGAGGGGTAGATAGTCCACCGTCACCCCGTCCACCACCACCGGCTGCAGCTTCGGATCGACCGGGTGCCCGTACAGCGTGCCGAACGGCATCGCGCACGTCACGATGGGCGGCGCCTGCACGGTCTGGACGGCCGGCGCGGAGCTGCTGTCCGAGTAGACCGGCGCGCTCACGGAGACGGGATCGGGCATCGACCAGCTGACGTTCGTGACCTGGGTAGTGTTGTTCTCGATGATGGTGCAATTCCCGCCGTTGCCGCCGTTGCCGCCCTGGACGCCCGTCCCGGTCGCGTTGCCGCCATTGCCCCCGTTGCCGCCGCACTGGCCGCCGCCAGGGGTCTGGTTCGGGCCGTTGGGGTGCGGGTTGCTGCTGTTCGCGCCGCTGGTGCTACCGCCCGGCGTCGAGCCGCTCGGCGGCGTCCCGCTCGGGTTCGAGCCATTGGGATTCGAGCCACTCGGATTGGACCCGGGCGGGTTCGACCCGCCCGGGTTCGAGCCGCCCGGGTTGGAGCCGCCCGGGTTCGACCCACCCGGGTTCGAGCCGCCCGGGTTGGAGCCGCCCGGATGCGACCCGCTCGGGTTGGAACCGCTCGGGTTCGACCCACCCGGGTTCGACCCGCCGGGGTTCGATCCACTCGGCGGGGTGTTCCCGGACGGGGTGCCGTTGCTGTTGCCATTAGGCAGATGGTTCACGCCAACCGTACCGCCCGTCCGATTAATGGGCAGGTTCGTCAACCCGCCGCCAGGAGCGCTTCCGCCGCCGGCGGGAAGGTTGATGTGCGTCTGGCTGGCCGGCCCGAGGCCGGTGGGCGCGTGCGACCCAGGCCCCGGCCCCGCGGCCTGGGCCGCGCTCACCAGGGACAGCGCCAGGCCAAGACTAACGCTCGCGGCCAACACGGTGCTGCCAGCCTTGCAGTGTAGACGATTGAGGCTCATTGCGACCTTCTCCGTTTGCTGTTCTCGGCGCGTCGGCAACGGCCGCATCGCACCGTGTCCGTTCCATAGACCAAGACTACAGGGCGGTGCCGCGCCTGGCCGTGAGTCCGGCAGCACTCGGGCGGTGACTCTTTTCACAACGCGCCCGATTCCGGAGAAGGCAGGGAACGATGGGGCTCCGCGCAGCGCGGCACGAGCAGCGCCCGCACGCGCGTCGCGCCGCCGAGCAGCCCACGGCCGCGCGACACGACGAAGCGCCAGGGGCACGAGAACCCCTGGCGCTTCGCCTGGGAAGATCGAACGTCTAGCGGCCGGCGCCCACCGGCGCCGGGGCTGGGCCGAGGATCAGGTCGCCCCACTTGGCTTTCGTGCGGTCCATCAGCTCCGCGCTCGCCTCGGCCACGGGCGGGAACTCGTCGCGCCACTCGAACGGCCGGCACGCGTCGACAATCATCCGCGAGTTGAAGCCCTTCCGGTCGTGGTGGATAATCGGGTCCAGCGGGCCAGACCAGGCCCGCTTGATGATGTCGATCGACTGCTCCGGGTCGGCTCGCGTACACATCGCCCACACGACGTCGTTCAGGTCGGTCACGTCCACGTCGTCGTCCACCACCACCACGTAGCGCCCCAGGTACGCGCCGGCATGGCACATCGCGGCCACGTGGCCGGCCTGTCGCGCGTGGCCCGGGTAGCGCTGCTTGATCGCCACCGCGATCAACAGCCGCGTGCCCCCTGCCTCAGGCGTCCAGACCGCCTGCACGTCGGGCACCCCGGCCCGCTCCAGCTGGTCGTGGATCAGCGCCGACCGTACCAGCGAGCGGTACGCCGTCAGCTCGGTGGGCGGCTTGCCCGGGGGCGAGCCGAGGATGATCGGGTTGTTGCGGTAGTACACGGCCTCGACGGTCATCACCGGCTCGGCGCGCGAGCCGCTCGCGTAGTAGCCGGTCCACTCGCCAAACGGCCCCTCGGGCGCTACGTCGCCCGGGTGGATGTACCCCTCGACGACGATCTCCCCCTGCGCCGGCAGCGGCAGCCCCGTCACCGGCCCCTTCAGCACCGGCACCGGCTCGCCGCGCACGCCGCCCGCCCAGTCGTACTCCGACATGCCAAACGGCACTTCCATCGAGCTGGCCATGAACAGCAGCGGGTCGTGGCCGAAGCTCATCGCCACGGGCATCGCCTTGCCCGCGGCGAAGTACTTGTCGCGGATGATGCGGCCGTGCTTGCCCGGCGAGATGTACAGGCACACGTGATTGCGATCGACGAGCATCACGCGGTAGGTGCCCAGGTTGACCCAGTTGCTGTCCGGGTCGGGCAGGATGTCGAGCACCCCGGTCCCGATGTAGCGCCCGCCGTCCAGCTCGTGCCAGAACGGCGTCGGGAACTGCAGCAGGTCCACGTCCGCGCCGCGCTGCACGTTCTCCATCACCGGCCCGTCCGTCACGAACGCCGGCGGGATCGGCTGCAGCGCCTTCATCCGCTGGCGCCAGAGCGGCACCAGCTCCTTCCAGGTCCGGCCGGTGGGCAGGCCCAGCGCCAGCGCCGTGCGGCTGGCCGATCCCAGCGAGTTGATGAGCACCCGGTAGCCGGGCGGATATCCCTGGATGTCGTCGAACAGTACGGCCGGCCCGTTCACCCGGTGGTGCGCCAGCTCGGTGATGGCGCCCAATTCGAGGTGCGGATCGACGTCGCGGGCGACGCGCAGCTCGCCCAGTCGCTCCACCTCGTCGATGAAGCCGCGAAGCCCCTGATAGGCCATGGGATCGCTCCCTTCCCGCTCTCGCGCACTGGCCATAAACGCGAAGTACGCCCCATCATACCCCACCGCCCGCCGCCACCGACCACCCGCCGCGCGCTGGCGGACGGCCAGATGGCATGACGCTTGCATTCTCGGTTGCGTAAAGGATGGCACCGACAATCGACGGCGCCGGCTCTCTCGGGTCCGCCGCGCGGCGGCCGAGAGGCCGCGTGCGCGGGAGGCACACCATGCAGCGCTTCGCCGTGGCGATTCTCGTCATAGGGCTCGCGGGCCTCGCATCGCCGCGGATTGCGGCCGCGCAGTGCGAGGGCGGCCCCACGGTCACGGGCATGTACACGCCCGACGGCGCGTACGTCGGCGCCCACTGCCTGTACACCAACCCGACCACCCCAGGCCAGCTGTACCCCTCGGGCGCCGAGCCCGTCCCGAGCACGAATCCCGCCAACGGCGCCAGCCGCCTGCCGGGCCAGGCGCAGCCCGCCGACCAGATCCCCGTGAACAGCTCGGACCTCGGCCCCGCCCCCAGCCTGGTGAACGACCCCGCGCGCCGTGCCGTGCCGCAGCAGGTGACTACGGTCCCGGTTCCTGGCGTTAACCTGGTGCCCGCGCCGGCCGCGACCAACGGCGCGCAGCAGGCCATCGGCGTCCCGGGCCCGGTGAATCCAGTCACGACTGAGCCGGCCGAGCTGCCCACCTCCGGCGCCCCGGCGCTGACCGGGAACCGCGCCGATCCAACCGCCGACCACTTCCCGGGCCAGCTCGTCAATCCCGAGGGGCCGACCGTCGCGCCGGCCAGCGTCGCCCCGCTGCCCGCCACGACGACCGGCACGCGGCCGCCCGCGGTCATCCCGCCCGTCTCGGAGGGCAGCGGGCCGCCCACCCGCATCCGCGTCCCCATCGCCGGGCCTGATGACGGCGCGGTCGGCACGAACGACGGCGCGACCTCCCCGGCCGATACTGCGCCGTAAGTCTGTACTCACGCGCGCAACAACAACGGTGGCCGAGGAAGGCTCGTCCTTCCTCGGCCACCCTGCGCCTGCCCCCACGGCGCGCCCGCGCCCGCCGTGCCCCCACCCGCGGCGGCTACTCGCGCACGCGGCACTCGCCGCGGTAGAGCCGGTGGATGAAGTCGTACAGCTCGTCCCGCGTCGTGCCGTAGTCGCCGAGCAAGATGTTGTTCTCGCGCTCGATGCGGTGCAGCTCCGGCGTCTTGCCCTCGTCGCCGAACAGCTCGCTCCAGATCGCGAGCTGGTTCGAGAACGCGTGGATCTCGGTGTCGAAGCAGGCTTGGGCCTGGGCGTCCGTCGTAATCCGTTGGCCGTCGATGCGCCCCTCCAGCAGGTCTTGCGAGTGCGTCGCCTCGTGCGCCAGTACGACCGCGACGGTGCGCGGGTCGCCGCCCACCAGGCTCGTGTGGACCCAGATGTCGCGCGCGCGCGGGTCGAAGTGGGCCCAGGCCTCCACCTCGGGCCGCTCGGGCGCCATGAACACCGGCACGCCGGCGCGGGCGAGGTCGTTCACGAGCGGGCGCCCGATGTCCAGGCTCCCCAGCAGGTCGAGCGCCGGAAGCAACCGTCGGTCCACCTGGATCTCGCCGCCGTTCGGCGTCGTATAGCTCACCATGTGGTCCCGCACGTCCCACAGGCCGCGGCGGGCCGCCCGCGCCTCGGCCTCCGCGTCCCGCAGCGTTGCCGCCGCCTCGGGCACCACCCGGTCCACGTCTGGCCCGGTCTGCGCCCAGCCCTGCCGCACGATCCACTCCGCCAGCGACCCGCGATTGCCCGCCAGCGTCGCCTCGCGCACCTCGCTCCCGTCGGCCGTGCGGCCGAGCACCGGCCCGAGCGTTAGCGGGCCCCCGCGGACGAGATTCGCCACGCGGTCCGACAGCGTGATAGGGTTCAGGTCCGGGTCCGCGAGCGGCCAGCCGTCCGGCCACGCCTCCAGGCCGGCCAGGCGCACCCGCCGCACCTCGCCGCTCGGACAGCGCACGACCAGGTCCACGTTGCTGATCATGTCCACCAGCCGGACCCGGTCGCAGGCGTCGCCCTGGGCGCGGGCCGCCGGGGCCAGCCCCGCCGCGAGCGCGAGCGCCAGCAGCGCGCCCAGGATTAGACGCGGCGCGGCTCCCGCCCGATCGTGCCAGTTCATATCGCCCTCCTGCGCCAGCCGAGGGGAAGTGTAACAGGATCAATGCAGACCTGAACATTTACGTTTGGTTAAGCCTGGCGGACCCGCCTGTGGGAAACGCGCGGGCAGCCCTGCCGCGCTAGCGCATCTGTGGCGGCGCGCCCTGGACGAGGTAGCCGCACTGGCGCAGCCAGCCGGCCAGGACGTTGGTGATCGCCTGGGGCGTTAGGCGGCTGGCGTCGGCCGGCATCGCCAGGTCGCCGCACTCGTGCGTCTGATCGCCCATCGGCCCGCTCGCCAGCGTCGCGTCGTCGGCCGGCGGCGGCAGCGGATGGCAGCCGTCTGCCACGGCCACCGCGTCGTCCGGCGTCTCGACCGCCCCCGGCGCGGTGCCCGGCCGCGTGAGGTAGCTCGCCCAGGCGTCCAGCATCGCCGGCCCGTACCCTTGCTCTAAGTACGGCTGCGCCTCCAGGTAGTTCAGCCGAAAGGCCACCGGCGTCGCGTAGTCGCGCCCCAGGCGCCCGTAGCACGGATTGTCCGGCCCCGGCTGCACGCCCATGTAGTTGATCTCGCGCAGCGGCACCACCGGCAGGTACGGCGACCCGAGTAGCTCCCACGGGAAGGGCTGCTGCCAGAAGCTCCCCGGATAGGCCGGCCGCGCGCGGTCGCCGGGCAGCGGGTACGCCTGCGGCCACGTGCGCAGGCTGTCCGCGGCCCGCTGCTCTGCTTCCTGCGCCGTCTGCCACTGGCCTTCCGGCGTCTGCGGGATCCCCTGCCCCGGCGGCGCCGCCCATCCTGGCGTCGCCAGCAGCGCGTGCCCCCCCGCCGCCAGCGCCGCCACCGCCGGGAGCAGTCGCGCCCAGCGCCGGCCCCGAGTGCTCATCGCTCACCCCCCTGCTGGCAAGTCGTACGGCCCAACCGTCTGGTCGTACTGGTCCTCGGCCGTGGCGACGAGATTTCGCGCCTCGCGCAGGTACTGCGCGCGCTGAGCCGCGGTGAGCGGCTGGCCGCCAGCCGGCGGCTCGAACGTCACGTTGTCCGCGGCCTGCGACAGCAGCATGAGCACGCCCAGGAACTGGGCGTGGAAGCTCGCGTATTCGGGCGGCGGCGTCCAGCGCGCCGCGTCCTGGTAGGCGTCGCGCCACAGACCAACCAGACACCCGCGAAAGTTAGTGACGTTCTCCAGGCACGGGTCCGGGCCGGCCGCCCCGCCGCTGGCGGCGAAGCCGGCCTCCAGCTCGTCGACCACCGTCTCGCAGGAGGTGCCGCCGATCCGGAACGTGGTGATCCCCGGGCGGATCGACCGCAGGAAGCACGTCATGCTGTCCGGCAGCCAGCGCTTGGCGTTGCTCACCAGCAGCCGGTAGCGCCGCGCCGCTAGCTCGCGGTCGGTACGCGCCGGCACGGGCGCGGGAGCCGTGGCCGCCACCACCCCGCCGCGCTGCGCCACGGCGAAGCCCCGGTCGCCCGCCACCTGCTGTACCTGCTGGTACAGGTCGTCGCAGCTCAGGTCCGGGTTCTCGGCCACGCTCGGGTCAGCGCCAGTCTGGTCGAGCCACTGCGCCCAGTACCGGCGCAAGTACTGCTCGGCCGTCAGCGGCGACGCCCAGCGCCACCCCAGCACGTACGCCTGGGTCTGGCAGTTTGCCTGCGTGGCGAGGATTGCGCCGTCCGCAGCCGCCTGCCCGCTTGACGGCGCGTCTTGCAGCGGCGAGCTGCCCGACGCGCTGTCGTCCGTCGTCGTCGGCCCGGGCGGGCTAGCGGCGAGCGTTGCGCGCAGCGCGGCGAGCATCGACACGGCGCTCTCCCGCCGGTCCACGCGCAGGGCCGCCGCCAGCCCTTGCAGCCGGTCGTTGATCGGCTGCACCTGCAGCTGGTACACCTGCTCCCAGCCCGGCGCCGGCCGCGTCACCACGCTCACCAGGTCGTCCAGACGCGCGGCCCAGTCCGCGCGCGTCGCCACGTCCGGCCACTGCGCGTCGTCCAGCACGGTGCTCGCCATCGTGCCGACCTCGCGCTCGACGAGCTGCTGCCAGACCAGCAGCCGCAGCTGGTATTCGTCGCCCGTCTGCTGCGGCAGCGGCCGCGCCTGCGCCGCGGCGGGCGCGCCGAACAGGCTCAGCCCGAGCAGCAGCCCCAGGACCATCGAGCGCATCGTCGTCATTCCTTGCGCCATGCCATCCGTTCTCACTGCCCCTGCCCCGGCTGGCGGCAGGTGCCGGTCCCGGTCCGCGCGTACTCGAAGATCACTAGTTGCCCCGCGGCGGCCTGCGCCCCCTGCGGCGTGACGACCGCGCCGACGTCCAGCACCGCGTCGTCGCTGAAGTTCGGGTCCTGTCGCGCCCGCCGTCCGTACGCCACAGCCGACACTACCGATTGGTTGATGCCGATGCTCAGGTTGGTGCGATCGTTCGTCCGATCGTAGCGCACCAGGCACGCGACCCCGGTCAAGCGGATGTCGCCCCCCTCGTACGCCGAGGGGTCCTTCAGGTAGTCCGCAACGTTGACGCGTTGCGCGTCGCGGAAGCGAACGCTGCAGGGGCCGATCTCCTCCGACTGGCTCGGCCGCGCGTTGAGGCTGCACGGCTGGGCCTCCGGCACGCCCCGCTGCGCGCTGAGCACCGTTGTCTCGCCACGCCCCCAGCCGTAGTTGGGCGCCGGCTCGCCCAGCGGGATCTCCTCGATGTTCGCCACGTACGGCGCGCTCTCGGCCGCCAGCGTCCGCGCCCGGCTGCGCGCGTCCTCCGATGTGCGGCCCAGGTTCGGGTACGCGTCCAGCAGCAGCTGCTCGTAAACGGCCGCGCAGGTGATCGGCCGCGGCACCTGGATAGTCGGGTAAAGGTCCGTGCAGTCGGCGTCCGTGCGGCGGCGCAGCAGGTACGGGAACGGCGGCGCCACGGTCGGATCGCCGCCGCGCGGCAGATCGACGCTCGCCGCGCCCGTGTCGTCGTCGCCCTGGCAGAGCGGCAGCCCGCGCGGATAGACCACGCAGTACGGGTAGTAGACGATCACCCGGTGGCGCGTGCCGCCTTCCAGCAGATACACGACGTCGGGATCGGCCGGATCGAACACGATCACCCGGTCGGCGTAGGCGCTCAGATAGCCCGGGTCGGGCCGCGTCGGCGTCGGCGGCGCCGGCGTGGCCGGTGGCCGCAGCCACAGCGGCACCTGCGCGTACGCCGGGTCCTCCAGCGGCGCGGGCGTGGGCACCGGCGCCGGCAGCGCGTAGGTCACGAGGTTCAGGTCGTCGGCCAGCGGGATCGTCCGCAGCACCGCCGGGTCCATCGCCAGCGGTACGACCCGGTGGCGGCAGCCCGACTGGATCTGCCAGAAGTCGCCGTTCGCGTCGCGCGCCAGGCGCAGCTCCGAGGACGACTCCGGCAGCGCGCGCTCGCTCGTCGGCGGGCGGCAGCCAGCGTACGCTTGCATCAGCGCGGCGCCGGGCGCCGCGCTCGCCCCGCCCTCGCCGGCCGCTGCCGGCCCCGCGCCGGCGGCCGCCGGGGCCACCGGCGCCAGCGCAGCGTTCACCGGGTCCGGCCCCGCCGGCAGGAGGGCTGACGCCAGCAGCGCCCCGCCGAGCAGCGCGCCGGCGGCTGCCCGCACCCGACTACCCATGAGTGTTCCCTCCCCGAGTGGCCCTTGCCATCGTCGCTACGGCGATCCTCCCACGGATCCCCATTCGCACCTCGCTCACCGTAGCCGTGGCCCGCGCGGCAAGCAGATCAGGTTCGTTTGCACGTGGTTGGAGTAGAACGACGAGATGTTCGCGTGGAGCGGCCGTCCCCCCAACTGCCCTTGCAGGCGGAAGCAGCCGGTGCCCGTCGCGATGTACCGCCAGGTAAAGTACGTCACTTCGTTCGGTCCCAGGTTCACTGGTCCGTCCACCAGGCTGGTGGGGCCGGACAGGAGTTGCAGGTTTACGTCGAGTACCTCGTTGCCCCGGGCGGGGCCGGGAATCAGGATCAGCGGCGTCGGATAGACGTCGGTCAGGGTCAGCGGTGGGAAGAATCCGTTGTTGTTGTGCGCGCGCATGCGCACCTCGACGATCCCGCCCGACTGGACTTCCAGCGGCGTGGCGTCCATCGACACGAACACGCAGTTGATGGCGCTCTCCACCGGGCTCGACTGGACGGGCCCTGGCGCGACCGTCACCACCGCGTCCTCCGCGGTCAGCCCCACGGGGTCCGACATGTACACGCCGTTGATGCGCTCGCCGGCGAACTCTCCGCTCGCGTTCCCCGTGAAGACTAGCTGCGGCGTCTGCCCGCGGAATTCCTGGACGTAGAAGTCCCAGGTGAACGTGCCCGTTGCGCCCGGGGCCAGCCGCGGAATCGACACGGGGCTCGGGCCGCTCACCTGCCGTACCTGCGTGGTCACCCCGCCGGGGAGTGGTGGCTGAATGACGCAGTACGTCACCTGATTGGCCTGGCCCACGCCCGACACCGGCGCGCCGGCCGCCGTGCCCGGGCCTGCGCCGGCCGCGCCGGCCGCCCCGCCTGCCGCCGCGCCGCCCGTGCGCCCGCCGCCGGTCGCCCCGGCCCCGCCGGTCGCCCCGGCCCCACCGGTCGTCCCGCCGCCGGCGGCCCCGCCGGTCGTCCCGCCGCCGGCTCCACCCGCGATGCCGCCCACGCCGCCCGCCGGCGTGCCCGCCGGCTGGAAGATGTCCGTTGGAACCTGACCGTTGACGCTCAGGTCGGTCGGCCGCACGTCGCGCAGCGGCAAGCCGGTGTCGTTCTTCACCTCCATGACCACGCGCACGGTGTCGCCGATGCGGAACACGACACCATCCGGGTCGCTCGTCGGGAAGGCGCGGATGCGCACGCCCAGCTGTCCGGTCTCGCCCGCCGTCGCGGCCGTCGAGGGGCCAGGGCCGGCCGGTCCGCCGCCCGGGGGCGCCGGACCCGGCCCGCTAGGCGGCTGGCCTGGACCACCAGTAGGGCCGGTTGGTCCTCCGGGGCCGCCAGTCGGACCACTTGGCCCCCCGGTTGGCCCATTCGGGCCGCTCGGCCCCGAGGGCCCGGGCGGCGCCGCTTGCCGCAGAGGCGCGGCGCCGCCGCCCGCTCCCGTCCCCGCGCCGCCCCCACCGGGCGTCGTGCCGCCGGTGCCCGGCTGGCTTCCGGCCGCCCCGCCCCCCGACTGCGGCCCGGCGGTGCCGATACCTGGCCCGGCCGTTGGCGCGGCCACCGGAATCGTGTCGGTCGTCCCGAACGGCCCCAGCCCCCGGCGCAGCCGCAGCGGGACGAGCGCCTGCAGCGCCTCGACCGTGAACGGCCCCGCCTGCGTCGACGCCACCGGGTACTCGACGGGCTGCAGGCCGCCCGCCAGGTCCTGCGACCCGGAGTGCAGTGTGCTACTGGTAACGCTCGCCGTGACCGTGAACGGCTGCGCCAGCGATTGGTCTGCCGGCAGCTCGAACTCCTTGCGGAACGTGATGCACTCGTCAGGTCGAAGAGACGGAGCAACATTACCCGGCAGCAACTGTCTTTCGAGGCCCTGGCCCGGGGGGCGTAGCACGCCGATTTCAGTCGGGCAGGTCTGTCCGCGAAGATATGCCGTATCCACCAGGTGACCGGACTGGTCCGTCATGAGAGGCACCGGATCCGCCGGAACGCCCTGGATGCCAATCGTCGCCTGCAAGTTGTAGACGGTCGCCCCGCCGGTGTTCCGCACCGGGACCCACACGACGACCGCCCGCGGGTTGTCGGGCGCCGGCAGCACGGTGATCGTCCCCGCGCCGATGTTGGAGAAGTCGACCGGCCGCACCTGCACGTCGCCGGCCGTGCTGACCGGCGCGGTCACCTGCCCCGGGCCGCTGGCGTCGGGCGCCACCTGCCCCGCGCCGCCCGTTTCCGGCGCGCTCGCCGGGCTAACCCCCGTGTCGGCGTCGGGCGCCGGCACGTCCTGTCCCTCGGGACCGTTCTCCGCGTGCGCCAGCAGCCGCACGCGGCCGCCCGCGATCTCGTCCTCGCGCCGCGCCTGGGCCGTGCCGCTGAACGACATCGAGCCGGCCCGCAGCGCGGTAAACGTCCACATGAACAGCGCGCAGTTGTTCGGGCTGCTGGCCGCGGCGTCCAGGTTCACCGGCGCCCCCGCGGGGCTCCCCTGCGGCCCCGCCGGCGCGGCGCCCTGCGCGCCCCCCTGCGTGGCGCTCGGCGAGGCCGGCGCGAGCGCCAGGTCGCACCCCCCCGGCACGACCGTCGGTCCGTCTCGCAGGATCGCCATGCCGGCGCCGGCCGTGGGGTACAGCGACGGCCGCACGTCGAGCATGCGGACGTCGCTGTTGTTCAGCACCCGCATGACGACGGTCACCTTGTCGCCGATCTCTGCCACCCGCGGATTGACGCCGATCTCCACCGAGAGCGGCGGCGCGATGTTCACCTCCCGCGTCACCCAGCTCCAGCGTCCATCCGCCAGCTGCGCCGCGATGTAAACGGTGCGCGGACCGTAAGTATCCGGCGGGATCGGCCAATCCAGGTAATACCCAGCCGACGCGATGAGTCTATTGAGGTCGCCAGCAAGCGCCGGCGCGTCGTCGAACGGCAGTCCGTAGACGGAGACGTCGTGTACCGCCCGATCGGCGTCCGCCCCCGGCGCGTCGAGGAAGAGGCCCATCCGGCTAATTTGACTACAGGGCGTTTCTGCCGTAGCCGCATCCGAGCCTGCTGCCGTGCTGATCGGGATGGCGCCGCCGCGGACTTGCAGCCGCTGCGCCACGGCGCTCCGCTCGAGGAACGGCTGGGCGCCGCGCGTGGCCGCCCCGCCGCCCGGCGCGACCTCGTCCACCAGGATCATCGCCTGGCAGTCGCCGGGCTCCACGCTTTGCCCGATCGGGCCTGGGTTGGGGCTCACGATCTGGCGCAGGTTGACGTTCTGCACCATCTGGTCGAACAATCGCGCGTAATAACTCTCGAATTGAGCCTCACTGGCCTCACCGACGAATTCCAGCATCGCCCGCGGACTCACCGCGATCACGTACCGGACGATCGCCCCAGGGCGCTCGTTGAGCTGCAGGTCCTGCACCGGCCCGAGCCCAATCTCGCGGTAGTAGCCCTGCCCCGAGGGCAGTGTCAGCCGCTCGGCACCCCATAGATTGCGACGGCTCTGCGCGTTCCAGAACTTCGGCAGCCGCGCGGTCGGAATGGCCGGCGAGGCGGCCGCGCCCGGCGTGGGTGGCACCGCGGACTGCGCCTGGTTCAGTCGCGCGTATAGCGACGCCAGGTCCAGCATCGCCGTGGTGTCCCGCATGTCCTCGAGCGCGGTATCGGTCAAGAAGTAGTGCATCGCGAGCCGGACTGTCGTCACGCAGTTCGTGCCGCCGGTGCTCACGAAGTTCGGCCCGAACCACACGACCTCGGAGCGCGTGCCCGGCAGCGCGCCCGAGCGCGCCAGCCACACCCACCCGTCGGGGTACTTCAGGCTCAGCCCGGCGGGCACGTCGTCGTACTGCTGCAGGAGAGCCGGGGCGGGCGCGCTGCAGACGTCGGTGTTGGGCTGGCCGATCGCCTGGGCCGCGGAGTCGTGCGGCGGCAGGCCGACGACCAGTGTCGCCACCACCGCCCACACCGCGAACCACGAGCGCAGCCAGCGCTCGCGTCCTCGCCCGCCAATCCGCCGTCGCATCCACAACCCCCTCGCCGTGCCGGCCCATCCTCGCGGCTGCTCGCGGGCGCCGCGCCGGCCCCGCGTGTCGTCCCCTGGGTCTCTCGAGCGGCGCCCGGCGCGCGCCAGCCCCGCCCCTTCAGCCGGTCCCTCACGGCGGAATCGAGTACAGGTAGACCTGCCCGTTTTCCAGCCCCAGGTAGATCGGCGGCGTCCCGCTGCCGCCGCGCGCGATGTCCAGCGCGCCAATCGTCGAGTCCCCGCCCGTGCCGATCTCCCCCTCGATCTCCGACCACCGGCCGCTGCTCGCGCTCCAGGTCGCCGTGCGGCAGTTCTTCCACGAGATGCCGCCCTTGTCCCGCGGCCGCTCGGCGTTCTCCTGCGGGCACAGCACCCCGACCAGCCCGCCGGCCCCCGGCGTCACCAGCCGCACCACATATTTGTTCCCCGCGAAGTTCGTCGCGTCCGCGGCTCGCGTCCACGTGTCGCCCGCGTTCGCCGACATCGCCACCCCGCTGTCCGTGCCCGCGTAGAGCGTGTATCCGTTGCCGCTCCCCGTGGTCGTCAGCGTCCACACCGAGGCGAGCGGCTCGTCGCCGGCCAGTCGGTCCCGCACCAGCCAGGTCCGCCCGTCGTCGGTCGAGCGGAACACCGTCCCGTACGACTGCGGCTGCGTCGCCGCCTGCGGCCGCCCCGGCACCGGCGTCGGCTCGGCCCCCGGCACCGAGCCGGCCGTGACGTAGATCGTGCGGTCCGGCCCGTAGCTGGGCGAGAACACCAGCCCGGTAAAGAACAGCGACACCCCGCCCAGGTTCAGCACCGGCGCCCAGGTGGCGCCCTCGTCGGTCGAGCGATACAGCGTGCCCGGCTCGCGCGGCCCCGACGGCCAGGTCGCCGCGTACATCGCGCTGCCGTCCGGGCTGAAGCCGATCCGCTGCACCCGCCGCCCGAGCAGCGCGTACTCGACGAAGCTCGCCCCGTTGTCCTGCGAACGGTAGATGCCCTGCCGCGCGTTCTCGGTCGGCTCGTCCGGCGTGCCCGCGGCGTACACCAGCCCGCTGCGCGGCGAGATCGCCATCGACCGAATCGGCGGCGCCCCGGTGGGCATCTGCGCGAGCTGCCAGGTATCGCCCCCGTCCTGGGACCGGAACACTCCCTTGTCGGTGCCGGCGAACAGCGTGCCGCCCCCCTGGGGCGATGTCACCAGCGCGCGGACGAGGCCCCCGTTGGTGCCGTTGCTCTCGATCGTCCCGAGCGGCCGCCACTCGCCCTCGCCCAGCGCAGCGGGCGCGGGCGGGCGCGGCGTCGCGGTGGGCGCCGGCGTGGGCTGCGGTGTTGCCGAGGGCGGCGGCGGGGGTGGCGCGGGGGCGGGCGGCGCGGTGGTCGGCCGCGGCCCCGGCGGCGGTGGCGGCGGCGCCACGGTCACCCCCGGCCCGCTCGTCGCCGCCGGCGTCACGACCTGCGCCACCTGCTGCCGCACCGTGAAGTTCAGCACGTTCGTCAGCGTGTTCCCCGCGTACAGCTCGACCCGGTAGTCGCCCACCGCCTCGGGGCCTTCGTGGTACCACACCAGCGTGTCGTACCATTCCACCGGCGGATCGGCCGGCGCCTGCGACCCCACCTCCGCCACGAACTCCCCGGTCGGGTCGCGGAACACGCGCAGCCGGAACTCCGTCACCTCGGCCAGCCGTGGCACGTACACCGCCACCTGGTCGCTGTCGCTGAAGACGCTGGTCGGCGGCGGCACGCTGGCGACCGGCGGCACCACCGCCGGGTAGACCCGGCCAAACCGCTGGTCGCCCAGCGCCACGTTCGGTACCGCGCGCGACGGCGTGGGTGGCCCGCTCGGCGTCGGCACCGCCGCCGTCGGCGTCACCGCGGTGGGCGTCAGCGCCGCGCGCGCCTGCGCCAGCGCCTGGTCCAGCTCGGCGATGCGCGGGTCGCCCGCCGGCATGTACACGCGGGCGTCTTCCAGGTCCTGGATCGCGCCGCGGTAGTCGCCGCGACTGAGCTTGTCCATGCCCGACTGGTAGCTGCGGTTGGCCCGCTCGATGTACTCGGCCGGCGGCGTGGGGGTCGGGGCCAGCGGCGGCGGCGCGAACGGATTGCAGGCCGTGAGCGCCAGCAGCAGGACGACGACGGCAAGCAGCGCGCAGGGCCCCTGCTCCTGTCGCCTCATCCGGTCGGCACTCCTGGCGCGCAGATTGCTCGACTACGCGGGCGCCACGCCGCCGGCGCCTGGCAGGCCGTGTCGCCGTGCTGGCCGCGCGGCTCTCCCGTGGGTGGCTCGCTTCCGAACAGGGGGCCGCTGGGCTACACTGGCCGGTATGCGATCTTGAACCGCCTGGCGGGAGCCGTATGCGACGCGGCGCCCCTTTTGGGCACTACCAGTTCAATACATCAGCGCTCAGGCCGAATGCTAGGCGTTTAGGGGCCGAAGGGCAGGGCCGACAAAGTTGTAACCAGTTGGCAACATTTCCGGCCGTCCCGGTGTCGGCGACGTGATACTCGCCCGGTGCGGCGGCGCCCTTTACACGCTACGGCGCGGGGCCGGGCGCGCCGCCGCCGCAGAGCGCCCTCGCCTCGCCTTGCTCGCCGAGCCCCCGCGCCATCCTCCCGCTTGGAGGCCGCTCGCATGGAGAACATCCCGCAGCGGAAGCTGGAGCACGTCGAGATCACCACCCGGCAGGCCGTCACCGGCTCGACCGGCGCCGGCTGGGCCGACGTGCGGCTGCTGCACGCCTGCCTGCCCGAGGTGGACAAGGACGCCGTCGATCTCAGCGTCGAGCTGCTCGGCCACCGGCTGCGCGCGCCGGTCGTCATCGCCGGCATGACCGGCGGCCACCCGCAGGCCGCGCCCATCAACGCTACCCTGGCGCGCGCCACCGCCGCCTACGGCCTGGCGATGGGCGTCGGCAGCCAGCGCGCCGCGCTGCGCACGCCCGCGCTGGCCAACACCTACGCGGTCGCGCGCGCGGCCGCCCCCGACGCGCTCCTCCTGGCCAACGTCGGCCTGCCCCAGCTCCTCGACCAGCGCGACCAGCCCGCGCTCACCCTGGCCGAGGTCCAGGCCGCCGTCGACGCCATTCGCGCCGATGCGCTCGTCGTCCACCTCAATTACCTGCAAGAGGTCGTGCAGCCGGAGGGGGAGACGCGCGCCCGCGGCGCGCTCGCCGCGCTCGCGCGGCTGTGCGCGGCGCTGCCGGTCCCGGTCGTCGCCAAGGAGACCGGCGCCGGGATGACGGGCGCCCAGGGCGCGCTCCTGCGCGACGCCGGGGTGCGGGTGCTCGACGTGGGCGGCGCGGGCGGCACCAGCTTCGCGCTCGTCGAGGCCGAGCGGGCCGCCGCCCGCGGCCTCACGGCCGCCGAGCGCCTGGGCCAGCTCTACGAGGGCTGGGGGATACCGACCGCGGTGTCCGTGGTCGAAACCGCCGGCCTCGGGCTGCCGGTGATCGCCACCGGCGGCGTGCGCTCGGGCCTCGACGCGGCAAAGGCGCTAGCGCTCGGCGCCACGGCCGTCGGCATCGCGCGGCCCGCGCTCAGCGCCGCACTCCAGGGCGACGCGGCGCTCGCCCGCTGGCTCGATCAGTTCCTGGAAGAGCTGCGTGTGGCGCTCTTCCTGACCGGCTCCGCCGAGGTCGCCGCCCTGCGCCGCCAGCCCCGCATTATCCTCGGGCCGACCCGCGACTGGCTCCGCCAGCTCGGCCACCCCGTGCCCTAACCACCAGCTCGGCCACGCCTGCCCCGGCCACGTCAAGGATGTGGGGCCGCCACTTGCTGCGCCTCCCCAGCCCGCGTCCCGCGCTCGCCAGCCGCCTGGCGCTCCGGCCCCACGGCGGCCCCGCTCTCAGCCCGACCGACGCCGGAACGGGAAGACGTGGACGAGCACGCCGCGCTGCAGGTACAGGTCCAGCGTGATGCCCTCCACGCACTCGAGCACCGCGAAGTCGTCCGTGCAGTCGGTGAACACGTCGAGGTACGCGCGCAGGCCGTCCGGCGCTTCGCGGTAGTCGAACTCGGCCTCGGGAAACCGCGCGCGCACCGCCCGCTTCAACGGCTCGAGCGTGTCGAGCGGGTCCGAACGCTCGGTCGACATGCCACCTCCTCGCCCAGCCGCTGCCGCACGGCCGCGACGAACTCCTGGGCGAGGGCCAGCGCGCGCTCGCCGCTGGCGCGGCTGAGCAATTCCACCTCGTAGTCCGCCTTGAGCCGTTCGTCCTGCAGCGCTTTGAACTGGGGCGCGCTCTGCGGCGGGTAGGCCCCGTGCGGCCGCGCCAGGCGCGCGCAGTACTCGCGCAGCACGAAATCGTGCGCCCAGTACCGCGGCGTCGACGGCTGGACGCCGGCCCGGGACAGCGCCGCGATTGCCGCCTGGAACGCCGCGTAGTAGGCGCGGTTCGCGGCGTTGTTGTACTGGCCGTGGCGCACGGCCAGCGCCGCGCCGGCCAGACACTGCTCGGCTTTGGTAAGGTAGATCGCGGCGTCCATCATGGGCGCGATTATACCACGGGCCGCGGCCAGGCCGGGACCGGCCGCCGCGCGCCCCGCGAGGCCGGCGCATGGCCGACGCGCGGCAGGCCCCCCCCGGCGCACCGTCCCCGCGGCCGCGCCCCCTCTGCGTCGCGCACCGCGGCGGCGCCGGCCTGGCACCCGAGAACACCCTGGCCGCCTGCCGGCTCGCTCTAAGCTTGCCCGTCGACGCCATCGAGATCGACGTCCGCCTCACCCGCGACGGAGTGCCGGTCGTCCTCCACGACGCGACGCTCGACCGCACCACCGACGGCCACGGCCCGCTTGCCGCCTGGCCGGCTGCGCGCCTCGCGGCGCTCGACGCGACCGCGCCCTTCCCCCGCCGGCGGCTCCCGCCCGAGCCGCCCCCCACCCTGGCCGCCGTCCTTGCCCTGGTGGCCGGCCGCGCCGCCGTCCACGTCGAGCTGAAGGGCGACCCGGGCGTGCCCGCCGCGCTGGTCTGCGCGGTCGCCGCCGCCCTGCGCGCCGCGCGCCCGGCCGCCGACGCGCTGCTCCTCTCCTTCGACTGGGACGCCTTGTACGCCGCACGCCAGGCCGCGCCTGGCGTGCCGCGCGGCGCGCTCGCCGACCGCTGGCCCGACGACGCGCCCGCGGCGCTGCGCCGCCTCGCGGATGCCGGCGTCGCCTGGCTCGGCCTCCGCTACGCGGCGCTCACCCCGGCGCGGGCGGCCGCCGTCCACGCGGCCGGGTTGCGCCTGGGCGTCTGGACCGTGAACCACCTCGCGGCCCTGCGCCGCGCCGCCGCCCTCGGCGCCGACGCCATCATCACCGACCGTCCCGACCGCCTGCTCGCGGCGCTTGCGCCGCGGCCGCCAAGTCCTTAGAGTACTGGCGAGCGCGCAGCCTGAAACAGGGAGACGGACTGGTGGAGGACGACGCCCCTCCCGATCTGGACGCCGAAGAGTTCGACGGCGACTTGCCGCCCGCGCCCGAGGGCGCCGTGCACTGTCGGGTGTGTACGATCCTCATCGGGCCGGGCTACGTGGAGAGCGAGCCGATCCCCGACCCGGAAGGGCGGGGCTACGTCTGCTGGCGCTGTTTCGAGTCCTTGCAGCGCCAGGCCGAGCGCCGCGCCCGCGCCGAGCGACTCGGTCAGGCGCCGCCCCCGGAGAGCCATGTGCGCCGCTTTCGGCGCCGCTAGTTCCGCGAGAACTTGCCGGCGTTCCCGCTGTCGCGGCGGCTCAGGAGGAGTTGCAGCAGCCGCGTCTCGCGACGGAGGTAAGCAAGCTCCTGCCGCAGGCGCGCGTCGGTGGCCGTCGTTTCCAGCAGCCGCTGCCGCTCCTGCGGCGCGATCTGCAACACCGCGCCCACCTGGAACGACAGCAGCGCGACGTCGTCGGGGAACTCGATCGCCCGCCGCGGGCGCTCGGCCAGCGCGTAAACGGCCTGCAGGTACTCTTCGACCGCGGCCCGCACCTCGCCCGCCAGCGCGCCGATCTCGTCGCCCGCCGGCGGGTCGTCCAGCCACTCCACCCGCGCGATGCGGTAAGGCTCGACCTGGACGTGCTCGACGCAGCGAAAGCGCCGCGTCCCAACGGTCACCAGGTTCATGCGCCCGTCCGGCAGGCGCTCCACGCTAGCGATCCGGGCAACGGTCCCCACCTCGAACGGCTCGGCGGGGGCGCCCACCTCGCGCCCCTCGCGGATCAGCACCACCCCAAAGCCCTCGTTCGTCGCGAGGCAGCGCCCCACCATCTGCTTGTAGCGCTCCTCGAAGACGTGCAACGGCAGCGCCATGCCCGGGAAGAGCACGACCGCGCCCAGCGGAAACAGGGGAATGTCTTGCAGCTCACCCGCCACGATCCGCGTCTGCCTCCCGATGGCCGCGCACGCGGCCCGCTTCGCGCGCCCGCCTGCCTATTCGAATACGAAGCGTAGCAGGCCGTCGGCGTCGACGACGTGTACGCGGTCCTCCTCGGCTCGCACCAGCCCACCCGCCTCGAGCAGCGTCAGCGCCCGCTCGAGCCGCGGCCGGTCCACGCCGACCTTCTGCGCCAGCGCGGCGATCTCGACGCCGTCGCTGCCGTTGCGACTCCCCAACCCTTGCAGCAGATAGCGCGCCACGCGCGCCGGCAACGCCCCGAACGCCAGCTCGCCCATGCGGCGGTCCGTGGCGCGCAGCCGCGCGGCGAGCAGCCGCAGCAGCCGCAAGCACGCCTGCGGCGAGACCGCCAGCCCCGCCAGGAACGCGTCGCGGCTCACGTAGTCCGCTACCGTGGGCGCGATCGCCCGCGCAGTCGCCGTGCGCGGCCCCGAGTCGAGCGGCGCCAGCTCGCCCACCGTGTCGCCCGCCTCCAGCACCGCCAGCGCGACTTCCTGCCCGTCGGGCGCGCGCGTGCCGACCTGCACCGCGCCCTCGCGAATCAGGTACACCCCGCCCGGCGGGTCCCCTTCCTGGAACAGCACCTCGCCAGGCACGAATCGACAGGCTGCCGCATCGCCGAGCAGCGCCGCGCGCTCCCGCGCCGGCAGCCCGCGGAACAGGTCGGGCAGCCGCGACTGCTTCCGCTTGCCGGGCTCGCGTCGCCGCATGGGCGTGGGCGCCGCGGGCGGCTTGTCCGCCGCATCCCGCCGCGTTAGCCAGGCGCGCACCCGCGAGCGGAGCATTGGCGGGCTCCAGGGCCGGGTCACCACGTCCGTCGCCTCCGCCAGCAGCTCCGCTGCACGCGCCGGCTCGTCCTCCCCCACCACCGCGACGATCGGCAGCGTCGCCCCCACCGCGCTTGCCCGCAGCTCCGTGGCCGCGCGCAGCGGATCCGCCAGACTCGGCCCCGCGACCAGAAAGACGAGCGCCGGGTGCGTCTGCTCGACCGCCGCTGCCACCGTCGCGCCCGCCGGCGCGGGCAGCAGCCGATGGCCGTCCGGCGCGAGCGCCTCGCGCAGCGCCGCGACGTCGTCGGCATCGCCGCCCACCACCAGCAGCCGCGACCCAAACGGCGCCGTCCGCACCCGCGCCGGCCGCGCCTGCGGCGCTACCGGCGCGGCGGTCGGCTTCTCGGGCAGCTCGAGCACCAGCCCCTCGGCGGCGGTGATGATCTCGATCGCGCTGCCCGCGGCCGCGACTCGGCGGCTGGCGGAGCGGGCGATCGACGCGAGCAGCCGGTCGTCGTGCGTCGGGTCGTGGTGGAATAGCACGAGCTGCTTCACGCCCGCCAGCTGCGCCGCCTCCGTGACGTACTCGACAGTACTGTGGCCCCAGCCGCGCTTCGTCGGATATTCCAGGTCCACGTACTGCGAGTCGTGGACGACGATGTCGGCGCCCTCCAGGAACGCCACGTGGCGCGCGTCGCCCGGGTGCGTGGGAACCCACGGGCCGCGCCCCCGCTCCATCGGCCACCAGAACGGTTCGTGATCGGTCGCGTAGACGACCGTCACGCCGCCCACCGTCACCCGGTAGCCAAGCGCCGGGGCCGTGTGGTTCAGGTACTGGGCCTGCACGTGCGCGCCGCCGGCGCGAAAGGTGCCCTCGCTCAGCTCGTGGAAGTCGATGCGGGCGCGCAGGTCGCCCAGCCGCACGGGAAAGTACGTGTACTGCATCTGGCCCGACAGCGATGCTTCCAGTGTGCCCTCCAGGCCCGGCGGCGAGTACACGTCGATAGCGCAGCCCGGCACGTACGCCGGCCCAAAGAACGGAAAGCCCTGGATGTGATCCCAGTGCGTATGGCTGATGAGCAGATGGACCGCCAGCGGGTTGACGTTCTCGGCCAGCAGGTGCGCGCCCAGCTCCCGCGCGCCCGTGCCGCAGTCGATCACCAGGCGCGTGCCGTCGTCCGCCTGAATCTCCACGCAAGAGGTGTTGCCGCCGAATCGTGCCGTGCGCGGCCCTGGCGTGGGCACGGACCCGCGGGTCCCCCAGAACCGGAGCTTCATCCTCAGCCGCTCCCGCGCTGTGACGTGGTGGAGCGTCGCGCGCTGGCCTCTGCCGCCTGCGGCGCGTGCGCCCACCGTTCCTCACAAGCGGCGACGCCTGCGGCGTCATACCGAATCCGGCGCTCAAGGTCCCCTGCGCCCTCTCCCCTTGAGAGAGGGCCGGGGTGAGGGCGCGCCCCGGTAGGTCAACCGCCGGGTCCGATCTGGTACCACTCGGCCGCGCGCATTCGTCCTCAATATACTAGGGGAAAAGGCCGACCGTTTATAAATGCGCCGTCACGGATATGTCAATTTTTGACATTCGGGTACCGCTCCTCCCTACCCCGGCGCCCTTCCGTCGCCCACCGCGAGTCCGCAACCACGCGCCGCCGCGGCCCGCGACCGCGGTTATGACACGCGTGGTACCCTAGCAGTAGGCGTCGACCTGCCGCGCGGTCCTGGCGTGGCACGCGGCTTGCACGGGAGGGGCTGCGGCGGCTCCGTGCGGCAGCATATACGGGAGGAACGGCCTACATGAGTACCTTCGCGGACCTGGAGGCGGACAATCCCAACATCCGGTCCCAGTACGACGAGTGGCGTGACGCTCGGGCGGCCAACGGCGAGGACCCCGTGGACTGGGGCGCCTTCCGCCAGCACCTGATGGCCATCGGCGCGCCCGATCCCGGCGAGCGCCCGCCCGACGACTTCGTCGGCGAAGACTTCAAGCAGGCGAACCCGGAGTGGACGCAGCGCTGGTACGGCTAGCCCGCCAGCCACCGCCCGCCGCTCTGACAGCCGCTCCGCCGGGGCGGCTGTCGCGTCGTCTACTGCCCCGCCGGTGGCCAGTCGAGCACGGCCAGGGCGTTCGTGCCGCTGATCACCACGTACGCCCGCCCCAGCGCGCGGCTCGCCATGAGCGTGTGCGGCGCGGGGCCCACCGCCCCGAGCCAGCGCAGGTCCTGGCCCGTGCCGTCCAGTAGCGCCAGCGTCCCCAGCCGCGCATCGGCCACGACCACCTCGTCCGCCTCGGCGTCCGCGGCGACGGCGAGCGGCAGCGCGCCGAGCGGCCGGCTCGTCGTCGCCCCGCTCCAGCCCTCCACGGTCCATAGCGCGCCGCGGTCCGCCCCCGGGGCCGTGCCGTCGGCCGCGTAGACGCGCTCAGTCTTGGGGTTCACCGCTACCCGCAGCGGCATCGGGCCGAGCGGCGTCTGCGCCACGACCGCGCCGTCGCGCCCGTCGAGCGCCACCAGCCCGCCGCCGACCCAGGTAGTCACGTACGCGCGGCCGGACGTGACGCTTGCCGCCACGTCCATCGGCTGGCCCGGCATCTTCACCTGCCGCACCGTCGAGCCGTCGGCCGTGTCCAGCAGCGAGACCGTGCCGTCGCCCTCGTTCACCACGTACAGCCGCCCCAGGACCGGATCGAGGTCGATCTGCGCCGGGAACGGTCCGGTCGGCCACTTGGCCAGCACCGTTCCCTCCAGCGCGTCCAACACGGCGACCGCGTCGCCGCGCTGTGTCGAGGTTCCCCCGTGCAGGGTGACGTAGGCGCGGCCCGCGGCCTCGTCCACCACCACGTTGTGCGGGTCCGGCCCGACGCTAACAGCCTGCACTACTTGATTTTGGTCGAGATCGACGATGGAGACGACGTCCGACTCGCGGCTGGTCACGTACGCGCGATGCAGGCGAGGCGCCACCGCCAGCGACCAGGCCCCGGGCGCCACGGGCACCAGCGCCCGCACGGCCGCGCGCTCCACGGTCGCCATCGGCGTGGGGAGCGTGGCAACGGTGGGAGACGGCGGCGCCCCGGGTGTGGCGGCGGGCTCCACCACCTGGGTCGCGCCAGGGGCGCACCCCAGCGCCGCGACGACCAGCCCGGCGGCCACGAGGGACGGCGCGAAACGATACAGGGCTGCCTCCGGGGTGTGGGCTGGGGCGCTCGCGCGGCCGGCGCGACGCTCGTGCGCCGCCCTCACTGTAGCGTCCGTCGCTCGCCGCGGTCAACGAACCGTCCCCTGCGTCTAGGGCTATTCACTGCTCTAACGAGCGAGTGAGCAGCGGCAAGCCGCCATCGACTTGAGCGGCCAGCCAGCGGCGCGCGTCGGGCAGGAACACGAAGCCGCGCCGACGTAGCACGTTGAGCGCAGTGTTGCGGAGGGTG
>DATGMD010000028.1:0-151872 GCA_035293805.1 Chloroflexota bacterium | reverse complement strand
GCCCGACCTGCTGGACCCGAAGTGGCGCGGCAAGATCGGCGTGTCCACCGCCACCCACCACTGGGCGCGCCTCGCCCAGGCCTGGGGTGACGAGCGCACCACCCGCTTCATGGAGAGCCTCGCCGCCCAGCAGCCGACGCTGGGTCGCCTGCCCGAGCTGTACACGCGCCTCACGCTCGGCGAGATCTCCGTCTACGCATCGATTACGGACAGCTACGCCAACGAGGCCAAGCAGACGGGCGCGCCATTCGTGTTCGTGGACACCGTCAAGCCGCTCATCGCCACGAACTACAGCGTCGGCCTCCTGAAGGGCGACAAGCGGCCCAACCTGGCCAAGCTCTTCGCCGCCTTCATGACCACGCCCGAGGCGCAAGCCATCTGGGACCAGCAGCAGGGCCAGACCTCCATGTTCATCCAGGGCACGCCGGCCTGGCAGTACGCGCAGGGCAAGGACGTCGTCGCCCTCGACGCCAAGTTCGCCACCGACCAGCTCGAAGACTTGACTGACAAGTACGGCCGCATCGTCGGCTACCGTTAGCGTCGAAGCTGCCCTCAATCGGGTCACGTACCGCGTGAGGGAGTACCATGGGCCACGTCGGCAACCGGCTCGCCGCGCTCGTCGGGCTACTGCTCATCCTGGCCGCCTGCACGTCGGGCTCGAATCAGCCGCCCGCGCCCCCGCCGAACCCGGCGGGCGCCGCCCCGGCCTCCCCTGCGGCCGCTAGCCCGGCCGCGCCTGGCACGGCGCCCGCGACTACCCCGGGGGCCGCGCCGGCGGCGAAGCAGGTGAGCGTGGGCGAGCAGTCCATCGCCGCCAACACCGTGCTGTTCATCGCCGCCGATCGCGGCTACTTCCAACAGGAGGGGCTCGACGTCGAGCTGGTGTCGTTCAACGACGCCTCGCAGATGATCCCCGCCCTCGCCACCGAGCAGATCGAGGCGGCCGGCATCGCGGCGAACCCCGCCATGTGGAACGCGCTCGCGCGGGACGTAAAACTGAAGGCCGTGCTGGATCAGGCCACCTTCCGGCCGGGGCACGGCACGACCGCCCTGCTCATGCGCAAGCAGGTCTACGACAGCGGCCGGGGCCACAGCCTCGCCGATCTGCGCGGCCTGACCATCGCGTTCACCCCGCCCGGCAAGGGAACCACTAACGCGTGCGCGATGGCGCCGGCGCTCGAACGGGCCGGCGCGTCGTTCGACGACTTCACCATCCAGACGCTCGCCTTCCCCGAGATGCTGCCCGCCCTGGCCAACGGCGCGGTGGACGGCGCCGTGGCCGCCGAGCCGTTCATGACGCGCGCCCTGCAACAAGGGTCGGCCGTGAAGGTCATGGGGGAGGACGAGATGTACCCGAACTTCACGGTCGCGTTCATCGGCTACTCCAGCGCGCTCTACGCCGACCGTCCGACCGCGGAGCGCTGGGCGCGTGGCTACCTGCGGGCCGTCCGCGCCTACCAGGCGGCACTCGCCGGCCAGGGCGGCGACCTCACCCGCGACCAGGTGGACGAGATCGTCGCGCGCCACACGGGCATCGACGTGCCGACCGTGCGCGCGATGGTGCCGCTCGGCCAGGACCCGAACGGCTACCCCAACCGCGACTCGATGCTCTACTGCTACCAGTTCTTCCGCGACCAGGGGCTGATCCCGCAGGCCCTCCCCCAGAGCACGATCGACGCGCTCTGGGGCACCGACATCGTGGACGACCTGCTCAAAGACCTCGGCCGCGTTCCCGAGGGCTGAGCTACCCTGCCCCAAAGCGAGTCTAATATGGCTCTAAGATCGAGGCTCTCCAGGTTCGTCCACGCGCCGCGTGGACGCGGCGCATCGTGGGGGACTGAAGCTATCCAAACAGCTGGGCGCGCTAGAGAAGATAGTGGTGGATAACGTCCGTATTGATGAACGTGGGCTCCTCCTCTAGCAGCGTGAGCAGCTCGTGGTAGTAGGCGGTCGTCGCCGGGCTGTCCGATGCTCGCTGGGCCGCCTGCGCATCCTCGAACAACGCGACAAACCAACAGCCCTGAGGGTTCGCCTGCTCGTGCAGCAGGTACTCGCCCTTGTAACCCACGGAGCTAGGCGCTTCCTCCGCCTGCCAGCGCCGCAGCCACGCCTCGACCTGCGGCCAGGCCCCGGGCTTCACCTTGCAGCGCACTAACTGAACGAACATCGCGCTCCTCTCCTCCGATATAGGAACCTGCCCGGCTGCCCCCAGCGTCGTGCCGCTAAGCAGGCTAAATTCCCATCCGAGCCGCCCGGTGAGCGGTGAGTGGCAGCGCGGAGCCCGCGGCGATCTGCTCATCTTGCGCCACGGGCTCCGCGCTGTTCGGACTTCGTCCGGCTACGGATTGCTGTCCGGCCCCTCGTACTCCACGATGTACAGGCCGCCATTGTAGCGGTCGGTGAGGTAGATCAGGCGCTGCTCGTCCACGAACACGTCGTTGATCTGCGGCGCTCCCTGGCCCTCGGGCGCGGGCGGCACGAAGTAGCCGACCTCTTCGGGGCGGTCAGGGTTCGACAGGTCGGTGATGCGCAGGCCCGCGTTGTACCAGGTGCTGAAGATCAGGTGCTCGCTGCGGTAGCCGTAGTGCGGCCGGTTCTCGTGGACGTTGTGCGGCCCGAAGCGGCGCGGCCGCTCGTCGTAGTCCTTCCACGGCGAGCCCGCCGGCGGCGTGGGCCGCGGGAAGCTGCTGCGGATGACCGGCTGGCGCTCCTCGCGCACGTCCACCACCCAGATGCGCTTGTCGCCGTCCTCGGCGACCGTCTCCTTCACCGACTCACAGACGCACAGCACCAGCCCGCGGCTCGGCAGCGGCTCCGAGGTGTGGCAGTAGCCGCCGAACGGCGGGAACCAGTTGATGTGGCTGATCGTCTGCGGGTTCGCCACGTCCGAGATGTCGACGATCGCCATGCCGCCGTCGACGCACGACACGTAGGCGCGGTTGCCCTCGGGGATGATGCCGTGAACGTAGGCGTGCTGGCCGGGGAAGCTCAGCCACTCCGGCTCCTCGCCGTCCTTGGTGCCCGGGATGTGCCAGATGCCCGCCTTCTTCGGGTGGGCGGGGTCCGACACGTCCGCAATCAAGTACACGCGCTCGTGGTAGCCCGGCCAGCTGCTCGCCACGTGCGCATACTTGCCGTCGGTCATCCACATGCGGTGCACGCCCGCGCCCTCGACCTCCAGCCGCCCGACGGGCCGCGGATCGGTGGGGTCCGTGAGGTCGTAGGTGATGATGCCGGCCTGGTGCTTCGCCGCCTGCGGCCCCTTCTGGGCGAAGTACGGCTTCTCGAGGTTCTGGATGAGCAGGTTGCCGGCGATCTGGACCTTGTGGCTGTGGGTGTTCTCGAAGTGCGGGATCTGGCGCACGAGCTTCGGGGCGCTCGGGTCGGCACAGTCGAGGATGCTCAGGGCCATGTCGTGGACGCCGAGATGCGCCACGTAGGCATACTGCCCGACCTTCAGGAGCTGCATGCCGTCGCCCTGGCCGTTCAGGTCGTGGTGGCCGACGAGCCGCGTGTTCCAGCGCTCGCTCCGCGCGTTCATCTCCGCTACGTTAGTTAGCGTTTGCACCCGAGCCTCTCCTTCCGCTGCTAGCGTGGCCTACAGCCAATCGCAAGGTGATGCGCGCCCTCGGCTGCTTCCCGGGGCGCGGGTCGCGCCTGCCTGCAGCCAGCGGCGCCGGCGCGCGTAGAGCGAGCAGGCGCGCAGGGCTGCGGCGCGCTGCTCGCGCCGCCGGGCGGCAGGGCACGAGCCCCGGCCCTACGTCGGGTTCACCGGACCGAGCGCCATCAGCCCAGCCCAGCCAGGGACGGCCCCCGGTCGGCATCACGGCGGCGGTACCGGACGAGCCGCTGCCCTGCGTCATCGTGGCGGCAGAATTCGACGCAGCGCGGCCTACCTCGCCACGCGGGCGGATCGCTAGGCGCGCGCCTGGCCGCCGTCGGCGCCAAGCCCGCCGATCCGCTCGAAGTCCACGCGGCGCTGCTGGCTACTGACTGCGGCGTCGGCCGGCAGGGGGCGCAGCGGCCCGAGCGTGTTCGCCAACAGCGCGAGCTGGGCCGCCTCTTCGAGCGCGACGGCGATGCGCGTCGTCTGCTCGGCGTCCTCGCCGAACACCAGCACGCCGTGGTGCTCCAGCAGCAGCGCCTTGCAGGTCGGGTGCTCGCGCAGGACCGCCGCGATGTTCTCCACCGCGGCGTCTGAGCCGCGCGGCCCGTACTTCGCGACCGGCACCGGCTCCGCGCCCATCCAGCGCGCCATAACCTCGGCCACGCACTCGATGGGCCGGCTGGCCACGGCGAACGCCGAGGCGTAGGGCTGGTGCGTGTGGATCACCGCGCGCACGTGCGGCAGGTGCTCGTAGACGACGGTGTGCATGTGGATGATCTCGTGCGCCGTCGGCGCGAGCCGTCCCTCCAGCACGCGGCCGCCACGGTCGAGGCGCGCTAGCTCGTCCGTGCGCAGGCTGCCCAGTCCCGAGCCCGCGGTCAAGAGCAGCTCGCTCTCGCCGGGCAGCAGCACCGACATGTTGCCGTGCTGGCTGGCCGACAAGATGCCCGAGCGCACGAGCGCCTCGGCGCTGGCAACCATGCTCTGCCGGTAGGCCATGATCTCCGACGCGGCCATAGTGCCCCCTTTCGGCCCAGCGGGCGCCCCGCCCGCGCGGCCTTGTCCCCGAGTATAGGTGAACGATTGCCGGGCGACAATCGTCCGCGTCCCCGCGCCCCACCGGGGAGTGCGCCCGTGAGTCCGTGCCGGCCTTGGCCAAATCTCCGTCGTGGTCGCAGGCTCAGTCCGGACGGCGGCAGGTGCGCGAACGCGGCCGTATAATGAGCGGCCCGTGCCGGTACGCGTTGGCGGGCACCCGACCTTGTAAGGAGGCAGCACGATGCCGGCAGCCCGTTGCGCTCCCCTCGCGCTGATCGCGTTTCTGCTTGCGGTCGGCTGCGTGGCGCCCGCGAGCCCGAGCGCGCCCGCGGCGACCAGTAGCGGTAGCGCCGCTGGCGCCCCGGCGGCGAGCGTCCCGGCCGCCCCGCCGGCCAGCCAGCAGCCGGCCGGCCCGCGCGCGGCCGTAAGGGCGATTTACGTCGCGCTGGGCATGAACAGCGCGCCGTTCTGGCTGGCCAAGGAGGAGGGCTTCTTCGACCAGCAGGGGCTGGACGTCGAGATGACCTACGTGGCGGGCGCCGTCCAGCCGGCGCAGGCGCTCACCGCCGGCGACGCGCTGTTCTCCAGTGGGGGTGCCACGTCCGTCACGCCCGCGCGGCTGGCAGGGGCCGATCTCGTGCTGCTCGGCTCCCAGGTCGACACCTTCCAGTTCCAAATCTTCGCGCGCCCCGACATCCAGCGGCCCGAGCAGATCAAAGGCACGCGGATGGGGATCACACGCCTCGGCGCGGCGACCGATTGGGCCGCGCGCGCCGCGCTGCGCTACTGGAGCATGGACCCGACCGACGCGACCCTGGTCCAGCTGAACGGCAATCCCGAGATCCTGACGGGACTGGAGGCCGGGGCGGTCGAGAGCGGCGTGCTCACCGACCCGACCACGCAGGTGGCGCGGGAGCACGGCTACCGCGAGCTGCTCGACCTGGCCGACACCGGCGTCCCCTTCTCGCCAACGGGCCTGGTGAGCACTGACACGATCGTGCGCACCCGCGAGGACACCGTGCGGCGCTTTGCCCGGGCCTGGGTCGACGCGATTCACTACCTGGCGACGAACAAGCCGGGCAGCATCGCCGTGATCGCCAAGTACATGCAGAGCGACGACGCGGCGGGGCTGAGCGACGCTTACGACTACCACCTCGCGAAGCATTTGAAGCGGATCCCATACCCTAGCGTGGGCGCAGTGCAGACGGTGCTCGACGGCCTCGCCGAGACCGACCCGAAAGCCAGGGACGCCAAGCCCGAGCAGTTCGTCAACGACCGCTTCATCCGCGAGCTGGACGACGCCGGCTATTTCCGCCAGCTCTACGGCAGCTAGGCGCCGTGCCCCACATCTCACAGCGCGGGCGAGCGCTCGCGCCGCTCGCCAGGATTGGCCGTGCCATGCGCCGCATGGTCTTGATGCTTTTACTCAATCTCGCGGTCGCCGGCTGCGCGGCGCGGCCGGCTCCCCCCGCGGCGCCCGCGAGCGCGCCGACGCCACCGGCCGCCGCGCCGACGAGCGCCGCGAGCCCCGCGCTGACCGCGCCCGTGAAGGTCCGCCTCGGCCTGAACACGCCGAGCGCCGACCAAGCCTACGCCGGCCCCGGTAATCGCCGCGCCAGCCGGCCGACGAGCTGGCGCACGTCCGGCAGGCGCTCCAGCTCCCAGACGGTCGCCACTACCTCGTCGGCCGCGGCCGCGCCGATCACCGGCGTCGCCAGCGCGCGGAACTTGGCCGCCAGGTCGGCGTCGCTGATGGGGTTCTCCAGCGTGCCGCTCGCCGCCTCGACGAACACCTCGACCGGCCGGCCGTCCGTCAGGTGGAGCACCAGCCGCGCCTGAGCCTCGGGGAGCGCCGGGTCGGCAGTCGCCTGTACCTTGCGGCGGAGGGCCACCGCGTCCGGCCGGTTGACCATCGCGTCGGTGAACTGGGCCGGCCCCGCGGCGTCTTCCAGGAAGCCCATCGCGATGCAGTGGTAGATGCTGAACTTGCCCTCCAGGCCGACGCGCGGCTCCGTCTTGCCGCACAGCTCCAGCACCAGCGGGTGGACGGTCGCGTCGATCCGCGCCACGGCGCCCGGCTCGTAACCCATCGCGCGCAGCCGCCGCGCCGCGTCGATCGCCGGATGGGTGACGACGCCGCAGGCGTACGGCTTGAAGGCGTTGCGGTGAACTTCCCAACGCTCGCCCAGCTCGTCCGTCAGCGCGGCCTCGTCGAACCTGGTGGAGAGCACCGCGCCGAAGCCTCGCCGCCCCTCAAGCGGCGTCGGCGACGACGTGTAGCCCTCGCGCGCCAAGAGCGCCGCCAGCAGCCCGTTCGACGCGGCCTTGCCAACGTGCAGCGACTTGCACATCGAGCCGAACATCTCGCGCAGGCCCGCGGCCTGCGTCGCCGCCGCGCCCAGCGCCCAGACGGTGTGCTCCACGTCGAGGCCGAGCAGCCGCGCCGCGGCCCCGGCGGCGCCCAGCGTGCCGGCCGTGCCGGTGATGTGCCAGCCCACGTCGTAGTGCTCGGGATAGACGCTCAGGCTGACCCGCGCCTCGACCTCGAACCCCAGCAGGTAGGCCGCCAGCAGGTCGGCGCCGCTCGCCCCGCGCCACTCGGCGAGCGGCACCGCCGCCGCCACGAGCGTGCCGCTGGGGTGCAGGATGGTGGGGAGGTGGGTGTCGTCGTAGTCGAGGATGTGGGACATGATGCCGTTGACGAGCGCCGCCTGCGTCACGCTCGTCTGCCGCCCATCCGCCCAGAGGGTGGCTTGCGCGTTGCCGCCCAGCTCCAGCGCGACGCGCCGCGCGATCGCCACGCCCGGATCGTCGGCGGCGCCCAGCGCCACCCCCAGGTTGTCGAGGATGCCCCGCTTCGCCAGGTGGACCGTTGCCGGCGGCACGTCCTCCAGGCGCGTCCGCGTCACGAACTCGGCCAGGCGCGACGAGCTATCAGCCATCAGCTCTCAGCCCTCCGCTTTCGCATTCCACACTAGCCTCGGTAAGCCCGGCCGCGAGGCAGCACTCGGATGACGTCGATCGTCGACGTGCGATGGTCCAGCGCAAATCGCACGCGCCAGCCGCCACTCGCAGCCGGAACTCGCCGCCTTGGCCTCTCAGCCGCGTCAAGTCGCCTTGCCCTGTTCGAGCGTATCGGTCCAGCCCAGCAAGCACCCGCTCGGCCGTCTGCTGGTCCAGTCGCCGTAAGTCTCCGCGCGCGGGGCCGCTGATGCGGATCTTCCAGGTCACAGGCCCAGCTCGCGACGGACGTCCTCCAGCGAGTACACGTCGCCGCGTGCGATTGCCTCGCGCCCCTCTGCTAGAGCGGCGGACTCCTCGGGTGTTTCGGCCTCGTCGTCTAGGGGTGCGAGCAGTGCTGCTCGCCAGACCGGGTCCTCGGTGCTCAATGCTTGCAGCCGGCGCTCGGCTTCGTCCACGGCGGTTTCCGGCAAGGCATCAACTAGGCGGTGTAGCGTATCTTTGCTACCCATCGACGATCTCCTGCTCAGGCTGCGCTCGGAGGAAATCCGTTACTCGCGCGCCGCGACGCGGTCGGCGGCGAGGCGCAGGAACTCGTCGAGCGGCAGCGGGCCGCGGTTCTCGCCGGAGCGCTCGCGCACCGCCACCGCCCCCGCCTCGGCCTCCTTGTCGCCCACGACGAGCATGTAGGGGATCTTCTGCAGCTGGGCATCGCGGATCTTCGCCTGCATGCGCTCGCCGCGCGCGTCCACCTCGACGCGCAGCCCCGCGGCGCGCAGCCGCTCCGCCACCTCGTCGGCGTAGGCCACGTGGCGGTCGGCCACGGGAATGAGCATCGCCTGCACCGGCGCCAGCCAGAGCGGGAACGCACCCGCGTAGTGCTCGACCAGGATGCCCAGGAACCGCTCGTAGGTGCCGAAGATGGCGCGGTGGATCATCACCGGGCGGTGCGGCTGGCCGTCCTCGCCGATGTATTCGAGCTGGAAGCGCTCGGGCAGGTTGAAGTCGAGCTGGATCGTCGCCAGCTGCCACGAGCGGCCCAGCGCGTCGTCGATGTCCACGTCGATCTTCGGTCCGTAGAACGCGCCCTCGCCGGGCTTCAGCTCGTACGCGATGCCGCTGGCGTCGAGCGCCTCCGCGAGCGCGCGCTCCGCCTGCTCCCACACCGCGGCGTCGCCGATCGCCTTCTCCGGCCGCGTGCTTAGATAGTAGCGCCGGGAGAAGCCGAAGAGATCGTAGACGGCGCTGCCGAACTCTAGCACCCCCGCGATCTCCGCCTGGATCTGGTCGGGGCGGCAGAAGATGTGCGCGTCGTCCATGGTGAGCTGGCGCACGCGCAGCAGGCCGTTGAGCGTGCCCGAGCGCTCGTTGCGGAGCAGGCGCGTCGTCTCGGCCAGCCGCAGCGGCAGGTCGCGGTAGCTGCGCGTCTCCGAGCGGTAGACCAGCGTCGCCTCGGGGCAGTTCATCGGCTTGAAGCCGTACGTCTCGCCCTCGACCTCGCTGGTGAACATGTTCTCGCGGTAGTTGCCCCAGTGGCCCGACTGCACCCACAGGTCGCTCTTCACCAGCGACGGCGTGCTGATCTCCTCGTAGCCGCGACGCGCGTGCTCCTGCCGCGACAGCGTCTCCAGGATACGGAAGATCGTCATGCCCTTGGGCAGCATAAAGGGCTGGCCGGGCGCCACCTCGTCGAAGAAGAACAGGCGGAGCTCGCGGCCGAGCCGGCGGTGGTCGCGCCGCTTCGCCTCCTCGACGCGCCAGAGGTACTGGTCTAGCTCCTCCTGGGTCGGCCAGACCGTGCCGTACACGCGCTGAAGCTGCGGGCGCTTCTCGTCGCCGCGCCAGTAGGCGCCGGCGATGCTCGTCAGCTTGAACGGCCCGATCTGGCCGGTGTCCGGCACGTGGGGGCCGAGGCAGAGGTCCACGTAGTCGCCCGTGCGGTAGATCGAGGCCGTCGTCGCGTTCGGATCGACGTCCACGTCCTCGCGGCTGTCGAGGCGGGTGGTGCCGCGCTCGCGCAGATCGCGCAGCAGCTCCACCTTGTACTGCTCGCCACGCCCCTCGAAGAGCCGGAGCGCGTCGTCGAGCGACAGCTCCTCGCGCTCGAAGGGCACGCGCTCGGCGACGATCCGCTGCATCTCGGCCTCGATAGCCGCGAGGTCGTCGGGCGTCAGCCGCCGCGGCACGTCCAGGTCGTAGTAGAAGCCGTTCTCGATCGCCGGCCCCACGCCCAGCTGGGTGCCCGGGAACAGCCGCTGCACCGCCGCCGCCATCACGTGCGCCGTGCTGTGGCGCATCGTCTCCAGATCGGCCATCGTCCCTCCCATCGTCGTGTGCCCCCGGGACCGCGGGCGTCTCGCCGGACCGCTGTTGCTCGACCCTGCCTGCCCGCGACACTGTCTGGGAGCGCGGGTGTCTCGCCCGCTCGGCCCCCGGGCCAGCCGCGTCCCGCTCAGCCCCCCCTGCAGCGCTAGCGCCCTGCGGACGCCTGCCAAAAACAAAAGCGCCCCTCATCCATTGGGACGAGGGACGCTCGTGGTTCCACCCAGGTTCCGCGCGTGCGCAGATGCCGCACGCGCGCTCACTTGCCGATAACGGGGCTACCGGCGCCTCATACTCCCGGGCGGGTTTCCGAGGCGCGCTCCCGGGGGGTATTCGTCGCGGGCCGCCGTGGGGCTTGCACCGGCCCCCACTCGCTGGGCGCGGCGTGCGCGGCTACTCGTCCCGGTCGTCGCGTTGTGGTGTGCGATTGTCGAGGCGCCGAATGGCGCCCGTGGGGTGGGCAGGAGAGGACTCGAACCTCCGACCCCCACGATGTCAACGTGGTGCTCTAACCAGCTGAGCTACCTGCCCGCATTCTTGATCGTACCAGAGCGCTGGCCGGCCCGTCAAACGGCACCGGCCGTGCGGGTACAGCCAGCTTCTGTACATTGACGGCGGGCACGAATCGGCCCACGCGCGCCGCGCCTGTGACGATCCGAACATATACAGTGGGTGGTTACACCCGGCCATCCAGTTACTCCGTCGGTTGGGATGGACGGCCGGTCCAGACCGGCGAGCGCGCCGTCCGCGGCCATGACACTTGGCCTGCGGCGGCCTCGCAAGTCCTGTCCCTGCGCCGCACGACGGCGCAGGCTACTGCTGCCTTCACAGCAGTGGCGCGCTCGGCCTACAGCCGTTTTCGTGGGCGTTGAGCCAGGCGGTAGGGCCAGGGCTCGTCCCCTGCCGCCCGGCCAACGCTGCCCGGCTCGATCATCCTGAAAACCGCAGTAGTTCCACGATGGACCTGGCGGCGCCTCCTGGGGGCAGTGATTTACCCATGGTAGCTGAACGCTATCGTGTCGGGTCACGTGTGGGACTAGGCCCGGCCGTAGGCGTCGTAGTCGCCGTTGCCACCGCTACTGGACGTGATCCAGGCATAGGCGTGGCACCCAGCATGGCGCCGCCTACAGCAGGGCTCTGCTGTCCGGGGATGTCGCCGCCCGTCACGGGGAACGGCGTGCCGACAACGATGGTGATGACTGCTCCAGGGCCGATCGTCGCCACCGCCCGGTCGTACTGTTCGCGTATCGCCCGCGCGTCCTCGGGCGAATATCCCCTGATGGCGGCACCAGTAGGCCACGGAGTCGGCCTGGGCGTCTGCAAAGCGTGCAGAGCGGCGTGCAACAGCTCACCGCTACAGGCCGTGTATCCACCGGGCAGGCTAGGATCCTTGAACACGCAGCCCAAGCCATACATATTAGGAGCCAGGCGCATATAGGCAACTCGGTTCCACCGTTGGCTGACCAGGGCCAGCACGTAGTCCACGCCCGGATGTTCCGCGTTCTGCGGTGAGATGTTCCTTTCCCCAGGGTAGAAATCCCCATGGATCACCACTAGCCAGAATAGCGTGTCGTCGCTGGCAGAGGACGGCACCGACGTGATACCAAGGAATGGTAAGTCGGCTATCGTGACCAGCTGAGCATGTATCGCAGCCGGAGTACCGCTAAGCAGCGGGAACAATATTTGTATTTCGTTGATAGCCGTTTGTATCGCGAGCTGGGCGGACTGGTCTACTGCCACCGATGGTGTAATGCGTGTCGACGGGGTAACTAGCGCCGCAGCGCTGAGATCCGTAGCAGTGGAAATCGCCTGTCGCTGTTGACCCGTACGGGAATTCGCGGCGATGGCAAGCCAGACGCCAACCGTCAACATTGCGAAGATGATGGCCGCTATAAGGCGCCCAGCAGACGATGTCACGGCGCTACTCCACGGCGTCGAGTCAACGGGTGCCGACACTCCAGGTTGTCGAAGCCACACACGGGCCGACTACTGACACACGCTGGCCTATATTGACGAAGATATAACGTGTATCGTAGCAATATGGCTGCCAATCAGGCCAAGATGGACAACAGAACGAATTGTAACTGGCGACGATCCTGCCCATTGCACAAGTTGGGCAATTCGCTTCGATCCAAGCGCCAACAAACCACATCGATTGCGGCGGACCAAGATTGATGCCTCCAATGGTTATGTCGTGGCACTGGTCGTTAGACGGTCCGTCACACCCCTGAGCAATCCACTGATTATTGGCGGCGGGCCTCCATACCTTGAGGCGCCACACTGAATATGGCGGTATATAACCCGATCCGTAGTAGGGAATCAGCTCAACTGGGCGCGTGCCGGCGGTGGACGTCACGGTCTGGCCACCTACGACGTAACTGCTATATAGCCGCCAGGTGCAGGATCCGGTGGTGGGGCACAGCTTTTGTATGCCCGCCTCGACAAATGGTGACCAATACAATTGTCCGTCGGGGCCGACCTCCATCTGATAGTTACCCTGAACGCCGGTAATCCCTGCCTGCCACCCCTCCACGCCAACTGGTATGCCATCGAAGTCTGGGTCAATAATGGCCTGTGCGCCGGCAAATTCGTACCAGCTCCAGTTATCTGTGCGTGTGTCGGCAACTACATAGCCCAGCTCAGGACCCAATTGCGCCGGTACGCTCGTCGCCGGCGTGGGAGGATGCGTCGGTGTGAGAGTTGGAGTGGCCGTCGGCGCGACAACAGAGAAGGTGGTGGCGCTATCCCAAGTCCGTCCATACCGCCGAGGGCGCCGCTCTCGCCCGGCGCCCCCGCAAGCCGCTCCGGGCGGGGCGCCCCGCCGCTCGCAAGTGCGCCGGTCGCCGCCGACAGTCCGAGCGCCAGCGCGAGCGCCAGGATAGGCGCCAGCCAGGCTCGCGGCCGACCGCCCTGCACGCGCTGGCTCGTCTGATCGCTCATGGCAGCGGCGCCGGCGCCACAAACGGTGTGGTGACGACGGGCGTCGTCGTTGCGCTCGGGAGCGCTGTCGCGAGCGGAGTCAGCGCGGCATTCGGCGTCTGGCTCGGCTGGATCGCTCGTCGCGCCGCGGCCGTCTGGTAAGCCGTGATCGGGGTGTGCGGGACGGCCTTCGGCGTCTGGTTGGGCTGAATAGCCCGCCGCGCGACGGCCGTCTGGTGTGCGGTGAGCGGCACGCCCAGCGCGCGGTTCTCGCGGCCCGCCGGGCGCACCAGCCCAGTCGCCACCTGGACCTCGCCAAACCCGAAGTGTGGCAGCGGCGCCAGCGCCATCGGGTCGCTCTCACCGGTCAGATTGGCGGTTGCCGAGGGCGCGACGCCGACTACCAGCGCGCCGAGAAGCGGGCGACCGCCGCCAGCTACCGCTCGGCTCGCGGCCCGGCTGTCGGCAGCCGCGGGCGCGGCCGCCTCGCCGGCGGCGCTCGATACGGCGCCCGCCCAGGCCAGCAGCAGCACCGCGAGCACACACGGCATCCCGGCGAGCAGTTCCCGTCGACCTCGGAGCCTTATGGCGATGCCCGTACCAATCACGGCAGGCGCTCCATGAACACTAAAATGGGCGCTGGGGAAAGGGCCCGGGGCACGCCGCTCGCTTCGCTGTCCAGCAGATTAGCCTCGTCCTCTCAACCTGTCAAGAGGCTTGCGGCAAGTGGGTGTGCCCCAGCCTTTTGGGTCGGTTTCGCGGCTCCACTGGCTCCGCCGGACGATGGCTCTCTGCCAATGCCTTATCTTGTAGGGGCGTAGCAAGCAGCGCCCCGCCCGGTCGCCACCCGGCCCGGTGTCCCAGCGAATCCGGTGCCAGGGCGTCCTACTCCCTCTCCCCCTGAGAGAGGGTCGGGGTGAGGGCGCGTCTCACTCCCTCTCCCCCTGAGAGAGGGTCGGGGTGAGGGCGCGTCTCACTCCCTCTCCCCCTGGGAGAGGGCAGGGGTGAGGGCGTCCCTCCCCCTCTCCCCCTGGGAGAGGGTCGGGGTGAGGGCGCGCCCCTAGTACCCGGCCGCGAGGCGCGCCGGAGAGCGCCGCCGTCCGGCGCGATGTGATCGCCGGCATTCCCCGTACACGCCTCCCCCGCACCCGCCGCCCGCGCCCATGCCCGGGGTACGCCCCCGCCGGCCCGGCCCGCGGCAGGAGAGCCGGGGAGTATCGTACGGGGTAAACGATGCGATCTTCCGTGCCCGACCAGCACGCCCGGTCCCGCGCCCGGCCTAGCGTTTAACCATCCGGTAAAGGAGCATCGTTTGACCGTTCCTCGGATACACAGTGCTGCAACATCGTGGGGCACACCCGCGTCCAGTTTCCGCAGCGGTGGCCTCGCGGCGGGGCGCCGGAACGCACCGGAACGGTTGCGCGCGGGGGCGGTGATGGCGTTTAATGGCGCGGGGCAGGGAGGGGCGATTGCGGCGGAGGTCCGGGCTGGCACGGTGGGTGGATCGGGCGTGGGCCCGGTACGACCAGCTCGGCGAGTGGCAGCGCATCGGGTTCGGCCTGGCCGTCGCGCTGCTGCTGGCCGCGTCGCTGCTCTACACGGTTGGCGCCGCCAGCCTGATCGCGCTCGCCCGCTACCAGCCGCCCCCGACTATGGTCGCGGTCGGCACGGCCACGCCCACGCTGCTGCCGATCGCCACCGACGTGAACCCGATCTCGCCGCTGCTCGCCGAGCGCTCACCCACGGCCCGCCCGACTGCCACGCCCACGCCGGTTGGCGGCGCCGCGCCTGCACGCCTACCCAGCGCGACGAGCACGCGGCCGAGCGCCGGCGCGCCCAGCCCCACGCTCGGCGTGGTGCCCCGCGCCGCCGCCACGGCCACGCTCGCGGCGGGCGGCGCGCGCCTTGCCACGGCCACCCGCACACCGATCCGCACCGCTGTCACGGCCACGCGCACGCCCACGCGCGCCGTCGCGCCGACGGCCTCGCCGACGCGCCCGCTGCGCTGACCCACGCGCGGCGCCCGGCGTGACAATTCGCCAACCCAGCGCGCCCAGGCTGGTATACTTAGGCATCTTCGGGCCTGGCGACGGGCCGACCGAGGCGGCGGTGCGGCACAAGGACCTGCTGGCGATCTCCGATCTCGACGGGACCGAGCTGCGCCACCTGCTCGCGACGGCCGCGGCGCTGAAGCGAGCCCAGGCGGCGCGGCAGCCGCATGCGCTGCTCCCCGGGCGCATCCTCGCCCTGCTCTTCCAGAAGCCGTCGCTGCGCACCCGCGTCTCGTTCGAGGCCGGGATGCTTCAGCTCGGCGGCTCGGCGCTGTACCTCTCGCCGCAAGAGGTGGGGCTGGGCGAGCGCGAGAGCGTGGCCGACGTGGCGCGCGTCATCAGCCGCTACGTCGACGCGGTCGTCGCCCGCACGTTCCTACATGACGACGTGGTCGCGTTCGCCGAGGCCGCCGACATCCCGGTCGTGAACGGCCTGTCGGACCTGCTCCATCCCTGCCAGTGCCTGGCCGACCTGCTCACGATTCAGGAGCACCTGGGCGAGCTGGAGGGCGTGACGCTGGCCTATGTGGGCGACGGCAACAACGTGGCGAACTCGCTGGTCGAGGCCGCGCCGCGCGTGGGGCTGCACTTGCGGGTGGCGACGCCCGCGGGCTACGAGCCGGATCGCGGCGTGTGGGCCGAGGCCGCGCGGCTGGCGGGGGCGGCCGGCACCGAGCTGCGGCAGCTCGTCGATCCCCGGGCGGCCGTCGAGGGCGCCGACGTGATCTACACCGACACCTGGTACAGCATGGGCCAGGAGGCCGAGCGGGAGCAGCGGCAGGACATCTTCCCGCCCTACCAGGTGAACGCGTCGCTGCTGGCCGCCGCGCGGCCCGGGGCGCTGGTGCTGCACTGCCTGCCCGCGCACCGCGGCCAGGAGATCACCGACGACGTGCTCGACGGGCCGCAGTCGCGCGTCCTCGACCAGGCGGAGAACCGGCTGCACGCCCAGAAGGCGCTGCTCTGCGCCCTGCTCGGGGCCGACGTCGCGGCCGCAACGCTGGCCGGCGAGCGCCGAGCCTAGCGGCAGAAGACGGGACAGTCTGCGTGGGCGAGCTACTAGCCATCATCCACAGCTCGATCGTAGTCGTTTTGGCTGATTCCCGCAGCATGACGGATATTCTCGTCAGCGCCGGCTTGTTGTGCGGCCTGGCGATACTCATCCGCGGGACGACGGGCATCACGATCCTGCGCGGCCTGGCCATCGTCTACCTCGTCGGCGCGGTGCTCGCCAACGTGTTCGGCCTGACCACCGTGAGCTGGCTGCTGCGCAACTCGGTCCCGCTGCTCAGCGTGGCGCTGGTCGTGCTGTTCGCGCCCGAGCTGCGCCGCGCGCTCGAGCAGGTCGGCCGTCGGGGTGGTGGCAGCGATTCGGGAGGGGGAGCGGCGTGAACGAGCTGATGCAGTTCGTCAGCGGCTCCACGCTGCGCCTCTTGACCGATCTGCGCAGCATCCTCGACATCGCGCTCATCGCGGTGTTCTTCTACGGCGTGCTCACGCTCATCCACGGCACGACGGGCATCACGATCCTGCGCGGCCTGGCCATCGTCTACCTCGTCGGCGCGGTGCTCGCCAACGTGTTCGGCCTGACGACCGTGAGCTGGCTGTTGCGCAACTCGGTGCCGCTGCTCAGCGTGGCACTCGTGGTCTTGTTCGCGCCCGAGCTGCGCCGCGCGCTCGAACAGGTGGGCCGCCCCAGCGGCGTGCTGACGCGGCCCGCCACCAACACGCCCGTGGGCCGCACGATCGAGGTGCTCGCCGTCTCGGCGCGGCGCCTGTCAGAGATGCGCTGGGGCGCGCTGATCGTGCTGGAGCGCGAGACCGGGCTGGGCGAGTACATCGAGACCGGCACGCGGCTGGACGCCGCGCTCTCGCAGGAGCTGCTGCTCAACGTCTTCTTCCCCCACGCGCCGCTGCACGACGGCGCCGCCATTGTGCGCGGTGAGCGGATCGTGGCGGCGGGCTGCCTGCTGCCGCTGACCGAGACCGGCCGGGGCACTGGCCACCTCGGCACGCGCCACCGCGCCGCGATCGGCATCAGCGAGCGCACCGACGCCGTGTGTGTCGTGGTATCGGAGGAGACGGGGCAGATCTCGATCGCCAACAACGGCCGCATGGTGCGCAACCTCGACGACGAGAAGCTGCGCAAGGTGCTGCAGGTCATCTACCGCCCGACCGTCCAGCGCCCGCGCCTGCTCCAGCTACAGAGCCTGACGCGCGCCGTGCTGCGTCGCGGCGAGGCCCAGCCCCATGCCTAGCCTGGCGGGCATTGATCTGGTGCGCGGCCTCTGGGCGCTGCTGCTGTCCCTCGCCCTCTGGCTCGTCGTGCAAACCGAGCTGAACCCCGAGCGCTCGGACGTCTTCCAGCTCGCTATCGAGGCACGCAACGTTCCCACCGGACTGGTAGTCGTCAACGAGTCGGACTGGCCGACGGTAGCGGTGCGCATGAGCGCGCCGAACGACGTCTTCGCGCAGATCCGGCCTAGCGAGCTGCGCGCCACCGTCGATCTGAGCCGCGCCACGCCCGGCACGGCCCGCTACCCCGTACAGGTGCCGCGGCCCGATCCACTGGTGCGGACCGGCGATCCGAACCCCAACACGGTGCTGGTCCGCCTGGAACAGCTGACGCAGAAGACGGTGCCGGTGGCCGCCCGCCTGGAGGGGAACCTGCCGTTTGGGTACCGCGCCGGCACCCCCACGGTCGATCCGCGGACCCTCACCGTGGCCGGGCCGGCCAGCTTCGTGCAGCGGATCGAGTCCGCAGCCGTGGAGATCCGGCTCGACGCCGTGACGTCGGACCTGGACACAAGCTTGCCGGCCGTGCTGCTCAACGCGCAGGGGGAGCGCGTCCCGTCCACGGCGCCGGGGGTGGACGTGCAGCCGCCCACGCTGCATGTGCAGCTGCCCATTACCCAACAGGTCGGCTACAAGGAGGTCGGCGTCCACCCGGTGCTGCGCGGGACGGTCGCGCCCGGCTACTGGGTCGAGCAGGTAAGCGTCGACCCAGCCGTGGTGACGGTGATCGGGGAGCCGCAGCCGCTGGGCGCGGTCGAATCGCTGGATACCGAGCCGATCGATCTCTCGGGCGCGACCGGCCCGATCACGCGGCAGGTGAGCGTGCTGCCGCCGGCCGGCGTCACGCTGGCGCGCGCGGAGCCCCTGAGCGTCACGGTGCAAGTCTCCGCCCTCAGCCTGCGCCAGACGCTCCCCGTGCCGGTCAGCGTGCAGGGCGTGGGCAGCGACCTGTTCGTGGCCAGCGACGTGCCCATCGTGAACGTGACGGCCAGCGGGCCGGCCGACCAGGGGCTGAGCGCGAGCGACGTGCGCGCGACGGTCGACGCCAGCGGCCTGGGGGAGGGCACGGCGACGCTGCCGGTGCACGTTACCCTGCCCGACCGCTACCAGCTCGAACAGGTTAGCCCGGCGTCGGTGCGCGTGGTGCTGCAAGCCGCGAACAGCGCTGGCCCGACGGCGACGGCCGCGCCGACCGCGCTCCCGACCGCTGAGCCCACCAGCGCGCCGCCGACCGAACCGCCGCCGGCGGCGACCGAGGCGGCCCCGATCCCGCTTGCCACCGCCACCGCGCCCCCGGCCACTCCCACGCCATCGCCCACCGCGCCGGCGACGCCCACGGCCAGCGCAACCGGCACGCGCACGCCGACCCCCACGCCGCGCGCGACCGCCACCCCGGTGAGGCGCTGACGATGAGCGACCGCGAGCTGTCCCGATTGGCCAACGAGCCCGCCGCGCCCCCGACGCGCGGAAAGCCGCTCGTCGCGCTCGTCGGCCGGCCGAACGTGGGCAAGTCCACCCTGTTCAACCGCCTGATCGGCGAGCCATACGCCGTGGTCCACGACGTGCCGGGCACCACCCGCGATCGCCTGTACGGCACGACCGACTGGGGCGGCGTGGAGTTCAACCTCGTCGACACGGGCGGCATCGGCCTGGAGGTCGAGGGCGACATCATGGCCGGCACGCTGGCCCAGGCGCAAGAGGCGATCGCCCAGGCGGACGTGATCGTCTTCGTCGCCGACGCGCAGACGGGCCCCGTGGCCGGCGACGCGGACCTGGCGCTGCTGCTGCGGCGCACGCGGAAGCCGGTGCTGCTCGCCGTCAACAAAGCCGAGTCCCGGCAGGCGCAGCTGGGCGTGCCCGAGTTCCACGAGCTAGGGCTGGGCGAGCCTTACCCGATTTCCGCCATTCATGGCACAGGCACGGGCGACCTGCTCGACGCCATCCTCGTCCACCTGCCGCGGACACCCGAGGAGCCGGTGGCCGAGGACGAGATTGGCCTGGCGATCATCGGCCGCCCGAACGTGGGCAAAAGCTCCCTCCTGAACGCGCTGGTGGGCGAGCGCCGCGCGATCGTCAGCCCCATCCCCGGCACGACCCGCGACGCCGTGGACACGCTCTTCGACTACGCCGACCACCGCTTTCGCCTGATCGACACGGCGGGCATCCGGCGGCGCGGGCGGATCGCGCCGGGCGTCGAGAAGTTCAGCGTGCTGCGGGCCATGCGAGCCATCGACCGCGCGGACGTGGCGGCGCTGGTCCTCGACGCCGAGGAGGGCGTCACCGCCCAGGACGCGCACGTGGCGAGCTACATCCAGGAGTCGGCCAAGGGCGTCGTCCTGGTCCTGAACAAGTGGGACCTGGTGGCGAAGAACGCCCGTGTCCAGACCGAGTACACGCACCAGGTCCGGCAGGCGCTCCAGTTCCTGGACTACGCCCCGCTGCTGTTCGTGTCGGCGAAGACGGGCCAGGGGGTGCGGCGCGTGCTCGACGCGGCGCTCCTAGCGGCAGCGGAGCGGTCGAAGCGCGTGCCGACCGCGAAGCTGAACGGGGTGATCACCGAGGCGCTCCAGGCGCACCCGTTGAGCGCCCGCGGCAAGGTGCTCAAGGTGCTCTACGTGACGCAGGCCGACGTGCGCCCGCCAACGTTCGTCTTCTTCGTGAACGATCCCTCGCTCGTCCACTTCTCGTACGTCCGCTACCTGGAAAACCAGCTCCGCAAAGCCTTCGGCTTCGAGGGCACCGGCCTCAAGCTCACCTTCCGCGGCCGTCAGGAGTAGGGCCGCGGCTCAGCCCAGCACCAGGAGCGCCAGGCCGCCGGCGATGAGCGCGGAGCCGACGAGGCGCGGGCGGCCATACGGCTCGTGCAGCACGTAGGCGCCGAGCAGCGCGGCGATGACGACGGACACCTCGCGCGCGGGCGAGACGTAGCTTACGGGGGCGAGCGTCAGCGCGGCCAGCACCAGCCCGTACGACAGCGGGCAGAGCAGGCCGACCGCGAGCACCGCCTGCCGCGAGCGCCGCCACTCGGCCGCGACCTTCGTGCCCGCCCCGGCGAGCAGCGGCAGGAGCGCGACGGTGATGCCACAGAACAGCAGGTAGCTGTACAGCGCGGGCTGGACGAGCGCCACGCCGCGCTTGTCGAGCGTGGAGTAGCCGGCGATGAAGAGGCCGGTCAAGAGCGCGTAGCGCGTGCCCGCCTGCCCGACCACCCCGGCGAGCGCGCGCACGCCCCGCCAGCTGAGCGCGGGGAGGTGCAGCGTCAGGAGCCCGACGACGACCAGCCCCACGCCGCCCGCGCCAAGCGGCGACAGCCGCTCGCCCAGGAACACGGCCGCGAGGACCGGCACGAGCAGGGGCGCCGTGCCGCGGGCAATCGGGTAGACGAGCGACAGGTCGCCGTGGCGATACGCTCGTGCCAGCCCCCAGTAGTAGGCGCCCTCGAGCAGCGAGCTAGCCGCGATGATCGCCCAGCCGCCGGGCGGCACCGGGTAGGCACGCAGCAACCAGAGCCCCAGCGGGCAGTAAACGACGGCGCTGACGAGCGCGCTGCACCAGAGAAAGGCGAGCTTGTCGCCGGCCTGCTTGGCGAGCAGGTTCCAACTCGCGTGGATGCACGCGGCGAGCAGCACGAGCGCGAGCGCCAGTCCCGACACGCCGCCCCCTCATCGCCGCGGCCGTCCAGCCTCTGACGACCGATCGCGCCGACCCGCGATTGCAACGCTTAGAGCGGTTGCCACGGCGCCTGAGCCATCCCGGCTGCCGGGCGGCAGGGGACGAGCCCCTGCCCTACGCTGCCGCTGCCGGGCAGCGGCTCAACGGCCGCGAAAACCGCTGTAGGGAGTCGCAGCCGCCCGGTGGGTTGGCCTAGACCTGACCGCGCTCGACGCGGCGCGCGTGGCCCATGAGGCGCGCAGCCACCTCGTCGAAGCGGCCCTGCTCGCCTAGCTCGGCCAGCTCCGCGAACTCCTGCGGCCACACGCCGAGGTCGTAGCCGTACCACGGCATCCGCGGCCGCAGCGCCGGCAGCCCTAGCTCCTCCCAGATCGCCTTCGCCCGCTCCATGTACGGCTGCTTCGGGAGCGAGACCGGTGTGTAGGGCCACTTGCGCGTGGCGTCGAGCAGCATCGCGGAGGCGCCTTGCGGCCCGCTGTTGCTCGTCGGGTAGTGCGCCGTGTAGGAGGTCTCCATGCTGTGGGGCATGGCCGACTGGTCGAGGATGGCGCTGCGCCCTTGCACCACCTTCAGATCACGGTGTGGCTGGAAGCGGAACGCCAGCGCCCAGTTCAGCGAGTCGGCGTCGTGCGGGTCGATGTCGTCGTCTACGGCAATGACGATCTTCGGCCAGTCTGGCGACTTGCTGAGACACGCGTAGAGCGCCTGCCACACCGTCGAATTGTGCGTGCGCACGCCCGCCACGTCCTGGAACTGCACGCCCATGATGCGCCACGAGCCGCCCATGTCGTGCTGGGCCACGGCCTTCACCTGCGGGATGCCGCAGTCCTTTCGCAGGAAGCTCAGCATCGTGCCCTCGACGCCCACGGCGCGCATGCAGCTCGACTCGCTCGGCGGCATCTGGCTGATGAAGTCGTGCCAGATCGGGTTGCGGCGGTGCGTGATGCACTTGACGTGGAAGGCGAACACGTCGGCGCCGACGATCATGTAGCCGGTGTGCTCGCCGCTCGGCGGATCGGGCTCGACCTGCGTCACGTCGATCTCGCCTTCGAGCACGATCTCGGCCGTCGCCGGCACCACCAGGTCGACCGTCTCGCAGCGCACGACCGGGATCGGCTCGCGCGCCAGCCCCCCGGCGAGCGCCAGCTCGCTCAGGCCGTAAGGCGCCTTCGCCGAGGCCGTCATGCCGATCACCGGCACGGCGCCCACGACCACGGCCGCCTGCAGCGGCTCGCCGCGGGCGCGGGCCTTCTGAACGTGCAGGCGCATCTGCGCGCCGTGCTGCAAGCGGCAGGTCGTGCGGGTTGGCGACATGGGCACGCCGTTGTAGATGCCGACGTTGATCGTGCCGGTGTCCGTCTCGACGTCGCGGGTGTGCCAGCACAGCGCCGTCATGCGCGGCAGCGCCTCCCAGCCGTTGGTCGACATCGGGATCGGGAAGGCGTTGAGCCCGCCGGAGCGCTCCAGATCCGCGCCCTTCAGGACCACTTCCTTGACCGGCCCCGCCTCGACCAGGCGCGGCTCGATGGGGTTGCGGTACGCCTCCTGCCAGCGGTCCCAGATCTCCTCGGGGCGGCACTGGAGCCCCATGGCGTAGACCGCGCGCGACGGCGCCAGCACCGCGGAGGCGACGCGCGCCTGGTAATGGCGCCCCGCGAGGTCGGTGAGGTTGTCGAACAGCCAGCCGGTGCGCTGCTCTTCGTCCAGGCCGCGGAACTGCCACTTCACCAGGGGGTGCAGCTCCGTGTCCTTGTTGATCTCACGGTGGATACAGCGCAGCTTGCCCGCGCTCTCCAGCGCATCCAGGTACTCCCGCAGGTCGGCGTAGTAACCCATCTTACCCCCAGTACTGAGTGCTGAGTACGGAGTACGGAGTCCCGGTGGGCCACTCAGTACCCAGTACTCAGCACTCAGTACTCGCTAACGGTCGCCGAGGATCTGGTTCGCGTAGTCCACGTAGCTCATGTCGACGAAGGGCGTGAGGTCGACGCGGTCCTTCATCACACCGTGGCGAATCCAGAAGTCCTGCTGCTTGTACATGTCGTCCACGTCGACGCGGCCGTTCGGGCGGATGTACGCGGCGCCCGACTGGGCGATGAGGTCGGCCGGGACGGTCGTCCACTTGCTGATCGCCTCGCGCATGCCCTCGTCGGCGCGACCGCTGTCCGCCGCCAGGTAGTCGCGCACCGAGCGCACGTAGGCCACCATGAAGGCGCGCGGCGCGGCGGGCTGGGCGACGAACTTCTCGGAGTACATGATCGTGCTGATCTGGTAGCCGGGCACCACGTCGCCGTCGTTCAGCCACTTGACGGCCACACCCATCTGCTCGGCCTGGGTCGGGAACGGCTCGGCAGCCGTCGCCACGTCGACCGCGCGATTCTGCAGCCCCACCATCGCGTCGGCCGAGGTCAGCCGCTGCACGTCCATGTCGTCCATCGTCATGTTGTTCTGGTCGAGCAGGTTGCGCATCATGTAGTCGATCGGGCTGCCCTCGGTCGCGAAGCTGACGCGGCGACCGCGCAGGTCCTGCGGGGAGCGGATCGCGCCCGAGTCCCACAGGTCCTTGCGCACGAGCGCGATGCTGGTGCCGTTGCCGGCGCGCGAGCTGCCGTTGTCGCTGACCACTTTCAGGCGCACGTCGCGGGCGAAGGCGTTGTAGAGCCCCGGCGAGGTGCCACCGCTACCGGCGTCCAGGTCGCCGTTCGCCAGCGGCGCGATCATCAGGGCGCCCGAGTTGAAGCGGACCATGTCCAGGTTGATGTTCATCTCTTCGAAATAGCCGCGCTCCAGGCCCACGAACACCGGGCCGCCGGAGAGCAGCGGCGTGTAGCCGAAATGCACGGTGGTGGGCGCGGGCAGCTTGGCGTCCGCGAGGGCGGGCGCCTGGGTGGATTGTGATGCCGCCGTCGCGCTGGCGGTGGGCGGGCTAGCCGGCGCGGCGCCCGATGCCGCGGGCTTGGCCGGCGCGCCGGGCGCCGCGCACGCCGCGACGAGCAGCAGGCCGAGCAGCCCGGGCACCAGCCGAATCAACACATCACGCGCACGCATCGCTACTCTCCTCTGTGGGGATCAGAGCGCATCATCGCTGGCCGGCCGCGCGGCACCCCCTCATCGGCGGGCCAGCGGCGGGCGCCTGTGCCGTGGTCGCTCTGCCTGAGATGCATCACGCTGATGGTAGAGCTCCGGTCGGCCACCACAGGCATCTTACGGGGCAGTCGCGGGCGCTGTAAAGCTCGCGGGGCGCCCGGCCGGTCCGCGCCCGCCGCTGGCGCGTGGACGGGGCACCGCGCTCGCGCGATCGGCTTCGTCCACGGGTGCGTGTGTTTATCCGAGGAACGGTCAAACGATGCTCCTTTACCGGATGGTTAACTGCTAGGCCGGGCGCGGGTTGGCGCGTGCTCCTCGGGCGCGGAAGGTCGCATCGTTTGCCCCGTACGATACTCCCTCGATGGCTCGCGGCGGGCCGGGCCGGCGGGGGGAGGCCCCGGGCCGGGCGCGGAGAGAGGCGTGTACGGGGAATGCCGGCGACCACGTCGCACCGGGAGGCAGGCGCTCTCCTGCGCGCCTCGCGGCCTCTCACTATAGAAGCTATCGGCGGGGGGCGGGCGTCCGGCTCAGCCAGCCGGGCCGCGAAACGAGCGCGAAAGGCGGGGGGCACTCTGGATTCCTCTCATATTGCTTCAGCTCGCCGGTGGAGGCGCCAGCGGGCCCAATAGCGTGGCCTCATCCTCAGGCGTCACGTTAAGCGGGCGAGTGCTGGACCCGTCGGGCAACGGCATTCCCAATCAGACCGTCGGCCTGGCCCCCGCCGGCAGCTCGGATTGGACGACGACCACTACCTCCAGCACCGGCGCTTATTCCTTCCAGGTGGCGCCCGGCAACTATTCCGTTCAGGTCAACGCTTATAACAACAGCCCGTCGATCAACGCCCCGCAGTCGTACTATATCGACCCTGACCCATCCTCCCCTTCTTCCCTGGCCCTCAGCCAAAACACGACGATGGACATCTCGCTGCCGGTCAAGCGAGTCAGCGTGCATGTCCAGGACTCTAATGGCAACCCGCAGTCCGGTGTAGTTCTGAGCGTGGGCGGCGTCTATAGCCCCAACTTGCCGATTGGTACACTCACTGGCTACGGCTATAGTGGGTACTCCAAAACCGCCACAGCTCCTTTGACCACCAACGCCGCCGGTGATGCCTCGCTCTGGCTCTTCCCTACGCCGGGCGCTCCCAACAACACTCCCTACGCCATCACCGCTACCCCGCCCGCCTGGAGCCCCTACGTGGCAGCCAGCATCACCAACGTGAGCGTCGTAGCCGACACAGCAGAAACGATCACGATTCCCTTCGTCCATGATCCACCAGTCACGGCCGCGAGCACGAGTCCCGCGCCTGATGCGCAGGGGCAATATTCGGGGCCAGTGACGGTCACGCTGTCCCGCAGCGTCTACAGCGGCTTTACGGCGAACACGTACTACAGGGTTGACCAGGGCTCTCAGCAAACATACTCTGCCCCGTTCACTGTGTCGGGGACCGGGACGCACTCCGTGCAGTACTGGTCCGTGGATAACGCGGGCGTGTACGAGACCGCGAAGCTGCAGGTCATTAACATCGTGGCACCGACCGGCACACCTACCTCGACGAGCACCGTGACAGCTACTCCCAGCAGCACCGCCAGTCCGTCTCCGAGCGCCACGAGCGCGGCGGCGGCCACCGCGACCGGGTCTCCCACGCGGACAAGAACGGCCGCCCCGACTACCTCTCCGACGCCGACATCCACCGTCGCGCCGGGCACGTGCGCGCCCCGGCCGAACGTGGGGGTAACCGTTGCGCCAGACGGCACCGGCCGCCTCCAGGTGACAATCACCGCCAACACGTCTGCCGGCACGCCTCAGAACGAGCTGTACTTGCTGCGGTTCGGCAGCCCCACCGGGGGTGTCATCGAGGTTCCGGGCAGCGAACCGAATGCGATTGGCGGGTTCACGCTCAATCTGCCGCCCGGAGCGCGGCAGACGAGCTTCTTCACTCGGCCGTCGGCGGCCGGGCAGTCAGCTACCGTGCCCCTGACTGTAGTGGACACTTGCGGCAGCTGGCCGACGTTTGTCGGCGCGGGGCCGAACGGCCTCCGCTAGCGCCGGCTTCCTCCGGTTGCAGTGCCGATAGGGTTGATCGTACTCGCCGTCATGTGCAGCGTGCGTTCAGGCTGAGTAGTCATACCGGATCCGGCCCGGTGGTTGGGGTACCGGGGCGCGCCCTCACCCCGGCCCTCTCCCAGGGGGAGAGGGGGAGGGACGGACCTCACCCCGGCCCTCTGGCAGGGGGAGAGAGTTTGGGAACTCCAGCGCCGGATTCGGTATCAGCCGCCGGCGGGGCTGCGGCCTCGACGGCCGCGGGCGGGCATGAAACCCGCCCCTACCAGGCGACGAGTGCTCAGCTAACCTGCACAAGCTGCTCCTAGCGGGCACGAAAGAGAGATCGGCAGTCGGGCAGCGCCGACAGCAAGTCGTAGATCGCTTAACGCTGCAAGGTCGAGTGCGCGAGGGGCTGGAGTCCGCTCATTCCGCCGACAGCAAGTCGCAGATCGCTTAACGCTGCAAGGCATCAGCCGCCTGCTTGCGCGCCATGAAGGCGGCGCGGGCCGGAGTGCTGGCGCGGGGCGGCCGGGGTTAGCGGCCGCAGCGCACGAACTGCAGCGGGTACTCTTGCAGGCGCTCGGCCCCGTTCGCCGTGACGCGCACCACGTCGCCCACCTGGAGGCCCATGCGCTCGTCCCGCGTGATGACGTTCGGCTGGATCACCCACAGGCTGTTCTCGGGGTAGCGGAAGTCGGCCGGCGGGTCCTCGACGCTGGTGCCGCGCGTGCGCATCACCGGCGGCAGGTAGCCGTTGCCGTAGCCGTGCACCAGGTCGTCGTAGATGGAGTAGCCGGCCTCCTCGATCAGGTCGCTCGCCGCCAGCACGTCGGCTGGCGAAGCGCCCGTCTTCAGCGCCTTCGCGACCGCGTAGAACGCCGCCTCGGCCACCTCGTAGAGGCGCTCGTACTCGGGCGTGGGCTCGGCGCCGATGGCGAAGGGCCGCAGGCACTGGCCCCCGTAGCCCCAGTAGCTCACGCTGATCTCGGTAATCAGCACGTCGCCTGGCCGGATCACGCGGTGCGACTGGTACTGCGCGGGCACGCAGACGTCGGGCGCGGCCATCGGCGTGGTGGACATGAAGTGGATGACGTTGCGGCCGCCGTGGGGCAGGTAGGCGCCCTGCACGATGGCGGCGAGGTCGAACTCGGTGATGCCGGGCCTGGCCTCGCGCTCCAGCGCCGCCATGGCGCGATCGCCGAGGGCGGCACCGCGCCGCGCCCACGCGATCTCCTCGTCGCTCTTCACCATGAACAGGTCGGTAAACACCTGGTTGAACGGGACGATGCGCGCGTCGGGCAGGAGCGCTTTCAGCCGCTCGTAGGAGAACCAGGGCAGCGGGCCGGCCAGGCCGATGCGACCCCGGTCGAGCCCCCGCCGCTTTAGCTCCTCCGCCATCGTGGTCGCGCCGTCCACGCCGCGCCAGGCGACATCGGGCACGATCGAGGCGCGGCGGGCGAGCGGCACGTGGTTGTAGTAGTGGACGCGCATGACCATCTCGCCCTCGCGCGGGAAGAGGAGCCAGGCCTCGGTGGTCACGGGCCAGTTCGTCAGGTACTGCACCTGGCTGCCGGCGCCGCCACTGCCATACGCGAGGACGACGCCGACGTCGGCCGCGTCCATGCGCTCTCGGAGCGCGCGGTGCCGGCGGGCGAACTCGGCGTCGGAGAAGCGCGGGTACTCGTGCTCGGTAGCCACCAGTCTATCCTCCAGTCGATCTCGCGCGGGGCCACGTGCTCAGGGCGCGAAGAAGCCGATGCTGCCGCCGGCCAGCTGCCGCAGCATCGGCGGCTCGGCGTCCGTCACCAGCCAGAGTCCGTTATGATCGGCCGAGTGGCCGTTATGGCGCGTGTCCTGGCTGGCGTGCGCGAACAGCAGCACCGGCTCCTCACGCGAGTAGAGCGCGACCGCCGGCGCGTACTGGTCGAAATGGCCGAGGAGCAGCGCCATCTCCTGCGTCGGCGCGAAGCGCGCCAGCGTTCGCGTCGCCCCATCCTCCAGGCCCAAGCGCTCCCAGGTCAGCATCTCGCCCGCCGGGTCCACGCCGACGCACAGCAGCGCATCGCCCGCCGGCGTCCAAAAGAACGCCAGCACTTGCCGCCGCAGCCGCCGCACGTTGCCGCGCGCGGTGTCCAACACGGTCAGTCCGTCGTACAGGCCCGCCTCGGTGCGCTCGGCCGCCAGCGCCAGGCGCCCGCCCCCGGGCGCCCAGACGAGCGCCGGCGTCTCGCCCACCCCGGCTAGCTCCGTGCTTTGTCCGGTCGCCACGTCGAGCAGCACCGCCGCGCGGCCACCGCCCGGGCCGGCGGCCGCGTAGGCGACGCGCGTGCCGCCCGGCTCCCAGGCCGGGGCGCGAAAGCCGAGCGGCCGCCGGCTGAGCGTCTCGCCGGCGTCGGCGCCCGCGCCCAGGCGCACCAGCACGACCCGCGCGTCTTCGCCGCGGCGATAATGGCCGCCGACGTGCGCCACCAGCGCCGACCCGTCGGGCGCCCAGGTCCAGTACAGCGGCGCGCCCGAAACGACGGTGGCGGGGGTGCCACCGTCCCGCTCGGCCACGAGGAGGTGCAGCGTATCTCGCTCCTGCACGAGCATGCCGAGCCGCCGCCCGCCCGGCGCCCAGTGGAGGAACACCGGTCCGCCATCGCGCGCCGTCCAGAGCCGCCGGGCGGCGCCGTCCGCGGCGGCCCGCAGCTCGACCGCCCCGCGCTCGTGGCCGCCGTCCCGCACGCGCCGCATGACGGCCAGCGTGTCGCCGTCCGCTGCCCACGTCAGCCAGGTGAACGCGCCCTCCGGCTCGTCCGGCGTCAAGCAGCGCGGCGCGGCCTCGACCGCGTCCAGCACGTAGAGCAGGTGGTCGTTGCCGACGAACGCGATGGGCTCCACGGCCCTCTCCGTGCGCGGCCCGGCGGCGACGCCGAGGCACTGCGGCGCTCGCCCCCGCCGGCATCTCGCCCGGACCTTAGCATACCGAGCGACCAGACGCGAACTGAGCCCCGGGAAGGAGCGGGGGGTAAGTTCTCGCGTTTAGAACGGCGGCGGCAGGGGGCCTAGCTCCTGCTCGCACCAGCGAGCGGCACGGAGCAGGGTCGCCTCCTGCCAGGGGGGCGCGACGAGCTGCAAGGCGAAGGGTAGCCGCTCCGCGCTCAGCCCGCTCGGCAGGCTCAACGCGGGCAGGCCGACGAGCGACCACAGCGCCTGGAACCGCGTGTCGCCCGTGGTGCTGGAGTCGGGCGCGACGTTCGACGCGGTCGGCATGACGAGGCAGTCGACGCCGGCGAACATGGCGAGGGCGCCGCGACGGAGGCGCCGCCGCCACTGCTGCGCGCGCACGAACGCGGCAGCCGGGATCAGCTGCCCGACCTCGACGTTGGCGCGCAGCTTGGGCGGATACTCCGCGGCGCGGCGGGCGTGCAGGTCGGCGTGCGCGGCCGCCGCCTCCGCCAGCATGATGACCTGGTGCGCCGCCAGCCACAGCTCGAACGGCTCGGGCAGCGGCACCTCGTGTACTTGTGCGCCCGCCCGCTCCAGTCGCGCCACGACGGCCGCCGTGTGGTCGCGCACTTCCGGCTCGGCCCGGTCGAGCACCTCGCGCACCAGCCCGAGGCGCGGGGGCGCTGGCGCGGCGACCGCGGCGGTGAACTCGCCGGCGGGCCGCTGGCCTGTCTGGGTGGTCGCATCCCGGTCGGCGAGCGCCTCCAGCAGCAGCGCGGCGTCCTCCACGCTGCGGGTGATCGGGCCGGGGTGGTCCAGCGACCAGGACAGCGGCACGATGCCCTGGCGGCTAACTCGGCCGTAGGTGGCCTTGAGACCCACGACGCCGCAATAGGCCGCTGGTCGGAGCACGGAGCCCGCGGTCTGGGTGCCCAGCGCGGCCGGCACCTGCCGCGCGGCCACGGCCGCCGCTGAGCCGCTGCTCGAGCCACCCGGCGTGCGCGTCGGGTCCCAGGGGTTGCGCGTCCGGGGCGGATCGTTCATGGCGAACGGCGTGCTGACGGTGTGGCCGAGCACGACGGCGCCTCGCCGCCGTAGCAGAGCCACGGCATAGGCGTCCCGCGTGGCGGTCGGGGGCGGGGCCACGTCCCAGCCGGCGGTCGTGGGGAGCGACGCCACGTTGTAGATCGCCTTCAGGCCCACGGGCACACCGTTGAGGAAGCGTCCCCGCCCGTCCGCCACCGCCGCGTCGCACTCCGCCGCCGCGGCCAGCGCGCGCTCGGCGTCCACGGCCGCCCAGGCCTGCACGCGCGGCTCGGTCGCCGCGATGCGCGCGAGCAGCGCCTGGACCAGCTCGACGGCCGACACCTCGTGGCGCTGGATTTTGGCGGCCGCCTCCGCCACGCCCAGCTCGTGCAACTCCGCCATCGTCGCCTCTCTTCTCACGGCCGCGCGCGACGCGACCCGGTGGGGGTCTTCCGTGCCCGCTCGCCGCAGGCGATGGTGAGGCAGGGTCTAGGCGGAGCCCTGGACGTAGTCTGGCTCCTCCGCCTCGACCTCGAACGGCCGGCGAGACAGCTCCCACAGCGCGCTCGCCAGGGCCTCCAGGGCTGGCCCGAGCGCGGGCAGCCGCTCGGCGCCCCAGGTCGCCTCCGCGTCGCGCCGCAAGGCGGCCAGCATCTGCGCCTCGCTCGCGGTCGGGTCTAGTCGCATCGTACCGCCTCCCGTCGCGGGTACGGCCGGGGACCACAGGGCCGGCCTACTGGCGGCCGGCCCCGTCACCCGGGACCGCCGATCACACGTGGTAAATGCTGGGCGGCATCATCTGGATCAGCCGCTTGTCGATACCGAACTCCAGCAGCGTGTTCTTGTCGCCGCTCAGGATCGCTTGCCGCTCCTGGTCCGTGAGGTCGAAGCGGGCCAAGGCCGTCTCCGGGTGCTCCCGCATCTCGGTGCGAAAGTCGCCGTCGCCGAGCGCGCGCATCAGCACTAGCTCCACGCCTCGCTTGGACATTCCTCGTCCCTCCCCGCGTAAGAGTTGCCGCCGGGGGACCCCGCTGGCGGCGCCGGCCGCGGTCCCACGGCTCGCGCCAGGAGCGCGGCCAGCGCGTCGGCGTCCACGGCGCCGTTCAATACCCAGTGTGGCTGCCGGATCGGCTCGAAGCGCGCCGCGAGCATCAGGTACACCGCCCAGTCGGCGTCCGACAGGTCGCCGGGCGCGCGGGCCGCCGCGCGGCGCGCCAGCCGGGCGCGGGCCGCCGCGGCCGAGATGGCGAGGCGCGCTACCAGGAGCCGGGCGCCGGACGCCGTCGCGATCTCCGCGAGCGCGCACCGCGACGCGGCTTGCAGGCTCGTGGCGTCGAACACGACGTGCTGGCCCGCCCGCAACAAGCTCGCCGCCTTGGCATGGGCCGCGGCGAACACCTGCTGGTGCTCCTCGGCGGTGTAGCGCGGCGCCGGCACGAGCGCCTTGCGGACCGCGTCGGACTGCACGACCACCGCAGGAAGCCGCGCCGCCAGCCGCGCCGCGAGCGTCGATTTGCCGCTCGCCGGCGGCCCGACTAGCGCGATCAAGACCGGGCGCATCGCGGCGCCCCTAGCCCGCGCTGCCGTTCGCGGGCGGCGGCTCGACGCACACGCGCACCTTGCTGATGCGGCGCCCCGCCGTCGAGAGGACGGAGACGGTGGCCTTGCCCACCCGCACCTCGTCGCCTTGGGCCGGCACCTTCCCCAGCCGGGCGTATACCAGCCCGCCCAGCGTGTCGTATTCCGCGTCGTCCAGGTCCAGCGGCAACGTCTGGTTGACGTCGTGGATGCTGACCCGCGCGTCGAACACCGCCTCGTGGTCGTTCACCGGCTCGATCCAGGTCTCCTCGGCGACGTCGTACTCGTCCCGGATCTCGCCGACGATCTCCTCCAGCAGGTCCTCGATGGTGATTAGCCCTGCCGTGCCGCCGTACTCGTCCACCACGATCGCCATATGGACCTTCATGTCTTGCATCTCGTGCAGCAGCTCGTCCACGCGCTTGGTCTCCGGCACGAAGTGCGCGGGGCGCACGAGCGGGCCGACGGGCGCGTCGAGCGGCGTGGTCAGCACCTGGTGCAGGAGGTCCTTGGCGTAGAGCAAGCCGACGATGTCGTCGATGCTCTCGCCGTAGACGGGTATCCGTGAGTGCCCCGAGTCGCGAATGCGCTGGAGCACGTCGCGCACCGACGTCTCCCGGTTCACGGCCACCATGTCGATACGCGGCACCATGACCTCGCGCACCGTGCGCTCGCCCAGCTCCACGATGCCGTGGATCATCTTCCGCTCGCCGGCTTCCAGCGCCTTGTTCTCTTCGACCACCTCGACCAGGCGCTGAAGCTCCCGCTCCTCCGCGTCGATGCCCGCCGGGCGGGTGCCCCACGGGCCGCCCGCGGCCAGCGCGACGAGCGGCCGGAACAGCAGCGCCAGCGCGCACACGAGTCCCGCGAGCCGCAAGCCCACATGTTCTGGGCGGGCCACGCCCGCCGCCCAGGCAGCTGCCTGGCTCAGCAAGAGCAATAAGACGACGGCCGCCACCAGCAGCGCCTCCGCGGGCACCGCCGCGCCGGGCGCCCGGGCGAGCACGAACGCCCAGATCACGACCGCCACGGCGAGCAGCGCGTCGGCGGCGGCCAGCGCCGCCGCGGTCTGCCCCGGGCGTTCGGTGAGCGGCAACAACTGCCGCGCGCCGCCGATGCCCGCCTCCGCCAGGTCGCGGACCCGCGCCCGGCTCGTGGCCATGAACGCCGCTAGGCTGGCCGCCGCCAGGGTGGCGGCGAACAGGCTAGCGGCGAGGCCCAGCGTCGAAAGCCATAAGGGTACGTCCACCGATAACCTCTAGCGGGCACTCGACCGCCTCGCTAATCAAACAGCCCACTGACCGACAGGTTCTCGTGAATACGGTAGATCGACTCGGCAAACAGCGGCGCCACGCTGAGGACGCGCAGGGGCAGCTCGGCGCTCTGCGGCGGCAGCGGCACCGAGTTGGTCACCACCCACTCCTCCACCGGCGCCGCGGCGAGCGCGGCCAGCGCGTCGAGGGCGAACACGCCATGCGTCGCGCAGGCGTAGACCGCCGTCGCGCCGCGCGCCCGCAACACCTGCGCGGCCTCGACCATCGTGCCGCCGGTCGAGATCATGTCGTCCAGCAGGATCGCCGTCCGGCCCCGCACGTCGCCCACCATCTCCACGATCTCGGTCTGGTCGGGGCGGGGCCGGTGCTTGGCGATGATCGCCAGGGGCAGCCCGAGGCGCTGGCGGAAGTCGTTCGCGCGCGCCACGCCGCCCACGTCGGGCGACACCACGACCGCATCCCCTAGCCCGAGCCCGCGGAAGTACTCGACCTGCAGCTTGACCGCGCGCAGGTGGTCCACGGGAATGTCGAAGAAGCCCTCGATAGCCGGCGCGTGCAGGTCCAGTGTCAGCACGCGATCGGCCCCGGCCGTCGTGATCACGTTCGCCAGGACGCGCGCGGAGATCGGCTCGCGTCCCGCGGTCTTGCGCTCCTGCCGCGCGTAGGCGTAGTAGGGCACGACCGCGGTGATCCGCCGCGCCGACGCCCGCTTCAGGGCGTCGAGCATCAGCAGCAGCTCCCAGATGTGGTGGTGGATGGGCGGGCAGAGCGACTGCACGACGAACACGTCCGAGCCGCGCACGTTGTCCTCGATGCGAATGCGCACCTCGCCGTTGCGGAACGTGGTCACCAGCGCGTGGCCAAGGTCCACGTGCAGGTGGCCCGCGATCTCCTGGGCCAGCGGCCGGTTGGAGCTACCGCTGAACAGCTTGAGCGCGCCGTCGCCCATCTACGTCTCCTCGCTATCGGTTGGCGGGGAGGCGGCCGGCGCGTCCGGACCCGGCGGCCGCGCGCGCAGCAGCTCCGGGGGCACGCCCAGCCCCAGGTCGGCCATCTCCTGCAGGATCATCTCGGGCGACTTCTCGGGGGCAGCCGGCGGCGCGGCGCTCGGGGGGCTGGGCACGGCCCAGTCCCGCTGCACGCGCGCGGGCACGCCCAGCACGAGCTTGCCCGGGGGCACCGAGCGCGTGACCACCGCGCCCGAGCCGGTCGCGCTGCCGTCGCCGATCGTCACGGGCGCCACCAGCAACGTGTCGCTGCCCAGGAACACCCGCTCGCCGACCCGCGTGGGGTGCTTGTTCACGCCGTCGAAATTGCAGGTGATCGTGCCCGCGCCGACGTTGGTCTCGCGGCCCACCTCGGCATCGCCCAGGTAGCTGAAATGGTGCTGCTGCACCTGCTCGTGCAGCACGCTGTTCTTCACCTCCGCGTAATTGCCGATCTGGACGCCGCGCGCCAGCCGCGCGCCCGGCCGCAGGTGCGCGAACGGCCCCACCTGGACCTCGTCCGCGAGCGTGGCCCCTTCGACGACCGACCACATGATGCGGCAGCGGTCGCCCACGTCACTGTCGTCGACCTGCGTGCTCGGCCCGATCGTGCAGCCCGCGCCGATCCGCGTGCGGCCGCGCAGGAACGTGTGCGGGTGGAGCACGGTGTCCGGCCCGACGGCCACCGTCGCGTCGACGTAGACCGTGGCGGGGTCGATGAGCGTCACGCCCTCGCGCATCAACCGCTGGCGCACGCGGTCGCGCAGGACCGCCTCAGCCCGCGCGAGCTGCGCCCGGTCGTTCACGCCCAGTCCCTCGACCGGGTCCGCCAGCCGCACGGCGGCGACGGCGCGCCCCTCGGCCGCCGCCAGGCCCACGAGGTCGGTCAGGTAGTACTCGCCGCTCGGCGAGCGCCGTAACGTCGGCAGCTTCGCTCGCAGCCAGGCGGCGTCGATCACGTACGCGCCGACGTTGACCTCCGCGATGGCCCGCTGAGCCGGCGTGGCGTCGCGCTCCTCGATGAGAGCGGCGACGCGCCCCGCGGCGTCGCGCTGCACGCGGCCGTAGCCGGTGGGGTCGGCGGCCGTCATGGTGAGCAGGGTGAGCGTGGGAGGCGACGACGACCCGGCGGCCCCGGCCCCGCGGCCCGAGCCGCCGGCGCTGGCGGCCACTGGCGGCTCGCCGCCGGCCGCGCCCGCGGCCTCCTCGGGCGTTTCAGAGCGCGCGCTGAGCAGGCGGCGGAGGGTCGCGGCGGTGATGAGGGGGGTGTCGCCGTACAGGATCAGCACACGCTCGGTCGCGGCGTCCAGCGCGGTCATCGCCTGCTGGACCGCGTGCCCCGTGCCTAGCTGCTCGGGCTGATCGGCAAAGCGCGCGCGCGCGCCGACGACCGCGCGCACCTGGTCGGCGCCGTGGCCCACCACGAGGATCGTCTCGGCGACCCCGACGGCGTCGAGCGCGTCCAGCACGTGGAGCGCCATCGGCTGGCCGGCCAGGGGATGCAGCACTTTCGGAAGCTGGGACCGCATGCGGGTGCCCTGCCCGGCGGCCAGGACGACAGCCCCAACGCGGGGACTAAGGGGGTCGGCAGCCTCGCTCATACCTTCCTGGGGGCACCATTCCGCAGCCAGGTTACGCCAGGGCGAATGCGCTGCCAGAAGTTGCGGTACCCGTTGCTAGAAAACATGTTACCACGCGGGCGCGGGTCAAAGGAATCCAGGCGCGCACGCCGCCGGCCGCCCCTGGCCCGCGACATGCTAGAGGGCAGTGGGAGGACACGATGGCCGAGATGATCGAGTGCCCCCACTGCGGCGTGGACACGGCCATGCAGCAGGCCCTCACAGCCACGGGCGCGGTGGGCTGGCGCTGTCCGGAGTGCGGCCACGTCTGGGTGCCGGGCACTGAGCCGAAAGACACCGACTTTCAACGCACGGCGCACCGGCCGGCCGGCGGCCGCAGCGAGGACGACTAGCCGAGCGGCTTGACGTACTATACAGCGGGAGAATCACGATGCCGCGCGTTCGCGAGCACGATAGGGAACCCGAGGAGGCGCCGGGTGGGCGCTGGCAGCGGCGTGCGGTCCGTCGCGCGGCCGAGCGGCGCCGCATCCCGAAGCACGGCAAGACCTACGTGACGCTCGTCGAGCAGATGCTCGCTCAGCGCGCGAAGGACGGCGCCCCGGGCGCTGCCACCCCCGCGCTCCACGCGCCGCGGCCGCGCCGGGCGCGGCCGTCCGCCGACTAACCTAGGGAGCGCCAGCCGACTCGGCGAGCACGCGCTCCACGACTTCGCGCACGGCGCCGAGGTCCATCTTCTTGTCGCGGAGCTGCGGCGCGAGCCGCCCCATGACCTTGCCGGTCTCGCGCGGCGAGGTCGCCCCCACCTCGGCAATCGCGTTGCGGACCAGCGCCTCCACCTCGACGGCCGAGAAGCGTTGCGGCTGGTACGCTAGCAGAACCTCTAGCTCCGCTTCTTCCTTCTCGTAGAGGTCCTGGCGTCCCGCCTTCTTGTAGATGGCGATCGAGTCGCGGCGCTGCTTGATTTGCTGCGCGAGCACGTCCTCGATCTCCTCGTCGGTGAGCGGGCCGGGGTCCACGGCCGAGCCTTCCACGACCTGGCCGTTTTCGTCGAGCGTGGGCACGCGGCGCGCGATCTCGGCGTTCTTCACCGCGTTCCGCAGCATCCGTATGGTGTTCAGGCGCAGAGTATGCCCGCTGCGCATGGCATCGCGCTGGTCGGCCTCCAGCCGCTCCCTGAGCCCCATCGCCTCACCCCCGCGTGTCGGGCCGCGCCCGCTCCCGCCGGCCCGCGTCGTGAGGATAATACCAACGGCGGGTTGCGGCCTGAAAGGCGCGCCGCGAGCGTCACGAGTGGCGGAGACCGCCCAGCGGCGCGTCGGGCCGGGCCTGGCGCCGCCGGGAGAGCCGCGAGCCGCCGGCCTGCCCCGCGCGGCCGGGGCTAGCGCGGCGAGCGCGGCGAGGGCGTCAGGGCGGCGCCGCCTCGCGCGAGGCGCCGAGCGAGCGGGGCTCCAAAGCGGCCGGCGTCCACCGCACCAGTCGGCTGCGCGCGACGGGGACCTGCGCGATGAGGAGCAGCACGGCGCACAGGCCGATCGCCAGCGGCGTGCCCCACACGCTGCCAACTACGCCGGCCGGGAACGCCCCGAGCCGCCAGGCCCCCCAGGTCGAGGCCATGAAATACCCCATCACCCGACCCCGCATGCGGTCCTCGACGACCTGGAGCAGGAGGCTGTTGGACAGCGAGGTAGCGGCCGCGCTGGTGCCGCCGACGAACACGAGCATGACCAGCGAGAGCCCATAGATCGGCGATGCGGCGAACGCGCCCAGCGCCAGCGCCGCCGCGATGGACGACCGCAAGAACCAGCGCGCGGTGTCCGTCGGCGCCACGACCCCGATCCCGATGACGGCGATGATGGCGCCGATCGACGGCATCGTGAGCATCACCCCCAGCCCCTCGGGACCGACGCGGAACACGTCGCGGGCGAACACGGGCAGGAGCTGCGTGTAGGGGCGGCCGAGCAGGCAGACGACGCCCGTGGCGAGGAGCAGGGTGCGCACGTCAGGCTGGTGGGCGCAGTACCGCGTGCCCTGCACGAGGCTGGCCCACGGCGAGTGCGCGCTCGCCCGGCGCGGCTCGCGGGGCAGCCGCATCAACAGCATGGCGCCGAGACACACCACGTCGCTCAGCACGTTGATGTAGAAGTTCCAAACGGTGCCGAAGGCGGCCAGGACCACGCCCGCCAACGTGGGCCCCACCACGGCGCCGCCCTGCCAGACGCTCGAGTTGAGCGCCACGGCCGAGACCAGCCCTTCGCGCGGCACGAGGCGCGGCACAAGCGCCTGCCGAGCCGGCGTCGTCAGGCCGTTGACGATCGCCTGGAGCAGCGAGTAGACGAAGACGTGCGGCACAGTGACGGCGCCGGTCGCCACGAGCACGGCGAGCCCCGTGTCGAGCGCGAGCTGCACGACCTGGGCGCCGACCATCAGGCGATAGCGATCGAAGCGGTCGGCGACCACGCCGCCCACCAGCGCGAAGACGACGATGGGCACACCCTGGAAGGCGGCGTTCAGGCCGAGGATCGCGGGAGAGTCGGTCAGCTCCAGCAGCAGCCAGCCGGTCGCCACGACGGCCATCCAGGTGCCGATGTTCGTGGCAAGCTGACCGAGCCAGTACCAGCGGTAGACCGGATAGCGGAAGGCGCCGAGCCGCGCGCTGGCGGACGGAGCGCCCGCCGGCTCGGCGGTCGGAGTGCGCGACGATGCGGGCGCCGGGCGGTCTGCCCCCGCGCGATCCATCGCCACCCCCTGCCGCGACTCGCCTCTCAGCGTAGCACTTGCGCCGCGCTCCCCGCCAGCGTAGCAGGCCCTATCACGCGGCAGGCTGGAGAGCGGCGCGGCCGCGAGGCGCTCGACGGACCTTCGCCACGAGACGATCGGGGCGCTCGGCGCGTGCGCGGCGCCGGGCATGGTGAGGGTTGGCACATGTATTGCGGACCACATGTTGTTGGCAGCGAACCAGACGATGCGCCCGGTAGGGTCCACCCCGCGGGCGGCCGCGGGAGCCCCGGCCGGGCGCAAGCGCGGCTTGGAGGTTACTATGTCGCGCGAGGCTTTGATGCAGGCAGTGGAGCGGGCGAGCACGGACGCGGCCTTCCGGTCACAGCTGCAGCGCGATCCCGACGCGGCGCTGGCGGGCTATGACCTGACGCCCGAGGAGCGGGCGGCGCTGCGCGCCGACGACTCCGAGCAGCTCGCGGCCCTCGGCGTGGACGCGCGCGTCACCAAGCAGTCTAGCCCGCCGCTCGACAATCCGCCCGGGCCAGGCGCCGCGTTCCCCACCGAGCCCTGGTACTAGCACGGCCCTGTCACGCGGCGCCCTCGTGAAGCGCGGGGGCGCCGCGCGGCAGAGCCTCCCGCGCGTTTCGTGCTCACACTATCCGTACACCGCTTCACGTCGGCGGCGGAGGACACATGGCCCAGGCGGGCGAGGCGGCGGCGGCTCCCGCGTCGGCGTCCGGGCGCAGCGTGTGGGCACAGCTTGCCGACCGCGTGAACCCCGCCTACGATCGCCCCCGGCTGCGCCCGGACGTCGTGGTACGCGGCTTCACCACCACGGATGGCGAAGCGTACTACATCGCCAAGAGCCCGAGCGCCGGCACCTACGTGCGCCTGGGCCCTGACGAGCAGTACCTGCTGGCGCTGATGGACGGCAGCCACCAGGTCGCCGACCTGATGGAGGCGTACGTGCAGCGCTACCAGCGCTTCGCCTTCGACCGCGTCGTCCACCTGGTGCACGAGCTGCGGCAGCAGCGCTTCCTCGTCGGCGAGCCGCGCGACGCCTGGGGCGGGCTGGCCGCGGCGCTCGCCCGCCACACCTGGACCTACCGGATCGACCAAGTCATCCAGAGCTATCGGTATCATGAGTTCCCCCTCACGGGACTCGACGGCCCCCTCACCGCGCTTTACCGTGCGGGCGGTTGGGCGGCGTTCACGCCGCCGGTGCTGCTGCTCGGCGCCGTCCTCGCGCTCGTGGGCGCGGGGCTGTTCGTGTGGGAGCTGCTCTTCGGCGACCGGGACATCCTGCGCTTTCGCGGCTCCTACACCCTGGGCTTACTCACGTTCCTGGCGCTCTGGACGGCGGTCATCTCGCTCCACGAGCTGGGTCACGCGCTGACGACCAAGCATTTTGGGTGCGAGGTCCGACGCGGCGGCGTCATGCTCTACTACGGGCTACCGGCGTTCTTCACCGACACGAGCGACATCTGGATGGCGCCGCGGCGCGCCCGCTTGCTCGTCTCAGTCGCGGGCATGGCCACGATCTGGGCCTTGGGCGGCCTCGCCATGCTGGTGGTCGTCTGGCAGCCCAGCTCGCTCCTCGCGCCGATCGCCTTCCAGCTGGCGCTGGTCGCTTACGTCAACAACACCCTGCAGCTCGTGCCGCTGCTCGAGCTAGACGGCTACTACTTGTTGATCGACTGGCTCGAGATGCCGCGCCTGCGCGCCCGCGCGCTGGCATTCATTCGCGCGGAGCTGTGGCGAAAGCTCAAGCGGCGCACCCCCTTCTCGCGCGAGGAGCGGATCTTCACCGTGTACGGGACGCTGGCGCTGCTGTACTCGGGCCTGGTCCTCGCAGCGGCGACCTACCTCTGGGCACGCCGGCTTCAGCGGCTCCTCGCGGACGCCTGGGTCCAGGAGGGGGTCGGGTGGCGCGTCCTGGTGATCGTCGTGGCGCTCGCGTTTGGTATTCCCCTGCTCTTCGGCACGGCGCTGAAGCTATGGCAGCTGGCGCGAGCCGTCGGACGCCTCCTGGCCCGGCTGCGGCCGCCGCACCCCGCCCGGCGTGGCGCTCCCGGTGCGCCCGACCACCGCCCCGCGCCGGCGCGCGCGTCTGGTCCGGCGATCGCGCGCCGGCGATGCGCCGGGCCGGGTTAGGCGCGAGGCGCTGCTGCCGAGCCTGGTGCTGCCGAGCCGCCGCCGCGACGGCCTATCCCAGAGGTGTTTAACGGTCCGCTCGGCTACGGGGCCTGTGCGCCCCGCATTCGGCCGTCGTCAGCGCCCAACTGGATCGTGATACCCCACGCCGGACGGATACCACGGCGCCGCGGGTTGGGCTGGAGAGTCGCGGAGCTAAGGGGAATCTAGGCCACGCCGGCACGGGTAAGGGACCAGGCGACGGCCCCGTGCCGGAAGGCTGGTGCTCGCGGGACTTTGCGCGCACTACGGCCGAGCCGCAGTACCCCGTCGGTCGGGCAGTGGCGCGGGCGACTCTCACGAGACGAGGGGACAGCGCCCTGTTGGCGCCGGTATGACACTTTGGAGCGGGGGACGGGATTCGAACCCGCGACAACCTGCTTGGAAGGCAGGGGCTCTGCCGGGCTGAGCTACCCCCGCGCGAGCGACGCCCGCTGCGACAGGCGCCCGCTACATTATGCGCCAGCCGCGCCGCACGGGTCAACGGACGACCCGGACCGAGCTGTCCCGTGGAGTCTCGCGAGCGGCCGGGGCGCGCGCTCGCGCGGCCTCGGCGGCGCTCCTCCCGCGCCCGCCCCGCGCCCCCAGGTAACAGCGGCGTCCACACGCTCCACGAGCCGCCATATGTGAGCGGCCGCACGGCCAGAGGCGTATAATGCGGATGCCACGGAGCCCCGCCGGTGGCGTCCGTTCGCCTATACTCTGCAATAGGCGGGCGCTGACGCCAGCCCTGGCGCTCCCCGGCGCCGTCGGTCCGCCGCACCCTGCGCGCGGGCAGCGCGACCCAGGCTCGGAGGACTATGCCCGGACCACGAGGGGCCAACCCCACCCCCGGCGGACCGTTCGTGCGCGAGAGCGCGGTCGAGCCCGCCCATGCCACGGGCAATGGCGCCCTGCCGGTCCGCGCTGCCGTACGCTTGTCGGCCCCGCCCATCGGGCGCCTCGCGCTCGGCTTTACCCTTCCCGACTCGCTGCGCTCGCTCCGCCACCGCAACTACCGCCTGCTGTTCATCGGCAACCTGGTGTCGAACACCGGCGACTGGATGGACCAGATCGCGTTCAACTGGCTCGTCTACCTGCTCACCGACTCGGCCATCTACCTGGGCCTGGTGAATCTCGCCCGCTGGCTGCCGATCCTCATCTTCACGCTCGTCGGCGGCGTGGTGGCCGACCGCTGGGAGCGGCGGCGGCTGATGTTCACCACGCAGGCCATCGCGATGGTCCTCGCGCTCACCCTGGCCGTGCTCGACGTCACGGGCCTGATCCAGATCTGGATGGTGCTCGCCATCGCGGCCGGCCGCGGCATCATGATGTCCTTCAACCAGCCGGCCAAGCAGGGCCTGGTGTCGGACCTCGTACCACCACAGGACCTGCGCAACGCGATCGGCTTGAACTCGACGCAGTTCAACCTGACCCGGATCATTGGCCCGGCTATCGGGGGCCTGCTGATCGCGACCGTCGGCATCGCCGGCGCGTTCTTCCTGAACGCGGTGAGCTTCATCGCGGTGCTGTGGAGCCTCGCGGCGATGGACATTCCGCCGCGCCGCGCGGTGGGCAATCGCAGCGTGCTCGACGACATCAAGGGGGGCGTGAACTACGTCCGCACGCAGCCGGTGCTCCAGGGGCTGCTCGTGCTGGCGCTGCTGCCCGTCGGGCTGGGGCTGCCGTACATGACGATGCTCACCGTGTTTGCCCGCGACGTGCTGCGGGTTGGCGGCAGCGGGCTGGGCCTGCTTACCGCCTGCTCCAGCCTGGGGGCGGTCGGCGGCGCACTCTACGTCGCGGCGGCGACGAACGTGCGCCGCGGCTGGCTGATGCTGGCCGCCATCGTCATGTTCGGCCTCGCCCTCTTCGGCTTCGCGCTGTCGTCGTGGGTCTGGTTCTCGGCGCTCATGCTGCTGATCGTGGGCATCAGCCAGCAGGTCTACATGACGACCAACAACACCGTCGTGCAAGAGATCGTGGACGAGGAGTACCGCGGGCGCGTGCTCAGCATCGTCTTCCTGAACCGCAGCATGATCCCGCTGGGGACGATGCTGGCCGGCTTCGGCACGGCGGCCTTCGGCGTTCAGCCGACGATGGCGGCCATGGCCGCCGCGCTCGTCCTCACCGGCCTCCTCGCCGCCCGTCTCTCCCCCGCCGCCCGCGAGGTCGACTAGCATCGCCGCCCGCCGAATATCATCGGGGGCGACGCGTGTGTGAAACCCAAATCCCGCCCCAGTCGTGTCTACGCTAGCGCATCCGGCTGGTGCCCCGGTGGGGCGCACGCCTCGCGGCCGCTCACACGTGGGGGCACGGGCGCGCCGGACGGGCAGGCGGCCGGGGACTGGGCCGCGCGCTGGAGTCGCCGCGGAGCAGCGGCCAGGCATGGCAGCAGGCAAGGAGGACCGCACATGGACCAAACACGGCGCGAGCTAGCGCACCTCTTGCGGCGGGCGGGGTTCGGCGCCACCCCCGCCGAGCTCGACGCCGCCGTGGGGCTCGGCTACGACGCCACCGTCGAGCGGCTGCTGCACCCCGAGCGCGTGCCCGACGACGTGGACGCGCAGATCGCCGCCCTCGACCTGGATCAGAGCAAGATCGAGGGCCTGCGGCTCGCCTGGCTCTACCGCATGCTCCTGACCGCGCGCCCGCTGCAGGAGAAGATGGTTCTCTTCTGGCACGGCCACCTCACCTCGGCCGTGTCGAAGGTCGGCGGGCCGCGCGCGCCCGCGCTGTTCCAGCGGCAGCTCGCCCTGTTTCGCGAGCAGGCGCTCGGCAACTGGCGCGACCTCTTGCGCGGCATCAGCCGTGATCCGGCCATGCTCGCCTACCTGGACAACCGTCTGAACCGGAAGGGCGCCCCGAACGAGAACTACGCCCGCGAGCTGATGGAGCTGTTCACGCTCGGCATCGGCAACTACAGCGAAGCCGACGTGAAGGAGGCGGCTCGCGCCTTCACCGGCTGGACCGTCAACCGCGACCTCACGTTCACGGTGACGCCCCGCCAGCACGACGACGACGTCAAGACCGTCCTCGGCCACACGGGCAATCTCGACGGCGATGGCGTGATCGACGCCATCCTCGACCAGCCGGCCGCGGCGTCCTACCTGGCCGGCAAGCTCTTCCGCTTCTTCGCCTACGACGATCCGGAGCCCCAGGTGATCGACCGCCTGGGCGGCGTCTTCCGCGACAGCGGCTACGACCTCCGCACGCTCGTCGGCGCCATCCTGCACGCCCCCGAGTTCCGCAGCGAGCGCGCCTACCACGCGCACATCAAGAGCCCTGTTGAATTCACCCTCGGCGTCGTGAAGGCGCTCGACGCGCAGGCGCTGCCGCGCGACCTCCCGGCAGTGCTGCGGCGCATGGGTCAAGACCTGCTGAACCCGCCGAGCGTCAAGGGGTGGGACGGCGGCCCCGCCTGGATCAACGCCATGACGGTGCTCGAGCGCGCCAACTTCGCCAACCGCCTGGCCACCGCGCGCGGCGACCAGAGCTACCTCGACGCCGCCGCGCTCGCGCAGACGTATCGGACGCCGGACGCCCTCGTCGACCACTTCGCCGAGCAGTTCCTGGACGGGGACTTGCCGGCCAGCAGCCGGGCTGCCCTGCTCGACTACGCCCACCAGGGGGGCGACCTGGCGGCCAACCCGAATGCCGCGGACCGGACGATCCGCGGCCTGGCCCACCTCGTGATGGCCGGCCCGCTGTATCAGCTGGGCTAGCGCCCCGTTGTTAGGTAAAGGAACAGAACATGCCGACGCGTCGTGAGTTCCTGAGCAAGGGCCTGATGCTCGTCACCATCGGCGTCGCCGCCCCCGCGTTCCTGGCCAAGACCGGCCGCGCCACGCCCGAGATGGGCGTCGCGCCGAGCGTCACCAGCCGCGGCGCCCTCGTGGTCGTCCAGCTCAGCGGCGGCAACGACGGCCTGAACACGGTGATCCCGTACCGCGACCCGCTCTACAGTCAGCTCCGGCCTCAGCTTGGCCTGCCTGAGAGCGAGGTCTTGCCGCTCGACGACACGCTGGCGCTCCACCCAGCGCTCGCGCCGCTCAAGGCCCGCTTCGACGCCGGCCAGCTGGCCGTCGTGCGCGGCGTCGGCTACCCCAATCCCGATCGCTCGCACTTCCGCTCGATGGACATCTGGCAGACCGCCGACCCGGTCGCTTACTCCCAGAGCGGCTGGCTCGGCCGCTACCTCGCGGGGTGCCAGTGCAGCGCGGGCAGCCAGGCGGGCGGCGTAGCCGTGGGCCAGGCGCTCCCCCGCGCCTTCTGGACCGAGAGCGTCTTCGTGCCCGCCCTCTCCAGCCTGGACGGTTACCGCTTCCAGACCGACCCGCGCTGGCCCGCCGACCGCGACGCCAAGATCCAGACGCTCCAGGAGCTGGACGCCCGCCACGAGGCCATCCGCCCCTACGCTGACTTCCTGGGCCAGCAGTCGCTGAACGCACTCGCCAGCACCGACGAGCTACAGCGCGTGGCCGGCGCCTGGCAGACGCCGATCAGCTATCCCGAGAACGGCTTCGCCCAGGGACTGAAGGCGGTGGCCCGCCTGATCGCCGGGGATCTCGGCGCGCGCGTCTACTACGTCCAGATTGGCGGCTTCGACACGCACGCGAACCAGAAGAACACCCAGCAGCGCCTGCTCGACCAGCTTGCCACCGGCCTCGATGCGTTCCAGAACGACCTGGAAGCGATGGGCAAGGCCGACCAGGTCCTGACCATGACCTTCTCGGAGTTCGGGCGCCGCGTACACGAGAACGGCAGTCAGGGCACGGACCACGGCACGGCCGAGCCGATGTTCCTGCTGGGAGCCGGGCTCAAGGGCGGCCTTTACGGCACTCAGCCGCCGCTCGACGACCTCGACAACGGCGACCTGCGCTACCAGGTCGACTTCCGCGCCGTCTACGCCACCGCGCTGGAGCGCTGGCTGGGCGCCAGCGCCGAGCCCGTTCTCGGCGCGTCGTACCCGCTGCTGGATTTCCTGAGCTAAGGGGGGTTCCGAGGACGGTGGGCGGTGTGGCCGCGCCGCACCGCCCACCGTCCTCAGTCAGACGCTGCTGTTCAGGCCGGCAGGCTTAGTCGCCCGAATTGTCCGCCGGCTGGTCGCTCGGCGCGGCCGGGGCCTCCTCGCTCGGCGCCGCGGGCGGCTCGCCGGGGAGCGGGACGAGCGGCTGGTCGTCGGGCGCCGGGGCGACCTCGGGCGCCTCGGGCGGCGCGGCCCCGGTGTCCTCGGGCGCCAGCGGCGGGGGCGCCACCTCGGTGCCGGTCGGCCCGAGCGGACCCAGCGTATCGGGCACCTTCGCGTCGGCGAACAAGAGGCTCGTGAAGTCGCGCGCCCAGCCCGTCGCCTTCTCGTCGCCGTCGTAGGCGATGCCGGTCACACGCACCTGCGTGGCGCCCTCGCCCCAGTCGCGGTTGTCGTCCGGCCAGAGATAGAAGCTGAAGTCGATCTGGCGCGGCCCGTCCGGGTCCACGCCGACGACCTCGCGCACCACGACGTCGGTCCCGGGCGCCGGCACCGTCGTGGTGCCCAGGTCCTCGGTCGCCCAGTGCGCCCACTCATAGCAAACGAGCGGGTGGTGGAAGCTCTGCCCTTTCGAGCCGCCGACCAGGCTGAAGATCACCATGCCCCCGTCAGCGTCGCGCCGGTAGCCGCGGTACACGATGTAGTCGGCGTCGAGGGTCGGGAACGTCTCCTCGTTCGTGATCGGCAGGTCCTGGCCCACCCAGTCGCCAAGCTGCAGCGGGAAGTCCAGCAGGTTGGGGCCGTCCTCCAAGTCGTAGGTTGTGCGGACCAGCCGGGTATCGGCGGTGCGCGAGTACGCTTCGCGGTCCATGACGTAATAGTTGTCGGTGGTCGGGAGCTGCGCGAGGGCCGTCCGCGGCAGGCCCAGCGCGCCCACCGCGAGCGCCATCAACAGCAACGCGCGTGAGATGATGTGTAAGCGTTTCATAGTACCCACAGCTTACAGTGTGTGGCGGTCCGACAACCGCCATTTCGCTTGCCCGCTTGGCCGTCGCGTCTGCACGACGCGTGCCATCGGCGTGGCTTGGGCTACTGGCTCGGCGGGATCGTCACCGTCACCGAGGTGGCGAGGTCCTGGTCGTTGAGGTTGCGCGCGTGCACCTGGAACGTGTAGCCGGCCGGATTGGTGAGCCCGGAGAGCGTGGTGTAGGGGCGGTCCGTGTTGTAGGCGAAGGCCAGCGGCGTTGAGCCCTGCGCCTGGAACACGGCATAGCTGACCGCGCCCGGTAGCACCGGCCACTCCAGGCGCACGCTGTCGGCGCCCGTGCGCGACAGGTTCAAGGGGAAGCCCACGCCCGCGCCCCCGGGCGTCCCCGCGGCGGCTGGCAGCACGCCCCCCGGTCCCGCGGCGGCGGGCGGCACGCCCCCCGGCCCGGCGGCGGGTGGCACAGCGAGCCCGGCGGGCGGCGCCATCCCGCCGGGCGGTGGCGGCAGGCCCATGCCCGGCCCGACCGCCGGCGGCCCGCCCATCCCTGGCCCGACCCCCGGCGGGACGCCCGGCAGCGGTGGCCCGGCCGACGCGCCCATGCCCGGCCCCGCGACGGTCGGCGCGCCCGCGTTTGCCGCGGAGAGCAGGGTCGACACGGCGCCGCCCGCGCCGTCGACCACGGCCTGCACGCGGTTCGACTGGGCGATGCGGCCGCCCGCGGCGTCGCGCGCGGCGATCTGGAACGTGTAGGTGCCCGGCGACAGGTGGTCGACGCTGACCGAGGTGCCCGTCAGGCTGGTGCGGTCGGGATCGGGCACCAGCGGCCCGTCCGCGGCGCTCGCCTGCACGGCGTAGCTCACCGCGTTCGGCACCGCCGCCCAGCTCAGCGCCACCGAGTCGTTCGTGACATTGGCGGTCAGCGTGGTGCTACCGCCCGGCGGCAGCGTTACCCGCGCCACGTCCGAGGCGCCGATCTCAGTGCCGCTCTCGCCCACCGCCCGGACGGTAAAGCGATAGGGGTCGCCGGAGTTGAGGTTGGCGAGCGTCGTCGAGGTGTCGGTAACGTCGCTCTGCACGCGGCGCAGCCCGCTCACCCCCAGGGTGCGCGTGGCGGCCGCGGGGCCCGGCGCCGCCTGATCTGCCGTCGCCTCGTCGGCCGCGTAGACGTTGTAGCGCACCGCGCCCGGCGCCGCGTCCCAGGAGAGCGTGACCGAGGTCGGCCCGGTGGCGTTAGCGTTCAGCGCGAAGTGGGGCCGGGTCAAGGCGAGGGGCACGGGCGGCGTGCGGTCGAGCGGCGACGTGCCAGCCGCAAGCCCGGAGGACGGCACCGTCGGCAACGGCAGCAGGTCGTCGGCCGGCAGCCGCACCGGCACTTCCTGGATCGTGTCGGCGCTCGGCGGCGTGGCACTGATCCGCACGTTGCGCGTCACGCTCGTCCAGCCGCAGGCGCTCTTCGCCTGCACGACGAGGCGGTGGCGCCCCGGCGGCGTGCCGACCGCGGCCCAGTCCTGCGCGAAGCCCGAGATGGCAAAGCGCGGATTGCCCAGCGTGTAGGCGACGTCGGCCCGCGGCACCCCGTACACCAGCGGCATGTACAGTTGGTCGTCGCCGCCGTCGGGCGCCGGATCGAGCGCCACGCGGACCGCCTCGATGCCCGTGCCGCTGGCAGCCGCCCGGTCCACGGCCCAGCCGGCGATCCGTTGGCGGGCGCTCACCTCGGCGCCCTCGGTCGGCTGGTCGACCGTTAGCTCCACCTGGCACGCTTGCGCCAGCGCCGCGCCGGCCGGCCGTGCCGCGGGCACGCCCCCGACCGCGCACGCCGCCGCCATCGCGAGCGCCGCCCGCTGCACTCCTCGCCGCATCCCCTCGCCCTCCCCGGGCCTCCTGCCGCGGTCGGCGGCCAGAAAACCCTTCTACAAGAGACTCGGGGCTATCGTAGGACGGCGCGCGGCGCGCTCGGCAGGGCGCGCCGGCTACGAAGCAGTCACAGGCGCGCTACGGCGGGGTCACACGGCCCCGAAGCACTCGGGCAGAGATAGTGGGCATGCAAACTACCCACCAACCGAGGCCGGCAGCCTAGCGGGCGCGGCGAGGAGACACAGGGCGGGCGAACGGCGCGCGGGAAGCGAGCGGCGCCCGCGCGAATGCTGCTATGATAGAGGCCCCGGCCGCCGGCACGGCCGGGGACCCCTCCCAGGAGGAGGCGAGGTAGGCGGAGCGCCTACCTCGCCTTCCCGCGCCCCCTCCATAATGTCAAACGTTGCCGGGCGCTCAACGTTACAGTCTTGCGCCTACGGAATCAAGTTACAGTTGTGTCCGGCGGACCAGGCGCGAGCGCCGGCGCGGTCAGCGGCTCCGATTGTGATCGACACGGAGCCGAAAGGAGCAGCCAGTGCGCGAACGGACGCTTGGGGATGGCGCGGCGCTACGGCTGCTCGAGGAGCGCGACGCGGCGCCGCTGTACGCGCTGATCGACGCCAATCGCGCCTACCTACGGCAGTGGCTCCCCTGGGTCGACAAGGAGCAGTCGCCGAACACCACCCGCGCCTTCTTGCGCGCGGCCCAGCAGCAGTTTGCCGACAAGCGTGGCGGGCAGTACGGCATCTGGCAGCACGGCCAGCTGGCGGGCGTGGTCGGCCAGCACCCGATCGACTGGGCCAACCGCGCGTGCGCCCTGGGCTACTGGCTGGGCGCCGCCTACCAGGGCCGCGGCCTCGTAACGCGCGCCTGCCGCGCGCTCGTCAGCCACGCCGTCCGCGACCTGGGCCTGCACCGCGTGGAGATTCGCGCCGCGACCGGCAACCACCGCAGCCGCGCCATCGCCGAGCGCCTCGGCTTCCGCCAGGAGGGCGTGCTCCGCGACGCCGAGTGGCTGTACGACCATTACGTCGATCTGGTGGTCTACGCGATGCTGGCTCCCGAGTGGCAGGCGTAGAGGAGGAAAAAAGAAAGGCCGTGCACCCGTTGTCGACTCGTTAGGCCTCACGGGCCCCTGGCTAGTTGGCTCCGGACCGGCGACCCTGCGGCACCCGAGCGGTCACCGCTTACCGTTGCTCCCTCTCGGGCCTAGCGGAGTTCACGGGCCGTCGCCGCGCAGGACCAGTCCATCAACACTACTTGACCAGAGGCTACCGGAAACACCGAGCCTCGAACGGGGATTCAACCCCGCATGCAGCGGATTTCGGGTACAGGGCACCGCCAGCTCCCCGTCTAGCACGACCTGGGAAATTGTACCCGCCGGCCGCGCGCGGCGGCAACCGGGCGGCGCGCGGTCCGCCCAACAGCGCTTTCCTGCCAGCCGGCCGCGTGCGACAATGGCTCGGTCGCGCCACACCGGCCCCATATCCCGCCTAGCGAGGAGTGGCACTATGCCAATCGACGAGACACTGGCCAGGCAAGTGCTGGCCTACATCGACCGCGACGAGCTTGCGCAGCTTGCCTGCGACATCGTCAGCATCCCCAGCCCCACGGGGCAAGAGAAGGGCGTCGCCGAGCACCTGCTGGCGTGGTCGCAAGCCCACGGGATGAAAGCCGTGCGCCAGGAGGTGGAGGTCGACCGCCCGAACGCCGTCGGCATCGTGAAGGGCCAGGGCAACGGCCTGAGCCTGATGTTCAACGGCCACATGGACACCAGCTTCACCGGCACCGACGAGGACCTGCGCATGGTCGCGCAGGTCGAGCCCGAGGCCGAGCTGCGCGGGTCGATTGCCGACGGCAAAGTGCGCGGCCTGGGCATCTCGAACATGAAGGGCGGCGTCGCCGCCTTCTTCATGGCCGGCAAGGCGCTCCGGGCCAGCGGTGTACCGCTCAAGGGCGACGTGATCTGCGCCGCGGTCGTCGGCGAGATCTCGCGCACGCCCATCGGCCCCTGGCAGACCAAGGAGTACCGCGGCGAGGGCGCCGGCACCCGCCACCTGCTCACCCACGGCATCCAGTCCGACTACGCCGTGGTGGCCGACGGCTCGGACATGAACCTCGTCTGGAGCCAGAACGGCGTCGTCGACTTCAAGATCACCACGTTCGGCCAGGCTGAGTCCGCCTGGGGCAGCAAGCGCACCACCCACCCGATGCTCAAGCTGAATGCCATCGTCAAGATGACGCGGCTGATCGAGGCCATCGAGCGGTGGGGCGACGAGTTCGAGGAGAAGTACGTCTTCGAGTCGCCGACCGGCCCGCTCTGGCCGAAGGTCAACGTGGGCGCCATCGAGGGCGGCGCGCCCTACCGGCCCAACTACTTCCCCGGCGTGTGCAGCGTCTACGTGGACGTGCGCATCCCGCCGCAGCTCCGCCCCGTCGCCGTGCAGCAAGAGCTGGATCGCGTGCTCGCGGCCACGGGCCTCGACTACGAGCTGGAGGCCTACAAGTCGCTGCTCGGCCATGTGGGCCAGGGCGTCGAGCCGCTGGTCGCCGCGGTCGAGGAAGCCTACCAATACCTCTTCCACGAGCCGGTCAAGCCCGAGCCGCCCGCGCGGGCGAGCATCTGGACCGACACGAACATCTACAACGAGATGGGGATCCCGGCCGTGAAGATCGGCCCGCGCGGCAAGCGGATCGGCCCGCGCGCCGAGGAGCTGGCGATCGACGAGATGGTGCGCGCCGCGCAGCTCTACGCGCTGGTCGCCCTCGACGTCTGCCGCCGCGAGCGAGCGTGACCTCCCCCCCCGCCCCCTCCCAATGTGGGAAGGGGGAGAGGGACGAGGCCCCACCTCCCGGCCTGTCTCTCGCAGCGAGCCGGGGGCGGAGGACGAGGCCAGGGTGGCTCCCCCCTTCCCTCTCAAGGAAGGGGGGCCGGGGGGTTAGGTCCGCCCCCCCGTCGCCGCCTGCCAAGAGCGCGTGTCGTAGAAGCGGGCGGCGGGGGGCGCGGGCAGGAGCCCTTGCCGCGCAGGTCGTCGACCGACTGGAGCTCCGGCCGCGCCATGACGATCCGCTCGGCCGCCCCTGCATCGCCCCTCCCACACCTCGCTGGTAGTTCGGCCGCGGCGCCCACGCCGACGGCAGCACGCCCAGGGTAGCGCCGCGACGCCTTCGGCGCCGCCCCGGGGCGCCACCAAGACCCGGCCCGCGCCCGCCCGGATGCTACTGGAGCTGCCGCCCCGCCTGCGGGCCTGCCGGCACCCGGCCCGCGCCCGCCCGGATGCTACACTTGACGTAGCCACGCGCTGGAGAGGCTCATGGCGATGCCGTCCGCCGTCCGCCCCCTTGGGACCGCGCTCGTCGTCCTCCTGGCGGCTGCCTGCACGAGCAGCGGCCAGCCCGCGCCCGCCACGCCGAGCGGCGGGGCCGCCACGCGCCCCGCCGCCACGGCAGCGCCCTCCCCCGCGGCCGCCGCCGCCTCCCCCGCCGCGCCGCCGCGCGTGGAAACCGTGAAGGTGGCCGAGACGGCGGCCATTGCCTACGCGCCCGTCTACGTCGCCGAGGCGCGCGGCTACTACCGCGAGCAGGCCATCGAGCTGGACTACCAGAACGTCGCCGGCGGCGCCGACGCCGTGCCACTGCTCGCGCGCGGCGACGTCGACCTGAACCTGGCGGCGATCAGCGCCGGCACCTTCAACGCCTTCGATCGCGGCCTGGACATCAAGATCGTCGCGCCGATGGGCATCCTGCCGCTGCACGATAGCTCCCTGCCGCTGCTCGCGCGCAAGGAGCTGATCGACAACGGCACGCTCCAGAGCGTCGCCGACCTGCGCGGCCGCAAGGTGGCCGTGAACACGAAGGGCGCCATCGTCGAGTACTTGCTGACGAAGGTGCTGGAGCAGAACGGGCTGGCGCTGCGCGACGTCGAGGAGACGCCGCTCGCCTTCCCCGACCACGCCAACGCCCTCGCCACCGGCGCCATCGACGCGTCGATCACCGCCGAGCCGTTCGCCACCCGCGCGATCGACCTCGGCTCGGCCACCAAGTGGGTCGCGGAGATCGCGCCGGGCAAGATGACGACCGTCGTGATGTACGGCGGCCAGTTCATTAGCCAGCAGCCGGACGTGGCGCGGCGCTGGATGCTCGCCACCATGCGCGGCACCCGCGACGTGCAGGGGCCGGAGCTGGGCGTGCTGTATCCCGACAAGTTCTACACGCCCGAGAACCTGGACGTGTTCGAGAAGAAGCTCGGAGTGAGCGCCCAGGTGATCCGCGACCAGGTGCCCTATACCTGGGACCCCGACCTCGTGGTCCAGACGGACTTCATCCTCGACCAGGAGCGCGTCCACATCCAGAACGGCGTGCTCCAGCTCGCCCAGCCGATCCCGGCCGAGCGGCTCGTCGACAGCAGCTTCGTCGACGCCGCACGCCAGCAGCTCGGCAAGGTGAGGCCGTAGGACCTACCCCCCCGGCCCCCCTCCCAATGTGGGAAGGGGGAGAGAGACGAGAAGGCGGCCGGGGAGGCTCCTCCCTTCCTTGGCAGGGAAGGGGGGCCGGGGGTTAGGTCGGTCCCTCCCGGTGCTAGACTGAGATGGCGTCCCAGCCCGCGCGTGGGAGGTGCCCGATGGCCACGACCGCGGTCCGACAGCCCCGCTGGATGCAGGCGCTGGGCATGGCCGCGCCGCCGCCCCCGCCGGCCGTCTGGGAGCGCCTGCCACCGCGCCCGCCGGGCCGGCCGATCGCCGGCAATACCCTGGACTATGTGCGCGACCCGATCGGCTTCGTCACCCGCTGCTACCAGACCTACGGCCACGCCTTCAGCCTGGCCTGGTTCGGCTACCCGCTCGTCTGGCTCATCGGCCCCGAGGGCAACCGGCTGATCCTGAGCGAGCAGCCGCAAAAGCTGCTCTGGCGCCCGGCGCTCGCCAGCCTCATCCCCCTGCTCGGCGAGGGCCTGCTCGTCACCGACGGCGCCCTGCACGACCGCCTGCGCCGCCTCGTGCTGCCGGTCTTCCAGCGCCAGCGCATGGAGGGCTACCTGCCGATCATGTGGGACCACGCCCAGCGCTACGCCGCCCGCTGGCGGCCCGGGCAGCTGATCGACGCGGACCTCGCCATGCGCCGCCTGACCCTCCAGATCGCCGGGCGGACGCTGTTCGGCGTCGAGCTTGGGGCCGAGCACGCCCAGCTCATCCGCGCCTTCCGCGACGCGCTAGTGTACAGCGACGTGCAGTGGCCGTTCAGCATGCTCCGCATCAACCTGCCGTTCACGGCCTGGGGGCGGTTCGTGCGCGCCCGCGCGCGCCTCGACCGCTTCGTCTACGACCTCATCCGCCAGCGCCAGGCCGATCCCGCGGCCGGCGCCCACGACGACGCGCTCTCCGCGCTCCTGGCCGCCCGCGACACCGACGGCAGCGGCCTCAGCCCCGTGCAGGTGCGCGACCAGGTCGTGCAGCTCCTCGCCGCCGGCCACGAGACGACGGCGCACGGCCTGGCCTGGACGCTCTACTTGCTCGCGCAGCACCCCGCCGTGCTGGAGCGCGTGCTGGCCGAGCAGGACGCCGTGCTCGGCGGTCGCCCGCCGACTTTCGACACCCTGCCGCGGCTCACCTACCTGGAGATGGTGACGAAGGAGGCGCTACGCCTGTACCCGCCCGCCTGGGCCGGCGGCCGCCTGACCGCCACGGAGATCGAGTGGCAGGGCTATCGCTTCCCGCCGGGCACGTTCGTCATGTACAGCCAGTGGCTCAGCCACCGCCTGCCGGAGGTCTTCCACGATCCGGAAGCCTTCCGCCCCGAGCGCTTCGACCCCGAGCATGGCGAGTCGCACCCGCCCTTCGCCTACGTGCCGTTCGGCGGCGGCGCCCGCCTCTGTTTGGGGATGACCTTCGCGCTGCAGGAGATGAAGGTGGTGCTGAGCGCGCTGCTCGGCCGCTGGCGCTTCGCGCTCGAGCCGGGCCAGCGCATCGTCCCCCGCCCGCTCGTCACCCTCTCCCCGCGCCACGGCGTCCGCATGCGCGTGCGCGCGGCATAGCCCGCGACGTTACGCTTTGGAGCGGACGAGGCCGAAACGGTCGCCGTACTTCTCGCCGTAGAGGATGGCGAGCTGCTTGAGGAAGGCGATCACTTCGCGGCTGGTGAACTTGCTGAAGCCATGCTTGCGATCAGTAAAGACGAACGGCACCTCGACGCAGCGCTGGTAGCGCGCCCGCGCGATGACCTCCAGTCCGATCTTGAAGCCGATCGGGTTCAGGCACACGCCCTCCAGCGCGCTGCGGCGCACGACGAAGAAGCCCGAGGTCGCGTCGTGGACGGGGGTGAGCCCCCAGGTGAGCTTGTTCGCGACCAGCGACACGAGCTGGCGGTGCCAGGGCCAGTCCTCCATGCCGCCGTTCGCCACGTAGCGGCTGCCGACGGCCAGGTCGGCCCCCTCCTCCTCGATGGCGCGCACCATCGGCAGCAGCGCCTCGGGCGGGTGGCTGAGATCGGCGTCCATCACGGCGATCAGCTCGCCCTGCGCCAGCTTCAGGCCGTCGAGCACCGCCGACGCCAGGCCCATCTTGCCCGGCCGGCGCAGCACGCGCACGGGGTAGCGGTCCGCCAGCGCCTCCGCTAGATCGGCCGTGCCGTCGGGCGAGCCGTCGTCCACGACGATGATCTCGGCCGTCAGCCCGCCGAGATCGAAGGTCGCGTTCAGCCGGTCGAGCAGCTCGGGCAGCGCCCCACGCTCGTCGTAGGTCGGCACAATGACGGAGAGCATGCATTACCAGCTTTCAGCCGTCAGCTAGCAGCCGTCAGCTAGCCGCGGGCCGTGCGCCGACCCGCCCGCGGCTGCGCAATATCATTCCCGGCGTGGCGAGCGCGGTCGGTCACCGCCACACGCTGATAGCTGACGGCTGTCGGCTGACCGCTACCGGTCGGCTTCGCCCTTGGCCCCCGCGGCCTGCTTGCTCTGCAGGGCCGCCTGCGCGGCCGCCAGCCGCGCCACGGGCACCCGGAACGGCGAGCAGCTCACGTAATTCAGCCCAGCCGCATGGCAGAAGGCGATCGAGGCTGGGTCGCCGCCGTGCTCGCCGCAGATACCGATCTCCAGGTCCGGCCGCGTCCGCCGCCCCCGCTCGACGGCGATGCAGATCAGCTCGCCCACGCCCGCGCGGTCCAGCGTCTCGAACGGGTTGACCGCCAGGATCTTCTCCTCGATGTACCTGCCCAGGAACTTGCCCTCGGCGTCGTCGCGCGAGAAGCCGAAAATCATCTGCGTCAGGTCGTTCGTGCCGAAGCTGAAGAACTCGGCCATCTCAGCGATCTGGTCCGCGATGAAGGCGGCGCGGGGAATCTCGATCATCGTCCCGAACTTGTAGTCGACCTGCGTCCCCGCCTCGCCCTGCACGGCCTGGGCGACCGCGCGCAGCACGGTCTCGACGCGACGCAGCTCTTCCGTGTTGCCGATCAGCGGGATCATGATCTCCGGGTGGGCATCCACCCCCTCGCGCTTCAGCTCGACTGCCGCCTCGAGGATGGCGCGCACCTGCATCTCGTTGATCTCGGGGTAGAGCAGCCCCAGGCGGACGCCGCGCAGCCCCAGCATCGGGTTCGCCTCGCGCAGCGCGTTCACCGCCGCCAGCATCTTCTCGGCCTCGGCCAGCCGCGCGGGATCGTTGCCGCGCACCCGCAGCTCGGTTACCTCGACCAGCAGGTCGTCGTACTTCGGCAGGAACTCGTGCAGCGGCGGGTCGAGCAGGCGGATGATGACCGGCCGCCCCGCCATCTCCTTGAGCAGCCCCTTGAAGTCGCCGCGCTGGATCGGCAAGAGCTGGTCCAGCGCGGCCTTGTACTGCTGCCAGGCCGAATCGGCCGCCAGCTTCGCCTCGAGATTGGCCAGCGCCGCCTCCTCCGCGGCCAGGTCAGCGGCCACCATGTCCGGCGGCGCGTGCTCCTCGGTCTGGCGCATGCGCCGCGCCTGCAGCTCCCGCCGGCGCTCGTCGATCCCCAGCGCGGCCTTGGCCCGCGCCGCCCCCGGCGCGGCGAGGATCATCTGCTGCACGAGCGGCAGCCGCTCCTCCTCCATGAACATGTGCTCGGTGCGACAGAGGCCGATGCCCTCGGCGCCGAACTCGCGCGCCCGCTCGGCGTCGCGCGGGTAGTCGGCGTTCGCCCAGATGCCCAGCCGCCGCACCTGGTCCGCCCAGCTCAGCAGCTCGGCCAGCTCGTGCTCCTCGGCCAGGTTCGGCTCGATGGTGGCGAGCTGGCCCGCGAACACCTCGCCGGTGGACCCGTCGAGCGACAGCCAATCGCCCTCGTTCACGGTGCGCCCGTTGACCGTGAAGCTGCGCCCGCGTAGGTCGATCCGCACGTCGTCGGCGCCCACCACCGCCGGCTTGCCCATGCCGCGCGCCACGACCGCGGCGTGGCTGGTCATGCCGCCGCGCGCCGTCAACACCCCCTGGGCGGCAATGAGGCCGTGTACGTCGTCCGGCGAGGTCTCGGGCCGAACGAGGATCACGCGCTCGCCGTTCTGGCCCATCGCCTGCGCTCGGTCCGCGTCGAACACAGCCTTGCCCACCGCAGCGCCCGGCGAGGCGTTCAGGCCCTTGGTGACGAACCCGTCGCGCTCCCGCGCCTGCCACACGGCCTGGGGCAGGAAGCGTGGCAAGAGCAGCTGCTGCACCTGGTCGGGCTCGACGCGCAGCAGCGCGTCCTCGCGCGTGATCAGGCCCTCGTGGACCATGTCCACCGCGATCTTCACCGCCGCCGGCGCCGAGCGCTTGCCGGCGCGCGTCTGCAGCATGTACAGCTTGCCGCGCTCGACGGTGAACTCCATGTCCTGCATGTCGTGGTAGGTGGCTTCCAGCCGCTCCGCGATCTGCTGGAACTCGCTGTACGCTTGCGGCAGCTCCTCAGCCATCTTGCTGATCGGCATCGGCGTGCGGATGCCGGCAACCACGTCCTCGCCCTGCGCGTTCACCAGAAACTCGCCGTATAGCTCGTTCTTGCCAGTGTTCGGGTCGCGCGTGAAGGCCACGCCCGTGCCCGAGTCGTCGCCCATGTTGCCAAACACCATCGTCTGCACGTTGACGGCCGTGCCCAGGTCGTGGGGGATCTTGTAGAAGTTGCGGTAGTCGACGGCGCGCTTGCCCATCCACGACTCGAAGACCGCGGCGATCGCCAGGCGCAGCTGCTCGATCGGGTCGGTGGGGAACGGCTTCCCCGTCTCCCGCTGCACCACGTCCTTGAAGGCGGCCACCACCTCGCGCAGCGCCGCCGCGTCGAGGTCCGTGTCCTGCTTCGCCCCGTGGCGGTGCTTCGCGTCCTCGAACACCTCGTCGAAGCGCTCCGCCGGGATGTCCTGCACGATGCGCCCGAACATCTGGATGAAGCGGCGATAGGCGTCGTAGGCGAAGCGCTCGTTGCCGGTGAGCGCGATGACGCCCTGCACCGTGTCGTGGTTCAGCCCCAGGTTGAGGACGGTGTCCATCATGCCGGGCATGGAGATGCGCGCGCCCGAGCGCACGGAGACGAGGAGCGGGTTGTTGCGGTCGCCGAAGCCCTTGCCGGTCTTCCGCTCCAGGTCGCGCAAGGCTTCGAGCGTCTGATCCCACATGCCGGGCGGGAACTGCTTGCCCGCCTCGTAGTACGCGTTACAGGCCTCGGTGGTGATGGTGAACCCGGGCGGGACCGGCAGGCCGGCGCGGGTCATCTGCGCGCAGCCCGCCCCTTTGCCGCCGAGGAGGTCGCGCATGTCGGCGAGCCCCTCCTCGAAGCGGTATACCCACTTCTTGGCCGTTGCCTGCCCGGCCGTCGCGGCCTCCGCCTGCGCCATCTCGCTGCCTCCCGCCATAATGCTCCGAGCGAATGTAGTCTACCACGCAAGGCGGCCCGTCGCGCCGATTCGGGGACCTGGGGCGGCCGTCCGCCGCGCCGTCGCGCGGCCGGGCCTGGTCGAGGGCGCGGCCGAAGGTGCCGCAAGTTCCGTACCATTCTCGCGTGGCTCCCCTCGCCGCTGCGCCCACCGGTGCCGGGCTGGATAGTCGGCCACCCTCGTTGCCATGCTAGCGTATGCATTCGTATAGTGCCGTATAGCGCAGAATGGAGATCAAGGGCGGGAGGCAGGGCGCATGCGCATCGACGTAGACGAGTACCTGACCGTCGCGAAGGCCGCGGCGCTCCTCAGGGTCCACCAATCTACCATTCGCCGCTGGATCGACCAGGGCAGCCTGCCCGCCTACCGCGTGGGCCAACGCCGTCTCGCGCTCAAGCGCGCCGACGTCGACCGGCTTGTGCGCCCGGTGGCCGCGGCGGGCGTTGCGCCGGATAGCGCGATAGGGCCTGTGGCCGACAACGATCTCAGCACGCTGACGCCGCGGGAGCGGGCCGCTGTGATCGCGGCGCGCCGAGCAGAGATTCCGCCGCTCACCGCGGAACAGCGTGAACGGGGCTTGCGCGCGATGGCGGAGGCGAGAGCAATCCGCGACAGGATGCTTCGCGAGCGCGGTGGGGTGCCCTTCTCAGAATCCTGGGAGATCCTGAACCAGCTGCGCGATGAGCGCAGTCAGCAGCTATCGTGATCGTCGTCGACGCGTCGGTAGCCGCCAAATGGATCCTGGTCGAGGCGAACTCGGATAAAGCTGATGCGCTCTATGCCGACTGTGTAGCTCGCAACGAGCCCATCATCGCGCCGCGCTTGCTTCCCTTCGAGATCGCCAACATTCTGCGCCAGCGTATGAGGCGCACGGGCATGCTGCTCGCCGAGGCGCAGCAGCTCATGGACCAGTTCCAGCGGTTCACCATTACGCTGGTCGAGCCGCCGGACCTGTACGACCGGGCGCTCAGCCTGGCCAACGCCCACGCGCTGCCGGCAGCCTACGATGCCCACTATCTGGTCTTGGCAGAGCATTATGGGTGCGCGCTCTGGACGGCCGACCAGCGGCTCCTGGGGCTGGTAGGCGGCACGCTCTCCTACGTCAGTCCGATCTCCGGTTATTAGACTCCGAACGGGCTCATCGGCGGCAGGCCGCGGCTGCAATCTCGCGGGGTCAGGCGGCCCGGTCTGGTATGATTTAGCGGCGCCCTCCCACATGATTGCTTTCCCCGTCGTGGCGCGCGCTGCCACGCTGGGCTGGGGCCGGGTGCGCCCGCGCGGAGCAGGACGACGTCTTGATTGACCAGGCTCACATTCGTAACTTCTGTATCATCGCCCACATCGACCACGGCAAGTCGACGCTCGCCGACCGCCTGCTGGAGATGACCGGCACGCTCACCGAGCGCCAGATGGCCGAGCAGGTGCTCGACCAGATGGACCTGGAGCGCGAGAAGGGCATCACCATCAAGGCGAAGGCCGTCCGTATGCGCTACGCGTACGATGGCGAGGAGTATCAGCTCAACCTGATCGACACGCCGGGCCACGTCGACTTCGCCTACGAGGTCTCCCGCAGCCTGGCCGCCTGCGAGGGCGCCATCCTGGTCGTGGACGCGGCGCAGGGCGTCGAGGCGCAGACGCTGGCGAACGTCTACCTGGCGATCGAGCACGACCTGGCGATCATCCCCGTCATCAACAAAATCGACCTGCCGAGCGCCGACCCGCCGCGCGTGACCGAGGAGATCGAGCGCGTGGTCGGCCTGCCGGCCGAGGACGTGCTGCTCGCCTCGGCGAAGGATGGCACCGGCGTCGAGGCGATCCTGCAAGCTGTCGTCACGCGCGTGCCGCCGCCGCGCGGCGAGCGGAACGCGCCCCTGCGGGCGCTGGTCTTCGACTCCCACTACGACTCGTACAAGGGCGTGATCGCGTACGTGCGCGTGGTGGATGGCGCCGTCGGGCCGACGCAGCGCATCCGCCTGATGGCCACCGAGACCACCGCCGAAGTGCTGGAGGTCGGCGTCTTCCGGCCGACGATGGGACCGGTCGAGGGCCTGGCCGCCGGCGAGGTAGGATACATCGCGACGGGCCTCAAGGACGTGCGCGACGTGCGCGTGGGCGACACGATCACGCTCGCCGCCGCGCCGGCCGCCGAGCCGCTCGCGGGCTATCGCCCCGCCAAGCCGATGGTGTTCGCCGGACTGTACCCGACCGCCAGCGACGACTACCACCTCTTGCGCGACGCGCTCGACAAGCTGCGCCTGAACGACGCCTCGCTGGTGTATGAGCCCGAAAGCTCGGTGGCCCTCGGCTTCGGCTTCCGCTGCGGCTTCCTCGGCATGTTGCACATGGAGATCATCCGCGAGCGGCTGGAGCGCGAGTACAACCTGGAGCTGCTCATCACGGCGCCGAGCGTCGAGTACCACGTCTATACGACCGACGGGCGCGAGCTATTGGTCGACAACCCGGCCGCGCTGCCGCCGCCGAACCACGTGGAGCGCATCGAGGAGCCGTGGGTCTCCTTGGATATCATCGTGCCGTCGCGTTACATTGGCGCCGTGATGGAGCTGGTGCAGGACCGCCGCGGCGTGTTCAAGAAGATGGACTACATCGACGAGCAGCGTGTCCTCATCGTGGACGAGATGCCGCTCGCCGAGCTGATCGTCGACTTCTACGACCAGCTCAAGTCGCGCACCCAGGGCTACGCCTCGCTCGACTATAGCTTCGCCGAGTACCGGCCCGCGAAGCTGCAGAAGCTCGACATCCTGGTGAACGGCCAGCCGGTCGATGCCCTCTCCGCCATCGTTCACGCCGACAAGGCGCAGAGCCAGGGCCGCGCGCTGGTCGAGCGGCTGCGTGAGCTGATCCCCCGCCAGCTGTTCGACGTGCCGCTCCAGGCCGCCGTCGGCCAGAAGGTCATCGCCCGCGAGACGATCCGCGCCATGCGCAAGAACGTGCTCGCCAAGTGCTACGGTGGCGACGTGACCCGCAAGCGCAAGCTGCTGGAGAAGCAGGCCGAGGGCAAGAAGCGCATGAAGCGTCTAGGCAGCGTCGAGATCCCCCAGGAAGCCTTCACCGCCGTCCTCAGCCTCCGCGACTGACACTCGTGATACGATGCCCGCCCGCGGCTCTTTTCGTAGGGGCGGGTCTCGTGCCCGCCCGCGGCCCGCAGGCCGCAGCACCGGCGTCCACGCGGCGCCCGTGCCTCATCGGCTAGCTGCCGTCGCGCCCAGCCGTGGGAACAGGCGCAGCGCGTTGTCACGCTCGATCGCGGCGCGCGTCGCCGCGTCGAAGCCGGTGTACGCCTCCCAGCCCGCAATCTCCTCCCGCAGCCGCTCGCCGTGGACGAACGGCAGGTCCGAGCCCCACACGATGTGCGTCGGGTCGGCCAATTGCTGCAGCGACGGCAGCGAGAAGCGCGACATCGAGCTGGCGATGTCGTAGTACAGCGAGCGCAGCGTGCCGATCACGTCGGGCACGCCGGCGTTGTGCTCCAGGTTGGCGATGCGGTGGGCCAGGTACGGCACCGTGCTGCCGCCGTGGCAGAAGATGATGCGCATGTCGGGGTTCCGCCGGAAGGTCTGGTGGTACAGCATGTTCAGGATGGCGCGCGTGCTGTCGAAGATGTACTCGATGATGCCCGCCGGCGCGCCCAGGTTGTACTCGGGCGGCGCGGCACAGTGCGACGGATGGACGAACACGACGGCCTTGCGGCGGTTCAGCTCCGCGAACAGCGGGTCGTACAGCGGGTCGCCCAGGAAGCGCCCCTCCATGCTGGAGAACAGCCCCACGCCGTCCAGGCGCAGCGTGTCGAGCGCGTAGGCCACCTCCTCCAGCGCGCCGTCCACGTCGGGCAGCGGCAGCACGGCGAACGAGCCGAACCGCGTCGGATGGTCGCGCACCAGGCCCGCCATGAACTCGTTGCAGGCGCGGGCCACCGCGCGCCGCTCGTGGCGGTGCTCCTCGAACACGCGGGGCGTCAGCGACGTAATCGCCGCCTCGATGCCGAACTCGGCCATCGTGCGCAGCTGCGTGTCGGTGTCTGGCACCCGGAAGGGCATCGGCGTGCTGTCCACGTACTGCGGCGGCAGGACGTGGTGGTGTACGTCGATCCGGCGCTCCGCCGTGGAGCCGCCCGTTGCGTCTGCCATCGTCGCGCTCCTCGTCTCATCCAGTCTCGCTGCTCGGTGAGGGCCCATCGGCCATTCTAGCGCGCCCGGCCCTCGACGCAAGGCGTGTGACCATGTCCGCCGCCAAGTACCATACCGGTGAGACGCGTTGGACCCCCTCGGTGGGTACTGCCAGGAGGCGCCATGACCGCACCCCAGCGCTCAGCACTCAGCAGTCAGCAGTCAGCACTCAAGGTGGGCGTGCAGCTCCACCCCCAGCACTGCACCTACCAGCAGTTCCGCGACGCCGCCTGCCGCATGGAGGCCAGCGGCGTCGACTCGATCTGGAACTGGGACCACTTCTACCCGCTCTACGGCGACCCGGACGGCCCCGCGCTCGAGGGCTACACGGTGCTGGCCGCGCTGGCCGAGGCGACCTCGCGCGCCACCATCGGCTGCATGGTCACCTGCAACAGCTACCGCAACCCGGCCCTGCTCTCGAAGATGGCGACGACGATCGACCACATCAGCGACGGCCGCTTCATCCTGGGTATCGGCGCCGGCTGGTTCGAGCGCGAGTACGACGACTTCGGCTACGAGTTCGGCACGGCGACCACCCGCCTGCACGACCTGGCGGCGGCGCTCCCGATCATCAAGGAGCATTGGGCAAAGGACAACCCGCCGCCGGTGCGCGGCACGATCCCGATCCTCATCGGCGGCGAGGGCGAGAAGATCACCCTGCGCATCACCGCCCAGTACGCCGACGCCTGGAACGGCTTCGGCGGCGTCGACAACTGGAAGCGCAAGAACCGCGTGCTCGACGACTGGTGCCAGAAGCTCGGCCGCGACCCGCGGGCGATCGAGCGCACCGCCAGCATCGGCACCGAGGACCTCGCCCACCTCGACGCGCTCGCCGACGCCGGCTGCACGCACGTCATTCTGGGCTTCGGCCCGCCGTTCGACGCCAAGCCCGTCGAGCGCCTCGTCGCCTGGCGCGATCAGCGCCAGCGGGCCGGCGCGCGTGCCTGAGCGGCCTGGCCCCCGCCCTCGCCGCGCCGCCCGCGCGGGGAGCGACCGCCGGGCGGCGCAAGCGCCGCGCCAGCCGCCCGAGAGCGCCCCAACGCCCGATCCAGCACCGGGCGGGCCGGCCGCGCCCGACCGCGCCGCGCTCGCTCTGGCTGTCAAGGCCCACGCCCGCGCCCTCGGGTTCGACCTCGCCGGCATCGCCGACGCCGCGCCGTTCGCCGATGCCGAGGCGCGCACGCTGGCCTGGCTGGGGCGCGGCGGCGCGGCCGGCATGGCCTGGCTCACCGCCGAGCGCGTGCGCCGCGCCTGCCGCCCCGCCGAGCTGTTGCCCGGCGCGCGGTCCTTCATCGCCGTCGGCATCGGCTACCGGCCCGCGGCGGAGGGGCGAGGGGAGGAGGGGTTAGGTCACATTGCCCGCTACGCTCAGGGCCGCGACTACCACGACGTGCTGAAGCCGCGCCTATGGGCGCTGGTGCGGTTCCTGGAGGAGCGCCTGGGGCGGCCGGTGGCGGCGCGCGTCTTCGTGGACGACGGCCCGTGCCCCGACCGCGCCGTGGCCCAGCGGGCGGGCCTCGGCTTCTTCGGCAAGAACACGAACCTGCTCACCCGCACCCACGGCTCGTACGTGCTGCTCGGCGCCGCGCTCACCGACGTGCCGCTGCCGCCCGACCCGCCCGCCATCGCCGACTGCGGCGCCTGCACGCTCTGCCTCGACGCCTGCCCGACGGGCGCCCTGCCGGCGCCCTACGTCGTGGACAGCGCGCGCTGCATCAGCTACCTGACTATCGAGCACCGCGGGCCGCTGCCCGAGGCGCTGCGCCCGCTCGTCGGCGACCACCTCTTCGGCTGCGACGTGTGCCAGGAGGTGTGCCCCTGGAACCGGCTGGCGGCTCCCACCCGCGAGCCCGCGTTCGCGCCCGAGGCCGGCGCCGGAGCGGCGCTCGATCCCGTCGCCACCCTGACGATGGACGAGGCCGCCTACCGCGAGCGGCTGCGCGGGAGCCCCCTCAAGCGCGCCAAGCGCCAGGGCCTGCGACGCAACGCCGCGCTCGTACTCGGCGGCCGCGACGACCCAGCGGCTATGGCAGCCCTCGCCCTCGCCCGCGACGACCCCGACCCCGTGGTCGCCGAGCAAGCCGCCTGGTCGCTCGCCCAGCTGACCGCGCCCGAGGCGCAGCCGCCGGCATAGGGCGTGGTGGCACCCCGGGCCGAGCCAGCAAGCGGTTTGGCGGACCCCTTGGAGCCGCGCCGTTCCTGGAATGCCTGCGCCAGCCGCCCCGCCCGACGTGGCCCGATTCACTCTCTATCTGTGACACAGGTCGCTGTGGCTACGTCGCTCGGCGCGTAATCTACATTCGACACCGATCTCGCCACCGTCCAGGCAACTCAATAGCGCAAGGGAGGGATAACGGCATGCAGGCAACGGGCCTCAAGCGGCTGACCTTGATGGGACTAACGGTACTCGGCATGGCGACCAGCGCCAGCCTGGCAGCGCCCCCGGCGGCAGTACACGCGGGAGATCTCGAGCTAGTGCGACGCTCCGCCGCAACCCAGGTCGCGGACCTCGATCTCGCGGGCCAGTCCCGCGGCGGCTCGGGGCAGGCCCTCGACCCGGCGAGCGTGCGCCGGATCAGCGCCTCGGTACAGGCGGCCGTGCAGCGTGGTAGCTCACAGCCGCCGCTGGTGGACGCCTATCCGGGCGGCTCGGCGGCCGGCACGGGCCAGGGCGCCGGCAGCGTCCGGCCGGCGGTGGGCGATCCGCTGGGCACGCGGGCCGAGATCGTCGAAGAGGTGCTCTGGTATCGCAGCAACTTCCTGGGGTTCGGCGATCAGGGGAAGCTCGGCGAGCTGGGCTGCTCCCTGTCGACGGCGCAGCGGAAGCGGGAGCTGAATGCTCTCGCCGCGCGCTACGAGTACACCAACCAGGTGGGCCTTACCGAGGTCGAGATCTGCACGGGCTTGTTCACGGTCCGCCGGTAGGGCCGCCGGTTACACGGGGGCCTGGTGCCCCACGGCGCGCGCGGCACAAGGCCGCTGTCCCCACGGGGGCGCGCCTCGTGCGGCCATCGCCGCCCGCTATACTGGGTTGACCCGCCTGGCTTTCCCAGTGGCTCACCGCCAGGATCAGCGCTGGCGGCGCGCACCCTCGGTCTCTTCGAGCGCACACCAAGCGACAGCGCAACGCCGGGCTGACGTGCAGCTTCGGCAGGAGGAGTAGGATGACCCGACCGATCCGATGGGCGAGAACGACCGGCCGACTCGTGGTGGGAGGAGCGCTGAGCGCAATGCTCTTGACCACGGCCGTGCGTGCGTTCGCCGCACCCGACACGCAGCAAACGCAGACGGTCAGCCTCACGCCGACGCGAGTGGGAACCGCCGGCCAGAGCCGCTGTGGCGCCACCCTGTCCGCCCCGACCGCGAGCTGCCAGGGCTTCGACGGGCGGGACGTGCGCAGTCTCTCCGACCTGTGGGTCGTCGGCTACGAGAACAACCAGGACCGGGGCCAGAAGCACGTGCTGCAGGCGGTGGCCGTCTTCGGCCTCGCCCCGCTGCGCGGCCTCGCCGCGCAGGGCACGCTGACCAGGGCCACGCTCAGCTACGCCGAGGCCAGCACCGTGCGCCGCTCCCCGACCGGCGACTCGCAGTACGGGATCCTCCCTACCTGCAACACGGGCCTGGGCGTGCCCACCGACGGCTGGGACACGAGCTTTGACCGGGTGGTGCCGACGCGCCCCGCGATGATTGCCGGCGTGCAGGGGGCGACCACGGGCGATTACGGGGCCTGGGACGTGACGCCCCAGGTGCAGCAATGGCTGGCCGCGGGCGGCGACGAGCGCACGTTCGTGCTGCGCGGCGACGACGAGTCGCTCGACGTCCGCGGCCAGGGCATGTGCCTGTCCTACGTCTTCGACCTGCAGCTGACCGCCGAGTTCACCACTGAGCAGTAACCCCCGGGGGCGGGTCGCCGGCCGCGCGGCCGGCGACCCGCCCGGGCCCCATGTCGCGGGAACGCGGCGACCCACTGCACATGGCGCGAAATGCCCGACGCCCGCGATGGCCTGGCGTGCTATGATCACAGCAAGCGAGCGAGACGACGTGCAAAAAGACGATTCCCTGGCCGATCTCTTGCACGCGCGCGGGAGCCGCGTGACGCCGCAGCGCCAGCTCGTCATCGAGCAGGTGCTAGCCACCCGCGGCCACATCGTCCCCGAGGCGATCTACCTCGAAGTCTCGCGCCGCTTCCCCTCGATCAACCGCTCCACGGTGTACCGCACGCTGCAGCTGCTGGAGCAGATGGGCCTCATCAGCCACGCGCACGTCGAGGAGGGCAGCACCCGCTACCACCGCGCCGAGGAGCCGGCGCACATGCACCTGGTCTGCCATAGCTGCGGCGCCATCCAGGAGATCGAGGACCTGTCCGTGGGCGAGCCGCTGCGCCAGTCCCTCCACGAGCGCTACGGCTTCGAGAGCGACCTGACCCACCTCGCGATCGCCGGCCGCTGCCGCGCCTGCGCGGCCAGCCCGGCCCCCGCCACGACGACCCACCACCACTCGGCTCCCGCCGAAACCCGCTAGCCTATTCGGCCGGCGATCAGCCGCTGCCTCGCGGCCGTATTGCATCCCGCCGCAATTGCACGCCGTCTTTGCTGTAACGTTTTGCAACATGCCCCGTTTATCAGTCGGGGGCGGTTGCGTCTGCGGTCCGTCCCCGCCAGATCGAAGCGAAGTCATGCCCCGCGACTTCAAGGAGGCGACATGCGACGGCTACTCGCTGCGCTGCTGCTAGCCGGCAGCGCGCTGCTCACCGGGCCGCGGCCGGCGGCCCATGCGGGAGACATCGGCGACCACCCCGAGTGCCAGCGACAGTTCCGCGACCTGGCCGAGCCGTACTTCCGCCAGATGCTCTGGTACGCCAACGCCGCCAGCCTGTATCCGGTCGGCCCGGACGGCCGCCCCCCGCTCTACAGCTGGCCGGCCAGCGCCTACGGCCCCCTCAACGGCTACGGCCCCGGCAGCCCCTACGGCCCGGCCTTCGGCGCCTGGGGGCTCGGCTCCTTCGGCCCCGGCTTCGGCGGGCCAGGCGGCTTTGGCATCACCCCCCTGGCCGCCGCCGGCTGGCAGTTCGCCGGGACGCAGGCGCTGGGCAGCCTCGCCGCGCTCAACAATGGGCCGGCCGGCCTGAGCTTCGCGGCGGTCGCCGCCGGCCTCAACGCCCAGTCACCCGGGCTCGCGCCGGGCGGCGGGCTGGGCGGCCCGGGCACCGCCGACCTGATCGCGCTCGCGGCGCTGCAGCAGGGCGAGGTGGGCAACGTGTTCGCGGGCCTGGGCTTCCAGCAGACGCTACAAGCGAATCGCATCGCCGACGCCAGCCTGCGGCAGGCGGTGGTCGCCAACCGCCTGGCGGCGGCCGGCTTGAACGCCGATCGCACGGCCTACCCGCTCTCGCGCGCCAACGATCTCTACCAGGTGATCGCCGGCATCCAAGCCTGGGTCAGCAGCACCTGCCCCGCCGCCCCCGACACCGGCGTGTAGCGCCAGTCTGGTCCGGCCGCGAAGCCCCGGGGCGGCAACGCCCCGGGGCTTCGCGCTGCTTCCGGGTCAGGAGGGCCGCCCGCTGAGGGGCGATCCGTCTCAGGTATCGCCTACGACGCCACGTTGGAGGGGTCGATGCCGTCGAAGGCCGCATCGCTGCCGCCGAGCGCGGTCATGATCGTCCGCATGTCGTCGAGCATCATGCCGATGTAGCTGTGCTCGGGGCTGCCGGGCGCGCCGGGCAGCTCGTCGTCGCGCAGGCTGTCCACGAAGCGGGCGCCCGTCTCGCGGCCGATCACCTCCAGCACCGGGCTGGGAAACACCTCGGAGCCGAAGATCGCCGGGAGCTGCTCCCGGCGAATCTGGTCAACGATGGCGGCCACGTCGCGCGGACGGGGCTCCGAGAAGTCGGACGGCTGGATCGCGCCGATGACCTCGAAGCCGTAGCGCGGCGCCCAGTAGGCCCACGAGTCGTGGTAGGTGAGCAGGCGCCGGTTCTGGGGCGGCACGGTCTGCACGGCGGTCATGATCGCCTGGTCGAGCTGGTCGAGGCGCGCGATGAGCTGCGCGGCGTTCGCCTGGTAGTAGTCGGCGTTCGTCGGGTCCATCTCCACCAGCTTGTCCCGGATCAGCTCGGCGTAGTGGCGCGCGTAGGCCACGTTCAGCCAGAGGTGGGGGTTTGGGTGGCCGCGGCTCTCGGGGAAGCTGAAGTCGAAGATCCACTGGTCGCGCGTGATCGTGTTGTCCGCGAGGAGGAGGATCTGCGAGCCAGGCTTCTGATTGGCGTTGATCATGCGCAGCGTCGGCGCCTCGAGGTCCAGGCCGTTCAGGACGAACAGGTCGGCCTCGGAGATGGCGCGCGCGTCGGAGGGACGCGGCTCGAAGGTGTGCGAGTCGACGCCGTCGGGGATGAGCTGCAGCAGGTCGATGCGCGAGCCGCCGACGTTCTGGATCAGATTCGCGATCGGCGCCACCGAGCTGACGACTTTCAGGTGTCCTTGCCCGACGCCCGCCGACGGCAACACCGTCAGCGCCAGCGCCAGAGCGCAGCAAGCCGCAACCGTGAGGACGAGCGCGCGCGGTAGCCGCATCACCGTACTCCTCCGCCGACAGCCAGAGCCCGGCTCGCGCGCTCCGCTTGTCGCAATGGCATGCAATAGCCGATTTTAGCAGTTACCCTACTGATGGACAAACTAATGCTGCTCTAACGGTTGAGCTGCCATATCCATCGTGGCTGGTAGGCATCTTGGCAGATGGGCTAGAATGCGGTGCCGAGCGTTTGTTGGAGGCTCCCTTGCCCCCCCTGCTGGAATTCCGCAACGTCGCTTGTGCGTACGGCGCGGAGCGCGTGCTGTCCGGCGTGACGGTAACGGTCGAGCCGGGGCAGTTCGTCGGGCTCGTCGGGCCGAGCGGCTCCGGCAAGACGACGCTGCTCAAGGCCGCGCTGGGCCTCGTGCGGCCCGTCGCCGGCGAGGTGCTCTACGACGGCCGGCCCCTGCGCGGCGCACCGCCGAGCATCGGCTACGTGCCTCAGCTCGAGACGGTCGACTGGACCTTTCCCGTAACCGTGGAAGAGGTCGTCTTGATGGGCCGCACGATGGAGCTGGGCCCTTGGCCCTGGGCCGGCCGCCGCGCGCGGGCCGAGGTGCGGACGTTGCTGGAGCGGCTGGGGCTCGGCAACCTGGCCGAGCGTCACATCCGCAACCTCTCGGGCGGCCAGCAGCAGCGCGTGTTCCTGGCGCGGGCGCTGCTCCGCCAGCCGCGGCTGCTCGTGCTCGACGAGCCCACCAGCGGCGTGGACATCCGCACCCGTCACGACGTGCTGCACCTGCTGGCCGAGCTGCAGCGCGCGGGGACGGCGATCCTGCTCTCGACGCACGAGCTGAACGCGGTAGCCACCCACCTGCCTTACGTCGTGGCGCTGAATCGTTCGATCATCGCCCAGGGCCGGCCCGAGGCCGTGTTCACCGACGAGATCCTGTCGCGGCTCTACGGCGCGCCCATGCGCGTAGTGCGCGAGGGCGACGTCACCGTCGTCGTCGATCACCCCGACCTGGTGATCGGCGCGGGCCACCGGGCGGGCAATGGCGTTGCTTGAGCCGTTCCACTACGCGTTCTTCGCGCGCGGCCTGCTCGCCGCCACCCTCGCCGGCGCGCTGTGCGGCCTGGTCGGCGTCTACGTCGTGCTGCGGCACATGAGCTACATCGGCCACGGGCTGTCGCACGCCATCTTCGGCGGCGCGGTCTTCGGCTACGTCTTGCAGCTGAACTTCTACGTCGCCGCGGGCATCTGGGGCTTCCTGTCGGCGCTCGCGATCAACGAGACGGCGCGGCGGCGCCGCATCGGCGCGGACGCCGCGATCGGCATCGTCACCACCGCCAGCTTTGCGCTCGGCGTGGCGATCATCAGCCGGGCGCGGCAGTTCACGAAGAACTTCGAGGCGGCCCTGTTCGGCAACGTGCTCGGCGTGTCCGACCAGGACGTGCTGGTGATCGCGGCAGCCACGCTGGCCTGCGCGCTGGTGCTCTTTTTGGCCTACAAGCAGCTCCTGTTCACCACCTTCGATCCCGAGGTCGCTCGCGTGTACGGCGTGCCGGCCGGCTGGATGGACACGCTGCTGGCGCTCGTCCTGGCGACCACCATCGTGGTGTCGATGCAGGTGCTGGGCGTCACGCTGATCGCGGCCGCCCTCATCATCCCAGCGGTGGTCGCGCGCCAGCTCACCGATAGCTTTGGGCGCATGACGGTGCTATCCACGCTGATTGGGGCGAGCTGCGGGGCCGCCGGCCTGTATCTCAGCTACTATCTGGACGCCGCGTCCGGCGCCACGGTCGTGCTCGTCGCCTCGGGGCTCTTCCTGCTCAGCTGGGTATACGCCGACGTGCGCCAGCGCCGCGCGTTCGGCGCATCGCGCCTGGCGCCCGCTCCCCGCGAAGTGCGCATCCTCGAATGAGCGACCACCTGCCCCGCGGGCGCCCGGGGCCTGCCAGGATGAGCGCTAACGACGAAGCGAAGGCCGAGGTGGGGGGGCTCTGCACCCTCCCCCGCTAGAGCGGGCTGGGATGAGGACCCGCCCCGGCAGGTGAACCGCCAGGCCGAATCGGGCGTGAAGCGATGGCGGGGGGCGCTACTGGATGATCTGGTCGGCCTGCAGCAACACGCGCTGTGGCACGGTCCGATTCAAGGCCTGGGCCGTGCGCAGGTTGATCACCAGTTCAAACTTCATCGGCTGCTCTACGGGAATGTCCTCTGGCCTGGTGCCCTTCAGAATCTTGTCCACGTACCGAGCGCCGTCGCGGCCTTCATTAGCATAGCCCGGTCCATAAGCCATCAAGCAACCGTTCTGCGAATAGTCCTCGCGCGCGCATATGGATGGCAAGTGGTTCTGGATGGCCAGATCCGCGATCAGTTGTTGGTTCGAATTGGCCAACGGATTCAGCGTCACCCAAACGGCGTCATTGTGCGCCTCCACGGCCTCTCTGAATGCCGCCTCGTATCGATCGACACTACTTACTTCCATCGAATACAGTTCAATGCCCAGCTCGCGTGCAGGCAGCTGGCTTTCTTGCCATTGTGGCGTAGATCCTGGAGCCTGGGGGTCCCACAGGACGGCGAGGCGCGAAACCTCGGGAATGGTGTTCTTCAGAAACTCCATTCGCTTGCCCGTCAGAATCGCGGCCATGTTGGTAACGCCCGTAGAGTTGCCGCCGGGATGCGGCAGACTCTCGACCAGTCCAGCCGCAACGGGATCGGTGACACCCATAAAGACGACCGGTATCGTCGTGGTGGCTTGCTTCGCGGCCTGGGCAGCGTTGGTGGTGACTCCGACAAGCACGTCGGGCTCAAGACCGACAAGTTCCGCCGCGAGCCCAGGAAGCGGCTCAAATCCTCCGGCCTCGTGGCGATAGTCGATGATAATGTTCTGCCCCTCGATATAGCCCAGATCCCGTAGTCCCTGGCGAAACGCCTCCAGACGCGGCGCGTCGGCAGACGCGGATACGGCAGCCAGATACCCTATGCGGGGGATCTTCTTGGGGGGCTGTGCGCAGGCGGACGCGGCAAGTACGAGGAGGCCGATGCTAACGGCAACCCACAGGCTCCACCGCAGCATGGTGTGGTTTCGCTTCATTACGGCCCCCTCGCCTCCAGGTAAGCGTTCGCTTACCGATCAGAAGACGCAGCGGCGGGTGCAGCGCGATCTTCTCCACGAAGAGGGGTATACGGCGTTGCCGGCCGTATTGCAACCCCCTGTCTCACGGCAGGACCGAACGCTTACGAGGAGCGATGGGCCGCAGGCGCGGATGCGTCGCGCCCCTCACGGGGTGGTGGGCGCGGACACGCCGACCGTGGGGAGGCCGGGCGGTACGGGCGTGGCGGCCGCGGCGGGCTCGGCGGTACTGGTCGGGCCAGGCGTCGGCGTGGCCGCGGCGGTGGGCTCGGGCGACGGCGCGGGCGTGGGCTCGAAGGCCGGCTCCTTCACGAAGCGCTGCACGTCCTCGACGTTGAACGACCCGATCAGCCACAGCGTGTTGTCGTCCGGCTGGCGCGCGTAGTAGCCGTCCTCGGTCGGGCTCTTGCCGCCGATCAGCAGGGTGTGGTCCACGCCCGCGCCGTCGCGCAGCGTCAGCGCCGTCTGTGGGTCGTCCAGGCCGTAGGGCGCCCAGTCCGTGTTGTTGTCGTTCAGGCGCCGGCTGCCGCGCATGTTGGACAGGCGGACGAGCGTGCCAGTGATGCGCCAGTAGTCGGCCCGCACGTCCTGCGGCAGGAGGTACCATAGCCCGTCGGACCGCTTCTCCATCGTCTCCTCGCCCTCCGGCGAGCGGGCGACGACCCGCTGGACGGTATCCTTGTCCAGGTTCCAGATCTGCAGCTTCGGGTCGAGCCCGGAGGGGTTGGGGTTGGGCCGGTAGTCTAGAAAGTAGACCCCGGCCCCCAACACGGCGAGGATGGCGATCAGGATCGCGGTGCCCCGGAAGCTCATCAGCGCCGCCCCCACCAGACCAGGCCGCCAGCCACGAGGATCAACAGCGGCAGCAGGATCATCGTGCCGAAAATGATCGTGTTGCGCTGGGCCGTGCCCAGGAACAGCGGGCGCTGCTCGGGCGGCTTCGGCCGGATGGCCGCGAGCGCATCCGAGCCGCCCAGCCAGCCGACCGAGTTCATGAAGAAGTCGCGGTTGTTGCCGCCGAAGGCGCTGACCAGCGCCTCGATGCCGTTGCTCGGGTAGTCCGAGTCGCCGACGATCACGGCGCGCATCTTCGGCTTGTCCGCGGCCGTGGGGGTGGCCGGGGTGGCGCCCGCCTGGTCGCCGCTCGCCTGGTCGCCACTGGCCGCGGGCGCGTTCGGCGCGTCGGCCTCGACCGCTACCGCGAGCGTTACGGGGCCTTTCGTGTCCTCGCCCTCGACGTAGTCGGTGCCCTGCGCGTCGAGCGGCTTCACGTAGCTGCGGTCGCCGCTCGTCTCGGCCAGCTTCGTGATGGTGACGCCCTGCTGCTGGCTATCCGGCACGTTGATGCTCGTGGCCTCGACGAGCACGATCGGCAGGTTGTCCCGCGCCAGCGACTCGGTCACCTTGTGCAGGCCGTACTTCACGACCACCGGCGCTCGCGGGTCGCGCTGGAAGGCGCTGGCCGGATCGAAGACCAGCCCGTTGCTGAAGGTGATGCCCCAGCGCTGCACGATGTCCGCGACGTTGCTGGCCGTGCGCGGATCGACCATCAAGAACACGTGGCCGGCGCGGTCCAGGTAATCGTTGATCGCCTTCGTCTCCTCGGGGAGCAAGGGGTTCCGCGGGCTGGCGATGACCAGCACCGCCGCGTCGTCCGGCACGCTGCCCTGGGTGGCCAGGTTCAGCGTGTCCACCTGGTAGTTCTCGCTCGTGAGATTGCGCTTCATCTCGCTGTAGCCGTCTTGCGTCTGCGCGTCGGGGCTGTGCTCGCCGTGGCCCGTCAGGAAATAGACCTTCGGCTGCACGGCGGCCGTCAGCTTGATGAGCGCGCTCGTGAAGTCGCTCTCGGTGAGGCCGGTGCTGTCCTGGCGCTTGTCGCCCATCTGGAAAACGATCGTGTTGTAGGTCCGGATGCCGAACTGCTGCGCCATCCCGAGGTTCGTGACGGGGTCCACGGACTCCCAGGTCAGCTTGCCGTTGGAACTGGCCTCGTAATTGCGCAGCAGGGTCTCCACGGCGGGCGCGCCGCGATCGTCCGGGTTGATGAACGCCGTGACGTGGACCGGCTGGGGCAGGCCGTCCAGGACCTTCTGCGTCTGGTCGGAGAGCGTGTTCACGCCGCTCGCCGTCACGTCCCAGCGCTGCGAGTGGCGAATGCTGACGAAGTTCAGCAGCCCCAGGATGCCGAGGAAGACCACGATCACCAGCAGCGTGTTGCCGCCGTAGCGCGCGCCGCGGCTGCCGATCGCCCCGACCACCTCGCCGGGCTCGATCGCCACGTAGATCCCGACGAGCAGCACGCCCACGATGAGCAGCAGCCGCTGCGGCGTGTCGAAGTAGCCCTGAATGAAGTACCAGACGGCCGCCGCGGCGAGCGCGATGATTCCCAGGATCAGGACGGGAAAGCGAATACGTTCGAACCACGCGACCATTAGCGCCACCTCCGGGCCTGGACGGACTGAACGGTAAAGAAGAGCGCGGCGGCGATCACGCTCACGAAATAGACGATGTGCCGCGTGTCGATCACGCCGCGCGGAAAGTCGTCGAAGTGTCGGGTGATGCTGAGGAAGCGGAACAGGTCGCCGATGCGCCCGCCGGTCATCTGGCTCAGGCCGTCGGCCAGCCAGAGCAGGAGCAAGATGACGAAGGCCAGGAGAAAGGCGATGATCTGGTTCTGCGTCAGCGACGAGGCGAACAGCCCGATCGCCAGGAACGCGGCGCCCTGGAGGATGACGCCCAGGTAGGCCGCCGCGATCGGGCCGCGGTCCGGGTTGCCGGCCAGCATGATGACGGCGGGATAGACCAGAGTGATCGCGAGGAGGATCAGCAGCAATAGCAGCACGCCCAGGAACTTGCCGAAGACTAGCTCGTAGTCGCGCACCGGCGCGGTGAGCAGCAGCTCCAGCGTGCCCGTGCGCTGCTCCTCGGCCAGGAGCCGCATGGTGAGCCCGGGCACGACGAACAGGAAGATGACCGCGAAATTGGCGAACAGCGGCTGGATGGACGCCGTCTGCGCCTGGTTCAGGATCAGCGCGAACAGCACGCTGCTGATGAGCACGAACAGCGCGCCGACCGCGTAGGCCACGGGCGACACGAAGTACGAGCGCAATTCGCGCTGAGCAATCGCCCAGATATTACCCATCGATTCTCTCCCACCGGGTCAGGTCAAGCCTCGACCAGCTCGTCGGCCGATTCGTTCTCTTCGGTGATGATCTCCAGGAAGATCTCCTCCAGGCTCAGGCGCACGGGCCGCAGCTCGAGCAGGCCCCAGCCCTGCCCCACGACCGTCGCCGCCAGCTGCTCGCGCAGGTCGTGGCCGAGCGCGCAGGCGACCGTGTAGGTGTTCGTGCCGTCGGCGCCGCCGGCCACGGTCACGTCCATGACGTGCGGCAGGGCGCGGAGCTGGCCGACCACCGCCTCGCGCGGGCCGCGGACCTCGACCTGGAGCGTCTCGGCGCCGCGCAGCCGCCGCGTCAAGTTCTCGGGCGTGTCCTCGGCGGCGATCTCGCCGTCGTTGATGATGAGCACGCGCTGGCAGGTAGCGCTGACCTCGGGCAGGATGTGGGTGCTCAGAATGACGGTGTGATCGCCGGCCAGGCCGCGAATGAGATTCCTCGTCTCGATGATCTGCTTCGGGTCGAGGCCAATCGTCGGCTCGTCGAGGATCAGCACGTCCGGATCGGCCACCAGCGCCTGGGCGATGCCGACGCGCTGGCGGTAACCTTTCGACAGCTTGCCGATGATCCGGTCGCGCACGTGGGTCAGGTTCAGCGCCTGCATGACGTAGTCGACGCGCGCGCCCTGGTTGCGCCCCGGCACGCCGCGGATCTTCGCCATGAAGCGCAGGTAGTCGGCTACTTCCATCTCCGTGTAGAGCGGGACGCTCTCGGGCAGGTAGCCGACGTGCCGCCGCGCCTCGATAGAGTGGGTAAAGACGTTGTAGCCCGCCACCGTGGCCGTGCCGCTGGTCGGCGGCATGTAGCCGGTCAAAATCCGCATGGTGGTCGTCTTGCCGGCGCCATTGGGGCCAAGGAAGCCGAGAATCTCGCCCTTCGCCACCTCGAAGTTCAGGTCGCGGATCGCGGCGCGCGGGCCGTAATACTTGGTCAGGTTCTTGACGGTAATCATAGGCGGTCCCTCGCTAAACAGCCGACGAGAGGTGCGGGATCGAACAGGGCTGCTTCTGGAGTAGTGTAGCCGGGAAGGCATGGCGGCGTGAAGGGTTATGGCGAGCCGGCCGCGCTAGGTCGTCTCGGGCGCCGCCGGGGCGCGCCGCGGGCGCCGCCCCTCCGTCCAGCTCGCGGGCGACGCGCTCAGCACGAACACCTGGTCGTCTTCCACTTTGACGGGGATGCGGATGAGCGGCGGCGGCCGGTATGGATACTGGGGCGTGGGCTGGATGACGCCTTCGAGGTCGAAGTTGGCGCCGTGGCACGGGCAGTCGAACTGGCGGGTGGCCGCGTTCCAATCGACGATGCAGCCCATGTGGGTGCAGATCGCCGAGAGCGCCCGCAGATTCCCGCTGTCGTTGATCAGGTGGCCCATGATGGCGCCGGCCGTGAACGCCTGCACCGTGCCGGGCGGCACGTCGGCGAGCGTGGCCACCGGGAACCATTCGCCGTTCACCAGCGTCAGGTCGCGCGACGGATCGGCGCGCTGCGCCGTGCCGCCGGGCGACGGCGCGCCCGGCTCCGCGAAGCGGCCCAGGGCGAAGCCGGCGGCTCCCGCGGCGGCCGCGAGCGCTGCGGCGCCCGCCGCCAGCGCGCCGCGCCGCGAGACCGCCCGCGGCCGCCCGGGCCGGCCGTCCCGCGCCGCCCGCAAGCGCCGCCCCAGCTCATCGGCGTACTCCAGGCGCGGCTCGGCCGTCTCGGGGCGCAACTGCTTCAGCAGGGCCGCGACACCGAATAGCTCGGCCTCATCGGCGCCAGCCGCGGCCGTGGTCGGGCGACGCTCGGCGAGCAGATCGTCGATCGCCGCGTTCAAGCGCTCGGCCGAGGGCAGCACGCGCTCGACGGCGTCGTCGGCGGCTTCGTGCGGCTCACGCTGGTGGTCGGCCATTCTCTCGTCCTATTGCCGCAGCCTTCTGCACCGCGCGATATTGGAGCACCTTGGCGTGGTTCTCGGTAATTCCCATCGCCTGGGCGGTCTCCTTGATCGAATAGCCGCGGAGAAAGCGCAGGGTCAACACCTCGCGATAGCGGTCGGGTAACTGCTCCAACAGCCAGCGGGCCATTCGCGTCGCCGTCTCGTCAGGCCGCACGGCCGCCCCGGCGGGGTCCGGGACGTCCAGGTAGCCCAGGGGGTCCTGCGGCACCCGGCTGCGGCGTCGCCAATAGTCTGCAAGAGTAGTACGCGCGACCTGGTACAGCCAGGCCTGCACGCTGGCGTCGTCGCGCTCCGGCTCCAGCTGCCGGACGGCCTTCAGGAAGACCTCGGAGGTCAGGTCCTCGGCCTCCTCCTGGTTGCCAAGCCGGCTGTAGAGGAAGCGGTAGATAGGCACGACGTAGCGGGTGTAAGCGCCCGCGACCGCCTCGCTCAGCGCCCCCGGCACGGCGGGGGCGTCGAGCCGCCCCACGGCGGGCGGGGGCGAGGCCTCAGCATCGTAATCCGACGGGTAAACCACCGACATTCCACGCCCAGTCGCGCTTGGGCCCCGGCCGCGCCGCCGGCAGCCTCCGTCTTGCCCCTATGATACCCGCTCTCTCGGTGTGCCGGGGACCGCAAGGCGCAGGGAGCCGGCTCGCCTCCGCGAGCCGGCTCCCTGGCCTCGGGTCAGCGCACGGCGGATGGCCTTACGGCAGCGTGCCGTTCTGGCGCGCGGCCTTCAGCGCGTCGTAGGCCGGGCGCGGGCTGCCGTCGGGGTTGGTGATCGACCACCAATACTCCTCGTTTTGCTGCGTCCAGCCCGGCGCGGCCAGGTTCCACAGCGCCATGACGCCGATCCAGGGCGACCAGTGGTCGCGCGCCCACTCGTAGGCGCCCACGATGTAGTCGGCCTTCTGCTGCTCGGTGACGCGGTGCCAGGCGTAGGCCGGGTTCACCTCGTCCGACGTCCAGCCGAACTCCTGCAGCCAGACCTGCTTGCCGCTGTCGCCGTTCTTCACCATCACGTCGCGCAGCTGCTCGACGCGGCGGAAGCTGAAGCTCGGGTCACCGCCGTAGCTCGGATCGGCCGCCACGGCGTCGGGGCTCATGTCGGGCGGGGCCTTGTAGCCGGCGCCGTGCGCGCCCAGCACGTCGAAGTACTGGCCCGCGCCCGCGTCGTACAGCCACTGCAGGTACACGTCGTCGGGCCGCGCCGTGTCGTCGTTGGTGCCCGTCGGCGTGAGCCCGGCGCTGATCACCGTGATCTGCGGATCGGCGGCCTTGGCGGCCTCGTACGCGATCTTCAGCATGTTCACGTACTGGCCCGCCTGGTCCTGGTTGATCGGCTTGTTGCCCCACTCGCGGGTCAGGTTGGGCTCGTTCCAGACCTCGATCGCGTCCACCCGGCCGACGCCCTGGGTCGAGCTGGGGCCGTAGCGGCTGACGAAGGCATTGACGAAGTCGCCGAAGTCGTTCAGGTCGTCGGGTGGTCCGTTCGGCACCGGGACCGCCTGCGACCAGTCGGGCGCGAAGTCGAGCCGCGCGATGATCTTGACGCCGGCGTCGTTCGCCGCCTTGACCACGCGGTCGGCCTCGCTCCAGTCGAACTGGCCCTTGTCGGCCCCCTCGATCGCCTGCCACTGGAAGAGCTGCCGAATCCAGTGGAAGTTCAGGTCCTTGACCTGGTTCAACAGGCGCCCCGTGGCCGCTGGCTCGCCCCAGAGAAACACGCTTACTCCGTAGTCGGGGCTGGGCGCCTGGTAGGGCGCGCCCGCGAACGTCGCGCTCAGCGTGCTCCAGTCGGTCGGTGCGGGCGGCGGGACGAAGGCGTTGGTGAGGTCGCTGTCCGGCAGCTCATCCGGGCGCGCCAGCGCCGGCGCGGGGGCGCCCGCCTGGTACTGGTTAATGAACCGGCCCCCCTGCGCCGCGGACGCCAGGTCGGACGGCACGTTCTGGCCGGTCAGCAGCGACGCGAGCCACGAGCCGAGCGGCAGGCTGGTCGTCGTGCCCGCGTTGCCGTCGTAGGCCATGATGCCGTTCTCGAAGCGCTGGTAGATCATGCTGGGATTGTTGGGGTCTGGCACCGCGTTGGTCAGCGGCCGGCCCCAGACCTGGAAGGCCACGTAGGGCAGCAGCTCTTGCGGCTGGTCGCCCGCGGGGAACGCCTCCTGGTAGGTCACGCTGTTCAGGTAGGTCGTCAGGAAGTTCACTTGGGTGCCGTCCGGCATCGTGTCGGGCACGAGCTGGTAGACGGCGGCGAGCGTCTGCTGCGAGTAGTCGGGCGCGTTCGGGTCCTGCGGCATCATCGCCGCGATGCTCGGGTCGTTGGCGGGGATCGTCATGCCGTTCACCGTCGTGAACGGGAACGCGTCGCTGTTGCCCAGCGGCACGACGAACACGGTGTTGTCGGGCTGCAGCAGCAGCATCCGGTTCTCGTAGAGCTGCACGGGGAAGCCCAGGTAGCGGAACTGGTTGGAGATGGGCTGCCCCAGCGTCCGGCTGCCGCCGTGCTGCTGGAAGTAGCGGAAGAAATAGCGGTTGGCCACACGGTAGCCGGTGCCGGCGAAGTACCGCGCGTCGGCCGCCGGCCGGGCGACCGGGGCGCTCACCGGCAGTGCGACGGCGCTGGGCACGGCAACGGCGCTACTATCGTTCTCGGTGGCGCCGGCCGCGGCGGCAGGCCCCGCCCCGAACTCGGGCGCCGGGCCCGCGTCGGCCTCCTGCGTGGCCGGGTCGGGGGCGCCAAAGCCGGGCGCGGCGTCGGCCGCCGGCTCCGCGGCGTTGGCGGTCGGCGTGCTCTCATCCTGCGCGGCCGCGGCCGCCGGCGCGCTCGCCGCGCTTGCGAGCTCCGGTGCCACGGCCACGGCGGCAATAGGCCCGCTGGCGGCGGGGGCGGCGGGCGCGGCGCAGGCGGTGAGCAAGAGCAGCGCGACCATCCCCCAGGTGGTGATCCCTCTCACGCGTCCTCCCTGTTCGACAGCGAGTTGTCGGTCGCCCGTCCGGCAACCGGCACAGACTCAACGACTATAGCGAAGCGAGGGGCGCCCGCTCCAGCGTTTGGCGGGCGGCAGCGATCGCGCCGACCGGAGACATTGTGCGGCCTCGGGGCCAGCCGCGCGCCGCCCGGCGCCGTCACGAGGCTATCACAAAGGCCGGCGGGCGGGGCAGCCCCCGGAGATGCAGGGGCGCTCCCCTGCCGGGGGGCTTAGGGGGTGTCCCCCCAGCTCCCCCCTTCTTCCTCTATACTCCTCCTGCAATCATGCCGCCCCCAGTCCTGGGGGTTTCGGTCCCCGGAGGCAGCGCTTTGGCACACACCTACCGTATCGACGATATGAGCAAAATCGTGTCGCTCGCGAAGCGGCGCGGGTTCGTCTTCCCCGGCAGCGAGATCTACGGCGGTTTCGGCAACTCCTGGGACTACGGCCCGCTCGGCGTGCTCCTCAAGGAGAACATCAAGGCGGCCTGGATGCGCGCGATGGTGCAGGAGCGCGACGACGTCGTGCCGATCGAGAGCGCCATCATCATGAACCCGCGCGTGTGGGTCGCGTCGGGCCACGTCGGCGGCTTCTCCGACCCGCTGGTCGAGTGCAAGGAGTGCCACATGCGCTGGCGCGCCGACCAGCTCGAGGAGAACAAGTGCCCCAACTGCGGCGGCGAGCTATCCGAGCCGCGCCAGTTCAACCTGATGTTCAAGACCTACGTCGGTCCCGTCGAGGAGGACGCTGCTATCGCCTACCTGCGTCCCGAGACGGCGCAGGGCATGTTCGTGAACTTCAAGAACGTGCTCACCACCATGCGGCTGAAGCTGCCATTCGGCATCGCCCAGATCGGCAAGTCGTTCCGCAACGAGATCACGCCCGGCAACTTCATCTTCCGCACGCGCGAGTTCGAGCAGATGGAGCTAGAGTTCTTCGTCCGCCCGGGCACCGCCGACGAATGGTACGCTCACTGGTCGCAGGCGCGGTACGACTGGTACGTGCGCTACGGCATGCGGCCCGAGAGCCTCCGCATGCGCCCGCACGAGGCCGAGGAGCTAGCCCACTACGCCCGCGGCTGCGTCGACGTGGAATACCATTATCCGTTCGGCTGGGGGGAGCTAGAGGGCATCGCCAATCGCGGCGACTTCGACCTCCGCGTCCACGAGGAGGCGAGCGGCGAGGAGCTGCGCTTCTTCGACGAGGAGACGCGCGAGCACATCCGCCCCGCGGTCATCGAGCCGGCGGCAGGCGCCACCCGCAGCACGCTGGCCTTCCTGCTCGACGCCTACGACGAGGAGCAGATCACCGAGGGCGACAAGCAGGACACGCGCGTCGTCCTCCACTTCCACCCGGCGCTGGCGCCCTACAAGGCCGCCGTGCTGCCGCTGCTCCGCAACCGCCCGCCGCTCATCGCGCTGGCCCAGGAGGTCCACCAGGCGCTGCGCCGCCACCTCATGGTCGCCTATGACGAGACGGGCGCTATCGGCCGCCGCTACCGCCGGCAGGACGAGATCGGCACCCCCTACTGCCTGACGGTCGACTTCCAGAGCCTGGAAGACCGCACCGTGACCGTCCGCGACCGCGACTCGATGGAGCAGATCCGCCTGCCCATCGCGGAGCTGGTCGCCTGGCTGCGCGAGAAGGTACAGGGATGAAGGGGTAGTGGGGGACACCCCCACGCCCCCGGCAGGAGACACCGGCGCCTCGCCTAGGCGGAGGCGAGGTCTTGCATCACCACCTGGGCCGCGTTGTGGCCGGCGGCGCCCAGCCAGCCGGGGCCGGGATACATGCAGGTGCCGCAGAGATAGAGGCCGCGGATCGGCGTGCGGTAGTCGGCTAGCGCCGGCAGCGGGCGGTTGGCGCCCGCCTGGTCGGCCGTCATGCGGCCCATGCCCAGCGCGGCGCGCGTCAGGTTGGCGTAGCGCACGGCCACGTCCTTCGGCGTGAGGGGGACGCACGCCAGGATGTCGGCGTCGCTCAGGTTTTGCGCGTACTGGCGCCAGGCGGCCACGCAGCGCGCGGCATACTCCTCGCGCACGTCGTCCCACGCATCAGCAGAGCCGCCGGGCGCGTAGGGCGCCGGCTGGAGCAGCACGGCGGTGTGGTGGCCGCGCGGCGCCTGCCGCCCATCGAACAGCGACGGCACGATCACGGTCATGCCACGCGGCTCCGGCAGCGCCCCGGCCCGCACGTCGCGCCAGAGCACGTCCAGCTCCTCGGGCGTCTCGCCGCCGATGAACACGCGCAGCGCATCGCCCGCGAGCGGCAGATTGTGCGGTCCCTGGCCGGGGGACGGCGCCCGCGCGGCGGTGCGCCGGTCGGCCAGCAGGTAGTCCGGCGCCCGCGCCAGCGCCAGGTGGACGCCGAACAGCGCGTGCTCGTCGAGCTGGAACCCACGCACCCGCGCCGCCAGCTCCGGCGCCAGCGCGTCCGGGCCGACCAGGTCGAGCAGCGTCTGCGCCAGCCCGCCGCTGCTCACCACGGCTCGCGCGTGGATCTCGCTGCCGTCGGCCAGCGCCACGCCAACCGCGGCGCCGTCCTCCACCAGGATGCGGCGCACCGGCTTCAGCACCTGGTAGCGCCCGCCGCGGCGTACCAGCGCCCGGATGAGCGCCTGCGCCGTGACGTGCGCGCCGCCGAGCGCCACGGCCAGCGGAATCGTCCCGGCGAGCGCAAGGAGAAGTGCCGCACCCATACCGGCATAGTCGGGCAGGATGCCCCACGGCACCACGAGCTGCTGAAGCGCCGCCGCCTGCACTTGCGGGCTCTCGAACAGCTCGGCCGCCACCTGGCGCGGGCTAAGCGCGGCGTAGCGCCGTAGCTCGGCCGGCAGGGCGCCGGCGAAGGGGAGCACGCCATCAGCCGCGCCAGGGGGAGGGGCGTAGGCAGCATCGGCCGGGGACCCGCGCGCGGCGGCCAGCGTCCCGGCGCACAGTGCGCGGTAGGTCTGGGCGTCCCGCGCGGACAGTGACGCCAGCGAGCAGCAGGTGGCCTCCACGTCGGTCGTGAAGATTACCGCGCGGCCGTCGCGCAGCGGCAGCGCCGCCTGGACCGGCGGCACGCGGTAGCGAGCGTTCTCGCGGCCAAGGTCGAGCAGGCGATAGGGCGGCGTGGCCTCGAAGGCGTTGAAGAGGCCGCCGAGCATGTTGTGCCAGTAGCCGTGGACGCTGCACTCCTCGGTCGTCAGCAGTCCGCCCGCTTCCAGCCGCGCCTCCAGCGCGAGCACCCGCACGCCCCGCGCCGCCAGCTCGCCCGCGAGCACCAGCCCGTTGCTCCCCGCGCCGACGACGAGAACGTCCCACTCCGCCATGGCCCGGCTCTCCCCGTGATCAACGGTCGGCTATCATTCGTCGCCAACTAGCCGCCCGGGCTCAGCGTCCCGGGCGGCTCAAGCCTCGCATTCTAGCATGTGTCCACGATGGGGACCGACCAGTGCATGAGCTGCGGCCGCTGGGAGTATGCTCAGACAGGCGCCGCGTGGGACACTATCCCATGCGCCACCTATACTAGCCGGTGAGAGCATCACTCTCACCAAGGAGCTTGTAGTGGCCCAACATGCGGAGTGGCTCCCGAGCCGGACCAGTGCTGATGACGCGTGGAACGACACACCCAATCTCGAAGAACTGGCGGCCCAACAGGGAGTGAAGCCCGCCGCCAGGTTCGAGGGTTTACTTGGCGACTTCTGGCCGGAAGACGAGAGCGCGGATGACTTCATCGCCGCGGTACGGCAGTGGCGTCGCGAAGGGGACGGCGAGGATCGCCACTAATGGCGGCCGTCGTCGTGGATACTGATGTTGTATCTTTCCTGTTCAGGCACGACTCTCGCGCCGAGCTTTACCGACCCCACCTGGCCGGACGCCTCCTGGTCGTCTCGTTCATGGCGGTGGCCGAGCTAGAGGTGTGGATGCTGCAGCACGCCTGGGGACGAGCCCGTCGCACCAGACTGGAGTCCTACCTCGAAGGCTACGTCATGTACTCAGCGCATCGCGCTCTCTGTCGAACATGGGCTGCGGTGGTGACCGCTGGCCGACGGTTGGGACGACCCATTCAATCTGCCGATGCGTGGATCGCGGCGACGGCGCTGGTGCAGAACATCCCTCTGGTGACGCACAACGCTCGCGACTACTCGGCAGTGGCAGGACTGACGATCATCTCGGAGTCGCCGGCATGAGCCAGAACCCCGAAGTGCAGCGTTGGGTCAGCTACCCTCCCGCTCTTGTGTGAGCGCTCTAGTGGGTTAGGGGGCCAGCGATGCCGAACGTAGCGACGCGCAGCCTGCACGAGCGGCTGGATGCCCTGCCGCTGTCGCGGTTTCACTGGAAGCTGCTCGTGGTCAGCGGCCTCGGGTGGATGTTCGACGCGATGGACGTGCTCGTCGTCGGCTCGGTCGTCGCCGCCGTGTCGCGCGAGTGGGCCCTCGACGCGACCCAGAGCCAGTGGATCAACACGGCCAACGTGGCCGGGCTGTTCGTGGGCGCGCTCGCCTCCGGCTGGCTGGCCGACCGGCTAGGCCGCAAGAGCGTCTTCCAGCTCACGCTGCTGGTCTACAGCGTGTTCACCGGGCTCTCGGCGGCCGCAACCTCGCTCGCCCTGCTGATGGGGCTGCGCTTCCTGGCAGGGGTCGGGCTGGGCGGCGAGCTGCCGGTGGCGAGCACGCTCGTCTCGGAGTTCGCGCCGGCGCGGCGCCGCGGGGCACTGGTGGTGCTGCTCGAGAGCTTCTGGGCCTACGGGAGCGTGCTGGCGGCGCTCGTGGGCTTTCTGGTGATCCCGACCTGGGGCTGGCGCGCGGCGCTGCTGCTCGGCGCGCTGCCCGCGCTCTACGTCTTCGCGGTGCGGCGAGGCATCCCTGAGTCGCCCCGCTTCCTGCTGAGCCGCGGCCGCGCCGCCGATGCCGAGGCCGTCATCCGCCAGATCGAGGCCCAGGCGGGCGTAGCCTCCCCCCCGCCGGCCGCACCGGCCGCGGCGCCCCCACTCAGCACTCCGCACGCCACACTCAGCACTGCGTCGGTCGCCGAGCTGTTCGCGCCGCGCTATCTCAGCCGCACCATCGCGCTGTGGGTCATGTGGGCCACCATGAACTTCAGCTACTACGGCATCTTCCTCTGGCTGCCGCTCCAGTTCGTGCGCAAGGGCTTCACGCTGAACGACGCGCTCCTGTTCAACCTCATCATCGCGCTCGCCCAGGTGCCCGGCTACTTCTCCGCGGCCTACTTCGTCGAGCGCCTCGGGCGGAAGGTCACGCTCGTGGCCTACCTGCTCGGCGCGGCCGTGGGCGCCTTCTTCTTCGGTCAGGTCGCGCTCGAAGCGAAGGACGTACCGGCTATCCTCTTCTGGGGCAGCGTCATCAGCTTCTTCAACCTCGGCGCCTGGGGCGTCGTCTACACCTACACGCCCGAGATGTATCCGACGCGCCTGCGGGGCACGGGTGCCGGCTGGGCCGCGGCCTGCGGGCGCGTGTTTGCGTTCCTGGCACCGCTCTCCATCGCCTACCAGATCGCGGTCTTCGGCGGCGACCAGACCGTGTTCGTCGTGTTCACCGTCGTCATGGTGCTCGGCGGGCTCGTCGTGCTGGCGCTTGGCCCCGAGACACGCGGCCGCAGCCTCGAAGAGGTGACCGGGGGATGAGGCCAGGCCGCCCGAGCGCGCGGACGCGGACGCTGGGCGCGCTCGGGCTCGTGTTCGGCGTCATCGCGCTCGACGTCGTCATGGTGGGCGGGGCCGGCCCGCGCATCGCCGCCGACCTGCGCGGCGTGGACCTGCTCGGCTGGCTGTTCACCGCGTACCTGCTGGCCTGGACGGTCACCGGCCCGATTTTCGGCAAGCTGGCGGACGTCCACGGGCGCCGGCCGGTGCTGCTCGCCGGCCTGGGTTTCGGCGTGGGCGGCGCGCTGCTCGCCAGCCAGGCCGCGACCATGGAGCAGGTGATCGCCTGCCGCTTCGTGCAGGGCGTAGCCGCGGGCGCCATCATGCCGGTGGCCTACACCGCCGGGGGCGACCTCTATCCGCCCGCCGAGCGCGCCAAGGGCCAGGCCCTCTTCGCCTTCGTCTACTTCGTGGCCAGCGCCGTAGCCCCGCCGCTCACCGGGTTTCTCGTCGGCACGCTCAGTTGGCGGGCCATCTTCGTCGTGGACGCGGTGCTGGGCGTGCTGGCCGCCGCCGCGCTGTGGGGCCTCATGGCCGAGCGCGTGGAGCGGCGGCCGCACCGCCTCGACGTGCTCGGCGCCGTCCTGCTGATGGTCGGCGTGGGCGCGCTGCTGCTCGCGCTGGCGTTCGGCAGCCGTGGCGTCGGCTGGACGGCGCCCCCACAGCTCGTCCTCTACGCGGTCGGCGCGGCGGGCACGGCGGGCTTCTTCTGGTGGGAGGCGCGCGTGGCCGAGCCACTCGTGCCGCTCAGACTGTTCCGCCACCGCGTGGTGCTCGGCGCCTGCCTGGTCACGCTGCTGATGGGCAGCTGCCTCTGGTCCATCAGCGCCTTCGTGCCGCTGCTCGTCCAGGGCGTGCAGCGGGGTAGCGCCTTCCAGGGCACGCTCATCTCGCTGCCCGTGAACGGGTTCTGGTTCGTTAGCAGCGCGCTGGCGGTGCCGCTGCTCTGGCGCTGGGGCTACCGTCAGACGAGCGTCGTGGGCATGGCGGGACTGGCCGTTGGTTTCGCCGTGCTCGCCCAGGCAGGCGGCGAGGACAACCTGGCCTACGGCCTCGTGCTGGTCGGCGTGGGCGTCGCGGGGCTGGGACTGGGCTTCGTGAACAGCGCAGTCACGGTCGCCGTGCAGAACGCCGTGCCCTGGGCGGAGCGGGCCACGGCCACCTCCACGCTGCAAGTGTTCCGCCAGTTCGGGCCGAGCGTCGCCATTGCCGCGCTGCAAACGCTGCTAAACGCCCAGTTCGCCGCGCGGGCGGCCGCACAAGGGATCGCCGTCGAGACGCTCGGCCGCGCGGCTGGCGCCCAGGCCAACGCACTGCTCGCCCCGGATCTCCAGGCCAGCTTGTCGCCGGCCGCGCTCGACGGCCTGCGGCTGGCCCTCACGGTAGCACTGCACCAGACGTTCTGGCTCGTGGCCGCCATCGCCGTCGTCGGCTGCCTGGCGGTTCGGCTGCTGCCGAGCGGCCATCCCGCTGAGCACGTCTTCCACGAGGAGCCGGTCTCTCCTCCAGGGAAGGGGGATCGGGGAATGACGAGTGAGGTAGCCGCGTCTGCCTCCCACACGTCCTGAGCAAGAGCCGGTAACAGATAGCGGGGCGTTGACAACAATCCCCCGCTCAGCCATGCTGGGGGCTGCACGCGGCCGGCACACGGCCGCGCGAGGGAGGGGCAGACGATGGACGGGCAGCAGGCACAGGATTCCAAGCCACCGACAGGGAGCGTCCGGCGCCGAGGCGTGCTGGCGGGCATCGCGGCGCTGGCCGCAGGGGGGCTGACCCGGACGGGCGAGCGGGTAGCCCAGGCGGCGAACGGGGACCCGCTCACCGCGGGCAACAGCTTCACCGAGACGAACTTCTTCCGGCTCACCAATACCAGTAGTACGTCGACGGCCGTGGTCAACCCCCTCCCGGGGGACAGCGCCGTGTTCGTGGGGGCCGACCAGGCCGATGGGGCCCGTGGGTACAGCTACGGGTTTTTTGGCTTTGGTCTCTGGGGCATCAGCGACCTCGGCAAAGGCGTCGTCGGGACCGTCGTCGGGACCGCCGGCGGCGACCCGGGTCCTGGGCCGCTAGTGTCAGGCATTGGTGTCATGGGGCAGTCGGGCAGCAGCGGGGGGTACGGCGTGCGGGGCGACGCCACGGGCACCAATGGCGTGGGGGTGCGGGGCAACTCGGGCACCAGCAGCGCCAACCCGGGTCGGATTGGCGTCCTGGGGATCGCGGACCCCGCGGCGCAAAGCCTCGCCGTCCCGAGCCAGGCGGCCGGGGTGTACGGCCTCACCAACGGCAGCGCGGCGGGCGTCGTGGGCCAGTCGAACAACGGGGTGGGCTGCCAGGGCAGCTCCAACGGCAACGTGGGCGTGCTGGGTGTCTCGAATGCCAGCATCGGCGTCTTCGCCAACTCCATCAATAGCACCGGCCTCTACGCCACCTCCGGCTCGGGGACCGGCATCGTGGCGAGCACCAACAACGGCAACGCCATCCAGGGCGCCAGTAACGGCAACGTCGGCGTGCTCGGAACCTCCAACAGCAGCATCGGCGGCTTCTTCTCGTCAGGGACGAGCACGGGGCTGTACGCCACTGGACCGGGTTCGGCGTTCGCGGCCCGCTTCGATGGGCCGGTGCAGGTGAACGGGGCCTTCACGGTGCTCGGGGGGCCGAAGTCGGCGGCCGTGCCCCATCCCGACGGCTCCCATCGGCGCCTGTACTGCATGGAGAGCCCCGAGTCGTGGTTCGAGGACTTCGGGCGGGACCAATTGGTGAGCGGGCAGGCGCGGGTCCGCTTGGACGCGGACTTCGATGCGCTCGTGCAGGGCGACAACTACTACGTGTTCCTGACGGAACACGGCGACCAGGGCGGCCTCTACGTAGACCACATCGGGCCTCACGCCTTCACGGTGCGTGCCCGAAATACCGCTGCGAACGCCCCGTTCAGCTACCGCGTGGTCGCCAAGCGCAAGGACATCGCCGGGCCGCGCCTGGAGCGGGTGGACATTCCGGCCGCGCCGCCGCGCCCCGCCGCTCCGCCACCGCCGCCGGCCATCCCGGCGCTCGAGCCGCCGCGGCTCGACCCCAACGCCAACGCGTCGGAGCGCGGGCGGTCCACGCGGTAGGACGGTGGCGCGGGCGGCCGGGGGATAGCTCGGCGTGGTACCTACAGCGGTTTTCGCGGCCATTGCGCCCGTATGCGTTGGCCGTACCGTAGGGCAGGGGCTCGTCCCCTGCCGCCCGGTGGCCGGGGTAGCTCTAGCATCATGAAAATCGCTCTAGCCAGTGCAGCGCTGCGTCAGCCCCCTGTGCCGGCCGGCGTCTGCCAGGGGGCGAGGTCAGCCCGTTCGGCAGAATGCCCGCGTACCCGCCCAGGTAGACGAGATCGAGCGGAGGGAGGATTGGGCGCTCAAGTGGAAGGGCATCGAGCTGCCGATAGACAAGATCAGCCTACAGACGAGCGGCGGCGCCCGGCCGAGGCGCGCCGACGTGATGGCGTGCCGCCAGTTCGGCCGTCATCGTGCATTAGCAACGTGTATGCGGTCGTCTCGCGCATCCCGCCCGGGCGCGTGATGACGTATGGCGAGGTGGCGCTGGCACTCGGGATGCCGCGGGCGGCGCGCGTGGTGGGCGGGGCGCTGCACCTGCTCGGCAGTGAGTCGGACGTGCCCTGGCACCGCGTCGTGAACCGCCACGGGATGATCAGCACGCGCTGCCCCGAGCACAGCATGTGGGAGCAGGCCGCGCGGCTGCGCGCCGAGGGCGTCGTCGTGGATGACACGCTCACCCTCGACCTGGCGCGCTACCGCTGGGCGCCCGACCGCGGCGTGCTCGCCGACCTGCAGCTGGCGCCCGAGGTGCTCCACGCCGTCGATACGCTCCTCGCTCGCGCCGAGCCAGCCGACGACGCGCGGGCCGACCAGCCGCGCCGCGCGGGCAACGTGCCGCGGAGCCGCGGGCCCGCGTCGCGCCGGCGGCTGTAGCCCACCACCGGGCCGCTCATACCGAATCCGGGGGTGGCGTTCCCTTACTCCCTCGCCCTCTGGGAGAGGGACGGGGTGAGGGCCCGCCTCCGTCGGCGAACCCCAGGGCCGGATCGGATATCACACGCCATCGCGCCGGCGCGGCGGCGCGCGCGGGCCTCGCTCTATACTGAGAGTCAGCGCCAGATGGCAAGCCGAGGTGTCGAACCTCGGCGAGCGCGAGCTAATGATCGAGATCGACGCCGTGGCCCCGCTGCCCGAGCGGGCCGGCGGCGTCGCCAACGACGAGGGATAGCGCCATGGCCGTGAGCAAGCCCCGCACCCACTTGCTGAGCGACGAGCAAGTCCACTACGCCTGGGACAACGCGCTGCCGCCGCGGCTGGAGATCGAGTCGGGCGACGAGGTGACCTTCACCACGCGCGACGCGGGCGACGGCTACTACGGCCCCCACTCGACCGCCGAGGACGTGGTGCGCAAGGTGTTCCGCGGCCACCCGCTGACCGGCCCGGTGTACGTGCGCGGCGCGCGTCCCGGCCACGTGCTCGAGGTCGAGGTCCGCGAGGTCCGCCCGGGGCCGTTCGGCTGGACGGCCATCATGCCCGGCCGTGGCCTGTTGCCCGACGACTTCGCCGCCCCCTACCTGCAGAAGTGGGACCTCGCCGGCCGCGACCGCGCCGTGCTGCGCCCGGGCGTCGAGATCCCGCTCGACCCGTTCTGCGGCATCCTGGGCGTCGCGCTGGCACAGCCGGGCCAGCACAGCACCATGCCGCCGCGCCAGACCGGCGGCAACATGGACGTCAAGCAGCTCACGGCGGGCGCGACGCTCTACCTGCCCGTGGAGGTCGAGGGCGCGCTCTTCTCCTGCGGCGACGCCCACGCCGCGCAGGGGGACGGCGAGGTCTGCCTGACCGCGATCGAGACGACGGCGACGGTCACGCTGCGCTTCCGCCTGCACGACTCGTTCACGGTGGCCGAGCCGCAGTTCCGCACCGCGGGCCCGCTCGGCCCGCGCACGAACGTCGGCCCGCACTACGCCACGACGGCGTATGGCACCGATCTGATGGAGGCGAGCCGCAACGCGGTGCGCTACATGATCGACCACCTCGGCCGCACCCGTGGGCTGTCCCGTGAGGAGGCCTTCGTGCTGTGCAGCGTGGCCGTCGACCTGCGCATCAGCGAGGTGGTGGACGCGCCGCACTGGATCGTCACGGCCTTCCTACCCGAGAGCGTCTTCCGGGACTGAGCGCGCGGCCGCCGGAACGGTCCACCGGTTCGGACAGGTTTGGCCGCGCGAGCCAGTGCGACTCTCGCGCCCTCACAGGCCCGGATCATCCGTGGAGCGGTCGAGGTCGAGGGCCGGGCCAACGGGCGTCTCGCGCGTCTCGACCCGCACCACACGCTGCAGCTGGGCGATGACCCGCGCGCTGTCCCGCGCCTGCTGCAGCGCCTCGCGCGTCAGCTCGTACCCCTCGCCGGTCAGCCCAGGATGGTCCGTGAGCACGTCGAGCGCGCCGATGATGCCCTGCAGGTGGTTGTTCAGGCGGTGGGCCAGCTCGCGGGCGGTCACGGTGACACCTTCGAGCTGGGCCACCAGCAGGCGGCGCTCGGCCTCGCGCAGCTCGGCCTGCTGCTTGACCAGCTGCGCGTGCGCGGTCTGGACGCGCCGGCGCGTGCGCAGCCACACCTCGACGCGCGCCAACAGCTCGTCGGTCGAGAACGGCTTGGGCACGTAGTCGTCGGCGCCGACGGCAAAACCGTCCACCCGCTGTTGCTCGCTGTCGAGCGCGGTCATCATGATGATCGGCAGGAACGCGTCCTGGCGCTGCGCCCGCGCGCGGCGGCAGACCTCCAACCCGTCGAGGCCCGGCAGCATCAGGTCGAGCAGGACGAGGTCCACGCCCCCGGCTAGCAGGCGGACCAGGCCCGTGGTCCCATCGGCGGCGCGCTCCACCGCGTAGCCGGCCCCCTCGAGCAGCATGTGAATCAGCTCGGCGAGGCCCGCGTCGTCCTCGACGACCAGAACCACAGGGCGCGGGGCCTCCATCGATCTCCCCTGCTCGGCACGGTCGTGGGGCAGCTGCGGGGCCAGCGCGGGGCGGTCCGGCTACAGCTGGTCGGTCAGCCGTCCGCTGCTGACCAGCCACCGCGCGAACGCCAGGCGGCCGTGGAGCACATGGTCGGGCTCGGGGAGCGCTTTCATCGTACCGGCCCGCGTGGCCTGGCAATGGGCGCAGGCGCAATGGGCCCGGGCGACGTGGGCCTCGTGGCCGCACTGGCGGCACAGCTCGATGGTCGTCGGATTGAAGCGGCGGCACCAGCCGCACATTGTGTAGCGCATAGCTCCTTCGAATACTCCCCGGGAAAGTCTCCCCGCGTCACCCCCCGACGCATGGCCCATCATACCATCGATGCGGCCGGCGCTCCAGCCAGGCCAGGAGAGTTGGTTCCGCGGGCCGCCCGGCGCCCGGCGGAGCGCCGCCCCGCTCGCCCAGTACCCGCCCCGGCGGCTGGTATAATTCGCCCCACGCGCGTGCGAGAGGGGTCGGCCGCCGCGTGCGCGCCTACTGCGACCGCTAATCCGCCCCACGCGCGTGGGAGAGGGCCATGTGGCGCCTGTTTCCCCTCCCGGCCGTCGAGCGCCCGGCCGACAGCGTCTACGCCGACCTCGCCTGGCCCCCGCCGCCCGCCGCGCGCCCGCACGTCGCGCTCAACATGGTGAGCACGGTGGACGGCCGCGCCGCGGTCGCCGGCCGCGCGGCCGGCATCGGCGGCGCCCACGATCGCCTGCTGATGCGTCAGCTGCGCGCCCGGGCCGACGCCGTGATGGTGGGCGTCGGGACGCTCCGCGCCGAGGCCCTGACGCCAACCGTGCCCCCGAGCTACGTCGCGGCGCGGCTGGCGCGGGGACAGACGCCGCAGCCGCTCGGGGTGCTCGTGAGCAACTCGGGCCGGCTCCCGCTCGCCCGCGCCTACTTCGCGCGCGCCGACTTCGCGCGCGTGCTCATCACGAGTGCGGCGGGCGCGACGACCGTGGAGCCGGCCGCCGCCGCGGGCTTGCGGCTGATCGTGGCCGGCGAGACGACGGTGGACCTATCGGCCGCGCTCGCCGCGCTGCGCGACGAGCTGGGCGTGCGCTGGCTGCTCTGCGAGGGCGGCCCGACGCTGAACCAGGCCCTGCTGCGCGCCGGCCTCGTGGACGAGCTGTTCCTCACGCTCGCGCCGAAGCTGGCCGGCGGCAGCGAGCCGTCCATCGTGGCTAGCGCCCCCCCGTTGCCCGACAGCCCCATCGGGCTGCGCCTCCTGGCGCTTCACGCCGATGGCGACGAGCTGTACCTGCACTACCAGGTCGCGCCCTCGCTCGAGTGACGACGCGCTAGCCGCATCGCCGGCTGTGCGCCGCGGGCGGGCGTCGCTCAGCTCTCCGGCAGTCGGCCCAGGTCGGCGAGCACGTCGTTCACGAGCTCCGTGCCCCAGAGCGCCGCGAACGTCGCGTCGGAGATCGGCTCCGTAATCAGGCCGAGGTCGCGGAAATATTGGTACGCGTAGCGCAGCGAGTCCTCGTTCGGCAGGCCGTTCGGGCTGTAGCCAATGGGCACCATGTCGTGTACTACGGCCGCGTCGATGCCGGTGTAGCCGGCCATGATGCTCTCGATCTGCGCCCGCGTGGGGTTGTCGGGCGGACCGGCGAAAGCTTGCAGGTAGTCGCGGATGGTCCGAATGTACGCGCGCACGTAAGCGCGGGCGACGGCGCGGTTGTTGTAGAGCGTGGGCGAGAAGCAGAGCGCGCTGACGGTGAAGCCTGGATACAGCTCCCCCAGCCCCACCAGCTTCTCCACGCTGCCCTGCCGCAGCGCCCGCAGCAAGAACGGCTCGCCCAGCGCGCCGGCGTCGATGGCGCCGTTCGCGAGCGCCGGCAGCTGGTCGGCGAAGGTCATCGCCTGGATGTTCAGATCATCCAGGCTCATGCCGACACGCTGCAAGCCCGCCGCGATCATTGCGCCGTTACCCGACGCCTTGCCCGGCGGCACGAGCCCCACCAGGCGCCCCCGCAGGTCCTCCAGGCGGCGCACCTGACCCGAGTCGTAGAGGTCCTTGCGGACCACCAGGGCATTGAAGTCGAAGCCGGGGCGGAAGCTGCCCTTGTCGAGCACCAGCTTCATCGGCACGTTGCGCGCGACGGCGTTCCACATCGGCGCGGTGCCGCCGATACCGGCGATGTCGATCTGCTCGGTAGCGAGGGCCGGCGTCATCTGCGTGGCGTCGAGGATCGGCACGATCTCGACGTCGAGCCCTTCCTGCTGGTAGTACCCCAGCTTGTCGGCGGCGTAGATCAGCACGTCGCCCGCCACGTTCTGCACCGCGACGCGCGCCCGGCCGACGGGCGCCAGCGGAACGCTCGCCGCGCCCGGCGCGGCAGGGCCGGCTGTAGCCCCGCCGGCCGCGGAGGGGGTGGTCGCCGGCTGGCTCGCGGCCGGCGCCGCCACAGCCGTGGGTGGCGCGGCCGGCGGGCCGGCGCTCGGCGCGCAGGCGGCCGCTAACAGCAGCACGGCGAGCGCGGGCCAACCAAGGACAAGTGCTCGTGGCATCGGTCCGACTCCAGGCCCCCGCCGTGTTGGCGCGCCGCGGCTCATTGGGGACGCACCATGCTACCACGCCGCTGGCCCCGACCCTGGCGCTTGTCCGCGGAGAGAGAGGAAACCTACGCTCGTACGGCCGTCGGACGCGCGGCGCGGGCGCCGCGGCGCTACTCGGGCTGCTCGGCGCGGGCGCGGAGCGCCGTGAGCCGCTCGACGAGGACGGCGCGGGCGGCGAGGTACCGGTCCACCTGCTCGTGCAGGCGCACCAGCAGATCGGGCTCGTCGAGGTTCATCACGTCGGGGCGCGGCTGCAGCGTGTCGTTGCACCAGGTGTGGCCAGCGCTCGCGTGGCTGCGGTGCGCGCCGAAGGTGCGCGTCACGATCAGGTCGGCCAGCGGGTCCGGCTCCTCCGCGATGGCGCAGAAGACGTACCACCCGCGCGGCGACGGAATGAAGCTCCAGCGACGCTCGGGGAAGAACGTGTTGATGTCGCGGACTAGCTGCCGCGCGGCCGGACTGACGTTCTCGCGCACCAGCAGCCGGAAGCCACGATAGCGCTGCTCGGCCACCGGCCGCCAGACCGGGCGATAGCGATCGGTGCGCCGCGCCAGATCGTCGCTCACGCTACCTCTCCAGGCTGGGGGCTTGCTTACTTGATGGTAGCGCAAGCGCGGCCGCGACGCTCGCGCGCCGCGAACGTCGCGGGGCTACGCGGCGCCCGGGCGGCGGCGTATACTGAGATTACCAGCGGGGCGAGCGCCGCGGCGGCCGCGTCCACGATTCTACAGCGGGATGCGAGAAAATGGTCCTCTACGTGATGACCTGGGACCTGCCTACCCACCGCGAGAACCTCACGGTGTACTCCAACAAGGCGCGCAACGACTGGATTCCGACCGTGCTGCGCCATCCCGGCGTCGAGGAGTTCCGCACGTTCCGCAACCCGATGGAGAGCACGCCGCAGGTGATGGTCACCATCGAGTTCGATAGCCTCGACTCCTGGCGCTCGTTCGTCGAGGGCGACGACAACCGTCGCATCATGCGCGAGCTGCGCATCATCGGCGCCACGAACGTGACCGCCCACTTCTGGCTGCCGTCGAACATCACGCCCGCCACCGAGCGCTCAGCCCGCTGAGCGCGCAGCGCCGGGCGCGGGCAGGCGCGGCGCGCTGCCCGCGGCAACCCGTGGCGGCACGCCACGCTCGCGCCAGAGCCGGGCCAGGCGGCGCGTGCGCAGCAGCGCGGCGTAGCCCAGGTAGGCGGCCAGCAGCAGCCCGAGCGCGCCATCCCGGCGCCCGCCCAGGGTGACGTAGCGCCGCCAGAACTCGCGCGCCGGCTGGCCCAGGTAGGCGCGGGCGCGGACTCGCTCGCCCTGCCGCCAGCGCGTCTCGGCCTCCAGCGCGGCGTAGCGCCGCTGCTTCGCCACGAACTCCGCGAGCGTGTCGTAGTTCAGATGGATCAGCGGCTCCCGCAGCCAGCCCGCCGGGCCGTCGAGCGCGGCAACCTCGTGGACCAGTCCGCCGGGCGCGTAGCGCGCCGCGGTCCGCCGCAGCAGGCGCAGCTGATAGTCAGGGCTCCAGCCGGCCCCGCGCACCCATTGTCCCCGAATGCGGTTGCGCCGCGGCACCCAGTAGCCCGCCGTGCCGTCCGCGGCGGCCCGCGCCACGGCGTCGCGCGCCTCGGCGGCCAGCGCCCGTGGCACGCGCTCGTCGGCGTCCACGAAGAACACCCACTCGGTCTGGGCGAGCGCCAGCGCGCGGTTGCGAAAGCGCGGGAAGCTCTCGAAGGGGACCACCCGTACCTGGTCGGTGTGCTGGCGAGCGATCTCGGCCGTGGCGTCCGCCGTGCGGTCGTCCACCAGCACCAGCACGGCGTCGGCCCAGCCCAGGCTGGCGAGGCAGGGGCCAATGAACGCCGCCTCGTCGCGGGCCAGCACCGCCCCGGTGATCCCCGGCCCCTGCGCGGCTGGCGGCCCCGCGGGGCGCGTCGTCACTAGAAGCTCACTTCGACCAGCGAGCGGCCTACGCCGTCGTCCCAATAGCGGTGGCCCTCCTGCACGAGCCCGCCGTAGAGCCACATCTTGGTCACCTTGTGCAGCATCTGGATGGTGCCGGTGACGGTCACCTCCTCGCCGGGCGCCAGGTCGTGGCCGAAGCCCCAGCGATAGGGATAGCGCGCGCCCGCGGTGGTCGGCGCGCCCTGCCAGTCGATGCCCACCCGCCAGAAGCCGGCGCGGTCGATGTAGGCGCCGTTCTCGATCGAGCCGAAGCTCTCGTAGCTGTTGTAGGTGTAGCCGGGGTCAGGGCCCTGCGTGCGCAGCACCGTCTCGCCGATGTTGCGCACGCCGATCTCGACGCTTACCGAGCCGCCCAGCAAGACTTGCCGCGGGGCGATGTACACCGACGTGATCTTCGCCTTGGGGACGCCGCCCGCGTCCAGCAGCACCGGCACCCGCGCGACGCTCACGTTGCCCGCGCGGTCGCGCGCCTCGACCGTGTAGTAGTACAGGCCGTCGCGCAGCGGCCGCTCGTTCACCACGCCCGCCCACGTCTCCGCGTACTCGCCGGCGTCGCGCTTGTCGTCGCGCACGCCCACGTACTGCTTGCGGCCCTGCTCGTCCGTGGCGTAGATCGACACGCGGGCGTCCTTGGTCAGGCGGAAGCTGATCTGCGCCACGTCGTCGATCGCGTCGAAGTTGGGCGAGATGGTCTGGGGATCGGCGACCAGATTCTCGATCCGGGGCGGGTCCGTGTCGGCGGCCGCCACCGCCACCTCGGCGCTGTTCTCCTCGCGGTAGCCCTGCTGGTCCACCGCCTGCACCGTCACGCGGTACGCGCCCGGCGCGACGACCCGGCGCTCCACGCCGTCCGGCGTCGGGGCGTAGGTGCCGTCGAAGCTGAGCTGATAATCGTCGCCCGGCGGGCGCGGCTGGCGCTCGCGCAGTACCAGGCGGTTGCCGTCGTGCCCGTCCAGCCACACGGACACGTCGGCCGGGCGCCCCAGCGAGTAGTGGACGACGACCGGCTGAGTCACGCCATCGCCCAGCACGCGCAGCGCCGGGCCGCTGGTATAGACGGCGCCGAGCAGGGGCGCGCCGGCGCGGCAGCTCCCGAGCGCGAGCAGCGCCGCGAGCACGAGCAGGATGAGCGCGAGCTTGCGCATGGCGTCTCCGGGGTGAACGTCGGGAAATGCTAGCAAAGGCGTCCCGGCCCCCTCAAGCAATGCGCGCCGGACACGACCGCCGGCGGCCTGGCGCCGGCCCACGTCACGAACCGGTCACAGAATGCCTGCCGGCCGGGAGGGGAGCGTGCTACAATCCGCACCGGCGCCCGGTACGGGCGGGCGGCGCACGGGCCGCGGCGGCGGCTGGTGGTACGCCGACCCACGATGGGGACGCTCGGAGCGGGTGTGGCAGGGAGAACCGATCAGTCGCCAACGCGTGAGATGCCCAGCGCGGGACCGCAGAGCGCCCGCCGCCCCAATCGTCCGATGCTCTCCGCGCGGCGGGGCCAGGCGCGCCGGCACACCCCGGGCGGCCCGGCCGCCGCGATCATCGCGCTCGTCCTCGGGCTGAGCCTGCTCGCTTTCGTGCTGCTCCAGATCGTCGTCGGCAGCGACCGCATCGGCGGCCCCCCGCCGGCGGTCGTCGCCTCGCCGCCCGTGGCCACGCTCGTCGTGCCCGCGGCGCGCGCCCCCCTCGCGGTGCTCGACGCCCAGAGCCCGGACGTGGCCCCGCCCGGCCCGACCGGCGCCAAAGCGTTCACCACGTCGCCCGAACTCGTCGACCTCGTGCACAAGCGCCTGGGCGAGCTACGCGGCATCTTCGGCGTGGCGATCAAGAACCTCGATACCGGCGAGGGCGTGCTCGTGAACGCCGATCGCGCCTTCCCGTCGGCCAGCCTGTTCAAGCTCACCGTGATGTACGAGGCCTACCGCCAGCACGAGGCGGGCCGCCTGAGCTTCAACGAGATGCTGACCCTCACCGACAACTACGCCCGGCTCGACCTGGGCACGCTCGCGGTGCCCGTCGGCACGTCCGTCAGCGTCGACTGGGCGCTCGACCAGATGATCACCCGCAGCGACAACGCCACGGCGAACCTGCTCGCCGACCGGGTCGGGTGGGCGAACATCAATAGCACGATGCAAGACCTGGGCATGCGCGAGACGCGCCAGGCGGGCGACCAGATCACCACCTCGCCCCGCGACATGCTGCACCTGCTGGAGCTGCTGGCGCTGGGCCGTGGACCGAGCGCCGCCGCGAGCACGGAGATGGTCGAGCTAATGCTCGACCAGAAGGTCAACGACCGCCTGCCGGCGCAGCTGCCGCGCGACGTGCCCGTGGCCCACAAGACGGGCAACCTCGACGGCGTCGTTCACGACGTGGGCATCGTCTACTCGCCCGACGCGACCTACGTGATCGCGCTGCTAGCGGAGGAGGCGCCCGACGTCGGGCAGGTGACGCAGGCCGAGGCGGCGCTCAGCCGCGCCGTCTACGACTACTTCAACGCGCCCGGCGGCACGCGCGCCCGCTCGACGCTGCGCGCGCCGAACCCCGCCGCGCGCCCCACGCCGGTGCCGCCGGCCGTGGTGGCGACGGCCGGCCCCGGCACGGGCACGGCGCTGCCCGGCGGCGCGACGGCCACGGCAGCCACGCCGCTGGCGACGGCCGCCACCAGCGCGCTGAGCACGAGCACGCCGCGCGTCAGCGCGCCGCCAGCTCCCGCGCCGACCGTGGCCGTCGTCGCCTCGCCGGGCCGCAGCGAGCCGCCCACGGTGGCGCCGCCACCCACCGCCGTGCGCCCGACGGTGGCGCCCGAGGCGCCGCGCGCGGCCCCCACGCTCGCTCCCACGGCCGCGCCGGCCGTCGTGACCGCCGTCCGCCCCACGGCGGTGCCGCAGGCCGTGCCCGCGGCGCCCCCGACCGAGCCGGCTCGCGGCCCGCTGCCGCCCACCGCCGCGCCCGTCGCGCCGGTGAGCCCGCCAACCGCCGTGCGCCCGACCGCCGCGCCCCAGCCGGCAGCCCCAGCCGCCCCGGCCGCTCCGGCCGCCGCGCCGACCGTCCGCGCGCCGGAGGCCCCGCGCTTCGGCGGCTCGTCGGCCGCGCCAGCGCGCTAGCGACGCCGAGGAGCCGTCAATGCCCGCGCGCGGCCCCGACGCCCCCCTACCCGCCGCGGCGCTCGCCCGTCGCTGGCAGCTGCCGCTCAAGCCGGCCGCGCAGGCCCGTCTGGAGCGCCGGCTGGGCCGGTCCGGCTGAGCGGGCATGCTCCGCCGCCAGCCCCCGGGGCAGTATCGCCAGCACCTGGCGCACGGCTGGCCGCTCGTCGTGAACCTGCTGCTCATCACCGTGGTCGAGCAGGTGCTGGACTCGGTGCTGAACTTCGGCACCACGCCCCTCGACCGCCTGCTGCCCACCGCCATCGTGGAGGATGCCTGGCACGGGCTACTCTGGACGCTGGTAGCCATCACCCTCGGGCTGTACCTGACCGGCCACATGGTATCGGTGCGCCGCGTCGTCGTGGCCATTATGGTCGTGTTCACCGTGGGCTTGATACTCAACGCGATCGATCTCGCGGTGCCCTCGCCCCGGCACGTCGAGACGCGCGGCAACGGCCTCCTCTTCGACGGGGTGCTGATCTGGCTGAACAACGTGCTGCTCTTCACCATCTGGTACTGGCTGCTCGACGGCGGCGGCCACATGCAGCGCCTGGGCAATCGCTGGGCGCCGCGCGACTTCCTGTTCCCGGCACAGGCGGCGACGCTGCCCGACTATCCCTGCTGGCACCCTCTTTACGTCGACTACCTGTTCCTGGCATTCACCACGGGCACCGCGTTCGGGCCAACGGACATCCAGGTACTCTCGCGCCGCGCCAAGCTGTTGCAGATGTGCCAGATCGCGATCTCCGTGGTGGTGATCACGATGGTCGTGGCGCGGGCCATCAACTACCTCTCCAACGGCTAGGCTGCGCACGCTTGCGTCCGCCGGCGGATATGCTATCATCATGGAAATAATTGCTGGCGACGCGCGGTTAGCTCACCGGAAAGGAGCGGCAACATGGACTGGACGCCAGAGCCGGATAGCGCGTTGATCGTGATCGACGTGCAGCGCGACTTCTGTCCCGGAGGCTCGCTCGCCGTGGCCAAGGGCGACCAGGTCGTGGCGCCGCTGAACGCCGCCGCGGCCCGCTTCGCGGCGGCCGGGCGGCCGGTGATCGCCACGCGCGATTGGCACCCGCCCCGCACGATTCACTTCCAAGAGCACGGCGGCACCTGGCCCGCGCACTGCGTGCAGGGCACGCCGGGCGCGGAGTTCCATCCCGACCTGCACCTGCCGGCGGGCACCATCGTCGTGTCCAAGGGCGTGGGGGAGGACGAGGACGCCTATTCCGCCTTCGAGGCGCGCGACGCCGCGGGCCGGCCGCTGGCCGATCTGCTGCGCGAGCGCGGCGTGCGGCACCTGTACGTGGGCGGCCTGGCCACCGACTACTGCGTCAAGGCGTCGGTGCTCGACGCGCGCCAGCACGGCTTCGAGGTGACCGTGCTGGCGGACACCGTGAGTGCCGTGAACCTGCAGCCGGACGACGAGGCGCGAGCGCTGGACGCCATGCGGGCGGCCGGGGCACGCCTCCGGCCCAGCGCGGGTGTGACGCGATGAACGGCGAGAACGCCTGGCCCGGCGGCGCGCGGGCCGCTGGGCCGAAGCGCGCGCCGCTCTCGCCCGACGAGTGGGTGCCGCCGCTGGCGCCCGAGGAAGCGTCGCTCAACCGCAGCTACGTCGCCTACCACCCGGGCCTCATGACCGACCTCTACCATCCCGACGCGGCCTACGTAGCCTGGCGCCACGGGAAGCTGCAAGAGACGACCTTCGACCTGTACACGCGCCGCGCGCCGTTCGGCAGCGCCTACCTGCTGGTCGCCGGCCTGGAGCAGGCCCTGGAGTTCCTGCAGGCCTTCCACTACAGCGACGAAGACCTCGCCTTCCTCCAGCAGGTCCGCGACTACGACCGCGGCTTCCTGTCGTTCCTGCGCGGCCTGCGCTTCACCGGCGAGGTGCTGGCGATGGCCGAGGGCACCGTCGCCTTCGCCGAGGAGCCGCTGCTGCGCGTCACCGGGCCGTTCTGCGAGGCGCTGCTGCTGGAGTCCGGCCTGCTGCAAGCGGTCAACCTCTCCACGCTGATCGCCACGAAGGCGGCGCGCGTCGTGTGGGCGTCGCAGGGGCGGCGCGTGGCCGAGTTCGGCGCGCGGCGGGCGCAGGAGCCGTTCACGGTGGCCCGCGCCAGCTACATCGGCGGCTGCACGTCGACCTCCTTCCTGGCCGCCGCCTTCCGCTTCCGCCTGCCGGCCACGGGCTCGATCCCCCACGCGCTGGTCCAGTGCTTCCCGAGCGAGGAGGACGCCTTCGAGGCGGTCGCCGAGACGTTCAACCGCTACACGCTGCTGCTCGACACCTACGACGTGCGCCGCGCGATCCACACGGCCGTCCGCGTGGCGCGGCGCGTGCGCGACCGCCTGGGCCATCGCCTGGCCGCGGTCCGCCTCGACTCCGGCGACCTGGTGGCCGACGCGAAGTACGTGCGCGCGGTGCTCGACGAGGCCGGGCTGCAGGACGTGCGGATCCTCGGCAGCGGCGACCTCGACGAATGGCGCATCGCCGACCTGCTGGCGGCGGGCGCCCCGTTCGACGCGTTCGGCGTGGGCACCGCGCTCGCCGTGGGCGCGGGCGGCGTGGAGCAGGGCGTGGAGGGCGGCGCGCTGGGCGGCGTGTACAAGGAGGTCGCCTACCGCCAGCCCGACGGCACGATGGCCTACCCTGTGAAGGTAGCCGGGCCGAAGACCACCTGGCCCGGCCGCAAGGAGGTCTACCGCGTCGGCAGCTTCGCCTACGATCTGGTCTGCCTGGCCGACGAGGTGGCGCCGCCGGGGGCCGAGCGGCTGCTGCGGCCGGTCGTCCTGAACGGCCGTATCGTGCCGGGCAGCCTGCCGCCGATCAGCGAGGTCTGGGAGCACGCCCGCGAGCAGCTCGGGGCGCTGCCCGAGCGCTACAAGGCGCTGAACGACGCACCCGCCTATCCGGTCCGCTTCTCCGACAGCCTCCAAGCGCTCCGCAACGAGGCGACGACGGCTGCCGCCGACGAGGACCGCCGCGTCGTCCTCGCCGAGCCGGCCGCCCCGGCCGCCGCGGGCGCGCCCGCCGACCACGGCTGAGCGGGCGCGCCCGCCTCGCCCTGGCCCATGCGAGTGGAGGCGGCGCTGGCGACGTCCGGCCACTAGGATAGCCAGGGCACGTCGACCTTTGGCGCATGGAACGAGTATGCTATAGCATGTGCTCGGGCGTGCCGGCCGCGGGGTACGTCCGAGGTATGGCGGAGGGCAGCGTGGCGAGCAACGTCGAGGCGCAGCGGGTGGTCGTGCCGGAACCAACGTCGAGCGAGCAGAGGCCGAGGAACGAGGCTGCCAGGCTGCTGCTACGCGAGTGGCTGGCCGATGAATCGGGCTACGACGAGGCGACCTGGCCCATCGCCAGGCGCGCGATCGAGGCTCACCGGCTTTCGACCCGTCCGCGCTTCGATGGCTAGTATCCTACTTCTCGATTCCGGCCCCATAGGGCGCATCGCCCATCCCCGCCCGAATCGCGAACTTGCCACCTGGCTAGCCGGAATTTTGGCCGCAAACACGCTCGTGATTCTGCCAGAGATCGTCGACTACGAAGTGCGCCGTAGCTTTCCATTAGATAGAGGGTCTGGGCGCTTCACTCCAGCGCCTCGACCGCCTCAAGGAAGCGTTGACCTACCTGCCCTTGACTACTGCCACGATGCAGCGAGCGGCGGAGCTATGGGCCGCGGCGCGTCGGCGTGGTATGCCAACAGCGGATCCGAAAGAGTTGGATGGCGACGTGATCCTCGCCGCTCAGGCTCTCCAGGTCGGCGGAGCCATAGTGACCGAGAACGTTGGCCACTTAGCGCAGTTCGTCGAAGCCAAGAGCTGGCGCGAGATCACCGCATAGCGAACGGGTCGCCGTAATGGCGCTCCCCGCCTAGGTGGAGGACTGGTGAGTACGTTCTGGCTGGACATGCTGGGCGGCGAGGTCCGCTACTACGACGCGGGCGGCGTGCGCACGCGCTGTCTAGAGGCGGGCAGCGGACCGCCGCTGGTGCTGCTGCACGGCACGGGCGGCCACGCCGAGAGCTGGATCCGCAACGTCATGCCGCTCGCCGCCCACTTCCACGTCTACGCGCTCGACCTGGTGGGCCACGGCTTCACCGACAAGCCCGACCTGGCCTACACGCCGCGCGACTACGCTCGCCACGTCGTCGCGTTCCTCGATGCGGTCGGCGCGGACCGGGCGCACGTCAACGGCGAGTCGCTGGGCGGCTGGGTGGCGCTGTGGCTGGCCCTAGAGCACCCGGACCGCGTGGACCGCTTGATCCTCAATACGGCGGCGGGGCTGAAGCTCTCCGAGGCGCAGCAGATCGTGCCGCCGCAGCGCGCCGAGATGGCGCGGCTCACGAAGGAGGCCGTCGAGAACCCGAACCCGGACACGGTGCGCCGCCGCCTGGAATGGCTGGTGAAAGACCCCGCGGACATCACCGACGAGCTGGTGCAGACGCGCCTCCGCATCTACGCCGATCCCGCCACCCAGCGGGTCATGCCGCGCATCCTGGAGGGCGCCGCGCTCGGCGGCGGCGACCGGCCGAACCCCGACGTGATCACGCCCGACCACCTGCGCCGCGTGTCCCACCCGACGCTCGTGCTCTGGACGAGCGACAACCCGGGCACGACCTGGCAGGAGGCCGAGGGCGCCGCCGACCTCTTGCCGCGCGGCCAGTTCCGCCTGCTCAGCAACTGCGCTCACTGGCCGCAGTACGAGCAGGCCGACGAGTACAACCGCATCGTCGCGCACTTCCTGGGCGGCGCGACGCGGTAGCCGGGGTAGCCCTGTCTACCAGGATGGACCTGATCGCGCCCGCGGGCGCCACACGGTCCGATGGCGCACCAGGGGCATCGCGTCACGCGCGCTACGCCAGATCAGGGGCGTTGCTTGCCGCGCCCTCCAGCCGTAACCTCGCGGCCCGCCCCGCCCATTCTGACCCCCACACGGCGTGCTAGGCGGCCGGGCTGGCCGCCGCGGGCGGCGCCGACGCGACCGCCTTCGCCGCCAGGGCCGGGGCGCCGGTCGCGAGCAGGCTTTCCAGGGCCTGGGTGTCCAGAGGCCGGGCGAAGAAATATCCCTGCCCCAGATCGCAGCCTAGCTCTCGCAAGCGCGTCACCTGCTCGCGGTCCTCGACTCCCTCGCTGACCGTCTGCAGCGCGAGCGTGCGGCCCAGCTCGATGATCGTGCGCACCAGCGCCGAGTTGTCGGTCCCGGTCGTTATGCGGTCCACGAACAGCTTGTCGATTTTCAGCACGTCGATCGGGAACTGCTGCAGGTAGCCGAGCGACGAATAGCCGGTCCCGAAGTCGTCGATCGCCAGGCGGACGCCCAGCGCCTTCAGCTCTTGCAGCCGGCCAATCGTCGCCTGCGTATCCTGCATCAGCACGCTCTCCGTGATCTCCAGGACCAGGCTGGCCGGCGGCAGGCCCGTCTCCCGCAGCGCGCGGCCGACCTCCCCGACGAGACCGGCCTGCTGGAGCTGGCGAGGCGACAGGTTCACGCTAAGCGTCAGCGGCGCATCGCCCGGATACTCGAGCTGCCAGCGGCGCACCTGCCGGCACGCCTGCTCGAGCACCCAGCGACCCAGCGGCACGATGAGCCCCGTCTCCTCCGCTAGGGGAATGAACTCGAGCGGCGGGACTAGGCCGCGTTGCGGGTGCTGCCAGCGCACCAGCGCCTCCACCCCCGCGACCCGGCCCGTCTGGAGTACCACGGTCGGCTGGTAGTGCAGCAGAAACTCGCCCCGCTCCACGGCACGCTGGAGGTCGGCCTTGAGCGCCAGCCGGTCAAGCAGCGCCCTGTGCATGCTCGGCTCGAAGACCTCGTAGCGCCCCTTGCCGTTGCCCTTGGCGATGTACATCGCCACGTCGGCGTTCCGCACGAGCTGATCGGCATCCTCGTGCCCCGACGCATTCAGCGCGATCCCGATGCTGGCGCGCACGAACAGCTCCTTGCGCTGCAGCACGACAGGCGGGCGCAGCGCCTCCAACAGCCGCTCGGCCACGCGCGATGCGTCGTCGGGGCGATGCAGGTCCTCGAGCAAGACGGCGAACTCGTCCCCGCCCAGCCGTGCGACGATGTCGCCAGGGCGCAAGCCGCCACGCAAGCGCTTGCCAACCGCGACGAGAATCTGGTCCCCCGCCGCGTGCCCGAGAGTGTCGTTGACGCTCTTGAAGCCATCCAAGTCGAGAAACAACGCGGCCACGGCCCCATCGCGACGGGCAGCCCGCGCCAGCGCGCGCGACGCTAGCTCGTGGAACAGGCCGCGGTTGGGCAGGTCGGTCAGCGGGTCGTGGGACGCCTGGTGCTCGTTGAGCCGCCAGGCGACGATGCTGGCCGCGCTCGCGCCCAGCACGAACGCCCCGTGGATAGCCGCCCATTTCCACGGGTGCGCCCAGGCGTCGGGATGGTTGAACACGGCGGTCGGATCGAGCACGCCGACCACACCGTGGTGCAGCACAACGTAGACGATGGCGACCAGAAACGGTACCCAGTCCTGGTACAGCGTGATGACCGCCACGACCACGAAGAAGTGGAAGTGCATCTCGACGTAGCCGCCGGACAGGTGAATGAGCACCGCGGACGCCGTGACAAGGCCCAGACTGGCGAGCGTCGCCCGCAGGCGGCGACTGCCCCGGCCCGAGGCCGCTAGCAGCGTGGCGAGCCCCACCAGCCCGCTTTCTGCCAGACTGTGCTCCCACCCAACCCCAAGAACGAGCCCCAGGGAGAACAGCCCGACGACGTGTAGGGCGAGCACAACGAGAATTCCTCGATGCCGTTGGGACCAGACATTGGCGGGCAGCGACCGCCCCGCCGGCAGCGCCTGCCGCACCCCCCGCAGGCACCGCGCGCCCAGCTCACGTGGGTGCCCCGCCGGACAAGCGGACTGCGCCATCTGCCTAACCTCCCGACTGCGATGTGCGCACCGGCGCGCCGTGCCAGGAGGCACGCGCGCCACTAGAGAGATTGTCGGCAGCGGCGCGGCCCTTGTGTAGACGAGACACGCATAGCGCCCGCCGCGCCACGGTGGATGGCGATCGCCCCGGTTCACGCCCGCTCGGGCGCCACCTTACATCTCTTTTCCGCGCGACGTGCCCCGATGGCGCAGCCACTAGCACCCGCGCGCCCAGCCATGCCCGCTCCGGAGCACCAAGACTTGACTTAAGCTCCCTTAACGCTCCCATTCACGGCTTCCGCGCTAAGCTGCCGGCCCAGGTTGGTGTGGATGTCTGGCTTCGCCAAACATACATCCTATCCTCGGCCGAGCGCCGAGGAGCTATGTCTAGTGCTTTCGTTTCAGGGACTTGCTGAGTAGAATGCGAGGGGGAGCACAACTTGTGATAAGGGGGGGAAACCTGTGGCGACCTTCGAAGTAATCCCTCTGCAAGAGGCACGGCGCCTGGTGATGGCCCCGCGGCGCCTCGCCGAGACCGAGTACCGCGAGTACGTGGCCGCCCTGGACGCGAACACGGCCGGCCGCATCGAGCTGGGCGAGGGGGATCGCCCGATCAGCGTCCGGGCGCGCCTGAAGGCCGCCGCCAAGGCGGAGGGCAAGTCGCTGGAGATCCAGCGCCAGGGCGATACGCTGGTGTTCTGGCTGAGCGACGCCAGCAGCGGTCGGTAGTCCCGGCGGCCAAGGTGTAACGCGCGGGCGGTTCTTACGTTTGACTAAGAGAAGGGCAGGGGGAGAGAGTGAGGTGCCGACTCACTCTCTCCCCACCTGGGAGGGGGACCTGGGCCGCTCGCGCGGTCCAGATGCCCTCACTATACCACTGATTTCGCTCCGCGGGCAGGGTTACCTGCCCGCCGCTGTGAAACTTTTTGCCGGCCCCTCCCCCCGCTCGCGTCACGCCGCCCCGGGGTCACGCTCACGCCAGCGTGCGCACCGCCGCGAGCACGGCCTCCACCGCCGCATCCAGCCCCCGCCCGGTATCCACGCGGCGATGGCGCCCGGCGGGCAGCTCCTCCCACGGCTCCCACTCGGCGGCCAGCTGCTGATACACCGCCCAGTCCGCGTCGGACACCGCCTGGACGTCGTGCGCGCGCGCGGCCAGCCGCGCCCGGGCAGTGTCTGGCGCGCACACGCACTCCACCGCCAGCCAGGGCACGCCCAGCCGCGCGGCCAGCGCCACGGCGGCCGCGCGGTGGTCGGCGCGGCGGAACGAGGCGTCGAGCGCGACCGAGACGCCGCGCTCTAGCCAGCCGCGGGCCGCGTCCAGTAGCGCGGCGTATGTCGCGTCGGTGGTCGCCGCGGTGTACAGCCCGGCGCCGGGGCGCGCCCCCTGCCGCGCGGTCGGCGCCAGCCCCGCGCGCTCCTTCCGCACCACGTCGGAATTCAGCGGTACGAGCGCGAGCCGCTCGGCGAGCGCGTGCGCCAGGGTCGACTTCCCGCTGGCGGGCAGGCCGCCCAGCAGCAGGAGAAACGGGCGCCGCGCCCCCCCCGTGTACGCGTAGCGCGCGAGGTCGAAGTAGCCGCGCGCGAGCGTGCGCTGGGCGGCACGAGCAGCACCATCCAGCTGCTTGTCGGCCGCGGCGATACTGGCTACCAGCCCACGCACGGTCGCGCGGTAGCTCTGGTAGAACGGCAGGAGCGTCGGCAGGGCGCGGTCATCGCTGGCGACGACGTAGGCCTCCACGAACGCCGCGCGCAGGTCGGCGCGGCCGTGGCGATCGAGGTCCATCGCCAGGAACGCGACCTCCGCGGCTACGTCGGTGCAGCGCAACTGGCTGCTGAAGTCGATACAGTCGAAGAGGATCACCTCCGCGGGCGAGCCGGCCTCGTCGCCCCCCCGAGCCTGCCGGGCGCCCACCTCCTCGGCCCCGTGTTCCTGCGAGTCGCGGGGCGACGGCCGGTCTTCGCCTTCGGCGTCGTCATGACGAGGCGGAGTCCCCGCGTGGCCGGGGGGCGTCCACGGCGCCAGCGCGCCGTCCCGCCAGGCCGCGGCGTCGACGACGCACACGCTGGCGGCGTGCAGGTCGCCGTGGCCGTCGCGGATGCGCTGCTCGGCCACGCGGCGCTGGAACAGGTCGCGCTGCTCGCGCAAGTAAGCCGCCGTCCACGCCTGCAGGTGCGCGTAGGTCGCGGCGTCGAGCGTGCGACCGACGTACGGCGCGCAGCGGGCGAGATTGTCCTGCACGGTGTGCCGCACCGCGCCGGGCGTGCCGTAGCGAGCGACGCGCGGCCCGGCCGCGGCGGCGGCGTGGAACGCGGCCACCCGCCGCGCGATCTGCTCCAGGAGCGCGGGCGTCGCGGTGCCGGCCGCGAGCAGGCGCGTGAGCATGCCCTCCTCGGGCAGGCGACGCATGGCCACCGCGCGCTCGACCACGCGCCCGCGCCCGCCCACGCGCACGGCGCCCGCGCGCTCCACGATGGGCACGACGCCCAGGTAGACGTCGGGCGCGAAGCGGCGGTTCAAAGCGACTTCGCGGCGGCAGTAGTAGGCGCGGCGCGCGGGCGTCGAGTAATCGAGGAAGCCGAGCGCCACGGGCTTCTTGATCTTGTACACGCGCTCGCCGGCGAGGAGCACGTAGGAGATGTGGGTCTGGCGTAGCTCGACGGCGGCGGGGCGGGGCTCCGGATACGCGGCCGGCTCCAGCAGCGCGCGGATGAAGGGCGGCAGCGCGCCAGCCCCGCGATCGGGCCGCCGTCCGCCGCGCGCGCGCGTCGTGTCCTGTCCGGGTTGGTGGTCCATACCACCAGTGTAGTCGGACGGGAACCGGATGGCAGCCCCGTTAGCTGCCCACGGAGGCCGACTCAGCCGGGGGGGGTAGGGCCTCGTCGTCGGTGGCGCGCGCTTGCAGATCGAGCGCGTCCAGGCGCCGCTCGGTGTTCGCGACGATCGTGTCGAGGCGCGCCAGATGCTCGCCCAGCTCGGCCAGCAAGGCCGGCTCCGGCGCCAGCTTGCGTCCCCGCTGGAGCAGGTGCCGGGCGAGCAGCAAGTGTTCGAGCGCCAGCAACAGCAGCGCCCGACGCCGCGCCGGGGACAGGGGGCTCGCCGGATCACGCGCTTCCCGCAGCCAGGCCAGCGCCCGGGTCTGGTGCGCGGCGGCCTGCTCGACACAGCGAGCGAGGTGGCGCTCGTTCACGGCGCTAGGCACAGATGGCGTCATGGTCACAGATGACCTCGAGCTGGAGACTGCCCTTCGGGCGCGGCGAGGGAGAGCACGCGGCCGCTTCCGTGCCGCGTATACCCGTAAGATCAGCGTCCCCTCGCCGTAAGGAGTGTACACGCCGATATGGCGGCGGCAGAATGCTGGGGGCTTAGACTTGCCTTAGAAGTCAGCTGTCAAGCTGCCGCGCGGGGAGGGCGCGGAAGCTGTAGCCGACGCCGCGCTTGGAGAGGATGTAGCGCGGGTTCGCGGGGTCGGGCTCGATCTTCTGGCGCAGGTAGGTGATGTACAGGTGGACGTAGTGGCTCTCCTCGCGGTACTCGGGCCCCCACACGCGCGCCAGGATCGTCTCGAAGGAAAGCGTGCGCCCCGCGTTCTGGACGAGGTGGTAGAGCAGGCGATGCTCGGTGGGGCGGAGGCGCAGGCGGCGCCCCTCGACGATGGCCTCGCGCTCCTCGAAGTCGATCTGGAGACGCTCGTCGATCGTCACCAGCGGCGATTGCGCCACCTCGGTACCCGCCGTGCGGCGGAGCACCGCCTTGATGCGGGCGGCGAGTTCGGCCGGGCTGAACGGCTTGCTAACGTAGTCGTCGGCGCCGAGCGTCAGCCCGTGGATGCGGTCCGATTCGTCCGAGTGGACCGTGACGATGATGACGGGCACGCTCGAGCTGAGACGCAGGCGCTGCAGCACGTCGAAGCCATCCATGTCCGGCAGGGCCACGTCGAGCAACACCAGGTCCGGGAAATCGTTGCGCACCGCTTGCAGCGCCTCTTCGCCCGTGGACGCCTCCTGCACCTGGAACCCGTGCTGGTGCAGGCTGACCCGCAGGAAATCGACCATCCGCGGCTCATCGTCCACGGCGAGGACGCGCGGCGGCCGCTCGGTCGCGGTGGCGCTCGACCCACTCAGTGCCTCGAGCCCGGTCTGCACACGGCCCTCGCTTTCGCCCCGCGCGGCGCCCCCGCCAATTCAGGGCCGCCGCGGCGCTCGTCAGCTCCAGCCCGCGCGGCGCGGCGGCCAGGCGGGCTGGTTCATGCTACCCGCAAGAAGCATGCCGCCTCTCAACGCCCGAGACGATACGCTGCGCGTTCGCCGAGCGCCGCGGCCAGCCGCCCGGTTACCGGGGGCGCTAGCGGCGCAGCGAGATGCCGGGCGCGGTGCTGGGCCCGAGCGGCGCGCTGGCGTCGGAGATGTTGTTCTGTGCCAGCAGCCATGCCACCACGTCCCAGTACTGCTCATCCGTCAGCGAGCCGGGCGCGTCCTGGGGCATCGAGTCGGTGGTGAAGTCGTACAGCTCCTGCGCGTTGCGAAAGCCCGTCAGCGCCCGCGGCCCGACCACCAGCGGCGCATCGGGCGCGCTCCGCCCGGCCCCCTCGCCGCGCGCGCCGTGACAGCTGGCGCACGACGACGCGTAGATCTCGGCGCCGGCCGCCACCTGCTCGGGCGTATACGCGCGCGCGGCTGGTCCGGCCTGCGCCACCCAGCACCCCGCCGCCAATAGTCCCACCGCGCCCAGGCGCCACGCGCCTCGCCCCCAACGCTGTCCCATTCGCGTGTCCCCCTCCGTCGCTCTCGCCGCCCCGCCGCGGTCGCGGCCGCGAGCCGGGCCGTGTCCGTGCGGCACCCCGCATTATGCACAATCGACGGCCGGGCGCAAGCCGTCGCGGCTCCCCGCTCCGCTAGGTCCAGGTTTTGCAATGCTCTGCACGGACGCGCGCCGCCGATCGACGAATTGCCCGGTCTTTTTGAGACGTAAAGCGGATATGGTGAGTATGATGGAGGGTGGGAGGATACGATGAGCGGACAGGACCTCAACTGGCTGATCGGCGGGCCGCAGGGCAGCGGCATCAATCTCTCGGCCGAGACGTTCGCCAAGGCCTGCACGCGCGCGGGCTATCGCGTGTTCACCAGTATCGAGTACCACTCGAACATCATGGGCGAGCACAGCTACGAGCGCGTCCGCATCTCCGCCGAGGACCGCGGCTCGGCGCTCGACGCCGTCCACGTCATGGTGGCGCTCGACGCGGAGACGCTCGTCGGCCCGCACCACGGGGAGTTTCCCGAGCACCGCGGCCACCTCCACGAGCTGGTCCGGGGCGGCGGCGCGGTCTACGACGCCGCGATCAAGCTCGACGCCGCCCACCTGGAGCGCGACGACGTGCGGCTCTACGCCGTGCCGTTCGACGATCTGCTGCGCCAGACGCTGCGCGAGTTCGGCCGCGAAGACCAGGCCGCTCGCCTGCGCGTCATGACCAACACCATCGCCGTCGGCGCCTCGCTGGCGCTCATGGGCTTCCCCATCGACTGCTTCGCCGCGGTCATCAAGGAGGGCTTCAGCGGGCGCCGCGCGGCGCTGGGCGAGATGAACGCCCGCGCCGCCGCGCTGGGCGCCGAGCACATCCGCGAGCACTTCCCCGAGCCGTTCCCCTTCACGCTGCCGAAGGTCGAGCCGCCCGCGCGCACGCCCATGCTGATCCGCGGCATGCACGCCGCCGCCATTGCCAAGCTGCAGGCGGGCCTCACGTTCCAGTCGTATTACCCGATCAGTCCGGCCACCGACGAGAACGTGTACCTGGAGGCGCAACAGCGCAACTACGACCTGCTCGTCGTCCAGACCGAGGACGAGATCTCGGCCATCAACATGGCCGTGGGGGCGGCGCACGCGGGCGCCCGCGCGTCCACGTCCACCTCGGGCCCCGGCCTGGCGCTGATGGTCGAGGGCCTGGGCTTCGCGGCGATGACCGAAGCGCCCGGCCCGGTGCTGGTCCTGTGGCAGCGCGGCGGGCCGAGCACGGGGCTGCCGACGCGTCAGGAGCAGGCCGACCTGCGCTTCGCGCTCCAGCCCGGCCAGGGCGAGTTCCCGAGCATCGTCGTGGCCCCCGGCGACGTGCCGCAGACCGCCGAGGACTGCTTCGAGGCGTTCAACTGGGCCGACCGCTACCAGATGCCCGTCATCGTGCTGGTGGACAAGCTCCTCTCGTCGTCGTTCTGGACGCTGGACGAGCTGAGCTTCGACGGCTGGCGCATCGACCGTGGGCCCCTGGCCGCCCTGCCGCCGCTGCCGGGCAGCAGCGGGAACGGCCAGCACGCGAACGGCAACGGCGCGAGCGGTGCCAAGGTGACGGACTACCTGCGCTACGCGCTCGTCCAGGGCGGCGTGTCGCCCCGAGCCCTGCCCGGCCAGGAGGGCGGCATCTTCTGGTCCACCACCGACGAGCACGACCCGCGCGGCCACATCACCGAGAACGCGCAGAACCGCATCGACATGATGCGCAAGCGTATGGGCAAGCTCGACAAGGCCGCCGCCGAGATTCCCGCCGACCGCAAGGTACGGCTCTACGGCCCGCCCGACGCCGAGTACACGCTGGTCGGCTGGGGCACGACGAAGGGCGCCATCCTCGACGCGCTGGCGGAGCTGGCAGCGAGCGGCGGCCCGCGCTGCAACTTCCTCCAGGTACGGCTGATGCGGCCGTTCCCGGTGGCCGAGGTGCAGGCCGCGCTGCAGGGCAAGCAGGCGATCCTCGTCGAGAACAACTATACGGCGCAGCTCGGGTCGCTGATCCGCGAGCAGACCGGCATCGACCTGCCCGTGAAGGTGCTGAAGTTCGACGGTCGGCCGTTCTCGCAGGAGGAGATGGTCGAGGGCCTACGCCAGGCGTTCGGCCAGCGGGAGGGCCGCGTGGCCGTGACCCATCTGTCGGCGTAGGGGCGACCGCAATGAGCCGCCGCCGTGACCGGCGGGCCTGGCGCTAGCCTCCTGGCCCGGCCTTCAGGCCGGCTCGGGAGCACCGCAAGGGGCCCCAGGTGCCGGGCGACATGCTAAAAGGGGATTTTTGATGGCAGTTGACACGCGACTCACGGCACGCGACTACAAGACCGACGTCCACAACAACTGGTGCCCCGGCTGCGGCGACTTCGGCATCCTATCGGCGATCCAGAGCGCGCTCGCGCAGCTCCAGATCCCGCCGCACCGCGTGGCCGTGTTCTCGGGCATCGGCTGCTCCGGCAAGGCGCCGCACTACATCAACGCCTACGGCTTCCACACGCTGCACGGCCGCGCCTTGCCCACCGCCACCGGCGCCAAGCTCGCCAACCTCGACCTGACGGTGCTCGCCGTGGGCGGCGACGGCGACGGCTACGGCATCGGCGCCGGCTATTTCGTGAACTCCGGCCGCCGCAACCTGGACTTCACCTACATCGTGTTCGATAACGGCGTGTACGGCCTCACCAAGGGCCAGGGCTCGCCCACCCTGGCGCGCGGCCTGCAAACGAAGTCGATGCCCGAGCCGGCGCTGCAGGACGGCATCAACCCCATCGCGCTCGCCGTCGGCGCGGGCTACACGTTCATCGCCCGCGGCTTCGCCCTCGACGTGAAGCACCTGACCGGCCTCATCGCCGCGGGCATCCAGCACAAGGGCAGCGCCTTCATCGACGTGCTCCAGACCTGCCCGACCTACAACGACCTGTACACGAAGGACTGGTACCAGGGCGCCCGCGACAGCCAGCCGCGCCTCTACAAGCTGGAGGAGCACGGCTACGACCCCGTCGTGCGCGACGCCAGCGACCACGAGGAGATCGTCGCCAAGAAGCTGCAAGCGATCGGCAAGTCGTACGAGTGGGGCCCGCGCATCCCCCTGGGCATCTACTACCAGGCGAACCTGCCGACCTACGAGCAGGAGGCCATCGAGCGACGGCCCAGCCTGGGCCAGACGCCGCTCGCCGCCATGAAGCTCGACGGACGCGACACCGCGCCCCTGCTGGATGCGCTCCGCTAGCCCCTCAGGGATGCAGGGGCGCTCCCCTGCCGGGGGGCTGTGGGGGGTGTCCCCCCCACCTGCCCTTTATTCCTCTTTCCCCCGGAATTGGGGGCCGGGGGGCCGGGGGGTGTGGGGGTGTCCCCCACCAACCTACTTGCTGGAGGAAACCTATGGCAGAGCAGATCGAGCCGGGCGCGATAGTGGAATGCACGGACTACCCGCTGGGCGCGGTCGAGCGCGTGGCCGACGACGGCGCGCTCATCGTGCGGCCGGCGCGGGCCGACTACCTGCTGCGGATCCCGCGCGACCTCGTCGCGAGCGCCGACGCCGGCCGCGTCTGCCTCAAGGTGCGCTTGCAGGACGTGGAGCAGTACGCCCTCGACGAGCGCGGCGAGCGCCAAGCCGCCGGCGGCGTCGAGACCCAGGCCACCAAGGCGGCGCCGACCGCGGAAGAGGTCCTGGGCCTCCCAACCGGCGAGCTACCCACCTCGCCCCAGACCGGCTAGCCGCGCGCCAGGCGTCCACCCGCCCAGACGTTGGAACCGCCGCGATGGCGCGCTGGCTCGGAGCCAGCGCGCCATCGCGGCGGTTCGCGGCGCTGCGCCCCGGCGCTAGCCGGCGCTCGGAATGCCAGCCACCACCTGCACCGGCGTGCTCTCGTTCGTGCAGTGCGTGGTCTGACACCCATTGCCCAGCTGGTCCGCCAGGTTGCTGCCCCAGGCCCAGACGGAGCCATCGCCCTTCACGGCCAGCCCGTGCTGCTCGCCCGCGGCGATCGCGCGCACGTTCGCCATCCCGCCGCTCACCTGCACGGGCGTCACGCGGTTCGTCGTCGTGCCGTCGCCTAGCTCTCCGACCCCGTTCTCGCCCCACGCCCAGGCCGTCCCGTCGTCCTTGATCGCGAGGCTAAAGTAGTTGCCCGCGGCCACCGCGGTGACGCGGACCATGCCGCCGCTGACCTGGACCGGGCTCGTGCGGCTGACCGTCGTCCCGTCGCCGAGCTGCCCGGCGCCGTTGTCGCCCCAGGCCCACACGGTCCCGTCGTCCTTCACCGCTAGGCTGTGGACCAGGCCGGCCGCCACGAAGCGGGCGTTCGTCATGCCGCCGCTGACCTGCACCGGGGTGGTGCTGTAGCCACCCGTGTCCCCGTTGCCAAGCTGGCCCATGTCGTTGGAGCCCCAGGCCCACACGGTGCCGTCCGACTTTACGGCGAGGTTGTGCGACGCGCCCGCCGCGATGCCGATGACGTTGTCCAGGCCGCTCACCTGCACCGGCGTATTGCGATCGGTCGTGGTCCCGTCGCCAAGCTCGCCCACGCTATTGTCGCCCCAGGCCCACACGGTGCCGTCGTTCTTCAGCGCCAGGCTGTGCCGCAGGCCGGCCGCGATGGCCACCGGGCTCGCGCGCACGTCCGACAACCCAGTGACGCGCTCTGGCGCGCTGCGGTCGATGTTCGTGCCGTCGCCTAGCTGGCCCGCCCCGTTGCGGCCCCAGGCCCACACCGTTCCGTCTGAGTCGACGGCCAGGCTGTGGCCGTAGCCGGCCGCGACGGCCGCGGCCGTGATCCCGATGACCTGAACAGGGAAGCTGATCGTGGTAGCGAGCCCGGGTCCGTCCCCGAGCTGACCATCCACGTTGCTGCCCCACCCCCAGACCGTCCCGTCCTCCTTGAGAGCCAGACTATGGCGGCTGCCGGCGCTTACCCCGACGGCGCCCGTGAAGCCAGTCGTCTGGCCGAGCGGGGTCGCCGACGCGTCGGGTGCCGGCAGGGCGGCGGCCCCAATTCCCCCGACTGCCACCAGGCTGAGCGCCACGACCCAGAGAAGGACGCCATGCGCGCGGGTACTCATGCCACTTCTCCCCACTCCTTATGTAAGCCCGCGTCCAGCATGCCAGCCGGCGCCGGAAGGCTCCCTGAACGTCCCGCGCGGCACCCTAAACGCCCCCTTAACAATTCAGGAGGCGCGGCCCGGGGGGCCGGGCTGGAGCGCGGCCGCCCGGGGGGAAGAGGCAGCGGTCGCGCCATTGGCGACACAAGCAGCGAGGCATTCAGGATGATCTCCTGAATGCCTCGCTGGGCCACTACGGCTATGCGCGGGGGCGACGCTAGGCGGGCGCCCCCGCGCGCGCGCCGATGCCGAAGAGCGCCTGCGCGTTGTGGTACAGGATCTTCTCCTTGGACTCGCGCGGCAGGCGCGGGTGCTCGCGCAGCCGTACCAGGTTCTTCGGGAACTCGTTGTCCCAGTGGGGAATGTCCGAGGCGTAGAGGAAGTGCTCGTCGCCGAGCAGCGCCACCGTCTCGGGCAGCATCGTCTCCTCGGCCTCCAGGCTCACGTACACCGGCGACTGCTTGAACAGCGCGCTCGGCTTGATCTTGAGGTGCGGCGCCTCGAACTCCCCGCGCAGCTCCCAGTGCTCGTCCAGCCGGTCCAGGTAGTACGGCAGCCAGGTGGCGCCGATCTCCAAGAAGGCGATCTTGACGTTGGGGAAGCGCAGCGGGATGGCGTTCCACATGACGCTCGTGAAGTGCAGCAGCAGCCCCGCGGTGAACGTGTAGGCGTGCATCTCGCCGAAGGTGCGGAAGCGGTCGCCGCCCACCTCGGCCGACGACTGGCGGTTGCCGTGGATGCACAGCGGCACGCCGAGGCGGTTGGCCTCCGCCCACACCGGCTCGTAGATCTTATCGCCCAGCCCGAACGGCAGGCCCATCGACAGGATCTCGAAGCTGATCAGGCCCAGCTCCTCGACGCCGTAGCGCAGCTCCTCGGCCGCCGCCACTGGGTCCTGCATCGGCAGCACGCCCACGGCCTTCACGCGGGGGGAGATAGCGCTGTAGTCTTTGGCGAACATGGTGTTCGCCGCGCGGCAGAGTGCCTTGGCGAACTCGACCTCGCGAAGCTTCGTGATGTTGCCCGAGCCCGTGGGAAACAGCACGGCATAGTCCATCCCGTGCTCGTCCATCGTCTTGAGCCAGAAGGCCACCTCTTCGTCCGGGGCCATCTTGGCGATCGACATCTCGTTGCCCAGCGTGTTGAACAGCAGGTTGTCCCACGGCTGGTCCGACGGCCAGAAGCTCGTCCCACGGCGGCTCCACGGCTCCGGCAGGTACTTGCGGATGTCGCTCTGACGCTCGACGACGTGGCCATCGGCGTCGATCACGGGCAGATCGTGAGCCATCGGGCTCCTCCTCTCGGACAGCACGGCGTGCGGCACGTCAGCCCCGGCGGCCGCCACGGCCGCGCGCGGACGGCGCATTATACCCGCGGCATCCCGCGCGTGCAGGAGCACCCGCGCGCGGCGGTGCCGGCGGCCAGACACCGCGGGCCGCCAATGCGCTACAACCTCGCGGGGCCTACAGCGGTTTCCCTAGGCATCGAGCCTTGCAGAGCGCGACCGGATAGGGCAGGGACAGGGCTCGCGCCCTGCCGCCCCGATGGGACTGCCAACCGGCGGGTCAAGCGGACCCGTCGTAGGGCAGGGGCTCGTCCCCTGCCGCCCGCTGGGTCTGCTAACCGGCGGGTCAAGCGAACCCATCGTAGGGCCGGGGCTCGTCCCCTGCCGCCCGGCCGACGCTGCCCGGCTCGCTTGTCCTGCTAACCGCTGTCAATACTGGCTGGTGGAGGGAGCGACATGAGTTTGACGCTGGACCAGGCCGCGCGCATCGTCGACACGGCGCTGGCCAAGGGCCGCGAGCTGCGCCTGCAGCCGCTGTGCGTGGTAGTACTCGACGCGGGCGGCCACCTCAAGGCGCTGAAGCGCGAGGACGGCGCGGGCATCCTGCGCGCCGACGTGGCCATCGGCAAAGCCTGGGGCGCCCTGGGCATGAACGCGCCGAGCAGCCGCGCGCTCGGGCAGCGCCTGCAAGACCGCCCGTCGTTCCTGGCGGCGATCGGCATGCTGGCCGAGGGCAAGGTCGTGCCGGTGGCGGGCGGGTTGGCGATTTACCAGGGCGACGAGGTAATCGGCGCGGTGGGCATCTCGGGCGCCTCGTCCGACGAGGACGAGGCGTGCGCCCTCGCCGGCATCCAGGCGGCCGGCCTCGCCGCGCGTGTCTGAGGGCCGCCACACCGCCCGGCTGCTATAACCTAATACTCCGTGGAGCGCGCAGCGCGGTGGGCCGCGGGCCCGCGGCCCACCGCGCTGCGCGCCTGTTAGGCATAAGCGTGAAGGTTGTCGAACCCACCGAGCGCCGCCGGGTCGTGGGCTTCGTCGGCGTGGCCGCTCTCGCCACCGTGGCCGTCCTGGTAGCCGATGCGCTGTCGAAGCAAGCCGTCACGGCCGCCTTGGCCGACGGCAGCGTGCGCGAGATCGTCCCCGGCTGGCTCGTGCTGACCTACGTGCGCAACACCGGCACGGCCTACGGCCTGCTGGCCGGGCAGGGCTGGCTCGTCCTGCCGCTGTCGCTCGCGGCGGCCGTGATCGTGCCGCTCGTCCTGTGGCGCGGCGGCTTCTGGCGGGGCCATCCGCTCCTTGGCGGGCTGAGCGCGGGGCTGATTCTCGGCGGGGCGTTCGGCAACCTCGTCGAGCGCATCCAGACCGGCGCCGTCACCGACTTCATCAACGTGCCGCCCATCCCGCTCTTCCAGGTGTTCAACCTGGCCGACGCCTCCATCTGCGTCGGCGCCGTCCTCCTCCTGCTCCTCAGCAGCACCGACCGCGGCGAGCCACGCGCCGAGAGCTGACCCCGGCGACCGGAGACGCCGCCCCACGCCTGCATCGAGGCGCCGCGCCCTGCCGAAGTTGCGCCCCGTGTAGCCGTGCCGTATCCTCGGGCCACGCGCTAGCGACGGTGGTTGTGCTCCGGCCTGCTCCGGTGGCGGCGGCCGGGCCCGGCCGGCAAGCGGTGCGATCTCGACAGGCTCGTGGACGCGAGCCGCGGAGGAGAAGGGGGCCGCGATGGAACAGCGGGTGACGTTCGAGTCGGATGGGCTGAAGCTGGCGGGTATCGTGCATACGCCGGCCGACCTGCGCCCGGGCGAGCGCCGCCCGGCGTTCCTGGTGCTCCACGGCTTCGGCGGCAACAAGGACGGCAATGGCTCGGAGTGGCCGGCCCGGCAGCTCGCCGACTGGGGCTACGTCGCCCTGCGCTTCGACTTCCGCGGCTGCGGCGAGAGCGAGGGCGAGCGCGCGCGCATCATCTGCCTGGAGCAGGTCGAGGACACGAAGAACGCGATCAGCTACATGCAGGGCCGGCCCGACGTGGACCCCGACCGCGTGGCGCTCATCGGCAGCAGCTTCGGCGCGGCGGTCGCTGTCTACACCGGCGGCGTCGATCCGCGCGTCGCCGCGGTCATCTCACAGGGCGGCTGGGGCAACGGCGAGCGCAAGTTCCGCGGCCAGCACCCGACGCCCGAGGCGTGGGCGCGCTTCACGAACATGCTCGCGGAGGGCAAGCGCCACCGCGAGCGCACCGGCGAGTCGCTGATGGTGCCGCGCTACGACATCGTGCCCATCCCCGAGCACCTGCGCCACAACCTGAACAGCCAGTCGATCATGTACTTCCCCGCCGAGACGGCGCAGAGCATGTACGACTTCCGCGCCGAGGACGTCGTGGGCCAGATCGCGCCGCGGCCGCTGATGCTGCTGCACAGCGCGAACGACTCGGTGACACCCACCGAGCAGTCGATCGAGATGTTCAAGCGCGCGAAGCCGCCGACCGAGCTACACCTGATGACCGACGTGGACCACTTCATGTTCGGCCAGGAGAACCCGCGCGTCATCCACCTGATCGCCGACTGGCTGGAGCGCTACCTGCCGGTCCGCGAAGCCGCGAAAGCCTAGCTGGCGCCCGCCTCCAACGGCGGGGCGTGGATTGGCCGGTGGAGCCGGCCCCGGCGCCCCCCCTTCCTTCGAAGGGTGCGACGCGGAATACTGCGAGCGTCGCTGGGCGGGGGGTTAGGTCCACCCGGTCCCCCCGCGTCCTTCCCCCTTTCCCCTATGCGGGAGTGGGGGGCAGGGGGGTGAGGGGTTGTTAGAGCAGCCGGGGCAGCGGCAGCCCCGCCAGGCCGCGCTGGATCAGCTCGACGCCCGTGAGCAGCAGGATGCCGAGCACCAGGCGGTTGAACACCTTCTGGTCGATGCGGCCCTGGAGCCAGAAGCCGGCGCGGATGCCGGCCGCCGCCGGCACGCAGAGCGCCAGGCTTAATCCCACCGTCGCGGGCGTCACCTGTCCGAGGCCGATCAGCGTGAACAGCCGCAGCACCCCCATCGTGGCGAACATCGCCGATACGGTGAAGGCGAAGGTCGCCTTCGGCAGCTTCAGCGCCAGCAGGTACATCGCCAGGATGGGGCCGGAGACGCCCACCGAGCTGTTCGCCGCCCCGGCCAGCACGCCGATGGCCGGCGACGCCCCGCGCTCCCAGCTCGGCGGCAGCGGCAGCGCGCCGCGGCGGAGCGCCGCCAGCGTCGAGATAATGGTGATGATCCCTAAGCCGAGCGCGATGGCGGGCGCCGGCAGGGCCACCAGCAGGTACGAGCCGACCAGCACGCCGAGCGGCATGGCCAGGAACATCGGCGCCAGCCGGCGCACGACCCCGATCTCCGCGCGGTAGCGCACGACGGGGATGAACATCACGACCGGGGTGATGCCGGACAGGAGGATCACCGCCGCCCGCGCGTCCAGCAGGAGGGCCAGCGCCACGCTCGTGAGATTGGCAAAGCCGATCCCCGTCGTCCCGTTCAGGCAGCCAGCCACGAACACCGCGAGGATCAGCAGCGCGAGCAGGTAGTGATCGACGCCGAGCAGGCGGGTAGCGTCCACGCCGCAATGATGGCACACCGCCCCGCGCCGCGCAACGCCGCGCCTGCCGAGAGGGTCCGCCCGCGCCGCGCCCCACGGCGGCCGGCGTCACGACCGACCGCCGCGGCGCCTGCTGCTCGGTCAACGGTTATTAAGCAGGTGTTGGCTGTTGCCAGCACCCGCTTGATGACCCGTGGCCGGCGCTACACCTTGCCGCGATTCGGATTGGTCGCGCGGATCGTCTTCGCGGTGATCTTGCCGCTCGGATCAACCTCGTAGACGTACACCTCGCCGGTGCCGATCTCCAGCTTCGGGATCTCGTCGTCGGGGATGTTCTCCAGGTGCTTGACCAGCGCTCGCAGGCTGTTGCCGTGCGCCGCCACGATCACGTTCTTGCCGGCCTTCAGCTCGGGCAGGATGTGCTGGTCGTAGTACGGGGCGACGCGGGCGTACACGTCCTTGAGCGTCTCGCCGCCGGGCACGGGGTAGTCCCAGCTGCGGCGCCACTTGAGAAACTGGTCTTCCCCGTACTCCTTCTCCACCTCCCACTTGTTCTTCGCCGTCAGGTCGCCGTAATCGCGTTCGTTCAGCGCCGCGTCCTCGACGACCGGCAGGTCCTGAATGCCAAGCGCGGTCGTGATGTCGTCGAGCGTCTGCCGCGCCCGCTTGAGCTTCGACGTGTACGCCACGTCGAACTTGATGCCCCGGAGCGCCTCGGCGGCGCGGCGGGCCTCGGCATGGCCGGCCTCGGTGAGCGAGACGTCCCGCCAACCCGTCCAGAGCCCCAGCGTGTTCCATTCCGACTCGCCGTGTCGCACCAGCACCAGGTAAGCCATTTCTCACTCCGCGGCGCTTGCCGTCGGCGCCGACGCGCCTGCTGCGCGCGTTATCCTAAGAGAGGATGGGCAACCGGCCGAACGGAACGCGGGATCGCGCGATTCGGCCGCCGGGGGCCAGGGTGTCCGGCCCGCGCCGTCACGCCAGCATCCTTGCGCTACTATCGCCCGCGCGGCCCGCCCGCTTCAAGTCGCCGGGCCGCGCGGCGGCTCGTGCCGCCCCGTGCGAGTCCGTAGCAGGGGGCAGCCAGCGGCGCTTCGCCGCCCGACGGCAGCGGGCGGGGCAAAATGCGGGCGGCCGAGCCTCGGCTCGCCCTATGCTGGCTGTCGGAGCGGGTGGACCTGCCCGGGGAGCCCGACGCTCCGTGGGCGGACGGGCGTCTCGCAGGAGGGGGTGCAGTATGATGCGGGTGCAGCTTGGATGCCGCCTTGGCCTGGCGATCGTGCTGGCCGGGGCGCTGCTGACCGCGGCCACCGGCGCCCGCGCGGCCCCCGTCGCGCAGGGCGACACCGCGCTCGATCCGGGCGAGCTGTTCGCCCGCGCCATCGCCGAGGCCGACCACGACGACCTCGCCGACGCGATCGCGGACCTGGACCAGGCCATCCGCCTCAACCCGGATTACCTCGAGGCCCACGTCGCGCGGGGCCAGCTACGGCTGCTGAACGGCGATGCCGCCGAGGCGGCCGACGATTTCGCCGCGGCCACGCGCATCGCGCCGAACGATCCGGTCGGCTACAACGAGCTAGGGGGGGCCCGCCTGGCGCTCGGCGACAACGCGGAGGCGCTGGAGGCCTACGACCAGGCCGTCCGCCTGGCACCCGACAACGCCCGCATCTACTACAACCGGGCTCGGGTCCGCACGCTGCTAGGCGACAGCCAGGGCGCGCTCGACGACTATTCGCGAGCCATCGAATTGAACCCGGGCTTTGCCGCCGCCTATTTGGATCGCGGCGTCCATCGCTCCCGCCTGGGGGACCTGGCCGGCGCTATCGACGACTACTCGCGAGCGCTGGACCTGAACCCCAACTACGCGCTCGCGTACCTCGACCGCGCCCGCGCCCGCAGCCGGCTCGGCGACCTGGCCGGCGCGGTCGACGATTACACGCAGGCGCTCCAGAGCCGGCCCACCGCCGAGGCCTACTACGAGCGCGGGCTCACCCGCGCGCGGCTGGACGACTACGAGGGCGCGGTCGTGGACTACACGCTCGCGCTCGACCTCGACCCCAGCGCGAGCGCCATCTATACCAGCCGGGGCGTCGCCCGCGCCCGCCTCGGCGACGACGCGAACGCCATCGACGATTACACGCAGGCCATCCGCCTGAACCCGGCAGATCCCACCGCCTATTACAACCGCGGCCTGGCCCACGGCCGACAGGGCGACTACGCGGCGGCGGTCGCGGACTACACGCGCGCCCTGCGGCGGAATCCCGACCACGCGAGCGCGACCTACAGTCGCGGCCGCGCCCGCGCCCACCTCGGCGACACGCCAGCCGCCCTGGACGACCTGCGCCGCGCCGCCGCGCTCTACGAGCAGCAGGGCGACGAGGCCGGCGCGCGGCGCGCCGAGAACGCGATCGCTACCCTCGAGAAAGGCACCGCGGCGGATGCGCCGGCCGCGCTGCCAGCGGCGCCAGAGGACCGCTGATCGCGCCGGGCCGCGGCGCCGCTACGGCAGGCGCGGGGGCAGCCAGCGCCAGCAGTCGCCCACGCGGACCAGCGGGATCATCTCCACGTCCGACACCGTGCCCAAGGGCGCCCCGCGCGCGACCCGCACCGGCACCTCCGACACGGCAGTGAAGCCAGTGCCGGTCACGCCCCAGGTCCAGGCGGGATGCACGTCCGCGGGGAAGACCTCGACGTCGAGGATCGGCGCGGCGATCGCCTGCGCCTGCCGCGCCGCGGCGAACACCTGGCGGGGCACGCGCAGCTGCGCCTCGGGGTGCAGCACGTCGTAGGCCAGGTCCCACTGGCCGCCCGCGAGATACTCGCCCACCAGCTCGCTGGCCGTGTCCTCAGGCGTATCGGGGCAGCCCTCGTCCTGCGCCGCGACGGCCGCCGGCCGTCCCATCAGGCCGACCAGCGCCAGCGCGACCAACATCCGCCACATGTCACCCTCCCTCCAGCGCGGAGCCTCTGTGCCCCGCAAGGCATAGACGCGCGTTGCAAGACACGGGCCAGAACCTGCCCCTCAACTCCCTCCCCCCCGCTCCCCTGCCCCATCGGGGGGCGAGGGCTTTCGGCTCCGCCCCCGCCGTCCCCCCGTTCCCCTACGGGGGAGAGGGGTCACAGCCGCGTCAGCACCTCGTTCAGCAGCCGGTCGAGGTGGGCCGGATCGCTGCTGACGGGACCGACGATCAGCACCTCGGCGCCCGCCGCCTGGTACTCCTGGGCGCGCTCGCGGCACAGCGCCGGCGGCCCGACGAGCGAGGCGGCCGGGACGCCCTGGCGCGCCGGCGGGTAGTAGTGCCGCATGTAGGCGGCTGCCCGCGCGTCGGCCCGCGCCTGGTCGTCGTCCACCGAGGCCCACACGAGGCAGGCAATCGTCAGGGCCCCGGGATCGCGCCCGGCGGCTGCCGCGGCCTGGCGCACCGTGTCGGCGGCCGCGCGCAGCCCCGCCGGCCCGCCGGACGAGCTGCCGATGTAGCCGTCCGCCAGCCGGCCGGCGCGGCGCAGCGCCGCCTCGGCGCTGCCGCCCACCCACAGCGGCGGCCCGCCCGGCTGCGCCGGCCGCGGACCGATCGGCCCCGCGGCCAGCTGGTAGGCGCGGCCCTCGTGCGCCAGCGGCGCGCCGCTCCACACCTGCCGCAACACGCGCATCGCCTCCGCGAGCCGCGCGCCGCGCGCCGCGTAGGGCACGCCCGCCGCCACGAAGTCGTCCGGGCGGCTCCCCACGCCCAGCCCGAGGATCACGCGCCCGCCCGACAACACGTCGAGCGTGGCCACCTGCTTCGCCAGCAGCGCCGGCGGCCGGAGCGTCCCCAGCAGCACGCTGGTGCCGAGCCGCACGCGCGTGGTGCTGGCGGCGACCGCGGCGAGCGCCACGAGCGGCTCGACGTTGTCGAACACCAGCCGGTCGATGATCCAGACCGAGCCAAGCCCGGCGGCCTCGGCGGCCCGCGCGAAGGTAACGGCGGTGTCGGCCCGCGCGTCGGGCGCGGCCGTCGGCAGCATCAGGCCAATCTGGGGCATCGTGACCTCCTCGGGGGCGGCGCACCGCCGCCTTCGCCGGGGCAGCGTCGGCGAAACCGCGCCGGCCGCTGCCAGTCTACCGCATCGGCGCGCGCCACGCAGGCCCCAGGAATCGGGCGCCGCCCGACAGGGCGACGCGCCCGCGGCGGCCGGCGGTGGAGCGCCGCAAACCCTGGCAGCCGGCGCGGGCCGCCAGCGTATAATTCGCCGTGCTCCCGACCATCCCCATTCTCGCCCGTGAGTATTGCCGCCCCATGCACATCAAGGACATGATCTCCCTGGCCCAGCCCGCGGCGCCGCTGCGCTCGCACGAACCGCCGTCCGACCGGCCGATGCCGCCAGTGGCGATGGATGTCGTCCTGGAAGAGCCGGTTTCGCGGGCCCAGCACCTCGTCGACGGCGTCAGACGCATCAAAGCAACCCCCTGGTATCGCCTGCTTCGCAAGCGCGGCCTGCGCTTCGTCCCCCTGGGCCACCGGGAGGGCGTGATCGTGCTCGTGGTGGGCACGGCGGCGTCGCTCGGCGCCACCTACCTCACCTACAAGCGTCTGAAGAAGGCCCACGACGCGGCCACCGAACCCGATTAGCGCCCGACGGGCTCCCACGCGTCGCTTCCCCCCGGATCCGCAATGGCTTAGCAACGTCCGTCCTCTGCCGTTCGCTTCACGCCGCGTCCTAGGCTTAACATCGGCGCATCGGCCGCAAGCGGGCTGCCCCCTCGCGGTTTGTAACATCGCGCGCCGTGGCGAGCCCGGAAAATTGCACCGCATGACCTGACCAGCCATCATTGTTAGCGGAGCGAGCGAGATGGGGAGAGGCAATGCTGCGCCGAGCGCGAACGCGGCCGGTAGCGCAGGCCTTGTCGAGTTCGCGCACGCTCAGCCGCTCGCTCCGCTCCAAGGGGGGCGAGGCTTTCGCCCGCCGCGTCCGCCTCATCACTCACCGCTTCGGCTGGAGCCCTGCCCCGCTTGTCCGCGCCATGGCTCTCTACGCCGACGTGTTGCGCGAGCAGCAGGCGGCCGCGACCTGGACGGTCACCGCGAACGCCGCGCGCCGCCACCCCGCGGTGCTCGCTCCGTACCGCGAGTCGCTCGTCGAGCTGGGCATTCACGGCTGGCGGCACACCGACCACCAGTGCTCAGACCTCCCGACGCAGCACGCCGAGGTGCAGCGCGCGCTCGCCGAGCTGGCCCGCCTGGGGCTCCAGCCGGCCGGTTGGCGCAGTCCTTACCTGCGCAGCGGCGCGGGCACCCTCGCGGAGGTCGGCGCGCTCGGGCTGCGCTGGGAGGCAAGCGCCTCGCTGGAGTTTCCCTGTGCGCGCAAACAGGTGCTGAGCGCGCGCGGGGCGGATACCTGGGAGCGGGCCATCGCGTTCTATGGTGCCGAGCCCTGGGAGGCGCGGCTGGCGCTGCCCTGGGTGACGGGCGGCGTCGTCCGCTTCCCGACCGCCCTGCCCGACGACGAGATGCTGATCGACCGTCTGAGCCTGCCCACCGCCGACCTCACGGCCATCTGGCTAGGCATGTTCGACCGCACCTATGCCGACGGCGAGCTCCTGGTCATGCAGCTCCACCCGGAGCGCGCGCGCGATTTCGCGGCGCCGCTGGCCGCGCTGCTGGCGCGCGCCCGTGCGGCGCGGCCCGCCGTCTGGATCGCCTCCCTGAGCGACCTCGCCGACTGGTGGCGGCGCCGCGCCACGGCCCAGCTCGTCGTGGCGCCGGCCGCCGACGGCTGGGCCGTTGCCGTCGAGGGGCCGATGGGGCCGCTGGCCGAGTGCGTCACGCCGCGCGCGAGCGTCGCGCTGGTCGCCGCCGGTGATGCCCCGCTGGCGCCGCCGCCGCCAGCCCCCGCGCGCGTTCTGACGATCCCCGGCGGGGCCTGGCCGGGCGTGGGCGTGGGCGGCCCCGCCGCACCGTCCGTCGTCGCCCGCTTGCGGGCCATCGGCCTGGCGGCCGAGCTGCGCGCCCCCGGCCGCACCTACGCGGCGACCCTGGACGATCCGGCGGATACCGCGCTGGCAGCGCTCGTGCGCCGCATCGCGCAGGGCGAGGGCCTGGCCGGCCCGCTCGTGCGGCTGGCCCACTGGCCCGAGGGCTACCGCAGCGCCGTCGCCATCACCGGCGACCTCTGCGCCATCACGCTCTACGACTTCGCGGCGCGCATCGCCGGGATGGCTTGATGGAGACGGGGGCGCTCGTTATCGGCGGCGACTACCAAGGGTTAGGGATCGTCCGTAGCCTTGGGCGGCGCGGCATCCCCGTCTGGGTGCTCGACGACGAGCGCTCGATTGCCGCGGTCTCCCGCTACACCCGGCGCGCCCTCCCCTGGCCGACCGACGCGGGGTGCCAGCGCGACTACCTGCTGGCGCTCGCCAAACAGCACCGGCTGGACGGCTGGGTGGTCTACCCGACGCGCGACGAGACGGTCGGGCTGCTGGCGCGCGAGCACGCCGCGCTGGCCGAGCGCTACCGCCTCGCCACGCCGCCCTGGGAGATCACCCGCTGGGCCTACGACAAGCGGCTCACCTATCAGCTCGCCGCCGAGAGCGGCCTCGCCGCGCCCTGGACGCGCTACCCGGCCAACCGCGACGAGGTGGCCGCCCTCGACTGCCAGTACCCGGTCATCCTCAAGCCCGCCATCAAGGAGCATTTCTACCGCCACACCCACGCCAAGGCCTGGCGCGTGGACGACCGCGCGGCGCTGCTCGCCCGCTACGACGAGGCGTGCGCCCTGCTGGCCCCCGACGAGCGCGACGAGATCATGGTGCAGGAGCTGATCCCGGGCGGCGGCGAGGCCCAGTTCTCCTTCGCCGCCCTCTGCCACGATGGCGCCATCCTCGCGTCGCTCGTGGCCCGCCGCTGGCGCCAGCACCCGATGGACTTCGGCCACTCCAGCACTTACGTCGAGACGATCCAGCTACCCGGAGTGGCGGCCGCGGGCACGGCGCTGCTCGCGGCGATGCGCTACAGCGGCCTCGCCGAGGTCGAGTTCAAGCGCGACCCGCGCACCGACCGCTACAAGGTGCTCGACGTGAACGCGCGGACCTGGGGCTGGCACACCATCGGACCGCGCGCGGGCGTGGACTTCCCGTACCTCCTCTGGCGGCTGCTGCACGGCCAGCCGGTGCCGGCGACGCGCGGCCGGCCGGGGGTGCGCTGGATGCGCCTGCTCACCGATCTACCGACGGCGCTCCTGGAGATCCGCCGCGGGCGGCTCGCGCCCGGCGCCTACCTGCGATCGCTCGCCGGCCGGCCGACCCCATCGGTCTTCCAGGTTGACGATCCGCTCCCGGCGCTCCTCGAGCTGGCGCTGGTGCCCTATCTCTGGCGGCAGCGTGGCTATTGACCCGAGACATTGGGCCCGGGGGGATGCGCCCCAACCCGCTCCCGAGGGCCTGGGGATTCTGAGCGAAGTGAGGTTGAGATGAGCGAGCAGCAGACGGACGTGGCGGTGGTCGGCGCGGGGCCGTATGGGCTCTCGACCGTAGCCCACCTGCGCGCGGCCGGCGTAGAGACGCGAGTGTTTGGCGAGCCAATGGTGTTCTGGCAAGAGCAGATGCCCGTCGGCATGTTCCTCCGCTCGGCCTGGGAAGCCTCGCACATCGCCGACCCACACCGCCGCTACACGCTAGAAGCCTACCAGGCGGCGACTGGCGCGCGCTTCGCCGCGCCGGTGCCGCTCGACGACTTCGTGCGCTATGGCCAATGGTTCCAGCAGCAGGTGGCGCCCGACCTCGACCGCCGCCGCGTGGCGCGCGTGGCCCGCGAAGGCGCCGGCTTCTGCCTGGAAACCGAGGACGGCGATACGCTGCGGGCGCGGCGCGTGGTGCTCGCCACCGGCATCGCCAACGTCGCCCACAAGCCGGCCGAGCTGCGCATGCTGCCGCCCGACAAGACCTCGCATTCCTCCGAGGAGCGTGACCTCCGCCGCTTCGCGGGCCAGCGCGTCGCCGTGATCGGCGGCGGGCAGAGCGCGCTCGAGTCGGCGGCGCTGCTCCACGAGGGCGGCGCCGACGTGGAGGTGCTCGTGCGGGCGCCGCGCATCCATTTCCTCAAGGGCGCCGGCCTGCGCAGCCGTCTACGCGACCGCCTCGGCCCCGCGCGGCCGCTGCTCTACCCCGACACCGACGTCGGCCCGCCCGGCCTCAGCTTCCTGGTTGCCCACCCGGCGCTGTTCCGCCAGTTCCCACGCGAGCTACAGGACCGCATCGCGCGCCGCTCGATCCGCCCGGCCGGGGCCGCCTGGCTTCGCCCGCGCCTGCAGGACGTGTCGATCACGCTGGGCCGCGCCGTGGTGGGCGCGGCGCCCGACGGCGAGCGCGTGCGGCTGACGCTCGACGACGCGACCGAGCGCCGCGTCCACCACGTCCTGCTCGCCACCGGCTACCGTGTGAACCTCGACCGCTATAGCTACCTGGACCCCGCGCTCCTGCGCGCCATCGAGCGCGTCGACGGCTACCCGGCCCTGCGCGCGGGCTTCGAGACCTCGGTGCCCGGGCTGCACATGGTCGGCGCGCCGGCCGCCATCAGCTTCGGGCCGCTGTTCCGCTTCGTCTCCGGCACCGGCTACGCCGCCCGCCCCCTCACCCGCCGCGTCCTCGCGGGCGCCCGCGCGGCGTAATATCAAGCGACGCCGATCAGTTCGCGTACACCGCCAGCAGCCAAGCAGGCCGGGCCGGTAGGAAGAGGAAGGATTGGCCGTCAGTTGGTATAACTGCGGCAGGCGCCGGCCGCCGGCGGTTGCCATCGCCATGGAGCCCATCGACGGGCGACCAGATGGTAGGCCCGGGCCTCGTCCCCTGCCGCCCGGCCGGGACAGCTAACCGCTCGCTTCCAGACACCGCCAAGCGTAGGGCAAGGGCTCGTCCCCTGCCGCCCGGCCGGGTCTGCTCATGCCAGCCGATCTACCAAACCCGAGGTAGGGCAGGGGACGAGCCCCTGCCGCCCGGCCGACGCTGCCCGGCTCGCTCACCCTCTAGGCCGCTGTAGTCGAGCCTTCGCGCACCGTCAGCTCACGGCGCTGCAACGAGCAGGCTGGTCATCATGATGCTCGACGACGCCGACTCGCTTGGAGCGCCTTGCCGAGCGTGTGCCCGCCCAGGTTGACGTCGGGACGGCTTTCACGCCGCTGCTCCTCGGCTTGCTCTCTTGGCCCCGCCCCCGACACTGGTGCCCGTGCCCACCGCGCCGGTTGCCGCGCCTGGCGCCGCGCTGGGAGCCGAGCCCAGGGTGCCGGTGATCCCGGCGGTGAATAGCCTAGGGCTGATCGGGCTGGGACTGGTCGCGCTGCTAGTCTTCGCGCGGCGCGCGCACGGCGCCGCCGGCCCGCCGCCCGTGCCACCGCGAAGCGCCGCCACCTGTCCCGAGAATAGTGCCTCTGAAGCCGCCGCGGCCAGCGGCCCCGCCGGCTGCATCTCACCCCATTGACCGCGACACCGTTCCCGGCGAGACCGGCCGGCGCTGACACGTCGCTGGATTTGACGGCCGGCGGGCGCGCGAGGCGTGGATACCTATCCATTAAATTGGGTCAGTGTGGCACAATGTGAGCGAAGCAGCCGACGCCGTGCCGAATGTGGGTGTTGCGCTGCCACCTGAGATAGCCGCCGCATGGCGGGAGGGGGGCAAGCATGCGACCGACTGGCGGGTGGTCCCGGCGACTCCTGACGAGTGGCGGCGTCCTGGCCGCCACGGTGGCGCTGCTCGTGGCAAGCAGCCCGGCGCTGGCGCAAACGCCGCCGCCGACGACCAATCAGGGCCCGCGTTTCGGCCAGTGGGGCCCCGGTGAAGCGCCGCCCGCTCCCGAGGGGCCTGCGCCGGGCGCGCCGCCATCCGTGCAAGCCGCGCCTCCGAGCGCGCCCCCGTCGCAGCCCAGCCTGCCGCCGCCTTCGCCTCAGCCGAACTGGTGGGGCGGCTGCAACTTCGACCTGCGCGGCAGCTGGTACGTCGAGGGCCGCCAGGACCAGCCGTGGTATCGGCCCTACACCACCAACCTGTACGTCTCGCAGTACGCCAACTGGCTGCGCATCGACCAGCCCGACGCGGGCTACACCTACTACGGCCAGTGCAACGGCAACAACGTCACGCTGGACGTGTACCAGGGCTCGCAGTTTATCGGCTACGAGAATGGCGTGGCCGACTGGGGCGGCGGCGCCTACGCCCGGTGGGGAGGGCCGCGCGTGCGCGCGAGCTGGCAGACGTTCGTGCCCAGCTCGTCCTCGGGCACTGAAACCTGGCACCGCTAACGACGAAACAGGGAATAGGCGACACGGCGGCCCGGACCGCCAGCGCGGGCATCACGAGGCCCCGCCTTTGGCTTGCCGTGCGCCATGCCGCTCGTGCCGTGTCGACCGACAGACGAGGGATAGTGTGAGCGAGCCGATCCGAGTCCTGCTGGCGGACGATCACACGCTGTTCCGCCAGGGGCTACGCCACTTGCTCGCCGACCATCCTCGGCTGAAGATCGTTGGCGAGGCCTCCAGCGCCGACGAGGCGGTAGAGGAGGCGCAGCGGCTGAAGCCCGACGTCATCCTCATGGATCTGCACATGCCGGGCGGTGGCGGCATCGAAGCCACCCGCATCCTGCGCGGCGAGATGCCCGACGTGGGCGTGCTCATCCTGACGGTCTCCGAGAACGAGGAGGACTTGTTAGCGGCCCTGCGGGCGGGCGCCAAAGGCTACATCCTCAAGACCTCCGACTTCGAGCAGCTGCTGCGCTCGCTGGACACCGTCGCCGCCGGCCAGGCCGCGCTGGCGCCCGAGATGACCACGAAGCTGCTGACCCAGCTCAGCACCGACGACGCCACCCCCGGCCCGCGGCGACGCCCCGAGCCGCATCATCAGCTTAGCGAGCGCGAGCTAGAGATCCTGAAGCTCATCGCGGAGGGCGCCAGCAACCGCCAGATCGCCGGCCAGCTCTATCTTAGCGAGAACACCGTGCGCACCCATCTGGTCCACATCCTCGGCAAGCTAGGCCTCGAGAACCGTGTCCAGGCCGCCGCCTACGCCCTGCGGAACGGCCTCGCGTCTTAAAGCCGCCGACGCGCAAGATGAGCCGCCACCGTCTGGCGGGACCGCCCTTCCTGCCCCCGCGGCTCCCGGCACCCGGCCCGGCTCCCCGCGTCTCCCGAGCGACCGCTCCTCGGCCAACCCGGATCTCTCGTAGACGCGACGGCGCCAAGGAGCACGGTCCGGTCCGCTGGCGCACCGCATGCACGTATGACGGGTAGTGCGCCATATCGGGGCGCTGCTTCCTGCGCCGTGCCGAGGGAGCTTCCGTCCAGTATCGTGTCGAACCCGGCGCAGGCGTTCCTTTACTCCCTCTCCCCCTGAGAGAGGGCCGGGGGAGGGCGTCCTCCCCCTCTCCCCCTGGGAAAGGGCCGGGGTGAGGGCGCCTTCCCTCGTCCCTCCCCCTCTCCCCCTGGGAGAGGGCCGGGGTGAGGGCGTCCTCCCCCTCTCCCCCTGGGAGAGGGCCGGGGGAGGACCGGTCTCTCCCCCTCTCCCCCTGAGAGAGGGCCGGGATGAGGGCCCGTCTTGGTCGGCGAACCGCCGGGCCGCATCGGGTATCATCCGCCGTCGCCGGACGACCGCCCCTCGCCAATGCCGTATTGAGTGAGAGGCCGCGAGGCGCGCAGGAGAGCGCCCGCCCTCCGGCGCGACGTGGTCGCCTATCTTACGCCGTACACGCCTCCACCCCACCCGCCCTACCGCCCGGTCCCGGGGCCCCGCCCCGCCGGCACCGGCCGCCGCGGGTCGCTCGGTAGAGTATCGTACGGGGTAAACGATGCGACCTTCCGCGCCCGAGGAGCCCGCGCCAACCCGCGCCCGGCCTAGCACTTAACCACCCGGTCAAGGAGCATCGTTTGACCGTTCCTCGGCCAAATTGCGCCGCGGATCAGTCGCCTCACGCCCAGGCTGGCACGCCGGCTGCTTTGGAATCGCCCAGAGCACGGTTCGCCGGACGGCGCCCGGGCATCCCACACGCGCGGAGAGACAACATGCCGTATCGGCTCTTTGTCAAGGACACGGGGCAACCCATCGCCAACATCTCGGAGGAGCAGCTCCAGACGCTCGTCGATCTGCTCGAAGAAGAGGACGCGGACGATCGCGACTACTACGTTGACGGCGCCGTGCTCGACTATCTGGCTGACCGCGGTGCCGATCCCGCGCTCCTGAGCCTGCTCCGCAGCGTGCTGCCCCCCGGCGGCGGGGTCGAGGTCGAATGGACAGCGGCGTAGCCCCGGCCGGGCAGCCTTCGCCGCAGGACCTATTGGCCGCGCTCCGCGAGCGCTTCGGCTTCGCGACGTTCCGGCCAGGCCAGGAGCGGATCGTCCGCGACCTGCTCGCCGGGCGCGACGTGCTGGCGGTCCTGCCCACAGGCGCGGGCAAGTCCCTGCCCTATCAGCTCGCTGCCCAGCTCCTGCCGGGCGTCACGCTCGTCGTCACGCCGCTGCTCGCGCTCATGAAGGACCAGGTCGAGTCGCTGCGCGCGCGCGGCGTGCCCGCCGAGATGATCAGCAGCGCGCAGACCGCCAGCGAGGATGCGGCGGCGCTCGACGACGTGCGCCACGCTGAGGCCAAGCTACTCTACGTCACGCCCGAGCGCTTCGACGACGCCGACTTCGTGGCCGCCATGCGGCGCCTGCCCATCGCGCTGTTCGTGGTGGACGAGGCGCACTGCGTCTCCGAGTGGGGGCACAGCTTCCGCCCCGCCTACCTCGCGCTCGGCCAGGCAGCGGCGGCGCTCGGTCGCCCAACGCTGCTCGCGCTTACCGCGACCGCCACGCCCTGGGTCCGCCAGGACGTGATCGAGCGCCTGGGCCTGCGCGACCCCGACGTGGTCGTCCGCGGCATGGATCGCCCCAACCTCTTCCTCGAAGTCATCCGTGTCGAGGACGAGCGCGAGGACCGGCGCGTGCTGGAGCGGCTGCTCCGCGGCGACAGCGCGGGCACGGGCGAGCCAGCCGACGACGGTCTGGCAGCCGGACTGGCGGAGGCGATGCAGGGCAGTGGCATCGTCTACACGGCGACCACGCGCGCGGCGCGCGAGACCGCCGGCTGGCTGCGCGAGTGGGGCATCGCCGCCGACTACTACCACGGCCAGCGCCGCAAGGCCGATCGCGAGCGCGTGCAGGACGCCTTCATGGACGGCACGCGGCGCGTCATCGTGGCGACCAACGCCTTCGGCCTGGGCGTGGACAAGCCGGACGTGCGCTTCGTGATCCACCGCGACGTGCCAGCCAACCTCGAAGCCTACTACCAGGAGGCCGGTCGCGCCGGGCGCGACGGCGCGCTCGCGCGCTGCACCCTCATCTACCGCCCGGGCGACCTGGGCCGCGCGGCCTTCCTCGGGGCCACTGGTGAGCTGACGCGCGACGAAGTCGTCCGCGGCCACCGCGGGCTGATGGCCCGGCGGGAGGGCACCCTGCGCGAGCTAGCGGCGGCGACGGGGCTGAGCCGCGGCGACATCGCCCGCCTGCTTGGCATTCTGAAGGCGGAGAGGCTGGTGGCCGAGCGGCGCGGGCGCTTCCGCCTGCTGGTGCCGGACTTCGATCCGGCGGCCATCCCGCTGGAGGCCGAGGCGCGACGCCGCGCCTACGAGCACAGCCGGCTGGAGATGATGCGCGGCTATGCCGAGTGCCCTGCCTGCCGCCGCCGCTACCTGCTCAACTACTTCGGCGAAGAGTACGAGGCCGAGCGCTGCGGCCGCTGCGACAACGACCTCGCCGCCCCGCCCGAGGCCGCCGCGCCGAGCGCGGCGGCCGCCGAGGGGCCGTTCGCCGTCAACGACCGCGTGGTCCATGCCGCGTGGGGCGCCGGCGTGGTCCACCGGGTGGCCGGCGACACCCTGACCGTCTTGTTCGACCAAGTAGGCTACAAGACGCTCCGCAGCGACATCGTGCAGGAGCAGGCCCTGCTGCAGAAAGCCTGATCGGGCTAGGAATCTACAGCGGTTATCACGGCCGTGGAGCCGCTGTACAGCGGCAGCGTCGTAGGGTCGGGGCTCGTCTCCTGCCCGGTGGAACCGACCCGGCAGCCCAACCACGCGCGAGGGGACGACAGAGCAATGTCCGGGACCCCGGCCCAGAACGAAGACCTGCACGGCAGCGCGCCCGACACGGCTACTGTCGCGCTGCTGTTGATCGACGTGATCAACGACCTGGAGTTCCCCGGCGGCGACGCGCTGCTGGCGCACGCGCGCCCGATGGCCGAGCGGCTCGCGGCGCTAAAGCGGCGGGCGAAGGCTGCCGATATTCCCGTGATCTACGTCAACGACAATTTCGGCCGGTGGCGCTCCGATCTGCACGCGCTGGTCGCCCACTGCCTAGAGAACGACGTGCGCGGCAGGCCAATCGTCGCGCTGCTGCGGCCCGATGCAGACGACTACGTTGTGCTGAAGCCGAAGCACTCCGGCTTCTTCTCGACCACGCTCGACACGCTCCTCAAGTACTTGGAGGCGAGCACCCTGATCCTAACGGGAATGGCCGGCAACGTCTGCGTGCTGTTCACGGCGAACGACGCCTTCATGCGCGACTTCCGCCTCGTGGTTCCCGCCGACTGCGTGGCCTCGATCGACCCGGCAGACAACGAGCACGCGCTGGCCCAGATGCACTCCGTCCTCGGCGCCGATCTCACGCCCTCAACGGCCCTCGACCTGGACCGGCTGCGCCGCCGAGCCGCGCAGCCGGTCCACCACTACCTTACCGGCGGGAGCTAAAGCCGCTTGCAGGGACGGAGAGCGACCGGCGTCGCGTAAGAGCGGGTCTGGTGCCCGCCCGCGGCCTGTGGCGCGGAATCCTGCAGGCGCACGCGCCGCCCAAGCCCCTGGCCAAGGACGGGCAATCCCATCCCTCGGCACCGGCTTAAAAGAGCGGCGGCCGCGCGCCGCCCCGGCCTGCGGGGCGGCGCGCGGCCGTGCGCGCTACACGCCGCCGGGCACGTCGGGGAGGCTGCTCAGCCCCGCGTGAGTGTCGTGCTCGATGCGGGCGCTCGCCGTGAACTGCGCCCCCACGGCTTCGGCCTCGATCTCGAAACTGATGCGCAGGCCATTCTCCAACTCAAGCTCGCCGCCGAGCGTGCGGGCCTGTTCGAAGAGTTCGGCGTCGGGCGTGCCGGCCGGGGCGACGACCATCAGCTTCCCGCCGACGACCGCAATGTCGACCGCGTCGTCGCCCTGCACGAGGTTGTCGGGCGCCAGATCATCCGCCGTGATACCCTCGCCGACGAACGCCATCTGCACGTTGCGCCGCTTCATGCTGCCTCCTCTTGACGGCCGCATCGTGTGGACGCGGGCCGTTATAAGGCCGGAGCCTTCGCAACTCGCGTGCCGCCGCGCGGCGCGAAGGGGCGGCGCCTACAGCAGCACGTCGCCGACGGTGACGCGATGGAGCGCGCCGCTCGGCAGGCGCAGGAGCAGGGCCCCGTCGAGCGCGGCGCCCTCGACACGCCCGGCCAGCGTTTCGGCGTCTGTGGCGAGGCGCACCGTCTGGTGGCGCCGCCACAGATGGCGTAGCCATTCGCCGTACAGCCCCCCCTCCCAGGCCGTCGCGGGCGCGGCCAATAGGGGCGCTAGCTCGCGCAGGAGCGCGCCGAGCAGCGGCCCGCGCGGCAGCGGCCGGCCCAGCTCCCAGTCGAGCGCCGTGGCGAACGGCGGCAGCGCGTCCCGCGCCGCGCCGTAGACCACGTTCAGGCCGATGCCGACGATCTGATAGGCGCCTGCTGCGCCGCTCACGCGCTCCGTAAGCACGCCGGCCACCTTGCGGTCGCCCAGCAGCACGTCGTTCGGCCACTTGACCGCGGGCGCCAACCCCTCGCGCGCCAGCACACGGCAGAGCGCCAGCGCGCAGACCGCCGTCTGGGCGAACGGCGCCAGCCGCACGTCGCGAGCCACCAGGCTGAACAGCAGGCTAGTGCCCGGCGGCGCCAACCACGCCCGACCGCGCCGGCCCCGGCCGGCGCGCTGCCAGTCGGCCACGTAGACCGTGCCGTGCGGCGCTCCCGCCTCGGCTGCGGCGCGCGCCAGGTCCTGGGTCGAGGCGGCCTCGGCTCGGTAGTGAACCACCCAGCCGGGCGGCCAGCCGCCGGCGGGCGGCGCCGCGCAGTAGGCGGCCAGGTCGTCCGCTCCCGGCCGCGGCTCCGGGGCGGCGCGGTCCGGCGCCGCCCCGGAGCCGCCTAGCCGTTCACACGACACCGGGGCCGCTGCCTAGGCGCCGGCGCTCGCGCCGACCGGCTGCCGCTGCCAGGCAGCCAGCACCTCGTCGGCCGTAGCGACCACGCCGAAGTGCCGGCGCATGTTCGCCAGCGTAGCCTCCTGCGCGGCCGGGCCGTCGTTCGTGGCCGTGCAGTCGGACAGGAAGACGACGTAGTAGCGGGGTCCGCGAGATACGCCAGCGAATCGGTCACGAGTATCCCCTGCCCTCGCGTGCTCTCATTCTGTGATATAACCTCGACGCCGCTCGCTTCGACCGCTCCGGGAGAGCGCCGGTTTCCCGCAGCGGTTTGTGACGATATCTCAACGCCGAGCGCCGCGAATCCTCAACGGGTCGAGCCACATAATAGGCCTACATATCGGGTAGATCATAGACCACCGGGAGTGCGCGATGGCTACCGGTTCAACCGCGGACCCGTATCGTGTCGTCGAGAGCCCCCTGGACTCGATGCGCGACCGCGTCGAGGTGGCGGCCGCCTTTCAGCGGTGGCTACAGGAGAACGGCCACACCGACCGAGGCCATTGTCCCGGCTGCGCCGCCTACTACGGCCACCATGACGAATCTTGAGCGGGCTCACCAGGCCGGCGCCCGCGCCGCGCGGCGCTCAACCGCCGTGAAACTCCTGGCGCCGCACGCCGCGCGGATCAACGGCGGCAAGCGCCGCTAGCTCGGCAGCCGTGGGCGGGGCCAGGACCGGCCAGGCGGCTGACGCGTCGAGCGCAAAGCCGGTGCTCGCCGCGACCTCGGCGGCGGAGCTAGTGGGGAAGACCGCCTCGACCTGCAAGCGGCCTTCCCGCCGCTGAAACACGCAGAGCGGCGTCACCACGCGGTCCACGTTGCCGGCGGCGGTCACGAAGTCGAGCCGCTCCACGAAAACGCGCCGCGAGTGCTGCGTCCGCCACAGGATCACGCGCCGCGCCGTGGGCATGATCATTGCCGCGCCGCCGCCGCCCGGCAGCCGCACCTTCGGCCGCGCCTGCTCCCCGATCGCCGAGACGTTCGTGCGGCCTTGGGCGTCGATCTGCACGGCGCCGAGAAACGCCGTGTCGACGCCGCCGCGGGCGCACAAGTCATAGAAGTCCTCGTTGTTGAACAGGCTCGCCGAGCCGCGCGCTAGCTCCGCGTCCGTCGTCGAGTCGGGCAGGTAGCGGGGCGCGGGATCGACGCCGCCGGCGATGTTGACGTAGATGAGACGCGGCGCGTGCAGCCGCCGCGCGAGGGCGATGGCGACCATCGGTAGCACCGAGTTGACGCCCTGAAATACCACCTCGCCGTCGCGCAGCAGGCGCGCGATGGCCACCGCCATCAGCTCGGCCGGCCCGTACGTCGCCGCGGTCACTGCGCGACGCTCCCACCGACGGGGGCCGGCTCGCCGCGCAGGGCGCCGTCCTCAGCGGCCAGGTACGCGGCGAGCGCGGCCGGGTCGCCACAGGCGGCCAGGTAGGCCTCCACGCCCGCGCGGTCGACGTCGTAGTCTGGCGCGCAGCTACAGGGCCGCGCGCCGCCCGGCGCCGCGACCACGGCGCGCACGAGCAGGCCCGGAATCACGGTTAGCTCGGGCTGGCGCGCGAGCGCCGCCGTGGGCACGATGCGCTCGGCGGTGAGGATCACGCCACGTGCCGCCCGCGACATGAGCCGGTCCCAGAAGACACTGCCGTAGATGCGGGCATTGCCCTGCGCGTCGGCCTCGTGGACGTGCAGGATCGCCCAGTCGGGCCGGATGGCCGGCACTACGTAGACCTCGGCGCCGCCATACGGGTCGCGCACCGTGCGCAGGCCGCTGGCCGCGGGAATGTCGCTGCCGTGCAAGCCCGCGACCGGCTGGAAGGGCACCCCGAAGGCCGCGGCCCGCAGCCCTGCTGCCAGGCTAATTCAGGCGTGCTCCCGGAGGCGCACGTGGCCCGCCTCGACCGCGCGACGGTAGCTGGGAGCCAGCCCGAAGCCCCCCTCCATGACGACGATGCCCGCGTAGACCGTGCTCAGGCAGCCCGCCGCACACAACAGGTCGATGTCGTAGGCGGCCGAGGGCTTGACGAAGGTGAGGTTCCGGCAGCCCTGGCGCGCCAGCTCACGAGTGAGTGCCGACGGCCCGCGGTGCAGCAGGCTGCCGCCGAACGCCACGCTCTGGCCGTCCGTCACGAGCGCGGCCGCGTCGGCCAGCGACACTAGCTTGCCCTCCATCGCCTTACGCCCTCCTCCGGATGCGGCTCGCTATGGCGCCATCGCTCTTGACGACAGACAGCGGCGCAACAGCCGCGAAACTGCCTGCCGGCGCTACGCCTCGCGCTCATGATACTATGGCGCCCCCGGCGGGACGGGCGGCGCCCTGCGCGACGCCGTGAGAGCGAGGTTAGGACGGCGCGCGAGCGTATCGCTACAACCGAAAAACGATCAAATGATGCTCCCTTTCGAGCGGCCCAACATCCGGTCCGCCGGCCGCTCGCCCCGAGACGTGCCGCGAAGCCCCGGTCGCGAGTCGCCCCGCTAACCGCACGAAGGTGCGTCCCAGCGCCAACCCGCCACCACCGCCGCCCTGCCGCTCGGGACGCATCCCCTCACCCCGAGAATGCGCCCGTGTGCGAAGCAGGTCACACCCCACATGTGCTTCCGCTCATAGGCGTCAGCATCCCCAGGCGCTAGGGTGTGATCAAGCTGCTCTCCGAGCAGACAGGCGGCGCGGTGCGCGCCAAATTTTAGGAGGAGACCCACGATGCAAACGACGCTTCCAGCCACCGGACTTCCGCGAGCCGACTATTCTCCGCGACTGCGCCCGCTCGGCGTGGGCGACCTGCTCGACGAGGTGTTCTCGTTGTACCGGCGCGGCTTCCGGCCGCTGGTCAGCATCACCGCGCTGGCCGGCGTGCCGCTTGCGATCCTGTCGCTCTGGCAGCTGCAGCTTGTCGCCAGCGGGGACCAAGCGCTGCTGCCGTTGGCCAGCATGGTGCTGAACGTCGTCGGGCTGGTGCTCGGCAGCCTGCAGATCGCGGCGGTCTGCTCCGCAACTTCGGCGCTCATCCTTGGCCAGACGCCCGGAGTCGCCCCGGCCTGGCGCCGTGCGCGCGACCGCTTCTGGGCGCTGGTGCGCCTGGCGCTGCTGGGCGGGGTTGCGTTCACGGTCGGGACGATAGCGCTCTGCGTCGTTGCGGGGCTGTTGGCGGTCCTGGGAGCGCTTGTGCTCCAGGCGACCGTGCCCGGCATCGCCGCGGGCCTGCTGGCGGCGTCCGTCTCGGTCGGCATCGGCGTCGCCATCGGGGCGCTCGCGCTGGTGATCTGGGTGCTCTGGAGCCTGGCAGTCCCGGTGCTGGTCGTGGAGGAGCGAACTGGCGCTGTCGCCGCCATACGACGCGGCCGTGCGCTGGCGAAGGGGGGCGTGGGACGGATCCTGCTGACCCTCCTCGCGCTAATTGCGCTGTGCGCGGTACTGCAGATCATCGCCTGGCTCCTGGTGGCCGTGGTTACCGGTCAGCTCTCGACGGTCTGGCACGCCGCCACCAGCGGGGGGAGCCCCGCCTTGGTCGCCGCGCTGGGCCCGGCCGGCCAGCCCGTCGCCGTGTGGGTGCTGCGGACGCTCCTCAGCAGCGCGCTGAGCCTCGTCCTGGCGCCGCTGCTGGGTATCGGCATGACCCTAGTCTATTACGACCGGCGGGTTCGCGTGGAAGCTTACGACCTCAGCGTCCGAGGGAGCGAGCTGGCGCGCTCCGAGTGAGAAGCCAGGAGCCTGCTCCGTCCGCCGGCAGCGCGCCCACGGCGTCAGCTGCCGGCGGACCGCGGGAGCAGGCGTGGAGCGCCCAGACCCGCCCGGTGGCCGCCGGGCGAGCGACGCTGCTAGCGGCCTCCACCCCGGAAGCGGTCCGCGGCTCTGAGCCCCGTCTGACACCGTTAGCGCCCCGCTCAGCGGGATGGGTAATCGAAGCGGACGATCATCGGCACGACGCCGTGCTGGTCGCCCAGCTCGAAGCCCGCCGCGCGGTAGGTGCGGCTCGCCCGCTCGTTCGACGGGTCCACCAGCAGCAGCAGGTAGGCGGCGCCGTGCGCGGCCGCGTAGCGCTTGGCGTGCTCGACGAGCCGGCGGCCAACGCCCCGGCCGCGCGCCTCGGCCTCCACGGCCATCGCCAGCCGGTAGCCCACCACGCGGCCGGCCGCGCGCTCGTGTACACGCAGCAGGAGCATGCCCAGCCGCCGCCGGCCGCGGTCCTCCGCGACGAACGCCAGCTCGTCGGGGGCCGGCCAGGCCGCCCAACGTTGGTCCTCGAGCGCCCGCAGCGTCTCCACGCCCAGCGCGGCGAGCAGCCGCGGCGACGCCTGGATCGCCTCCCACTGCATCCGCCGCAGGAACGGCACGTCGCCCGGCGTCGCCAGCCGGATCGTCAGGTCGTCCATCTTGCCTCCCGCCTGGCGAGCCGCGGGACGGTGGCCCCCACACCGCCGGACGATGGCGCTACCGCCAGGCGCCGTCGTCGAGGTCGAGGCCGACGAGCTGCATGAGCTTGAGCGCGTTGGTCGAGGTGGCCACCCCCGGCCGGATCGTGTAGTCGAACGACATGGACGGTCCATCGGGGCCGCTGTGGAACTGCTCGGTGAAGTGGATCGACCGCGCCACGGCGGCCATGTCGGGGTGCTCGGCCAGCGTCAGGTCGTGGGTCGAGACGGCGCCGATCGCACCGTTCGCCACGAGGTGGAGGATCACCCGCCGCGCCGCGATCTGGCGCTCGGCGGTGTTGGTGCCCTGCAAGATCTCGTCGAGCAGGAACAGCAGCGTGCGCGTGCCATCAGCCTGCGCCCGCTCGGCCAGGTCCACGACCTCCTTCAGCCGCTGCAGCTCGGCCATGAAGTAGGACACGCCCTGCTCCAGCGAGTCCTGCACGCGGATGCTCGTGCCGAGCGTCACGGGCGGCAGGCGCAGCGCCGTGGCGCACACCGGGCCGCCGGCCTGGGCCAGCACGGCGTTCACGCCGATGGCGCGCAGAAGGGTGCTCTTGCCCGACATGTTCGAGCCGGTGACCAGCAGGAACGTCCCCGGCGGCCCAACCTCGACGTCGTTCGTGACGCGGACGGCGTCGGGCAGCAGCGGGTGGCCGAGGCCCCGCGCCGTGTACAGCGGCGGGTCGTCGTCGGCGACCGTCGGGAAGGCCCAGGTGGGCTCGTCGTGGGCCAGGCTGGCGAGCGCCGCCAGGGCCTCCGTCTCGCCCAAAGCCGCCAGCCAGCCGCGTGCCCGCGCGCCGGTCCGCGCCTGCCACCCTTCCAGCAGCGCGAGGGTGTGGAAGTTCCAGAGGGTCAGCGTCTGAACGGGGAAGTAGAACATCGAGAGCCGCAGGTAGGTGAGCCGCACGCGCCGCGCCAGCGACCGCGTCTGGCGGGCGGCGCCGAGCGGGCCGTCGCCAAGCGCGGCCTGCAAGCGCTGGAGCAAGGGCGCCTGGAAGCTCGTGCCGGCCAGCGCCGCGAACACTTCCGCGTAGTGCTCGACGGCGCTCGCCTGCGACGCCACGCGGTCGAGCAGGAGGTCGACCTGCTTGCCCGCCGTCTGGCTGAGGGCGACGTTCGCCAGCGCGCAGGCGAGCCACCACGGCTGCGCAACCACGCCGACAAGCTGCGCCACGAGCAGCGCGCAGGCACCGAGACTGAGCGCGCGGGCGGCCCATAGCAGTCCTGGCCGGCAGGTCAGCCAGGGCTCTCCCTCGGCCCACTCGAGAAATGGCTCCGGATCGGCGCTGGCGGGGCCCATCAAGCGCCCGCGCAGGGCTAGCTCGTCGCGCAGGTCGAGCAGCGGCGCCAGCTCGCCTACCGCCGCCTGGCGCTCGCGGATTGACGCGGGCGGCGCCGGGTGCAGCAGCCAGCGGCCAAGGGTGGCCGCGCCGGGGGGCGTGCTGACGGCCCCGAGCAGCTGGAAGACGGATGCCCGGCCGAAGAGGTCGAGGTCGGCCGCGAAGGCGTGCGCCGCCGCCTCGGGTGGCGGGGGGCGCTGCGGCAGGCCGTCCCAGTCGCGCGCCAGGCGACGCAGCGCCTCGGCGTCGAGCTGCCACAGCGTGGCGTAGCGGCGGCGCGTGCGGGCGACGCGCTCATGGTAGACGACGAGCGCCACGAAGCCGACGCCGCAGGCGGCCGCCGCGGCGACGAGCGCCAGCGCGCCCGTGACCAGCCCCCAGACGAGCACCGCAACGGCGCTGGCGAACACCGCTAGGCGCGCGTAGCCGACGCGCCGCAGCCGGCGGTCGAGGCGGTCGCGCTCGGCGGCGAAGCGGGCGCAGCGCTCGCGGTAGGTCGCGGCCGCGGGGCTGGTCGGCTCGACGGGGGAGCGCTCGGCCGGGAGCGGCGCGGCCGTGCGGGGGGGCGCCTGGCTCATGCGCCATCCTTCCTGGGCCCGGGACGCTACGCGGGAACGCCTCCACCGCCAGGTGAAGCGTTCCCGCGACCGCTCCCGAGCCGTTACACACCTTGACGCTTGGAGTGTAGCCCTGTACCCTCCCCGGCAGCCAGCATACGGGCCGCGCGGGGTGTGCCCCGGCATTTTGCGGGCGGGCGCGCGGCTCCACTGGCTGCGCCGGACGATGGCTCTCTGCCAATGCCTTAGCTTGTAGGGGGCGTAGCAAGCAGTGCCCCGCCCGGTCGCCACCCGGCCCGGTGTCCCAGCGAATCCGGTGCTGGGGCGTCTCACTCCCTCTCCCCCTGGGAGAGGGTTGGGGTGAGGGCGCGCCCCCAGTACCCGGCCGCGAGGCGCGCAGGAGAGCGCCCGCCGTCCGGCGCGACGTGGTCGCAATCTTACGCCGTACACGCCTCCCCCGCACCCGCCGCCCGCGCCCGGCCCGGGGCACCCCGCCCCGCCGGCCCGGCCCGCGGCAGGACAGCCGGGGAGTATCGTACGGGGTAAACGATGCGACCTTCCGCGCCCGAGGAGCACGCGCCAACCCGCGCCCGGCCTAGCAGTTAACCACTCGGTAAAGGAGCATCGTTTGACCGTTCCTCGGATACACGGTGCTGCAAAATCATGGGGCACACCCGGCCGCACGGCGGCTGGTGGATGGGAGGGCGCATGGCAAGCACGGTAACGCGCCGACTGGCATTTCTGGACGGCATCGATCTGGCGCCGAGCGAGATCGACGCGATCGCCGCCGAGCTAGCAGAGTACGAGCAGGCGCTGGCCGCGCTGGAGCCGTTCGCCGCGGCGGCGGCCTGGCCGGTGATGCAGGCGCAGCCCTACCGCGCGAGTAGGCCCCCCCAGCCCCCCAATGCGGGGGGGAGCGCCACCGCCGCGGCCGGCCCCGCCCCAGCCTCGGGGGAGGCCGCGCGAAGAGAGCCGGGGGCTGGGGGGGAGATCGCCTCTGAGGCCGAGGCGACGGAGCTGTGGCAGCTCGGAGTGGCGGCGCTGGCGCGGCGGCTGCGAGCGCGCGAGGTGTCGTCGCTGGAGGTGACGGATGCGGTGCTGGCGCGGCTGGAGCGGCTCGAGGGGCGGCTGAACGCCTTCATCACGATCATGGCCGAGCACGCCCGCGACGCGGCGCGGCAGGCGGACGCCGAGATCGCCCGCGGCGAATACCGGGGGCCGCTGCACGGCGTGCCGGTCACGATCAAGGACATGTTCAACACGGCCGGCGTGCGCACGACCGGCGGCTCGGGGATCCTGGCGGGCTGGGTGCCCGACGAGGACGCCGCGCTGGTGGAGCGGCTGCACGCGGCCGGCGCCGTGCTCGTCGGCAAGACGAACCAGGACGAGTTCGGCCACGGCGGCACCTCCACCCTGTCGTACTTCGGCCCCGTCCACAACCCCTGGGACCTCGAGCGCATCGCCGGCGGCTCCAGCGGCGGATCGGCCGCGGCGGTCGCCGCCGGCATCGGGCCGCTCTCCTACGGCACCGAGACCGGCTCATCCGTGCGCCGGCCGGCCGCCTACTGCGGCATCGTCGGCTACAAGCCGACGTTCGGCATCATCAGCCGCTACGGCTCGTTCCGCGGCGCCTGGAGCATGGACCACGTCGGCGACTTCGCGCGCTCGGTCGAGGACGCGGCGCTGGGGCTCGACGCGGTGGCCGGCTACGACCCGCGCGACCCCGCGAGCGTGCCGCAGGAGCCGCCCGCCTACGCTGCGCGGCTGAGCCCCGACGTGCGGGGCCTGCGGATCGGCGTGCTGCGTCGCTTCGCCGACGACCCGAGCGTGCAGCCGGCGGTGCGCGCGGCGTTCGAGGCGGCCGTGGCCCAGTACCGCGCGCTCGGCGCCGACGTGCGCGACCTGGACGTGCCCGAGATTAGCTACGCGGCGATGACCTCGATGATGAACAGCGCGGCCGAGGCATCGGGCAACAACCGCGAGTGGGTGTACTCGCGCGCCGGCGACTACGTGCCCGACGTGAAGCGGCGCCTGGCGATGGGCATGGGCATCACGGCGTCGGAGTATCTGGTCGTACAGCGGGCGCGGCACCGCATCCAGGGCGCCGTGCGCGCGGCGTTCGACGCGGTCGAGATCATGCTGGCGCCGACGACGGCGCGCGTGGCGCCGCCGATCGCCCAGGGGCCGCGCGGCAACGGCGACAGCACTTACGCCGTGAGCCACAACCTGTCGAACCTGCTGCGGCTGGCGAGCATGCTCGGCCTGCCAGCCTGCTCGCTGCCGTCGGGGGTGGGCGAGGATGGCCTGCCGACGGCGATCCAGTTCTTCGGCGTCTGGTACGACGACCAAACCGTACTGAACGCGGCCGCCGCCTTCGAGCAGACGACGCCCTGGAGCCGGCGGCGGCCGCCCATCGACTGAGTGGGAGGCGCCCCGTGTCCGACATGCCCGACCTGTACGCGCTGCCCGCCGACCTGCCGGTGCCGGTGGACGACGGCGCTGCGGACCACCTGGCGGGAGCGCGCATTCCGGCGCTCGCGCTGCCTTCCACCCGCGGCGGCGCCGTCGATTTGGCCGCCGCGGCCGCGGGGCGGGCCGTGTTCTACTGCTACCCGCGCACGGGCACGCCGGGCGCGCCGCTGCCGACCGGCTGGGACGCGATCCCCGGCGCGCGCGGCTGCACCCCGGAGGCCTGCGGCTTCCGTGACCGCCACGCCGATCTGGCCGCACTGGGCGCCACAGTGTTCGGCATCAGCACGCAGACGACCGCCGAGCAGCGGGAGTTCGCCGCGCGCGTCCACCTGCCGTTCGCGCTGCTGAGCGACGCGGCGCTGGGACTGGCCCGGGCGCTGTGTCTGCCCACCTTCGCCGTGGACGGCCGGACGCTGCACCGCCGCCTGACGCTCATCGCCGAGGGCGGGGTAGTGGCGAAGGTCTTCTACCCGGTGTTCCCGCCCGACCAGCACGCGGCCGAGGTCGTGGCGTGGCTGACGAAGCGGGCGACGGGCTAGCGGCGCGGCTCAGGGCAGGCGGCGGGGATCGGCGGGGGCGTCGCGGTATTCGTGGCGCTCTGGGGGGTGGGCGAGCAGGTCGAGCGCGAGCCAGACGGTGCGCGAGAAGGGGTAGAGCAGCAGGGGAAACAGCGCGACGGCGACCAGCGACCCGATGGTGAGGAGCCGCCAGGGCGGGTTCGGCCAGGTCAAGACGAGCACCAACACGAAGCCGACCACGAACCCTAGCTCGGCGACCAGGACGTTCACGAGCATGGCGCCCAGATAGTAGCCCTCCTCGCGCTCCAGGCGCAGGCCGCAGCGGGGACACTCCGGGCGGCTCTGGAACCAGCCGCCGAAGATCGGCCCGCCGCCGCAGGCCGGGCAGCGCAGGCGGAGGGCGCGGGTTAGCAACAACAGGGCGCGGGTCATCGGGCCTCCCGGATCCGGTCGCCTTCCCTGCTCTCAGTATAGAGGGCGAGCGTAGGCTCTCTGGCCGGCGGCAGGTTGTCGCGGCCCAGCTCTGCCAACCGACGGCCGGGCGGCAGGGGGCGAGCCCCCGCTCTACGTCTGATCTGATATGTATCCCTCGGAACGAGAGGGCGGCGGATGTGTTCCGCCCGACGGGATAACGGTGCCGGATGGCAGCGGCAGGCGATTGACACGGGCAGACGGGCGGTGCATCCTTTGGCTGCGAGCAATGGGCGCTGGGAGGACGAACGTGGCAGAGGCGACGCGCTTCCACGAGAGCGAGGTGGATTGGGTCCGCGACCTGGGCGAGGGCGTCATGGCGCGCAGCGGCGGGCGCTCGCGGCGCAAGATGATCGGCGACCCCGAGCAGGGGCTATTCGTCAACCTGAGCGAGTACGACCCGAACATCACGCTGGAAGCACACAGCCACAACCAGCCGGAGCTGATGTACATCCTGGAAGGCGAGATGACGGTGGGGGGCGAGCGGTGCCGACCCGGCACCGTGCTGCGCGTGCCGGCGAACACCGTCTACGGGCCGCTCACGGCCGGACCGGAGGGCGTGCGCTTCCTGGTCATCCGCTCCGGGCCCGCGCGCACGACCGTCGCGGAGTAGGGAGCACTACGGGCGGCGGCCGCGCATGATGGGCGAGCGCGGTCGTGGGCGAGGATGCGAAGCTGTCGCGCATCGTCCCGCAGTCCCACGGCGCGGGCCTGGTGGTTGGGCGCGGCCGTCGCTGGATGATCGCGGCTAGAGCCCGTAGCCGCCGGTGGCGTCGACCGTCTGGCCGGTGACCCAGCCGGCCTCGGGGCTGGCCAGGAACAGCACCGCCGCCGCCACGTCGTCCGGCTGACCGATGCGCCCCATGGGGATCTGGCGCAGCCGCGCCGGATCGTCGGCATGGTCGCCGAGCATCGGGGTGGCCGTGAGGCCGGGCGCGACACAGTTCACCGTGATGCCGCGGGGCGCCAGCTCGACGGCGAGCACCCGCGTCCAGGCCTCCACGGCCCCCTTGCTGGCCGCGTAGACGCTGCGATTCGGCCGGCCGCGCCGCGCCGCCGTGGCCGAGAGGGTGACGATGCGGCCGCCGTCCGGGCCGAAGGCGCGCGCGGCGGCGCGCGCCGCGAGCAGCGGCCCGAGCGCGTTCGTGCGCAGCACCGCGGCGATCTCCGCCTCGTCGGCGTCCACGATCGCGCGCGTGTAGTTCGTGGCCGCGCTGGTGACAAGCACGTCCAGGCGCCCGAAGCGAAACACGGTCGCCGCCACCAGGCGCTCCGCCTCGCCCAGCTCCGACATGTCGCCCGCCACCCAGTCCACGCGCTCAGGGTGAGCGCGCAGTAGCTCCTCGCCCGCGGCGGCCAGCCGCGCGGCGGCGCGCGCCGCAAGCGTCACGCGGGCGCCCTCGGCGAGCAGCCCCCGCGCCGTGGCGAGCCCAATGCCGCTGCTGCCGCCGATGACCAACGCCACCTTCCCGTCGAACCGACCCGGCATCCCGTCCCCTCCCTCGGCATACGCGCCCGCACGGTACTGGTAGCCCGCGGGGCTGCGCGCCGTCAACCTCCGCGCTGCTGGCCGCCAGTAACCTCAGGTCGCGGACGGTCGGTGGGGGGCTAGCGCCTGCTCAGTGTGGCATGGGTGCTGCTGCCCGCCAGTAACCCCAGGTCGCGGACGGGGCATCCCCGATCGGCCCTGCCGGCCGCCTCTCGTCCACGCGGCGGCGCTACGCTACCATGTAGGGGAGCCCCCGCGCGCGAGTGATCGGCGTGCGCAGCCGCGCGCCCGCTGGGCGGGTCGCCAGCACGCCCGCGCGGGCTACGAAGGAGCAGCCAATGAGCGAGTCCGTGCGGCACAACCGGGGACGGATCACGCGGCGGGCGGCACTGCGCGGCGCGGCCGTCGCCGGCGCCACGATCGCCGCCGGCCTGGGGGCCGGCAGCCGCCCGCCAATCGTCCAGGCCCAGTGGCGGGCAGCCAACGACGTGCAGGCCAGCTACGAGGCGGCGATCAGCCGGCCGGCGCGGCACTATCAGGTGGTCGCCTACGACGACGTGGGACACCTCGGACTGGGCGAACACGTTGTGAACTCGCTGAACGCCTCGCAGTTCTCCTACGAGGAAGGCCCGGATGGCCTGCTGGTCGCCGTGCAGCTTTACGGTACGGGCGACGTGCTGGCGTTCAACGACCACCTCTGGGACAAGTACCAGCTTGGCGCGAAGTACGCCGTGAACGACCCACGCACGAAGGCGCCCGCCACCCGCAACATTTTCTATCCGCGCGCCACGAGCGGCGGGCCGGAGCTGCCGCCGACCGACCGGCAAAGCCTCTGGATGGACCCGTCGATCGAGGCGCTGCAAGCACGGGGAGTGTTGTTTCTCGTCTGCCACAACGCGCTGGTGGGCATCGCCGGGCAGGCTGTCGCGGACGGTCGCAACCCGGACAATCTCACAACCGCACAGGTGGCCGACGAGATGATGGCGAATCTGGTGCCGGGTGTCTTCCCGGTGCCCGCCGGCGTGTTCGAGCTACAGCGCTTGCAGGACCGCGACTTCCGCCTGCTCGTGTACTAGCGAGCCAGCTCCCCGCGATCGCTGCTCCCCGTACCGCGATAGGCGGAAGGGTTCCCGGCAAATACAGGCGGGCCCTCTTTCCAGGCCCCGCAGACGTGGGGCAGGGGATCGTCTGCCTCGACGAGCTTCGCACCAGGAGAAGCATTCGTCAGACCGTAAACATCGACGTCCTCTGAGCTTGTCGGTCGCGCACCAGGCCGTCAATCAGGCACCGCGCGCCGTCCATTAGTTGGCCACCAGAAGGCGGGGAGCTTGGCGCGCTGTCCAGGCTCAAGCGTCAGGCGAGGTAGCAGGCCAGAGCGGGCGAGCGGCGCGGGCACCCAACCGGCCTTGGGGCCTTGCAGCCGGCCGCGCCGCGCCACCACGTCGGTCAGCGGCCAGACGGTCGCCGTCACCTGCTGGGCGGCCGCGCGGCCAATGTGGCCGCCGAGCATGGTGGCGGGCTGGTAGCCGTGCAGGTGGAGCGCCTGGCCGGGGGCGGCGACGGCCGGCTGGAGGGCGGGTTGCGCCGCGTAGAGGCCGACCATCGACCAGGCGGCCGGGGCGTAGTCGCCGAAGCGGAAGTAGTCGTCGCCCACGTAGCCGCCGCTCAGGTCCAGCCCGGTCAGCGGGATGTTGTAGGCGACGGTGGTCTGCACGGGGCCGAACGAACCCTCCAGGCGGATGCCGGCGAGCGCGATGCCCTGTGCCGCCAGCCGCGCGGCCAGCCAGGCGTGTACGTCGTCCACGTCATCGAGCGAGAGCGTTACGGCCGCCGCGGGGTCGCCGACGGCGAGGCCGACGAACGGCAAGTAGGGCTCGCCGCCGAGCGCGCGGTCCGTGCGCCAGGCCGCCAGATCGCGGATGGTGGCGTGCGTCGGCGGATCGGGGTCCGCCCACCAGTAGTGGAGCGCTGCGGCGGTGCCCTCGGGCATCAGCTCGCCGTTGCGCCCGAACCAGTTGGTCGTCCCGACGCCGACGACCGGCCAGTTGGGCGGGAAGGCGGCTAGGTCGCGATTCACATCGTCGATGGTCACAGTGTGCAGCAGGTCGCCGGCCAGGAGGCTCTCCACCGTGTTGTAGAGCAGGAGCGACGGCTGCGCGGGGCTGCCCTGCGCGCTCGCCCCGTCCCCGCCGGTGAGCAGCCCGAGCGCCAGGACCAGTGCGAGCAGCACGACCGCCAGACGGCGCAGTTTCATCCAGTCCTCTCCTCCTCCGCGCCGGCGACCGATCAGCTCAGGCGCGTCCGCCGGGCGCGGCGGACGGCGACACGGCGCAGGTAGCTGCCGCCGCGGATAGCCACGCCGAGCGCGGCGGCGGCCAGCGCCGCGCTGTAACCGACGCGCAGCACCGGATGCCAAGCGTCTGGCCCCGCCGCGACGCCGTGCCACAAGGCGACCGCCGTGGCCGGGTAGGCGAGCGCGTGCAGCCAGCGCCAGCGGGGATAGCCCACACGCCGCCGCGCGTAGTAACTGGCCGTCACGATGGCCAGCGTGTACACGACGAACGGCCCCACAGCGATGGCGAACGGCACGCCCTCCACCGCGACGGGCCACCACCAGGCTAGCCCAGCGCCCGGCCCGCGCCGCGGCCAGAGCAGCGCGCCGTGGGCCACGGCCAGCGCGACGAGCGCCCAGGAGAGCCACTGATGGCTGTCGAACAGCCAGCGACGGCCGGCCCAGCGCGCGCCCAGGCGGCCCGACAGCAGCGCGCCGCCCACCAGCGCGGCTACCCCCACGGCATAGCCTACCAGACCGAGGACGTTGCCCCAGTAGGCCGCGCTCACCGGCATACCACCTCCGTCGTCGCGATAAGCCTATCCGCGAGCATCGTATGGCGCGCGGTCGGGCTGATCGATCCGAGGGCGCCGGGCGCGCGGCCCGACGGCCCCGAACATGATGCACGACATCCCTGCCCGACGTTGACCGCAGGCAGTGCGGGCAAGGCGCATCAGTCCTGACCGCGGGCGACGACGGCGACGAACGGCGCTACGGCGCCCAGGTAGGCCAGGCCGATGCTGGGCGCGACGACGCGCGCGGGCAGGAGCGAGAACAGGCCCACGCCCAGCGCGGCGCTCAGTACGGCGCCGGACCACAGGCAGCCCGGCGCGACGATGGCGAGGTCCACGAGCCGCCACCGACGCGTCCAGCCCAGGCGCACACGGCTGCTCAGCAGCAGGTGGGGCAGCGCAGCGACGGCCGCGAGCAGCAGGTTGGACACGAGCGCCGCCACGGCGTAGCTGCCCACGAGCGCGAGCGTGAAGGCGAGGCGCTCGGCTGGCGGGCTAGCGCCGCGCAGCCGGCGTCGCAGCGCGTAGAGTCCCACCAGGCCCGTGAGCACCAGGCCCACCCACGCGCCGACGCGCGGGCCTGTCGGGGCGGCGCCCAGCCCCGGCAGCGGCGCAGTCAGCCCGACCAGAGTGGCGAGGCCCACGGCCCCCAGCCAGTAGCCCGCCGGTCCTGCTAGCGCTCGGACGCGGCGCCGGTCGGGGGCCACCGCCAGGAGGGCGCGGCCGGGGCCGGGCGCGGCGCGCGCCGCGCCCGGCCCCGGC
>DATGMD010000027.1:0-45540 GCA_035293805.1 Chloroflexota bacterium | reverse complement strand
TGCTCGCCCAGGCGGCCGAGTATCGCGCGAAGGCCTGGGCCGAGTGCATCCCGCTCAGTCGCCCCGACGTGCCCGCGGACTTCTGGGGCGAGGGCCTCCCCGACTGGAGATCCGTTGCTATCGACTGGTGAGCTGGCCGCCATCCAGGCCGAGGCCGCCCTGCTGCTCCCGGATACTGCCGAGATTCAGCGGCCGACCGCGGGCGCCCAGGACGGTATGGGCGGCACCACGATGGCCTGGCAGACGGTGGCCACCGTGCCGTGCGCCGTGGGGCCGCGGCCCTACCGCCCGGACGAGAGCGTGGTCGCCGCGCAGCTCGGCACGCAGGCCGCCTGGATCGTGCTGCTGCCCGTCGGGACCGACGTCCAGCCGCAGGACCGCATCGTCGTCGGCCCCAGCACCTTCGAGGTGGCGGCGCCGCTCGGGCCGCGCACCTGGGAGTTCGTGCGCGAGATCGCCTGTGTGCAGGTGCTCTGATGTTTAGCCTCAGCTCGACCCTGACTTACGCAGGCCTGCAGGCCTTCCGCGACAGCCTGCACGACCGGGCCGATGAGGTCATCCGTAAGGCCGCCTTCGACGTCGAGGCGCGGGCGAAGCAGGCCGCGCCGATCGACACGGGCGCGCTGCGCAACAGCATCTACACCCGCACCCGCAAGGAGAGCGGCTACGGCGCCGCGCGGTCGGCCGCGCAGGGCGCCAACGGCCAGGCGCGTATGCTCCCCGAGCACGAGCGGCCCGACGACCTGGCCGCCGTCGTCGCCGTCGGCGCCGAGTACGGCGTGTACGTCGAGCTGGGCACCCGCCGCATGGGCGCGCGGCCGTTCCTCGGCCCGGCCGCCGAGGCCGTGCGCCCCGCGTTCGTCGAGGCGATGAAGGCGCTCCACCCGTGAGCAGCGAGACGGTCACGGCGCACGCCTGGCTGGCCGCGACGCTGCAGGGCGATGCGACGCTCCAGAGCCTCACCGGCAGCCGCATCTACCGCAACCAGGCCGACGAGGGCGCCCCCACGCCCTACGTCGTGTGGAGCTACCAGGGCGGGCACCACGTCCAGGGCGTCGGCACCGCGCGCATCATGGCCGATCTCGTCTTCCAGGTGAAGGCCATCGGCCTGGTGAAGCAGGACGCGGCCGCGCTCCGGGCTATCGCCGACCAGCTCGACGCGGTGCTCCAGGGCGCGAGTGGCAGCACTGCCGCCGGCGCCGTCTACGCGTGCGTCGGCGAGCAGCCCGTCGACTACGAGGAAACCGACAGCGGCATCCGGTACTGGCACCTCGGTGCCCTGTACCGGCTGATCGCCCGCGGCGCCTAACCCCCGTCGCCACCGCTCACCGCGGCTCTGCTGCCGCCCCGCGCGGTCCACTGCGGACCCACCCGACCGCATGGGAGTCTGCCGTGGCAGAGCGAGCCAGTATCGCCCAGGTTGTCCAGCTCGGCGTCGAGACCACGCCGGGCACCAGTACCGCCGCCAACAAGCTCCTCCAGAGCATCTCCATCGAGCCGAGCATTCAGGCGAACATCAGCCTGTTCCGCCCGATGGGCACGAAGTACCCGACCGTGCAGGCGCTCGGCCAGGAGTGGTCGCAGGCGAGCATCAAAGGCCAGCCGACCTACACCGAGCTGATCTATCTGCTCAGCTCGATCCTGAAGAGCGTCACGCCGACCCAGATCATCCCGACCACGGGCCAGGCGTACTCCTGGCTGTTCGACCCGTCGAGCACCAGCGAGGACACGGTCAAGACCTTCACCGTCGAGCAGGGCTCCGCGGTGCGCGCCCACAAGTTCAGCTACGGCATCGTCCCCGAGCTGGGCATGACGTTCTCCCGCAAGGACATCGCGCTCACGGGCACGATGCTCGGCCAGAACCTCACCGACGGCATCACCCTGACCGCCACGCCGACGGCGATCCCGCTCGTGCCGATCCTGCCGAAGCAGCTCGACGTCTACATCGACCCGAGCTCGGCGGGGCTGGGCACGACGAAGGCCAACCGCGTGCTCTCGGGCTCCTGGACCCTGAGCGGCCGCTTCGGGCCGCTGTGGACCGTCAACTCGGCGAACAACAGCTTCGCGGCCCACGTCGAGACCGAGCCCAAGCTGGAGCTGAAGCTCCTGCTCGAGGCCGACGCCGAGGGCATGGGCTACCTGGCGGCCGCGCGCCAGGGCGACACGCGGTTCATCCGCCTGGCGGCCGCCGGCGCGCAGATCGAGGCCGGCCCGCCCGCGTCCACCTACCTCTTCCAGCTCGACCTCGCCGGCAAGGTCTCGGGCGTCGGCCCGTTCGCCGACTCGGACGGCGTCTACGCCATCGAGTGGACCTTCCAGGCCGTCCACGACGCCACCTGGGGCCGCGCGCTCCAAGTGAAGGTCGTCAACACCCAGACCAGCCTGTAACCCGCGCGCCCCCATACCCCCGGGGCGATACGCGCCCCGGGCCCGCACAAGGAGAGCATCCGCATGGCCCTACGCCTCAGCCACCTGGCCGCCGATCGGCGCACCGTGCAGGTGCCCGTCGGCGACGAGCAGCTTACCGTGACCTACCGCCCGTCGGGCTACACGCCGCTCGTCGAGGAGGAGGTCGCCGCCAAGCGCGACGACGACCGCCGCCCCGCCGGCCCGATCGTCGCCCTGCTCGCCGGCGTGCTCGACGCCTGGGACCTCCAGGACGACCGCGGCAAGCCCGTCCCGACCACGGCCGAGAGCCTGCGCACGCTGCCCACGCGCTTCCTGGGGCAAGTCCTGACGGCGATTGTCGAGGACATGTCCCCGGGGGAAGCGGGCGCGCCCTCCGCCGCTGGCTAACCACGGGCGGCGTCGTGGGCGCCTGTCCCCCGTGGTATCCGCTGCTCCGCGCGGCCCGCTACCTCGGCGTGCCGCCGTGGGAGCTGGCCCGGCAGCCCGTCACCTGGCAGCGCTGGGCCCTCGCAGCCGAAGAGGCCGAGGGCGCCGCCGCCCGTGCCGCCCGCGAGCGTAACGCCTAACCCATCCCCGCACCGGGAGCTACCCCGTGGCCGTCAACATCGCCGAGCTGGCCGTCATCCTCCGCGCCGACGACCAGATCACCGGCGTGCTCGACTCGACCCTCAAGAAGCTCGACGACACGCACAAGGCCATGCTCGGCGTCGGCGCCGCCATGACCGCCGTGGGCGTGGCGGGCGCCGGTGCCTTCGGCGAGGCGCTCAGCAAGGCGGGCGAGTTCGAGAAGACCATGTCGGGCGTGAAGGCCGTGATGTCGCCCGAGGAGGTCGACGCCTTCGGCCAGTCGCTCAGCGACCTCGCGCTCAAGCTCGGCAAGGACACCGTCTACAGCGCCAAAGAGGCGGCCGAGGGCATCGAGGAGCTGGTCAAGGGCGGCATCTCGGCCACGGACATCCTCGACGGCGCCGCCGCGGCCACGCTGAACCTGGCGGCGGCCGGCGGCACCTCACTCAAGGACGCCGCGGAGATCGCCAGCAACGCGCTCAACACCTTCAACCTGCGCGGCGAGGACATGGCCCACGTCGCCGACCTGATCGCCGGCGCGGCCAACGCCAGCTCGCTGGAAGTGAGCGACTTCAAGTTCGCGCTGCAGCAGGTGGGCGCGGTCGCCAAGGTGTCGGGCCAGACGATCGACGACACCGCCACGGCCATCGCCATCCTCGGCAACGCCGGCGTGAAGGGCTCCGACGCCGGCACGTCGCTCAAAGTGTTCCTCACCGACCTGGTGCCGAAGTCGAAGCAGGCCGCCGAGGAGATGAAGAAGCTCGGGCTCATCACCGAGGACGGCGCGAATCAGTTCTTCGACGCCTCGGGGAAGGCCAAGAGCTTCGGCGAGATCGCGGACCTCTTGCAGAACGCGATGGCGGGCCTCACCGAGCAGGAGAAGCTGCAAAGCCTCCACCTGATCTTCGGGACCGACGCCATGCGCGCGGCTGCCATCATGGCCGACGCCGGCGCCGAGGGCTTCGACCAGATGGCCGAGAGCATGGGCAAGGTGACGGCCGAGGCCGTCGCCGCCACCCGGCTCGACAACCTGGCCGGCAGCATGGAGCAGCTCAAGGGCTCCGTCGAGACGCTGGCCATCACCGTCGGCGAGCGGCTGCTCCCCGTCGCGCGCGTGCTCGTCGATCGCGTGACGGACCTGGTCAACTGGTTCCTCGAGCTGCCCGAGCCGGTGCAGAACACGGCGGTGGCCATCGGCGTCGTGGTGACCGCGGTCGGGCTGCTCGGGGGGCCGCTCCTGATGCTCGCGGGCGCACTGCCCGCCATCACTGCGAGCTTTGGTCTCGTCGGCGGTGCCATCGCCGCCGTGGCCGTGCCAGTGGGGCTCGTGACAGCCGCCATCGCCGCGCTGGCCGTCGCCTGGGTGAACAACTGGGGCGGCATCCAGGACAAGACGCAGGTCGTCATCGGCTGGGTCACGGACACGGCGATCCCCGCCCTCCAGAGCTTCGCGGGCTGGATTGGCGACAACGTGGTGCCCGTACTGAAAGATATGGCCTTCACCATCGGGGAGAAGGTGCTGGCGGCAGCCAAGGACTTTAGCGACTGGTTTGGCGAGCATGTGCAGCCCGTGCTCAATGACTTGGGGGACTGGCTGCAAAATACCGGCATTCCGTACCTCAAGGACTTCGCCTTCACTATCGCCAAGAATGTGCTCGCGGCGGCCCAGGAGTTTAGCGATTGGTTCGCGGAGCACGTCCAGCCGACGCTGGATGATCTCGGCCAGTGGCTCCAGGAAACGGGAATTCCCGCGTTCAAGGACTTCGCGGGGTTCCTCAAAGACACGGTTCTGCCGGCAGTGCAAGCCCTCGGCGGCTGGATCAAAGATCACCTCCTCCCGGTTATTGTGACCGTCGCCGGGTTCATCGTGGGCGAGGAGATGCAGGCGTTCCGCACGCTGGCGGGCTTTCTCGCCGGCGGCTTCATCCAGGCCCTGCACGGCGTGGGCAACCTGCTGAGCACGCTGGGGCCGATTCTCGGCAACCTGTTCGGCGGCATTCAGGCGTTCGTGACGTGGGGCGAGCAGGCCACGCGCGGCATGCGCCAGATCGGCCAGCAGATCATCCAGGGGTTCCTGCAGGGGCTGGGCGAGATCTGGGCCACCGTCGGCCCCACCCTGGCGGAGAAGCTGGGCGGCCTACTGGCATTCTTGCAGTCGCCGGCCGTGCTGAACATCAACTCGCCGTCGCGCACCTGGGCCGATCGCCTGGGGCGGCCCAGCGGCGAGGGTTATATCCAGGGGACCGTCGAGGCGTTGGACGCTGGTACCCCGACCGTGACCGCGGCGGTCGTCCGGGTGCTGGGGACGCCCCTCGAGGAGGGCCGCCGCAAGGCCCGCGAGATCATGGGCGTGCTCGAGGCCGAGGTCACGGCCGGCGCGGACACGGTTGATACCTTCCTGGCCGACATTCAGACCTCGGTCAAGGCGCGGTTCGCGGGCATCCAGGCCGACTTCCGGACGATGGCCACCACGGCCGTGGCGGGTACCCAGGCGGTGGCGGCCGCGAGCGCCGCGGCGGTGCAGGCGGCCGCGGAGGCCCAGCAGGCCGCGGTGGCGGAGGCGGCCAACAACCTGGTGAAGGTCACGGCCGCCATGCAGCAGGCTATCCAGGCGGTCAAGAGCGGGGCGGCCGGCAACGTCGGGGGCGGCATCGAGGGCCTGCAGAACATCATCAACACGGGCCTGACGAGGCCGACGAGCGGCACGGGCGGCCCGAGCGGCGGCAAGAACGCGCTGCAGGGCTTCCAGAGCGGCGCCTATCCGGGGAGCGGGCTCGCGGCCTGGGGGCTCACCGCGCCGGGCCTGACCCTCGGCCAGATCTACGGCAACAGCTTCCCCAACCCGTTCGACCAGCCGACGACCTCCAGCCTCTTCAGCCGGCCGGTGGGGGCGCCCACCGCGGGGCCGCAGGGCACGAACGGGCCGAGCTACGACCCGAACTACCTCCAGAACGCGCTCTACGCGATGAACCCCGGGCTGTACGCGCTGCAGTACATGATCGCCAACGGCATCGACCCGACGACGCAGGCCGGCTACGCCGTCAACGTCACGGGTGACGCGGCCGCCGCGCGGGCGGGCGGCCCCACCTACAACATCACGATCAACGCCCCCGGCGGCGAGCAGTTGACCGAGGACGGCCTGCTGCGGATGCTGCGGCGCGCGGAGCTGCTGCATGGCGCTTGAGGTCGTGAGCTGGGTGGCGCCCGACGGCGTGGAGACGGTGCTGAGCGGCCAGCCGCAGTTCGAACTGCTGTGGGGCCGCCAGGGCGCCTTCATGCCGCCCATCGCCTTCGCCGAGGAGCCGGTCCCGCTCCAGCCCGGCGCGCGGCTGCGCCAGGTGCAGGTCGGCGTGCGCGAGGTGGACCTGCCGCTCCTGCTGCGCGGCGCGGACGCGACGGCGCTCCGCGCGCTCTACCGGACGCTGCTGCACACCTTCGACCCCCAGCGCGGCGACGGCAAGCTGCGCGTGCAGGGCCCGGACGGCGGCGTGCGCGAGCTGACCTGCCGCTATCACAGCGGCCTGGAGGGCGCCGAGGTCCTCGACAAGGACGCCGGCGGCACGAGCTGGCGCAAGGTCGTGCTCGTGCTGCGCGCCTGGGACCCGTACTGGTACGCGACCGCGCCCACCCGCGTCGATTTCGCCGTCGGCAGCGCGGCGACGCCGTTCTTCCCGTTCTTCCCCCTGCGCCTGTCCGCCAGCACGGTGCTCGGCGACGCGGCGGTCAGCAACCCCGGCGACGTCGAGGCCTGGCCCATCTGGACGATCACCGGCCCGGGCAGCAACCTGGTCCTCACCAACGTCACGACCGGCGCCGCGCTGACGCTGGTCACCACGCTCGGCGCCAGCGACGTGGTGACGATCGACACGCGGCCCGGCCAGAAGACGGTGAGCGGGGCGGACGGCAGCAACCTGTTTGGCACCCTCAACGCCGCCTCCCACTTCTGGGCGCTGCCGCGCGGGAGCAGCAGCGTGCGCGTCGAGCTGAGCGGCGCCACCGGGGGGAGCCTCGTCACCCTCGTCTACTATCCCCGCTACCTGGGAGCCTAGCGTGCCGCAATACCGCCTCCTGGTGCGCGACCCCGGGCGCATCCCCGTCGCCGAGGTCGACGACTTTGCCGAGCTGCAGGCCATCCCGCGGTTCAATGCCGTGGGCACCTGGAGCCTGCGCCTGCCGGCCACGAGCCGCCCGGCGCAGCTCCTGGTCGAGGGCGGCGGGCTCATCGTCTTGCGCGACGGCCTGACGCTGCTGAGCGGCCCCGTCGAGCAGCTCGACCGCGAGTGGAGCGTGCAGGGCGACATGCTCACGGCCACCGGCGTCGACGACGTGAGCCTGCTCGCGCACCGGCTGGCGTATCCGGTCCCGAGCGGCCCGCCGTACACGGCGCAGGACTATGACGTGCGCACGGGCGTCTGCGAGACGGTGCTGCGGCAGTACGTCGACGCGAACGTCGGCGGCGCGGCCGCCCCAGCGCGCCAGGAGCCCGCGCTGAGCCTCGCCGCCGATCTCGGGCGGGGCGCCCCGGTGACCGGGCGCGCCCGCTTCCAGACCCTCCTCGAGCTGCTCCAGGGCCTCGCTCTCTCGGGCGGGCTGGGCTTTCGCATCCGGCAGCAAGTGACCGCCGTCGGCTTCCCGCTGGAGTTCGAGTGCTACGTGCCGACGGACCGCTCGACGTCGGCGCTGTTCAGCCGCGAGCTGGGCACCCTGCAGAGCTTCGGCTACACCCGCGCGGCCGCGACGGCGAACTACGTGATCGCCGGCGGCTCGGGCACCGGCACCAGCCGCACCTTCGCGGAGCGCGGCGACGCCGCCAGCATCACCACCTACCGCCGGCGGGAGGTCTTCCTCGACCAGCGCGACACGGCGAACGCGGCCGAGCTGGACCAGGCCATCGGGCAGACGCTCGCGCAGCAGGCCCAGCGCACCGAACTGCGCCTGACGCCGATCGACACGGCGAGCCTGGCCTTCGGCGTCGACTACCAGCTCGGCGACGTCGTGACCGTCATGGTGGACGGCGTCGCGTTCACGGACGTCGTGCGCGAGGTGCAGCTCACCCTCCGCGGCGACCAGGCCGAGCAGATCGTGCCAACCATCGGCACCCCGAGTCTGGCCAATAGTGTGGTGCCCCTCCTCTTCCGCGCGCTCCGCGACCTCCGCGGCCGCATCAGTCACCTGGAGCGACAGTAATGGCGCAGACCTGTTACCCCTTCGACGCGGGCGCGGGCGCCAACGTCACCGAGAACCAGTGGTACAAGATGGCCCGCGTCTGGGCGCTCGACGGCGTCGTCCAGGACTCCGGCGGCGGCCCGGTGAGCGGCGAGCTGGGCGTCTTCGCCGACAGCACCGGGCTGCAGGTGAAGGTGCGGCCCGGCCAGGCCTGGGGGGCGGGCGCGTTCTACGAGAACGACACGCAGTTCACGCTCGGCCCCTTCGCCGCGGCCCACCCGACGCTCGACCGGATCGACCGGGTGGTCGTCCGCATCGACTGGAACGCCAATACCGGCCAGCTCACCGTGCTCGGCGGCGCCCCCGCCGCGAGCCCCACGCCGCCCCAGCTCGCGCTCGCCCCGGGGCAGCTCCTCGACCTGCCGCTGGCGCAGGTGCGGGTCCGCGCCGGCGCCACCATCATCGGCGCCGGCGACGTCACCGACGAGCGCCGCATTCCGATCCTGAACGACCTCTGCGCGCCCGGCATCGTGCGCGACTTCGCGGGCGGGACGGTGCCGCGCGGCAACCTGCTGTGCTATGGCCAGGCCGTGAGCCGGGTCACCTACGCGGACCTCTTCGCGGCGATCGGCGTCATCCACGGCGCGGGCGACGGCGCGACGACCTTCAACGTGCCCGACTGCCGTGGCCGCGGCACGATCGGCCTGGACAACCTGGGCGGCCCCGCGGCGGGCCGGGTGCTGGCCGCCACCGCCGCGGGCACCACCGGCGGCGAGGCCACGCACCTGATCACGGTGGACGAGATCCCGACGCACCAGCACACGGTCAATCTGAGCGCCGTCTCGGATCGCGAGAGCGCCACGCACGCGCACGCCGTCGATCCGCCCGCCGCGACGACCGGCGCGGGGGGCGCGGACCATAGCCACGGCATCGGCGCGCAGACCGTGACGACGGACGGGGAGTCGGCGGGCCACTCGCACGGGACGACGGGCACCGGCGGCGGCAGCCACAGCCACGGCGCGGGCACCTACGGCGGGACCACGGGCGGCGGCACCCCCCACCAGCACTCGTTCCCGGCGAACCTGAACGCCAGCCTCGGCACCGCCCGCGTGGCGACCAACCAGGACAACGCCGCGCCCGGCACGGTCACCACGGACGCCGAATCCGCGCACACGCACACGTTCGCGGTAGGCGGCACCAGCGGCGCCACGAACATCGACCATAGCCATGCCGTCGGCGGCAACACGTCGGGGCACACGCACTCGCTCACGATCGGCGCCCACGCCACCGATACGGGCGGGGCGAGCCATAGCCACACCCTGGATATCGCGTCGTTCACGTCGGGCACCCAGACCGACAACCACCAGCACTCGGTCACCATCAGCGGCCTGACGGGCGGCACCGGCACTGGCCTCGCCCACAACAACATGCCGCCCTGGTGGGGGGCCCTCAAGATCATCAAGTTCTAAGCGCCCTCGCCCCGGGCCCGCACAAGGAGTGACCGTGACGCAACGCGCCTTCCCCTTCGACGCCGGCGCGGGCTCCAGCGTCCTGGAGTCCGACTGGGCGCTGATGGCCCGCCACTGGCTCGGCGCCGGCGTGCTCCTCGACGAGCTGAACGGCCTGCAGGTCTACGCCGATAGCACCGGGATGCAGGTCAAGATCCGCACGGGCAAGGCGTGGGTCGGCGGCTGCTTCTACCTCAACGACGCCGAGGTGACCCTCGGCCCCATTGCCGCGGCGAATCCGACCAACCCGCGCATCGACCGCGTGGTCCTGGACGTCGATTGGGGCGCCAACACCGCGGCCCTCGCGTACCTCACCGGCTCGGCGGACCCCAGCCCCGCGCCGCCCGCGCTGACCTTCCAGACGGTCGGCACGCGGTACTGGCTGCCGCTCGCGCAGGTGCGCGTCGAGGCTGGGGCCGTCACGATCGCGGCCGACAAGATCACGGACGAGCGCCCGAACGCCATCCCGCGCCTGCACGACCTGCTCACCGGCCATACGGTGAGCGGGCTGACGGTCGGCGACGGCCTGGAGGCGACGGCCGCGGGCGCTATCGCCTTCCGCCCGCGGCTCACGGCCCACGTCACGCGGACGGGCGCGAAGCCGCTCACCCCCGCGACGCGCACCATCCTGGACTTCGACGGCGACCGCTACAAAGACGATGCGACCATGCACAGCACCGTCACGAACAATTCGCGCCTCGTCGCCCCCGTGGCGGGTCGCTACGCCATTGGCGCCTGCATCGGCTTCGACAACACGAGCACGGTGGGCTTCCGCCTCGCCGCCCTCAAGCTCAACAACGCCGCCTACATCGGCGAGGACTCGAAGAACGCCGTCAACGGCTACTACACCTACTGCGCGCCGACGACGACCTACGACCTGGCCGCGGGCGACTACGTCGAGGTCGAGGTCTACCAGAACAGCGGCGCGACGCTGAACGTGATTCTGGCGCCGAGCGAGTCGCCGGAGTTCTGGCTGTCGCTGCTGCGGAGGCGCTAATGGCCCAGCGACGCACCTACGCCAAAGCGATCAACGTCGGGCGGCTCTGGGAGCAGCTCGGTGCGGCGGGCATCACCCCGACCAACGCCTGGGTGCGGGAGGCGGACTGTATCCTCGAGGTCGCCGACGACGTGAACCTGGCGACGCTCGACAGCCTCGTCGCGGCGCACGATCCCACGCAGCTCAGCGCGGCCGAGCAGCAGGCGCAGCAGGACCACGCGGACCTGAGCGGCTATCTGGCGGTCATCGTGGCGGCGGGCACGCAGACCCAGCAGGCGATCAACGTGCTGCAGGCCGCCACCTGGGACACGCTCACCGCCGCCCAGCGCACGAACGCCGTGGCCCTCATCCTCGGCAACCAGCTCCGCTTCCTCAAGGCGCTCGCAGTCCTCGCCCGCCGCGCCCAGCCCAGCTAACTCCCGCCGCTCCGCCGGCCCGAAGGATCCCCGCCATGCACGCGCCCGAGCCCCGCACGACCCGCGAATACGCGATCGCCACCTACCTGATGGTGGGCGAGATCCACACGCACCTCGCGCGCCTCGACGAGGACCTGCAGGCGCAGCGCACCGACGTCGAGAGCCTGAAGGCGTTCCGCACGCAGGTGAAGGCGATCCTCGCGCCGCTCGCGCTCGTGGGCGGCCCCATCATGGGCGCCATCGCCGCCTGGCTGCTGCACGCGCGGCCGGGGGGCTGACGATGGCCAGCCTCGCGCTTGCGGCGCTCTACGCCATCGTCCGGGACGTGGGGGCCGTCGCGCCCGTGGACACCATCATGGTCGCCGGCGCGCGCACGGAGGCCCCGGCGCCGGATGGCGGCGTGGACCCGCTCGCCGTCGGCGACGGCGGCCACAGTATCGGCATCTTCCAGCTCCACGACCAGGGCCGCGGCGCCGGCCTGTCGGTGGCGCAGCGCCAGGACTTCACCGTCGCCACGCGGACCATGCTGCCCTACTACCGCCGCGGCTACGAGCTGGCGCAAAGCGAGGGCCTGGCCGGCGAGGAGGCGGCGGTCTACGCCTACCTGCACGCCGAGCGGCCGGCGGGCTACCCCGACCGGCACAGCGCGGCCGCCGCGCGATTCCGCGCGGAATATCGCGCGCTCACCGAGGAGGCGCTCCCGATGGATCCTCTGCGCGCCCGGGTAGCCGATGTCGCGGCGTGGCCGAGCTGGCAGCGCTTTACCTACCGGCTCGACCCGCCGCCCGATGGCGTGATGACGCTCGATTGCAGCCTCTACGTCCTGCAGGTCTTCGACACCGCGGGCGCTGAGTTTCCTGCGGGAGTCCGCACGGCCGAGCAGATCCGTGCCGCCTGCGACCCGGTGGACTGGGATAGCGTGCAGCCCGGCGACCTCCTGTTCTTCGAGCACACCTACGCGACCAGCGAGCGGAGCGCCGTCGGCGACGGGCACGTCGCCACGCACGTCGGGATCTCGCTCGGCGCCGGCACGCAGCGCATGTGGGATTGCCACGAGCGCGCGGGCAGCGCCGTCGGCGAGACCGACATCAGCACGGCCTACTGGCAGGAGAAGCTCTTCGAGGCGCGGCGGCCGCGGCAGCTCGGCGTTTCCGAGCTATGTCATAAGCCCGAAACGCCAGATGGCGCGGACCTCGCCGCCGAACTCGCCCAAGAGCGCGAGTGGGGCGGCGCGCTGCAGACGGAGATTGGCGGCTGGGCCGACGAGCTGGAGCGCTGCTGGGCGGCCAACGACCTGGACGGCTTTCACGCGGTCCTCGCCACCATGCGCCGCAACGCGAGCTAACGGCCGCGGTTCCTGCTTCGGCGCCTCATAAGAGCGCCCAAAACAGGAAGCCCACGCGCCGAGAGGCCCTGGCCGTCGCGGGACTGCTCTCCCCCGCGGCGGCCGGGGCCGCGCGCTCTAGGAGAGTCCCTCATGTCCCGTTCCCCTGACTACGAGCTGGCGCTGCTCTGGATGCGCTTCGGCATCACGCTCGCCGTCGTGGCGCTGGCCGGCGCCGCCCTGTGGGCGGGCAAGCTCGACGCCGCCGCGGCGGTCGGCCTCATCGGCGGCCTCGTCGGCGCCTGGCTGCCGGGCGTCCAGCCGCGGCGCGCGGATCCCTCCGCGCCGGCGGCCGGCGTCCAGATGACCCCGTGGGCCGCGGCCCGCCAGGATCCTCGCCCGGGAGGCCCGAGTGCTCCAGCTCAGTAAGGTCGACCTGACCACCTACCTGCTGCCGGGCGACGGGCCGCAGGCGCATCAGGACTTCCTGGCGCTCCTGCACAACCCGGGCGAGACGTGGATCGCCGCCTACGGCTTCACCGATGCCCAGCTCATCGCCGAGCTGGACGCCGCCGATCGCGCGGGCGTGGCGATCCATTGCCTCCTCGATCTCACGCAGGCCGGCGGGCGCAGCGAGCGCGCGGCGCTCCAGGGGCTGCAGCTCCCCCGCGGCGACGTGACGTTCGCCACGGCCGGGCCGCGCTCGAAGCGGAGCAGCCAGATCATGCACTCGAAGATCATGGTCGTGCGCGATCCCGCCGGCGGCCCCGCGCACTGCTGGACCGGCTCCGTGAACTTCAGCGAGAGCGGGTGGCTGCAGGCCAACTGCGTCACGCTATTCCGGAGCGACGAGTGGGCCGACGCGTTCCGCTGCTGGTTCGAGGAGATGCGGGCCTGGGCACGGCTGCACGTCCGCCAGAGCTGACCGCCATTTGACCGCCACGTCCGGTAAAATTCCATGCGCCCGGGGCCCTTCGCAGGAGGGCGCCCCGGGCGTTTTTGCGCACCGGGACACGGGATGGGCACCCGGGCGGGCGGCGCCGTAGAATAGCGTAGCCCACGAAGGAGCACCGGCATGGACTTCCGCCTGACCGACGAGCAGCGCGCCATCCAGCAGGCCGTCCGCGAGATCTGCCGCCAGTTCCCCGATCAGTACTGGCGCGAGCTGGACCGCACCGACGGCTACCCCGACGAGTTTGTGAAGGCGCTGACCGACGCCGGCTGGCTCGCGGTGCTGATCCCCGAGGAGTACGGCGGCGCCGGGCTCGGCATCACCGAGGCCAGCATCATCCTCGAAGAGATCAACCGCTCCGGGGGCTTCGCCGCCGCCTGCCACGCGCAGATGTACACGATGGGCACACTGCTGCGCCACGGCAGCCCCGAGCAGAAGCAGTGCTACCTGCCCCAGGTCGCCAACGGCGAGCTGCGCTTGCAGGCGTTCGCCGTCACCGAGCCGAACGCCGGCTCCGAGACGACGCGCCTCCAGACGACGGCCGTCCGCAAGGGCGACCACTACGTCGTGAACGGCCAGAAGGTCTTCATCTCGCGCGTGCTCCAGTCCGACCTCATGCTCCTGCTCGCCCGCACCACCCCCTACGACGAGCTGCAGGACAAGACGCGCGGGCTGTCGGTGTTCATCGTCGACCTGCGCGACGCGCGGGCGCAGGGCAGCATCGACGTGCGGCCGCTGGAGCTGATGCTGAACCACCACTCGACGGAGCTGTTCATCGACAACCTGGAGATCCCCGTCGAGAACCGCATCGGCGAGGAGGGAATGGGCTTCCGCTACATCATCGACGGCTGGAACGCCGAGCGCATTCTCGTCGCGGCCGAGGCGATCGGCGACGGCCGCTGGTTCGTCGATCGCGCGCGGAAGTACGCTAGCGAGCGCGAGGTGTTCGGCCGGCCGATCGGCGCCAACCAGGGCGTGCAGTTCCCGATCGCCCGCGCCTACGGCCACGTCGAGGCGGCCGACCTCGTACGCTACCAGGCGGCCTCGTTGTACGACCGCGGCGAGCGCTGCGGCGCCGAGGCGAACCTGGCGAAGCTGCTCGCCTCCGAGGCGGCCTGGGAGGCGGCCAATGCCTGCCTCGACACGCATGGCGGCTACGGCTTCGCGGCCGAGTACGACGTGGAGCGCAAGTTCCGCGAGACGCGCCTGCTTACCGTGGCGCCCGTCTCGAACAATCTCGTGCTCGCCTACATCGGCCAGCACGTGCTGGGGATGCCGCGGAGCTATTAGCCATCAGCCGGCAGCTATCAAGAGACAGAGGCTGCCGGCTGATGGCTGACGGCTGACAGCTATGGATCCACTTGTAGGGTCCGGCCTGGCGGTGGGAGTCGTGGTGTTGTTCGCGGCGTTCGGCCTGGCCGTGCCCGAGCGGCGGCGGCCGCTGCTGGTGGGAAGCGCGGTGCTGCTCGGCGTCATCCTCGTCGCGCAGGTGCTGGTCGGCCTGTTCGGCGCCCAGACGGCCCGCCTTACCCTGCTCGCGGCCGCGTTCCTGGCGATGGTGCTCGTCGCGGCGCTCGTCTGGCGCCGCCGCCAGCCCAGCTAGCGCCCGCCACGGGGGCTCTGGGGGTGTCGCCCCAGATTCGTTCCCCCTTGAATCCGGGGGCGTGGGGGTGTCCCCCACCCAGCTATTGGAGAGCATCATGGAGTTCATGCGCTCGGCGATGTTCGTGCCCGGGCACCGGCAGCGCTTCATCGACAAGGCGCTCGCCGGGCTGCCCTGCGACGTGTTCATGCTCGACCTCGAAGACGGCGTGCCGCCCCAGGAGAAGGCCGAGGGCCGCAAGCTGACCGGCGACTCGCTCGGCCGCCCGCGCGTCGGCCGCACGCTGCGCTACGTGCGCATCAACGCGCTCGCCAGCCCCTGGTTCGACGCCGACGTCGGGGCCGTGGTGCGGCCGGGGCTGGACGGGCTGGTGCTGCCCAAGGTCGACACGGTCGACGAGCTGCAGGAGATCGACCGCCGCGTGCTGGCCCAGGAGGGCGCCAACGGCGTATCGGTGGGCAGCGTGCGCTACATCGTCGCCATCGAGAGCCCACGTGGCCTGCTGAACGCTGCCGCCATCGCCGCCGGCAGCGCGCGTGTCGCGGCGCTCATGTTCGGGGCCGAGGACTACGGCCGCGAGCTAGGGCTGCCGGTGAAGCGCGAGGGCGAGGCGGCCGAGCTGATCTACGCGCGCTCGATGCTGGTGAACGCCGCGGCCGTGGCCCACGTGCAGGCGCTCGACGGCGTGTGGCCGGACATCCAGGACGCGGCCGGGCTGGAGCGCGACTGCCTGCAGAGCCGGCGGCTCGGCTTCACGGGCAAGTCGCTGATCCACCCGGGGCAGATCGATGCGATCAACCGCGCCTTCAGCCCAACGCCCGAGGAGATCGAGTACAGCCAGGCCGTGGTCGCGGCGTTCGACGCCGCGCAGGCGAAGGGCGAGGGCTCCATCGCCTTCGGCGGCCAGCTCATCGACCGCCCGATCGTCGAACGCGCCCGCCACACGCTCGCCATGGCCGACGCGGTGCGAGCATCCTCCGCGTGACGGCCTGACCCCGCGGCAGCCCGCGCCTCTCTCCCCAGGGTGATTTGGGACGTGTTGGCTATGCCCAACACGTAGCCGTTGGCGGCTGCCTGCCGATTACTCTAACGTGGAAAGAACCGTGGGGGTGTCGTGCCTTGGCCGCTCAACCGGCAGCCTACAGCCAGCTGCGCTACCTGGCGGCAAAGAAGACGGTGGACGACCGGGCGATCAATCGGCGGCTCTGGGAGCGCGTGCAGCAGGAGCTGAGCGCGACCCACGGCGCGCTGCACGTGCTGGAGCTGGGGGCGGGCATCGGGACGATGGTGGAGCGGCTCGTCGAGTGGGGCATGTTTGCCGGCGCCGGCGGCAGTCCCCCGGCGCCCGCCCGGTCACGCGAGGTTTACTTGACCCTCGTCGACAGCGACGCGGCCTGCGTCGCGGAGGCACGCGCCCGCCTGGCGGCGTGGGCAGGGCCCGCGGGCTTCGCGATCGCCCACGACGAGGGCCGGCTGTGTCTGCGTCGGCGCGACCTCACGCTGCTGTTGGAGTTCGTGGCGGACGACGCGCTGGCGTTCGCGGCGCGCGATGCCAGCCGCGGCGTCTGGGACCTGCTGATCGCCAATGCCTTCCTGGATCTCGTCGACACCCGGCCGGCGCTTCCCCTGCTCCTGTCCGTCCTGCCGCCGGGCGGCCTCTTCTACTTCACGATCAACTTCGACGCCGGCACGATTCTGGAGCCGGTCGTCGATCCGCCGCTCGACGAGCAGATTACCCGCGTGCTGTACGGGGCCGCGGATGGCGGCGATGCCACGGGCAGCGACTGCGTCAACCCGCGCGCCGGCCGCCGGCTCTTCCATGAGGTGCGCCGCGCGGGCGGCGAGGTGCTGGACATGGGGAGCTGCGACTGGGTCGTCTTTCCGGGCCGCGATGGCTATCCGGCCGACGAGGCCTACTTCCTCCACCACATCATCTACTTGATGGAGCAGACGCTCGCCGGCCACCCGGCGCTCGACGCGGCGGCTTTCGCGGCATGGATCGCCGAACGCCACCGCCAGATCGACGCGGCCGAGCTGGTCTACGTCGCGCACCAGCTCGACCTGCTCGGCCGCGTGCCCGCCGCCTCGCCGGGCCCGGCCCATGGCGGACCGGATGTCTGAAGCCCTACCGCGCCGGTACACCGACCTGGCCTCGTGGTTTCACCTCCTCACCGCGCCGGAGGAATATGCCGAGGAGGCGGAAGTCTACAGTCGCCTGCTGCTGGAGGCGACGTCGCCCCCGCCGCGCACGCTGCTCGAGCTGGGCTCGGGCGGCGGGAACAACGCCTGGCATTACAAGCGGCACTTCACGCCCACGCTCGTCGATCTATCGCTGCAGATGCTGGCCATCAGCCAGCGCATTAACCCCGAGTGCGAGCACGTCCAGGGCGACATGCGCTCGGTGCGGCTCGGGCGGCGCTTCGACGCGGTGTTCGTCCACGACGCGGTGATGTACCTGACGACCGAGGAAGCCTTACGCCAGGCTATGGCGACGGCGTTCGTCCACTGCCGTCCCGGCGGGGTGGCGCTGTTCGTGCCGGACTGCGTGCGCGAGACCTTCGTGCCTCGCACGGAGCACGGCGGCACCGACGGTGATGGCCGCGCGCTGCGCTATCTGGCATGGACGACCGATCCCGACCCGACCGACAACACCTACCTCTCGGACTTCGTGTACGTGCTGCACGAGGAGGGGCAGCCAGCGCGGTGTGTACACGAGCAGCACCAGTATGCCGTGTTCGCGCGCGCCGACTGGCTGCGCCTGCTCGGAGAAGTGGGCTTCCGGGCAAGCGTGCGCCCATTCGAGCTGAGCGATATCCCCGCCGGCTCGCTAGAGGCCTTCGTCGCCATCCGGCCCGAAGCTTAGCGGCCGATGCGCGCCGCGCTACGGGCGCAACGATATCAAGGCTGATACGGCCCGAGCACCTGCACGGCGTACTGGGCGAACGTCGGATCGACCAGCAGCTCCGGGGCGATCTTCTCCTTCTGCATGCCCTGCTGCAGGTAGAAGTCCTGGTCCTTGTCGAGCGCTTGCAGGTTCACGTTGCCGTTGGTCTCGCTGTAGGAGAAGCCCATCTGGTCGTACAGCGCGCGGTCTTTGAGCGGCGTGTTGTCGATGAACAGCTGGATCGCCTCCTCGCGGTTGATGCCCTTGGTGAAGGCGTCCTCCAGGTACCGCAGCGCCTTCAGGTAGCCGACGATGAAGCGCTTGCCCACGTCGGGCTGGGTCTGGATGAACTCCGGCCCGTAGAACAACTGCTGCGCCGGCCGCCCGGGCATCGCCTGCCCGACGTCGAAGATCGGCACCGCGATGCCGCGCGCCTCGGCCAGCGTGATGAACGGGTCGACCGTGATGCCCGCGTCGATCGCGCCGTTGCCGAGCGCGCTCATCTGGTCGGGGAACGGCACCTGCGTCACGTCCACGTCGCCCAGTGTGAGGCCGTTGTAGGCCAGCACTTCCTTCAACTGCAGGTGGTTCAGGTTGCCCGTGCCGTTGATGGCGACCTTGCGGCCCCGCAGGTCGGCCACGCCGCGCACCTGCCCGCTGTCCACCAGGTCTTTCCGCACGATCAGCGACATGCTGTTATGGATCCCCGGCTCGGGCGCGCGCATCAGCGTCACGTCCGTGACGATCTTCACCGGGATGCCGCTGGCGAGCGCGTTGTAGAAGCCGGGGTTCGTGCTGCCGTGGCCCACGTCCATCCGGCCCGTCGCCAGCAGCGGCACCATGTCCGCCGCCGAGCGGAACGTCTGCACGTCGAGGTCGAGCCCCTGCTCCTCGTAGAAGCCCTTGTCCACGCCCACGAAGTAGCCGCGGTCGATCGCGCCGCCCAGCCCGCCCGCGCGAATCGTGACGCGCGGCGTCGGCGGCACCGTCGCGAACGCGGCCGCGCCCGCCGGCGCACCGCTGGCGCCAGCGGCGGGCGCCGTGCTCCCGCTCGCCGCGGCCGCGCCTGGGCTCCCCCCAGCACCAGCCGCCTGGCTACTCTGGCTCCCCCCGGGCTGGGGAGGCTGGGAGGGCGAGGCGCTCGGCGCGCAGGCCAGCGCCAGGAAGGCAATTGCCAGAATTGGTACAATAAGCCACGCCGTCGGCCTCGCCATGGATACTCCTCATGTCCTGCTGCGGGCGACCAAGCGCCCCGTGGGTCCCCGCCGTCGGGGTTATCTCGAAGTATGATGCTTCGACCGCTTACAATGCCAGGCTACGGGGCAGCGGCCGCCGGCCGGGACCGCTCCCACCCGCGTCTGGAGAGGTGCTGTGACGCGCGAGCGCCAGGTTCCGATGCGCGCCCTGCCCACGGCCGTCGCCGTAACCACCTTCGACGAGATGCCGCTCGGCTACTCGCCCGCCGAGGCGATGGCCGAGGCGCGGCGCGCGGGCGACGCCGACCTCGCCGCGGCCCAGGCCGCCTGCCCCTTCGGCGTGGACGTGGGCGGCCTCGTGCGCGCCGTCGCCGCCGGCGACTTCGACGCCGGGCTCGGGACGGTGCTGCAAGCGCATCCCTGGCCGGGCATCCTCGGGCGCCACTGCCACGCGCCCTGCGTGCGCGCGCATACGCTGGGGCCGGGCATCGAGCCGCTGTTCGTCGGCGCGCTGGAGCGCGCGGCGGCCGACCACGGCGACCGCGCCCGCTTCCCCTTCCAGCCCGGCCCGCCCACCGGCCGGCGGGTGGCGATCGTCGGCGCCGGCTCGGCCGCCTCCGCCGCCGCCTACCGCCTGCGCCAGCGCGGCCACGCCGTCACGATGTACGAGCAGTTGCCCGTCTCGGGTGGCATGATGTTCACGGGCTACCCGAACTTCCGCCTGCCGCTCGCCGTGCTGCGTGCCGAGAACACGCCGGAGGCGTGGGGCGTGACGATGCGCTATAACGTGCGCGTCGACACCGCGCTCGTCGAGCGGCTCGTCGCCGAGTACGACGCCGTGCTGCTGGGCACCGGCAAGTTCAAGGAAGTGCGCATGGACATCCCCGGCGAGGACCTGGACGGCGTCTGGAGCGCGCTCGACTTCCTGACGCAGTTCAAGCTCGGCCGCAACCCGCGCGTCGGCCCGCGCGTCGTCGTGACCGGCGCCGGCTACACGGCGCAGGACTCGTCGCGCACCTGCGTGCGGCTCGGCCACCAGGTGCAGGTGCTCTACCGGCGCACCAAGGACGAGATGCCGGTGCTACCCTTCCTGCGCGACAAGTTCGTCGCCCGGCAGGCGGCCGAGGGCGCCCCCTACCTGTTCCAGACGACGCCCGTGCGCATCCTCGGCGAGCACGGGCGCGTCGTGGGCGTGGAGTGCGTCCGCACCGCGCCCGGCCCGCTTGACGCGAGCGGGCGCCCCGAGGCCGTGCCCGTCGAAGGGTCGAACTTCGTCGTCGAGTGCGATACAGTGATCGAGGCGACGGGTGAGGTCGTGGACCTGTCGTTCCTGCCGGCCAGCGTGCGCCTGAAGGACGAGCGGCACGTGGCGGTGGACGAGCAGTGGATGACCACGCTGCCGGGGCTGTTCGCGGCCGGCGAGATGACCGGCCTGAGCGGCACCGAGCGGGCGTTTGCCTCGGGCTTCAAAGCAGCGGACGCGATCGACCGCTACGTGCGGTCGGGCGAGGGCGCGGCGGCAGCCGCCGAACGACGGTAGCGCGCCGCCAGCGAAGCCCGGGCCGTGAGCTGCGGCGGGCCAGGGTCGCCGGCTAGGCGACGGCCCACCCTCAGCTCACGGCGCGGGAAGGAGGTAGCGATGGGAGCGGCAGCCGATCGCATCATCTACGTGGGCACGATGGATGGCGTGTTCCTGGCCGAGCGCGACAACGGCGGCTACAAGACCCGCCCGCTCGGCCTCCAGGGCAAGGGCGCGGTGCGCTCGCCGGTCCTCATCGACCGCGACGACCCGCGCCGCCTGTTCGCCGTGACGAGCAAGACGGGCGTGTTCCGCAGCGAGGACGGCGGCGCCACCTGGGTCGAGCGCAACGAGGGCATCATCTCCAAGGAGGGCTGGTCGATCGCCCAGGCGCCCCAGACCGGCGCGATCTACGTCGGCACCGGCCCGGTGATGGTGTTCAAGAGCACCGACGGCGGCGACACCTGGGAGGACTGCGAGCAGCTCAAGACGCTGCCCCAGACCAAGGACTTCACCTTCCCCGGCCCGCCCTACATCGCCCATGTCAAGAGCCTGGCCGTCCACCCCGACGACCCCGACGTGGTGTTCGGCGCCGTCGAGGAGGGCTGGCTCATCCGCACCCGCGACGGCGGCAAGACCTGGGAGTGCGTGCAGGACGGCACGAACTTCGACTCCCACTCGGTCGCCTTCATCCCCGGCGTGCCCAACGTCGTGCTCTCGACGGCGGGGCGCGGCTTCTATCGCAGCGACGACGGCGGCACGCGCTTCGAGGAGTGCGTGGATGGCCTGGAGCAGCGCTATCTCGCGCAGGTCGTGGTGCACCCGGCGCGGCCCAACGTGCTGTTCACGGCCGGCGCCTCGGTGCCGCCGCCGTTCTGGCGCCGCCCCGAGGGCGCGGCCTCGGGCCTTTACCGCAGCGAGAACCAGGGCAAGCGCTGGGAGCGGCTCTCGGGCGGCCTGCCCGAGCACATCAAGCCGGCGCCGCGCGCGACCGCCGGCGACCCCGAGGACCCGAACACCTTCTTGGTCGGCCTGACCGACGGCACGATCTGGGAGAGCAACGACGGCGGCGAGTCGTTCGCCTGTGTCGCCGAGGGCCTGCCGCAGATCAGCAGCCTCCGCGTCGCCCACCGCTAGGATTTCGCAATTCGGGGATGGCGGGAGCTTGCCTCGCAAGCTCCCGCCATCCCCGGACGCTCCCATGAAGCTGTGTCTGTTCACCGAGGTGCAGTGCCCACCGGGCACCTCTCCCGAGCGGCGCCTCGACGAGCTGCTGGAGCAGGCCGCGCTCGCCGACGCCCTCGGCTACCACGCGCTCTGGATCTCCGAGATCCACTTCCAGCCCGCCTTCTCGCTGCTGGCCGCCCCCTACGTCGTGCTCGGCGCCATCGCCGCGCGCACGCGGCGGCTGCGCCTCGGCGTGGCCGTGAACATCCTGCCCGTCCACCACCCGGTGCAGCTAGCCGAGCAGGCGGCCACGCTCGACGTGCTCTCCCACGGCCGGGTCGACTTCGTCGTCGGCCGCGGCCATCTGCACAGCCGCGTCTACGAGGGCTTCGGCGCCGAGGGCCGGCGCAGCCAGGCGATCATGGAGGAGAGCCTGGCGGTCATCCGCGCGGCCTGGACCCGCGACGTGCTGGAGTTCCACGGCGCCTACTACGACGTGCCCGAGGTCGTCGTCACCCCCAAGCCCGTCCAGCAGCCGCATCCGCCCGTCTACGTGGCCGCCACCTCGCCTGAGAGCATCGCGGCCGCCGCCCGGCAGGGCCTCGACATCTGCCAGGCCGCGCACCTCGTCTCCCGCGCCCAGCTGCTTCACGACCTTGCCGCCTACCGCGAGGGCCTCCGCCGCCACGGCCACGACCCCGCGCAACACGAGGTGACGCTGAGCATCCCCGTCCACGTCGCTGAGACGACGGCGCGGGCGCAAGCACAGGCGCGCGACGGCTTCATGGACTACTTCCGCGTCATCGGCGACGTGCGCGCCGACTACATCGCCTGGCTGGCGCGGCAGGGCAAGGCGTCGCCGCTCGGTCCGCGCGACCCGATCACCTTCGAGCACCTGTGCGCCGAGGGCGCGATCGTCAGCGACCCGCCCACCGCCATCGCCAATCTACGACGCCTGATCGCCGAGACGGGCGTGGCCCGCATCCTCTGCTGGATGAACATGGGCAGCATTCCCCACGCCCGCGTGCTCGAGTCGATGGCCCTCTTCGCCCGCGAGGTCGCCCCCCACCTCCAGGCCCCGGCCCCCCAGCCCGATCCCGCCTGACCCGCCGCCTGCCTCTGTGACAGCGCTGTGCTGCCCGCCTCTTGGCGGCCCCCGGCCCGCTGGCCGTACGGTTTCCCAGATCGTTTGTTCGGCCGGCTGCTTGGGCTGCCGGTGCGGGAGAAAAGCGAGTACACGTGATCACCCACTGGAGGGAAAGCCGATGAAGATCAAGCTGACCAGCGTCTACGTGGACGACCAGGAGAAGGCCCTACGCTTCTACACCGAGGTGCTCGGCTTTGCCAAGAGAGCCGACTTCTCCCAAGGACCGTTCCGCTGGCTGACCGTCGGTTCGCCCGAAGAGCCCGAGGGGGCCGAGCTGCAGCTGGCGCTCAACGACAACCCGGCGGCCAAAGCCTACCAGCAGGCCACGTTCCAGCAGGGCCAGCCGGCGGCGATGTTCTACACCGACGGCGTAAAGGCTGACTACGAGCGGATCAAGGCGCGGGGCGCCGAGTTCACCATGCCGCCCACCGAAGTAACCGGGGCGACCATCGCCATGCTGAATGACACCTGCGGCAACCTCATTCAGCTCACGCAGCTGGCGCGCTATTAGGGACGTGCAGTAGGCACGATGGCCGCCCGGTGAGCGCCGACGGCCGCCGTTTGAACCGACGTGTACGTCAGCGGGGACTGAACGGTTACCCTCATCGGCCTGCACAAGGTCTCCTGATGCCGCGGCGGCGCGAAGCCTGGGGGGCGCCCCGGGCTTCGCGCCGCTCTACCCCCCTCGGCAATTGCAGGACGACGGCCTGAGCGTTTGCTAGACTCCTCGTAGGCGCGGGACTGGGGGAGCCGACCGGCGCCGGCGCACGGTCGCGCAAGGGGTCCGCGCGGGGAAGGGCTGGCGATGTTTACGGTGAAGCGCCTGAATCACATCGTTCTGTGGGTCCGCGACGCGCAGCGCGCGCGGGCCTTCTACCAGGACGTGCTCGGCTTCGTCGTCGTCGAGAGCATGGGCGACCAGGCCGTCTTCATGCGCGCGAACGGCAGCGACAACCACCACGACCTCGGCCTGTTCAGCGTCGGCGCCCGGGCAGCGCCGCCATCGCACGGCGAGCGCGTCGGCCTCTATCACGCGGCATGGGAAGTCGCCACGATCGAGGACCTCGTGCCTGCCCGCGAGGCGCTCCTGGCGGCGGGCGCGCTGACGGGCGAGTCCGACCACGGCAACAGCCTCAGCCTCTACGGGCAGGACCCCGACGGCAACGAGTTCGAGGTGTTCTGGATGGTGCCGCGCGAGGAATGGCCAAGCCGGAGCTACCCCACGCGCCGCCTCGACCTCGCCGGCGAGCTAGCCGCGCGCCGCGTCACCGCCGTCGCGCCGCCCGCGGGTCGCTAGCCGCGCCACGCCTCCCAGCGCCTTGCAGAGCGTGTGAGCAGCCAGGGTCACGTAGAGGCGGGCTTCGTGCCCGCCCTCGGCCTGTGGCGCGGGATACTACAGCGCCACTGCCGCCGCCCCAGCACTAGCCGACCGCTCATCGAAGCTACAAACCGCTCTACGGCTACCAGGGCACGGCCTTCCCGTGCCTGCATGCAAACCAGCAATTCGCTGGAATCCGCCCCGAAGGAGCACCGCATGAAGGCCTTCTTGCGTCTCGCCGAGCCGTCGCCGGAGCTGAAGGAGTGGGGCCTTGCCGTCCTGCGCGTGGTGGTCGGCTTCACTTTCCTGATGCACGGCTGGCAAAAGCTGTTCATGCTGGGGCTGGCGGGGACGGTCGCCATGTTCGGCCAGATGGGCGTGCCCGTGCCGGAGCTGACCGGCCCGCTGGTGGGCGCGCTCGAGCTGGTCGGCGGCGCGGCCCTGCTCGTCGGGCTCGGCACGCGCTGGCTCGCCGCCCTGCTGGCGCTCGACATGCTCGTGGCCATCCTGCTCGTCCACCTGCCGCACGGCTTCTTCGCGCCCATGGGGGCCGAGCTGCCGCTGGTGCTGCTCGGGGGCGCGGCCGCGCTCGTTCTAGCCGGCCCCGGCGCCTTCGCGCTCGACCGCCTCGTCGCCCGCTCGGGCGAGCAAGTGGCCCTGGCGCGCTGAGCCGCCTCGGCGCCCGCGCCGACAAGCTCCCGTCCGCGCGCGGCTGGTATCATGGCACCGTAGGCGGTGACTGCCAGGAGACCAGGCGTCGGGCAGCCCCGGGCGTGGCCCCGACGCGACGGGGAGTGGACGATCGTGGACACGACAGACTACGCGCACGCCGGGCCGGGGAGCCCGATGGGCCGCATCCTGCGGCAGTTCTGGCAGCCGGTGGCGATGACCGAAGATGTTGACCGGAAGCGGGCGCTACCGGTGCGCATCCTCCACGAGGACCTGACGGTCTACCGCGGCGAGTCGGGCCAGTACCACGTCGTGGACTTCCGCTGCGCCCACCGCGGCACCCAGCTCAGCACCGGCTGGGTAGAGGGCGACTGCATCCGCTGCTTCTATCACGGCTGGAAGTACGACGCCTCCGGCCAGTGCGTCGAGATGCCCGCCGAGGATCCGAGTATTCCACCGAAGGTCAAGATCAAGAGCTACCCGACGCGCGAGTACGCCGGCCTGGTCTTCGCCTACTTCGGGGAGGGCGAGCCGCCGCCCATGTGGTACTGCCACGAGCTAGAGCGCGACTACGGCGTGAAGTGGACCGAGAGCAACGCCTGGCCCTGCAACTGGTTCCAGCGCGTCGAGAACGCCATCGACGGCTCGCACCTCGCGTTCGTCCACAGCGGCTCGGCGTTCGGCCGGCAGGTCACCGGCCAGATCCCGCGCTTCGAGGTCGAGGAGACCGAGTGGGGCATGCGGATGACCTCGTACCGCACGCCCGACAACATTCGCATCAACGAGTACCACTTCCCGAACGTCCTGCACATCCGCGCGCCCGTCCTCCGCGACGGCGTCGGCCAGATCCCCTGGCCCGACCTGTGGAACTGGTACATGCCCGTCGACGACACGCACTCCGTGCTGCTGACGGCGCGGTGCGCGCCCGTCGTCGGTGAAGACGCGCGCCGCTTCGCCGAATTGCTGCCGCCGGTGAAGTACTACAACCCGGCCGACGAGCACGAGTTCCTGATGGCGAACCCGCGCGAGGCGGACAATACCGTCGATCCGGTCGCGTCCCAGGACTACGTCGCGCAGCTTGGGCAGGGGCCGATCGCCGATCGCCTGAACGAGCGGCTGGGCCAGGGCGACGCCGGCATTGTCTTCGCGCGCGGCCTTTTGCGCCGCGAGATGGCGCGGCTAGAGCGCGGCCTGCCGCTCAAGCAGTGGCAGCGCAAGACCGACACGACGCCGCTGCCGCTCCCGCCCGGCGTCCCCCAGAACCCCGACTACGTCGCCGCCCGCTAGGCGCGCGCCCGCGACTGCGGCCCCGCCACGACGGACTGGACCTGCTGCCAGATCGCCTCGGCGATCTCGGCAACGGGCAAGATCTGGTCGCCGCCGCCCGTGCAGTCGAGCGTCAGCCAGCGGCTGCGCACGCTCGCGCCGGCCAGCGCGCGGTACACGGCCAGGCACTCGCTTAAGTAGGCCGCGTTCGCCTCGTGGAGGTCCGCGCCCTCCGTGTACGCGCGGGCGCCCTTCCGCGCGATCAGCGCCGACGCAATTGCGACCGGCACGTCCAGATACACGGTCAGGTCAGCCGCGGGAAGCCCGTATACGTCGTACTCTAGCTCGGCCAGCCAGGCGATGAACGCCTCGCGGCGCGCGGGCGCGACCCGCGCGGCCTGGTGCGCCAGGTTCGAGGCCACGTACCGGTCGAACAGCACCACGTCCGCCGTGCCGCGCAACTGCTGGATCAGCGCGCGGCTCTCCAGACGGTCGCCCGCGTAGAGCAGCGCCGGCAGGTGCGGGTCGATCGTCTCCAGCGGGCCGAAGCCGCCGTTCAGGTACTCCACGATCGAGCGCGCGAAGAACGTCTCGCCGTAGCGCGGGAACGACAATAGCTCCGCGCGTAGCCCCGCCTCCACAAGCCGCTCGCGTAGCAGCCGCGACTGCGTGCCCTTGCCCGCCCCGTCGATCCCCTCGATCGCGATCAGCATGGCGCTCCCCGCTGCACTCACCCGGAGATAGTGGCCGCCGCGAGCGGGGCCGCACCAACCATCTTACGCCGGCGCGCCCGCCCTCCGGCCGCGATCGAGAGCCTTTCGAGTCGCCGCTACGGGACGTCGAGCACCACACGCCCGAAGCTGTTGCGGTCGGCGGCGAGGCGGTGGCCCTCGGCGATCTCCGCCAGCGGCAGCACGTGCTCGATGATCGGGTGCAGGCGCCCCGCGGCGATCAGGCGGTATACCTCCTCGGTCTCCGCGCGCGTGGCGCCCGCCGAGCCAAGGATGCTCTGCTGCTTCACGTAGAACGGGCGCAGCGCGATCTCCACCAGCCCGCCGCCGTGCGTGCCGCACGTCACCAGCCGGCCGCCCCAGCCGAGGCTCGCCATGCTCTGCGGGAACAGCTCGCGCGAGCTGATGTTCTCGAACACCACGTCGGCCCCCAGGCCGTCCGTCAGGCGCAGCACCTCCTCGGACAGCGTGTGGGTCGCGTAGTTGACCCCCTCGTCGGCACCGAGCGCGCGCACCCGCTCCAGCTTCCAGTCGGCGCCGGCCGCGGCGATCACCCGCGCCCCCAGGTATTTGGCGATCTGCAGGCCCGCCAGGCCGAGCGAGCCGGCCGCGCCCATGATGACCACCGTCTCGCCCGGCTGCACCTGCGCCCGGCTCGCCAGCAGGTGCCAGGCAGTCGGGAACATGATCATGATGGCCGACGCCTGCTGGTAGCTGAGACCCTCAGGGATGCGGACCAGGTTGCGGGCCGGCACCGTCGCGTACTGGGCGTCGCCGCCCCAGGTGTGGACGCCGAAGATGCGGGGCCGCTGGCACTGAATGCGGTGCCCGGCGCGGCAGTGCGCGCAGTCGCCGCAGGTAATGAGCGGCTGGGGCACCACGCGGTCGCCCACCGCCACCCCCTCGGCGCCCTCGCCGAGCGCCACCACCTCGCCCGCGGGATCGACGCCGAGGATGTGGGGAAACCGCAGCGGGACGTAGGTGCCCGAGCGCACCTCGGTGTCCAGCGTGCGATTCACGGAGACCGCGTGGACGCGCAGCAGCGCCTCGCCGGGGCCGGGCGTGGGGTCGCGCACGTCCTCGTAGCGCAGCACCTCCGGGCCGCCGTGCTCGTGGATCACTACCGCCTTCATCGTGCGTCTCCCGCTGGCCGGGGGCCACGCGGCCCCCGGCTGGATTTGTGCATCGCCGCCCGGCGCGTGCGGGCGCGGGCAGGCGGGGCCGGATGACATGGCGTACAGTAACATATGGACGAAGGTACGCGCCGCGCGGCCGCTGACCTCGCGCGGCGGGGAGTTGAGAATACGATGGCTACCCTTTACGACATCATCATTATTGGCTCGGGCCCGGCCGGCTACACGGCGGCGCTTTATGCCTCCCGCGCCAACCTGAAAGTGCTCCAGTTCCAGGGCTACACCGTTGGCGGCCAGCTCATGCTGACCAGCGACGTGGAGAACTATCCCGGCTTCGTCCACGGCATCCTCGGCCCCGAGATGATGGACAAGTTCGAGGAGCAGGCGAAGCGCTTCGGCACCGAGATGATCGCGCGCGACGTGGTCGGCGTCGACTTCACGCGGCAGCCGTTCCACGTCACCGCCGACGGCGTCGACGAGCCGTACCTGGCCGACGCCGTGATCATCGCCACCGGCGCCAGCGCGAAGTGGCTCGGCCTGCCGAACGAGCAGCGCTTGCAGGGCCGTGGCGTCAGCGCCTGCGCCACCTGCGACGGCGCGTTCTTCCGCGACCAGGAGGTTGCCGTCGTCGGCGGCGGCGACACGGCGATGGAAGAGGCGCTCTTCCTGACGAAGTTCGCCTCCAAGGTGTACGTCGTCCACCGCCGCGACAAGTTCCGCGCCAGCAAGATCATGCAGGACCGCGTGCTCAAGCACCCCAAGATCGAGGTGCTCTGGGACTCGGTCGTCGACGACATTCTGGGCGAGAACAACGTGCAGGGCATCGTCGTCCGCAACGTCAAGACGAATGCCACGCGCGAGCTACCCGTGACCGGCTACTTCGCGGCCATCGGCCACGAGCCGAACACCAAGCTGTTCCGCGGCCTGGTGGCGATGGACGAGATGGGCTACATCGTGCCGCGCAGGCACACCATGACCAACGTGCCGGGCGTCTTCGCGGCCGGCGACGTGGTGGACCACCGCTACCGCCAGGCGATCACGGCGGCGGCCGACGGCTGCCGCGCCGCCATCGACGCCGAGCGCTGGCTGGAAGCGCGCGGCGAGGTCGACCCGAGCAACGTCCTCGACCCCGCGCTGTGGGGCGACCTGCACCCCGAGGGCAGCCCCCAGCCGCCCTCCGCCTGATCCCTGCTCCCTCTCCCCCTGGGAGAGGGCTGGGGTGAGGACCGGCGGCCGCAGGCGAACTGCCGGACCGGAGCGAGTATGAGCCGAGATATGTCCCGCGAGGCGATGCTGGCGGTCATCGACCGCATGATCGCCGCTGGCAACCGGCAGGATGTGGATGCCTGGGCGGGCGTCTACAGCCTCGACGCCACCAATCACGGCCACCCCGCGGGCCGCGAGGGCCTCCGCGCGATCTTCCAGAGCCTCGTCGTCGCCTTCCCCGACTGGCACTACGACCTGGGGCGCGTCGTGGTCGAGGGCGACGTGGTGATGGCCGAGATCACGATGACCGGCACGCACCTCGGCACGCCCGAGCTGCCGGTGCTCGGCGGCCTGCTGGTCGGCGTGCCGCCCACCGGCCGGCGCGTCGTCGTGCCCCACGCCCACACTTACCGCATCGTGGACGGCTACATCGTCGAGCACCACGCCGTGCGCGACGACCTGGGCATGCTCCAGCAGCTCGGGCTCCTGCCGGCCACCGACCACGCCGCGGGCGACATCTCACGGCCCGCGCTGGGCGCCTGACCGCCGCGCGCCACAGCTCGCGCATCCGCTCAGGGGAGGGGCCATGCCCGGACGTATCCACGCCGACAAGCTGCGCCGCGACGTCGCGGCGCTAGAGCAGCAGCTCGCCAGCGACCCGACCTTCGGCCTCCAGCGGCCGCGCGTGAGCACGCGGCTCGTCGAGGACATGACCGCCGAATCGCGGTTCATCCAGTACGACAAGCCGTTCGAGTTCCGCAGCGACGAGTCGGTGGAGCGCAGTGGCCAGGCCGCGGCGCCCAGCCCGCTGCGCTACTTTCTCAGCGGCGTCGCCTTCTGCCAGCAGGTGTGGTACGCCAAGGGCGCCGCGCTCGTCGGCTGCGAGCTGGACGACCTGACGATCGACCTGGAGACGCTGCTCGACATGCGCGGCGAGCACAAGGTGGGCGCCGCGCCGGTCTACCCGCAGCACCTCATCCTCGAGGCGCGCGTGAGCAGCCCGTCGCCGGCCGAGCGCGTGCTGGCGATGGTGGACGAGGCGAACAGCCGCTGCCCCCTGTACAACCTGGTCGGTCGCGCCATCCCCGTCTACAACCGCATCTACCACAACGACACGCTCATCCGCGACACCGTGCCCGCGCACCTCGCGCCGCCCCGCGCCGGCTAGAGCGCCTTGCAGAGCGTGTGAGCAGCCAGGATGACGTAGGGGCGGGTTTCATGCCCGCCCGCGGCCTGTGGCGCGGAATACTGCAAGCGCCACTGGCCGCAGCCCCGGCGCTTGCGGACCGCTCACCCATGCTGCAAACCGCTATAAGCGGCGGCGTCGCCCCCGCGCATGGCCTCACGCCATCGCCACCCGCTCGCGCTCAATCGCCGCCGCGAGCAGCGGCAGCACGTCGCTGGCGACGCGCCGACACTCCTCCACGTGCGGGTACCCCGACACGATGAACTCGTCGATTCCCAGGCGCCAGTAGGCCAGCAGCTCCGTCGCCACCTGCTGCGGCGTGCCGACGATGGCCGTGCCGCAGTTGACCCGCACTGTCGAGATGCCGTTCCATAGATGCCGCCCGGCGCGGTGGTCCGTGTAGGCCCGCGCCTGCGCCTGCTGGCCCACCATCGGCGTCCCGGCGAACGCCGCCTGCCGCTGAGCCTTCACCGCCCCCGCGGCCTGCGACAACAGCTCGTCGGCGGCGGCCCACGCCGCCTCCTCGCTGTCGCGGACGACGAGGTGTGTGCGCAGCCCGAAGCGCGGTGCCCGCCCCGCCGCCGCATACTGCGCGCGCGCCCGCGCCAGCAGCGCGGCCATCGCCTCCAGCGGCTGTATCCACGCCAGGAAGACGTCCGCCCGCCGGCCGGCGAGTGCCAGGGCGCTGTCCGAGGCGCCGCCGAGATACATCCGCAGCCCGCCACCGTTCGGGCTCGGCGAGACTACGGCGCCCTTCAGCGTGATGTGCTTCCCCGTGAACGCGACCGGCTCGGGCTTCGCCCACAGCGCCTGGCAGGCAGCGATGAACTCGTCGGCGCGGTCGTAGCGGTAGGCGTGGTCGCTGACCTCGCCCAGCCGCTCGAAGTCGCCCGCGATCCCGCCCGGCACGATGTTCAGGTCCGCCCGCCCCTGGCTGAGCTGGTCGAGCGTCGCCGCCATCTGGGCGAACAGACCGGGCGAGATGAAGCCCGGCCGGACCGCGATGAGCAGCCGAATGCGGTGCGTCACCGCCAGCAGCGCGGTCGCCGTCGTCCAGGTCTCGGCCAGCGGGGCGCACTCGTCGAACAGCCCGTTGCTGAACCGCGTCGGGATGAGCAGCGAGTAGTACCCCTCCGCCTCGGCCGTCCTCACCACCTCCTGCAAGTAGGCGAAGGTCGGCTCGCGCTCGGCGCGGACGGTGCCAATGTACGCGCCATCCCCGTCGATCGGCACGAACCAGTCGAACCGTGGCGCCGGTCGCCGAACGGACGTGGTCATCGCGCTCCCTCCGCCTCGGCCGCCGGGGAGGCTACAATCCGATCGTGCTTTGTGCCGCCAAGACGGGCCATAGTGGACCGCGACGGTCGAATCGCGCCAGATTCTAGGGAACGCCATCGGTCGGCGGCAACGGGCCGGGGCTGCCGAACCACCAGCCGCGCCAGCCCGGACGGCGCAGCCCACCACCCATAGCCCCACAGGAGGCACGCTCATGGCTTTGCACCGTCTCGAGGACTACCACCCTACGTTCGTCAACGCCTTCAATGCGGGCGATGCGGCGGCCCTGCTGGCGCTCTACGACCCGGACGCCAGCCTCGTTCCCCAACCCGGTCAGGTGGTCGCCGGTACCGAGGCCATCCGCGCTGCCCTGGACGGCTTCCTGGCCCTCAAGGGCCGTATGACCCTGGAGACCCGCGCCATCGTGGTTGCCGGCGACCTGGCGCAGACGCACGGCCAGTGGACGCTCAGCGGCACGGCGCCGGACGGCTCGCCGCTCCAGATCGCCGGGCGTAGCGCCGAGGTGCTGCGCCGCCAGCCCGACGGCACCTGGCTCTGCGTCATCGACAACCCCTTCGCCGACGCCTGAGCTACCGCCCCCGGTCCCGAATTCAGGGGGGTGTCCGGAGCGCACGTCGCTGACTTGCGCTGCCCAATGGCAGCCGTCCTATGAGCCGCGGCGCGGCGCGGCGGTGGGCGCCGGGCCGCGCGCCGCGGCGGCCGCGTAGCCGGCCAGGCAGCGCGCGGCGCACGCCTGCCAGGTGAAGCGCTCCAGCACCCGCGCGCGGGCGGCCTCGCCCATCGTGGCGGCCGCACGCGGGTGGTCGAGCAGGTAGGCCAGCCGGTCGCGCAGCGCGTCCACGTCGCCGGGCGGCACGAGGAAGCCGGTCACGCCGTCCTCGACGATCTCGGGAACGCCGCCGAGCGCGCTTGCCACGACGGGCGTGCCGCTGGCCATCGCCTCCAGCAGCGTGAGCCCCAGCAGCTCGGAGATGCGGATCGCCCGGCCGTAGACTGTCCGTTGGACCGACGGCAGCACGAACACCCGCGCGCGTCGGTACAGCGCCGGCAGCTCCGCGTCGGGCGCGGGCACCACGAAGCGCACGGCGCGGTCCGCGGCCAGGCGCCGCAGCAGCGCCGGGTAGCCACTCTCCGGCGGCCGCGGGTCGTGGCCGGCCGAGCCGGCGATGGTCAGGCGGGCGCCGGGCGGCAGCGCCCGCAGCAGGCGGTCCACGCCCTTGTGCGGCGTCAGGCGGCCGACGAACAGCACGCCCTCGCGCGGCTCGTCGGGCCGCGGCGCGTAGCGGGCGGGATCGGCGCCGCCGTAGAGCAGCGCGGTCCGCGCGGGCGGCGCCCCGAGCGTGCGCGCCGAGTACGCCGAGACGAGCAGGAAGCGGTCGAACAGCGCCTGCACGCGCCCGCCCCAATCGGTCCCCAGCAGGCCGTGGTCGGTGACGGCCGTGCGCTGGCCGCGCACGCGGGCGCTGAGCGCCGCCAGCAGCGCCGGCACCGCGCGCATCTGGTGAACATGGACCACGTCGGCCGTGCGGAGCGCGCCCACCAGCGCGGCCGCTAGCGGGTGCGCCGGGTGGCCGCCGAGGTAGCCGCGCGCCCGCAGCACGCGCACGCGCAAGCCGCTCGGCTCCTCCCAGATGCCCGCCTCGCGGCCGAATGTGACCAGCTCGCAGGCCGCCCCGCTGGCCGCCAGCGCCCGCGCCAGCTCCAGCGGGTAGCGCTCGCCGCCGCCCAGGATGCCGCCCGCCCCGAAGCTGGTGGGCGAAACGTGTACGATCTTCACGAGCGCTCCTTGCCCCGCGGCCGGGCGCGCCCCTCCATTCTGCGCTCCAGGGACGTGGCTATGCCCGATCCGATGGTCGTCTTGCTCGTCACGCTGGGCGATCCCGACCAGCTCACCGGCGGCTACCTGTATCATCGCCGCCTGGCCGACCTCGCCCCGGCGCAAGATGCGCGCCTGGGCTTCGTGTCGGTGCCCGAGGCGCCGTTCCCACTGCCGGCGCTGGCCGCCGGCCGGGTCGCGCGCGCCATCCACGCCGAGCGCCCCGCTGCCGTGGTGATCGACAGCATCGCCGCGGCCTACCTCGCGCCCGCGCTGCGCCGCCTCGCGGACGTGCCGCTGCTCGGCAGCCTGCACCAGACGCCCGGCGGCATCGACCACGAGCCGCTGCGCACGGCCCTTCAGGCCCGTCTCGACTTGCTAGTGTACCGCCACTGCGCGCTCTTGCTGGTCGCCAGCGAGCTGCTGGCCGACCAGCTCGTCGGCTACGGCGTCCCCCGTCGGCGCTTGCGGGTCGTGCCGCCGGGCCGCGATGTGGTGCCCGAGCCGCCGCCGCGGCCGGCGGCGGCCGAGGGGCTGTTCGCCGCCGTCCGCGCGGTGCGCGACGTGCCGGCCGCGCCCGAGCGCGATCTGCGCCTGGGACGGGCGGCGGCGTTCCTCTCGGTTGGCAACTGGATCGCGCGCAAGGGCATCATCCCCCTGCTCGACGCCTTCGCGCGCCTGCCGCCCGATGCCGGCACCCTCCACCTGGTCGGCAAGACCGACGTAGAGCCAGCGTACGCCGCGCGGGTACGCGAGCGCCTCGCCAGCCCGGCGCTGGCCGAGCGGGTGGTCGTCCACGGGCCGGTCGCGCTGGAGGAGGTCGCCGCGCTCTACCGGGCGGCCGACGTGTTCGTGCTGCCGAGCACCCAGGAGCCATTCGGCACCGTGTACGGCGAGGCGATGGCGCTGGGGCTGCCGGTGGTCGGCGTGGCCGCGGGCAACCTGCCGCACCTGGCGACGGACGGCGTCGAGGGCCGCATCGTGCCCGTGGGCGACCCGGCCGCGCTCGCGCAAGCCATGCTGGAGCTGGCCCGCGACGAGCCGCTACGCCGCCGCATGGGCGCGGCGGCGCGGGCGCGCGCGCTCACCCGGCCCACCTGGGAGCAGACGGCCGCGCAGTTCTTCGGCGCGGTGCGCGAGGTCGTCGCGCGGGCGGGCCGCGGGGCGATTAGTGCCTGACGCCCGACGTGCCAGGATGTTGGCAGACGCTAGGCCGTGTGCGCGGACCCGGCTTGCCGCGGCGCCGCGCTCGCGGTGCCGCTGTGCGCCGTCGGGCCCGGCTTCGGCCGCCACAGTACCCGATCGAGCGCCAGCTTTCCCGAGCCCGCGACCACGAGCATCAGGGCGCCCGCCAGGAGCATGATGGGCAGCCGCGCTGCGATGAAGCCCTCCTTCGGTAGCTGCACGTAGAAGCTCACGACCAGGAACTCGGCCACGTACAGCAGACCCAGGACGCGCCCGCCCAGGCCCACGAGGAGCAGGAGCCCCCCGAGCAGCTCGAGCGCCGTGATGCCGACCCCCGCCACGGCCGGCAGCGGAATGCCGTCGTTCGCCATGATCGCCGTGACGCGGCCCACGCCAGCCGTAAACTTCTGATACCCCGTCACGATGATGACCACGGCCATGATCAGGCGCACGACGGTGATTCCCCATGCGGGGTCCAGGCGCATCCAACGGTCGGCCAGTCTACCCATTGCTCTTCCCCGGTGCGTGCTCCACCGTTCACCGTAGCGGGCTACACGCCCCGGTTGCCACGATTTCCGAGGCCCAGCGCCGTGCCCGTCCGCCGCTACGCGGGGGATGGGCCGCGTTCGCCATACCTCAGCACGACCTGGAGGGCGTCGGCGGGGTGCTCGTCGAGGAGGGCGAATGCCGCGGCCGCCTCGCCGAAGGGGAAGCGGTGGGTGATCAGCTCGCCCAGTGGTAGCTCCGTGAGCAGGCGCAGGGCGACGGCCTGCCGTCGCGCGTAGTCCCAGCGGGGCGCGAGCGCCGGGTCGAGGTGCCCCACCTGCGAGCTGCGCAGCCGCACCCGCCCGCGGTGGAAGTGGCTGCCCAGCTCCAGCGGCACCGGCTTCGTGCCGTACCAGGAGGCGACGACCACGGTCCCCTCGTCGGCGACGGCCTCGATGGCCGGCCCCAGCGCGGCCGGCGCGCCGCTCACCTCGACCGCCAGGTCGGCGCCCCGCCCCGCCGTATACGCGAGGACTTGCTCGACGACGCCCTCGTCGGGCGCGAGCGTCAGCGTCGCGCCGAGTCGCGCGGCGAGCGCGCGGCGGCGCGGCAGCGCGTCGACGGCAATGATCTCCGCCACGCCGGTCTGCCGCAGCGTCTGCAGCACCAGCAGGCCCACCACGCCCAGCCCGCTCAGCAGCACCGTCTCGCCCAGCCGGGGCGCGGCGTCGAGCGCCACGTTCACGGCGGTCTCCAGGTTCGCCAGGAAGACGCCGTGCTCCGGCGGCAGCTCCGGCGGCAGCGGCACCGTGCGCGCCGCCGGCAGCACGTAGGCGCTCTGGTGCGGGTGCAGGGCGAACACCAGGTCGCCCGGCGCGCGGTCGTCCACGGCCGTGCCGACGGCCGTCACCCGACCGACGCTGGCGTAGCCGTACTTCACGGGGTAGCGGAAACTGCCGGCCAGGGTAGGCAGGTCCAGCGGCAGCGCGGGCGGCACCTGGCCGCGGTACACGAGCATCTCGGTGCCGGCGCTGATGCCGGAGGCGACGGCCTGCACGACTACCTCGTCGGCGGCCGGGGGCCGCAGCGACTCCGTGCGCAGCTCCGGCGTGCGCGGCCCCGTCCACCAGAGCGCCGTCCCGTGCTGTGGCTGGGCTGGGGACCGCGCCCCGCTCGCCGCGGCCGCGCCCCCCGAGCTGAGGGGAGGTGGGAGCGAGCCGGGCGCCGGTGGCTCAGCGCTCATTGGTCAGCACGCTGGGGGCAGTGCGCGGGGCGGGGAAGGAGGGCGGCAGAGCGCCCTCCAGGTCGCCCTCGAACAACACGTCGGCGCCGCACAGCCAGAAGCGCGCGTCGCGGAAGGTGAGCGCCTCGTCGAGACGCACGATGCCCAGGTCGCCCACGCCCTCGACGCCGCGGCCCAGCACTTTCGGCGCCACGCAGACGACCAGCCGGTGGGCCAGCCGCGCTCGGAGCAGCGCCGTGATGACCTCGGCGCCTCCCTCGACCAGCACCGAGCGAATGCCTCGCGCCGCCAGGGCGCCAAGCAGCGCTTGCAGGTCGACGCGGCCGTCGGCCTGGGCGGGCAGGACGAGCACCTGGGCGCCGCGCGCTTCGAGCGCGGCCCGGCGGGCGGGGTCGGCGGCGGTGGTGGCGGCGAAGATCACCTCGGAGGCCATCTCGAGCAGGGTGATCTCCAGGGGAGTCCGCAGGGTGCTATCGGCGATCACGCGCAGGGGGTTGGCGCCCTCGACCAGGCGCACGGTGAGCCGCGGGTTGTCGCGCAGCACGGTCCCCACGCCGACGAGGATCGCGTCGTGACTGGCGCGTAGCTCGTGAGCGTAGACGAGCGAGTCGGCGCTGCTGATCCACTGCGACTCGCCGCTGCGTGTCGCGATGCGGCCATCCAGGGTCTGCGCGTACTTGATCGTGACCCACGGCAGGTCAGGCGTCGCGCCGCGCATCCTCGCTCCTCTGCCCAGGCTGCCCGTTGATTGTACCTCACGCACACCCCTGCTGACCTCGGAAGGTGCCCGGCGCAGGTGCCGGCAGAGAGCGGCCTGAGGCAGCGCCCCGGCGCTCGCGGCGGTGGGCGTCAGCGGCGGGCCGCCTGAGCGGCCGCGGCCGCGTGCGGCGCGGCCGCCGGCGCGGGGCTGGGCGTGCGCGTGGCGGTCGCCGTGGGGCGCGGCGTGGGGGTTGACGTGGCGGTGGGCACCGGGCTGGGCGTGCGCGTGGCGGTCGCCGTGGGCTGTGGCGTGCCGGTCGGCTGAACGGTGCTGGTCGGTTGCGGCGTACTGGTCGGTTGGGGCGTGCTCGTGGGCTGGAGCGTGGCCGTTGGCGCCGAGGTCGTGGTGGGAGCGGACGTGAGCGTGGGGGTCGGCGTGTTCGGGCCGGGGCCCTTCACGTTCCCCTGCGCGGCCAGGACGCTGTTCGAGAACACCACCGCCGTGCCTTGCTGTATCCCGTTGCCCATCGTGCTGCCGGCGCAGACCAGCGTGGCGTTGCTGCTCCCGCCGCTGGCGGGGCGCCCGGTGGTGCTCGTCGGCGCGGCCGTGGGCGCGGGGCAGGGGATGCTTTCGAAGCCCATCGTCGTCTGCACGTAGACCATCGCGCTGCCCTGGGGGTCGGCGCCCGTGATGTCGACGCGCCAGATCTGGCTGCCCTGCACGACGCCGGTGAAGGTGCCGCCGACGCCCGACTGGCCGGCGCCTTTAAGAGTGCCCGTGCAGACCTGGCCGGGGGCCACGGCGCACGGCTGCGTCTGGCCGCTGGCGGCCAGCCCCGCGAGGCCGGGCGGCGGGAAGGGCGACGGCGGTCCCCACGGGCCGGCGGCGCCCTGCGGCGCCGGCCCCGGCGCGGGCGCGGCCCAGGCCGTCGGACCAGTAGCGCTCGGCGGCACCGGGCCGGGCGGGGGCGCGCTAGCCCCGCCGGCCGGCTCCGGCGTAGGGCCCGGCGTGGCGCTTGGTGGCGTGCTCGTCGGCTGCGCCGGCGCGCCAGCGCCATCGGAACCGGCCACGGCCGAGGGCGTTCCCGCTGCCGTCGGCGCGGGAGTCGCCGCGGGCGAGGGCGCCGGGGCGGTTGGCGCCGTGCCGACCTGCACGTCGGTGCTCTCGCCGGGGCCCAGCGTCACCGTCGTCGCCAGCGCGTCTTTGGCCTCGACGGTGATGCCACCACCGGGTGCGTCGCTCGGGGCGACGACGTGGGTGGTCCCGTCGGCGCCCACGTCGAGGCGCGGCCCGGCGCGACGGGCGACAACGCGCGCGGCCGGCGTCTCGATCTCCACGCGGGCGGCCGGCGCGCTCGCCGGCAGCGTGGGGCCGCTGGTCGTGCCGCTGGCGACGAATAGCTCCAGGACGAGGTTGCCGGTCGGCCCCTGCTCCAGACGACGCACCGTGAGGTCGCTCGCCGCCCCGACGTCCAGGGCCGTGTCGGGCGCGAAGTCCAGCCGCGCGGCCGCGCCGCTGCCCGTGCGCACGCGGTCGCCCGCGTGGACGATCTGGCCCGTGGGGATCGGCAGCCAGGAGGTGAACCCGGCGGCCAGCCACTGGACCTCGGGGGTCACCGTTTCCAGCATCGCCCAGGTGCCGGGCGCGCCCGGGTCGGCGGTGTCCGGGGCCGCGGCCGGCGTGGCGTCGTCCGTGCCCGCGCCGTCGGGCTGGGGCGCCGGTGCGGCGTCGCCCAGGCGCACGCCGCCGAGCAACGGCTGGAAGCGGGCCGGCACGGACGGCGGCACGGGGCTGGCGCTGACGAACGGTGCCTGCGCGACCAGGCCAAGCGTGAGTGCCACGACGGCCGCCTGCCAATGCCTCGGCGGTGCGCTAGAGCCGTTTGCGCGCCAGGTGAGCGGCCAGCGTGTCGTAGGGGCGGCTCTCGTGGCCGCCCGCGGCCCGCAGGCCGCCGCCCCGATGTCAGCTGACCGCTCAGTCTCGCTGCAAACCGCTGTAGTATCAGGTGTCTTCATGAGGCCGTGTCCAGCTAGTCAGTGTCCCCGGCGACGAGGGCCGCGCGCTCGCGGCGCCAGTAGGATCATCGGCGGCGCGGCGGGCTGGTTGCAGCCGCCGCGGGACCCACCGGGTTTCGCGGGGCCAGCAAGGAGCCTGAACCAGTTCGCGGTCGAAGTGCGCTCAGCATGAGCGGCATGGCCCCGGCCCGTGGTGGGCGCCTATAATCGCCATGCCGGCGGCCGCGCGGCGCGCCCGGCCAGCCTGTCCGGGGAGTCCGCCATGGCCCACGCTCCCGCCTCGCCCAGCACGCGCTATCTCGGCCAGCCGCTGCGCCGCAAGGAGGACCCGCGGCTGTTGCGCGGCGCGGGCGTTTACGTCGCCGACGTACAGGTGCCGGGCCAGCTTTGCGCCGCCTTCGTCCGCAGCCCCCACGCTCACGCGCGTGTCGTCGGCGTCGATCTGGAGGCGGCGCGGCGCCTGCCCGGCGTGGTCGCCGCCTTCGCCTACGCCGACATCGCCGCCCTGGCGCGGCCGCTGCCGATGCTCGTGCCCCACCGCGCGCTGCGGCCGCAGATGCCCTACCCACTCGCCAAGGACAAGGTGCGTTTCGTGGGCGAGGCGGTGGCGATGGTCGTCGCCGAGGACCCCTACCTGGCCGAGGACGCCGCCGAGCTGGTCCGCGTCGAGTACGACGTGCTGCCGGCCGTCACCAGCGGCGCACAAGCCCTCGCCCCCGACGCGCCCCGCGTCCACGACGACCTGCCCGACAACGTCGCCGCCGAGCTCGTCAACAGCACCGGCGACGTGGCGAAGGCGTTCGCCGAGGCCGACCTGGTGATCGAGGAGCGCTTCCGCGTGGGCCGTATCAGCGGCCAGCCCCTGGAGCCGCGGGGCTGCCTCGCGCGCTGGGAGGACAGCAAGCTCGGCCCCACGCTCACCCTCTGGGACTCCACGCAGTCGCCCCATACGGCGCGGCGGGTGCTGGCCGACATCTTTGGGCTGCCGCAGCAGAGCGTGCGCGTCATCGCCCCCGACGTGGGCGGCGGCTTCGGCATCAAGAACCGCTTCTATCAAGAGGAGGCCGCGGTGCCCATCGCCGCGCGCCTGCTCGACCGGCCCATTAAGTGGGTCGAGGACCGCAAGGAAGACCTGCTCACGACCTACCAGGCGCGCGACCAGGAGCACGTCGCCAGCATCGCCCTGCGCCGCGACGGCACGATCCTCGGCGTGCGCGACGCCTTCATCGCCGACCAGGGTGCTTACACGCCGTTCGGGCTGGTCGTGCCGTTCAACACGACGACCACGCTCCCCGGCCCCTACCGCCTGCCCAACTACGAGGCGCACCTGCGGTCGGCCTACACCACCAAGCCGCCAATCGCGCCGTATCGCGCCGCCGGCCGGCCGCAGGGCGTGCTCGTCATGGAGCGGCTGCTGGATCTGGGCGCGCGCGCGCTCGGTATCGATCCTGTCGAGATGCGCCTGCGCAACATGATCCAGCCCGACGAGTTCCCCTACGACCTGGGGCTGAAGGACCGCGACGGCTCGTCCGTCGTCTACGACAGCGGCAACTATCCCGCGTCGCTGCGCCAGGCCGTCGAGCTGCTCGACTACGCGGGCTTCCGCGCCGAGCAGGTGCGCGCGCGTGCGGAGGGGCGGTATCTCGGCCTGGGGCTCAGCAGCTACGTCGAGTCGACGGGGCGCGGGCCGTTCGAGGGTGCCACCGTGCGCGTCGAGCCAAGCGGCCACGTGCTGCTCCTCACCGGCGCCGCCTCACAGGGCCAGAGCCACGAGACGACGCTCGCCCAGATCTGCGCCGAGCGGCTGGGCGTGCGCCCCGACGACGTGACCGTGCTGACCGGCGACACCGCCGCCATCGCGCTCGGCATCGGCACCTACGCCAGCCGCACGGCCGTCGTCGCGGGCAACGCCACCAGCCAGGCGGCGGCAACGGTGCGCGAGAAGGCCCTGCGCGTGGCGGCGCAGCTGCTGGAGGCGGCGCCGAGCGACCTCGACCTGGTGGACGGCGTAATCAGCGTGCGCGGGGCGCCCGACCGTCAGCTGCCGCTGGCGCAGGTCGCGCGCACGCTCGCCGCGCCGCCGCCGGCCTTCACCTTCCCAAAGGACATGGAGCCGGGCCTGGAGGCGACCACCTACTGGCACCCCGAGGGCAACGCCTACGCTTTCGGCACCCACGCCGCCATCGTCGAGGTGGACGCCGCAACCGGCGTGGTGATCGTGCGGCGCTACGTCGTGTCGCACGACTGCGGCGTCGTCATCAACCCCCTCGTGGGCGACGGCCAGACGCAGGGCGGCGTGGCGCAGGGCATCGGCACGGCGCTCTACGAGGAGATGATCTACGACGCGAACGGCCAGCCGCTCACGGCCAGCTACATGGACTACCTCCTGCCCACGGCCGCCGAGATGCCGCCGCTGACGCTGGGCCACCTCTGCACGCCTTCCCCCCTCAACGCCGAGGGCCTGAAGGGGCTGGGCGAGGGCGGCGCCATGCCCGTGCTCGCGGCCATCGCCAACGCCGTCGAGGACGCGCTCGCCCCACTCGGCGTGCGGGTGCGCGAGCTGCCCCTCACACCGGCGCGGGTCCGCGCCCTCATCGAGGCGGCGCAGGCGGGCCCCTCAGCCCCCAATCCTGGGGGGTGACCGGGGATGACTCAGCCGAGGGCCCATATCTCGTAGGGGCGGCTCTCGTGGCCGCCCGCGGCCTGTGGCGCGGAATACTGCCAGCGCCACTGCCCCCGTGCCGGCGCCGGAGCCACCGGGAGGGCCGGCGCCGCGGGGGCTTGGGGCGCGGAATACTGCAAGCGCCACTGGCCGCAACCCCGGCGGGATGGGGCACGAGGGAGTCCGACAGGAGAGAGCAACGGCGAGTGATGTCGGAGAGCGCCGAGGGAGGCCAATCGTGACAATGGCCGAGGGAGGCGAGTGGGCCGGGCGCACCGCGCTGGTGACCGGCGCCGCGGGCGGCATCGGCCGCGCCGTCGTGGCGGCGCTCCTCGCCGAGGGCGCGACCGTCGTCGCCTTCGACCTCGCGCCAGGGGCGCTGGACGCGGCGGCCGCCGCCTGGGGCCAGCCGGACCGCGTGCGCCTCGCGCCCGGCGACGTGGGCGATGCCGCCGACGTGGCGCGGGCCTTCGTCGTCGCGGCCGAGACCGGGCAGCCGCTCGGCGGCGTGGTCGCGGCGGCCGGCATCTACGGCGCGGCGCCGGTCGAGCAGATGACGGACGCCGAGTGGCACCGCGTGCTGCGCGTGAACCTGCGCGGCACGTTCCTGACTTGCCGGGCGGCCGCGCGGGCGATGCTGCCCGCGCGCGCCGGGGCCATCGTGACGATGGCGTCGAGCCTCGCCGTGACGGGCGCCCGCGAGCGTGCCCACTACGCGGCCTCGAAGGCGGGCATCGCGGCGTTCACGAAGGCGCTCGCCCTGGAGATCGCGCCCTGTGGCATCCGCGCCAACGCCGTGGCGCCCGGGTCGATCGACACGCCCATGCCGCGTTCGCTCCCCGGCCGCTCGGAAGAGCACGTCCTGGCCACGCTGCGTGCCAACCCGCTCGGCCGTATCGCGACCGCCGCCGACGTGGCCGACCTGATCCTCTTCCTGCTCTCGCGGCGCAGCCGCCACATCACCGGCCAGCTGCTCGCCGTGAACGGCGGCCAGGTGACGCTATGATCGACCTCACCGGCCGCGTGGCGCTCGTCACCGGCGCCGGCAGCGGCATCGGCCGCGCCACCGCCCTCATGCTCGGCCAGGCGGGCGCTCGCGTGGCCTACGTGGACGTGCGCGCCGCGCGCGCCGCGGCCGCTGCGGCTGAGGCGCGGGAGCGTGGGTACGACGCGCTCGGCCTGGCGGCCGACGTGGCCGATCCGGCGGCGATCGGCGCGGCGGTGCAGCAGGCGCTCGACCGCTGGGGCGGGCTGGACGTCCTCGTGGCGAACGCGGGCATCAGCAGCCACCAGGCCGTCGTAGACATGGACGAGGCGGCGTGGGACACGGTCCTCGCCGTGGACCTCGACGGCGTCTTCTACACCGTGCGCGCCGCCCTCCCGGCGCTGCGCCGCAGCCGCCACGGCCGCATCGTCTGCACGGCGTCGCACTACGGTCTGATCGGCCAGGCCGGCCTTGCCCACTACTCGGCGGCGAAGGGCGGGGTGATCGGCCTCGTGCGCTCGCTGGCGCAGGAGCTAGGTCCCGATGGCGTCACCGTGAACGCCGTCGCCCCCGGTCCGGTGCTGACCGGCATCACCGAGCGCACGCCCGAGCAGGTCCGCGCCCGCGCGGCCCGCCTGCCCCTCGGGCGCCTCGGCCAGCCTGAGGACGTGGCCGGCCTGATCCTCTTCCTCGCCAGCGACCTCGCCGCCTGGCTCACCGGCCAGGTCCTCCCCATCGACGGCGGCGACCTCCTCCTCGGCCGCACCTGACGCTCGCCCACTCGTTCAACGCCGGCCTGACGTGCTACAGTAGCCACAGTGGCGGCTAGTAGGTGAAGAAGGAGACTAACATGGCGGAAGCGTACTCGCTGCCATTTCCGCGCATCGTGCGTAATCCTCGTGTGCTCAGCGGTGAGCCTACGGTCAGCGGAACGCGAGTCTCTGTGCGGGTGATCGTCGAGACGTTGCGACAGGATGGAGACATTGCGAGTCTTCTAGACGCCTTCCCGCGACTCACCCGCGAAGACATAGAAGATGCACTGGCGTTCTACGAGGCCAACCGGGCGGAGATCGACCACTACATTCAGGAGAACGAGGACGCTCTGGCCTGATGCCAGTACCCTCCGTCTATCTGGATGAATGCGTTCGACATGAGCTTGCCGAGCGCCTCCAGGTTCGCGGTTATCACGCTACAACAGCGTTGGCAGAGGGGCTGCTCAGCGTAGACGATGAATCGCAGCTTACATTTGCTACCCAACACGATCTCGCCATCCTAACCCATGATGCTCGTGATTTCCGGCGCTTACACATAGCGTTTCGCCTGCAAGGTGGAATGCACGCCGGCATTATCCTCATGCCTATCGTACCGTCGCATCAGCAGGAGATCCGGATAGCCATGATGCTGGACTGGATGGCTATCCAGTCCGACTATCACAACCAGCTCTTTCGTTGCCACGATCTGCAATACTGGCTCACCCAGGGCAATCGCCTGGCCGGCTACTCGGAGGCCGACGTGCGGCTTGCTCTTGGGCAGCGAGCTTGACTGCGTGGCAGGTAGCTCATCCCGATTGCTTGTGTGGAGGTACGCCGTGAAGTTCGAGCTGGTCGACCTGACGCACCCGTTCAGCATCCACACGCCCGGGTGGGCAGGCTACCCCCCGGTCAAGCACTACTACATCCAGCGCTTCTCCTCCAACGAGATCGTCGCCCAGTACGTCGAGACACCGCTGCACGTCAGCACGCACCTCGACGGCCAGATGCACGCCATCCCCGGCGGCGCCGACATCGCCAGCTTCCCGCTCTCCCGCTGCTTCGGCGAGGGCGTCATCGCCGACATCAGCGACTGCGTCGGTGACTGGGACGTGATCACGCCCGAGATGATTACCAGCAAGGTCGAGGTCAAGAAGGGCGACATTCTCCTCTACTACACGGGCTACAAGCGCTACTACCCGGGCTGCGAGGCCGAGGACGAGGCGCGCTACTTCCTGCGGCACCCCGGCGGCGACCGGCGGCTGGCCGAGTGGCTGGTGGACATGCAGATCGCCTGGACCGGCATGGACTGCGGCTCGGGCGATCATCCCATGAACACGACGATCACCCGTATGCGGCCCGACCTCGTCGAGGAGTTCGAGGACCTGCGCCACCAGAAGCTGCGCGAGGTCTTCCCGAAGGAAGACCTCTTCGTCATGCACCGCGTGCCGTTCCGGCAAAACATCCTGCACGTCGAGAACCTCGGCGGCGACGTACAGCAGGTGCTGAATCGCCGCTGCCACATCGGCGTCTTCCCCTGGCGCTTCGAGGGCGGCGAGGCCTCCATCTGTCGCGTCGTCGCCTTCCTCGAGGCGTAAGCATGGCGACGCCGCTGCCGTTCAAGCAGGGCGGGCGCGGCTCCTGAAGCCGGCCCGGCTGCTGGCGGCGCACCGCTCGCCGCCCCGGGCGGCATGGCGCCGCCGATCGACGTGGACGGGGCCGGCACCGGCGCGCAGGCCGCCAGGCGTACCCGGCAAGCGGCGCCGCAATAGTGGAGAGCCGAATCATCGGGCTGGCCTCCGACTCGGCGCCGAGTGTATCATGTCGCAGATCAGATAACATGTTTCGCATGCGTGACAGCAGTGGGAGGCGGAGGGATGCCGAAAGATCTACGGACATATCTGGCGGACGTGCAGCGGGAGATCCCGGACGAGCTAGTCTGCATCGAGCGGGAGGTGAACCCCGCGAACTACGACTGCACGGCGCTCATCAAGCACCTCGACGCGCTCAAGAAGTTCCCCGTCGTCGTCTTCGAGCGC
>DATGMD010000026.1:0-52680 GCA_035293805.1 Chloroflexota bacterium | reverse complement strand
GCCGGTGCGGTACATGAACCAGTAGGAGCCGCTGTCGTGGGCCGTGAAGTTGCCCCACTGCACCGTGATGCTCGCGTTCTGGCTGACCGTCGTCGGGCTCACGCTGATCCACCCGGCAGCCGGCGTCGCCGTGACGGCGGGCGTCGAGCTGCTGGTCGCGGCCGATGTCGGGCTAGCCGGCGGCGTCGCGGTGGCCGTCCCGGTCGCGGCCGGGGTCGCCGCGCGCGAGGGGGTGCGCGTCGGCGTCGCGGCCGGCGGCACGGTTGGCGTCGGCCCCGCACCGCCAGCTACGAACGTGGCATCCGCGGTCACGGCGGGTGCTGGCCCGCGACAGACGACGCGGTAATGGTAAGTGGCGCCCGGCGTCAGACCGGTGAGCGTCCGGCTGTGGCTGGTCGCAGCGGCCGGTGCCCCCGGGTCGTTAAGATTCGTGTGCTGGAGATAGTTGGGCCACCAGCTCGCGGGGCGCTGGCCGTTGTACGCCTCGGCCGCCCCGTAGGTGTCGTAGTCCACCCAGCACGCCGCGGCGACGTTCGTGGTCCAGGTGACCGTGGCGGTGGTGCCGTTGGGGATCACCTGCACGCCAGTGATCTGTGGCAGGCTGGCCGGCGTGGTGCCGCCCTGCTGCCACACCGAGCCGTCCGAATACTTCACCCAGACCTCATTAGGAGCCTGGCCGTAGACCCAGTAGGCATCGTCATAGGTCCAGTGGAGCGGGTCGTTGAGCGGGACGATGGAGGCGCCGGCGCTGTGCGCGGCGGGGGTCGTGCCGTTCTGGCCGCGGCTCAGCCCGCTCAAGGTGGACAACCCCATGTTGAGCCCCGAGTCCGAGTCGTTCGAGGTGTACGCGATGATCTCGCCGTCGATCTGCACCTGCCCGGTCTGGGGCAGCTGGTACACCGGCAGCGCGTACAGGGTGGTGTCGGAAGCTCCCAGCGGCGTCGCGAGAGTCACGGTGCCGGCCGCCATGGGCTGGGGCGCGGGGTTGATCAGCTCCACCCGGTCAGGCACGCCGAAGCGGTCTTGCATGTTGCCGAAATGGAGTGACTCGGCCTTGATCGCGTCGATGTAGCTCTGGCCGAACGTTTGCATGCGGGCCAGCCGTCCGCTCGGCCCGCCCGTCACCGCCATGCCGAGCGCGCCGCCGATCGCGTGGACGCGCCGCGCGGCGGCCACGTCGTAGTCCGTGCCGGGGTAGGGGCCACTGCTCGCGAGCGCGGCTTGGCAGGCGGTGTAGCCGGACGTGCCCGGGATGCCCAGGCAGCTGCGGTCGCGCACGGCCCCGGACGCGAACGGCATGCCCCATTCCCGCCCGGATAGCGTGTAGGGGTTGGCATCGTTGTCGTAGAGAGGCCCCAGGAACGCCTCGGGCTTCTCGCTCTCAATGTAGCCGCCTTGCCGCAAGGTCCACACGTAGAAGTCCAGGAACAGCGGCGCCTCCGGGCCGTAGACGTAAGGGATCTGCGCGTTCACGTCCAGAAAGCGCCCCTGCATCCCGTAGCCCAGCCAGTACTGCTGCGTCCAGCTCTTCATCCAGTCGAAGATGCCGGGCGCCTGATAGTTCACGTTGCGTGTCCCGTCGGCCGCCGTCCAGGCCCAGTCGGGGTGATCCTTGAAGAAGGCGCTACACGGCCAGGTGCTCGCGAAGTGCGACAGCTCGGGGGTCGTCCCGTACGTGCTGCCGGGGCAGTAGGTGCCGCGATAGTACCACTGCGACCAATAGGTCGCGCTTAGGCCCAGCAGCCGCAGGAGGTTCATGCCGTCCCGGAACTGCTGGAGGGTGCCATACGTGTAGGGGCTCGCCGCGTACGCGGGATCTAGGCCCGGCAGGTCGCTGGCATTCGGCAAGTAGTAATCTGGCGCCAGCACGTTCGTCTGCTGGTCGATGCCGCTCGGCTGGCCGTTGGTGGTGTGCAACATCGGCACCTGGGCGATGAGCTGTGCCTGCCGCTGGTACCAGTCGCCCGCGCCGGTCGCGCCGTTGAAGTAGTTGGCGATGGTCCCGAGCTGGGCGAAGGGCGTGACGCCGCCGCCGCCCGCGCCCTCCTGGGCGCGCGGGTTGTGCTGCGGGCCGAGCTGCAGGGTGGCGAGCCACTCGCGGACCAACGCGTAGCGTGCGTCGAGGTAGCGCTGCGGGATCGCGCGGCCGGGCTCGCGCTTCCAAAGAAACAAGAGAGGATCGGTGGTCACGGCATTGCCGTTGGTGGTGCCGGTGGTGGGCTTCGCGACCCAGAAGCCCTGGTCCCAGCCATTATTGAACAGGTGCCAGTCCCCGAATGCGGCGGGGTCGTAGAGATTGGGCTGCTCCAGCACGAACGTCCCTTGCGGGTGCGTGAGAATGGACCAGAAGTGGATGCCGTCGGAACGCTCGTCGCGCGTGTCGAGCCCGCCGACCCAGGGGAACGCGGTGACGCCGTAGCCGTCGCCGTCGAAGGCCCAGGCGACCAGCCCTGTCGCCGAGCCGCCGACCGCACCGACGCCAGTCTGCTGCGTCCAGGTGTCCACGCTCACGCCCGCGGGCGGGGTGATCGTCGCCTGGAGACTGTAGCCGTTGCCCGTTGGGCGCTCGGCATCGGCGTACGTGATCTGAGCCGTGTAACGGTGGGCGGCGTCGTTGCCGTCGACCGAGGCGTGGTCGCAGGTGAAGGTGACGCTGGTCGCGGTCGTCGTATAGCCTTGGAAGTGCGGCTGCCACGCACTGCCCCAGTCCGTCGCCCAGACGCCGCCCAGCTGGTCGCTGTAGGGGCTCGGGTAGCCACGGTAGACGGTGATATCGGGCACCGGCCAGCGCGTGTTCGTCTGGATGGGGCTGGCGAGGGCGGTCGCGTCGTCGGTATCGTACCAGGCAAACGTGCGACACAAGTCGCGGTCGAACCACAGGTGCTGGCCGCTGGGAAAGGTCACATCGAGGATCCGCACGGCGCGCGGCGCCCCAGGGTAGGTGCCGGTCGTCGGGGCGACGGTGAGGCTGAGCGCGCTGGGCTGCCGTTGGCCCACGCCGAGCAGGGCGAGGAGCGCGACGCCGAGCAGGCTCCCGCGGCAGGCCGACCTCCACCCGCCGCGGCGCGGAGAACTGGACGCGCGTCTACTCTCGGCAAGGGGCGAGCCGGGGTGGTCGGCTCGGGCCGGGGTGCTGCACGGGGGGCACAGGCGGGTGAACGGGGATGCGGGAGGGGGGGTAGGGAGCCGACGGGCCAGCCAGGCGACCCAGATCAATACCTGCCAGGGCGATCGCAACATAATCCTCTCACCGCCGGTGGACACAGCGACGGGACGTGCGACTACCGCGCGCCGTACCGCCTGGACCCCGGGCTGCCGCGCTTGGTTTGGAGTTACGGGAAACCGTGTCGAAGGGGAGCCGCAGCCGTCGCCTGTACAGGCCGAAAGCCTGCCCCCCAGGCGCCCGCGTCCGAATCCGTTAACAGACTATCATCATTTTCGAGGCTGTCAAGTAAAGGACGAGTGAAGCTGGAGGGGCGGGCGCTATCGACAGGCAGTATTCTGAGGGGGAGCGCCGGTGTCTCCCGGCCTCACCAGACTGCTCCTCAGGGTTAAGCAATGGCGCATCACGCTGTACGTCTTGTCGGGACCGTGCTCGTAGTCATCGGAGCCGCGGTAGTGCTCGCGTGGCCGCGAGTCTGCTATCGGCCCCTCGATTTCGCCGATGTCGGGGCCCCTTCTCGGGCCGTAGTCGAGCAGTCGGTATCGGCTCAGCCCAACCTTCGCGACATGATCCAAGCACTCACGCACGCGATTACCACGCACGAGGACTTCGACCCGGCGACGTACGCCGCGCACGCCGCGCTAGGGTGGCTGCTCGGGCGAGGCGGCTGCGACCCCGTGGCCACGGGCCTCCAGTGGCTTAAGGCTGGCGCTCACGCGCACTCACCGGCTGAGGTGGAGGCGGTCGCCCAGGGGATCGCCGCCGCTCGCGCGGCCAGCGGCGATCCTGCGGAGTTCGACGCTGCGCTGTGCAGCTACGTCGGTCCGGCGTTCAGCACGGGCGAACAGCTCACGGCGACCGAGGCTGGGGGGGTAGACTGCGGCCTCGACACCCCGGCGCCTGATCGCGGCCGGGCGCCGCCCGCCGCGGCGGCTGGCCGCTAAGGAGCCAGGAGTCAGGCCGACACCGGCTGGCGGGCGAGGAGCTGGGCCTGCGCCATCGCACTCACCAGGGCCGCGCGCTCGGCCAGCGGCATGGGGAGCTGCGGCGGCCGCACGGCCCGGCCGCGAATGCGCCCAGCCAGATAGGCAGCCTCCTTGTAGCGCACGTGCAAGTAGACGCCGGGCGCCTGGCAAACGATGCTGGTTACCGGATAGAGGCGGGCCTGCAGGGCCTGGGCGCGGGCCAAGTCGCCCGCCTGGACGGCCTCCAGCATCGCGACGACCCACTCGGGGGCCACGTTGCCAAAGCCGGTTAGCGCGCCGTCGACGCCGCCGAGCGCCGCGTAGGGCAGGAAGTATTGGGCCAGTGCCGGCAGGATTGCGATTTCTCGCGGGTACGCCTGGAGCGCACGCAGATCCTGCTCGTAGCGGCGCAGCTCACCGCCATGGCACATCTTCACGGCCGCGACGGAGGGAATGTCGTCCACCATCTGGAGCAGCGCCTCGTGGGGATAGCTGACCGCGTTCTCCTGTGGGTACTGGAAGATGATCAGCGGCAGATCGACGGCGTCGGCGATGGCTTTGTGAAAGGCGACGGCGAATTCGGGCGCGTCGGCCGCGCGCCAGGCCGGGATCGACGGCGCGCAGATAAGCAGCGCGTCGGCTCCCTCGGCCACCGCGTCGCGGGCGTAAGCGACGGCGTTGGCGGTGCTGGAGGCGCGGATGCCGGCGACGAGGGCTTTGCCGGGCGCGCTCTCGCGCGCTAGGGCCAGGCAGCGGCGCCGCTCGTCCCGGCCGAGCGTTTCGACCTCGGCCGCGTGGGCGTTGCAAACCACACCCGTCACTCCCCGCACTGCTGCCAGGGCGGCGATATGCTGGCGCAGGTCGGCCTCGTCGAGGGAGAGATCGTCGGCGAACGGGGTGACGGCGGCGACGAGCACACCGCGCAGCTTGGCCGGGGACATGACGACCTCCTATATATAACGTTGCCGCGCGCCGGCCAGCGCCGGATTGGCACATTCCGAGTCCGTTCCATGATAGGGAGCGATCCGGGGCGCCGTCAAAGTGCGGCCGGTACGACGCGGCGAGACCGCGAGAGCTCTGTCCGAAGGCTATGTCAGAAAACTGATACCCGCGGGTAGCGACACGAGCGGTCGCGCGTAGTATAATCGGCCCTGGCTCGGCGCCCCGGGGGTGCGGGCGGCCGTGAGCACTTGGGAGGGCGACAACTGGGGACACCCAGTGGGAGGAGACGGCGGATGCGGCGACTCATCGGGGTGCTGGCGCTGGCAGGCGGACTCTTAGTGGCCGCGGGCGTGCCGACCGCGGCCGCGCAGTCGTACGGGCCTGGTCTCGGGCCGAACACCTGGTACGGCCCGTTCGCGGTGCCGGGCACTGGCCCGTATGGCGGGATCGGGGCGACGGGCTTCGGCGCGACGGGCTTCGGCTGTGGTCAGGGCGCGTACGGGTTCTCGAACTACGGCTATGGCGTGGGGCTGGGCATTGGCAGCCCGCTGCTGCCGACCTGCGGCGGCTTCGGCAATTGGCCGTACCTCTATCCGTTCTACACCGGCTATCCGTACGCGAGCGGCACGTCGCCACTGGGCGCGATCGCGCTCGCCAGCATGGCGAACACGAACGGCTTCCTGGGTGGGGGCTGCGACGCGCTGGCGCTGGGCAGCGCCTTCGCGGGCCAGCCGACGAACGTCCTCGCCGGCGGCGCGGCTGGCCAGTTCGCGCTGGGCGCTAACCTGAACCTCCTGAACTTCGGCAACCCGGGGCTCAGCACCTTCAATCAGTTCGGGACGTTCGGCGCGCAGAACCTGTTCGGCTGCGTGCAGCTCCGGTAGGGCGGCCGACTGCCGCGCTGGCACACACAGCAAGGGACCGCGGCAGCGCCGCGGTCCCTTGCTGCTAGTTCGAAGGGAACGTGTATCTCGTAATGGAAGCGGTGACGCCGATCGTGCTGGCGGGCGGCGCGGGCACGCGGCTGGGCGGCGTGAACAAGGCGCTGGTCGAGATCGGCGGCCGGCCGGTGGTCGATCGGCTGCTCGACGCGCTGCGACCGCTCGCCGATGACATCGTGCTGGTGAACAACGACGGCAGCCTGGCGGGCATTCCGGGCACGCGGATCGTGCCGGATGCCGAGCCGGGCGCCGGGCCGCTGATGGGCCTCTACTCTGGGCTGCGCGCCGTGCGCACGCCGCTGGCGCTCGCGGTGGCTTGCGACATGCCGTTCGTATCGACGGCGCTCTGCCGCGGCCTGGTGGCGCTGGCGGCCGACCACGACGCGGTCGTGCCAGTCCTCGGCGAACAACCCGAGCCGCTGCACGCCGTCTACCGGGTGACCTGCGTGGCGGCGATCGAGGGGGCGCTAGCAGAGGGGCGGCGGCGGGCTAACTCATTCTTCGACACGGTGCGAGTGCGGTACGTGGGGGAAGATGCGCTGCGCGCCTGGGACCCCGAGCTAAGGTCGTTCCTGAACGTCAATCGGCCGGACGATCTGGTCCGGGCGCGGGCGCTCGCGGGCTAGCAGGGAGGTAACATACCGAGCGCAGTACAATTGCTGGGCCCGGATGGGTATGATATAGTTCCGTTGGTCGAACCCCGGGAAGGCCAGATGGCGCTTGAGTAAGCGACCACCGGGGCGGGCGGCCCAGTACAGCCAGGAGAGATGCTTGGGTGTTGAATGGTGCGCCGACGGCGCCCTTCAGCACCCAACTTGTTACAGGGGTATGCGGATCTAGCTGGAGGTGACGGAGCTTGCCTTGTACGGTGATTTGAGCATCTTCACCGGCAACGCGCACCCCGCTCTCGCCAAGGCAGTCTGCCACTATCTCGAAGTCGAGCCCGGGCAGGCCGAGGTGTTCGAGTTCAGCAACGAGAACATTTTCGTCAAGATCAATGAGAGCGTACGCGAAAAAGACGTCTTCGTCATCCAGCCGACGTGTAGTCCCGTTAGCAAGAGCATCCTGGAGCTGCTAATCATGCTCGACGCGCTGCGTCGGGCATCGGCGGGGCGGATCACCGCGGTCATCCCGTACTTTGCATACGGCCGGACCGACAAGAAGGACCAGCCCCGCGTGCCGATCACGGCGCGTCTGTTGGCCGACATGATCCAGGCGGCTGGGGCGCACCGGGTTCTGACGATGGACTTGCACGCGGGGCAGGTGCAGGGGTTTTTCAACATTCCGGTGGACGAGCTGACGGCGGTGGGGCTGCTGTGCGATCAGCTGCGGCGGCTGGAGCTGCCGGACCTCGTGGTGGTGTCGTCGGACATCGGTTTCGCCAAGCGGGCACGGAACTTCGCCGAGCTGCTGGACGCGCCACTTGCGATCATCGAGAAACGGCGCACGGGCAACGATGGCACCAGCGAGTCGCTGACGGTCATCGGCGACGTCGAGGGGAAAACGGCGCTGGTGGTGGATGACGAGGTGGACCGGGCTAGCTCGCTAATGGGCGCCATCGAGGTGCTGGAGCGGCAGGGCGCGCGGGAAGTGCTGGGCTGTTGCACGCACGCCGTGCTGTCGGGCCCGGCCGTGGAGCGCCTACGCAACGCGCGGCTCACGCGGTTGCTGACGACGGATACGATACGCTTGGATCCGCCGAAGTGGCTTGATAAGGTGGAAGTGGTGTCGGTGGCGCCGCTGCTGGGGGAGGCGATCAGCCGCATTCACGCGGGCACGTCTGTCGGCGAGATGTTCCGGACGCCCGCCACGCAGCTCAGATTCGTATCAATTTAAGTTGACGTCACGCGCGGGCGAGTGGCCGCGCGTCGCTGAACGGTGAACGTGGGTCAAGCATGCTAAGCGTCCTCAAGCGCCTGATGGGCGACAACAATCAGCGAGAACTCAAGCGAATCGCGCCGGTCGTGGCGCGTATCAACGCGTTGGAAGCAGAGTATCAGGCGCTCACCAACGATCAACTCCGCGACAAGACCACCGAGTTTCGCGGCCGCTACCTGGCCGGGGAGACGCTGGATAGCCTGCTGCCCGAGGCGTTTGCGGCGGTCCGCGAGGCGGGCAAGCGCACGCTGGGGCAGCGGCACTACGACGTCCAGCTGATCGGCGGCATGGCGCTGCACAGCGGCAAGATCGCCGAGATGCGGACAGGCGAGGGCAAGACGCTCGTCGCCACGCTGCCGGCCTATTTGAACGCTCTGCCAGGGAAAGGCGTTCACGTGGTCACAGTGAACGACTATCTGGCCCGCCGCGACTCGCAGTGGATGGCGCCCATCTACGAGTTGCTGGGGCTGCGCGTGGGCGTGATCCAACACGACATGGAAACGCGCCTGCGCAAGGAAGCGTATGCCGCGGACATCACCTACGGCACGAACAACGAGTTTGGCTTCGACTACCTTCGTGACAACATGGTGTGGGACCTGCAGGACTGCGTGCAGCGCGGCCTGTACTACGCCATCGTCGACGAGATCGACAACATCCTGATCGACGAGGCGCGAACGCCGCTGATCATCTCCGGCCCGGCCGACGAGGCGACGGACCAGTACACGCAGTTCGCCCGCCTCGTCCCCCGGCTGCGGCCCGAGGAGGACTTCTTCATTGAGGAAAAGCACCGCACCATCAGCCTCACAGAAGAGGGCATCGCGAAGATGGAGCGGTGGATCGGTGTCGACAACCTTTACGATGCCGAGAACTATCAGCTCACGCATTACCTCGATCAGGCGCTGAAAGCGGAGTTCATCTACAAGCGAGACCGGGACTACGTCGTGAAGGACGGCGAGATCGTCATCGTGGACGAGTTCACGGGCCGCCTGATGACGGGCCGTCGCTACAGCGAGGGGCTGCACCAAGCCATCGAAGCCAAGGAAGGCGTGCGCGTGCAGCGCGAGAACGTCACCTTGGCCCGCATTACGTTCCAGAACTACTTCCGGCTGTACGAGCGCCTGGCGGGGATGACCGGGACGGCCTCGACCGAGGCCGACGAGTTCCACAAGATCTACAACCTCGACGTGCTCACTATCCCGACGAACCGGCCGATGATCCGCATCGACGAGGGCGACCTTGTCTACAAGACGGAGGCGGCGAAGTTCGCCGGCGTGGTCGAGCAGATCGAAGACTTCTATGCCGAGCGGCGGCCGGTGCTCGTGGGCACGGTGTCGATCGAGAAGTCGGAGCAGCTGAGTGCCCTCTTGCAGCGCAAGGGAATTCCCCACCAGGTGCTGAACGCGAAGAACCACGAGCGTGAGGCGGCCATCATCGCCCAGGCGGGGCGGCCCGGCGCCGTGACGATTGCCACCAACATGGCGGGTCGCGGCGTGGACATCCTTCTCGGCGGCAACCCGGCCGGGCTAGTCGAGGAGTACCTGCGCAAGCAGCACACGGGGGATGAAGAGGTTACGCCGGAGCAGATCGAGGCGGCGCTGGCCGCGGCGGAGGCCGACTGCGCGAAGGCGCGGGAGGAAGTCGTGCGGCTCGGCGGGCTGGCGATCATCGGCACCGAGCGGCATGAGGCGCGGCGCATCGACAATCAGCTGCGCGGCCGCGCGGGCCGCCAGGGGGACCCCGGCTCCTCGCGGTTCTACGTCTCGCTCGAGGACGACTTGATGCGCCGCTTCGGCGGCGGCAACATTGCCAAGCTGATGGATCGCTTCGGCATGGAAGAGGACGTGCCGCTCGAGCACTCCTGGGTCACGAAGGCGATCGCCAACGCCCAGACGAAGGTGGAGTCGTACAACTTCGACATCCGCAAGCACGTGGTCGAGTACGACGACGTGCTGAACAAGCAGCGCGAGGTGATCTACACCGACCGGCGCCGGGTGCTGGCGGAGGACAACCTGCGCGAGATGATCGAAGACTGGGTGACGCAGGAAATCGCGGAGATGGTGGCCACCTACACCGTGACGGAGGGCGAGGCGGAATGGGACCCCCAACCGCTCCTCCAGGCGTTTGCGGCCATGGTGCCGGCGGCTGGCGGGCTGACGGTGGAGGACCTGCAAGGGCTGACGCGCGACGAGCTGGAGGCGCGGCTGCTGGACGTCGTCGACGAGGCGTACGACGCCAAATTGGACCAGATTGGTCCGGAGGACCTGCACCGGCTAGAGCGTATCGTGCTGCTGCGGGTCATCGACAGCCTGTGGATCCAACACCTGACGAGCATCGACGACCTACGCGAGGGCATTGGCCTGCGCGCGTACGGGCAGCGCGACCCCCTGGTGGAGTATAAGGTCGAGGCAGCCAACATGTTCGAGGGGCTGCTGGCGGGCATTCGGCACGACGTAACGCATACACTATTTCACGTTACGGTCGTGCGGGAGCAGCCCCGGCCCGTGCAGCAGATGACCACGAACCGCGAAGAAGAAACGCGGCAGCCGGTGCGGGCCGGGCGAAAGGTCGGGCGGAACGACCCGTGCCCCTGCGGCAGCGGCAAGAAATACAAGCGATGTTGCGGACGGTAATGATTGATGGCGCGGCCGGACATTCTGGAGGCGGTCCTCGGTAACGTCGAGCGGGTGATTATCGGGAAGCGCGAAGAGGTCGAGCTAGCCCTTGTCGCCCTTATCTGTCAGGGTCACCTGCTGATCGAAGACGTGCCGGGCGTGGGCAAGACCGTCCTGGCCAAATCGTTGGCTCGGTCGATCGGGTGCAGCTTCAAGCGGATTCAGTTTACCCCCGACCTACTCCCCAGCGACGTCACAGGCGTGAGCATCTACAACCAGAAGAGCGGTGAGTTCGAGTTCCGCCCAGGACCTGTGATCGCGCAGATCGTCCTCGCCGACGAGATCAACCGCGCCACGCCGAAGACGCAGGCGAGCTTGCTGGAGGCGATGGAGGAGCGGCAAATCACGGTCGACGGCAGCACCTACCGCATGCCGCAACCCTTCATGGTATTGGCGACCCAGAATCCCATCGAGTACGAGGGCACCTTCCCGCTGCCCGAGGCCCAGCTTGACCGCTTCATGATGCGGATCCGGCTCGGCTACCCGCGGCCCGACGAAGAGGTCACGGTGCTCGACCGCCAGCAGTACGGCCACCCGGTCGAGGACCTGGAGCAGGTGGCGTCGGCGGAGGAGTTGGTCGCCGCGCAGACCGAGGTGCAGCACATCCACGTGGCGCCCGAGCTGCGGCGCTACATCGTGGACCTGGCCGGCGCGAGCCGCCAGCACCAGGACATCTACCTCGGCGCCAGTCCGCGCGGCTCGCTCGCGCTCTTCCGCGCGGCCCAAGCCCGGGCGTTGCTGCGCGGCCGCGAGTACAGCATCCCGGACGACGTCAAGGCGCTGGCGGAGCCAACCCTCGCGCACCGCCTGATCGTCAACCCGAGCGCGCGGATGAAGGGCACGAACCCGTCGGCCATCGTCGCGGAGATCCTGCGGTCAGTGCCGGTGCCGGGCACGCGGGTCCCCGCCTGAGGTGGGCGGATGCTGCGAACACTCGGCTTCGTCGCTCTCTGGCTGTTCATTTTTCTGACTGCACTGTCCGGCGGCTGGAGCGTGATGTTCCGGCTGTCCTATTTATTGCTCCTGCTGTTCATCGCCTCCTGGCTCTGGACCTGGGCCAGCGCCCGCTGGATCGCCCTGGAGCGGCGTCCGCTCCAGCAGCGCGCGCAGGTGGGCAGCCCGCTGGAGGAAGCGCTGACGCTACGGAACCTGAGCTGGCTGCCAAAGCCGTGGATGGACATCCAGGCGGCATCCACGCTGCCCGGGCACCGGGCGCAGCTCTTTGCCAGTCTCGGGCCGCGCGGTGAGCAGACGTGGACGCTGAGCACGATCTGCCACCAGCGCGGGCGCTACCAGCTTGGCCCGACAACGGTAGCGGTGGGCGACCCGTTCGGGCTCTTTCATCGGCAGCGCGTCTTTCCGGCCGAGAGCGCGGTGATCGTATATCCGCAGACGGTTCCGCTGCGCGGCTTCAGGGCACCCGACGGCGCCCTACCGGGCGGCGGGACGCATCGGGTACGCGTGCCGCACACGACCGCGATGGCCACCAGCATTCGGGATTACCAGCCGGGCGACCCGTTCAATCGGATCCATTGGCCGAACACGGCGCGGCTCGGACGGCTGCTGGTTAAGGAGTTCGAGCAAGACCCGGTGGCGGACGTTTGGGTCGTGCTCGACCTGGACCGCAACGTCCACGTGGGGAGCGGGCACGACTCGACCGAGGAGTACGCCGTGACCGCGGCGGCCTCGCTGGCGAGCCACTTCCTCCTGGAGAATCGGGCGGTGGGCCTGGTGACCCAGGGCCACCACCTGCTGCCGGACCGCGGGACGCGCCAGCTGATGAAGATCCTGGAGCTATTGGCCGTCGTGCGGGTCCGCGAGTTTCAGGGAGCGGGCGAGTTGTTGGCCGCCAACGGGCCGCTCCTGGCGCGTGGCACCAGCGCGCTGGTGGTGACGCCGACTACCCGCGCGGAGTGGCTTGCGGCGTTGGAAGATCTTGTGCAGCGGGGCGTGCGGTCGGCAGTTGTTCTGCTGGAGGCCAGCACCTTCGGCGGGTCCCGCCCCTCGCTTATGCTCGTCGGGTCGCTCGCGGCGGCCGGATTCCCTACCTACCTGGTAAAACACGGAGAATCCCTCGACCAGGCGCTGGCCGAACAACGCCCCGCCGTGGGAGCGGAGGCCGGGGTCTAATGGAAACAACTATCGCTGCACGGGCCGACGCGTGGTCCGGCGCCCGGAGCGGCGCGCGCTACCGAGGAGCCGATAGCCCCATCACGATCGCCCTGGCCCTGTTGCTCGCAGGCGCCCCCGCGGCCTCGGTGACAGCCGCCGACTGGGCGGACTTTCTCTCGTGGCTTCCCGTGTTCGCGGCGGCGGGCGTGTTGTTCGCGCTCTACCTCAGCCGGCGTCGGCTCTCGGCACCCTGGGCACACACGGTCGGCCTCGCCGCGGGCGTGCTATTCGTGCTGCTCTACTTCGCGACGACGGCGGATCACGGTCTGCCCTGGGACCGCCTGGCCTGGCTGGGCACCCGTATCGGGGCCTGGGTTGACGTGGCGGTGAGCGGCGGCGCGAGCAGCGACACCTTGCTCTTCTCCCTGACGATGAGCCTGCTGGCTTGGTTCCTCGGCTACTCGACGGGCTGGTTCGTGTTCCGGGAGCGGGCGCCCTGGTGGGCGATCCTGCCGAACGGCGCGGCTATACTGATCAACCTCTCCTACGCCCCTCCAGAACTGCTGCCGTTTCTGGTGGTGTTCCTGCTTGCCGCGCTGCTGGTCTTGGTGGACATGACGCGCCAGCGGAAGCGGGACCGCGAGTGGGCGCAGGCGGGGCCGGACGCCGAAGAGTCGAACCGTGCGGTGTTGGTGGCGAGCGCCGCTCTCTGCGTGGGGCTCTTGCTGTTCGCGTGGATCTTACCGAGCGGCGGCATCAGCCAGCGCGTATCCGATACCTGGTACTCGCTGACGCAGCCCTGGCAGGGCTTTCAGGAGAATTTCGACCGGCTGTTCGCCGCATTGAACGCGCCCGAGCGGTCGGGCCGCGGCTTGAACTTTGGGCGGACGCTGGCACCACGCGCGGCTTTCGAACTGGGGGAGCAGCCCGTACTGGCCATCGCGGCGGGAGACCAACGCTACTGGCGGGCAGCGACCTATGATCGTTACACTGGCCAGGTCTTCGTCAGCACCGAGCCTTCCAGCTCACGGACCGAGGCCGACCAGAACCGGATTCCCGATACGGAGCCGTTGCAGGCTCGGAAGGAGCTTGAACAGCGCGTGCAGCTCCTCGCGTCGCAGACGAGCATGCTCTTCGCCGCCGATACGCCGGAACGGGTGAACGTGCCGACGTTCTACGACTACCGGGAGGTGCCCGACGATTTCGCGGCGATGCGGCTGGCGACGCCGCTGCGCCGCGGGCAGCAGTACACCGTGGTATCGTCGGTGTCGGTGGCGACGGTGAGCGAGCTGAGAAGCGCTGGCACGGATTATCCCGCGTGGCTGCAGCGGTACGTGCGGTTGCCCCGCTCGCTGCCACAGCGCGTCCGCGATGAGGCGCGGCGGGTGACGGCCGGCGCCGAGACGCCCTACGACAAGGCCATCGCGCTGGAGACCTACCTGCGCCAGTTCCGCTACAGCACGCACGTGAAGCAGCCGCCGCCCGACCGCGACTGGGTTGACTATATGCTCTTCGACTCGAAGGAGGGTTACTGCGACTATTACGCGGCGGCCATGGCGGTCATGTTGCGGGCCGTCGGCGTGCCGTCGCGGGTGGCGAGCGGTTTCGCGCCCGGCGACAAGGATCCGAGCGGCGAGTTCATCATCGTCAAGGAGAGCCACGCGCACTCCTGGACCGAGGCCTACTTCCCAAACTATGGCTGGATCAACTTCGAGCCCTCCGCGCTGCGGCCGGTGCCGCAGCGGCCGGAGGCGTTCGGCCTTGACGGCTCGCTCGCCTGGGACCTGTTCGGGTTCGACGACGAGGACTACGGCGACATCGATTTCGACGCGCTGGGCGCGCTGGGCGCCGCGAGTGCGGATACCGCCGGCGCGGCCGTGAGCGAGCTGCCCGGGGTGGTGACGGTGGCGCTCGACGCGGTCGTGGCGCTTGTCGCGCTGACCCTCGTCGTCGCGCTCGCGGCGCTCGCCTTCGCGCTTCACTGGCAGCGCAACGTGCGGACGTTGCGAGAGCACGTGCGGCCCTGGGCGCAGCTTTCGACGGTGGCCGCCTGGTGCGGCCTCGGCGCGCGGCCATCGGATACGCCGTTCGAGTACGCACACACCGTCGCCCGGCGGGTCCCGCCGGTGCGGCGGGAGGTGCAGGCTATTGCGGACGCCTACGTGCGGGGTACGTACGGCCCCGAGGCGCCGGGGGCGGACGAGGCCGCGCGCGCCGCGGACGCCTGGCGAGGCTCGCGGTGGCTCCTCGCGAAGACGCTGCTGCGGCAGAACTGGCGGACCTTGGTCGGCGGGCGCTGGCCACGTGGCGAGCAATGAGCGAGCCGCTGCGCGAGACGCCGCTCCACGGCTGGCACGTGGCCCACGGGGCGCGGCTGGTGCCGTTCGGCGGCTGGTCGATGCCGGTGCAGTACCCGGGCGGGATTCTCGCCGAGCACCGGGCCACGCGCGCCGGGGCCGGCCTATTCGACATCTCGCACATGGGACGTGTTGAACTAGTCGGCCCCGACGCGCTGGCCCTGCTGCAGCGGACGACGACTAACGACGTGAACGCCCTCGCCGTCGGGCGGGCGCAATACTCCGTGCTGTGCAACGAGGCGGGCGGCACGCTCGACGACCTGATCGTGTACCGGCTGCCAGGGCGCTACCTGGCGGTCGTGAACGCGGGCGGGCGCGAGCGTGACCTGGCCTGGTGGCGCGAACAGGCGCGCGGGCTGGACGTGGATCTGGTGGACCGCACGCCGGACGTAGCGATGATCGCGCTGCAGGGGCCCGCCGCCGAGACTCTGCTGCAACCCGTCTGCAACGTACCGCTTGACCGGATGCGTTACTATACTGCTACCCGGGCCGAGGTCTGCGGGCGCGCCGTGCTGCTGGCTCGCACCGGCTACACGGGCGAAGACGGCTTCGAGCTAATGCCAGCCAGCGACGACGTGGTGGCGCTGTGGGAGGCGGTACTGGCGCTCACCGACCCGGTCGCACCGTCCCCGGCCGGGCTGGGCGCCCGCGACACGCTGCGGCTGGAAGCCGGGATGGCGCTGTACGGGCACGAGTTGACCGACGAGATCTCGCCGCTCGAAGCGGGCCTCGGGCGGGTCGTGAAGCTCGACAAGGGGGAGTTCGTGGGGCGCAAGGCGCTGGCCGCGCAGCAGGCGGCGGGGCTCACGCGACAACTGGTGGGCTTTGAGATGCTGGATGCTGCCATTCCACGGCAGGGCTACCCGGTCATAGCCGGTGGGCGGACCGTCGGTGCGGTGACCAGCGGCAGCTTTGGCCCGAGTGTTGAGCGCCCTATAGGCCTAGCCTACGTGCCGCCGCAGCTCGCCGCCGTCGGCACGGAGCTTACCGTCGTCGTGCGCGGTCGGCCGGCGCCGGCGCGGGTCTGCGCGCGGCCCTTCTGGCCGCACCACACGAAGCGCATCCGAGCTGCCGGCGATTAGTGGCGAGTCAGCAATCGCTCCTTCGCGGGCCGCGGGGGATCGACCGCCGGCCGCCGCAGCCGGATAGCTTGCTGGGAGGACCTCGTGACCCCGGACGACCGGCGCTACAGCACGGAGCACGAATGGGCCAAGGCAGAGGGCGGCGAAGTCGTGGTAGGAATCACCGACTTCGCGCAGGAGCAGCTAGGCGACGTGGTGTACGTCGAACTGCCGAGCGTCGGCGATCAGGTGAAGCAGGGCCGAGTCATGGGGGTCGTAGAGTCGGTGAAGGCTGCCTCCGACCTCTACTCGCCGGTAAGCGGCGAGGTGGTTGCCGTGAACGACGCCGCGGTGGGCGAGCCACAGAAGCTGAACGACGCGCCGTACACGGATGGCTGGCTGATCCGCGTACGCCCCGACAACCTCGACGAGCTGAACAACTTGATGACGGCGGAGCAGTACGATCTCCGGGTCAGCGATCGCGGCCCTGAGGAGTAGTCGAACTCATGCCCTTTGTGCCCACCACCGACGCCGAGCGGGCGGCAATGCTGGCACGCATCGGCGCGCGCTCTACCGACGAACTGTTTGAAGTGATTCCGCCCGCCGTTCGCTTTCCCGCGCTCGATCTGCCTCCCGGCGAGTCCGAGCTAACGATCGCGCGAGGCGTGCGCGCGCTCGCGGGGGCGAACCGCCCTGCCGCCGACATGGCCTGTTTCCTCGGCGCCGGTGCGTACCATCACTACGTGCCGGCGGCCGTGCGGGCGCTGACCAGCCGCGGCGAGTTCCTGACCTCCTACACGCCATACCAGCCGGAGATCAGCCAGGGCACGCTCCAGACGACGTTCGAGTTCCAGAGCCTTGTCTGCGACCTGCTCGACATGGACGTGGCGAACGCCGGCATGTACGACGGCTCGACGGCGCTGGCGGAGGCCGTGTTGATGGCAGAGCGCATCACGCGCCGCTCACGCGTCGTGCTGGCCGGCGGGGTGCATCCGGAGTACCGCAACGTTGTGGCTACCTACGTGGCGGAGCGGGGTACGGAGCTGGTGACCGGCGACGTGGCGGTGGTGGGTGGCCTGCTGCGCGAGGCGGAGCCTGCCGACCTACTGGACGAGCAGACGGCGTGCTGCGTGGTGCAGCAACCAAGCTTCTTTGGGCGTATCAGCGACTGGGCCGCGCTGCGCGCGGCCTGCGACCGGGTGGGCGCGCTGCTCGTCATGGTCTGCAATCCACTCGCGCTTGGCCTGCTCAAGCCGCCGGGCGGCTGGGGGACGGATATCGCGGTAGCCGACGCACAACCACTCGGGATCGCCATGGAGTACGGCGGCCCCTGGGTGGGCATGATGGCTACCCGCGAGAAGTACGTGCGCCAGCTACCGGGGCGGATCGCTGGCGAGGCGTACGACGCGGTGGGCCGGCGCGGCTACGTGCTCACGCTGCAAGCGCGCGAGCAGCACATCCGCCGCGAGAAGGCGACATCGAACATCTGCACCAGTCAAGCGCTACTCGCGCTGCACGCGACGATTTACCTGAGCTTACTGGGGCCGGACGGGCTGCGGCAGGCCGCGGAGAGCTGCTATCAGTACGCGCACTACGCGGCGACCGAGATCGCGCGTCTTCCCGGCTACGCCGTCCTGACGCCGGAGCCGTTCTTCCACGAGTTCGTAGTGCGCGGCCCCGATTCCCCGGAGGCGCTGAATCGACGCCTGCTGGCCGAGCACCTGCTGGGTGGGCTGCCGCTCGGCCGCTTCTACCCGGCGCTCGCGGACTGCGCGCTGTATTGCTGCACGGAGATGAACACGCGCGCGGACATCGAGAAGCTAATTTGCGTCTTGAGCGAGCAATCATGACAAGTCGCCTGAACGGCCATGCGACCGCGCCCCCGGGTAGCGAGCACAGGGAGCCGGCGGAACGCCTGCCGCACGCGCCGGAGCCGCTGCTCTCCGAGTTGAGCGTAGCGGGGCGCGAGGGCCAACACCTTCCCGCGCCGGACGTGCCGGCGAGCGGACTGCCGGACGCGGGCCTACTCCGCGATGGTCTGCCGCTGCCGGAATTGAGCGAGCCTGAGGTCGTACGGCACTTCACACGGCTATCGCAGCTCAACTACGCCGTGGACACTGGCTTCTATCCGCTCGGCTCCTGCACCATGAAGTACAACCCAAAGATCGACGACGAGATGGCGGCCCTGTCCGGCTTCGCCGGCCTGCACCCTTATCAGCCTGCGGAGACCGTGCAGGGCGCTCTGCGCCTGATGTGGGAACTGGAACGCGCGCTGGCGGCGATCACGGGCTTCGCGGCCGTGACCCTCCAGCCTGCGGCGGGCGCCCACGGCGAGCTGACCGGCATGCTGATGATCCGCGCGCACCACCTGGCGCGCGGCGATACCAGGCGACGGCGGGTGCTCGTGCCGGACAGCGCGCACGGTACGAACCCGGCAACCGCGGCGATGTGCGGCTACGAGGCGGTGACGGTGCCGTCCGACGCGCGGGGCAACGTAGACCTGACCGCGCTCCGCGGGCTGCTCGGGCCAGACGTGGCGGCGTTGATGATCACCGTGCCCAGCACGCTAGGGCTCTTCGACGAGCACATGCTAGAGGTCACTGCGGCGGTCCACGAGACGGGCGCACTGGTATACGGCGACGGCGCGAACCTGAACGCCCTGCTCGGGATCGCTCGGCCGGCCGATCTGGGTTTGGATGTACTGCACATCAACCTGCACAAGACGTTTGCGCAGCCGCACGGCGGCGGCGGTCCCGGCGCCGGCCCGGTGGCCGTGCGGGCGGACCTGGAGCCGTACTTGCCGCTGCCGGTGGTGCGGCGGCGGCCTGACGAGACGTATGACCTCGACTACATCCGCCCGCACTCGATCGGCCAGGTACGTGCCTTTGGGACGCACTTCGGCGTTCTCGTGCGGGCCTATACATACATTCGCCTGCTCGGCGGGGATGGGTTGCGGCGCGTAAGCGAGGCGGCGGTGCTGCACGCCAATTACTTGCGCGCGGTCCTGCGTGAATGGTACGACGTACCCTACGATCGCCCCTGCATGCACGAGGTCCTGCTGAGCGGGCGACGGCAAAAGGCGCAGGGCGCGCGGACGCTCGACGTGGCCAAGCGGCTGATTGACTATGGCTTCCACCCGCCGACGATCTACTTTCCGCTCGTCGTCGACGAGGCGCTGATGATCGAGCCCACGGAAACCGAGGCGAAGCCTACGCTCGACGCGTTCATCGCCGCGATGGCGGCCATCGCCGTAGAGGCGGCGCGCGCACCGGCCGTGCTGCACGCGGCGCCGCACGACACCCCCGTGGGACGGCTGGACGAGGCAAGCGCGGCACGGCAGCCCGTGCTGCGGTGGCGCCGTGCGGACGCACCGGCCCTGGCGGGCACCGCGGGGGCATCCGCCGTCGGAACGGCCAAGGCGTAGAGGCAAGAGGCAATGAGCGACCGCTTCTGGCAGCCGCGGCCGCAGGCGGCTGGCACCGCTACCCGCGACGGCGAGCCCCTGCTCCAAGTCCGAGACCTACGGACGGAGTTTGTGACGCAGGACGGCGTGGTCCACGCCGTGAACGGCATCTCCTATAGCCTGCGCGAAGGGGAGGCGCTCGGGCTCGTCGGGGAGAGCGGCTGCGGGAAGAGCGTAAGCGCGTTGACCCTCATGCGACTGATCGCCACGCCGCCGGGCCGTATCGCCGGCGGGCAGGTGCTGTTCCAGGGCCGCGACTTGCTCAAGCTGAAGGAAGACGAGATTCGGCACATCCGCGGCAACGATATCGCGATGATCTTCCAGGACCCAATGACCTCGCTGAATCCGGTGCTGACGATCGGCCGGCAGATCGGCGAAGCGCTGCAACTGCACAAGGGCCTCGACGGCAAGGCAGCCCGCCGGCGCACCGTTGAGCTGCTGGACATGGTCGGTATTCCCTCGGCACGCAGCCGCGTGGACGACTACCCGCACCAATTCAGCGGGGGGATGCGACAGCGGGTGATGATCGCCATGGCGATCTCCTGCGAGCCGCGGGTGCTCATCGCTGACGAGCCCACGACGGCGCTCGACGTCACGATTCAGGCACAGATCCTCGACCTCATCAAGCGTCTGCAGACCGATCTGGGAATGGCCGTCATTCTCATCACGCACGATCTCGGCGTCGTCGCAGGCGTGTGCGACCGGATCGCGGTCATGTACGCGGGATACGTCGTCGAGGAGGCTTCGGCGGAAGAGCTGTTCGCTGACCCGCGCCACCCCTATACGCTCGGCCTGCTGCGATCGGTTCCGCGCATGGATCAGCCACGCGGGGAGCGCCTGGTGCCAATCGAAGGGCTTCCGCCCGATCTCATTAACTTGCCGGTGGGCTGTCCGTTTGCCCCGCGCTGCAGCTACGCGGTCGATCGGTCGGAGGACGAGAATCCCCGGCTGGAGCCGGTCGGGCCGAATCACCGCGTGGCCTGCTGGGTAGACGTGCGCACGGAGGCGAAGAATGGCCACGGAGCCTGAGAGCCGCCCGTCGGCCGTCGCCGCAGACAAGCGGCCGCCGCTGCTCGACGTGCGCGGGCTCAAGATGTACTTCCCAATAACGCAGGGTATCCTGCTACAGCGGCGGACAGGTTGGATCCGCGCCGTCGACGACGTGTCGTTCTACATCAACCGGGGGGAGACGCTCGGGCTAGTGGGCGAAAGCGGCTGCGGCAAGTCGACGACCGGGCGGGCGATCTTGCAGCTGTACCGACCCACCGGCGGTGAGGTGATCCTCGACGGTCAAGACTTGACTCGGATTGGCGGGGGGGAGCTACGGCGCACGCGGCGCAAGATGCAGATGATCTTCCAGGACCCCTACGCCTCGCTGAACCCGCGCATGACTGTGGGCAGCATCATCGCCGAGCCGCTGGAGATTCACGGCCTGGCAAAGGGCAAGGCCAAGCAAGAGCGCGTCGCCGAGCTGCTGCGGCTGGTGAACCTTAACCCGTACTTCGCGAACCGCTATCCCCATGAGTTCAGCGGCGGGCAGCGGCAGCGCATCGGCATCGCCCGGGCGCTGGCGGTCGAGCCGCAGCTCATCATCTGCGACGAGCCGATCAGCGCCCTCGACGTGTCGATCCAGGCGCAGATCATCAACCTGCTGGAAGAGCTGCAAGCCGAGCTAGGGTTGACCTATCTGTTCATCGCGCACGACCTGAGCGTGGTCCGGCACATCAGCGACCGCGTGGCCGTGATGTACGTGGGCAAGATCGTCGAGCTGGCCGACAGCGACGCACTGTACGAGCGGCCGCTACACCCTTACACGCGGGCGCTGCTGTCGGCGGTACCGGTGCCGAACCCGGCGGTGGAGCGGCGCCGCCGTCGCATCATCCTCACGGGCGACCCGGCCAGCCCCGTCAATCCGCCCGTAGCCTGTCGCTTCCACCCCCGCTGTCCATTCGCCCAGGATATCTGCCGCGAGGTCGAGCCCCCGCTGGCCGAGGTGCGGCCAGGCCAATGGGTTGCCTGCCACTTCTGGAAGGAGATCGAGGAGCGCGCCGGGCCCGTCGGCGCCCCCGACGCCGTTGCCTAGAGTGCTGGTACAGGTGGCCGGGCTTTGCTAAGGCTTATGGTCTCGAAGGACGCGAACGCCCCGGCCAGGAGGCTAAGTAGTACCTCCTAGGTTACTCCGGCTGGACCTCACCCGACGAATGGCCGGGGCCAGCATCAGGCCCGTGAGCCCGCCCACAAGAACAGCCCGATTGACGCGAGGGCCTTCCGCGCGCACGGCGCTGACGGCCAGCTTGACAAGGATCGCCCCGATGACCAATCCGAGGGCATGATCGCAGATGTGACGCAGCCGCGTAGAGCGGTTCCAGTTCATCGCGAACCTCCTTTCCGAACTCGACCTGCCGAAATTGTCCCCTGTTCGGCCAGTCGGCGGCTGTGAAAATGGCCACTTGCACCGGGTGAGCTACACTGCACGGGCGCACCGGCGTACCGGCGTCCCGCAACCTGGTTGTGGAGCCGCACGGCCCGCAGAGCGGCGCCGGCACCGCGGGCCAACGGGTGAGCAAAGCGGCGGCGCCAGGCCGAAATCGTGACCCTAGCGTGACGGGGGCGGCTCGGTGGCGCCTTGGCAGTCGCCGCTGCTTTGTGGCCGGATTAAAGGTTCGACTACTCGACTTCGGACGGCAGAGGGTATACACTGTTGCCAGGATGCCTGCCGAGCGGCGTGGCGGATCCTCGTGGCCGCTCGGGTCGGCGCCGCGGCCCACCAGCGCACCCGTGGCGGACGGGCGCGCCGGCGCGGCCCCCGGGAGGCCGCCGTGTACGTCAACTACTGCCACGAGTGCGCGCGTGCGCTCTCCTCCGTCCATGCCGAACGCTGCGAGCGCTGCGCCTGGCTGCGCTGCGAATGCGGCGCCTGCGGCTGCACCTATCAGGGCAGCGGGGTGCGGGCGGTGCTGGCGACGGTTCCCCCAGTGTGGGGCGCGGTGGCGCCCCGCCACGTGGCGTCGGCGCGGCACTCAAGTTCGCGCTTTCGTGCCGCCGGGCCTGCCGTGGTGTTCGCGACGGTGGCAGTGCTACTGGCGCTCGGCTTGGCGGCTGTGACGTCCTGGCTGGCGCCGACGGTAGCGGTGGCGCCAGAGATCGAGAGCACGGCGCCCGTGGCGGCGGCGCCGAGCGAGAGTCCGCCCGCCGCCAGCCCCGCGGGACCCGCGGCCGAGGAGCCATCTGTGCCGGAGGCCCCGCAGCCGGCCACGGCGGATGCCAGCGGGTCAGCTGCGCCAGGGGCGCCCGCGGCCCAGCCCGCGCCGACTGCCGCTCCGTCCATAGATGCGGCGCAGCCGGTCAGCGCCGAGGCGGCCCGGCCCGCCCCGGCGCCAGCGGCCGCCGCTCCCACCGCCAGTCTCCCCAGCGTCCTGTACGTCGGCAACACCGACTCGCAGGGCGCTTACTTGCGCTCGCAGCCCCGCGACGGCAACGATACGCGCCTCGTCGCCTGGACCGACGGCACCGCCATGACCCCCCTGGAAACCCGGACCGTACAGGAAGCGGGCGGGCCGGCCGTGTGGGTGTACGTACGCGACCCCAAGGGCGGTACCGGGTGGATGCGGCAGGCGTACCTGCGCCCGAACCGCTAGCCCGGACGTTCGCGATCGGCAGCTTGGCGGGACCGTCGCGGACCGGTCAATGGGGCCGTTGTCGCCAGCTGCCGTAGGGCGGCTTCCAGCGGCTTGCGGCGAGACGAGCGATCGGCTGACCGGGGGCTTGGGGGCCACCGGTGGGCAGGAGATTGGCTCCTGAACGCCACTGCTTACCTTGGGCGCCCGCTGGTCTAAAGGCTGAGGGGATCGGCGCGGGCGGCGATCTCGCCGAGGGCGGCCTCCGCGGCTTCGCGGACTGGCTCTCGCACGTCCTCGAGGCAGTAGATCAGCGCCTCTTGCGCCTCGTCGCCGCCGATCTCGCCGAGCGCCCAGATGGCCGCCAGGCGCACGCTGACGGTCGGGTCGTCCAGCATCTCGAGGAGGCGCGAGACACCGCGCTCGTCCTCGATCTCGCCGATGGCGCGCGCCGTTTCCTCGCGGAGCGCGGCGTTCTTGCTCATGGAGTCGGCCAGCAGCGTCTCCGTCCAGCCGGGGTCGCAGTTGCGGCCCATCGCGCGCACCGCGCTCTGGCGAAGGTCGGCGTCGGCGTGGCCGGCCACGATGGCGTCGTGGACGCGTGAGCTGCTGAAGTAGCCGACCGAGGCCAACGCGTTACCGCGCACAGTGAGGGGCTCCCCCGGTCGGTTGAGCGTGTCGAGGAGGAGGTCTTCGATCTCCTGGCCGCGACGCGCGGGCAGCTCGCCGACCTCGGCCAGGTAGGCGAACCGGGCGAGCGCCTCGGCCGCGGCCGCGCGCACGGAGGCATCGGGGTCGCTGGCGCAGAGCCGGAGCAGCGGATCGACGAGCCACTGGCCCTCCTCGTCGGCGCTGTAGGCGATCGCGGCGACACGCACACGTGGTGTCGGGTCGTCGAGCGCCAGGCGCCAGATCGGCGTGAAGTCCAGGTGGGCGTCTTGCTCCGACTCATCGTGCAGCGAGTCGAGCAGCCCGAGGCGCTGCGAGGGGGTGAGGGAGTCCCAGACGCCGCGGAACGAGGCCTCGCGCTCGTCGGCCAGCGCCGACAGGTGCTCCCAAGTCCCCGACGGGATATCCTCGCCCTCCAGAATCTGATCTAGGACCGTGCGAAACTCGTCCATGCTCTGTACTCCGTGCGCTGCAGCGAAACGGAAGGGCGCTGCCGAGCGGCCGCCGCGGCCGAGTGGCTCTGGCACATTGCGGGCAGGCTCTCCGGTGGCGGGCTAGTAGGCGCGGGCGAAGACGGCGCGAGCGCTGCTCGGCTTGCCGCAGACGAGGCAGGAACCTGCCTCGGGCGGGGCATCGAGCGGCAGACAGCGCATCGTGGCGCCGGTCTCGTCCTTCAGCTTGCGCTCGCAGGCGGCATCGCCGCACCACGGCGCGAGCAGGAAGCCGCGCTCGGTCGCCAGGCTGTTGGCGAACTCCTCTAAGGTATCGACGCGGCGCGTTCGCGCCTCGCGGAACGCCAGGGCGCGCTGGAACATCGCGGTCTGGATCTCGTCCAGCAGCGCCGGCAAGCGCCGGCCAAGCGTGTCGAAGCTGACCTGCTCTTTCAGCGCGCCGCCAGGGTCGGTACGCGTGTCCTGGCGCACGACGGTCGCGCGGCCCTCGCGCACGTCACGCGGCCCGACCTCCAGACGCACGGGCACGCCGCGCATCTCCCACTCGTTGAACTTCCAGCCCGGCCGCTGGTCGCTCCAATCAACTTCCAGACGGACGATCGTGCTCAGCTCGCGCTGCAAGCGCGCTACCGCGTCGCGCACCTGCTCTAGCTCCTCCTCAGTACGCCAGATCGGGACGATCACGGCCTGAATCGGCGCGACGCGGGGCGGCATGCGGAGCCCCTTGCGGTCGCCGTGGACCATGACGACCGCGCCGACGAGCCGGGTGGACACGCCCCAACTCGTTTGCCAAACGTAGCGCCGCTCGCCGTCGAGGTCCTGGAAGGTGATGTCGAACACCTTGGCGAAGTGCTGCCCGAGATCGTGCGACGTGCCCGCTTGTAAGGCCCGGCCGTCGCCCATCAGGGCCTCGATGCTGTAGGTCGATTCGGCGCCGGCGAACTTCTCCTCGGCCGACTTCACGCCCGCGATTACGGGGATGGCCAACTCGCGCTCGACGAAGTCGCGGTAGAGGTCGAGGATGCGCAGCACTTCCTCGCGCGCCTCTTCCTGCGTGCGGTGCGCGGTGTGGCCTTCCTGCCAGAGGAACTCGGTCGTCCGCAGGAACAGGGCGGTACGCCGCTCCCACCGCACCACGTTCGCCCACTGGTTAATGAGCACGGGGAGGTCGCGCCAGGACTGGATCCACTTGGCGTACATGGTGCCGATGATCGCCTCGGACGTCGGCCGGACCACGAGCGGCTCATCAAGCTCGTCCTGCCCGGCCTTGGTGACCCAGGCGACCTCTGGCGCGAAGCCCTCGACGTGCTCGGCCTCCCGCTGCAACAGATCCTGAGGAATGAACAGCGGGAAGTAGGCGTTCTGGTGACCCGTCGCCTTGATGCGGGCGTCGAGCGCCGCCTGCATGTTCTCCCAGAGGGCGTAACCGTAAGGGCGAATGACCATGCAGCCGCGCACCGGCGAATAGTCCGCCATCCCGCTCCGCAGGATGACGTCGGTGTACCAGTCGGAGTAGTTCGTAGCCGGATCCGGTAGCCCCGGATTGTCGCGGCCGCGGTCCTGGGCCATCGTCGCTCCCTCTAGGTCGAATAGCCGGGTCAGCAAGGATCAGTGGCGTAGCCAGACGTATCACGCGACCTAGTCCGATGCCCGGACTAGCTCGTGCAGGTAGTGTGCCGCTCCATCCCGTTGACGGGCAGGCCGGTCGAGGCGCTCGGCCCGGGGGCGAATCCGAGGGCGGCCAGCGCCCCGGCCTCGTCGCGGCGCCGCGACGCGCGGCAAGTTGACAACAGAATTGTACTGGCCGCCAGGAGGGCCGGCAACCGCGAGTCACGAAACGGGTGGCCTGCCCGTGGGGGCGGAGCGCGCCCGCAGTGCCGCCGGCCGTGTACCGGCAGCCCAGCACGAGCGAGTGAATTTATCCGAGGAACGGTCAAACGATGCTCCTTGACCGGGTGGTTAACTGCTAGGCCGGGCGCGGGTTGGCGCGTGCTCCTCGGGCGCGGAAGGTCGCATCGTTTGCCCCGTACGATACTCCCCCGGGGCTCCGCCGCGGGCCGGGCCGGCGGGGGGAGGCCCCGGGCCGGGCGCGGGCGGCGGGCGCGGGGAAGGCGTGTACGGGCAGGGACGGCGACCACGTCGCGTGAGACAGCAGGCGCTCTCCGGTGCGCCTCGCGGCCGGACGCCCAGTCTTGCCCGGCAGGTCAGCTATCGGGACGGGCCCTCACCCCGGCCCTCTCCCAGGGGCGAGGGGGAGGGACGAGGAGGACGCCCTCGTCCCTCCCCCTCGCCCAGAGGGCGAGGGGGAGGGACGAGGAGCCGGACCTCACCCCCCTGCCCCCCTCTCCTGAGGGAGAGGGGGAGGACGGGGAGCCTGTGCCGGATTCGCTGGGACGCCGGGTCGGGCGGCGATTCGGCAGGGCACAACTTGCTGCGCCCCTAGTAGAAAAGGCATTGGCGGAAGGCGGTCGTCCGGGGCGTGTAGGATGGGGACGCGAGGAGGGCGGGCAGCAGCGTCCGCTGCTCGCCTCGCTGGATGGCCACCGTAACAATTGTGGAACCCTCAGTTCTGCAGCCAGCTGGCTGAGGATAAACAGGCGCGACCGCGCGGGCGCGAAGGGCCGCGGAGCGCAGCCAGACGGCGCGGGGCAGCCGGCAGGATGAGCCATTAATGGTTCCAGGGCTCCCGGAAGGCGAGCGTGGAAGTGGTCTTTCCTTATGGTAGCTGGCTGGCAGCCACGGGGCGGCACGTATAATGCGAGGATCGGAGCGACCCCGGAGGCAGGCTGTGAACGTAGCCGACGTGATGACGCGCGACGTGCTGACGGTGGCCCCCAATACGGGCGTGCAGGAGATCGCGCGGCTACTCTGGAGCCACGGCATCTCGGGCGTGCCGGTCGTGGATGCGACCGGCGCGCTCGTCGGCATCGTCAGCGAGCTAGACCTGCTGGTGCGGAACGCCAACCTGCACATTCCACAGTACCTGCGTGTGCTTGACGTAATGATCCCGCTCGGGAACCGGCACGAGTTCGAGCAGGAGCTGCGGCGCGCGCTCGGCGCGACCGCCGCGGACGTCATGACGCGCGACGTGATCACGGTGTCGCCCGGCACCGACCTCGCCGAGGCGGCGACGCTGATGCTGGACGAAGACGTGAATCGGCTCCCCGTGGTCGATCAGGGACGCGTTGTCGGCATCATCAGCCGCGCCGACTTCGTGCGGCTGCTCGCGCAGGACATTCCCACCGAAGCGTAGTCCTCATACCACGAGAGGGGTGGCAGCCCAATGGCCCGAGTTGAAGCCCTGCCCGGCCGTGTCACGGCCGTGTTCCCCGAGGCTCAGCGCTGGCCCTGCTGGATCGACGTCGACCTGGATGCGGTTGCGGCGAACGTGCGGGCCATTCGCGGCTGGATCGGGCCGGGCGTGCGGCTGCTGGCGGTGGTGAAGGCGCAAGCGTACGGGCTCGGCGCGGAAATGGTGGCGAGCGCGGCGCTGGCAGCGGGCGCGGATGGTCTGGCGGTGGCGCGCGTGCAGGAGGGGATACGGCTACGCCGGCACGGCGTGACGGCGCCGATCCTGCTGCTCACCGGGTTCGCGCCCGACGAGGCGCCGCACATCGTCGGGCAACGGCTCACGCCCACGGTGGTGGAGCACGCGCAGCTCCCGGCACTGATGACCGCGGCGCAGCGGGCCGGCACGCGCCTCCCCGTTCACGTCAAGCTGGACACGGGCTTGCACCGCTACGGAGCGCCCCTCCACGCGGCGGTGGCGCTGATCCGCACGATCGCCGCATCCGATCTGCTGGAGCTAGAGGGCTTCTACACGCACTTTGCCACGGCGGACGCGCTGGACCTCTCGTTTGCCCGCGAGCAGCTCGCGAGCTTTCGCGCGGCCTGCACGGTGCTGGAGGACGACGGCACGCGGCCGCGGTACCTGCACGCGGCGAACAGCGCCGGAACGCTGGCCCTGCCGGATGCCCACTTCGACCTCGTGCGGGTCGGACTGGGCGTCTATGGCTATTACGCCACGCCGGCGGTGACGCGGACGGCGGTCGAGCTGCGCCCGGCCGTGACCCTGCGGGCGAGGGTGGCGCGATTGCTGTCGCTGGACGCCGGCTGCACGGTGGGGTATGGCTGCACGTACCGGACCACGCGCCCGATGCGGGCGGCGCTGCTGACGATCGGCTACGCGGACGGCCTGCCCGGGAGCCATTATCGGGGCGGCTACGTGTTGCTGGGCGGCCAGCGCGCGGACATTATCGGCCGTATCTCGATGGACCAGTGCGTCGTCGACATAACGGCGTGTCCGGACGTGCGGGAGGGGGACTGCGCGGTCGTGCTGGGCCAGCAGGGCGACGAGGTGATCGCGCTAGACGAGTACGCCGAGCTATCGGGCAGCATCCCGCACGAGGCGCTGACCTCGCTCGGCAGCCGGGTGCCGCGGCTGTACTGGCGCGGCGGGGAGGTGGTGGCCCGCGCTACCTTGGCCGGCGAGGAGTGGCTGGAGGTCGGCGCTGAGGCTCCTGCCGCGCCAGGGGCCAATGGCGGCGGGCGCGATAGTTGAGGCTGGGGCCGCTGGCGCGCGGGTGGCTTTAGGTGGTAGTGGCGCGGGTCAGCCAGGTGGTGGCAGCGGCTGGGGCGTCGCGGGCGGGGCCGGTGCGGACGGTGCAGTCGGGCAGAGAATGGAGGAAGGCGCGGCCGTAGCTCTTGCTCACTAGGCGGCGGTCGAGGACGACGACCACGCCGCGGTCGGTACGGCTGCGAATCAGGCGCCCGAAGCCTTGCTTGAAGCGCAGGATCGCCTGCGGCACCGCGTACTGGCGGAACGGGTCGTCGAACAGCTCGCTGCGGGCGGCAAAGACGGGATCGGTCGGCACGGCGAACGGCAGCCGCGCGATGACGAGACAGCTGAGGGCCTCGCCCACCACGTCCACGCCCTCCCAGAAGCTGTTGGTGCCGAGGAGGACGGCCCGCGGGCCGGCGCGAAACGTCTCCAGCAGCCGGGCGCGCGAGCCATCGATGTTCTGGCCCAACAGCACGACGCGCTGCGCCTCGAGCGGCGCGCGCAAGGCCTCGTGCGTCTGGCGCAGCTGGCCATGCGAAGTGAAGAGCACCAGCGTGCGGCCGCCCAGCGCGCCGATTAGCTCGATGAGCGTGTCCACCAGCCGGTGCTGGTGGTAGGCTTGCCCCGGCTCGGGGATATCCGTGGGCACGTAGAGGAGGGTCGAGTCGCGGTAGTTGAAGGGCGAGCCGACTTGTAGCTCGCGGACGTCGCGCAGGCCCAGCCGCTCGCGGAGATAGCGGAACGACCCCTCGGTGCTCAGCGTCGCGGAGGTGACGACGGCGGCGTCTTTGCGGGAAAAGAGGTCGTCCCAGAGGCGGGCGCCCACGTGCAGCGGAGCCGCGTGCAGGGCAAGCTCCGCGCCGCCGCGCAGACTGAGCCAGTAGACCTCGTCGCGGCTGGGCGACGCCAGGATGCGGTCCAGCGCGTCCTGGGCGCCCTCGCTGAAGCGCAGAAAGCTCTCGAGCTCGGCGCTCAGCTCTTCGAACGTGGCGGCGCCCTCGGAGCTGACCGCGCCACGAGGCCGGCTCGCGACCGAATCGACCCGGGGCGCCTCGTCGCCGCCAGTGTTCGCTCCCTGCGCTAGCGTCTCCAGGTCACTTAGCAGCTCGGCCACCGGTCGGGCGAGCGCCAGCCAGCGCTCCTGAGCGGCGGCCCAGGCACGCTCCAGCGATTGCCAGTCGCGATGGCCACGCACGGCCGGCGTGAGGCGGAGGCTCAGGTTGTCCGGGCCGCCGCGTTCCGTCCGGGCGGCGGCGAAGCTGTGCAGCTCGCCGAACAGGTCCTGTATGGCGGCGCGCGTGCGAGCAAGCGCGGCTTCGGCGCGAGCCGCGCGGTCGACCACAGCCCCGACGCGCGCGGGCGAGGCGCCGACCCGCTGCACCAGCGCGGCGATCTCGGACAGCGCACCGAACGAGTAGCTGCCCGACTGGATCTGCAGGCGGTCGAGGGCTTGCAGCAGGTCGCGCTCGGTGAGCTGCACGCCCAGCTGCTCCGTGGCCTCGGCCTCCAGATGGTGGGCCTCGTCGATTACCAGATAGCGATACTCGGGCAGAACCTTGCTGCCGGTTGCCACGTCGGACAGGAGCAAGGCGTGGTTGACCACAATGACATGCGCGCTTTCGGCGGTCTGGCGCGCGCGCGCGAGAAAGCAGGTCCCGGCGCGATGGTAGGCGCAGCGGCCGGGCGTACAGTGCTCCTGGTGAGCGGCAAGCTTGCTCCAGGCGACTGCCTCGTCGGGCGGCAGGCGCAGCTCGGCACGGTCGCCGGTCTGCGTCTGCTCCAGCCAAAGCGCGACTCGGATGCCGAGCATGGCCTCGGCGGCGGTCATGCGGTCCGAGCGCAGGAACGCTTGCCAGCGGCGAAGGCAGAGGTAGTTGCCGCGGCCCTTGACGAGCGCGGTGCGAATGGGGAACGGCAGGGCCGCCGCGAGGGCGGGCAGGTCCTTCTGGACGAGCTGGTCTTGCAGGTTGATCGTGTTGGTGGAGACGACGACGCGGCGGCCCGTGGCGGCGGCAAAGCAGACCGCGGGCAGCAGATAGGCCATCGACTTGCCGGTGCCAGTGCCGGCCTCGACGACGAGATGGTCGCCATCGCGCAGAGCGGCGCTAGTCGCGCGGAGCATGGCGAGCTGCTCGGGGCGCTCCTCGTAGCCGGGGAGCCGGGAGGCGACGGCGCCGCCCCGCGAGAGCGCGGCCTCGAGCGCCTCGCCGTCGAGCGCGGCGGCCGCCGGATCGGGCACGAGCGGGGCCGGCGCGATGGACACGCTCTCCGGCGACGGCAGGCCCTCGGGGTCGGGGAGGCGGGCGCTGCCGCCCGCCTGCAGCACCGACTCCAGGTAGCGCCGCGTGGCCGCGCGCTCGGCATCCGCAAACAGCGGGGCGAGGGGCCAGTCGAGGCCGGCGGCCAGGCGGTTGACTAGCAGCAACGTTTCGAGGCGCAAGCCGCGTAGCCGCGCGAGCAGGGCCAAGAAGACGTCCATCGCGGTCTCAGCGTCGGCGAGTGCGCGGTGCTGGCCGCGCGGGCTGACCGCGAGCGCGCGCGCGACGCTTCGCAGGTCGTAGGTCGGCAGGCCGGGGAGGAGAAGCTGGGCGAGCTCAAAGGTGTCGTAAGCGGGGGCGGAGAGGCGCAGGCCGGCGCGCTCGAGGCAGGCGAGATCGATCTCGATGCTCTGGCCGACGAGGGGCAAGTCGCCTACAAAGCGCGCGAGCCCGCCAATCGCCTGCTCGAGGCGCGGCGCGGATTCCAGCTCACGGGTCGTGAGCCCGGTCAACTGCTCGATGCGATAGGTCAGCGCGGTGGTGGGCCGAACCAGGCTGCTCCAGCGCTCGGCCCGGCCGGCCGTGTCGAAGCGTACGGCGCCGATCTCGATGATTTCCGGGCGGCCGACGCTCTCCGCTAGCTCCAGGTCCACCGAGACGTATTCTGGTACCAAACGCGACTACTTTCCAGGGGGCGCAGTGGCCCCGCGGCGTCGCCGGCCCGAATCGCGGCAACGTGTGTGAGCGAATCCGACCCGCGGCCGGGCGGCGTGGCGCGCGGCGCCGGGCCGCGGGCGTTGGGTCGTAGAGTCGCGCGCGAGCGCGGGACGACACTACACGCGGGCGCTGCGCCGCAGACGGTTCACCAGCACCTGGGCCAGCAAATCACGGACGATCGGGTTGCGCAGAAGCGCCATCGCGATCGGGAAGAGCTGGGCGATGTAGGCGAGGCGGCGCGTCTTGCTGGCTACCGCGTCGCCGAGGCCCGCCCCGTCGTCGGCATTCGCCGCGGCAACGTCTGCGGCGGCCAGGCGGGCACGGTCGCGCGCGCGGCCGCCGAGCGTGCTCAGGCTGTCGAGCAGGCCGGCCTCGCGCACGCGCTCGTTGGCGGTCTCGGCGGCGCGGCCGAGGCGGCCACGCGCGAACGACAGCCGACTACCGAGCACATCCTGCGCGTCGGCTAGCCGGGACCCGATGCGGGCGGCGGCCAGCATCTCGGCGGCGCGGGCGGTCGCCTCGGCCGCTGTGGCGGCCGCCTGCTCCTGGGCGGTCGGGGGGCGGCGACGCGGCACGAGCGCCGCGGCGACCAGCCCGGCCGCCGTGCCGAAGCCCGCCGCGACGATGGCCCCCGAGAGGACCGGATGCTCCTGGACGAACTCGATCGCGTCGAGCGCGAACTCGCCCGCGCGCGTTAGCACCTCGTCGAGGAAGGCATTACCCTCGTCTAGCTCGTCGAGCGCGTCGAAGTCGTAGTCCTCGGTCGAAAACTCGCCCGTGGGCGGCATGGGGGGCGGCGTCTCTCCAGCCATGGCCTTCTCCAACTGGTTGGTGTGGGGATGTGCCGGGCGCGCCAGCACCCACAGGGCATAAGGCCTACGCGTGGGATCTCGCGCCGCCGCGGCCCGTGACGGAGGGCGCCTCGCCCCGGCCGACAGTCCGCAACGTCTCTCAATTGTAGCAAAGCCCGCCGCCGCCCACGGGCTCGTGGTCTGTCATGGGTGAATTGCTAGGTAGTCTGAGTCCACAACGCACAGCAATTCGTCGGTGACGAGATACTAGCCGTGCTGAGGCAGCAGGCAGTAGGCGCCCGCCGGGCCGTCGTCGTCGGGCGCCGCGAAGCTGTCGGCGGTGAGGCTGGCGAGCGGCAACGGGTCGGGGGCGGCGCTGGCGGCAGGCCGGGCGAGCGCCGCCTCCATGATACGCCGCCCGGCGGGTGTCGCCACGTCGCTGCCCGAGCCCTGGTTCTCGGCGATGACGGCGACCGCGACGCGCGGGTTGTCGGCCGGGGCGTAGCCCACGAACCAGGAGTGCGGCACGCGCCCCTGGCCGGTCTCGGCCGTGCCGGTCTTGCCGCCGACTTTGATGCCGGCGATCTGGGCCGGCCGCGCGTAGCCCTCGTCCACGCTCTGGACCATCAGGCGGTTCATCGTGGCGGCGGCGGTCGGACTGATGACCTGACGGAGGCGGCCGCCGGGCGTGTGTGGCCGCTCCACCGACCCGTTCGGGCCGCGGATCTCCGAGACCAGGTAAGGCGCGGGCATGGCGCCGCCGTTGGCGATGGTCGCGCCGACGAGCGCCATGAGCAGGGGGGTAGTCTCGATCTCGCCCTGGCCGAACGCGGTCACCGCTAGCTCGACCGGCGAGAACTGCTCGTGCTCGGCGACGCGGCTGACCGCCACCGGCAGGTCGAAGGGGATCTGCTGCGTGAAGCCGAAGCGGTGTGCGTAGTCCACCAGGCGCCGCGCGCTGGCGTCGACGCCCTGACGCTCCCAGGGGTATGGCTGCGGCGCGGCGTCGTCGAAGTTGATCGGGCCGGGAGTGCCGAGGCCGAGGCCGGTCTTGGCGAACGTGACGTTGTCCGACCAGGCGAAGTCCTGCGCGAAGGTGACGCGGCGCAGCTGGGGGTGGTTCTTCTGTTGAATGCGAAAACCGTCGACAATGAGATCGGTCGTGCAGTCATGGGCCGCGTCGACCTGCACCATATTCAGATCGATGGCTGCACTGGCGGTGACGATCTTGAACACGGAGCCGGGCACGTAGAGGCCCTCGGTGGCCCGTGGCACGAGCGGCGCCGCCGGGTCGTCGCGCAGGGCGTCCCAGCGGTCGGCGAGCTGGTTGGCGTCGAAGTAGGGGGCGCTGACCATCGCCAGGACCTCGCCGGTGCGCGGGTTGAGCGCGACCGCGGCGCCCGCGAAGTTGCCGAGCGCCTGGGCCGCCACGCGCGACAGCTCGGCATCGACGGTCAGGCGCAGGTCGCTGCCGACGGCCGGGCGATGGAGGAGGTGATCTCGCAGGCGAGCGAGCGGGTTGCCCCCTCGCTCGCCGCGGAGGTATTGGTCGTAGGCCGCCTCGATGCCGGCATCGCCGAACCGCGCGCTGTGGTAGCCGACGACGTGGACGAGCGCGGGCAGGGCGTACTCGCGGGTCGGGCCGTCTGGCCCGGCCGCGTTGCTCGCGAGCACCACGCCGTTGCGGTCGAGGATGCGCCCGCGAGTTGTGCGGGCCTCCTCCTCGGCGTTGCGCGGGTTATTGGCGCGCGCCTGGAGCGCGCCAGCCTCTAGCACCTGCCAGTAGCCCAGCGCTGCGGCCACCAGCAGGAAGCCCGCGAGCAGGGCTATCGCGAGCCGCAGAATGCCGCGTTCCAACGAACTCCCCTGAACTCCGCATGCCGAGAGCATTCTACCGGGAGGGATGGGGTGGGGCGCCGCAATTCGGCCTGCGTCAGGGGGCCAGCCGTAGCCGCGCGGTACCGACCCCGATCACGTCGCCGTAGGTGACGGGCGTTTCGTCCTCGGGCACGGGCTGGTCGTTGAGCAGCGTTCCGTTGGTGCTGCCCGCGTCGCGGAGCCACCAGCGACCATCATGCCAGGTCAGTACCGCGTGGGTGGCCGAGACGTAGGTGTCGTCCAGGGCCAGGGTGCAGCCGTGCGCGCGTCCCAGCGTCGTGACCGGCTGCAGCGGCAGCGCCTGGCCGGGGGGCAGGCTCGTGGCGCCGGCCTCCACCACGACCAGGCGGCCAGGCCCTGATCGGCCGCGGGCCGCTTGCTGGCGCAGCTCGCGGCGGGCGAGGAGGAAGATGCTGAGCAGGAACAGGTAGAGGATGAAGACGAGCCCGAGGCGCAAGACGAGGACGAGCACGTCGGCCGGGAGGTCTTGCAGCCGCACGAACCGCTCAGCGGCCGACGCGGAGCCGCAGGGGGACCGCGCCGACGTGGATGGTCGCGCCGGGCGCCAGGCGCTCCTGCTGCACCGACTGGCCGTTCACGCGCGTGCCGTTGGTGCTGCCGAGGTCGACGAGCAGGAGGCGGTCCCCGTCGCGGCGCACCTCGGCGTGGTGGCGGGAGACCGTGTCGTCCTCAAGCACCAGGTCGTTGTCGCGCGCGCGACCGATGCGCGTGGCGGGCGCAGCGAGCGCGACGCGCCGGCCGTCGGCCAGCTCCAGCCAGGCGCGGTGTGGCGGTGGGGCCGACGGCGCCGGACGGCGGGGCGGTGCAGCGGGCAGCACGGAGGTCCCGTCGAGGGCAGGCGGCAGCGCCTCGGCGCCAATCGGGCGAGCGACGGTGGTGGCTAGCACCTGGGGCCGCCCCGGGCGGGCGGTGTCCGCGGGGCGCAGCTCGACCTCTGGCCAGCCCGGACACCACCAGCCACGCCGCTGGACTTGCTGGAGCAGGTAGGTCGCCAGGTCGCGTTCGAGCGACTGCTGCGCGCCCTCGAAGCGATGAAAGTCCTGGGGATGAAGCTCGACGACGTAGCGGTTCGGCACGCGTAGCCCCTCGGCGCCCACCTGCCCCTCGGCCGCCATGGCGCGGCTCAACACGCGCGCCAGCTCGACTGGCTGCAAGCGCGTGCGGAACAGCCGCCGCGAGGGGGTCTCGAAGGCGCGTTCGAGCAGGCGCTCGATCTGGTTGAGAACCGCGATCATGTGCTGCGCTCCCGAGCGATTATAGCGGCTGGCGGCCGGCTGCTCGGAGACGACGACCGGCAGCGGCTGGCTGCCCGCGCCATGAGGCTGTGGTGTGCAGAATGCACTTTGTGCTCTTTGCTGACCGGACTGACTCACCCTCCCCGAATGGCTCGCTACTCCGGGTCCCGAGGGCGCCGGCTCCACGATGGGAAATATGCATCGGAGGGCATGAGTGCAACGCGTACAAAGATCAGATCCTGTGCCAGACTGCGGGCACCTGCGAGTCGACGTTCCTCGAGCAGCCGAGGCCGTCTGGGCAATGGGCCGGCGGCCGGCTCCGACGACGCGACGTCCGGGCCCGTGCGCCGCGCGCGACGAACATGTCGCGCGCGATTCGGCGCTAGTGCAGACTGAACGGTGAGCGCCGCCCGCGGCCAGGGCTAGCTGGCGGCCAGGACGGGTCGGCGCCAGCGCTGGGCGACGAGGTGGATCACCTGTCGGAAGCTCTCCAGCTCCTCGCCGGAGATCCGTCCGTCGGTGAGGACGTCGGCGACCTCCTGTAGCGTGCTGTCCCAGCGGCCGAGCACGGCGACGGTGGCCGGGGCGTAGCCGGCCGTGACCAAGAGGCGATCCTGGTCTTCGAGCGAGAGGTCCAGGGAGGCGGCCAGCCGCTCGACGATGGGCCGGCGCGGAGGCTCGCGCTCACCGCGCTCCAGGCGGCTGACGTAGCTGGGATCCACCCCGACCGCCCGGGCCAGCTCGTTGCACGAGAGGCCGGCGCGGTCGCGGTAGTAGCGGAGCAGTGTCGTGAAGTCCTCGGCCATCGGCTCATCCTCCTCAGTGTCTGCCTGTCAGCATCATAGGACGGCCATGCCTCAGAGTCAATGGCCTGTGCCGTTTTGTCAGCATGAGCAGGCGGCTGTGACAATCTGGCAATAGACGGGAGGGGGTGAGGGCGCTGCCTGGCGCGAGCGCTGGCTATAATTCGCCGGCCGATCGGGCGAGCCGTGGCGGGGACTCCAGCCGGCACCCGGTCCGAGGAGGCGCGGCGGTGTACGTGGTCACGGTGGAGGAGATGCGGGCCGCCGAGGCTGCCGCTGTCGCGGCCGGGATCACGGAGGCCGCGCTGCAGGCCACGGCCGGCGGCGCGGTCGCGGCGCAGGTGCGGCGCCTGCGGCCTGACGGCCCGGTCGTCGTGCTGGCCGGCATCGGCAACAACGGCCGGGACGGCTGGGTGGCGGCCCGGGAGCTGGCCCGCGCCGGGCGCAGCGTTCGCCTGTACCTGCTGCCCCGACATGCGGTGACCGAGGCCGAGCTGGGCGCGCTCGCAGCGCTGGGAGGCCAGAGCCTGCTCCACGACGGCGCTGGGTCGCTGGCCACGCTCGGAGCCTGGCTACAGGACGCCAGCGCGGCGGTTGACGGGCTGCTGGGGATCGGCGCCCGGGGCGCACCTCGCCCTCCCCTGAGCGAGGTTGCCGGCGTGCTCAACGCGGCGCGCACCGATCGCGGCAGGGGGCTACTGGTGCTGGCGATCGACGTGCCGAGCGGCGTCGACGCCGACAGCGGGGCGGCGCCCGGGGAGACCGTGCGGGCCGACGCGACCGTGGTGCTGGGCGGCCTGAAAGCGGGGCTGCTACGTTTTCCGGCGGCCGAGCACGCCGGGGCGCTGCTGCTCACGGAGATCGGCCTGCCTGCGGATGCGTTCGCGGGGCGGCTGGTGGCGACGCTCGACCGCGCGGGCGTATTGCCCCAGGTGCCGCGCCGGCCCCTGAGCGGTCACAAGGGCACCTTCGGCCGGGTGGTCGTGGTGGCCGGCTCGCCTGACTACTACGGCGCCGCATATCTCGCCGGCGCCGCGGCGCTGCGGAGCGGGTGCGGGCTGCTGGCCTTCGCCGTGGCGCCGGCGCTGCAGGCGGTACTGGCGGGACTCTTACCGGAGGCCACATACGTCGTGCTGCCCGACCGCGCGCCGACGGAGGGCGCCGCCGCGGCGGCGGAGATCGTGCTGCGCACCGCTGACAGCGCGCAAGCCCTGCTGATCGGTCCGGGGCTGGGTCGGACGGCGGGCGCGCTGGAACTCGTGGGGCGGGTGCTACAGGAGGGGGCCAGCGGAGGGGCCGGCCCGCCGGTGGTGGTCGACGCCGATGCGCTGTACGCGCTCGCGGCGGAGCCCGCGCTACAGGGGGCGCTGGGCGCACGGAGCGTGCTCACGCCGCACCACGGCGAGATGGCGCGGCTGATCGGGCGGACGGCCGACGACGTGGCGGCGGCGCCATGGGCCATCGCGCTCGAGGCCGCGCGGCGCTGGGGCGCGGTGGTGGTGTTGAAAGGGCCATTCACGGTCGTGGCCGTGCCGGAGGGGCGGGCCTGGGTGTGGCCGCACGCGAACCCGGCGCTGGCGAGCGGCGGCACCGGCGACGTGCTGGCGGGCACGATCGCCGGGCTGCTGGCTCAAGGGCTCGCGCCCGCGGCGGCCGCTCGCGTCGGCGTCTACGCGCACGCGGCGGCGGGCCTCGCGGTGCGCGCGCGGAATGGCAGCGACCTGCTGCTCGCGTCGGACCTGCCGCCGGAGATCGCGCGCCAGCTGGGCCGCCTGCGGGCGGAGCGCGGCGACGTCGGAGCCGAGAACGTCGGGGCAGTCGAGGTCGCGGTGTAGTGGCTGGCGTGTGCCCGTAGGATGGTCGCCGCGGTGCGCCATACGGCGGCGCGGCGTCGGCTCGATCGGCGTGGCGCGATTCTCGCGGGCCGCCGGACCCGAGCCAAGACTGTCGCCCAGCGGCCGGGCTGCGGCCGGAGGGCCGCTAGAGCGAATGGGAACCGCTCCGCGGCGCCGGCCGCGCACTCGCGCTAGTACCTCGTCAAGGCTGAGCTGCTATCGATTGGCAGATGCCAATAGATAGCAATTGACCGTCGACAGACCGCTAGTGGCCGTCGCGAGCGCCGCGGTACTCGGCCTGCAGCCGCTGCTCGGTCGCGTTGGCGGCATCCTGCGCCTCGGCCGCCGCCTGCTGAAAGCGCGCGCGCAGCGCGTCTCGGCCGCGCTCCAGCATCGCCTCGGCATTCTCGGCGCCGAGGCCGGCGATCGCCTCGCGGGCGAGCTGGCTGCCGCGCGGCGTGGCGAGGAGCGCCAGCGCCGCTCCTACCAGCCCGCCGACCAGCAGGCCCGCCACGAAGCCGCCGTTATCCTGTCTTGCCACGATTCCTCCCGGCTGACGAGTTTCCGGTGCGTACCAGGGCGCGGGCGAAGCGGGTGGCGCCCGACGCGGCCGCGGCCACGCGGATGGCCGGCAGGACGAGCCGGTCGCTCATGAAGGTGGTGGAGCCGCGCACCTGGACGGCGGCCTCGTTGGCCGCCTGGGCTGCCTCGCGGGCGGACTCCAGCACCGTGCCAGCCGTGCCGGCGACATCGTCGAGCTTGGTCTGCGCCACGTCGATGAAGGCGAGCAGACGCAGGATCAAGACCGCCGCGAGGACTCCCAGGCCGATGGACTCGACCGCCAGGACGATCAGCGCGACATCGCGGACGACGGTCAGCGCGGCCACGGCGAGCACCTCCGAAAGCGCGGGGTCATAGGCCAAGGAGGCGCGTCAGCGCCAGCGCGCTCCAGGTGGCGCCGCAGATGGCGAGGAGGTGAGCCTCGCCGAGGCTCCAGGCCGTCGGGCCGAGCTGCGCCCCCAATGCGCCGCCCAGCAGGGCGGCCACCGTCCCGACCGCCAGGTAGGTGGGCAAGTGCCGCAGGCGGCTGCTGAGCAGCAAGTGGAAGAGGCCCGCGCTGCTCACGCCGATCAGCAGGCCGAACACGGCCCAGGGCGGGGGACCGAACCCGGCGAGTGTGCCCATTCGCTCTCCTTGGCTGGCCGCGGCCCGAGCGGACCGCGCGCCGTCAGCGTCTGCGCTTAACGGTAGCGGCGGCAGGCGCCCAGCGTCAAGCGCGCTGCGGTCGCACGCGCCCGCTCATCCGAGTGTACCGCGGAGCAGGGGCGGCGCGAGGTGGACCACCGGGGGGCGCGGTTGCGGGCGGCGCTGCCGTGCTTGACGCTGGCGGCGCCGCCGCCTATGCTGAATTCGTCAGCCATCGGCGCCCGGCGTCGCGTGCGCTTGCCCGGTTGCGACGCTCAGGCGCCAGAGGAGGAATTCGATGTCGGCGGAGCAGAGCTCGGGCGCGTTCGAGGCGCTACTGCAGGAGGAACGGCGCTACCCGCCGCCCCCCGCGTTCCAAGCCCAAGCCAACGTGAGCGACCCCGGCGTGTACGAGCAGGCGGCCGCCGACCTCGAAGGGTTCTGGGCGCGCCAGGCGGAGAGCCTGGACTGGTTCCGGCGCTGGGACCGCGTGCTGGAATGGAACGCGCCGTGGGCTAAGTGGTTTGAGGGCGGCCAGATCAACGCCAGCTACAACTGCGTGGACCGCCACCTGGCGACGTGGCGCCGGAACAAGGCGGCGATCATCTGGGAGGGCGAGCCGGGCGACGAGCGCGTGCTGACCTACCAGGACCTGTACCGGGAAGTGAACCGCGCGGCCCTCGCGCTGAAGCAGTCGGGCGTGGGGAAGGGCGATACGGTGGCCATCTACCTGCCGATGGTGCCGGAGCTGCCGATCATCATGCTCGCCTGCGCGCGTATCGGCGCCCCGCACACGGTGATCTTCGCGGGATTCAGCCCCGACTCGATCCGCGACCGCGTGAACGACTGCCAGGCGAAGGCGATTATCACCGCCGACGGCGGCTTCCGGCGCGGCAACGTGGTCCCCCTGAAGGCCAACATCGACGAGGCGGTGCGCGAGACGCCGAGCGTGCAGCAAGTGGTCGTCGTGCGACGCACCGGCAACGACGTGGCGATGCAGGAGGGGCGGGACGTCTGGTGGCACGACTGGCTCGCGAAGGTGGAAGGGCGCGAGTGCCCGCCCGAGCCGCTCGACGCCGAGCACCCGCTGTACATCCTGTACACCTCGGGCACGACGGGCAAGCCGAAAGGCGTCCTGCACACGACGGCGGGCTACCTGCTGGGCACGTCGCTGACGCACAAGTGGATCTTCGACCTGAAGGACGACGACGTGTATTGGTGTACGGCCGACATCGGCTGGGTAACCGGGCACAGCTACGTCGTCTACGGACCGATGGCGAACGGCGCCACGCAGGTGATGTTCGAGGGCACGCCGGACTACCCCGACAAGGACCGCTGGTGGCGCATCGTCGAGAAGTACCGCGTCAGCATCCTGTACACCGCGCCCACCGCGATCCGCGCCTGCATGCGTTGGGGCTTGCAGTATCCCGAAAGCTGCGACCTGAGCAGCCTTCGGTTGCTGGGCACCGTCGGCGAGCCGATCAACCCCGAGGCGTGGGTGTGGTACTACGACCACATCGGGCACGGGCGCTGTCCGGTCGTCGATACCTGGTGGCAGACCGAGACGGGCATGATCCTGATCTCGCCGGTGCCGGGCATCACGACGTTGAAGCCCGGCTCGGCCACCGTGCCCTTCCCCGGGGTGCAGGCCGACGTGGTCAACGAGGCGGGCGACTCGGTGCCGCTCGGGAGGGGCGGGTACCTGGTGCTCCGCAAGCCGTGGCCGGCGATGATGCGCACGATCTGGGGCGATCCCGAGCGGTACGTGCAGCAGTACTGGAGCCGGTTCCCGGGCATGTACTTCACGGGGGACGGCGCGCGGCGCGACGAGGACGGCTACTTCTGGCTGCTGGGGCGCGTGGACGACGTGCTGAACGTTGCGGGCCACCGCATCGGGACGATGGAAGTCGAGAGCGCGCTCGTGAGCCACCCGGCGGTGGCCGAGGCGGCCGTGATCGGCATCAGCGACGAGCTGAAGGGACAGGCGGTGGCGGCGTTCGTCACGCCGCGCGGCGGGGCGCGGGCCGACAACGCGCTCGCGAGCGAGCTACGCGAGCATGTGTCGAAGCACATCGGCGCCATCGCGCGGCCGGACAAGGTGTTCTTCACGGCCGAGCTGCCCAAGACGCGCAGCGCCAAGATCATGCGCCGCCTGCTACGCGACGTGGCCGAGGGGCGCGTGTTGGGCGACACGACGACGCTCACCGACCCGACCGTGCTGGCGCAGATCAAGCAGCAGTACGAGGAGACCGAGGGCTAGGCGCCGCGCGGCGTGTAGTCGAGCGGGGCGGGGCGCGCACGCGCCCCGCCCCGCATTTGACCGGCAGTCATATCCGGTCGGGCCCGGCGGTGCGCCGGCCGGGGCGCGCCCTCACCCCAACCCTCTCCCAGGGGGCGAGGGAGTATGTGCAGGGCAGCGCCCGATTGGGTATCAGTCGCCGACGAGAAGCTGGGTGATCGTGCCGGGCACGAAGCCGCGGGCGCGAAGATCGTCGATCAATTGGCCGAGCACGACGGCGGTGCTGGTCGTGGTGTTCGGGCTGTCGAAGTGCAGCACGACGATAGAGCCGTTTTCGGTGAGGTCCATCACGCGGCGGTACACGCCCTCGGGTGTGGCGCCCTCGCGCCAGTCGAGCGAGTCGACCGAGAGGTAGATGGGTCGGTAGCCGAGACTCGCGGCGAGGCGCAGCACGCGCGCGTCGCGGTAGCCCGCGGACGCGCTCCAGAGCGGCCGCGTCGTGTGGCCGGTGACGGCCGCGATGGCGCTGTCGGCGGCTTCCAGGTCCTCGACGACGGCGGCGTCCGAGACCCGGGTCAGGTCGAAGACGGAGTGGCCGTGGCTGGCGATCTCGTGCCCGTCGGCGGCGATACGGGCGAGAATGTCGGGATTGCGCTCCGCCCACCAGCCCATGACAAAGAACGTCGTGCGAAGGTCACGGTCGCGGAGCGTGTCGAGCATGGACACCGCCGGCGTGTAGCCGGCTCCCACGTTGATTGCTAGCGCGATGCGGGGCGAGGCGGGGTCGCCATGGGAAACCTCGTCGGCGGACACTGGCACGGTTGGGCGCGCGGCGTCCTGGGCGGTGGCCGCAGTGGCTAACGAGAGCGCGACGCCGAGCGCCAGCACGAGCGCGGCGGCTGCACGGGGTCTCTGCTGCATCGCTCGACTCCTTCTGGCGGCCGGGATGGCCCGCGGCAGCGTCGCGGGCGTTCCCGGCGCCCCCCCGCTCGAAGACTCTCGCCACCCGGCGCGCTCCCTTATCGGCGCCCACACGGACATCCGCGCGGGCGCCGCGCGGCGGTGCCGTGCGGCGCGTGCCAGGGCAGTCGATCAGGCAGCCGGGAGGACGCTAGGTTGCCAATGTCCCGGCTCCCCGGCCGAAAGCTTAGAGCAGCTTGAGCAACCCCGCGGCGTTGAGGCCTAGGATCTTCTCCTTGTCGCGGTGGGCGAGCGGCAGGTTCTTGACGACGGCCACCGACCGCGCCAGGGGAATCGGGACCGGCGGGTAGTCGCTGCCGTAGACCACATGGTCTACGCCGACGGTTGCCACGGCGCACATGATGGCCGGCATGTGGAAACTCATCGTGTCCAGATATACCTGAGCGATGTACTCGCTGGGCGGCTTGGTGAGCACGTCGGGCTCCCAGGGGCCGAAGGTCTGATCGTGGCGTAGCTCGTAGCCGAAGTTCAGTCGCCCGGGCAAGAGCGCGATCGCGCCGCCCACGTGCGCGCAGACGAGCTTCAGCGTGGGGTAGCGCTCGAGCACGCCGGTGAGGATCAGGCGGGCGAGCGTAAGGGTCGTGTCGAACGGCCGTCCGACCATCTCGGGCAGCCGGAACATCTCCATCTTCTCGTGGCCGATCGTCTCCCGCGGCGGATGGATGAAGACCGGCACGTCCAGGCGCGTCACCAGCTCCCAGAAGGGATCGGCGCGGCGCGAGTCCAGGTACTCGCCGTCGGTGCTGGTGTTGATCATCACGCCCTTGAGGCCGTCCTGGGTCAGCGCGCGCTCCAGCTCCTGCAGAAAGGGGTCGCCCTCGAATGGGACGGTGGAGGCGAGCCCGATCAGGCGCTGCGGGTACTTCGCGCTCATCTCCGCGGCGAAGGCGTTGAACTCTTTGACGGCGTCCAGCCGCGTGCGGCCGGGCGGCGTGCGAATCCAGTTGTTGCCGAACACCGTGAGGTTTACCCCGGCGTCGTCCTGCTGAAAGAAGAGCGCGTCGAGATCGATCGCGCTGCGCGGTGTCGTGTCCAGGTACCAACTGGGGGGGATGAGGTGCGAGTGACAATCGACGACGAGCGGCTTGCCCAGCAAGCCCGGCATCTCCCAGGCCATCGTACTTCCCCAACAAAGCGATGCGCGGGTGGGGGCACCCGCGCACGCCGGTTTCGCTCGCTTGGTGGTCGCCGGGGGCGACGCGCTAGGCGCTGCCCTTGGCTCGCTGCAGAGCCTGTTCCAGCGCGCGCCGCGTCCACACGACGGCCATGTCGCGCTTGTAGTCGGACGAGCCGCGGAAGTCGGAGATGGGGTCCACCTGGCCGGCGACGAGCTGCGCTGCCTCCCGGAGGCGCTCGGGCGTCAGCTCTTGCCCGCGCAGCGCATTCTCGGCGGCGTCGGCGCGTACCGGGGTCGTGGCCGCGGAGCCCAGCGCGATGCGCGCCTCCCGGCAGCGGTTGGAGCCGTTCTCCAAACTGAGCAGGCAGGCGACGGAGACGGTCGCGTAGTCGTCGGCGGTCCGCGGCAGGAACTTCACCCACGACCAGCCGGCGTCGCGCGGCTGCTCGGGGACGACGATCTCGGTCAGCACCTCGCCGGGCTGCACGTCCGTCTCGTAGTAGTCGAGGAAGAAGCTCTGGAGCGGCACCTCGCGCTCGCCGCTCGCGGAGCGCAGGCGGGCCTTGGCGTCGAGGGCGATCAGCGCAGGCGGCGGATCCTGGTTCGGATCGCCGTGGACGACGCCGCCGCCGACGGTGGCCATGTTGCGGATGCGGACCGTGGCGACGTGTCGGTACGTCTCGGCGAGCAGCGGCCAGCGGTCGCGGACGATGGGCGAGGTCTCCACGGCGCGGTGCGTGGCGGTGGCGCCGAGGTGGAGGGTCCCGTTGTCGGCGCGGACCTGCTCTAGCTCGGGGATGCGGCGCAGCGAGACGAGCAGCTGCGGCTGCACGAGGCGCTGCTTCATCATGATGACCAGCGCGGTGCCGCCGGCTATCACGCGGGCGTCGTCGCCGTGCTGCTGGAGCAGGGCGAGGGCCTCGTCGAGCTGGGCTGGCGCCTGGTAGTCGAAGTCGATCATGGCTGGCTCCCCGCGGCGGCCTTGATAGAGTCGAGAATCTTGTAGTAGCCCGTGCAGCGGCAGAGGTTGCCCATCATCCACTCCTTGATCTCGTCCTCAGAGGGATGAGGGTTCGTGTCGAGCAGCGCCTTGGCGGCCATGATTTGGCCCGGCGTGCAGATGCCGCACTGGAACCCGCCGTAGTCGATGAACGCTTGCTGGAGGGGGTGCAGCTTGCCGTCCTCCGCGAGCCCCTCGATGGTGGTGATCTCCGCGCCGTCCGCGAAGACCGCGGGCATGATGCACGAGGCGACGTTCTTGCCGTTGAGGAGCACCGTGCAGGCGCCGCAGACGCCCACCGAGCAGCCTTCCTTGGTGCCCGTCAGCCCCAAGTCGTAACGCAGGAGGTCGACGAGTAGCCGGCGGGGGCGGACGGTTACCTCGCGGTCCTCGCCGTTCACGCGCAAGTGGATCGTCTGCTCCATGGACCTCACCTCTCTTCGGGTTGGGCGCGAGTTAGCGGCCGGGGCCGGCGCGACCGGCCGCGCCGCGGGCACGGAACCCCCGCGATGGCCTGCCGGGGACAGCCTCGGCCAATGTTATAGTGCCTGCACGTAACGGTGCAACCGTGCCGTGGACGGCGTGGGAGGGGGACAGGCATGAGCAGCGCCGAGCCGAGAAGGGAGCCATGGGTCGCAGCGATCGTGCTGGCCGCTGGGCAATCGCGCCGCATGGGCTTCCCGAAGGCCTTGCTGCCGATCGCGGGGCACACGTTCGTGCAGCACGTCGTAGCGGCGCTGGCGGCGTCGCGGGTAGCGGCGATCTATCTCGTGCTCGGCTCGGATGCGGAGCGCATTCGCCGCGAAGTCGACGTAACCCCAGCGCGCATCGTCCTGAACGAGCAGTGGGAGCTGGGGCAGCTCTCGTCGCTGGTGGCCGGGTTACGCGCACTGCCGACGGCCGAGGTGGATGCGGTGATCATGGCGCTGGTCGATCACCCGTTGATCGAGCCGGCGGTCGTCGACGCGATCATCGCGGCGTACGCCGCCACGGCTCGCCCGATCGTCGTTCCTGTCCACGAGGGCCGGCGTGGCCACCCCGTGCTGTTCGCCGCCTCGCTGATTCCGGAGCTGCTGGCCGCGCCGCTAGAGGAGGGGGCGCGGGCGGTCGTGCGCGCGCACGCCGCGGAGGTGCTGGAAGTGCCGGCGCCAGCGCCGGGGGTGCTGGCCGACATCGACACGCCGGAGCTGTACGCGGAGTGGGTGCTGCGGCCCGAGAGCGGGATGGGTGCGCCCCCGGCGGGCGGGGGCTAGAGGGACAGCTGGCGGTTGAAGCGCCCCGCGTAGTGCGCGTGGCCGACGCAGCGGGCGAAGATGAACTGGCAGACGGCGATGCCGGGGTGGATGGCGAGGGGGATCGGGCCGGCGTTGTACATCTCCAGCACCTGGCGATTGTCGATCCCCGGCTGCATGAAGCTCGCGGTGATGTGGATCATCAGCCCGACGCGGGCGAAACGACTGCGCCCTTCCAGCCAGCCGCACAGGTCGTCGGGGAGCGTCAGGCGCTCGCGTGTGATGCCGAGCGCGGCCTCCCCGGGCATCAGCACGAAGTGGTCCTCGACCTCCAGTAGCTCGGTGACATCGGCGTGCTCCAGATCCTCGGTGACGTGGAAGACATCGTGGACCTTCTTGAAGACACGGAACTGGCGGTCGAGATGGAGGTCGACGGAGGCCGGCCCGACCATGCTGGGGTCGAAGGGGTCGATGCGCAAGGAGCCATCGGCAACGCGGGCCAGAATGGCGTCGCGGGTGAGAATTCCCATTACTACTCTCCGGCTGTCAAGTCAGGGCCATGGCTGGGCCGCGGTGGACCCGGCATCGCGCGCTCCTTCCCTGTCGACGTGGCGGCCGCAGGGTCGGCGTCGGGCGAGCGACCCCGCCGCGGCAGCCGCCAGCCGGCGCGGGGCGCCGGCTCCGGCTCGCCGACGGTGCGGCGATAGACCGTCGTGATCAGCACCCAGAGAAAGCCGGCCACGGGCACCGCGAAGACGGCCCCGAGCGGCCCGCCGATCTCGAAGCCAGCCAGCAGCGCGAAGATCGCGCCGAGCGGGTGCAGGCCGACCGCGTGGGCCGTGATGCGCGGGGCGAGGACGTTGCTCTCGAACTGCTGGATGGCGATGAAGGCGATGAGCACCCAGAGCACGGTCGGGAACGGCTGGAAGACCGCGACGGCGAGGGCTGGCAGCGCGCTGAGGATCGGCCCAAGCATGGGCACCAGCTCGAAAACGCCGGCGAGCACCCCGAGCACGAGAGCGTAGGGCATGCCGAGCACCTGCATCACGACGCCGACGACGACTGCAACCGTGAGCGCCATGAGGAGCTGTCCCCGCAGGTAGCCGCCCAGCACACGCCCCAGGCTCTCCTCGACGAACAGCAGCTTGCCGCGGTGGTCGGGTGGGACGACGCGCAGAGCGGCCAGCCGCAGGCGGGGGCCATCGAGCAGCAGATAGAACGAGATGACCAGCACCAGGATGGTGTCGAGCGCGCTGCTGGCGACCTGCGTGAGGAAGCGGAGCAGGTCGCCGACGAAGGCGGTGCTGGCGCCGGTCGCCTGGCGGCTGGCCTCGCTCTGGAGCGAGGCGATACCGCCCCCGAGACCGAAGCCGGCGAGCCAACGATCCAGCCCGCTGATGGTATCCTGGAGCCCTGTAAGGTACGCCGGCAGGTTGTCGAGGAGCAGCGTCGCCTGGATGGCGAAGGGCCGCGCCAGGAGGGCACCGCTCAGGGCGAGCAGCACCGCCAGGCTCAGATAGACGAGGCCCACGGCAGCCAGGCGGGGCAGCCCGCGCTCCTCGCCGCGCGTGACCAGGGGCGCGAGCGCGAACGCCAGGACAGCGGCGATGCCGAACAACAGCAGCGTGTGCGCGACAGCGTGGACGATCGTCCAGGCGATGACGACGAGCGCGACGCCCGCCAGGATCGCTAGCTGAACGATCAGGACGCGGTTCCAGCGGATGTGTGGCATGCAGCCTCTTAGGCGCGCTCGAATCCTGTTCGAATCATAGCAGGGCACGAGGTGGCGGGCTTGCGGCGATTGCGCGGGCGGGGCATCGCGCGGCAGGGTGCGGGGCTACTTGAGCGCCAGGGTGCCCGCGGTGGCGGCAGGCAGCGGCTGCAAGGCTTCCGCCGGGAAGAGCCCGAGCGCCGCCGCGATCTGGCCGACGTTCACGGCGGTGACATCGCCGGCGTTAGCCCAGGGTACGTCGTGCTTCCACTGCTGTAGCGCGCCGTTCTGGAAGCGGATCACGTAGAAGTCGCGCGTTTCCTGCACGGCGGAGGTGGGCGCGCCGAAGAGCGCGGGGGCATCCGGGGCGTCGGCGAAGTATGTCCGGATGGCCGGGTAGTCGGAGAGGAGCAGTTTCAGTCGGTCGTCGAGGACCTCGGCCGTCACGTCGGGGGGTGCAGGTACGTCGAGCGGGGGTATGCTCCAGCGCTCCTGCAGCTCGGCATCCTGCCCCTCGCGGCTCAGGCGGTCGAGTAGCCGCGTGACGACCACGCGGTCGGCGGCGGTATCGTAGCGCAGGACCGCGCGCTGGAACACCTGGGCGGTGCCGCCGTCCACGTCGAAGCGGCGCGACAGCGGATAGCCCATGTACGTGGGGCCGCCGAGCCGCTGATACTCACTCCAGAAGCGCATACCATTGGCGTCACTGACCGCGAAGCCGCGAGCGTCAGGGCCGGTGGCGTCGCCGGGGACCTCGGTGTAGAACCAGCCATTAGGAATCGCCCAATCGCTGGGCGCGGCCACCGCGGCGGTGGGCGCGGCGCGGCCGGTGAGCCGACCGACCCAGCCGAGCAGCGCGTCCGTTTCGCTGCCGCTCAGGGGGCGCCAGCCCGCGGCGAGCGCAACGACGAGGGCCGGGACGGCGATGACGACCAGCAAGGCGAACAGCGTGGCCGACGACGTGTCGCGCTGATACGGTGCCGAGTGTCCCACGCGCCGGGGATCGGAAAGCGGAGCCATCAGTCCTCCCACCGCCGCGAGTGCGGGAGCGCTCGCGGCGCTGAGCCAAGCAGCCGCCGCTGGCAAGTATAAGCTAACTCGGTTACGCGATGTGCAAGCGTCGGCGCGCTGCTGAGCAAGATTCACGCCAGCGCGCGGAGCGCGCCACGCGGGGCGGGCTGGCGCCGCTCAGCGCGCCGGGGAGCCGAAGGCGGGGGCGGTGTCGACGCCGGGGCGCGGAGTGGGCGCGGTGGTGGCCGGGAGGCGCGTGCGCGGTAGGGGACTGGGGGCCGGCGCCGGGGTCGAGCGGGACTCGGGCGTGGACCTGGCGCCGGGGCGCGGGGTGGCGCTGGGCCGCGCCAGGGTGGTGGGGCGCGACGTGGGCGGCGCGAGGGTTGGCGGGAGCGTCGCCGAGAGCGTGGCGGGCGTCGTTGGCGTTGCTGGGCGGGCAGTGACGGTGGCGCTCGGCGAGGGGGTAACGGGCACGGGCGTCTCCGTGGGGAGCCGCGTTTCGGTAGCAGTGCTTGTCGGGCTTGGCGAGGCCTCGATGGCGGTGGCGCTCGGCGCGGGCGCTCGGGTGGAGGTCGGCGGCGGCGCGACCGTGGCGACCGCCGCCACGGTCGCTGTCGGCAGCGGCTCCGCACCGCCGATGGCGCCGCGCGTCGTGATCATGAGCAGCAGGCCCAGCCCGTAGCAGGGCAGGGTGCCGAGGATGATGGTGAAGAAGGCGGCCGCAATGCCGCGCTCGCGCGGCGGCAGGCCCTGATACCAGCCCCACATGCTCGCCAAAGGCGCCTCGTCCTAGATTGCGCGGCGGGCGACCACCTACGCTAGAGCCGCACGACGCGGATCTGGGCCACGCCCGTGACGGCGCGAATCCGCTCCAGCACGTCGGGCGGGATGGGCTCGTCCACGGTCAGCGCCATCAACGCCTCGCCGCGCGGGCGCTGACGGCCCAGCTGCATCGAGGAGATGTTCACGTCGGCTTCGCCGAGCAGCGTGCCGACGGTGCCGACGATGCCCGGCCGGTCGACGTGACGCGAGAGCAGCACGTAATCGCCACGCGGAGCCAGGTCGACGGTATAGCCGTCGATGCGTACGACGTGTGGCTCGCCGTTGACAACCGTGCCGCCGACCCCGCGCTCGCCGCGGTCCGAGTGGAGCGCGACGGTGACGAGATTCGTGTACTCCTCGGGGCCGCTGACCTTGCGCTCGGATACGCGCCAGCCGCGCTGGCGGGCGATCACGGGCGCGTTCACCAGATTGACCGTCTCCTCGGAGATCGGGGCGAGGAGGCCGCGAATCACCGTGGCCGTGAGGGCGGTGGTGTCGTGCTCGGTCATGTCGCCGCTGTACGTAATCTCCACGGCCTCGATCTGGCCCTCGGCTGCCAGCTGCGTCGCGAGCTGGCCGAGCGTCTCGCACAGGCGGAAGTACGGCTCCAGAACCGCCATCGCCTCGGGCACCACGATCGGCGCGTTGACCGCATAGAGCGTCGGCCGGCCATCCAGGGCCGCCACCACCTGCTCGGCCACCTCGATCGCGACCTGGACTTGGGCCTCCTCGGTGGAGGCCGCCAGGTGCGGGGTGGCGACGAGATTCTCGGCCCGGAGCAGGGGCATGTCGCCGGGCGGCTCCTTGGCGAACACGTCGAGCGCCGCGCCGGCGATCTGGCCGGTCTCGAGCGCGTGCTGGAGGGCGGCCTCGTCGACGATGCCGCCGCGGGCGCAATTGATGACGTAGGCGGTACGCTTGAGCAGCGCCAGCTCGGCCGCGCCGATGAGCCCCTGCGTCTGCGCCGTGGCGGGCGTATGGATCGTAACGAAGTCGGCGGTGCGCAGGAGGCTGGGCAGGTCCGCCATCTCGACGCCCAGGCGCCGCGCGTGCTCGGCGCTCACGTATGGGTCGAAGGCGACCACCCGCATTTCGAGGCCCTGGGCGCGGCGGGCGACCTCGCGGCCGATGCGCCCAAGCCCCACGATGCCGAGGGTCTTGTTGCGGACCTCCTGGCCCATGTAACGGGACCGCTGCCACTGGCCGGCCCGGAGGGCCGCGCTCGCCTGCGGGATTCGCCGGGCCACCGCGAGCAGCAGCCCAATCGTGTGCTCGGCGACGGCGACCGTGTTCCCGGCCGGGGCATTCACCACGACGACGCCGCGCGCGGTCGCCGCATCGACGTCGATATTGTCGACGCCGACGCCGGCGCGGCCGATGACGCGGAGGTCGGTGCCGGCGTCGATCACCGGGCGCGTGACCTTCGTCTCGCTGCGGACGATCAGCGCCTGGTAGCCGCGCACGGCCTCTAACAGCTCGTCGGGCCTCAAGCCGGTGTGGACGTCGACCGTGGCGTGCTGGCGCAGATAGGCGACGCCATCCGGGGCAATAGGATCGGTGACGAGGATGCGGCGCGCGCCGGGCTGCGACTGGGGCGCGGTCATGAGGCCGCCGTGGCAGGCGCGGCCAGCGTCTGCCTGATTGCCTTGATCACGTCGTCGATGTCGGCCTCGTCGACCATGCCCATATGGCCGATCCGCGCGATCTTGCCGACCAGCTCGCCTTGGCCGCCGGCCAGCACGACGCCGTACCGCGCGCGCAGCTGCTCCAGGAACACCTTCTCTTCGGTGCCCTCCGGCAGGTAGAAGGCCGTGACGGTGTCGGAGGCCCGACGCTCGTCGACGGGCACGAGCCGCAGCCCAAGGTCCTTGATGGCGGCGCGGGTGTAGGCGCCGATTCGCCGGTGCTTCGCATACACCGCGTCGAAGCCCTCGGCCCGCATCAGCCGCAGGCCCTCACGCAGGCCGTAGACGATGGTGATGCCGGGCGTCCAGGGCGTCTGGCCGCGGGCGGCTTCCTTCTTTGCCAACGCCAGGTCCCAGTAATACCGCGGCAGCCGGGCCGCGGCGTTCGCCTCCCAGGCGCGCGGGCTAACCGAGATCATCGCGATGCCGGGCGGCACCATCCAGCCCTTCTGGGAGGCGCTCACCAGCACGTCGATGCCCCAGGCGTCGGTCTTGATCTCGATCGAGCCCACGGACGAGACGCCGTCCACGAGCAGGAGCGGACCGGCCTGCCGGACGACGGCGGCTAGCGCCTCCAGGTCGTTCGTCACGCCGGTGGAGGTCTCGTTGTGCGTGATCAGCACGCCCTTGATCGCGGGATCGGCGGCCAGCCGCGCCGCTACGGCCGCCGGATCGGCCGCCTCGCCGGACTTGAAGACCAGCGTTTGCACGTCGCAGCCGAAGCGCTGGGCAATGGTGGCGAAGCGCTCGCCGAAGTTGCCGATGACGACCGCTAGCAGCCGGTCGCCCGGCGAGAAAGTGTTGACGACGGCAGCCTCCAGGCCGCCAGTGCCCGACGACGTAAGCAGGAACAGGTCATTGGTGGTCTGGAAGGCGGCCTGCAAGTTGGCGGTAACCTCTTGCAGCAGGTCGGCGAACTCCGGGCCGCGGTGGTTGATCATCGGCTGGGAGAGCGCGGCCGCCACGCGTTCGGGCATCGGCGTAGGCCCCGGGGTCCGCAAGTTCACGTATGCCTCCTGCTGCGCGCCTCGCTGGTCGCGCCGCGTACCCGCCGGCGGCACGCCGAGAGGTCAGGCCGCCGGCCGGCAGTATTCGCCCTGGTGTATCGCCCAACGTAGTATAATCGCAGACTTTTCATGGGTGGGGCAAGCGCCGGTCCGCGGACCCTAGGGCTATTCACTGCTCTAACGAGCGAGTGAGCAGCGGCAAGCCGCCATCGACTTGAGCGGCCAGCCAGCGGCGCGCGTCGGGCAGGAACACGAAGCCGCGCCGACGTAGCACGTTGAGCGCAGTGTTGCGGAGGGTG
>DATGMD010000025.1:0-87018 GCA_035293805.1 Chloroflexota bacterium | reverse complement strand
CGAATGCCCCGAGTGCCACCAAGAGTTCGTGGTGAGCCCCTCGATGCTCCATGCGGCCCCCCGCCTGATAGTCGGGCCGGCCACCGAGCCGGGGCGCATCGAGTTCCACTGTCCGTTCTGCAACCTCAGCTTCCCCAAGGACCAAAGCCCTCGCATCCGCGAGTAGGCCCCCCACGGGGCCGGCGCGCGGGACCGGCGCCAGGCGCCGGTCCCGCGCTTGCCCGGTGCGGCAGCGGGGGAGACTGTGGCGCGCCCCGCCATCTCCCCCACTGCTACGCGCCGCCGAGACTAGCAGCGGACACGTGTATACTTGCCATGATGATCGGCAAGATATCGATGCGGCGGGTCGGCCGCCCGCAGGCGCCGACCGCCGACAGGCTTGATCGCGTACATCCGATTGCCCGATTGCCCGTGACGCGGACTGATCCCGAAGCCGGGGGTGGCGTTCCCTTACTCCCTCTCCCTCTGGGAGAGGGTCGGGGTGAGGGCGCATCTTACTCCCTCTCCCCCTGGGAGAGGGTCGGGGTGAGGGCCCGCCTCCGTCGGCGAACCCCAGGGCCGGATCGGATATGAGTGGGGGCCATGACCGAGGACGGGGGCGTGCCCGCAAGCGATAGCGCACCGACGGCTAGCGCCGCGGGCGCCCAGAGCCCGTACTGGGTCGAGGCGCTGAGCCGCGGCCTGGACGTGCTGCGAGCCTTCGACGCGGACCACCCCTCGCTGTCGTTGGCCGAGCTGGCGCAGCGGCTGGGCTGGAGCCGCACGACCCCCTATCGCTTCGTCTGGACGCTGGAGCACCTGGGCTACTTGCAGCGCGACCCCGAGTCGCGGCGCTATCGGCTCGGGCCACGCGTGCTCGAGCTGGGCTTTGCCTACCTACATAGCCTGCCCCTAGTGGACCTGGCGCGGCCCTACCTTGCTCGCCTGCACCAGGAGACCGGCGCCTCCGCCCACCTTGGCATCCCGGACGGGAAAGACGTGCTGTACGTCGCGCTGGTAGCGGCACGGCGCATCTCGGCGATCACGGTCCACGTCGGCATGCGGGTGCCCGCTCACGCTGGGTCCATCGGGAAGGTGCTGTTGGCGTTCAGTCCGCCGGAGGTGGTCGATGACCTGCTCGCCAGCGGGCCGCTCCCAGCCTACACCGAGCGCACGGTGACGCAGCCGGCGCGGCTGCGGCAGTATCTCGCGCGCATCCGCGAGCAAGGCTATGTGTTCAACGATCAGGAGTTCCAGCTAGGCGTGCGCTCGGTGGCGGCGCCCATCTTCGACGGCGACGGGGCCGTGGTCGCCGGCATCAACGCCGCCGCGCCGGTCCACGAGTTCCCCGACGACGTGGTCGAGACCGTCGTCATCCCGGCGGTGCGGCGGGCCGCGGCCCAGCTGTCCACCTGTCTCGGCTACCGAGACAGCCTCCGGGCCGCCGAGCTTTCGAAGCGCTGAGCGACGTGGATGGGTGAGCGCCTGCGAATGGACCGGGCGGCGCTGCTCCTCATCGACTTGCAGCGCGATTTCCTGGCCCCCGCTGGTCCGCTTGCGCGGCTGGGCTGGTGCGGCATCCCCGCCGGCGACGTGCCGCCGCTCGTCGAGCGCTGCCAGGCGCTGATTGCGGCCTTTCGCGCCGCCCGCCGCCCCGTGGTGTTCGTCACCACCGCGTTCCGCCCCGACTACGCGGACTGCGCCTGGGCGACTCCCTGGCGCGAGCGGCTGCTGGCGGCTGGCGAGCGGTGTTTGGTGGAGGGCACGCCGGGCGCGGCGCTGCTCGACGGGCTCGCCACGCGCGCCGACGACTACGCGGTGGTCAAGCAGGGCCACGGCGCGTTCCTGCACACGATCCTCGACCGTCTGCTCGCCAATCTCGGGGTCGAGCACTGCGTCGTCGCCGGCGGCGACGTGCCCGGCAGCATCAGCGACACCGTGCGCCTCGGCGCCGCGCTCGGCTACGAGCAGTTCGTCGTCGAAGACGCCGTCTACCCACTCGGCTCGCCCGACTTGCCCACGCTGCGCAACCGCGTCGAGTACGTGTCCACGCGCGACGTGCTCGCGCGCGCCGCGGCGCCCGCTCCGCCCGAGCCCGACCCGGCCCCGGCCCGCGGCGCCCTGCTCGTTGTGGACATCCAGAACGACTTCGTGCACCGCCACGGGGCGCAGCGGCGCTACGGCTACTCGCGGCTGACCGACGCGGACGCGGAGCGGGTGATCGCGAACAACCAGCGGCTGATTCCAGCGGTGCGCGCCCGCGGCTGGCCGGTCATCTTCGTGCGGGACGTGCAGACGCGCCACGGCCTCGATACCGCCTTGCCGCGCCCCATTCGCCGCGTCAACCCCATGCCGCCCGAGGCGCAGTTCATCAAGGAAGGCACGTGGGGTGCAGCCTTCGTCGACGCGCTCCAGCCGCAAGCGGGCGATGTCGAGATCGTCAAGCGCGGCAACAGCGCGTTCGGCTTCACGCCGCTCCACCGCACGCTGCGGAATCTCGGCATCCGCCATTGCCTGGTGAGCGGGGGCGCCGTGCATGGCTGTCTCAGCGACACGGTGCGCGAGGGCGCCGGGCTGGGCTACGCCCTGACCATCGTCGCCGATGCCGCCTACCCGCCCGACTCGCCCTACCTCGACCTGCTGCGGCAGCGAGCCGCGATCCGCTCGACCGACGCGGTGCTGGCAGCCCTGGCGCGGCCAGCGCCGGCCCCCGCGAGCGCCCTGATCGTATAGGGGCATAACTGATCACGCCGGCGCCGCGCAGACGGCAGCCCCGGATGGAGCGACGACCGGCCGGGGACGCGCCTGAGGATGTCCGCTGGTAAGGCGTTCTCCGCTGCGTCACGTATTGACGACAGTGTTTCGCCTGTGGGACAATGCGCCGTGCCGGCGCCGCCGCCCGCGTCGGGCGCGGCGGCCTTGGCCTGGCGGGCGGCGGCGGGCCATCGCGCGCCCCAGCTTGTTGGCCATGGAGCAGCAGCCATGCAGCGATGGGCGGGCCTGGAGATCCTGGAGACGCTCGACGAGCTCGTGCGCCCGGAGCACACCGTCCTCTTGCTCTGGGACTTCGCCAGCGGCGTCGTGGGCAACTGCTTCAACAAGGACACGCTGATCCCCCGCACGGCCCAGCTGGTGGCGGCCGCTCGCGCGCACGGCGTCCCGGTCCTCTGGGCGCGCCAGAACGACATGTACCTGATGGGCGACACGGGCGCGGCGATGATCCGCATGCGTATGAAGCAGTGGAAAGTCGCCGACCTGGCCAACTTCCGGCCGGGCGGCGTCCGGGGCACCCCAGAATGGGAGTTCCTGCCGGAGCTCCGGCCGCAGGAGGGCGACGTCGAGTTCGAGAAGTTCCTGCCGAACGCTTTTCTCGGGACGAATTTCGAGTGGCGACTGCGGAAGCTCGGCGCCAAGACGATCATCCTGACGGGCATCAACGTGGCGACCGGTATCCCGGGTACGGCGCGCGAGGCGATCCACCGCGGCTACTACGCGGTGGTCGCCCGGGACTGCGTCGGCGGCCGCGAGCGTGACTACGCGCGGTCGCTGCCGCTGATGGAGACGCTGCTGGACGTGTTCGATTCGTCCGAGATCATCGCCGCCTGGGAGCGCCGCGGCGTGTAGAGCGGTGCGTCGCGCGAGACGAGGAGAGGGCCCGATGACAACCGTGGCGGAAAACGAGGCGCTGACGCGAGTGGGCGCGGGCACGCCGATGGGCGAGGTATTGCGCCGCTACTGGTGGCCGGTGGGCATCTCCGCGGATCTGAAGGAGAAGCCAACCCTCATTCGCCTGCTCGGCGAGGACCTGGTCCTCTACCGCGACCGCCAGCGCCGCGTGGGCGTGCTGGGCGCGCTGTGCTCGCACCGGCGGGCGAACCTCTGCCTCGGCAGCACCACCGAGCGCGGCTTGCGCTGTCGCTATCACGGCTGGGTGTACGACGCCACCGGCCGCGTGCTGGAGACTCCCGGCGAGCCGCCCGCGAGCGCCCTGGCGGACCGCGTCCAGCACCCGGCGTACCCCGCGGAGGAGCTAGGCGGGCTGGTCTTCGTCTACCTGGGGCCGCGGCCGGCGCCGCTTCTGCCGCGCTTCGACTTCCTGGCCGGCGAGGGCGAGCATCGCGTGAAGATCACCGGCTTCGCCGACTGCAACTGGCTCCAAGCCGTTGAGAACGGCATGGACCCGCTGCACGTCAGCTACACCCACGGCCCCTCCTGGGAGGACCTGAACGCGACGCCCGAGATGGGCTTCGAGGAGACCGAGTGGGGGCTGGTCCACAAGGCCGCCCGCCCGACGCGCCGGCCAGGCATCTACAACTACCGTGAGCACCACCTGCTGCTGCCGAACATCAGCTCCGGCGGCAGCGCCCAGCGTATGCTCGACGGCCCCACCGGCACCCCGCCGACGTCCCACCGCTGGAGCGTGCCGATCGACGACACGCACACCATGATGGTCCGTGTGCTCTACAAGCCGGCCGACAACCACGGCACCTGGAACGCCGAGCCGCTGGTAGCCGGCTGGAAGCCGATCCGCATCGAGCCCTACCTGGAGTACAAGCTGTCCGACACGCCCACGCTGGGCTACGAGATCCCGCGGGTCATCGCCGCCGAGGACGCCGCCGTCATGGCGAGCATGCCGCCGATCGTGGACCGCGAGCACGAGAACCTGCTCACGGTCGGCGACGTGGGCATGCGCTGGATCCGCAACATGTACCTGCAGGCGATTGCCGACGTGCAGGCCGGGCGCGACCCCAAGGGCACGGTGCGCGATCCCGCCCGCAACACGCTCATCCCCGTGCCCTGCTACGAGCAGGAGCTGACCGCCGACGCGCTGCGGCAGCGGAACCTGGCGACCGTGTCCTAAGCTACCGGCCCAGGGATTCGGTCGGGGCAGCTCGCGTATTCTTGGCAAGGAGCACCCGCCATGTGGCACTGGGCCGGCACGGAGATCTGCGAGACGCTGGAGGAGCTTGTCGCGCCCCAGCACACGGCCCTGTTGCTGTGGGACTGCACCGCCGGCGTCGTCGGCCACGCGTTCAACGCCGACACGCTGATCGCCAATACCGCGCGGCTGCTGGAGGCCGCCCGTGCCCACGGCATCCTGACGCTCTACTCGCGCCAGAACGACATGACCTGGGCGGACCTCGGTCCCGCCATGGTCCGCTTGCGCATGCGCCAGTTCCACGTCACCGACCTGGCCAGCGACCCGCGGGCGAACCGCCGCGGTGCGCCGCCCTGGGAGCCGCCCGCCCTGCTCCAGCCCCGCGCCGGCGACGCCGTCTTCGAGAAGTTCTCGCCCAACGCCTTCCTTGGCACGAGCTTCGAGTGGCGCCTGCGGCGGCACGGCATCAAGACGATACTGCTCACCGGCGTCTCGGTCGAGACGGGCATCGACGCAACCGTGCGCGAGGCGACGAATCGCGGCTATTATGCGGTCATCGTGCGCGACTGCGTGGGCACGCGCTCCGAAGCGCTCCAGCGGGCGGCGCTGGACGCGCTCGAAACGTTCGATACCTATGACTCGTCGGAGATCATCGCGGCGTGGGGCCAGGCGACGGCATGAGCTAGATGAGCTAGTGGGCGGCGCGACCGCGGCGTCCGTCCACCACCGTTGGATCGCTCAGTACCGAGCCCCGAGAGGAATCACGGCATGCAGGGAACCGCTGCGCGGTGGTGGGCTAGCGTGTGCCTCGGGCTGATGCTGGCGGTCGGCTGCGGCCCGGCGGCTGTCCCGTCGGCGTCGTCCGCGTCGGGCGCCCCGGGCAGCGAAGGGCAGTCGGCCGCCGGGGCTGCCGACTCCTGGGACACGGTGGTGGAGAACGCCCGGCGCGAGGGTCAGGTATCGATCCTGAGCAACCCCGGCCATCGCGCCTTCATGGAGCACGCGATCCCCGCCTTCCAGCAGCAGTACGGGATCACGGTGGACATCGCGTACACCAACGGCCGTGAGTCCGCCGAGCGGGTGCTGGCCGAGGTCGGCGCGGGGCAGGTGCGCACGGACGTCGCCGGGGGCGGCGACACCAACATGTACGAGCTGGCCCAGAACGAGGCGATCGCGGCGTACACGGTGCCGAACGCCGACGGCATTGCCGAGCCGGTCCGCGAGAAGATCGGCCCCGGGAACACCTATTACCCGACGATGCTCGTCACGTACGCGCTGCTGGCCAACACCCAGGCCATCCCGGCGGAGCGCCTGCCGCGGCGCTGGGCCGACCTGACCGACCCCTACTACAAGGGGAAGATCGTCATCCACAACCCCGCGACCAACGGCGGCGGCAATACCTGGCTGGCGGGAGCGTACGACGACCCCACGCTCGGCCGGCCGTACCTGGAGAAGATCGCCCAGCAGGACTTGCTGGTGGCGCAGGATCCGGCGACGGTCGAGGCGACCGTGGCGCGCGGCGAGCGCGGCATCGGGCTGCCCGGCGTCGGGCGCGCGGTCGTGACCCAGGCGGGCGCCCCGATCAAGTGGATCATCCCCGACGAGGGCGTCGTCTACTCGGTCGACGTGGACGCCATCCCCAAGGGCGCTCCGCACCCCAACGCCGCCCGCGTCTGGGTCAACTTCATCCTCAGCCCTCAGGCCCAGGCGTGGTGGTACCCCAACGGGCGCTACACGCCCGTCCGCACCGACGTGCAGGTGGACGAGCCAGAGTACCTGCTGTCCAACCTGAAGCTGCTCGGCACCCACGGCACGCGCGCGCCGCAAGACGTGCCCAAGTGGCTGGACCTGGGCAAGTCGATCTTCGGCCGGTGACACCGTGAGGCTCGGAGCGCTGCGCCAGCGCCCCACCGGCGGTACGCTCGCCTGCGGGGCGCTGCTGCTCGGCGTGGGCGCGCTGGTCCTGTACCCTACTTACATGCTGCTGTACGGCAGCCTGTGGAGCGCCCGCCCCGGCTTTCCCGGCCACTTCACGCTCGCCCACTACGTCGCCACGGCCACCGACCCCCAGACCTACCAGGTGCTCCTGACCAGCCTGCTCGTCGTCGCGGCCGAAACCCTCCTCGCCACGGCCATTGCCGTCTACCTGGCGTGGCTCGTCACGCGGACGAACGTCCCCTACCGCCCTCTGATCGAGGTGGTCGCGCCGCTCGCCTTCTTCGTCCCCGGCCTGCTGACCGCGATCGGCTGGGCGATACTGGCGAACCCGCGCAACGGCAGCCTCAACCAGCTCATCGCGGCCGTGCTGCGGCTGGAAGAGGGGCCGATCGACATCTACTCCTACGGTGGGATCGTCTTCGTCATGGCGCTGCACTCGGCAGCGTTCGTCTACCTGCTGGTCGTGCCCGCCTTTCGCAACCTCGACGCCTCGCTGGAGGAGGGCGCGCACATGTCGGGCGCCGGCTCCTGGCAGGCGTTCTGGCGCATCACCCTGCCGCTGCTGCTGCCGGCACTGAGCGGCGCCATGCTGCTCGCCTTCATCGCCGGCCTGGAGGCGTTCGAGACGCCGGTGATCCTCGGCACGCCCGCCCGGATCTTCCTGTTCACCAACGAGATCCACTACGCGATGACCGTCTCCGTGCCGCCAAACGTCGGCCGCGCCATGACGCTCGGCGTGTGGCTGGTCGTCCTCACGCTGCTGCTGGTGGCGCTGCAGTGGCGGCTGCTCGGCCGGCGCGCTTTCACGACCGTGACGGGCAAGGGCTACCGGCCACAAGTGATGGACCTCGGCGCCTGGCGCTGGCCCGCGTTCGGCCTCTTCCTGGTTTATGCTCTCCTCGCCGTCGGCCTGCCCATCGGGCAGATCTTCGCCACGAGCTTCTTCCGCGTCTTCGGCCTGTTCTCCTGGGACCTGTTCACGCTGGACAATTATCGGCAGGTGCTGACCGACCCGCTGCTCGGCCGCGCCGCGCGCAACACGCTGTTCGTGGCCGGCGCCGCGGCCACGCTGGTGGTCCTGCTCAGCGGGGGCGTGGCCTACGTGGTCGTGCGCACGCGCTTTGCCGGGCGGCGCGTGCTCGAGCTGTTGAGCTGGCTGCCCTGGACCCTGCCGGGCATCGTCCTCAGCCTGGCGATGCTCTGGGCCTATATCCGCGTGCCCGGCCTCTACGGCACGGTCCTCATCCTGCTCGTAGCCTACGTGACGCACGGGCTGCCGATCGGCACGCGCATCCTGGCCGGCACCATGGCCCAGTACAGCGCCGACCTGGAGGAGAGCGCCCGCATGTCGGGCGCGTCATGGTGGACCACGTTCCGGCGAGTCGTGCTCACGCTCCTGCGCCCGAGCCTGGTCGCCGCCTGGCTGCTGCTGGCGTCGATCTTCGTCCGCACGTTGAGCCTCCCGGTCATGCTGACCGTCCCGGGGAACGAGGTGCTTTCCGTGCTGACGCTCAGCTACTGGGACCAGGGCCAGGGGGCAAAGGTCGCCGTCATCGCGATGCTCACGCTCGGGCTGCTGGTCCTCCTCACGCTGGCCGACGTCGCCGCGCGCCACCAGGCCGCCATTCGCGCGCGCTTCGCGCGACCCGCGGCCCCGCCGCGGAGCAGCGGCGCCCCGGCCCAGGCGCCCTCCCTGCAGAGCACGAGCTGAGAACCGGCTGTCGCCCCGCTGCCCGCGTCGTTAGCCGCGGCCGAGCGGATCGATCTCGCGGCGCGCCTCCGGGGTGAAGATGTCCTTCGGGATCATCCCGTGGACGCCCTTGTTGCCATCTACCACCTGCGTGACGCGGAAGCTCACGGCCACGCTGCAGAGACCGTACGCATCCAGCGTGCTCATGCCGGCACACCGGACCAGGAACTCCACGGCGTTGCGCAGGCAGAGCCGGAACGCCTCGTTCAGATCGGCGTCGAAGCCCAGCACCAGCCAGTGCGATGGTGTCTCGACCAGGGGCCAGCGGAGTGGCGCCTGCTGGTGCAGGACGACTTGCAGGCGCAGATCGCGCATCGCCGACTCGATCGCCGTCAGGTTCACCTCGCCGTCGCCCTGCGCGACGTGGGAATCGCCAGTGTAGATCAGCGCGCCCGGCTTCCAGACCGGCACGAACAGCGTCGTGCCCGCGACCAGTTCGCGCAGGTCCACGTTGCCGGCATGCGGGCCGGGCGGCACGGCGTTCACGGGACGGTCCACGTCGGGACAGACGCCGAGAGTGCCTTGGAAGGGGCCCAGCGGGATGCGAATGTTCGGTCCCCAGGCCGTGGTCAGGCTCGCGAGGTCAAGATCGAAGTAGCGGACCTGCCCGTCCGGAAACTCTTCTGGCAGCGCGCCCGTGCCGAGGTCGACGGGATTGTTGAAGTTGAAGCCGAAGTCGATGGGCTCGCAACGAAGCACCCGCAGCTCTAGCACGTCGCCCGGCTCGGCGCCGCGCACGGCCACGGGCCCCACGAGCGTCATCGGGCCACGGCCGGGGTGGTCTCGCCGCAGTTGCGCGATGGCGTCGATGGTCGTGCCCGGCTCGATCGCGCCGAGGAAGTGGGTGAGAGTATTCGGATAGTGCAGCACGTCGCCCGAATCCGCGGTCAGGACCGGGCCGCGCGCCGGGTCGAAGATGCCTAGCTCGACCGTCTCTCCGACGATGGACTCAATCGTGAGCGTGCGCCCCTGCGCCGTAGGGTCGGCGAGCGGCGGCTCGGCCCCGCCCGCGATGTACAGCGGCCAGGCGCGGTGCGTGTCGGCGCCCCCGAGCAGCGGCGAGGCCGCCGTCGTGCCGGGGAGCGCCGCGGGCAGCTTCTGGACCGCATCGCGCGTCGCGCCGCGGGCGCTGAGGAACCCGTCGAGACGCCCCTGATCCACCGCGTCCTGGTGCGTCAGCCGGTCCAGGTCTGCCCGCCGCTCGACAAGGTCATCGCTCATCCGCTCCCAGCGCCGGCTGGGCCGCGAGCAGCCATCCATCCTGGCCACCTCCTGAAATGCCGCCGCCGAGAGCCGGGCGCGCGGTCGGCGCCGTTGGCCTGCGCGCCCGGCCTGCCCGGAAACGGCGCCTGGGGGATGCGTTCCGGATTGACATCGCCGTTTTGCAGATGCGACACTCTACCCAACCCGTCGCGCGCTGTCAACGACCGCCCCGCGCCCGCCAGCGTCGCGGCTCAGGCCGGCCGTGCCGCGCGGCCGTCGCTTCGAGGAGGGCTTATGCAGCCGGCCGCCCACCCGTCGGTCGCTCCGCTGCCCTACGGTCCCACCAGCACTTATCAGGTGAAGGTCTTCGACGTTGCGTATCGCCGGGATGGCGATGAGACCTGGCTGGCCCGCATCTACCAACCGCAGGGCGCCGGGCCGTTCCCGGCACTGATCGACGTACACGGCGGCGTCTGGAGCGGCGGCGATCGTTTCAGCAACGCGGCCCGCAACGAGGCCCTGGCGGCGAGCGGGCTGCTGATCGCCGCGCTCGACTTCCGCCTCGCCCCGCGTGACCCGTACCCTGCCTCCGTGGCCGACGTGAACTACGGCACCCGCTGGCTGAAAGCCCAGGCGCCGGCGCTGGGCGGCGATCCGCGCCGGCTGGGTGGCATCGGCGCGTCCAGCGGCGGGCACCTCGTGATGCTCAGCGCCATGCGGCCCCACGACCCGCGCTACACGGCGCTGCCGGGGCCGGAGCACGTGGATGCCGGGCTGGCCTACGTGATCGCCTGCTGGCCGATTCTCGACCCCTACGCGCGCTACCGCTTTGCTCAGGCGAGCGGCCGCCCGGAGCTAGTGCGCGGGAGCGAAGGCTATTTCCTGAACGCCGAGACGATGCAGGAAGCCAGTCCCCAGGGAATCCTCGACCGCGGCGAGCCTGCTGCCCTGCCGCCCACGCTGGTCCTGCAGGGCACCGCCGACAAGAACATCACGATGGCGATGACCGAGCGCTTCCTGGCCGCGTACCGGGCCGCGGGCGGCGCGATTGAGCTGGAGCGGTTCCCCGGCATGGGCCACGGTTTCGGCGACCCGCCGGGCGCGAACCTCGAGCGCGCCCTCGAGCTGATGAAGGCGTTCATCGCCCGCCAGCTCGCCGCGGCCGGTCCCGCCTCGGAGCCCCCCAGCGCCTAGAGCAGCCTGCGTCTCGTAGGGGCGGGTTTCATGCCCGCCCGCGGCCCGCAGGCCGCAACTCCCCGGTCGGTCGGCCGCTGGCTCTCGCTGCAAACTGCTGTAGGCCCCTGTTCAGCACGTCGCTCCCGGGCCGCCCGTGCGGTCGTGCTCCTCGGCGTCCATGCCGAAAGCCCCGGGGGGCCAGCGGTCTGCCCAGGGGCGTGCCGCCTCGATAGCGGCGGCCAGCTGCAGCACCCCCGCGTCGTCGCCGTGTCGGCCGACTACCTGAATCGCCAGGGGCAGCCCGCTGGAGTGGAAGGCGAACGGGATGCTGGCGGCCGGGGTCTGCGCGACGTTGAACTGCGGCAGGAAGCCTGGCGTGCGCCCCCCGCCGCGATTGATGGGACGCACGGCTTCGACGCGCGGCGCCGGCCCAGCGGCGGCGGGGCACACGAGAAAGTCGTACCCCTCGAACCAGCCCCGCATCGCTTCGGCGTAGGCCGCGTTGCGCCGCAGTATACCGCGATATTGCCAGGCGAGCGCGCGCTGGCCGGCCGCGCAGACCGCCGCCGCGTAGTCCGTGAGCGCGTCGCTATGACGCGCCAGAAAGTCCGGTTCCAGCATCTCCAGCGCCGCATAGAGATCGCCGGCATACGCCCATACGCCAGGGGCCAGTACGTCGTCCGTGGCCAGCGCCGGCGGGGCAGCCGTGCTCACGACGCAGCCGCGCTCGCGCAGCAGCGCCGCCGCCTCGTCGATCATGGTGCCGACCTCGGCGTCGACGCCGGCGACGTTGCCAAGGTCGGCGCTGACCGCCACCCGCACGTCGCGCAAGGGGCTGTGCAGGCTGCCCAGGAAGTTCGGTACCGGGCCGGGTAGCGCGTCCGGGTCCCGGGGATCGGGGCCGGCGAGGGCCTGCAGGAGCAGCGCGCTATCCCGTACCGTCCGCGCGAGCGGGCCGCCCTGCCCCCGGCCGGGGGCAGGGCACCACCGCTGGACCTCGGGGACGCGCCCCTGGCTGGGCTTTAGCCCGAAAACGCCGTTGAACGCGGCAGGACCGCGAATCGAGCCGCCGGAGTCGCTGCCCACCGCCAGCGGCCCGAGGCCCGCGGCCACCGCCGCTGCGGCCCCTCCGCTCGACCCGCCACACGAGCGCTCCAGGCTCCACGGGTTGCGACCATCGGGGCCCAGGCGGTTGCGGACGCCCCCCAAGAGCCCGAACTCCGGCGTGTTCGTCTTGCCCACCAGCACCGCGCCCGCCCGCCGCAGACGCGCCACCACTTCGGCGTCCGCCTGGTGGTTCTCGCGGAAGGCCAGTGAGCCGTAGGTCGTCGGCAGCCCGGCCATCTCGATGAGGTCTTTGACGGAGACCGGCACGCCGCACAGGAGCGGCCGCTCGCCCGGTGCCAGCCAAGCGGCTTCGGCCGCCCGCGCCGCGCGCCGCGCGTCAGCCGCGTTCACCGCCAGGTAAGCGTGCAGCCGGTGGTCGAGTTGGGCGATGCGACCAAGTAGCTCGTCCAGTACCTCGACTGGAGAGAACGCACGACGGGCATACCCGGCAAGCAGCGCGGTGGCGCTGAGCTGCCACAGCTTAGAAGTAGTCACCCTCTCGCCCTGCCTTGCCAGCAGTGGTCGAAGACCCGCTCCCCCTCCAGCTGCGGCAGCGCCGCCGAGCCGAGCGCGGCGCGGTGTACGCGAAAGATGCCGCGCTCCGGGTCGTCCCTCACTAGAGCGCCTTGCAGTTGAGCAGAGCGGCCGGGGTGTCGTAGTGTCGTAGGGGCGGGTTTCATGCCCGCCCGCGGCCGACAGGCCGCCAAACCGGCGCTGGTTGCGCGCTCAACCAAGCTGCAAACCGCTGTAGGCTCGCGAGCTGCATGGCTGCCTCCTGCTCGCTGCGCCGCAGGCATGGATTTACAGGATGATGCTCACCGTGCCGTGGGGCGCGAGCACGTCCAGGTCGAGGTCGGCGCGGCGCAGGCGAATCTTGAGTGCCCCGTCCACCCGGGTCAGACGGTAACTGTACTGGCCCATGAAGGGGTCCGCCTGGCCGTTGCGAATGCGGTAGACGAGGAACGCGGCGCTCACGCAGACGTCCTCGCCGTCGGTCCCCGTGATCCGCACGTTGCTGACGAGCCGCCGCGTGCGGGACCAGGGGAACTCGCGGTAGGCGTGGCGGCTGTTCAGGCGCGCGACTCGCCCGCGCAGGCGCACGATGTCGTCGTCGATCAGGCTGAGCGAGGTCGCCGGGTCCGCGTGCGGCAGGTCGGGCGAGGGCACCACGTAGCGGGCGTCCTCGGTGAACAGCGTCAGCCACTCGTCGAGCCGCCAGGCGTCGAGCAGCGCGGCCTCGGCGTAGAGAAAGTCTTCCACCTCCTCGCGGCTGATCGTGGGAGCGGCGTGTCCGTCCGGCACGTTCGTTGCCATCTTCGTTCTCACTACACCAGGGTGGAGGCGGGCCGCGGCGGCTGCTTGCGGCCCTCGCGGTGATCGCCGTGCCGCCGTCCCTGCACGTGGGCGTGCCATTCCCGCCAGAAGGCGCGCAGGTGCAGCTCGTCGGTGAACAGGCGCGGGCCGTCCCGCTGCATGCCGCGCGACACGTCCGACCACTCCACCGTCCGCGCTGCGAAACCCTCCTGGCACGCCTCCAGCACCTCCACGTCGTCCGGCGTTCCGAAGCCGCCCGGGCCGAGGAAGAGCTGGTAGGCGACCAGTCGGTTGGCCAGCAGCGCCGGCTCCTCCTCGGCCGGGCCCAGGGCCCAGGCGTGGACCTCCATGCCATCCGGCGCCGTGGGCCAGTAGACGCGCAGCGTCACCGCCGGGCCGTCGATCAGGAACAGGTTCGGGTAGATGAACAGGTTCCGGACCGTCTCGGCCATACGGTACGCGCGCTCCTCGCCGTGCCGCGCCACCAGCCGCGCGCGCAGGCGGTCGATCTCGCCGCGCGCCTCCTCGCCGAAGCAGGGGTGCCAGAGCGCTACCGGCCGCGGCATGCGGGCGGGCGTGTCGGTCACGGCGTGGCCGTGCCCGAGATCGTACGCCTGTGCCTCGGCGGCCGTCCAGCCGCGCGCGCCCGTCACGTCCACGCCCAGGCTCGCCAGGAACGCATAGTAGGTCTGGTGCAGCGACAGGACGTGGTAGGCGTCGAAGCTGTTCTCGGACAGCAGCTTCCAGTTCGCGCGGATGGCGTACTTGTTCTCGCCCGGGATGAGCCGCATCCCTGCTTCGGCCTGATCCACCACCAGGTCGAGGTACTCCTTGGCGCCGTCCAGGTAGGTCGCCAGGTCCTCCCCGTCGGGGCTGAAGCTCACGAAGTAGAAGCCGCGGTAGCTGTCCAGGCGCGGCGCGGCGCGCAGCGCCCGCTCGCTGCGGTCCCAGCCCGAGCCGTAGGCGTCCTCGCCCGGAAGGCCGATGAGCCGTCCGCAGGTGTCGAACGTCCAGGCGTGGTAGAAGCACTGGAACGTCTTGGCGTTCCCCTCGTCCTGCCGACAGATCCGCGCCCCGCGATGCGTACACGTGTTGAACAGCGCGCGGACCTCGCCGTCGCTGCCACGAACGAAGATGATCGGCCAGCCGGCGATGCTCCGCCGGCGGAAATCGCCCGCGTTTGGGATCTCCGACGCGTGGCCCACGTAGAGCCAGCAGCGGTCGAAGATGCGCTCGCGCTCCAGCGCCAGGATCTCGGGCGAGGTCATGGCCGAGCGATGGACGCGGAACAGCCCGGCCGCGGGGTCGTCGACGATTAGCTGCTGGAGGTCCATCTTTCCCCCTCGCTCCCCTTAGAGCCCGAGCAGCCCCGCCGCGTTGCCGCCCAGGATGGCCTCGCGGTCGGCCGCCGGCAGGTCCATCGCCTGGATCGCGCGCACCATGGCGCGCTTGCCCTCGCCGCTGCGAATCTCCTGCGGATAGTCGGTGCCGAACAGCATCTGGCTGGGCGGCACGACCAGCAGCGAGGCGTAGACCGCCGTCAGGTCGCCGAAGAAGCCGCCCGTATCGTAGTACAGCGCCCGCAGGTAGTCCTCCAGCGGGCGGGCCAGCCGCGTGCCCTGCTTCGGGTCGGCGGCGGTGCCCATTTCGTCGCGGTTGAAGTAGCCGCGCAGGCGGCCCACCAGCGGCAGCGCCCCGCCCGCGCAGTGCGACAGGCAGATGCGCAGCGTCGGGAACGCATCCATCACGCCGCCGACCGCGAGGCGCGCGAGCGCCAGCACCAGCCCGAACTCGCGGCCCACCGTGCGCGCCAGGTCGTGCTCGGCCATGTACTCCGCGCCGATGGGCAGGAGCGTGGGGTGGATGAAGATGAACAGGCCAAGCGCCGCCACCCGCTCGTAGAACGGCCAGAGCGCGCGGCTATCGAGCGGCTCCCCGCCCACGTCGGTCCACAGCAGCACCCCCTTGAACCCCAGCTCCTGGGCGCAGCGGTCCAGCTCCGCTAGGGCCTCGGGGCCGCCGAGCGGCGGCACGTGGGCCAGCGGGTGCAGGCGCCCCGGGTGCTCGCGCGCCTGCCGCCGCAGGTCGTCGTTGATCTCGCGGCAATCGGCGAGCGAGGCGGCCGGCAGGGGCGCGCTTAGCACCGCCGCGTCGATGCCCGCCAGGTCCATCGCCGCGAGCCGCGCCGGCATGTCGCCGAGCCGCAGGTGCATGGTCTGCGCCGGCACGCCGCCCACGTAGGTCGTGGTGCGCCCCTCGCCCGCCGGCAGGTTGCGCCGGACGATCGCCTCGGGCACGAAGTGGCTGTGGAAGTCGATGATCACCCTGCCCTCACCCTGCCCTCTCCCAGGGGGAGAGGAAGATTAGCTTGCCGATACCGGCGCCGCGGGCTCCTCGCCGGGCGGCACGTAGGCGAACATGGCGACCTGGTGGATCGAGCCGTGGTCGCCCTCGTACTCCAGCGGAAACACCGTGTCCAGCGGGTAGCCGCGCGCCGCGAACCAGCGCGGCACGGCGTCCGGGTCGAAGGCGTCGACCACGCACACCAGGCGGCTGCTCGCGGGGCCGCCCAGGATGCGGACGAGCCGCACGTCGGGATCGTGGCGCAGCGCGCGGCGCAGCTCCTCCATCGTCCCGCGGGTCAGGCCCGGCCAGGTGTGCAGCGTGCAGAAGCGGAGGATCGGCTTCATGGCTGCCCCCCCTGCGCCGCGGCGAAGTCCCAGGAGCCCTTGCCCTTGCGCAGCGTCTTCGTGCGCAGGAACTCTTCGAGCTGTGCGTCGTCGCGGAAGCGCGACTGGTCGAAGCGGTCGCGGTGGACTAGCTCCGCCAGCGGCCGCCGCCGCTCGGGGATGCGCGGCCAGCGCCACGGCTTGCCGATCGGCGTGAGGATGGCGACGCGGTACGGGTCGGGGATGTCGAGTAGCTGGCGGATCTCCATCTCGTACGGCCCCGTCTCCTGCACCGTGAGCCAGGTGCAGCCCAGCCCGAAGCAGGTGGCCGCCAGGTGCATGTGCTCGATGCAGGCGGCCAGGCTGAACAAGAACGTCTTCTCCTTGTTCTCGGGCGGGCGCGGATGGTTGATGATGCGCTTGGTGCGCGGGTCGGCGATCACGACGATGATGCACGCCATGCCGCGCACGTACTCGTAGTTGGGGAAATTGAACTTCGGGTCGGCGGCGCGCAGGGAGATCGCCTCGCGGTGGATGATGTCGCCCAGTTGCTCGATCAGCGCGCGGTCCTTGACGACGATGAACTCCCACGGCTGCGAGTTCGCGCCGCTCGGCGCCCAGCGCCCCGCCTCCAGCACCTTCTCGATGATCTCGTCCGGCACCGGGTCCGGACGGTACTGGTGGACCGTAAAGCGGCGCCGCACCGCGCCGAGCAGGTTGTCGTAGTCGAACGTCATCTCTCCCGTGGCCGCGGCCGTGTCAAGCGACATCGCTTCCTACCTCTCTCCGTGTGCGGCGCTGCCGTCCCGAGCATCGATTCCTCAGGCTTGCGCCGCGTGGGCTGGCTAGGGCGTGGGCAAGCTCTCGTCGGCGGCGACCGACGGCAGGGCCGACAGCTGGTCGCGCGTGCTGGTCAGGTGCTCGTGCATCAGCGTCCGGGCGCCGACCGGGTCGCGCGCCTCGATGGCGGCCAGGAGCGCCGCGTGCTCCCGCACCACCTGGGCGGATCCGGCCACGGTCGTCGGGTGGCTCGCGTCGAAGGTCGTCATCAGGTCGAGGATCGCGCTGATCAGGATAGCGAGCAGGCTGCTCTTCGATGCCCGCGCGAGCAGGAAGTGGAAGCGCGTGTGATGGACGCTCGCCTCGTGGCCCGAGCGGACGACCGCCTCCTCCTCGCGGAGGCTGGCCGCTAGCTCCTCCCGGTCGCGCGCGTCGGCGTGGGTGGCGGCTAGCTCGGCGACGCGCGGCTCGATGACCAGCCGCACGTCGAATAGCTCCGTGAGGTCGAACTTGTTCATGCGGAGCAGGGACCGCAGGCTGTTGCCGATCAGCTGGTAGGTGGGCTCGACCACGAACGGCCCGCCGTTGTAGCCCGGCCGCGTCTTGACCAGCCCCGCCAGCTCCAGCACGCGGATGGCCTCGCGGATGGTCGCCCGGCTGGTGCCGAACTGCTCCGCTAGCTCCTTCTCGGACGGCAGCTTGTCGCCCGGCTTCCACTGCTGCGCGAAGATCGCCGCCTGGATCCGCTCGACGACCTGATCGGACAGGCGCGCGGACCGGAGGGAGGGGAACCGCCCGCCCTCGACCGGCGCCGGCGCGGCCAGCTCGGCGAACTCAGGCACCGGCGACCCACCTCGTTAGAATGTCTGACATTAGACCGAGACGAGCCGATTGTAGCCAGAAGCGGTGCGCCTGTCAAAGCCCGCGGGCGAGCGCCTTGGCCGGTGTGCCGAAAGCGTGCGAATGGCCAGCTCGCCGGGCGTGCCCAGGCGGCATCCGACACCGCATCCGGCGCCAGCGTTCGCCTCCTCCCTCTCCCCCTTGGGAGAGGGTCGGGGTGAGGGCGTCCTCCTCGTCCCTCCTCCTCTCCCCCTTGGGAGAGGGTCGGGGTGAGGGCGTCCTCCTCGTCCCTCCTCCTCTCCCCCTGGGAGAGGGTCGGGGTGAGGGCGCGCCCCCGAACCCAACCGTCGGACCGGGCCGAGTATGAGCGGACGGCGCGCGCTGCCAGGTCACGTCCGGAAGGTGTCCAGCGTCTCCTTGGCGAACAGCTCCGCCGGGTCCACGGCGCGGCTGGCGATGCCCTGCGCGTGGCTGTAGCGCACGAACGTCTCCAGCGTGTGCCGGTTGGCCTCCAGCCCATAGGGCCAGAAGTCCTCGCCCATCAGATCGCGCGCGTCCTCGTAGTCGTCCATGACCCAGGGCAGCATGTACCGCAGCGCGCCCGTGTCGTACAACTGCTCGGCGCAGCGCGCCTTCGCGGCGACGAACGCCTTGAACAAGCTCTGCGCCACCCACGGGTGCTGCTCGTACACGGCTTGCTTGATCACGATCGTGTGCATGATCGGGAAGATCCGCGTGCGCCGGAAGTAGTCGGCCTCGACCTGCCGGTAGTTCGGGAACAGGCGCCGCACGCGGGGGGAGCGGCGGCGGAACGGCTCCGGCATGCGCGCCGTGAACAGCGCGTCGATCTCGCCGGCCTCCAGCATCGGCGAAAGCGTCCGGTCCTCCGGGATGCGCTCCAGGCGGACCTCGGGTGGCAGGGTGAGGGCGACCTTCTCGCGGCGCCCCGGGTGCTCCTGGCCGCCCGCCAGCCAGTGCAGGTCTGCCGGCCGCACCCCGTAATCGTCCTCCAGGATGCCGCGCAGCCAGATGGTCGCCGTCATCTGGTACTCGGGAATCCCCACGCGCTTCCCCTTCAGGTCCTCCGGCCGCTCGATGCCCGCGTCCACGTTGACGTAGGCGGCCGAGTGGCGAAAGACGCGCGACGGGAAGACCGGAATGGCGATAAACGGGAAATCGCCGCGCGCGCGTCCCGCGACGTAGCTCCCCAGCGACATTTCCGAGACGTCGAACTCGCCGTGGATCAGCATGCGCCAGAAGATCTCCTCCGGGCGCTCGAACGGAATGACGGTGAGGTCGATGCCCTCGGGGCGCACCGTGCCGTCGTGCAGCGGCGCGATGCGGTCGTAGTCGCCGCAGGCCAGGTCGAGCGCGAGCTGCCTGATCATGTGCTGCCTCTCGTCTGCCTACTGCCGCACGACGCGGCGGCTCTTCATCTCGGCGCGCGCGAGGGTGCCGGCGGGAACGATCGTGGCGGGGATGCGCAGCGTGGTGAGGCGCGTGAACTCCTGCTGCAACGCCGCCGCGAGTGCGGGGAAGCCGGCCGGGTCGGCGGCGTCGAGCGCCTCGGCGGTGAGGGTCAGCGCCTCGCCGCGAAGCTCCAGCCGAAACTCCAGCCCCAGGCCCGGCACGGCGCGCACGGCGACCTCGGCGGCGGCGGGGCTCACCTTGATGCCCTTGTAGAAGATCACGTCGTCCAGCCGGCCGCGCACGCCGCCCCGCACCAGCGGGAAGCTGCGCCCGCAGTCGCACCGCTCGGCGGTCACCTCCACCAGGTCGTTCGTGAACATGCGGACGACCGGCATGCCCAGCCGGAACAGCGACGTGACGATCAGGCCGCCCTCCTGCCCGGCGGCCACCGGCTCCAGCGTGTCGGGGTCCACGATCTCGAACAGGGTGTAGTCGAGCCCCATGTGCGCCAGCGGCGCCGGCCGCGTGGCCTGGCTGTCGCAGGTGAACAGCACCGGCCCGCTGATCTCCGTCATGCCGAAGGCGTCGCAGACGCGCGCGCCGCCCCACAGCTCCTCGATCAGCGCCTTCGTGCCCGGCAGGCTGCCGCCCGGCTCGCCGGCCACCACGATGATCTTGATGCCGATCGCCCGCAGGTCGATGCCCTCCTGGCGCGCGACCTCGGCCTGGCGCAGCGCGAAGGTCGGCGTGCAGACCATGAAGTCGGCATGCCAGCGCGTCAGGTTGCGCAGGATCACCGCCGTCGGCAGCGGCCCCTTCGGGATCACCTGGCAGCCCATCGCCTCGGCCGCGTAGTGCGCCTTCCAGAACGCCTCGAACGGTGGGTAGGCGAAGCCGAAGTAGCCGCGCATCCCCGGCCGCACGCCGTAGGCGTAAAACGCTCGCAGGAAGAGGTACATGTCGTTCTCGTGGTCCTCCTTCGTGGCGAGCCACAGCCGCGGCTGGCCCGTGGAGCCGGAGGTGGACCAGAACTTCATGAAGGTGGGCGAGCCGGGCGGCGCGGTCGGGATGTCGCCGAACAGCGGCCGCGCCTGCTGCGACGCCTCGAAGTCCTCCTTGCGGACGACCGGCAGCCGGCGCACGTCGTCGAGCGCTTGGATCGCCGCGGGCGCGACGCCGTGCTGCTCCCAGAGCCGCCGGTAGAAGGGCGAGCGCTCCCAGGCGAAGGCGACGACCCGCTGCAGCTTCGCCAGTTGGATCGCCCGCAGCCGCTCCAGCGGCAGGGCCTCGACGGCGCTCCACAGCCGATCGGACCACGCCTCGGTGCGGTCGCCCTCCTCGGGCGGGTAGACGGCGTGGCGCGCGGGCACCATGCCGGGGCTCGTCCAATGAAAGCGCACGTCCGTCATGGCAGGTACTCGACGATGGCCTCGCTGTGCCCCCAGGCGTGTACGGGCACGCGCAGCGGCTGGCCGAAAATGCGCCGCGGCCCGGGCGCGTTCAGGACGGGCAGTGTGAGGCCGGCGGCGCGCAGCTCGCCGATGCGCCGCCGGCAGTCGTCGGGCGTGCCGACGATCGAGAACTTGCGCACGAGTTCGTCGGTCACCACCTCGCGCGCCGCCAGCCAGCCCTTTTCCTTGTTGGTGCGGCGAATCTCCTCGCCCAGCGCCTTGTAGCCGCTGACCGTGAACAGCGGATCGTAGTAGTAGACCACGGCGAAGTACGCCACCATGCTGCGGGCGGTCTCCAGGGCTCGCTGCGGATCCGTATCCACCGTGGTGATGACCGGGGCCGCTATGTCGACCGCGCGCCAGTCCCGGCCGGCCTTCGCCGCTCCCCGCTGCACGTGCTCGACGGCGTAGGCCAGGTACTCCTCGCTCACCAGCGGCGAGAGCAGCACGCCGTCGGCGACCTCGCCCGCCGCGGCGATCATCTGCGGGCCGATGGCGCCGACGTACAGCGGGATCGGCTGGCGGGGCGCCTCGACGGCGAGCTGAAAGTCGCGGCAGTGGACGGCGCGGCCCTCGTAGGCCAGCTTCTCGCCGCTCAGGATCTCGCGGACGATCCGCACGTAGTCCTTGATGCGGCTCACCGGCCGCTCGAACTCCGTGCTGTGCCAGTGCTTCACGAAGTACGGCGGCGACGTGCCCAGCCCCAGCATGGCCCGGCCGCCGGAGAGCGCGTCCAGCGTATTCGCCGCCATCGCGTAGATGGGCGCGGTGCGCGTGTAGATGCTGGAGATCGACGAGCCGAGCCGCGCCTGCCGGGTGACGAGCGCCATCGCGCCCAGCGTCATCTGGGTATCGTAGCCCGCCTCCTCGATCATGAAGACGCCCCAGAACCCCTTCGCGTCGGCCTTGCGGGCAAGCTCCAGCGCGCGGTCCATCGGCAGGGCGTCGTGCAGGATGATCGCGGTCCGCTCCTGGTCCAAGGCTACCCTCGCTCTCCCGTTGTTCGCGCGTCGGTGCGCGCTACACGCGCTCTTGGCGCCCAGACCCTCTCGTGGCAAGCGTTGCTAGCTCGTATAGCGCCGCTAGGCTCGCGCGAGTGTCGGTCAGCGGCAGCACGAGCCCGTACCGTCGGCTGGCTGTATGATAGGGGAGCGCGACGGCCGCGCGCCGCGCGGTCCGGCTCGCTCTCGTTGGAACAACGCGCCCTGGCGGGCTGGCCGCGCACGTGTGGGAGGCGAAGCAATGGCCCTGCTGATCCGCGCGGAAGACCTCGCCGGGCGCCTGGACGTGCGGGCGGTGATCGACGCCACGGAGGCCGGCTACCGGGAGCAGGCGGCGTGGCCGGGGTTCGCGCACCCCCGCCAGCGCGTCTTTGCCGAGGACCGGCGGCTCACCCTGCACTACGGCGGCGCGCCCGGGCTCGCCGTGGCCGGCGTCTTCGCGCACTACGAGCGGTTCGCGTTCACGGCCGAGGACCAGAGCTACACCAGTACCGCTCGGCGCGTCTACGTGGCCTTCGACAGCGAGGCTGCCGACCTCCTGGCGATCATCGTGGGCTCCCTGCCGATCTTTCCCATCGACCGCCCGGGCGTGGACTTTGGCAGCGAGACGGCGATCACCTCGGCGGTGGGGACGCGGCACCTGGCGCGGGGCGACGCGCGCCGCCTCGGCCTGTTCGGCACGGGGCGCCAGGCGCGGCGCCACCTGCTCGCGATGGCCGCCATCCGTCTGTTGGAGTCCGTGCGCGTGTACAGCCGCGACCGCGCGCATCGTCAAGCGTTCTGCGCCGAGATGCAGCCGCTCGTCGCGGCCGAGCTGTGCCCGGTCGAGCAGCCGCGGGACGTCGTCCGCGGTGCGGACCTCGTCGTCTGCGCCACCGGCTCGAACCAGCCGGTGTTCGACGGCGCGTGGCTGGAGCCCGGCCAGCACGTGACCAGCATCGTGGGCAGCAACAAGGAGCTAGTGCAGGAGGGCCTCATCGCCAGCAAGCGGCGCGAGCTGGACGACGTGGTCATGCGCCGGGCCGACGTGGTGGTAGCGACGCTCCGCGACCAGGCCGTGCAGGACGAGCAGGGCGACCTGTTCGACCCCGTGGCGCGCGGGGTGCTCCGGTGGAGCGACGTGGGGCAGCTTGGCGATCTCGTGGCGGGACGCATTCCGGGGCGGACCGACGACCAGCAGATCACCGTCTTCAAGCAGAACTCCGACCAGGGCGTCGGCTACATGGGCCTGGCGCGCTACGTCCACGACCTGGCCGTGCGCGAGGGGCTGGGTGTAGAGGTGTAACGACGTTCCCCTCGGTGGTTTGCGGCTATGAGTGCTGAGCCGGCCAAAGTACCGTTCGACGTCGACGAGGTGATGCGCCGCATCCGCCAGGCGGTGCGCCCCTACCCGCTGCCCGCGCTGTTCGCGCTGGCCGACCAGGGCTTCACGACGCCGTTCGAGCAGCTCGTCGCCTGCATCATCTCGATTCGCACGCGCGACGAGGTGACCGAGTCGGTGGCACGCGAGCTGTTTCACCATGCTCGTACCCCGGCCGAGCTGAGCCGGCTCCCGCCGGACGAGATCGACCAGTGGATCCGGCCGTCGACCTACCATCAGGCCAAGGCCCCGCAGATCCAGGCGATCGCGCGCCGCATCGTCGACGAGCACGCCGGCGTGCTGCCCTGCGACGACGCCGTGCTGCGCGGGTTCGCGGGCGTCGGCCCGAAGTGCGCCAACCTGGTGCTGGCGATCGCCTGCGGCCAGCCCCGCATCGCGGTCGACGTCCACGTCCACCGCGTCACCAACCGCTGGGGCTACGTCCACGCGCGGACGCCCGAGCAGACGCTCGCGGCGCTCGAAGCCAAGCTCCCGCGGCAGTACTGGACCGAGCTTAACCGCTTGCTCATCCCGTTCGGCAAGCACGTCTGCACGGCGCAGCACCCCCACTGCTCGACCTGCCCGGTCCGCGAGTTCTGCGCCCAGGTGGGCGTCACGGCGCCGCGCTGACGCGCGACCCGAGAGTGTGCGGGCGCACCATGCCCGCGGAGCAAACGGGTGAGCGGCGGCTAGGACACCAGGATGTTGCTGCTCGACTCGAACACGATCAGCTCGTTCCGCGCCGGATCGCGGATCAGCGCGATCGGGTCGCCGCCCTGCTCGACCACGGCGATCTGGTCGAGCAACAGCTTGCGGAACATGATGATGCCCCGGTCGGTGGCGCCCAGGTGCTCCTGCGAGCGGTCGTAGAGAGCGCCCTGCGTCTCCCACGCCATCCGGTCCTGGGCGTCGAAGGTCGACAGGTCGTACTCGCCATCCGGGCCGATGGGCGACGGCAGGTACCGCACCGGCGGGTCTTCGGGCTGCTCCACGCGCGCGCCGTCCGGCGAGGGGCGGAAGGCGACCATGATGATGTTCGTCCGCGTGTCGTCGACCGGCACCCGCCAGTGCAGGCACTCCTCGCCGAGGGCCGGGATGCGCAGCAGGTTGGGGAACAGCAGCGGCGGCCGGATCTCCAGCTCCGGGCGGTCGCCACCGTAGCGGCACCACTTGCTCAGCCCCCACTCGCACAGCTCCCACCCGTAGTCCTCGATGGGGCGGTAGTAGTACTCGCCGCCCCGCAGCCCCTGGGTCTTCATCATGTGGCCGTGCAAGTAGTACGTGTGGACCGTGTCGGCCGTGTTCTCCTGGGCCTGGAGCCAGTTGCAGGTCAGCGTCGGCCGTATCTCTATCCGGCGCGTGCCGTCCTCGCGCGCCACCACGTCCCAGCGCGGCAGGAGCGGCGCGGGCTCCGGGCCCATGTACGCGAACAGCAGGCCAGCCATCTTCTGCAACGGGTACGACTTGAGGCGCACCCGCTCCTTGTAGGTGCTCCCGGCCGGCTCGAACGGCTGCTCCAGACAGCGGCCGCAGCCGTCGAACTTCCAGCCGTGGTAGGCGCAGCGAATCCCGTCGTCCTCGACGAACCCGTAGTACAGCGACACGCCGCGGTGGGGGCACTGCTCGGCCACGCAGCCGTAGCCCCCCTGGCCGTTGCGATAGACGACCAGGTCTTCGCCCAGGACCCGGACGCGCTTCTTCGGCTGCTCGGGCGTCAGCTCGCTGGCGATGGCGATCGGCTGCCAGTACCGCCGCAGCAGCGCGCCGCAGGGCGTGCCCGGCCCGACGCGCGTGATCCGCTCGTTCTCTTCCGGGGTCAGCATTGCTCCCTCCTAGCGCCTCGGCGCGCTCGCCCGCGGCGGCGCCTCGGCCCGCGATGCCGTCACCCTTGTACCACGGCCTGCCCCGACGCGGCAGGCTCGGGGCGATCGTCGAGCCAGGCGGCGGCGTCGGGCAGGAAGCGCGCGTGGCAGAAGGGACAGAACAGCGCCACCCCGGCGTGCCGCAGCTCGTCGTAGTTGGCGTAGAACCGCCCGTGGCAGGCGGGGCACTCGACCCAGAAGACCCGCTCCATCGCTCAGCCCACCTCCGCCGGCGCCGCGCTCGGCAGGTAGTCGTCCAGGCGCACGCGCGCCATCGCCTCGTCCGGGAGCGTCAGCCGCGCGCCGAACGGGAAGTCGCGCGGGCGAGTGGCGTCGATTACCAGCTTGTGGGTGCCCCAGTTCGTCGTGCCGAAGCCGGAGCGGGGCACGAAGCTCAGGTGCTGCCGCGCCTCACCCGCGAACGGCCGGATGCCGCGCGCGGGATCAGTGTAGGTGTGTACCGCCCACAGCACCTGGTCCTCGTCGAACACGTCGATCTCGGCGTCCACGACGATGACCAGCTGCATGCCGAACGTCATGGTCGCGAACACCGCCCGCGCGATAGCATCCACCTGCCCGGGCTGCGCGTCGCGCACGGCGATATACGCCGCGCGCATGCCGGAGCCCGAGGTGGGCACGTGGATGGCCGCCAGGTTGGGGAACTGCGGGCGTAGGGCGTCCTCCAGCGCGGCCTCGCGCGGGATCGCATGGAAGCCCAGGTAGCCGTCGCGGCAGCCCGAGAAGATGTCCTGCATGATCGCGCCGTGGCGGAAGGTGATCGCCTTCACGTCGAACAGCGGGCGCAGGCACTGGGCCTGGTAGAGGCCCGCCACCTCCCCGAACGGGTCGCACACGTCGCGCTGGCCGGGCGGAATCTCGCCCTCGATCACGATCTCCGCGTCGGCCGGCACCAGGAAGCGGTCGCCCCAGGTGACCGACGGCGTGAGCCGCAAGGGCTCGCCCAGGAACGGGCCGAGGTGCTCGTAGTCGTCGGCGCCCGATGGCGTGCGCGCCATAACGCCCAGCCCGAGCGCCGGGTGGTGGCCGAGCACGTTCACGATCGGCGCCGGCTCGTCGCGGTCCTCGTACTCCTTCAGGATGCGGCTCAGGTCCCGGGTGTGGATGCTGACGACCATCTGTCGCGGGTCCCACTTGTAGAAGGTCTTGGCGAACGACAGGTCGTACCACCCCTCGCGCGACCGCATGACGTGGGGCATGGTGAGCACGGGACCGAAGTCCATGGCCCAGTGGCGCACGATGGGCAGGCGGCCCACGTCGGCGTCGGCCCCCTGCCACACCGTCTCGTGGACGGGCGCGTCGGCCGCCGGCACCGTGACGGGGTTGAGCCGCTGGTGCGACGCGCGCTGATAGGCCAGGCTGACCTCGCGGTAGGGGGTGGCGGGAGCGACCCCGAGCATCAGCCCGCAGCGGGCGCGCGTGGCGTAGACGTTGCTCAGGATGGCGAAGGGGCTTGGCTGGCCGTACTGGTCGGTCGGGTGGCGGAAGAGGACGGCCGGGTAGCGGCGGCGCTCGTCGAGCTGCTTGAGCAGCGCGGTCACCTCGAACGCGTCCGGCCGCACGACGCGGTCGATCTCCACGAGGTCGCCCGGCTGGGACTGGAGCGCCGCGAGGAAGCGCCGCAGATCGTTCGGCATGCGTCTCTCCTTCCGCGATCCGGCCGACGACCGCCCCTGGTCCCCAATCATGGCGGCAGGGAAGGGAGGATCGCAAGAGGGCGGGGCGCCGGTTTACTCGGCCAGCGCGACCACGTCGAGCGCGAAGTGCGAGTTGCCGCCGGGGCTCGCGCTCGCGTCGGCCACCTGCACGGCGATGCGGGCCGGGGGGTTCGCGGGGAAGTACTCCATCCACACCTCGTGAAACGCCTTGCGGTACTTCAGGTCACTCAGGTAGAGCGTCACCTTCACGACGTGCTGCAGCGTGATGCCCGCGCCCGCGCAGAGCACCTTCAGGTTCTCGAACGCCTGCCGCGCCTGCTCGGCGGTGTCGTCGCTGCTCTTGTTGGTGACGGGGTTGCGGCCGCGGATCGCCGAGAAGAAGACGAACCCCCCGGCCTTCACGCCCGTCACCATGCCGTCCATGCGCTCGGGGCCGCCCGCGGGCGTCGGGATCGTCTCGCGGTTCATCGCGCCTCCCAATAGATCGTTATTGGCCGCGAGCGCGCTGCGCCGCGCGGGCAAAGCTGAGGTCCCACATCAGCAGCGGATTGAAGCTCTCGGGCACGACGTTGTCCTCGTAGTGCGCGCTGCCGCGCTGCGGCCGCCCCGCGGGCTCGCCGCGCACGATGCGGAGCGCGTTGCGCACCCCCGCGAGCGTCGGCACCGGCACGTCCGCCAGCTCGTCGCGCAGGATCTCGTAGAGCCTTACGATCTGCGCGTCGGCGCTCACGTCGAAGTGCTCCGCCAGCAGCTCGCGGCACTCGCCGCGCATGATCGCCAGCACCGTGGCAGGGTCGGTCTTGAACACGCGGGTGGCGTCGAACGTCGCGTCCACGAGCGCCTGGAGGTCCGCGCGGCGCTCCTCGACGAGGCGCTCGGTCGTCGTCAGCGTGACGTTCATCCCCTCGAAGTAGTACGGCTCGGTCGGCACCTCGTGCAGCCCGGCGGCCAGCGCCTGGTCGGCGTAGAGATACGCCATGAAGCACGCCTGGCAGGTGCCGTCGGCCACCTTCGTCCAGTGGCCCCAGCGGCCCACCTCCTCGTCCGGGATGACCACCTGCTCCACCTCGCCCATCAGGCCCTGGTCCGTGAGCCAGAGCGCCGGCAGGAACAACTGCGGGCCGCCGCCGCGCACGGCGAGCCGCTTGCCGCGCAGGTCGTCCACCGTCCGCACGCTCGCGTCGGCGACCAGCATCTCCGTCATGCGGCTGACGACCGAGGCCAGCGTGACGAACGGCGAGCCTCGGGCGCGGTAGGTCTGGAGCCCCCAGTAGTTCTCGGCGATCACGTCCACGTCGCCGCCCTCCAGGCGCTCGGCCCAGCCCGGATACGCCGGCGAGCTGCGCACGAGATTCAGCGTCAGGCCGCGGTCCGCCGCGCACTGGCGCAGCGTGAGCAGGTACGGCATGCGGTCCACGTCGCGGTACAGCACGTTCAGCGTGCTCATCGGTTGGCCTCCTCCCGCGCGCCGCGTCAGCGCGCCAGCGCCAGGTGTATGTCGGCGGGGTCGGGCGCGCCCTTCCGGCAGAGGTCTACAGCGTGCAGCCGGCCGCAGCCTGGGCAGCTATAGCGGCGAATCTCCAGCGCCGCGTTCAAGCGGAGCAGCGGGCTGATCTCCCCGGGCGCGGCCACGCTGCACCCGGCGTACTCACGCCAGTTCTCGCGGGCGAGCGCGAGCACGTGGCCGCAGCGGCAGCGCGTCCAGTGCTGCCCCCGGGCGTCGCGGACCACTTCGAGCTGGTCGCCCAGGGGGCAGACCCGCTCTAGCGGGCCGGCGGCCGGCGCAGCCGCCGGTGGGCGGCGGGCAGGCCACTGCTGGCGCTCCGCCCGCAGCGCCTCGCGCCGCTGCCGCGTGGCCGCTACGTCCACGCGCCCGGCCGGGTCGAGCACGGCGCCGTACAGCGTCTCGGCCGCCACGGGGGACACGGCGCCGAGATCCAGGTCGTCCTGCAGCTCTGCCGGCGGGCGGTCCAACGGGTCGCCCCAGCCGGCCCCCGAGCCGGAGATCGCCAGCACGACGTCGCGCGGCGTCAGCGTCATCTCGGTGCTCGGCAGGCCGGCGGTGCGCAGGGTGTCCCCGGCGAGGGCCGCGAAGTCCGGCAGCCGTCCCCGCGCCAGGTGCTCCTGGACGTCCGAGTCGCGGACCAGCACCCGGTCGGGCAGCCCGCCCAGGTAGCCGCCGAAGATGCCCGTCGCGTCGGGCACGTCCCAGACGTAGCCGCCGACCCGCGCGTGGACCCGCTCCTGCTTGTGGGGGATGAACACCGTGCCGGTGCTCAGGCCGCCGTGATGGCGGCCGGCGCCGCCGCCGTCCGGGGTCAGCCCGTGCCAGAGATAGAGCAGCGGCAGGTCCAGCTCCATCGACTCCACGTTGGACACGATCGTCCGCTCGATGTTGTGCTGGCCCTGGGTGGACACGCCGTCCCGGTGGCTGTAGGCGCCGCCGCCCGTGGCCAGGCTGCTCACCAGCCCGCTGTTCGAGAAGGCCTCGCCGTGGTGGTTCAGGCCGCTGAAGGTGCTGCCCCCGCCGCCCGGGCGGCCGGCGGGGCTGGCCTGCGCCTCGCGGAGGTAGGCGTCCGAGCAGGCGGCGAGCTTCGACAGCGCCGTGGTGGCGGTCATCTCGACCTCCCACACCGCGCCCGCGATGTTCGCGCTCACCGCCGCCGGCTTGCGCGCGTTGCAGATGCGACCCTCCGGGCAGATCACCTCGACCGGGCGATACAGCCCGTGGTTCCAGGGAATGTCGTAGGCGATCGTCGGCAGGAGCCCCGCGCAGACGCCGGCCATCAGCCCGCCGAAGGTGCAGTTCGTGGCAGCCGGCACCTGGGGCGACGAGCTGGAGTAGTCGAAGATCAGCCGGTCGTCCTGCTTCGTGAGCCGTAGCGCGACCTCGGGGATGGTGCCCGTCGCGCGGTCGTAGTCGAGATACCCCACGGCCTCGACTGTCGCGTCGGGCAGCTCGCGGAGCCGGCGGCGCATGCGCTCCTCGGAGAGCCGGATCAGCCCGGCCATCACCGCCAACAGCGTCTCGACCCCGTAGCGGTCGGCCAGCTTCGCCAGCCCCTCGGCCGCCGCGTGGTTCGCCGCCATCAGCCCCTTCAGGTCCAGCGTCATGGCGGGCGCCATGCGGCTGTGCGAGAGGATCATCGTCCAGAGGTCCTGGCGCAGCGTTCCCGCCTCGACCAGCTTCAGCGGCGGCAGCTGCAGCCCCTCCTGGTAGCACTCCGTGGCGTCGTGGCAGAAGCTGCCGGGCCGCATGCCGCCGATGTCCGCCATGTGCATGAGCGCGCCCGACCAGAAGATCAGCTGGCCGTCGGCGAACACCGGCGCCACGATGCACATGTCCGCGGCGTGGAGTGTCCCCTTCCAGGGGTTGTTGACGATGAACATGTCGCCGGGGCCGATGCCGGGGTTCGCGGCGCAGTCCTCCATGACGTAGCGCACCATCGTCGCCATCGAGTAGGCATGGAACAGGATGGTGCGGCCCATGGTGGCGACGGAGCCGTCGGGCAGGTAGAGCCCCACGTTGAAGTCGGACATCTCGGTCACGTTCTTCGAGCCGGAGATGGCCATGATCTTCGCCGCCTGCTCGTCGGTGATGCTGAGCAGGCGGTGGCGAATGACCTCGAACGTCACCGGGTCGACCGCGACGTCGGCGGCCGCGCGGGTAGGGGGGGCTGCGACCTGCACGATTGACTCCTGCTGACGGGCCAGGCGTTAGCGGCTGGCTTTGTCGAGATAGCTGAGATCGATCCAGCTGTCGAGCGGCGGGATCTCCGGGAGCGCGCCCTGCTGGTGGGCGATGGTCAGGATGTTCTCGATCGCCGTCCGGTTCGGTCGCAGGTCCCGCGGCAGCAGGCGCTTCGTGACCATGTCGTTGTACAGCGGCTCGATGTCGCCGACGGCGAGCCCCGCTTCGTCCGCGTAGATGCGCTGCGCCGCGCCGGCGTTGGCCGGATCGAACAGCCAGTTCGATCCGTGCAGGAGCGCCCGCACGAAGCGCACGAGCGTATCCTCGTTGGCCTTCGCCCAGCTGTCGTTGACTAGCAGGCCCGCGTAGTGGACGTCCTTCACGTAGTCGGTGAAGGCGCCGAGCGACCGCGCCCCGCCGGCGGTCGCGACGACTTTGTCCTGGTCGCTGCCAAGTGTGCCCGCGAGCTGGCCCGCGAGCAGGGCCGGCACCCGCGCGGTGGACGGCATGGTGCGGGCGGTGTACTCGTCGTCGCGCAGGCCGTTCGCGGCCATCATCATGCGAAGCGCCACGTCGAAGTAGTCGCCCGGCGAGTTGCCCGAGCCGAGAGTTTTGCCTCGCAGGTCGCTCCAGTCGTGGATCTCGGGCGCCACCAGCAGCTCGATGGCGGGGGCGTCCTGGGTGGAGACGACCATCTTGAGCGGCGCCCCGGCGGCGATGGCCGTGGCCATCGACAGGACGGTGAAGCCGACGGCCTGTGTGTCGCCGCTGATGAGCGATTGCGTCAGGTTGGGCGCCGACTGCAGGCGGACGGCCTCGAAGTCGATGCCCTCCTGCGCGAAGAAGCCCTGCTTGTCGGCGACGTAGCTCGCCCAGAACTGCGGCGCGGCGCCCGTGCTGGCGTTCGCCAGGATGACCTTCGCCGGCTGGGCCTGCGCCGGCGAGGGGAGCGGCGCGGCCGGCGCCGATGCTGCCGGGCTGGCCGGCGCGGGCGCGGCCGGGGCGGCCGGGCGGGTGGGCGCGCAGGCGGCTAGCACCAGGAGCGCTCCCAGCGCAAGCGCGGTCCAGGCAGGCGGTGCGGTGCGTTTCATCTAGTTGAGCGGCCAGTAGGCCACGCCCATCGCCATGACGGCGCGGTAGAACGGCTGGTAGGCGAGCCATTCGGGCGCGGCGCCGTCCAGCGCGCCCAGCAGCGTCAGCCACTGGCGGAACTCGATGGCGCCGTTCGCCAGCAGGTCGCGCGACGTGAGCGCGCCCGCCAGCTCGGCGCCGCGCCCCTCGCGCAACGCCGCCACCGCCCGGCGGTCGAACTCCTCGCTGATCGAGCCCAGGCCGAACGGGCCCTGGTAGTGCGCCCAGGGATAGCCGGCGGTAAAGTGCGACATCCCGCCCGAGGCGTAGAGTATCGCGCGCCGATCGTCGGGCAGCGCGTCGAGGATGCCGCGCAGGCAGCGGCCGAACTCGTAGCAGCGCCGCGGGCTGGGCGCGGGCACGTGGATCGCGTTCAGGAAGATGAGCACCACCGGCACCTGCGGCTCGAGGAAGCTCAGGATCTGCGCGTGTGCGTGCGAGCGCACCCGGTCGTCCGGGAACGATTTGGACGACGCGAGGTCGAAGCCGGCCTCCACCGCGTCGTTCAGGATGCGGGTGGCCAGCTCGGCGTCCGAGCGCACCTCGATCGTGCGGGCGGTCTCCGAGTCCACGGCCACGACGCGCTCGCCGGTGTAGATGGCCAGCTGCGGCAGGTTGTCCTCGCGGTAGTTCTCGTCCTGGTCGTCGGCGATGAGGATTAGCGTATCGGGCCGCAGCGCCTCGAAGCCGCGCTTCAGGCGGTCCAGGCCGTCCCGAATGTCCTGGTAGCGCGCCAGGTTACCTTCGAGCGTCTCCCCCTCGATCTGGGGCTGGATGGCGGGATACTCGCCGTAGCGCTTGCGGTAGCGCTCGCGGGTCACCTCGCGCCGCTCCTCCCACCGCCGCGGATCGATGAACGTGTAGGCGTGGGACGAGGCCATGCCGGCCGCTAGCTTCACCATGGTCCCTCTCCAAGGGGTCACGAGGCTACAGCACACGAGGCAGCGCCCCAGACTGCCGGTGGGCCTCAGCGTAGCACGCGTGCCGAAACCCTGTCAATCCGCAAAACGTGTTTCGACCGGTAAAACACTGCTCGTGGCCGGCCGGGCGTTGGGCGCGGCGCCGGCCCCCCACGCCGTGCCGCCCGGCGCCGAGGGGGCCTCTCCTGCATCTTCCGAGCGGTCGCGCGGGCTCGCTGGCTGCGCTCCCATCGCTCCGGCCCGCCGTCTGGCCCGGACGACCGCGCTTCCCCAATGCCTTATCTTGTAGGGGCGCTGCTCGCTGCGCCCTGCCCGGTCGCCACCCGGCCCGGCGTCCCAGCGAATCCGGCACACGCTTCCCGTCCTCCCCCTCTCCTAAGGGCGAGGGAGGCAGGGGGGTGAGGTCCGCCCCTCCCCCTCTCCCCATCGGAGAGGAGCGACGCTCGCAGTATTCCGCGTCGCAGGGTGAGAGCCCGCCCCTCGTCCCTCCCCCTCTCCCCCTGGGAGAGGGTCGGGGTGAGGGCGCGCCCCCAGTACCCGGCCGCGAGGCGCGCCGGAGAGCGCCCGCCGTCCGGCGCGACGTGGTCGCCGGCATTCCCCGTACACGCCTCCCCCGCACCCGCCGCCCGCGCCCGGCCCGGGGCCTCCCCCGCCGGCCCGGCCCGCGGCAGGCTACCGGGGGAGTATCGTACGGGGCAAACGATGCGACCTTCCGCGCCCGACCAGCGCGCGCCAACCCGCGCCCGGCCTAGCACTTAACCACCCGGTCAAGGAGCATCGTTTGACCGTTCCTCGGCTAAACTGACGCACTCACGAGCGCGCCATTGTCGCGATCGCGGGCGCGCCGCCGCGCGCCGCGAGAATCTGGCGACCCCCGGGCGCCGAACCGCACTTGACCAGCCCGCGTGTGGCTGCGTAAGATGGATGCCACTGGCCGAGACGCATTTCATTCCGTGAGCTGCCGTCGCAGGAGAGCGCGCATGGCGTCGTCTGCAGCGTCTACCGAGGTCCGCGTCGATCCCGTCACGTTCGAGGTGATCCGGCACCGGCTGCACGCCATTACCGACGAGCAGGCGGCGACGCTCAAAGCCATCTCCGGCTCGAAGAACGTGACCGAGATGTCCGACTACAACGTCGGGCTGTACCTGCCCGACGGCTCGGTCGCCACCATGGGCCGCACCATCCTCTTCCACGCCTCGTCGATGGCGGCGATCGTGCGCCACGTCATGGAGGACTGCGCCGAGAACCCGGGCATCGCCCCGGGCGACATGTTCGTCGTGAACAACCCCTGGAAGGGCGCCGTCCACGCGCAGGACATGGCGCTGATGGCGCCGATCTTCCACGACGGCGAGCTGCTCATCTGGTCGGGCGCCATGATGCACATGCTCGACATCGGCGGCCTGCGCCCCGGCAGCTTCTGCTACGACGCCACGGAGTGCTACCAGGAGGGGCTGCAGCTCACGCCGACGAAGCTGGTCGAGGGCGGGCGGCTACGCCAGGACATCCTGACGATGATCCTGTCGCACAGCCGCATGGCGCCGACCATGCACCTCGACCTGAAGGGGCTCATGGCGGCCAACCTGGCGGCGGCCCGCGGCTTCGCCACGCTGGTTGGGCGCTACGGGGCGGACACGGTGCGCGCGGTCATGGCCGGGCTCATCCGGCTGTCGGAGGAGCGGATGCGGGCGCGGCTCCGCGAGCTGCCCGACGCGACCGTCGAGTCGACGGGCTACATCGAGGGCCACGACACGAAGGGCACGGTCTACGAGGTGGCCCTCAGCGTCACCAAGCAGGACGACCGCCTGATCTTCGACTTCTCGCGCTCCTCGCCCCAGACGCCGGGCGCCGTCAACTGCACCCGCTCGGGGCTGATGGCGGGCATCTCGGCGGCGCTGCTGCCCACGCTAGCCTACGACATCCCCTGGAACGAGGGCCTGTTCCGCCCCCTGGAGATCGTCTGTCCCGAGGGGCTGATCTGCAACGCGCGCCGGCCGGCGGCGGTGAGCGGCGGCACGCTGGAGGCCGTGTGGGAAGTCGAGATGACGGCGACCGATGCGCTCTCCAAGCTGGCCGCCTGCTCGGACGCCTACCTGGCCGAGGCGCAGGCCGCGCCCGCCGGCGGGCCGGACAACTTCTACCTGAGCGGCATCAGCAACCACGGCGAGCGCTTCGCGCAGTCCACGCTCGACGTGCTGGCGACGGGCGGTGGCGCATACAGCCACCGCGACGGGGTGTGGACGCAGGGCCAGCACGACATCGAGCGGCTGAACATCTCGAACGCCGAGGCGCTGGAGTTCGACCTGCCGCTCCTGTACCTCTGGCGCGGCCTCGCCCGCGACTCGGGCGGGGCGGGGCGGCAGCGCGGCGGGCTGAGCCTCGGCGCCCTCTACGCCATGCACAAGACCGAGGGGCTGGAGTGCCGCCTGGGCTGCCACGGCTGGGACATTCCCAACTCGCCGGGCCAGTTCGGCGGCCTGCCGAGCAACGAGAACCAGCGCACCTGGTGGCGCGACTCGAACGCGCCCGCGCTGCTGGCCGCGGGACGCATCCCCACGCTGGCCGAGCTGGAGGGCACGCTCACGCCCACCAGCGGCCGCCAGGGCACGATCCAGTTCGGGCCGCACGACGTCATGCTCAAGACGCCGCAGGCGGGCGGCGGCTGGGGCGATCCGCTCGACCGGCCCGCCGCGGCCGTGCAGGACGACCTGGAGTTCGGGGCCATCTCGCCCGAGGCGGCCCGCACACTGTACGGCGCGGTGCTGGACGCCGACGGCCGCGTGGATGCGGCCGCCACCGCCGCGCACCGCGAGGCGCTGCGCGCGGCGCGGCGCGGGTGGCCCGCCCGGCGGCAGCTCGCGAGTCCGCCCGCGGCGGAGACGCTGGTGCGCGTCGGCCCGCTCGGCGACCAGCTCGAGATCGTGCGGGACGCGGACGGCGCGCACTGGACGCGCTGCCGCTGCGGCCACGTGCTCGCCCCGGCGCGCGAGAACTGGCGGGAGTACGCTGGCCGCAAGCAGGCCGAGGCGGCCGAGCTGGGGCCGGCGATGCGGCTCGCCCCGTACATGGAAGCGCGGCTGTACGCCTGCCCGGGCTGCGGGCGCCTGCACGCCGTGGACATCTGCCGCCAGGGCGCCCCGGACCGGCACGACATCCGCCTGGCGCTGGCGTAGCAGCATGGTACGGTCCGGCCTGGAGCTTACAGCGGTGTGCAGTTTGGCTGAGCGATCGGCCGCCGCCGGAGTTGCGGCCTCGACGGCCGCGGGCGGGCATGAAACCCGCCCCTACGAGGCTCGGCGCGGGTGGGTGCGCGCGCCGGGCCGGCGCCAGGCCAGAGCGAGTGCAGGAGACGCCGGCGCAGGCCGAAGCGCGACTGATGCGAGGCAATAGAGCAATTGGCCGAGGGGAGCGGAATGGACGGTCAGCGGTTCGCGGTGGGCACCGACATCGGCGGCACGTTCACCGACATGGTGGTGATCGACGGCGCGACGGGCGTGCGCGTGTTCAAGACGCCGACGACGCCGCGCGACCGCAGCCTGGGCGTGGTCGAGGGCTTCCGGCTGGCGGCCGCCGAGTACGGGCTGTCGCTCGAGGAGTTCTGCCGGCGCACGGCCTACTTCGCGCACGGTACCACCGCCGCCACGAACGCGCTCATCGAGCGCAAGGGCGAGCCGACGGGGTTGCTCACGACCCGCGGCTTCCGCGACACGCTGCTCATCCAGCGGGCGATGGGCTCGTGGACGGGCATCGGCGACGCCTCGGGCCACTATAGCCAGCGCCGCAACCCGGTGCCGATCGTCGACAAGCAGAACATCATCGAGATCGACGAGCGCCTCGACTTCGCCGGCGACGAGATCGTCCGCCTGAACACCGAGCAGGTGCGGGAGGCCGTGCGGACGCTGCGCGCGCGCGGCGTGCAGGGCATCGCCATCTGCTTCCTCTGGTCGTTCGTGCAGCCGGACCACGAGCAGCAGGCGGCGGCCATCGTGCGCGAGGAGTGGCCGGAGGTCTTCCTAACGCTCTCGAGCGACATCGCGCCGGTGATCGGCGAGTACGAGCGCACGGCGACGGCCGTCATCAACTCGTACCTGGGGCCGGTCATCAACCGCTACGTGGGGCTGCTCGAGGACCGGCTGCACGAGTCCGGCTTCCGCGGCGACTTCAGCGTGATGGACTCCGGCGGCGGCGTGATGCGGGCGCACGAGGCGGCGCAGCGCGCGGTGAACATGCTCACTTCCGGCCCCGCCGGCGGGGTGCTGGCGTCGGCGGCGCTGGCGAAGCGGCTCGGCTACCCGAACGTGCTGACCTCTGACATGGGTGGCACGAGCTTCGACGTGGGCCTGATCGTGGACGGCGAGCCGCTGGTGGAGACGTTCAGCCAGGCGGGCAACTACCACCTGGCCTGCCCGCGCATCCGCGTGACCGCGATCGGCTCGGGCGGCGGCAGCATCGCCCGCGTCGAGGACGGCATCCTGGTCGTCGGACCGCAGAGCGCCGGCGCCGAGCCGGGCCCCGCCTGCTACGACCGCGGCGGCACGCAGCCGACGGTCACGGATGCCGACGTGGTGCTGGGCGTGATCGACCCGGACTACTTCCTGGGCGGGCGCATCCCCCTGCGCCGCGACCTGGCGGAGGAGGCGATTGGGCGCGTGATCGCCGAGCCGCTGGGCATGACGGTGGCCGAGGCGGCGGCGGGCATCCGCAGCGTGGCCGACAACCAGATGGCCGACCTGCTGCGTAAGGTGACGGTCGAGCAGGGCCACGACCCGCGCGACTTCGTGCTGTTCGCCTACGGCGGCGCCGGCCCCACGCACGCCTATGCCTTCGCGCGCGAGGCGGGCATCGGCACGATCGTCGTGCCCTCGACCGCGACCGCGCACTCGGCCTACGGCGCCGTGTCGTCCGACCAGTTCCGCGCCTTCCAGCTCAGCGATCCTCAGCGCACGCCGCCGCACTCGCAGCGGGTGTCGGAGCACCTGGACGTGGCGCGCATCAACGCGAAGTTCGCCGAGCTGGAGGCGCGCTGCCGTGCTGCCATGGACGACCATCCCGGGCTGCGCCTGAGCCGCGTGCTGTACTTCCGCTTCCGCCGCCAGACGCACGAGCTGCCGATCCCGGTGCCGGCCGGCGAGCTGACGGGCGAGGACGTCGACCGGCTGGCGGCGGAGTTCCACGACCGCTACGAGCGCATCTACGGCAAGGGCACCAGCCTGCCGGAGGCGGGCATCGAGATCAATACCTACCGGGTCGAGGGGCGCATCCCGACGCCCGCGCCGGTCACGGAGGCGCGGGCGCCCGGCGGCGCGGCGAGCCTGGACGCGGCGCTGCTGGGGCGGCGCAACGTGGCCTTCGGCGCGGACCTGGTCGAGACGGCCGTCTACCGCGGCGAGGACGTGCCCGCCGGCGCGCAGCTCGACGGCCCGGCGATCCTGGAATTCCCGGGCACGACGGTGGTCGTCGGGCCGGGCCAGCACGCCGCGCTCGACGGCGAGGGCAACGTCGTGATCCGCGACGAGCAGGTCGCGGCCACGGCCAGCGACCGCGTGAGCGTGGCGGCGCTGCAAGGGGTGTAGCATCGACAGGCGCCGCGGCGCCTGGCCACGCCGAGGAGGCACTCATGGCACGATCCCTCGCGCGTCTGCTCCTGCTGGCGCCGCTGCTGCTGGCGGCGAGCTGCGGCACGGGCGCGTCGACCAGCACGTCCCCCGCGGCGCCGGCGGCCAGCGCGCCGACCGCGCCCGCGGCGGCGCCCACGAGCGCCGTCCCAGCGACCACCGCGGCGCCGGCCGCTCAGCCGGCGGGCGCCCCCGAGCCCACGACCGTTCATGTGGGCGTGCTGGCGATCCTCGCCGAGGCGGGCCTGTATGTCGCGCTGGAGCGCGGCTACTTCGCCGACGAGGGCATTAGTCCCGACTTCATCACCTTCGACACCGGCGCGAAGGCGATTCCGGCGCTCGCCACGGGCCAGGTGGATGCCTCAGGCGGCGCGTTCAGCCCCGGGTTCGTGAACGCCGTGCAGCGCGGCGTGGACGTGAAGATGGTCGGCAGCCTGAGCAGCTACGAGGAGGGCTTCAACTCGGGCTACCTGATGGTACGCAAGGAGCTGGCCGACAGCGGCGCGATCCGCGATTGGCCGGACTTCCGCGGCCGCGCGATCGCCATCCCGCCCGGGCGGCCGACAGTCGGCGACTACACCGTGGCGCGCGGGCTCGCCCACGGCGGGCTGACGCTGGCCGACGTGAACATCGTCGAGCTGCCGTTCCCGGATATGATCCCGGCCTTCGCGAACGGCAGCATCGACGCTGCGCATACCAGCGAGCCCTTCTCGACGCTGGCCGCCGACCGCGGCGTGGCGACGAAGTGGAAGGCCACCGTCGATTACGCGCCGGGCCTGACGCCGGCGGTCCTCACCTACGGGCCGGGCCTGCTGCACAACGCGCCCGACGTGGGCCAGCGCTTCATGATCGCCTACCTGCGCGGCGCGCGCGACTACAACGCGGCGTTCAAGCAGGGCACGGACCGTGCGGCCATCGTGCAGATGCTCACGAAGCACACGTCGGTGAAGGACCCCGCCATCTACGAGCGCATGGGCCTGTCGTACATCGATCCCGACGGCACGCTGAACGTGGCGAACCTGATCGACCAGCAGACGTTCTACACCGAGTTCGGCGCCATCCCGAACCCGATCGACGTGACGACGGTCGTGGACAACCGCTTCCGCGAGGCGGCGCTGCAGCGCCTCGGCCCCTACCAGGGGCGGTAGCCGTGGCGACACGATCGGAGCAAGCGACCTGGGTGGTTCCTACCGTCGCCGCCGTGAACGGCAGGCCACTAGACGGGACCTGGGCCCGCCGTTCACGGCGGCGGCCGAAGTGGCAATCTGTTGAGACCGTAAGCTTAGCGCAGCCGCGAGGGGAGCAGGGGTGACGACGTGAGCGACCCGGGCACCGACCGGGCGGAGATCCGAATGGTGGCGAAGGCCGCGGGGCGGCGCGGGGGCGCCGGCAAGGAGACGGCGGCGATCGGGCCGCGCGCCGTCGACCGCGCCGCCGCGATCCTGCTCAGCTTCTCATTCGGCCAGCCGTCGCTGTCCCTGGCGCAGCTCGCCCAGGCGGCCCGCCTGCCCAAGCCGTCGGCCTACCGCATCGTCTCGTCGCTCGTGACGAATGGGCTCGTGCGACAGGCGGAGGATGGGCGCTACGAGCCCGGCTTCCGCCTGTTCGAGCTGGGCGCCATCGTGCAGAGTCGCCTCGTGCTGGCCCAGGTCGTCGCGGAAACGGTGCAGACGCTGGCCGAGGAGACGGGCGAGACGGTGCTGGTGACGCAGGTGGACTGGACCTCGCACGAGGTGGTGGTCGTGGCGAAGGTCGATTCGCGCCACCCGGTAGGGGTGCTGTCGCCGCTCGGCCGCCGCTCGCACATCGCGATGGGCTGTCTGGGCAAGGCGGCGCTGGCGGGGCTACCGCCCGAGCAGGCGGGGAGCTTGCTAACCGATCTCCCGCTCACGCGCTACACCGAGCGCACGATCACGGCGCGGCGCGCGCTGCGGCGCGAGATCGAGGCGACGCGCCAGCGTGGCTACGCGCTCGACCAGGAGGAGTACCTGGTGGGCGTGTCGGGCGCCGCCTCCTGGCTACACCTCGGCGACCCGCGCCCGGTCGGGGCGCTGGGCGTCGTCGGGCCCAGCCAGCGCCTGTCGGCAGAGCGCCTCGCCCAGATCGGCGAGCGCGTCGCCGCCCTCGCCCGGGCGCTCTCCTTCGAGCGCCCCGCCACCGCGGGCGCATAGCGAGCGGCCCGCGCCGGCGGCCCCCTTATATCAAGCGACGCCGATCAGTTCGCGTACACCGCCAGCAGCCAAGCAGGCCGGGCCGGTAGGAAAAGGAAGGATTGGCCGTCAGTTGGTATTACCCCAGCCTTCTCCCAGGGAGCGAATGCGGGCGGGGCTAGCGGCTGGCCCGGTCCAGATAGCTCAGGTCGATCCAGCGGTCGTTGGGCGGGATCTCGGGGAGGGCGCCCTGCTGGTAGGCGAGCTTCAGGATGCTCTCCGTGCCCGTGAGGTTGGGGCGCAAGGTGCGCGACAGCATCTTGTCCGTGATTGCCTGATCGTACAGCCGCTCGACCTGCTCGCTGCCCAGCTCCGGCCCCTGCGCCAGGAACAGCCGGTTCGCCTCGTCGCGGTTCGCGGGGTCGAACAGCCAGCTCGTGGCGCGCAACAGCCCGCGCAGGTAGCCGACGAGCGCGGCGTCGTTCGCCTTCGCCCAGTTATCGTCCACCGCGTAGCCGCTGTACTGGATGTCCTTGACGTAGTCCTGCACGAAGCCGAACGACTTAAAGCCGTCGCGCAGCGCGAGGTTGGCGTCGTAGTCGCTGAGCAGCGCGCCCGCGACCTGGCCGGTCTGCAGCGCGGGCAGCCGCGCGGCGCCCGGCATCGTGCGCATCGTGTAGTCGCCGTCGTGCAGGCCGTTCGCGGCGAGCACCATGCGCATCACCACGTCGAAGTAGTCGCCAGTGGTGTTGCCCGAGCTGATGACCTTGCCCTTCAGGTCGGCCCAGGAGTTGATCTCGGGCTGGACGACCACGCGGATGCTGGGCAAGTCCTGGGTGGAGGCGACGAGCTTCAGCAGCGCCCCGCCCACCACGGCCGCCGCCATCGACAGGACCGTGAAGCCGACGAGCTGCACGTCGCCGCCGACGAGCGCTTGCGTCGCCGTGTAGGCCGCCGGCACCGTGATCAGCTCGACGTCGACGCCCTCTTGCGCGAAGTAGCCCTGGGCGTTCGCCACGTAGACCGGCCAGAATTGCACCTCGGCGCCCTGGCCCGTCTTGCCAATAGCGAGCTTGGCCGGCGCCGCCCGGGTCGGCTGCGACGCGGGCGGCCCGGCGGCCTGGGCCGGTTGGGCGGGCTGGGCCGACCGCGACGCGGGCTGGGCCGGCTGGCAGGCGGCCAGCAGTGCGCCCACGCCGAGGAGCAGGCACAGCAAGCGTGCGGCGAGTGTCATGTGTCCTCCTTGGCAGCAGGCTCGTGTCTAGGCTACGCGCGCTGCTGCTCAGTGGGAGGCGGACCGGCCGAACTGCGCCGGCAGGTCTTCGTCCGACTCCAGCTCGATGTAGTTGCCCTCACTGTCCCAGAGGTAGAGCGCCTTGCCGTGCGGCCAGCGGAGCGTCGGGCCATTGTGGAAGCGGATCGTGGTGTCGCCGCGCTCCTTCAGCTCGGCCAGCCGCGCCATGTCCGCCGGCGAGATGTGGAAGGACTGGTGGAAGACGCCGTTCTCCGCGAGCGTGTCGCGCTCGACGGGCTCCGGGCGTAAGAACAGGTCCACCTCGTCCTCCCCGGCGCGGAGCTGCGCGATCGTCGTCCCGGGCGTCCGGCCGGGGCGCGGCTGCTCGTACGTCGCGAGGTACTCGCGGTACTCCCGCTCGGCGGCGGCGTTGTCCCACTGCAGCCCGGCGGGCAGGTTCGTGCCGAGGAAGTGCGGCGCGGTGTCGCCCTGGACGATGCGCACGAACCGCATCCCGAGCACCTCGGTGTAGAAGCGGATCGCGCGCTGGAGGTCGTTGCAGGGAATGCTGATGTGGTGGATGCCGGTGACGTTGACGATGCTCTTCGCGGCGGCCGTATCAGCCATGTGATGCCTCCTTGTCAGTCGGGGGGGACGCGCTCGCGGGCGGCGCGGACAGGCTTGCCGGCGCGCACGTCCGCCACGTAGGCGGCCGCGGCCTCGTAGACGGCGCGTGAGACGGGCCCGTACGGCGTGCGCGGGCGGTCGATTTGCTCGGCGGTCCAGCCCAGGCTGCTGGGCGCCACGCCGATCTGCCCGTCGCAGTCGTCGCCGGCCCCGTGGCCGCTGATCACCGGAACGCGCAGCTCCTGGCTCAGCCGCGCCGCCAAATCGGGCGACACGCCCGTGAGGATGATCGAGAAGGCGCCCGCGTCCTGCAGGGCGAGCGCGTCGCGCCGGACCTGCTCCTCGGGGAGCACCGCGCCGCCCAGGTAGCCGCCGACCGCCGCGCTGGTCATCGGCGTCAGCCCCGTGTGGGCCATGACCGAGATGCCCACTTGCACGAGCGCCCGGACCGTCGGCGCGAACTCGGCGCCTCCCTCCAGCTTCACGGCCTGGCAGCGCGTCTCCTTGACGAGGCGGCCCGCGTTGCGAATGGCCTCCTCGACGCTCACCTGATACGACATAAAGGGCAGGTCGCCGACGACCAGCGCGTGCTCGGCGCCGCGGCAGACGCTGCGCGTCATCAGGACCATCTCGTCCATCGTCACGTCGTTGTTGTCGGGGTGGCCGAGCAGGAAGCGGCCGCCGCTGTCGCCCACCAGGATCATGTCCGGGGCGGCCCGATCGATGGCCCGCGCCATCTCGTAGTAGTAGGCGGTGAGCACCACGATCTTGCGGCGCTCGGCCTTCATGCGCTGGACGTCCGCGACGGTGACTCGCGCCATGTCGCTCCCGCCAGTTCAAGGATGCAGTCGGGGTCTCCGAGGGGCGCGTCGCTGAGTATGGCAGGTCGCCGGGGGGCGCGCAAGGTCAGAAAGCGCCTGCTAGGAGTTCAGCACATGCTCATTCAACTCAACTGCATCGTGCCGGCGGCGAGACGTGACGTTCTAGCCGTAACCGTTGTGCGTCGAGCCCCATAGCATCGTGCTCGGCGCGCGAGGGTCTCCATCTTGCACGCTATCGGACACTGTCGAACAAGATATCGCTACTGACCAAGGGGAGGCTCACGCCGTGACCCGCGTCGAGCTGTGGCAGGAGCTCAACCCACCTCTGAACCTGAGCAACAGTGACGCGCGTTTCGAGGGTGGGAAGCGCCACCCGATCGGCGATGGCCTGATCGAGGCCCAGATGCCGGGCCAGCGCCGCGCGATAAGCCACCGGATTTGCCTGTAGATCGGCGTGGGTGCGATGGATGATACTGGCGAAGCGACGGGCCTGGTCGCCGTGGCTACTGAGCCAGGTCGCGTCCGCGACGAAATAGCTGAGCGCCGTCGAGCCCTGGCCGAGATCACCATAGGGTGAATCGAGCGCTCGCACCCCATAATCCGTAACGGCGCTGAGATAGGGCTCCGACAGCAGGGCTGCGTCCAGTCGCCCGTCCATTAACGCGGATACCAAGAGCGGTGCTGATAGCTCAGCGAAGTGCACCTGCTGGGAGTCGACACCCTACCGAGTGAGCCATGACTGGAGCATGAGGTGATCGGCACTGCCCAATGCGGGCACCCCAACCCAGTGATCGACCAGATCACCTGCCCGTTGGATAGTGGATCGCTCGGGTACCACCAACCGGCGCGTCGGCGCAGCCGCTTGCTCCACCGTGCCCGCCGCCACGATCCGCAGGTCGTGCCCGAGCGCCCGCGCGCTAACGAATGCCACCGAGCTTATCAGGCCCGCGTCGAGCCCGCCGTCCGCCAGCGAGTCCATGATCTCGCCCCAGCCGAGGTACCGCACCTCCAGCGCCAGCCCCGCGTCCGCCAGCGCTCCCTGTTCCTGCGCCACGAACACGCTCGGATCCACCAGGTCAGGCTGCACGCCGAGGCGAACCACCGCTTGCTGGGCAGCGATCTGCCCGGGTGCCGACCATTCAGGCCTTTCCCTGGCAACACCGGCCACTCCCGGGGTGGAATGAACGTACGCATTGGCTGGCATACTCCACACGCCCAATACAAGGACAGCCCAAACCCATACGCGGTGTAAATATCTATTCTTCATCTGAAACCCTCTACGCGCTGGATTTCGGCATCGCTTACTTACAGCCAATATGCATGCTACTGCCACCGTGTTTGCCTTCATAGGTGGTGGGTTCCCTTGCCAAGCGCAGTTCTGCTCGAAACCGGCAATCGATTCGCGGCTTGCCTCTGGGAACGTCACCTTGCTCGCCTTCCGTCTACGAGGAACTACTAATCCGAGCGTCAGCTCGTAAATACGTTCGAGGCGCTCAAGCGGACCGCTCAGCCAGGCGCGCGCCGCCGCGATGGTCCCGGCGGGCAGGGTTACGAGCCAAGGCTCAGATCAGTAATAGGCCTCGCCCTAGTTCATCCATCCATTGTACGCCGGTTACGTCTGTAAGATAACCGCACGGCAGGGTTCGCTGCGTCATGCCTCGCCTACTGCATTTCGAATTCTCATCGAGGTTTTCTGGTATTATACCTTCACCGAATGTCAATATCCGTCCCGTGGACACCGCGCCAGTGCGTTAGACACATTTGTCAATAACTATGTAACCTCGACGGATTCAAGCATTCCAAATTTGTCGAATGTTATAACGACAATTCCGTATGGGCAGTCCGTCGATATGATCTGATCTTTTAAGTCCTCAGCAATCGCATCTGTTACGTACCCTGGTCTATCAAATCGGATTCGCACGATCTGCATGGCATCCTTCTGCCCTCTCTGAACAAGCCATTGGATTATCTCTCCAAGAGTTACCTCTGCCATCGTATCCTCCCTAACGTGGCGGCGGCAATGCGGAGAATGGAAGTAGTATGTAGTCGCCAGCTGCGATCCGGTTCCTGACCCTGCTCCAATCAATTGGACCCAAGGAAATTACCTCCATCCTGGTGTCGGAAACGGTAATACGTAATGGATGTGTCATTCCCGGCGCGTCCTGGACTACACTTATGGCGAGGTTCGCTCTGTTCATAAATCGTACAGCGTTTGGGTTGTTCAGAAGGCCATTGATGTCATCAGCTGTGAGCCGCCCTTGAAGACCCTGCATACGAGGATCATTGAGCCTCCACTCTAGGTTTGGATGCAGCGCAAATGGGACGTTGCGAAATACTGGCTCTGCGCCGAACAGCGGCCCTTCGTCAGGCAGTGTAACGCCTAGCGCGGCACCGTAAGCGCCCGATATCTGCTGAATTAGGCACCACGGATAGTAGGGACCACATCCCCAATTCAGTGACGGACTGCAAGGAATATCGCCTCCACAGGCGTCATGCCCACTCGGGTCATTGTACATCATCGGATTGTCGCGGGCATACACATAGCGGTTGAGGGAGACGGGGTCGGTGTCGCTGCCGAAGACGCTGTCGCGCTGGATGAAGCGCGCCTCGCCAGGGGCGTAGTAGCGCGCGTTCAGGTAGATGACCGCGCCCTCTGGGTCGAAGGGGGCGCCGGTGTAAGCGAGCGGCTGCTCCGAGTATCCTGCACCGTTCGCCGTGTGCCGCGGGTGGCCGTACGGCTCATAGCGCGTGCTGTACACCAGCTGTGCGCTGCCGTTCGTAATGGCCCGCACCGAGCCCTGCTGGTCGGTGTGGTAGATGAGCTGCGGCGTGCCCACGCGGGAAGGCCCGTAGTGCATAGGACGCCGGTCAGGCCCGGTACGTAGCGCCGGTTGTCTTCCGGCCCGGAGGATACCGGCCGGTTCTTCGGTGCGCGTGCCCCATGCAATTGTAAACGTACACTGCCGGAGCGCGCCCAAGCAGCCGGCTTGCTGCGAGCAAGCGAATCTGCTTTCGCGCGGTCCGAGCCAGTAAACTTTCAGGTCGGGTTCTGCTTCGGCCACCCAGTGCTGAATTATGACCGGGCAGCTCGCATACGATGTCCCGCTGCCTAGCTATTGTGAGTTGTAGCAACAAACTCCTCCGGTGACATCCCGCGAGATGGTCCATAATCGATGCTGGTCCCACCATTGGGCCAGAGCGTCACCAGAGCGTAGCACTGGTCCCCGTAGACATCGATAAGGCGCCAGATCCAGTAGGTGAATCCGTCGACCATAGCGGTTCGTACAAACTCTAGATCGTCGTCACTGATCTCATCATCTGGTATTTCGATGGCCAAGTATCTCAGCAGACTGCTTAAGCTGACAGGGCATGAACCTGCTTGATCGTCAGGGGGGGTCGATAATGGGTCCATATACAACTCCTACGACAGATTCTACGAGAAGGCATTCAGTCCGGAATTATACCATCGAGTTCGAAGGTGACGTTCGTGAACCTCTGGCGCTCGATGAACTCTCTTGCCATATCCGTACAAAATACCCAGTATGGGTAGGCGTCCAGGCGAAATATATGCGCTCCATCCCAAGTAGACCTGTCTACCACTAGGGTGCGTTGGCCATACTGAGGAATATCCCAAATCATCCGCCCACATGTCTTACACACGTGTAATAACTTCACGTTAGATCTATTCTGATCAATTTTGGAGCGACTCTCAGGTTGTAGATCCCACAGGGCCGGACCGTCATACGGTAGCCAGACACGCCGCTTCTTGCGCCTTGTTAGATCAGATGGACGCGGCAGTTTTGGTGGCTGCCAGATCTCGATACCCAGAAATCGAATGTTCTTGAACGCGCTTTCCAGCACATCACGCACTCGCTGGGTCACCACGACCTCAGCGCCCGCCCCAGCCCAGGTGAAGTCCGCGACTCGATCAGAGCCTGGCATCCACTGAAGGATGAGTGGCGGGACACGATATTGTCGTGAGTGCCCACATTCAGGGCAGAGGCCTGGCCCGGGATCAGGCGCCCAAGTTCCTCGTGCAATGGCCTCGGCGTACTCTCCGGTATCCGGCGGCATCTTGAAGTGAAATAGCTTCATGGACGGTAGACTCCGATGCCAAATTCTTCAACCAGCATATCCCGGATCTCGGTGATTGCTCGGGCGTCGAGCGCGGGTACCCCACCGCGCGCGGCTATCTCTTGCTCCCACCGAAGGCGGTATAGTCCTCCCCGCCCTGCGTATGGCATACCTGGCGCAGCGTAGTGAAGCTCTTCATGAATGGTCTGTGGAATGCGCCAGATATGCTCTCGCGTTCCAAACTGCCCGGCTAGCGCTGGCGGTAGCTGATTCAGTATAGCGCGTGGAACGGTATGGTGCCCATGCCAGACGGGACCGCTCAGCGCACCACCGACCATCAATCCCACCAGGCCGCCATTCTCGAACACTGGTCCCATATCCGCAGCGTAGACGTGTCCATACATGCCACTATTGCCGCACGCGGTAAACAGATTGCATGGGCCTGCTAGTTCGCCGTACGCGTGCGCAAAGTCAGGATGATACGGGTCGAGGCCCAGATATGGGCCGCACGCTGCCAGGGAGAACAACGATGGGCACGCCTGACGCCCGCTGGGGTCGGTGAACACCATGGGGTTGTCGCGGGCATACACATAGCGGTTGAGGGAGACCGGGTCGGTGTCGCTGCCGAAGACGCTGTCGCGCTGGATGAAGCGCGCCTCGCCAGGGGCGTAGTAGCGCGCGTTCAGGTAGATGACCGCGCCCTCTGGGTCGAAGGGGGCGCCCGTGTAGCCGAGCGGCTGCGCCGCGAACCCGGCAACGCTCGCCGTGTGCCGCAGGTTGCCGTACGGCTCATAGCGCGTGCTGTACACCAGCTGCGCGCTGTAGTTTGTGATGGCGCGAACTGATCCCTGGTTGTCCGTGTGGTAAATGAGCTGTGGGTTCCCACCACCAGTGATGTCGGTGGTATACAGAATGCCTGTCGGCCCGGACACGTAGCGGCGACTACCATCCTCTAAGAGAGTCGGGGTCTTGGCGCTACGATCATAGACGTATAGGTAGTGCGTTGACCCCACCGATTTGAAGACACGCACCCCGTCGCCATCGTACGTGAAATAGGCTGTGGTTACACCAGATGCTGCTGTAAGCGGTCGGTCAGCGATGGCATAACTAAAGGTGTACTGGGGATAAGCGATGGTATTCGACTCGCTCGTTTGATTACCATTGTTATCATAACCGTAGGTGAATGATCCGGCGGCTCCAGATCGGGTCTGTGCGAGGAGCCAATCAGCTCCATTGGGAGTATTGGTCCAGGTTTGGCCGGGTGTCGGCGGCGGGAAATTCAGTGTGAAATCCGACATATTATGGGCCGCGTCGTAATGCTGGCTTATCCCTGATGGTAGCGCGGCGACTTGATCGTCGTCGTTGAAGCTAATGAGACGGTTGAGATGGTCGTAGCCGTACCGGTGCTTGTAACTGGTCGCACTCGGCGTGCAGCCCGGAGATGGGCAAGCATTTTGGGCAAATCCGTCGATCTCGTAAGGGCTGCCATTGCCGTCCAGCAGATAGCTGTCCGCTGCGATCGCGGAGCCTGCGCTATAGTTATGAGCCAAGCCGGTCAGACGGCGTAGATTGTCATACTCTGGAGTCTTCGTCGTGCCGGTAACGTTACTCTGCTTAGTCAGCTTGCCGTCAGTGGGGTGATAGCTGTAGACCGTCGAGCGATTCAGCCAATCGGTGAGAAATGTGATACGACCAGCTACGTCACGAGTGTAGGTAAGTTGATCGCCTTCGATCTGGCTGGGCTGCCGTGGATAGCGCAGCCAGGCCCGGTTGCCATCCAAGTCGTATCCGTAGCGGACGACCTTCGTCCCGCTGCCGCCCACATAGGGCGTCTCGATACGCACTAAGGCGTCGCGCTCATCGTAGGTGTAGGTGCTGCTGCCCTGGGTGTCCGTGATCATCTGGGTACGGCGCCCGCCGCGGTCGTAATGGTAGGTGACGCCGGGTGTGGAAGCACTGGGGGAGTAGCTGATGGTGGTCGGCCGGTCCAGCGCATCGTACCCCCAGGAGATGCTGCCGCCGTTTGGGTTGCTTTGCGAGGTGCGATTGCCATTCGAGTCGTAGCCGTACGTGCGGGTCAGCGTGAGGCTGCTTGGGTAAGTGACGTACTCGATCTCCTCGCGGAGGCGCCCCAGACCGTCCGAACGATACTGAGCCTGCGTGAGCTGCTGCGTCCCTTGAAGTTTGTAGACCCACTGCCGGTGGCCGAGACCATCGTAGAGGTAGCGTGTGATTTGCGGGCTCGAATCGTTGTCCGGATTGGCGAAGTCCTTGCTCTGGCGCACCTCAAAGAGCTGGCCACGAGTATCATAGGTATAGCGAGTGATGTTGCCCACAGCATCCGTCGCGGTTACCTGGTGCCCCACCGCATCGTAGCTACTGCTAGTCGTCAGTCGCGTATTGGCCTGCCCGAAGGTCGTGGGGGGAGACGTGGTGCTGAGCAGCCGGTCCTCGTTATCGTAGGTGTAGTCCCAGCGGTGGTTCTGGTTCCGGACAGAATCGCAGGCGTTCACGAAGCCGTCGCTCTTGGCCGTCAGGCGCCCAACGGCGTCGTAGCACATGTACACTGCCGTTTGGGCCGGCGGCTGCGTGGTGGCCCTCATGCCGGCCTGCGGGTCGCCGGGACCGTAATACGTGTGCGCGGTAGCGTAGGCGTGGTCAGGCTGGGGGCCCGGGTTTCCCCGCGGCGGCGTCTCGTACGTCACCTGCCCGGGCCAGGTGGACGAGTACTCGTACTTCGTGGTCGCGACCTGCATTGCCCCCGTGCGGTTCCCATTCTGGTCGTAGCTGTAGTACCGCCGCGTGACCGCCGTAAGCTCGTTGTGCCCGCTATACGCCTTGTCGGTGGCGTAGGCGAGGTCCAGCGCGTTGGGCGCGGTATAGTCCGCGCTACAGGTGGGCGGGATGGCCGCCGTGTTGACGCCCTTGGGCGAGTACACCCGCGTGGGGCGGTTCAGGCCATCGTACTCGGTCAGCGTCGTCGGCCGGGTGTTGGCGCCGATGTCGCTGCTGAACACCGACGGCGCGATCACGCGCGTGAGCAGGCCGCGTGTGCCGAGCGCCGTCCCGGCCGTGGACACGTCGTAACAATAGGTGGTGGTGGCGCCCCGGGCGTCGGTGGTGGACGTGCGTACACCCTTGGTCGCGTCATACGCGTGGCTCACCGTGTACGAGATACCGCTCTCCGGACTCGTCACCTCGGTCGTGAGCCAGCCGTTGCCATCGTAGGTGTAGGATTGAGTCGGCTGAAACGTGGCCTGATAGCTGGTCGCGGGGAACGTGACGTCGGCGCCGGGTGGGCTCGTGCGGTAGGTGAAGGTCGTTCGCTGGCCCGCGGCGTCGTCCTGATAGTGTACCTGCCCGCTGGGATAGTAGGTGTTGGTCAGCACCACGCAGCCGGTGCTGGGGCACGGGCTGGCGGTCCGGGCGTCGGTGATCGTTGACAGCCGCGAGCCGGCGTCGTAGCCGAAGGTCGTGACGTTTCCCCCGTCCGGCACGGTCATCCGGTCGTGGACCTTCGACAGCCGGCCGCTCGCGTCGTACTCATACGTCACCGCCGGCCGGCCGCTCCAGTCCTGGACGCTCGTTAGCCGGCCGTTGGCGTCGTACCCGAGCGAGAGGGAGCCGCGGCCCGCGGGATCCGCGATGAGCGCCAGCCGGCCGGTCACGGGATCGTAGGTCAGATCGCTGCTGTTGCCGTAGCGATCGATGATGGCGTCCAGGCGGCCGCACGCGTTGAACGTCATCCGGCTCTGGTCCAGCGCCTTGGCCTCGAACGCGCCGTTCGTCTGCTTCTGTAGCGTCGTGAACACGCCGGCTGGCGGACTCCAGAAGCCATTCGGGTCGCCCGTATACGTGTAGTGGTCGCTGCGCCCCTGTGGGCCCACGAGTACGATGTCGTTGCTGCTGGACGCGGGCCGGACCAGGCGGATAGCGTAGTTATGGGTCCAGCCGACGCCCAGCGACCCGCTACGGGAGTCGTTGGCGTTGTAGGTGCGAGTAAAGCTGGGCGCCGGCCCCACGCCCGCGATGGCGATGTCGGTGTGGCTGTAGCTGTAGCTGCCGGTCAGCGTGTGCACGCCGCCCACGCTCCCGCCGTTGATGTAGGGCGGGTTGCTCGCGGTGCCCGCCGGTGGCACCTCGACCGGGATGCAAGAGCCGGGCGCTGGCGTGGGCGAGGCAACCTGGGTGGGCACCGGCGTCGGCGTACTCGTGGGCAGCGGCGTCGGAGGCGGACCGATGCGGAAGGGGCCGCTCGTGGCGAGCAGCGTGCCGCCGTCGTCGAACAGCCGCAGGTTGTAGCTGCCTTCGCCCACCCCGGTGAGGGCGATTGCCGCTTGCCCACTCGCCCTGCCGTCCGTGTACGCACGTAGGTTGACCGGATTGGGTCCCGCGTACACCTCGACCCGGTCGTTGACGTTGGGGCTCGCGATCCCCGTCCACGTCGCGCTGACCGTCCCGCCGACCGGCACCGAATCGGGCCGCGCGCTCACGCTCGGCCCACTACTGGGTGCTCCGCCCACTGCGGCCGTCACTGTAAAAGGCGGGCTTGTCGCGAGCAGGCCACCGCCGGCCGCGTACAGACGCAACGAATAGTTGCTTGCAGGGGTGAGCGCCGCGGGGAGCGGAATGGCAGCCTGGCCGCCGCTGCGGCCGTCCGTGTACACCCAGAGGTTGAGGTCCGTGCTGCCCTGGTACACGCCGATGCGGTCGTTGCTGTTGGGACTGCCGATGCCCGTCCAGGTCACGCCGATGGTACCCCCAGCTGGCACGCTGCTCGGCCGCGCGGAAACGGTCGGCGCCTGGGCCAAGACCGCGGCCGGGGCGTTGCGCGCCTGGGCCGTCGGCTGCTGCACGAGGCCGGGCTGGCCAGCGAGTACCACCAGGCAGACTATGGCCGTTTGCAGCAGCATCGCCAGGCATCGTCGGCTCTTCACGGCAACCGTCCCCTTCTCTGGGCCCTCAGATACTTTGCAGGTCTTGATGCAGGTCGACCACGTTTCGCCACGCGGGTTGGCCTCTGACGCTAATGGACGGGTGGCGGGCGGCGCTCCACGGGCGGTGGTGCGGTCACGGCCTTGGGCTGGCTCGGCTGGGGCGCCGCCACGTCGCGGGCCGGAATGGGAGTGACCGGGGCGATGGGCCGACGCCGCTCGGGCGGGAGGGCCGCCGCGATTGTCACTCGCTCTAGCCGCACAGCGGCGATGTCCTTGCGTCTGGCGACGACGCGGTAGCTAAACGGCGTATTGCTGGTGCCCAGGCGGGACTCGCGTACCTCGAAGCTGGTCGGGCTCTTGTTCGTGACGTAGAGTCCGTTGGAGTCATTCTCGGCCGTCAGGAAGACCTGATAGCTGTTGTTCTGCACGATCGCTGCGAAATCGGCGTCCAGGGTGACCACCGTGCGCCCGGCCGTGAGCTGGCTCGACCCAAAGTCCTCGAATAGGCTATCGGGGCTTTCGATACAGTACATACGGCGCTGCGAGCCATCAGGATGGGGTACGGCCGCGGACTTCGGGCCTCCGTACACCGTGAACGCCCCGTTCACCTGCACGTTGCCCTGGAAGTACCCCGCCAACCCCGACGCCGAGCTGCCGACGATCCCATGAGCGGCCTGGGAGAACCCGTACACGCCGTGACCAGTGCTCGATTGCCCATAGACGCCCGTGTTGTCGGTGGAGAGCCCGAACACGCCGATGCTGCTGGTCGACTGTCCCATGGCGCCGTACCCGCTGGTGGAGATTCCCATCACGCCCTGGAGGCTCTGCGAGTTGCCGTAGACGCCGTAGCCGCCGTTGGCGATTCCCATCACGCCCGGATTGCCGTTGGTCGAGCCGGTCTGCCCCACTACCCCGGCATTGCCTGCGGAGGTGCCGTAGACACCGTAGTGGTTGTAGCAGTCACCCCACACCGCGGGCTGCGCGGTAGCCTCACCCCGCACGCCGACGTGATTCTGGGACGTTCCCTTGACGCCGATGTCGTTGGTCGAGTGCCCCCATACGCCAGGGTTCGCGGTGGAATCCCCCCGGACGCCAGGGTAGTTTGTTGAGGTACCGTGGACACCGTAGTGGTTGGCACACTCGCCCTGGACGCCTGGCTGCGAGGCGCTCTCGCCGCGCACGCCGATACTGTTGGTCGACCGGCCGATGACTCCGTAGTGGTTCCGAGAAGCGCTATCCACTCCGGGACCACTCTCCGAGTCGCCGAGCACGCCGATGCCGTTGTATGCGGCCCCCGCCACGCCATTACCCGAGGAGCTGATGCCGCCGACGCCAGAGCCGGCGGTGTTGTCGCCCCAAACGCCGTAGGTATCCGTGCCGCCTGGGGGCACCACGGCCTGGATGCCGTCCGCGTTGGTGTTCGTCACGACGAGCGCCACCGCCGCCGCGCCGCTCCGATCGAGCCGCGTCGTGCTCGTAGCAGTGTTCGTCTGGCCCGCGACAAGCGCCTGGCCATCGCTCGCGGCGACGGGCGAGGCGGTGGTTTTCGCTAAGGCCCCGGCAGCCAGGGCCGCGAGCCCGGTCATCAAGCCGCGGCGCCGCATCGGTGCCAATCGGCCTGGGAGAGGAGCGGGCGACGGCTGAGAAGATTGCTCGCGCCTTGGCGTCCTCCTTCTATGGCGGGCGCGGATCGTTTCGGCTAATCGCCCTGCCCATTGATAGTCGTCCGGCAAGCCGCTCCTGCGCTCTCCACCACGCCAAACGTTACCGCGCTAGATCAGCATGGCATACTTCTTGCGGCAGTCAGCGGCTGCAGTTGTCTACTCATAAAACGATCCTCTCGCAAAATCGTTACACGAGTTTCCGCGATTATGGCGCACGAACTCAGTGCATTGCGGGTGCCGGCCTTCGACCCCGATTCAACACCCTCGCGCGGTCGCGTCCGCGGCGACTGGCTGCAATGGTGTCCGAGATGATCGCCTCATTCACGGACGAGGGCCGCCCCCACTACGGGCGGCCCTCGTCACGGATTCAGAGCCACGTGGCATCCATGGCAGCGATGGCGACCGGCCAGCGCCGTCGCCACCAGACGCCGTAGCTGTCTCCTGACGGGCTTAAGCGCCGAGCAGAGGCCCCTCGTCGGTCCGCTGCCAGTTAGCGCAAGCGGGCGGCAATGGGCAGCCGCGCGGGCGGGGATCACTCGTCGCGGTAGTCGCGCAGCGCCGGCAGGGCGATGCCGCGCCAGAGGACGAGGGCGGTCGTCACCACGCCGAGCAGCGCCACGGCGAGCGGCGCGCCGACGACGGCGGCCAGGCTGCCGGTCACGAAGTTGCCGCTCGGGGAGAGGCCGCGCTGGGCGATCGTCTGCACGCTCACCACGCGCCCACGGAAGGCCTCCGGCGCCGCGAGCTGCACGATCGTGTTACGGACGGCCGCGTACACCGCGTCCATGCAGCCGACCGCCACCAGCGCTGCCAGCGACAGCGCGAAGTTGTGCGAGACGGCGAAGGCGAGCAGCGAGACGCCGAACAGGCCGCCGCTCACCAGCAGCCAGCGGCCCTTGGCGCGGACGTCGCCGCGGCACACCAGGGTGACGGAGCCGACCACGGCCCCCAGCCCCGGCGCCGACATCAGCAGCCCCAGCCCCCCGGGGCCCACGCCCAGCACCTGATCGGCGAAGACGGGCATGATCGACTGATACGACGTGCAGAGGGTGACGACCGTCTCGACCGCTAGCAGCGTGCCCAGCAGCTCGTGCTGGCGCACGTAGTCCAGCCCCTCGCGCACCATGCTCCAGGCGCGGGTGGCGGCCGTGCCGGGCGTGGGCAGCGGGGCGCGCATCAGCAGGGCCGCCAGCACGACGGCGCCGTAGCTGAGCCCGTTCACGTAGAACGCCCCGGCGGTCCCGAGCCAGAGGATGATCAGGCCGCCGAGCGACGGGCCGACGAGCGTGGCGATGCGCCGCAGGCCGTTCATCAGGCTCAGCGCCGACATCAGCTGGGCGCGAGGCACCAGCGTGGGGATGAGTGCCTGGCGCGCGGGGTTGTCGAAGCTGTCGGCCGTGGCGCTGAGCAGCGCCATCAGGTAGATGTGCCAGGGCTCGGCCCGGCCGAGCGCCACCAGGACGCCGAGCAGCAGCGGGTAGATCATGCTGACGCCGTTCGACCAGACGAGCAGGTGCCGGCGGTCCAGGCGGTCGGCCAGCACGCCGGCGTAGAGCGACACGGCGAGGAACGGGACGGTGCGGAAGAGCCCGTACAGCCCCAGCGCCCAGGCGGAGTGGGTCAGCTCCCAGAGCAGCCAGTTCTGGGCGAGCTGCTGCACGCGCGTGCCGGTGTTGGAGACGAGCAGCCCGACGCACAGCAGGCGGAAGTCGCGCTGGCGCAGGACGCTCCAGGGACTGAGCGAGCCGACGTCCGGCGCGGCGCCGGCCGGATCGGGGGCGGAGGCGGCTGGGACTATCATGGCCGCAACGTACCAGAGCCGGCCGCCGCGAGCAACCGTCGTTGACGCCGGAAACGCGACGGTCTATGGTTGCGCTGGGCACGCGAACGGTCGTAGGGCCGGAGGCAAGGCGCGATGGCGGAGATCGTGGGCGGCCTGGCGATGTCGCACGCGCCGCAGTTGATGCTCAATCCCGACCAGTGGAGGCTCCTGCACACGCGGAGCTGGGACCCGCTCCCCGTGCGGCCGGAGCTGGAGCGCGAGACGCTGGACGCCAAGTGGGCGAAGTGGCGCCAGTGCCACGCGGCCATCGAGCGCCTGCGGGAGCGGCTGGATGCCCTCGCGCCCGACACGGTCGTCATCGTGGGTGACGACCAGCACGAGAACCTGCTCGACGACAACATGCCGCCGTTCACGATCTTCCTGGGCGACGCGGTGGAGGCCAGCACCAGCCTGCGCTACCTCGACCAGCCGCTGTCCGAGAACCGGGCGCGCTACGAGGTGGACGCGCCGCTGGCGCTCTCGATCGTCGAGGCGTTGTCCGAGCGCGGCTTCGACCCCGCCTACTCGCGGCAGACGCGCTACGCGGGCGGCCTGGGCCACGCTTTCGCCCGGCCGCTTAAGTTCCTGCTGCCCACGGCGCGGTGCCGTATCGTGCCGATCATGGTGAACACGTACTACCCCCCCGCGCCGTCGGCGCGGCGCTGCGTGCAGTTCGGGCAGGCGCTGGCGGCCGCGCTGCGCGACCACGATGGCGGGGGGCGGGTGGTCGTGGTCGCCTCGGGCGGCCTCCACACGAAGATCGACGAGGCGCTCGACCACGGCGTGCTGGCGGCGCTGGAGCGCAACGACCTCGGCTACCTGGCGAGTCTGGCCGCGGCCGCGCTGGTTGAGGGCACGTCGGAGATCCGCAACTGGATCGTGGCGGCGGGCGCCCTGGACCGGCCGGCGGCAGTGCTGGAGTACCAGCCGCTCTACCGCGCGCCCACCGGCGTCGGCTGCGCGATGGGATTCGCGCTCTGGCAATAACGCACGGCTACCCGCGTCCTGCGGACGGCACAACCCTCTTACAGCCGGGGCGCAAAGCGTGGTCGCCCGCGTCCGGTCGTACTACGCTACCGCTGGAGGTAGCTGATGATTCACCGCGCACAGTCCGCCAACGGGATCGTCCCCGAGCAACCGGCTGTACTCCCGCCCGAAAACGCCGCGGCACCAACCGGCGGGCCGGCCTCGGCTCCGCTCCGCGAGCTCGCGTGCTACGCCATCACGAGCTACCCGTCTGACCTAGCTGTGCAGGCCCTGGCGCTCGCCAGCAAACTGTCCGACGACCAGCTGCCGGCGCTCCTGCGCTTGTTGCGTGCGGTGGACGATTGGGTCGTCGCCGAGGCCACCGAGGCGGAGGAGGCCACCTGGCAGCAAGTCCTCGCCCACCTGCCCGGGCTCCGCTCGGCGCTGGAGGTCCTGCTGGCTCGCGTACGCGGCCTCGAGCCGGCGTCCACGGTGGGCTGATTTCGGCTCTGCCTGGCCTTGTCAGTGCCTGCGCTGCTGGTCGATCGCCTTGTCCAGGTAGCTCATGTCTACCCAGGTGTCGAGCGGCGGGGCGAAGTTCAGGCTGCCCTGCTGGTACGCCAGGTTGGTGATGTTCTCCAGCCCCTTCATGTTCGGGCGGGCCGTCGTGGACAGCATCTTCTGGGTCACCATCTGGTCGTAGATGTCGTCGAGGTACGGGCCGCCGAGCCCAGTGATCTCGCCGTAGATGCGCTCCGCCTCGTCCTTGTTGGCCGGGTCGTTGATCCAGGCGATGGCACGCAGGATGCCCCGCAGGAACCCCACCACCAGCGCCTCGTGCGCCTTGCCCCACTCGTCGGCGATCGCGTAGCCGGTGTACTGCACGTCGTGAACGTAGTCGTGGACCGACCCGAGCGGCTGGTAGCCAGCCGACCGCGCCACGAACGCGTCGGGGTCGCCCATGATCGCGCCCGCGATCTGGCCAGTCTGGATCGCCGGCAGGCGCAGCGACGAGTTGCCGATGCTGCGTAGCTCGTAGTCGCCCGGCTGCAAGCCGTTCGCGGCGAGCATCGCGCGCAGCACGATGTCGTAGTAGCCACCGGGCGAGCCAGCGCCCAGCGTCTTGCCCCGCAGGTCGTTCCAGGTGGTGATGTCGTGGTCCACGATCAGTAGGAAGTTCGGCACCTCCTGCGCCGAGCCGATCAGCTTGAGCGGCGCCCCGCCGACGACCGCCTTCGCCACGGAGTCCACCGAGTAGGAGTTGAAGTTCACGTCGCCGGCGATGAGCGCCTGGGTCTGCGTCACCGACGATGGGATGACGATCGTGTCGAAGTCGAGCCCCTCCTGGGCGAAGAAGCCCTTCCGGGTGGCGATGTAAGCGTGCCAGTAGGTGGGCGAGTGGCCGGTCACGCCCATCCGCACCTGGGTCAGGCTGGCGGGCGCGGCACTGGCCGCTACGTCCGCGGTCCCTCCGGAGGCTACCCCGGCCGGCGCGGCTGCCGGGGCGCGTCCCGCGCTGGTCGGCGCGCACGCCACGGTGAGTACCAATCCGAGCCATCCTGCCAGCAGCGCCTGCCCGCGATGCGCGCCTCGCCAATTCATCGCACCCCTCTGACCGTGGGCACTATTTGCGCCGTGAGGCGCCTGCCGAGCGTAGCGGGCTGAGTACCGCGGCCCGCCAATGATGCCAATGATAATGTAGTCCTCAGCGCCGCGACTGCCAGCCGCTTGACAGGCCCACCGCGCGGGGGCATAGTACCGCCCGATCATTGTGCTGAGCGGGCAGGGCTCGTCGCGCGGCCCCCGGGCCGCGCTCGCCAAACGCTGAGGAAGCGCCGTGGACCGCGTTCGCCTGGCCTACCGCGACGACGACCGCACGCCGGTGATCTTCTGCATCCAGGCCATGGCGCGGGCGCACTACGCGCTCGACGTCGAGGTGCTGCAGATCAAGGGCACCCGCGAGTACGAGGCCGCGCTCTTCGACGAGGCGTGCGACGTCATCATCGAGCACCTGGAGTACCTCTACGGCGACCCGACCCGCGCCCGGCAGGTGAGCATGTTCTGCGCGCCGGTGCTGCGCAACGGCCTGGAGCTGGTGGTGCGGCCCGACGTGCAGGACGTGGCGGCGCTGCGCGGCACGACCATCGCCATTCGCTCGCACGGCCGGCCCCACGCCATCATGCTGCGCCTGCGGAAGATGGGCCTGGAGGGACAGGTCGCCACGACGATCGTGCGCGACGAGGACGTGGGCCGCTGGGGCCAGTGGCGAACGGTGGCCGACGGGACGTGCGCCGCCGCGTTCATCTCGCGGCTCTACCTGCCGCCCGCGCTGACGGCGGGCCTGAAGGTGCTGGACGCGCCCGATGTCGAGGTCGTGGGGCACTATAGCCAGGCCTGTCTGACGCGCTACGCCGCGGCCCACCCCGACGTGATGCGGCGCTACGTGCAGAGCGTCGTCCACGCGCTCGCCTTGCTGCGGCTGCGGCGCGCGGACGCGCTGGCGATCGCGCGCGGCGAGCCGATGCGGCGTATGCGGCTGACCGACGCGGCCGAGCTGGAGCGGCAGTTCGACGCGATCGTGGACGATCTCCAGGTGCCGCCGTACCCGACGCCCGAGGCGGTGGCGAACATGTACGAGATCGCGACGGCGCAGTACGGCGGCGCCGGGCAGATGAACCCGCTGAGCGTCTGGGACCTGCACTGGCTGCGCGAGCTGGAGGCCGAGGGCTTCATCGCGGCGCTGCTCGCGGCATTGGGCGACTAACCGACAAGCGAGTGTGCTACACTGGCCGCGATTTCGGCGGGGCCGGCCGGCGCGGTGGCGAGGGAGGTGTGACCGATGGCAACGATGGCCGCGCTGCGCGAGCGCGTACAGCGCATCTACGACACGGCGCCGTTGCGGGCCATGCCCGAGTTCCCGCCGCCGCCCGAGCGCTTCCTGGCGCCCGAGCAGTTCGCCGACGCCATCGCCGACGCCGTCTTGGAGCACTCGGCCAAGGTCCTGCACCCGTTCATCCTGCGGCTGATGCGCGGTGAGTACACCCGCCGGCAGCTCCAGGCGTGGGCGAAGGAAGGCTTCCACGACAAGGTCCAGACGATCCGCAACGACGCGATGATCCTCGCCACCGCCGCCACGCTGGACGAGATGAAGAAGCAGGCACGCGTCGTGGCGTCCGAGGCGGGGGTGGCTGGCGTGGGCGACAGCCACCCGGAGCTGTGGCTGCGCTTCGGCGAGGGGCTGGGCCTCACGCGCCAGGAGATTGAGACCTCGGAGCCGACGCCACTCACCCAGGTGATCCTGGAGGCGGAGCGCTACCGCTCGCTGAGCCAGCGGATCGGTGGCCTGCCGGCGAACATGCGGATGGGCGAGCGCGTCAGCTCGATCGTGTTCCCGATGTGGGGCTGGGCGCTGGTCGAGAAGTACGGCGTGCCGCGCGAGGCGACCGTGTGGTTCCAGGCGCACGAGGAGGCCGACGAGGACCACAGCCAGATCGGCCGCGAGATCATCATCAGCCGCGCCACGACGCCCGAGGTGCAGCGCGAGATCTGGCTGCACCACAAGCGCTCACAGGCGAAGCAGTGGCTCAGCTACGACGCCTACCAGCAGGCGGTCATGGCGGCAGAGCCCGCCGGGGTGTAGGTTTCCTGCGGCGAGGTGAGAAGATGGGCGCCGTCCTGGGCATCGGCTGTACCCACGCGCCGCACTTGCAGTTCACCGACGAGGCGATGGCGAACGTGCTGCGCCGCACCCTGCGCAGCGAGCGCACGCCCGCGGCGCTGCGCGACCCGCGCAACTGGCCGGCGCCGATGCAAGCCGAGTGGGGCGCGGACGAGGGGCTGACGGCGGCACGGCGCCACCGCGCGGAGCTGCTCGCCGGCTTCCGCGCCGCCCGCGCGGCGCTCGATGCCTTCCAGCCGGACTTCGTGCTGATCTGGGGCGACGACCAGTACGAGAACTTCCAGGTAGACGTGCTGCCCGCCTTCTGCGTCTACGCCCTCGACGAGGTGACGATCGCGCCGTTCCAGGCGAGCCGCGGGCTCGGCGCCAGCGCGAACGTCTGGGACGCGCCGACGGACACGGTCGTGCGGCTGCGCGGCCACCAGGCGGCGGCGAACCACCTGGCGCACGGGCTGATCGAGAGCGGCTTCGACGTGGCGACCGCCTACCGCATGCACCACAGCGCCACGCTCGGGCACGCGCACACCCGCACGGTCCTCTACCTGGACTACGACCGTCGCGGCTTCGACTACCCGGTGGTCCCGTTCCATGTGAACTGCTACGGCAGCAGCCTGCGCGTGCCGCCCGCGGACCGGCCGGGGGCCGCGGACGCGCCCGTGCGCCCCCCGCCGGCGCCGCCGCCCTGGCGCTGCTACGATCTGGGCAAGCGGGTGGCCGAGATCATCGCCGACAGCCCGTGGCGGGCGGCGGTGATCGGCTCGTCGAGCTGGTCGCACGGCACGCTGACGGCCAAGCACCACTACCTCTACCCCGACGTCGAGGCCGACCGGCGCCGCTACGCCGAGCTGGAGGCGGGCGAGTGTCATCGCTGGCGCGATCTCGACCCGCGCGACATGCAAGCCTCCGGCCAGCACGAGATGCTGAACTGGGTGTGCCTCGCCGGGGCGATGGCGGGGCGCCGGGCCGAGATGACGTCGTTCGTGCAGAGCTATCTCTTCAACTCCAACAAGGTGCTGGCCCTGTTTAGCGATCAGCCGTCAGCCATCAGCAGACGGTAGCTGATAGCTGACGGCTGATCGCTGATCGCTAATTGAAAGGAGCGCCCCGTGATCGTTTGCCTGTCTCCGAATGGGCGGACCGTGTACGCCGGCGACACGCCGACCCGCGAGCTAGCCGTGGCGACGCTGGACGGCATCACTTTCCTGGCGCGCGACGGCCTGGGCGCCGCGTGGCGCGTGGCGCGGCGCGCGCTCGAGGGCCTGCACGTGAGCGCGCTGCTCTGGGAGCCGCGGCGCGGCGGGCTGTTCGCAGGCATCCACGGCCACGGGCTCTACCGCAGCGACGACGGTGGCCAGACCTGGGAGCTGAAGACGCAGGGGCTCACCTGCGACCACGTCTACACGATCGCCGCCGCCGAGCGAGACGGCGACGTGGTGCTGTGGGCGGGCACCGAGCCGTCGCACCTGTTCCGCAGCGCCGACTATGGCGACTCGTGGACGGAGCGGCCGGCGCTGCCCGAGGTGCCGGGCAAGGAGACCTGGACGTTCCCCGCGCCGCCGCACACGGGCCACGTGAAGAACGTCAATTTCGACCCGCGCGACAGCCGCGTGGTCTACGCCGGCGTGGAGCAGGGCGCCCTGCTGAAGAGTACCGACGAGGGCCAGACCTGGCGCGAGCTGGATAGCTACTATCGCCCCGGGGACCACTCGTACAAGGACATTCACCGGCTGGCGATCCATCCCGCCAGCCCCGACCGGCTGTTCCTGGCGACCGGCATGGGCCTCTACCGGAGCGACGACGCCGGCGAGACGTGGGAGCATCTAACGTTCCGCGATTCGCGGGTGGGCTACCCGGATGGGCTGGCGTTCGCGCCGGACGATCCCGACATCGTGTACATGAGCGGCGCGAGCCAGTCGCCGGGCGTCTGGCGGACGAGCCACGAGGCGCGCCCGGGCATTCTCCGCAGCCGCGACGGCGGCCGCACCTGGGAAGAGCTGCGGAACGGCCTGCCCGAGTACATGCGCGCGAACTTCGAGGCGCTAACGCTGGCGTCGTGGCCGGGCGGCTTCAGCCTGTTCCTGGGCACCACCGACGGCGACGTGTTCGCCAGCGACGACGCGGGCGAGCGCTGGGCGCGTATCGCGAGCGGCCTGGCGCCCGTCTCCAAGGTCGGCCACTACCGCCAGCTCACGGCGGCGAGCGCCTGAGGCGCGGTCTTTCGCCGGATCCGCGGCGCAGCGAGCAGGGACTCTCTCCTGCGAGCGCTCTAGCGTACCGCTTGCTGCGCCGCGGATCCGGGGCCACTCTCGTTGGCACTCCATTTCATGTATAGAAGGCGGCCACCGAGGCTAGGCAGCGTTTGCGGCGAGCCGCGCTTCGATCACGGCTTGGTGCTGACGGTAGTATGCCAGCGCGGCTTCGACTGCGGCGAGTGGCAGATCATAGCTAGCCGCGACGTAGGCGGGGTCGCGGCCGGTCGCCTGGTAGTGGCCGATGAGCGCCCAGACGGGGACGCCGGTACCGATAATCCGCGCCTCAGCCGGCCCCGGGCGGTCGGGGTCGAGTTCCACGTAGCGGCTGATTAGCTCGGCGTCCGTCGACGCCACGGTTCCCTCCGGGTGCGTGACTGTCGTGCGGTTCGGCGAGCCTATCCATCGCGCTCGCTGCTGCCATGCGTCCGGTGGTGAAATGGGACGCTCTACAGCGAGTGTAGGCCGTGCCGCGCCCGTGTTGCAAGACCGAGAGCATCTGGCGTTGGCGCAACCCGCTTGACAGAGCACGAACTAGCGCACCATACTCGGCCCAGCCGCGCGAACGAGTTTCCGGTGCCGGCTCCTAACTCCATCGCGCGCACTGCCGGGGCGTAATGGCGGACGGGCAGACGACGGGCTACAGGCGATGGAGACCAAGGTGGGCGTGATGCGAGACATGACGATGGGCTCGCGCGGCGCGGTGCTGCTCGTAACGCTGGCAATCCTGTCAGCCTGCGCGGGGGGGCGGTCGGCACCGCGGGCGGTGCCGACCGACGCGTCGAGCGCGCAAGCCGCCAGCGGCGCGCCGACGGCGGTCGCGCCGTTGAGCCCCCCGGTCAGCGTGACGCTCGGCCTGCCATACATCATCGCCGACGCGGGCATCTACATCGCCCAGGAGCGCGGCTACTTCGCGGACGAAGGGCTGCACGTGGACATGGTGCCGGCGCAGAGCAGCTCAGGCCTCCTCCCGCTGCTCGCCACGAACCAGGTGCAGTTCGGCAGCAGCAGCCTCGACCCCGCGGTGCTCAACGCCGTGCTGCGCGGCATCAACATCAAGATCCTGCAGGACAAGGCGCGCTTCCGCGCCGAGAGCGGCACCGCCGCGCTCATGGCCCGCCAGGACCTGTACGACAGCGGTGAGCTGCGCGACCTGAGCCAGATTCGGGGCAAGACGATCGCGGAGCTGGGCCGCAACCTCACTCCCGACTACTATATGGAGACGGCGTTCAAGAAGGTCGGCCTGACCCTGGACGACGTCGAGTTCTCAACCATGCAGATGACCGACATGCCGGTGGCCCTCGCGAACAAGGCGGTGGATGCGGCCTGGGCCTATGAACCGCTGCTGACGACGATGGAGCTGCGCGGACTGGCGCACGTGCTGATCGACGCGGGGCAGATCGTGCCCGACGAGTACCCGCAGGTGCTGTACGCCTCGGAGGCGTTCATCCAGGAGAATCCCGAGGCCGTCCGGCGCTTCGTGACGGCCCACCTCCGCGGCCAGCGGGACTATTACCGCGCGTTCGTCCAGAACGAGGCCGACCGGAGCGAGATCATCCAGTGGATGATCAAGTACACGGCCGTGAAAGACCCGGCGATGTACGAGAAGATGCGCTTCCACGCGGTCGAGCCGAACGGCTACATCGACCCACGCCCGATCGAGCGCTTTCAGGACTTCTGTGTCGAGAAGGGCATCCTGCCCAGCCGCGTGGACGTGGCGAAGCTGATCGACCCCCAGTTCATCGACTACGCGGTGAACCGGCTCGGGCGCTGGCCCGATCCCTACCGCTGATACCGAATCCGGCGATGGCCTTCCCTATCTCCCTCTCCCCCTGGGAGAGGGCGGGGGTGAGGGCGTCTTACTCCCTCTCCCCCTGGGAGAGGGCGGGGGTGAGGGCGCGCCCCGGCGGGCGCACCGCCGGGCCGGATCGGCGATGAGCCGCCAAACGGGGGGACCGGTGGAAGGGCGGGGGGGCTTCGCTACCCTGCCCCTCCACCGGTCCCCGAGGTCGGCGAATCACACGCGCACGCACTTCATGTCGTTGATGTGCGGCAGGTGGGCGTCGAGCTTCGTCCACGAGGTCCCGCCGTCGGGGCTGCTCAGCAGGTCGCCGCCGCGGTAGCCGGCGAACAAGCGGTCGGACTCGTCGGCGGCGAAGGCGAGCGCCTCGGGGAAGCCCTTCGTCGCCTCCGTCGAGCCCACGTCAAGCGGCTGCCAGGTATCGCCGCCATCGGTCGAGCGGATGATCAGCGATTCCGCGCCGGTCGGCCGCTGCCAGGGGCGCCCCGGCTGGCCCTTCGCCACCGCCGAGCAGAGCACCCGGTGGTCGCGGGGGTGCATGACCAGCGGGACGGCGTATTCGTGCTCGAACTCCAGGCCGACCGGCGACCAGGTCTCCCCCGCGTCCGTGCTACGATAGAGCGCGCGCCCCGGCGCACGCCCAGCCCGGTAGTCGTGGCCGCCCGTGGCGATCACGATGGTGCGGGGATCGACAGGGTCCACGACGATGGTGTGGACGTCCGCGTCCACCGCTCGATCCAGCCGTCGCCAGGTCGCGCCCCCGTCGGTGCTCTTGAGCATGTACCCGACTTGCAGGGCGATGTACAGCGTCTGCGGGTCCTGGGGATCCACGACGACGTGGCGCACGTGCGGCTCGACGCTCTTCAGCGGGTAATCCACCGCGTCGATGTCGGGCACGTCCCACACCGAGTCGAGCCGCTCCCAGCTCTGCCCCAGGTTGTCGCTCACGTACAGGTCGATCGGCTCGCAGCCGGCGTACAGCCGGCCGTTGCGCGGATCGTACGCCAGACCGCGCACCTTGCCCGGGCCGCGCTTGCCGTAGGAGGGCTTGCGCCACGTCGCGCCGCAGTCGTCGCTCATCCACACGCCGTCGCCGCGCGTCCCGGCCAGCACGCAGTTCGGCGCGGACGGCAGCACGGCTACCGCCGGCACCGCCCACTCGCGCAGCCCCTGGTGCTCCACGTGCCAGCTCGTCCCGTCCGCGCTGCACAGCGTGACGAGCCCTTCCTCCGTACCGACGTACAGCATGTCTGCCATGGCTACGCTCCTCTTCTGCGCCGCGACGCCGTCTCTGCCGCCGCGCCGTTAAGCTCGCGAGTGAGCGGCTGCGTGCCGCCGCACCGGCGGTATCGGCCAGCGACGCCGGCCCCAGTGTAGAGCGGCCTAGCGGCCCGGTCAAGAGCATGAATCGTCGTCCGGTAGGGCCGCGCTGGCCGTGGCTGCCGCGCTTGACACGCGGGCCGGCCGGCAGTAGAACGGGCCGAGCGCTACGCCGCCGGGAACGGCATGCGCCCGGCGCGATCACCGTCCGGCGAACCGCGCGCCGGGGGCCGGAGCACGGCGAGCCCGGCCGGCTCCTCGTGGGGCGGGCGGCCGGCCAGCAGCGGGGAGGAGCGACCGACATGGCAGGGGAGCCTCTGGTCCGGATCGGCATCGTCGGGCTGGGCGTCGCGGCGCGCCAGGTGCTCGGCAGCATCGAGGCGACGGACGGCGCGCAGCTCACCGCCGTCTGCGACGTCCGCACCGACGAGCTGGCGCGCTTCAAGGAGCGGTTCGGCGTCGCAACGTTCACCCGCCTCGACGAGATGTGCCAGCAGGGGCCTATCGACGCGGTATGGGTAGCCACGCCCAACAACCTGCACGCCGAGCACACGATCACCGCGGCCACTCACGGCAAGCACGTCATCTGCGAGAAGCCCATGGCGATCACGCTCGACGAGGCCAACCGCATGGTCGAGGCGGTCGAGGCGAACGGCGTCCAGTACGTGCAGGGCCACAGCCGCATCCACCGCCCCTACGTCCGGAAGATGGGCGAGATCCTCGCCAGCGGGCGCCTCGGCCGGGTGATTCAGATCAACACCTGGATGTACAACGACTGGATCCAGCGCCCGTGGGAGGCCGCCTCGGTCGATCCCCACCGAGGCGGCGGGGTCGTCTATCGCCAGGGCCCCCACCAGATCGACGTCATCCGCTACCTGGCTGGCGGCCTGGTCCGCGGCGTGCGCGCGACCACGGGCAAGTGGCAGCCGCACTACGACGTGGACGCCAACTATTCGGCCTTCCTGGACTTCGAGGACGGCGCGACTGCGCTCGCCAGCTTCAACGGCTACGGGAACTTCGACATCCGCGAGCTAACCTGGGGTATCGGCGAGGGCGGCCGCGTGTGCCCCGAGGACAAGCTGCTCGGGCCGCGGCCGCGAGGCACCGGCCCGATCCCGGCCGACCAGTTCTACGCGCTGCCGCAGTACTCTATTGAGGCCTTCACGCGGCGCGAGGACCACAAGCAGGACTTCTTCGGCCTGACCATCGTAAGCTGCGAGCGGGGTGACATCCGGCAGTCGCCCGACGGCCTATACGTCTACACCGAGCGCGGCCGCGAGGAGGTGCCGATCACCGGCCCGTGGGTGCGTGCCGGCGAGGTACAGGCGCTGGTCAACGCCGTGCGCGAGAACCGCCCCGCCTTCCCCGACGCGCGCTGGAGCCGCGCGACGCTCGAGGCGTGCATCGCCATCAGCGAGTCGTCCCGCGCCCGCCAGGAGATCCGCATGCAGTACCAGGTGCCGTCGCCCCTGCGGCCCGCGCTGCTGCAAGCGAGCGCCGACGCCCCGGCGTAAGCGCCGCGCGACAGCGGCCGGCGCGCGGCGTCACGGGGCCGCGGCGCCATTGCCGCCGCTTGCTCATTGTCGCAAGGCCATGATCTGGCGGATCTTCGGGATCGACTCCGGGAACGCCGTGTTGACATAGGTCCAGTCGTAGCCGTCGAGGTACTGGTACTCCGGCTTCGGCACGGCGTAGCTCGGCACCCAGGCGTTGTCCACGTCCGTGCGCACCGATGCCATCTGATCCGCGCGCCCCCAGGTCTCTTGGCCCTCGCGCATCGCCAGCCAGTTCACCAGCAGCTTGGCGGCGCTCGGATGGGGCGGGTTCGCCAGCAGCACGACGATGCCGAACGCCCCGGTCACCACGCCCGGCGCCTCCGGGAACGAGGGCAGCACCGCGATGGGGAACCCGTCCTTCTTCAGCGTCTCGACGTCCCGGCTCGCGGCGCCGATCGCGATGGGATACGTGCCGCGCGCCAGCCAGTCGGCCCACTGGCGCGCGTCCGCCGGGATGTTGACCTTCTGGTCGACGTAGAGCTGCTTCAAATAGTCGTCGCCGAAGGTGAGGCGCAGCCAGTTCGCGGTGTTCCAGCCGGTGCCCGGCAGCGTGGGGTCCCAGGCCGACAGCTTGCCCGTGAAGCGTGGGTCGAGCAGGTCGTGCCAGGACTGGATCTCGTCGGGATGCACCTCCTCCGTGTTGACCGCGATCTGCCCCGACACCTGATTGAAGATCTGCATGAAGTACGTGTCGTCGGGGTCTTTGAACCACACGCGGCCCGGCCGCCACTTCGTGACGTCCATCGCCTCGGGGTGGATCAGCTGCGGCCGGAGCGGCGCCATGATCTGCTGGGGATAGGCGGCGGTGAAGATGCTCTGCGCCCCCCCGACGAACACGTCGACAGTGTACTGCCCCGCCGACTGCTCGCGGGCCAGCCGCTCGATGAACTCGCCCTGGTTCGGGGGGAAGGCGATGTACTCGGTCTCGATCCCGAACCGCTCCTTGAGCTTGGCCGGCACCGCGACGCGTAGGTCCGGGCTCGCCGGCCCGCCGATGGTTACCCGGCCTTCCTGGCGGGCGGCCGCGAGGAGGGCCTGCCACTGCTGCTCCCAGCCGTCCGCACCGCTGGCGCCAGTCGAGCCGGGCGCCGCGGTAGGGGCGGCTGCGGGTGGCTCGGAGGCGCGCGGCGCCGCCGTGGGCGCCGCGGCCTGGCACGCCGCCAGGAAGGCGCCCCCGCCCACCGCCAGCGCGCGCAGGAGCGCCCGGCGGCTCAGCGGCCCCGGGCTGAGGCATGGCCCGGCGAGGCTCCCCGTCCGCCAGGGGCCGCGTGGAGCGTCGCGCATGGGGCCTCCTCTGTGACAGGTGTTGTAGCGCGTCGCGGGCGGCCCGGCAACCTTCCGGCCAGGCCCTCAGGCGGCGCGGAATGCTCGCGCCGCCCTTTCGCCGACGCCGTTGGTCGCTCCCGTCTGTGAAAGACGTCGCATGACCGGTGTGAGCCGTTTCACTGTCGGCAGTAGGTGCCGCTGCTACGATTGCCGTGAGAGATCGGACCGCGGCAAAGTTGCAAGCCTACCGCGCCTGACCGGCCCGCCTCGCCATGCCATATCGCACGCGGCGACCGCCCCGCTGCGGGCAAGCGAGGCGCCGGAAGAACAGTAGGGCCAGGCAGCGGGCCGGGAACCGGGCGCATGCGCTCGTTCGCGCGGGCAGCGCGCCTCGTCGGCACGGCAGCAGGTTGGCAGAGCGCGACGTCCCACGTCGGCGCCGGGGATAGCCCGGACACTCCAGGCGAAAGGGCCAAATGGTAGAGGCGCCAGCTCGTCCGACTCGAATCAGCGCCCTGGAAGGCCACCATCTCGGCCAGTATAAGATCGTCCAGAGGATTGGCCGCGGGGGGATGGCCGTCGTCTACAAGGCGCTGCAGCCGTCGATGAACCGCTTCGTGGCCATCAAGGTGCTGCCCCCGCACCTGGTTCAGGAGGAGGAGTTCCGCGCGCGCTTCCAGCGCGAGGCGGAAACCGTCGCGCGTCTCGACCATCCCAACATTCTGCCGATCTACGACTATGGTCAGACGGACGAAATCGCCTACATTGTCATGCCGCTGGTCACGGGTGGCACGCTTGCCGATTGGCTGCAACAGGCTCCTCCGCTTGTCCGGGTCGTGCGGGTGCTGAGCCAGATCCTGGGCGCCCTGCAGCATGCGCACACCCGGGAGCCACCCATCATCCACCGCGACATCAAGCCCGGCAACATCCTGATGGGCGAGCGGGATCGGCCGCTGCTCACCGACTTCGGCATCGCCAAGATCCTCGAGCCATCGTTGTTCGCTACCCGCGTGGGCACGCTGGTTGGCACGCCCGAGTATATGGCTCCCGAGCAAAGCCAGGGCGGCCCCATCGACGCCCGCACCGACCTCTATGCGCTGGGGGTCGTGCTCTTCCAAATCCTCACCGGTCGGCTGTCCTTCGAGGGCCCGACGCCCGTGATGGTGCTCCTGCAGCACGTCCAGGCCGAAGCGCCTGCGCCGCGCGCCCTCAACCCCCGGCTGTCACCCGCGTGGGACGAGGTGCTCCGCCGGAGCCTGGCCAAAGCCCCGGCCGATCGCTACCCAACCGCCGAAGCCATGGACGAGGCCATCCAGGCTGCTTGGCAGCAAACGCAGCGTGCGGCCGGCAAGGCCCCGGCCGCGACCCCAGCCGCGGCACCGCCGGGAGCATCCCAGAGCGCGCGCCAGGGCGACGGCCCTCCGGCGGCGGACCGGTCCCCCGCCGTCCGCGGCTACGGGCTGGAAGCGCGGTCGATTGCGCCAGGCGGCGCCGTCGCGCGTGGCGGCGCGGATCGGCCCCGACAGGCCCGGACACGAATCGGCTCATTCCATTTTAGGCGGGTGGATGTCCCGCCGGGGCAGAGGGACGCTCCAGCGTCGAGGCGGGACCCGATTGTCGTCCTGGCACCCTCGTCAAAGGACAAACTCACGCCCCACCGGGTGGTGATCACGCAGCGGGAAGAGCAGCGCGACCCGCCGCCCGGGCCGCGATCGTGGCCGCGCTCCGAGAGCCGACACGCGCCGGCGGCCGAGCCGACCCCGGCGGAGCGCCTACTAGCGGATTACCCGCGGCACCAGGCGCCCTCCGACCCAATCAAGGCTGCGACCGATCAGCCGGCCCGATCAACTGTCCCGCCTCCGCAGCCCGAGTTACCGCCGCGCGAGGAAAAGAGCGGCGGGCCGAAGCGCCTGCGCGCCGCGATCGCGCTAGCTCTCCTCATCGTGGCCGTTCTCGTATGGCGGATGCTGCCGACCCCGCCGCTACCTACGCCGACGATTGAGCCCACCCCGGAAGCCACGGCGGCGCCGCGCGATCCGACCGCGACCCCGCTCCCGCAACCGCCAGCGCCGCCCACGCGGCCGCCGCTGGCAGCACCGCCCACGCGTCGACCAGCGTAGCCGCGCGCTACCCTCCGTGCGAGTATTGTCGCCACTCCCCCACGCGCGCTAACGGCCGGCCAGAATCTCCTTCAGCTTCTCCGCGGCGGCCGGTTGCTCGCGCGCCTTCCAGTCCCAGTTGTAGGTATCCACGTAGCTCACCCCGGGGAGCGGGATGCTGTAGGCCGGCACCCACTGCGCGTAGTCGAGGTCCTTGCGCGTGCCGGCGACCCGCTCCGCGCGGCTGAACACCTCCAGCCCCTCGCGGCTGGCGATCCAGTTCACGAACAGTTTCGCCGCGTTCGGGTGGGGGGCGCCCTCGACGAGCGCGGCCACGCCGAAGGCGGAGCCGGTCAGGCCCGGCAGGTCGTCCAGCTTGCGGATCACCTCGACCGGGAACCCGTCCTGCAGCACCTTGTCCAGCTCGGCGGCGCTCAGGCTCAAGGTCACCGGCTGGGTGCCGCGCACCAGCCAGTCGGCCCGCTGGCGGTTGTCGCGGGTCACCACGGCCTGCTCGCCGTACAGCGTCCGCACGAACTCCTCGCCGAGCCGCAGGTAGAAGTGGGCCGCCACGTTGGCGCCCGAGCCGGGGACGGTCGGGTCCTCGGCGGAGATCTTCCCCTTCAGCTCGGGGCGCAGCAGGTCCGCGGCCACCTTCACGCGCGTTGGGTCCACGTAATCGCGGTTGACCGCCGCGGCCGCCGTGGTGGTGTAGAAGAGGCGCATCAGCCGTGTGTGCTCGGGGTCCAGAAACAGGTCGGTCGGCTCCAGGATCCATACCGTCGGGTCGGTCACCTCGGGCAAGATCAGCGCCGCGCGCAGGTCGGCCAGCAGGCCGTTGGGGTACAGGATGTCGGCGTAGCTGGTGAGGCCGGTGAGCATCGCGTCGATGGTGATCAGGCCGGCCTGCTTCTCCGTGACCATCTTCACCGCGATCTCGTTGGAGCGCAGCGCGTTGTACTCGACCGGAATGCCGAAGCGGCGCGTGAACGCCTCCGGCACCATCTGCCGCGTGTCCGGCGTCGGCGGGCCGTGCAGCGACAGTTGGCCCTCCTGCCGCGCGGCCGCCACCAGCGCATCCCACTGCGTCTGTTGGGCCCCGGCGTCCAGGCCGGCCGCCGCGGCAGAGCCCGCCGCGGCGCTGTCCGACGACGGTGCGGCGGGCGACGCCTGGCAGGCGGCCAGCAGGCCGGCGCTGCCCAGCGCGAGCGTGCGCAGGAACGCCCGCCGGCCCAGCAGGGACCGGCGCGATGGACGGGGCTCGCTCATGGCTCTACTCTCCGTCGGGTGACGGCGGCGCGGATCGGACGGCCGGGAGCCGGCGCCGAGCGGGCCGAACGACCCTCGATAGCCGGCATGGTATCGGCCGCCGCGCGCCGTGTCAACGAACGCCGTGCTGGGGTGGCCGCCGGCGTTCTCGCCGCGGCGCGTCGCTTGACAGGCCCCCGCGCTCGCTCTACCCTTCCATCACCGCGCCGGCGCAGCTGCGACGGTGTGGCCACCGCCGCGCGCGGAGGAGGAGCCATGCTGACCCCGGAGGAGAACGAGCGGCTGACCCGGGTCGGGCCGGGCACGCCCTGTGGCGAGTTCCTGCGGCGCTACTGGCACCCCGTCGGTTTCGTCGCCGAGTTGACGCCCGAGCGCCCGAAGCTGCGCGCGAAGGTTCTGCACGAGGAGTTGGTGGTCTTCCGCGACGCGCAGGGCAACTACGGCTGTCTGGCCGAGCACTGCCCCCACCGCGGCGTCTCGCTCTATTACGGGTTCGTGGAGGACTGCGCTATCCGCTGTCCCTACCACGGCTGGAAGTTCGACACGGCGGGCAACTGCCTGGAGCAGCCGTTCGAGCCGGCCGGCAGCACGTTCAAGGACCGCATCCAGCAGCGCGCCTATCCCGTGCAGGCGCTCGGCGGCGTGCTGTTCGTCTACCTGGGGCCGCCGCCCGCGCCGCTGCTGCCCCGCTGGGACGTGCTGGCCTGGCCGGGCCATCGCAAGCTCTACCGCTGGGAGCCGCTGGCCTGCAACTGGCTCCAGGTCGTCGAGAACTCCGTCGACATCACGCACACCTACTACCTGCACGGCCACGCCCTGTCCCAGCAGGGGCAGCGCGGCCCGAGCGTGGACTACTTCTACCGCCCGATCGTCCAGCACGGCGTCCAGCCGTTCGAGTGGGGCATCGTGAAGAGCTGGGTCTACGTCGGCAACGGCACCGCGCTGGGCGACGAGATTGCCGGCGGCACGCCGATGGTCTTCCCGGGCATGGTCCGCGTGCTGGAATACCCCTGGCAGACGATGCACTTCCGCGTGCCGGTCGACGACACGACCACCCAGGTGTTCTGGGTCGGTTACCTCGTCGACGGCGAGCCTACCGCCCCCTGGGCACGCGCCCAGTGTGCCGCGGACTGCCGCGCCTGCGCCCGGCTCGCGGCGGGTGAGGCGCAGGACCCGGCGGCGCCGTTCGTCCACACGCTGATGCCCGAGCGGCTGCCCGGCGGCGATTACGCCATGAACGGGTTCTTCGGTCAGGACCGCATGGCCTGGGAGACGGCCGGCCCTGTGTTCGACCGCAGCGCCGAGCATCTCGCCACGTCGGACCGCGGCATCCTGCTGTTCCGCCAGATGCTGCGCGAGCAGATCGACGCCGTGGCGGCGGGGCGGGACCCGCTCGGCACGATCCGCGATCCCGCCCGGGACCAGGTGATCGAGCTGCCCGCGTGGGTAACCGACGTCGGCAGCGCGCGCTCCGTCGTACGCGGCGCCGCGCGTGCCAGCGTCGCCTCGCTGGCGGCCGTGTTCGACGAGCGCCACGAGGTCATTACCGTCGATCCCACCGCGCCGGTCCTGCGCCAGCCGAGCCGCTAGCGCCGGCCACCGGAGCGGCGCCCGTGAGGCTGCTGAACAGTAGGAGGATGCGAGCGATGGCAACCCAGGCCTGGCAGGACGGTTGGGTGGTCGTGCCCCAGGTAGCGGGCATGCGCGACACGGTCTACGGCGTCAGGACGCATTACGTGCAGGCTGGCGCGGGGGAGCCGGTCGTGCTGGTCCACGGCGGCGGTCCCGGCGCCGGCGGCGCGAGCGGCTGGAGCAATACCATCCCCGCCCTCGCGGAGCGCTTCCGCGTCTACGCCATCGACCTGATCGGGGCCGGCCTCACGGACAAGCCGCCGATCGAGTACTCGTTCCAGACGCAGGTGAACCACCTCGCCGGATTTATCGACGCGCTCAACCTCCACGACGTGCGGCTGGTCGGGAACTCGCAGGGCGCTTACGTGGCGATCAAGTACGCGCTCGACTTTCCGGCGCGCGTGAAGCAGGCCGCGCTCATCAGCACCGCTACGCTGGCCACGGCCTGCGGCCTCAGCGACGAGGGCAAGGCCGCGCCGCTGCCTCGCTTCGACGGCACGCGCGACTCGATCCGCGCCTTCCTCGAGGTGATCGTCAACGACCCAGCGCGGATCACCGACGACTTGCTCGACGCGCGCTTCGCCGCCGCCTCGCTGCCGGGCCACCGCGAGATGATGCAGTCGCTCGGCCGCTACCGCGAGCTGCTGGCCAACGACCCGAGCGAGCGGCAGGTGTACGACGTGCGGGCGCGGCTGCCGCTGCTCACGATCCCGTGGTGCATGATCTGGGGTGGCGCCGACCGCTCGGCGCCACTCGACCCGCTCGGCAAGGGGCTGCACGCGATGTTCCCCGACGTCCCGTTCCACGTCGTCGAGGGCTCGGGCCACCAGGTCCAGAACGACAAGCCCGAGGAGTGCAACCGCCTCCTACGCGAGTTCTTTGGGGTAGCGGTGCCGCAGACCGCCGGCGCCTGAACGCCGGGCGGTCTGCGCCGGTGGCGTCCGGTCGTGGATGGCGCGAACAGCGCGTCCAGGTACCGCCAGTTCGAGTAGCGGCGGGCGCCGCCGCCAGCCGGAAGGCGCGGCAAGGAGAGAAGCAGGCTATGTTGAGTCAGGAAGAGAACGAGCGGCTAACGCGCGTCGGGCCGGGCACGCCGTGTGGGGAGCTGCTGCGGCGCTACTGGCAGCCGGTCGCCATTGCCAGCGAGCTGACCGCCGAGCGGCCCAAGAAGCGGGTGAAGGTGCTGGGCGAGGAGTTGGTGGTCTTCCGCGACGCACAGGGCAACTATGGCTGCCTGGCCGAGCACTGCCCCCACCGGGGCGTCTCGCTGTACTACGGCTTCGTGGAGGACTGCGGGCTGCGCTGCGCCTACCACGGCTGGAAGTTTGCCACCGCCGACGGCCAGTGCCTCGAGCAGCCGTTCGAGCCCGCCGGTAGCACCTTCAAGGACCGTATCCGCCAGCGTGCCTACCCCGTCCAGAAGCTGGCCGGCATGCTCTTCGCCTACCTGGGGCCGGCGCCTGCGCCGCTGCTGCCCCGCTGGGACGTGCTGGTGCGCGAGGACGGCGTGCGGAAGATCCAGACGCAGCCGCCGCTGCGCTGCAACTGGCTCCAGGCGCAGGAGAACACCGCGGACACCGTCCATACCTACTACCTGCACGGGCACATGCTCAAGCTGCAGGGGCGCAACGACGGCGCGTACTTCTATCGGCCTATCGTGAAGTACGAGTGGGGCCGCTGCGAGTGGGGCGTCACCAAGACCTGCGAGTACGGCGGGGAGCATCCGGAGGTCGAGATCCGGCCGCCGCTCATCTTCCCCAACATCCTGCGTATCCCCCAGGGACGCGACGAGTGCCTGCACTGGCGCGTGCCGATCGACGACGCCCACACCTGCATCTACATCATGGTGTTCACGCCGTCGCCCGACGGCCGCCGCGTGGCGCAGCCCGACGATCCGCCCGTCGAGCACGTCGACCAGTATCTGCCCGACGGCGAGTACGATCTGTCGGGGTTCTACGGTCAGGACCGCATGGCCTGGGAGACGCAGGGCGCCATCTACGACCGCTCGCGGGAGCACCTGGGCGCCACCGACCGCGGCATCGTCCTCTTCCGCCAGTTGCTCGCCGAGCAGATCGCGCTGGTCGAGCAGGGCGGCGAGCCGATGGCCCTCGTGCGCGACCCTGCGCAGAACCAGATCATCGCCTTCGAATCGCGCAACAACGCTCCCGAGGCCGTCGAGACGCGCGCCAAGCTGCTCTCGCTCTAACCGCGCGACAGGCATGCCGCGGGGGGGGCGACGGTACGCCCGCGGCGGCAACGGAGGTCCGCATGCGCGCGTCGTGTCGTCGCCTTGGCCCCGCTTTCGCCCTCCTCGTGCTGGCGCTTGCCGCCGGCTGCGCGTCGCCATCAGCCGCCCCGGCCGCGAAGCCGGGCGGCGCCGGGGCGGCCGGCAGCGCCGCCCAGCCAGCGGGCGCCTCCGGTCCCGCGGCTCCCCAGCCGGCGGCCGCGACCGCGGTGCCGCCGCTCAGCCCCCCGGTCAAGCTGAGCCTGGGCACGATCGGCCTGAGCGGCGAGATCGGCATGTACCTGGCCCAGGAGCGGGGCTACTTCCAGGACGAGGGGCTGGACGTCGAGTTCGTACCGTTTCGCAGCGCGGCCGAAGCGCTGCCCGCCCTGGCGAGCGGCGAGCTAGCGCTGAGCGCCGGCGCGCCCGACCCCAGCGTGTTCAATGCCGCGCGGCGCGACGTGGGCGTGAAGCTGATCAGCAGCTTGTCGATCGTCACGCCCGGCGATTGGGGCGCGGCGCTGATGGTGCGGCAGGACCACGTGGACAGCGGCCGCTACCGCGACCTGAGCGACCTGCGCGGAATGAATATCGCCATCCACATCCTGGGAACGACGCCGCAGCTGTACATGGACCGTATCCTGGCCCGCGGCGGCCTTGCCGACGACGACGTTCAGTTCACGATCGTGCAGATCCCCGACCAGGTCGGCGCCCTGGCCAACAAGGCGGTGGACGCGGCGTGGGCCATCGACCCCTTCGTCACCATCATCGAGGGACAGGGCCTGGGCAAGAAGGTGATGGCGGTCAGCGACGTGTTCCCCGGCGCGGTCTCCATGATCATCCTGCTCAGCCCCGTCTTCGAGCGGCAGCAGCCAGAGGCCGTGCGGCGGTTCGCCGTGGCCTACCTGCGCGGGGCGCGCGACTACATCCAGGCCGCCAAGACCGACCGCGGCCGCGAAGAGATCGTTCCCGTCCTGACCAAGTACACGGGCCTCAAGGACCCGGCGCTCTACGCCCGCATCTCCTGGCCGAGCCTCGACCCGAACGGCACGCTCGATCCACAAGTGCTGGACACCATGCAGGATTACTTCCTGCAGGTAGGCTCGCAGCAGGAAAAGCAAGATGTCAACCGCGTGGTCGACCCGTCCTACATGCGCTATGCCGTCGAGCGCCTGGGACGGGTCGCGCCCTGAGCGGTAGCCGGCGCGGCCTGGCGTCCGCCGCGTGCCCCTGCCGCCAGACGGCGACAGCGCCACGCCCGCCGCGGCACCGCTCGCCCGGCGGCTCGCCGGGTCGCGCCACGCCTCGCCCGCGCCGGCGGGTGCTGCGCTCGCGTCTCGTGCCGAATCCGGCGCCGTAGCTCCCTTACTCCCTCGCCCCCTGGGAGAGGGCCAGGGTGAGGGCGCGCCCCCTCGTCCCTCCCCCGCTCCCCCTGGGAGAGGGCCAGGGCGAGGGCGCGCCCCCTCGTCCCTCCCCCTCTCCGCCTGGGAGAGGGTCGGGGTGAGGGCGCCCCGACCGGCGCACCACAGGGCCAGAGTACTTATCACTTGATCAGCTCGGTGCCGAGCTGCTGCGCGCGGCGCCGGGTGGGGAGCAGCTCTTCGTACTGGTGCGGGATGTAGTCGGCGAGATGGCTCGGGTCGAGCACCTCGGCCGGGTCGCCGGGCGGCACGTCCAGCCGCCGGCTGTTCGTCTCCACGGCCTGCGCGATGCGCTCCTGCACCTGCTGGGTGAGCAGCCAGTTGACGAACACCCTGGCCGCGTTGGGGTGCGGCCGGCGGTTGATCAGCTGGATGCCGCCCGAGCCGAGCGACAGCTTGCGGGGCGTGCCCAGCCCCTTCACGTTCACGACCAGCCCCTGCTGCTCGAACGTCTTCACCTGGTCCATGCGCAGCCCGATGCCGATGGGGTAGCGGTTGCGTACCACCCACTCGGCCTGCTGGCGGTTGTCGCCCGTCACCACCACGTCCTGCTGTGTGAAGAGCCGCCGCACGTAGTCCTCGCCGAAGGCCGCGAGCTGCGTGGTCGTCGTGCCCAGCCCGGCGCCGCCGCGCGGGTCCTGAATCACGATCTTCCCGCGCCAGCGCGGATCGATGAGCTGCTCCTCGCTGGCCAGGTCGCTCTCGGGCACCGCATCGCGGTTCACGTAGACGTCGAACGACGCCGTCGCGATGAAGCTCGGTAGGTACTCCTTCCCGTTGTCGGCGTACAGGCCGTCGAACCCCCCAAACCACTTGCTCTCGTCCACGACCTCCGGCAGCACGAACAGCGGCCGCACTGGATCGAGCGCCCCGCGGTCGCGCGCCTCGAACACCTCCGGGTCGGGCCCGCCCACGCGCAGGTCCCAGAGGTACTGGCCCGCCTCGCGCTCCTGGAACAGCCGCGGCCAGAAGTCGCGCGAGTTGCCGCCCGTCAGCTCCAGGCTGATGCCCGGGTAGTCCTGCTCGAACGTCAGCAGCACCTCACGCCACAGCTGCCCCGTGGGCGCCGAGATGACCAGCTTGCCCTCCTGCCGGGCGGCGGCTACGGTGGCAGCCCAGTCGGACGGCGCGTCGGCGGGCTGGGGCGCTGTGGCCGCCGGTGCCGTGCTGGCGGGCGGGCTGCCCTCGCTGGCGGCGCCCGAGCCGCAGGCCGCGGCGAGCGCCACGAGCAGGAAGGCGCTCCCCACCGCCGTGATCGCGCGCGCTAGCTCCGCCCGCATTCGCCTACCTCCCCGCTTGCCGCGGTCACCCGAAAATACTGTCGCTCGACTGGCCGCTGATTATTCGCGCCGCCCGGCGGCCTGTCAACCGGCCACCTCTCCCGCCGGTGCGCGGCCAGCGCCCGCGACACGCTTGCCGCTTGCCGTCCCGGACGGGCGGCCCGCCGCGCGGGGCCGCGCCGGCTCATACCGCATGCGGAGCTAGCGTTCGCCTCCTCCCTCTCCCCCTGGGAGAGGGTCGGGGTGAGGGGGCGCCCCGCTAACCGAACCGGCGGACCGGGCCGGGTATCAGCCAGGCAGCAGCGCGTCGTAGGAGAAGGCCGTGTCGCGCCAGCGGTCGTCGCCCAGCCCGTGCTCCCGGTTCCACTGCACCGCGTCGAACATCCGGCCCGTCACCCCGCGCGCGTCCTGCGAGGCCAGGAAGAGCACGAGCGGCACGACGTGCTCCGGCACGTACGGCAGCGGCCCGGGCCGCCGCCCCTCGGCCAGGCGCGCGCGGTTCTGCTCGTCGAAGCCGGTCGTGCGCGTGTGGCCCGGCACCACGGCGTTCACCGCCACGCCCGCGTCCTTCAGCTCGGCGGCCAGGTAGAACGACAGGTTGGCGAGCGCCGCCTTCGACGACATGTACGGCTGCTCCACGCTGTCCGGCCGCAAGGCCGCGTAGGCGCCACCTTGCGCGTGGAATAGGCTGCCGCTGCTCACGACGTTCACGATGCTGCCGCGCTGCTTCTCCAGCATCGGCCGCACGAAGCGGCGGATCACCTTCAGCGCCCCGAACACGTTGACGCTGTACATCCGCAGGAAATCCTCGTCCGACGTCTCCAGCGTCAGACGGCGCCCGTGCGGCGGGAACAGGTCGCGCGAGCGCATGGCCGCGTTGTTCACCAGCGCGTCCACCGTGCCGAAACGGTCGAGCGTCGCCTGGTAGGCCCGATCTAGCTGCGCGTCGTCGGTCACGTCCATGTCCAGGCACAGCACGCCGCGCGCCTCCAGCTCCTGCTGGAACCCCTCCACGCCCGTCCACGAGCGGTCGGCGGCGACCACCCGCGCGCCCTCCTCGAGGAAGCCGCGCACGTAGGCAGCGCCCATGCCGCGGGCGCCGCCGGTGATGACCGCCACACGGCCTTGCAGGTCCAGCTCGATCGGTAGTGGCATGGGCACCCCCTTGCGGTATCCAGCGGGGCGGCCCGCTCGCAGGCGGGCCGCCCCGCTCGTCCCCTTACTTGAGCAGCTCGTCGGCTAGCTGCAGCGCCTTCACGCGGACGGGCAGCAGCGCCTCGTCCTGGTGGGACACGTACTTGTCCATCTGCGTCCAGTCCGGCGCTTCCGCTGGCGTGGCCGCGGGCACGTCGGTGCGGCGGCTGTTCTCGCCGGTCGCCTGCGTGAGCGACTGCTGCACGCGCTGCGTCATGAGCCAGTTGCTGAACACGGCTGCCGCGTTGGGGTGCGGCGCCCGCGTGAGCAGCTGGATGCTCCCCGAGCCGATGGAGAGCGGGATGGCCTCCGTCCGGACGGGCAGCACGTTCTTGCCCAGCCCCTCCTGCTGGAAAAGCAGCAGGTCATAGCTGCGGAGGCCGATGGCGATCGGGTAGCGCCCGCGCACCAGCCACTCGGCCAGTTGCCGGTTGTCGCCCGTCACGACCAGGTCCTGCCGCAGCAGATCGCGCACGAACTGCTCGCCGTGGACCTGCAAAAAGGTGGCGAGGAACCCCAGCCCGGCGCCGCCGCGCGGGTCCTGGATGACGATCTTGCCGCGCCATTTCGGGTCCAGCAGGTCGCGCTCGCTGCGGATCTCGGGCTCTGGCACCAGGTCGCGATTCACGTAGACCGGCGACGAGGCGGTCGCCAGGAAGCCCGGGATGAACCGGTGCTCCGTGTCGGCCCAGATGCTGTCGAACCCGCCGAACCACTTGCTGTCGTCCACGACCTCCGGCAAGACCAGATGCGGCCGCGCCGGCTCGATCACACCGTCGTCCTGGGCGGCGAACACCTGCGGGTCGGGGCCGCCGATGCGCACGTCCCAGAGAAACTGGTTGCCCGCCCGCTCCTGGCTGACGCGCGGCCAGAAGTCGCGCGAGTTGCCGCCGGTGTACTCTACCTGGATCTCCGGGTAGTCCTTCTGGAACGCGGTCAGCTGCTCGCGCCAGATCGTGTTGGCGGGCGCCGAGATGACGAGGCGGCCCTCTTGTTTGGCCGCGGCAACCATCTGGTCCCAGCCGGCGGGCGCGGCCGCGCTGTCGCCGGTCGCCGCGGCCGGCGACGCGGACGCCGCGGCGGGCGGCTCGCCGCTCCCGGGCCGCGCGGCGGGCGCGGCGCCGCCCGATCCGGCCGTGGGGCCGCACGCGGCCAGCAGCGCGAGCAGGACCAGCAGCGCGAGCGGCCGATCGGCAGGCGGGGTGCTAGTACGACGCATCGGGCGACCTCCCAAGAGCGTGCGACCGAGCGCCGGTTGGGACCGCGGCGCCCGGCGCGGTGATATGGCTCAAGCGCGCGCCGCGGCGGGATCGGGCACGTACTCGCCGGCGAAGGCGGCCACGCTCTCCCACGGCGCGTCGATCGGGATGATCCGCTCGTCGGTCGCGATGCGCCCGTACGGAATCGCCGGGTCCAGCCCGATCGGCACCTCGCCGGCCTGCACGGCCCGCACTGCCTGCAGCAGCCGCCGCCGCATGCGGATCACGGCCACGTCGCTGGCGCCGAGGTGCTCGCGGCTGCGGTCCACGATCGGCCCCATGCTCTCGACCATCGCGAAGTCCTGCTCGTTGACGCCCTCGATGCCCGACCAGTTGCCGGCGCGCATCGCCGCCCGGTCCTGCAGGTGCAGGTTCGCGCGATTGCGCCGCGGCCAGCCGTAGTTGCTCGCCAGGCCGAAGCTCGCCGCGTGCTCGCGCCAGTGGGCGGGCAGCGGGCCGGTGCGGTTGTAGGCGAACGTGAAGAACGCGTTGTGCTCGTCGTCCAGCGGCACCCAGGCCTGGTGGACCGCCACCTCGTCCCCGTCCGTCGCCGAGCCGGCGACGCGCGAGCGCAGCGGCGGGATGAGCACGTGGCACGGCGCGACCCAGATGGTGACGCGCACGTACTGCTGCCGCTCGGGGTTGACATCCGGCTTGCGGATGGCGGCGTAGCGAAAGCCGTAGGCGGTGTCCTGGGTCTCCAGGCGGGGAGCGTGGTCGCGCGGGCGGCCACGGATGTTCGAGGAGTGCAGGTAGTCGGAGTGCGCCGAGTCGATGCTGCCCTCCACCCCTTGCAGGTAGTTGCAGTCCTCGTAGATCTTCGTCACCCCGAACTGCGCGGCCGGCGCGCGCTGCCACTCCCATTCCGGGAACGGGGGCATCTGGTCGCGCGGCCCCAGGTAGGCCCAGATCGAGCCGTTCGCCTCGCGGGTGGGGTAGGCCACGTGCTTGATGCGGTCCTTGAAGGTGCTCTCCGGCGGCTCGGGCGGCGTCTCCAGGATGTTGCCGTCCACGTCCACTTTCCAGCCATGGTAGATGCAGCGCAGGCCGCACTCCTCGTTGCGGCCGTAGGCCAGCGAGGCGCAGCGGTGCGGGCACGCCTCCTCCAGCAAGCCCACGCGGCCCCGCGTGTCGCGGAAGGCGACGAGCCGCTCGCCCAGCAGGCGCACCTGCTTCGGGTCGCCGTCCGGCTCCGGCAGCTCTTCGGAGAGCAGGACCGGCAGCCAGTAGCGCCGGAACAGCGCGCCCAGCGGCGTGCCCGGCCCGGTCCGCGTCAGCAGCGCGTTCTCCTCGCGCGTCAGCATCGTGCTCGTCTCCTCTACCAGCGGCCTGGGCGCCTGCTCCGCCACGGCGCCCGGTCGGGCGTGGGACGCTCCCCCCGCCCGACCGGTGCCCCTTGGCACCATGCTACAGCGGCGGGAAAGGCAAAACGTCGCGGTACTTCTCCACGACGGCGCGGCGCAGCTCCCGCTCGCTGCGGCTCACTCGCGGGAACTTCTCCCGCCAGGGCCAGGGCCGCACCGCGTAGAAGATCGCCCGGCTGTTCGTGTGATCGCCCGACGCCCGCTTGTCCGGCGGCATGCGGGGGTCCAGCGGGGTGCTCCAGGTGCCGTCGATCAACTCGATGTCGGTGTACGGGTCCACCCGCGTCTGCATCGCCCACAGCACTTCCTTGAGGTCGGTCACGTCGATGTCCTCGTCCACCACCACGATGTACCGCCCGTTGCGCGCCGCCGCCGAGCACGCGAGCGCCGCGTGGCCCACCTGCTTGGCGTGCCCCGCGTAGCGCTGCCGGATGGCGACCACGGTGAGGTACGAGGTGAAGCTGTAGACCCCCTGGATGTCCTGAATGCCCGCGTTCTCTAGCTGGTCCCACAGCAGGCCGGCGCTCGTGGGCAGGCCCATGACCGGCGCGCCCGGCCACATCGGCGCCTGGTTCACGATGATCGGCTCGTCGCGGTAGTAGATGGCCTTCACGCGAATGACGGGCTGCGGCCGGCCGGTGCCGATCGTGCCGCCGGAATAGTAGCCCGGCCACTCGCCGAACGGCCCTTCGGCCTGGCCGTCCTCCTCGAGCGGCGGGATCTCCCCCTCCACGGCGATCTCCGAGCCCGCCGGGATCGGCAGCCCGGTGATTGGCCCGCGCAGGACCGGCAGCGGCCGCTCGCGCAGCCCGCCGGTGTACTCCAGCTCCGACTTGCCCCACGGGATCTTCTGGTAGCCCGCGAGGAACGTGAGCGGGTCGCCGCCGAACACCGCGACGACCGGACAGGCTTCGCCCCGCTCCCAGTAGCGCTGGAAGATCAGGCGGCCGTGCTGCCCCGGGCTGACCCACAGGCCCAGGCGGTTGTGGTCGTGGACCTGCACGCGGTAGGTGCCGACGTTGATGAAGCCGCTGTCCGGGTCGCGCTGGATGATGGCGTCTCCTGTGCCGATGTAGCGGCCGCCGTCCTGGGCGTGGAAGCGCGGCGTGGGGAACCGCAGCAGGTCGACCGCGTCGCCCGTCAGCGTGTTCTCCAGCAGCGGGCTCGCTTGCACCTCGACGGGCGGGATCGGCTTGACGTCCCGAATCTTGCGCGCCGCCAGGCGCACCAGGTCGAGCTTCGGCAGGTCCGTCGGCAGGCCCAGCGCCAGCGCCACGCGCCGGTGCGACGCCAGCGTCAGGCTGGCCACGCGGTAGCCGGGCGGGTAGTCCTTGATGTGGTCGAACAGCAGCATCGGCGGGCCCGGCACGAGGTCGGCGGTGGCCTCGGTCAGCGCGCCGATCTCCAGGTCCCAGTCCGCGCCGTCGATCTGCCGCCAGTCGTCGATCTCCTGGCAGGCGGCGATGAACGTGCGCAGGTCGTCGAAGGTCGCTCCGGTCGGCGCCGCGGTCTCGACTGCCACTCTCTCCTCCTCTGACGAACCGGCGGGTGTCACGCCGCGCGCCGCCGTCTGTCCGCTACCACACACGCGATCCCAGGACGGGTCGAGCGGCCCGCGATTCACCGCGCGAGCCGGCGACGCGCGCAGTGCCGCACGTCGCGTCCCCACGGCGGCTCCCCGGCCGCCGGCGGTCTATTTGGCGAGCAGGTCCTTGCCGAGTTGCTGAGCGCGCTGGCGAGTGGGCAGCAGCTCTTCGTACTGGTGCGGCACGTAGTCTTGCAGGTGGCTGGGGTCGAGCGCGTCGGCGGGGCTCACGGGGGGTACGTCGGTGCGCCGGCTGTTGAACTCCACCAACGGCGCGAGCCGGGCCTGCGTGTCCCGCGTCAGCAGCCAGTTGGCGAAGACCTTGGCCGCGTTCGGGTGGGGCGCGCGGTTCATGAGCTGGATGCCGCCGAACCCGAGCGAGAGCTTCCGTGCGCCGCCCAGCCCCCGCACGTCGAAGGTCAAGCCCTGCTGCTGGAACAGGAGCAGCTCGTCGTCCGTCACGCCGATGCCGATGGGGTAGCGGCCGCGCACCACCCACTCGGCCAGCTGCCGATTGTCGCCGGTCACGGCCAGGTCCTGCTTGCTCAGCAAGTCCTGCACGTAATCCTCGCCATACGCGGCCAGCAGCGTCGTCAGCGTGCCCAGGCCGGCGCCGCCCGCCGGATCGGCGATCGCGATCTTGCCCCGCCAGCGCGGCTCGACGAGCTGCCGGTCGCTGCTCAGGTCGGCCTCCGACACGACGCCCCGGTTCACATAGGCCGTGGGCGACGACTGGGCGATGAAGGCCGGCAGGTACTGCTTCGCCGCGTCGGCGTAGAGTCCGTCGAAGCCGCCGAACCACTTGCTCTCGTCGGTGACCTCCGGCAGCACCAGCAGCGGCCGCACGGGGTCCAGCGCGCCCCCGTCGCGGGCCTGGAACACCTGCGGGTCCGGGCCGCCCACGCGCAGGTCCCAGAGGTACTGCCCGGCCGCGCGCTCCTGGAACACCCGCGGCCAGTAGTCGCGCGAGTTCTGCCCCGTCAGCTCGACCTTGATCCCCGGGTAGTCCTTCTCGAACAGCAGCAGCCCGTCGCGCCACAGCTGGCCCGGCGGGCCCGAGAGCACGAGCGTCCCTTCCTGCTTCGCCGCGGCGACCGTCTCCTCCCAGCCCGCCGGCGCGTCCGCCGGCGCCGCCGCGGCCGCTTCACCCGCCGCGCCCCCCGCCCCGGCGCCCCCGGCCGGCGCCCCGGCGGGCGCGCTCGCTGGCGCTGGCCCGCACGCGGCCACCAGCAGCACGATGCCGAGCGCCGCGGGGAGCCGCGCGCGGCGTACTCGCTGTCTGACCAACTTCGTTTTCTCCTCGTTACGCGCGTTCTGATGTATCGTGAACTCACGCCCAATCAGAATGCGCGTAACGGCCTGCTACGCCGGGCTCGGGACCTGGTGCTGCATCAGCACGTCGCGACGCTCGCGCGCCGACTCGTAGATCGCCAGGCAGACCTCTAGCGTGGCCTCGCCCCAGCGGCCGTCGTGGAACACCGGTCGGTCGTTGACCACCGCCTGGTACAGCTCGTTGATCTCCGCCTCGCGGGCGCTGCCCATCCGCTCCAGCGGGATCTCGCGCTTGCCGTCGTCGCCGTACAGGTACAGCCCGTCCGGCGACTGTCGCAGGTCGCCGCGCTGGCAGCTCACCAGCGTGATCCCGAAGAACGGCTGGTGCCGCTCGGCGTCGTCGTGCAGGTGCGCGAAGTCGCCCGCGCGCTCGCCCGCGTAGCGCATCGACTCTTTGAGCGACGCCTCGTCCGCCACCGCGCGCAGGCGGGCGCGCGTCTGGAAGTTGGTATTGGGATCGCGCGGTTGGCCGCCCTCGCCGACCCAGTAGTGCAGCTCGGCGGTGTCGAAGTGGGCGTACCCGTTGTACACGATCGTCGCGGGCGTCCCGTCCTCGAACTCCAGGAAGGCCGTGTACGCGCCCTCGCTGGGCCGCGACTCGTCCCAGATCGCGGCGCTGCCGCGCACGCTGCGCACCAGCCCCCCGCCGAGCAGCCGCACCACGTCCACCTGGTGCGGTCCCTGGATGAACACCGCCCCACCGCCGCGCCGGGTGTCCAGCTCGTGGGGCATGCGCGGCCGGTACATCAGGTCGGTGTAGTTCCAGGTGTGGATCATCCCCAGGCGGCCCAGTTCGCCGCTCTGCACGATCTCGCGCATCTTGCGGATCGGCGCGTCGAAGCTGTGGGTGTGGCCGCAGAGCAAGTACGTGCCGTTCCGCTCGGCGGCAGTGTTCATGGCCTCGCACTCGTCGAGGGTGAGCGCCATCGGCTTCTCGACGATGACGTGCTTGCCGTGCTCGGCCGCGCAGATGACGTGCTCGGCGTGCAGGTGGTTCGGCGTGCAGACGTAGAGGGCGTCGACGTTCGGGCTTCGGCACAGCTCTTCGACGCTCAGGAACGTTTCACCGCCGAAGTCGCGCTCGAACTGGTCGAGCGCCGCCCGCCGCACGTCGCTGGCGGCGACGATGCGGGCCTGGGGATTGTTCACCAGGTACGGCAGGATCTGGGTGCTGGCCACGCCGAGCCCGGCGATGCCAAAGCGCAACTGGGTAGCCATCCGAGTCTCCCACGCGCGCGCTGATGGATAGGCCAATAGCCGGTTACCGGTCAACTGTTCTGTGCTGGAAGCTCACACGCGGCCGCTGAGCCGTGTCGAGGAGCTAGGCGCCGGCCACGGGCGCCGGCGCCGCCCGTCCCTCGGGCCGCCACAGCGAGCGCCAGTCGGCGCGGTCGGGCATCACTTGCGACGTGACGACGTGGTGCGCGAAGCGATTGGCGGCCGGGTCGCGCACGACGTGCTGCGGGTCCTTGCCGGCCTGCACGTCCGCGATGGCGCGCAGGAGCTGCCGCCGCGCGAGGATGATCGCCTTGTCGGTGTAGCCCAGGTGCTCGGTCGTGCGGTCCTGGATCGGCCCCTCGCCCTCGGTGGCGAACGCGTCGTGCGCCGGGAAGAACGCGCCCATGCCGATGAAGCTGCGCGTCCGCATCTCCTCCCGGTCCTGCAGATAGCGGTTCGCCCGGTTCCGCACCAGGCGATGGTCGGCCGTCAGGTTGGCGGCGTAGGGCCGGTGCATCGCCTCCTTGTCCAGGGCCCGCTCGCGGCTGAAGCTGATCATGTACTTCCAGTGGTGCGTGTCGTCGATCGGCACGTGCCAGTTGACGCTGTAACCCTCCCCACCCGTCTGGCCGGGGAACGAGCTGAGGTTGGGCATGATGAAGTTCGAGGCGCGCACGTAGATCTCGCCCGGCCCCACCTTGCGCACCGTGAAGATGCGCACTCCGTAGTCCGTTTCCTCGATCTCGATGGTCGGCGACGTGTCGCTGCCGTACAGCCGGTTGGTCGTCGTGCTCGTGCCCGCGACGTCTTTGGTGACCAGGCGCAGACGGCTGGGGTCGTCCTGCATCATGTAGTGCAGGAACGATAGGTGGGCGGGGTCGATGTTGCCCTCATTGGCTTGCAGATAGTTGCACTCGTGGAACGCCTTGTTCACGTAGCGCTGCGTGGCGGGGACGGTCAAGAACTCGTAGGCCGGCAGGAGCGGCGGCTCGCCCGGCCCGAGGTAGGCGAAGATCAGCTCCGCGGCCTCCAGGCACGGATAGGCGGTGTGGCGCACGCGCTGGCAAAACGTGCTGCCCGCCGGCTCGCCCGGCTGCTCCCGGCACTGGCCGGTGCGGTCGAACAGCCAGCCGTGGTACAGGCAGCGCAGCCCCCCGTCCTCCAGCCGCCCGTAGCTGAGGTCCGCCCCGCGGTGCGGGCAGTGCAGGCCGAGCAGCCCCGGCCGG
>DATGMD010000024.1:0-103685 GCA_035293805.1 Chloroflexota bacterium | reverse complement strand
CGGTCGAGCAGGAAGTCGCGGCCTGGGTCGCCGCCCGCAACGCCGCCGGCCAGCGGATCGACTGGCGCTTCACCACGGCCGATGCCCGGATCAAGCTCAAGCATCTCTACCCAGCGTTTCAGGTGTGACGGAGTACTAGGTGCGCCCGAACAGCCGCGCCACCCGCACGGCGAACCCCGGCACCAGCGGCGACGTCAGCGTGTCGTCGGGCCCGAGCGTCGCCACCAATTGCAGGGAAGCTACCTCTGATGCCCCCGCGGCTGCCCCACCGGCGCCGCGACGGCGATAGACTGCCACTGTCTGCTGCCGCCAGTCGAGCAGCCAGTACTCCTCCACGCCGAACGCCGAGTAAAGCTGTAGCTTCACCTCACGGTCGCGCCGCTCGTTCGCCGCGCCCGGCGACAGCACCTCGACCACCAGCTCGGGGGCGCCTCGGAGGTGGCCGCCATCATCCAGGAGTACCGCCAGCCGTTCCTTGCTGATCCACAGGACGTCGGGGACCACGCCGTCGTGGTTGCTGAAGACGATGGCCGCGCCGGGCAACACCTCGCCCAGACCTATCCGTGCATTCCAGTTAACCAATTCAGTGGTCGAGAAGGCACACGCTAGCTGGTGCTCGCGGCGCGGCGCCGTGGACACGTACAGCTCCCCGTCGATGATCTCGTAGCGGCGCCACTCGTCGTACGGGAGGGCCTCCAGATCTTCGACTGTCCAGCGGCGGGGCGCGCGGGCTTGGGCCATGTCACGTTCCTCGCGAGGGTTCGCGTCAGGCGGTAGTCGGCAGGCTCACCTGCCGGCAGTATACGCCTCGCGGCCGTACCCGGGGTGCCGGGCCGCGCGTTACGGTGTCGGACCAGCCGGCACCGGCGTGGCCGTGCTGCCGCGGCCGACGCGGACGGTGCCCTGGTCCAGGTCGAACCAGTGCTGCTCGATCGTGCTCAGGTCGCGGCCACGCACGGCGATCGCGATGGTGTCGCGCTCGGCGCCGGTCGTCTCGTTGTGGATGGCGAAGGCCGGCTCGATCTCCACCTCGCCCGGGCCGCGGACGTGGTCCGCCGCCAGGCGCACGTCGGGGCGCTCGCCCACCCGCCCCGCGTCGTGGCGATCGTACCGGTGGACGACCTCCTGGCCGTCGAAGATGCCGTAGAGCGTCCAGGCCTCGCCGTGGTGGTGGACGGGTGTCGAGTTGGCGCGCTGCTTCCGCAGCAGCGTGACGATGAAGCCGTGGTCGGGGTCCTGATACAACAGCCACGGGCCGCGGCCCTGGGCGAGCGCGCCCTGGTAGGGCGCGAGCGCGTCGGGGTTGGCCAGCAGGCGGCGCAGCGCCGCCGCCCCCGCTTCCAGCTGGGCCGCCTCGGGCGTCGGCTGGCTGAGCGCCGCCCGCAGATCGGCCACGAAGTCGTTTAGCTCATACCCCATCGTCTGCCTCCTGCCTCGGCCGGCGCGTTGGCAATCCTGTCCCGGATCGGCGGGTCCGCGTGCAGGCCGGCGCGAGTATACCACGGCCACCCGGTCGCGCTGATACCCCCGCGTCCCGCGGACCACGGGACATGCGCCGCGCCGCGGGGGCGATCGTGCCGCAAACGTTTCGGGCGGCGGGTCCCCAAATCGGCCCGGCTTCGTGCTACTATACGAAGGTAAGGGCGGAGGCAACGCGACCATGGGCGAACAGAGCGGTGACGAGCTTTGTCCGCGTTATCAGCGGGCTATCGACATCATCGGTAAGCGCTGGACGTGCTTGATCCTCCGCGTGCTGCTGGCCGGGCCACGCCGTTTCGGGCAGATCGAGGACGTCGTGGGCGGGCTAAGCGCGCGTATGCTGTCCGAGCGCTTGAAAGAGCTTGAGGCCTGCGGCATCGTGGAGCGCCGCGTCTATCCCCAGACGCCGGTGCGCATCGAGTACACGCTGACCGAGAAGGGCCGGGGCTTGCAGCGCGCGCTCGACGAGCTGCAGCGTTGGGCCGACGCCTGGGCCGACGAGTGCGAAGCGCCGCCCCCCGAAGTGCTCGTCGAGCGCCACTAGGGCGACCCCCGGCCTCGCTACCTAATCAGGCGCCCCCTGCTCCTGGCGCCTGTCCTATCGTACGCAGCAATCTCTCCCGGCCTGTCGTTCCCCGCGCCCGCATAAAGCACCGATCCCCGCCGCTCGGCCGCCGTCGCCCGGATCGCTCATTCTGACAAACGCTCCGGTCTGCTAGTAGCATATGCGAGTATGGGTGTGGCCTTGCTTCTGCAGGGGGTCAGCGTTTAGGGTATGGGGCTGCCCGCAGGCGGGCGGCGAAACCCCGACGGAGAGACCGCATGCCAACCGCGCCCATCGCCTTCGCGCTCGTCGTGGGCGTGTTCACCTTCCTCGTGGGCCTGCTCATCGGCCGCCCGATCGTCATCGGGCTCGCCAAGCTGGGCGTCGGCAAAGCCATCAACCCCTGGGGGCCCGAGTCCCACCGGGTCAAGAGCGGCACCCCGACCATGGGCGGCGTCCTGATCGTCCTGAGCGTGCTGGCCGTGACGTTAGCCGTCAACCTCTCCATCGGCGGCCTCTCGATCCTCCTGCCCCTCGGCGTCATCGTGGCCGCCGCGCTCCTCGGCGCCTACGACGACTACCTGACCCTGGTGGGGCGCAAGAGCGAGGGCCTGTCGCCGCGTACGAAGATGGCCGGCCTGCTGCTGATCGCGGCCGTCGCGGCGTGGGTGCTCTACGACGAGCTAGGGCTGCGTGGCGTCTACCGGCCCGGCTCCCGCGAGCTGATCGACTTTGGCCTCTGGTATTTGCCGATTGCCATGTTCGTGATCGTCGGGACGGCCAACGCAGTAAACATCACCGACGGCGTGGACGGTCTGGCGGCCAAGCTCCTGGCGATTGCCTTCTTCGCCTACGGCTTCATCTCGCTGCTCCAGGGCCAGGTCTTCCTGATGACGCTGGCCTTTACCGTGGTGGGCGCGGTGCTCGCGTTCCTCTGGTACAACGCCCACCCGGCCGAGGTGTTCATGGGCGACACGGGCTCGCTGGCGCTCGGCGCCGCGCTCGCCGTGGTGGCGCTCATGACCTCGCAGTGGCTGCTGCTGCCCGTGGTGGGCATCATCTTCGTCGTGGAGACGGCCTCGGTCATCATCCAGAAGGGCTACCGGCGCCTGAACCACGACAAGCGGCTCTTCCGCATGGCGCCGATCCACCACCACTTCGAGCTGTCCGGCTGGGCCGAGACGCAGGTGAGCGACCGCTTCTGGGTGCTCGGCCTCCTCGGCGCCATGCTCGGCATCGCCCTGGCCCTGCTCTAGAGCCGCTTGCGCGCCAGCTGAGCAGCCAGCGGGCTGTCGGGGTGGGACTCGTGGCCGCCCACGGCCTGTGGCGCGGCATACGGCCAGCGCCACTGCCCCCGTGCCGGCGCTGGAGCCACCGGGAGGGCCGGCGCCGCGGGGGCGTGGGGCGCGGCATACGGCCAGCGCCACTGCCCCCGCCCCGGAGCCGGAGCGACCGGTCGGGCCGGCGCCGCGGGGGCGTGGGGCGCCGAACACGGCCAGCGCTACTGCCCCCACCCTGGCGTCGGCCGCCTGCTCAGCCTGGCGGCCGACCGCTATAGACGCCCGCGTCCCTCGTCAAGTGGCTAGCCCCGTTTGCCGCCCAGGCGGCTGCGCTGGAGCAGGTCCGTCTCGTACGAGTAGGTCGTGCGCTGCTTGTCGGCGTGGCGCTCCAGCGCGAGCGCCACCAGGCGGTCGACCAGCGCGGGGAACGACACCCCGCTCGGCTCCCAGAGGTAGAACGACAGCGAGCCCGGCATCGTGTTGATCTCGTTCACGTATACCTGCTGCTCGTCCGGCGACACCAGGAAGTCCACGCGCGCCACGCCCGCGCCGTCGATCGCGCGGAACGCCGCCACCGCCAGCGCCTGGATGCGCGCCGTCAGCCCCTCCGAGATCGGCGCGGGAATCAGCCGGCCCGCCGGCCCGGCGCCCTTCTGCCCTACCCTCCCCGGCCCACTTTCCCGGCGAAGGATGGCAGGAGACGGCTCCGCCATCCCCGGCCCTCCCCCTTCCCGCATCGGGAGGGGGGCGGGGGGGGTAGGTCCCTCCTTCGCCCCCCGCAGGTACTTGTCGGCGAAGCTCAGCACCCCCTCGCTCGGGATCGGCTGCTCGCACACCGAGGGGATAGGCTCGTCGTTCCCAAGCACCGCGCAGTTCACCTCGATGAGCGGCTCGACGGCGCGCTCGACCAGCACGCGGCGGCCGTAGCTGCACGCCACCTCCAGCGCGAACCGCAGGTCCTCGCGGCTGCCCGCGCGGGCGACGCCGATGCTCGACCCCAGCACCGCGGGCTTCACGAACGCCGGGTAGCCGAGCGCCGCCTCGATCTCGTCCAGCACGCGGTCGGGATCGCGCTGGTACGCGGCGCGCGTGTAGCCGCGCGCCGCGACCACGGGCAGGCCCGCGGCCTGGAACGCGGCCTTCATCAGCAGCTTGTCCATGCCCACGGCCGCGGCGGCCACGCCCGCGCCCACGTAGGGCAGGTCGGCCAGCTCCAGCAGCCCCTGCAGCGTGCCGTCCTCCCCGTGCGTGCCGTGGACGGCGGGGAACACTACGTCGATCTCCGGCCCCGCGCCCCGCCGGAAGAGGCTCAGCCCGCCCCCATCGAGCCGCACGAGCGCCCGCTGGCTCGGCGCCGGCGCCAGGGCCACGCGCTCGACGCCCTCGAGACGCGTGGGCTCCTGGAACCTCGCCAGATTAACGTACACGCTCGGCTCCGGATGCTTGTCCGGCGCCATGTAGTGCGAATCGATGAGCGCTGGCCCGGTGAGCCACTCGCCTTGCTTGGTGATGTAGATCGGCACCAGCTCATACTTCTCGGCATCCGCCGCTGCCATGATTTGGTGCGCGGTGATGATCGAGACCTCGTGCTCCACCGAGCGGCTGCCGAAGATGACCGCCAGTCGCGTCTTCGCCATGTCTGCTCCAGTGCCGAGTGCTGAGTGCTGCGTGCTAAGTAGGACGGCCCCGCTCAGCACTCAGCACTCGGCACTCAGCACTCTTCACTGTATTGGTCCGGCAGGTCGTTCTCGAAGAGCACCACGTCGCCGGCGCTGACGAGACGGCCAAGCTGCGCCGTGGCCTCCTTCAGGCTAGGCACGACGAACAGCCGGTCGGGCGGGAAGCCCGCCGCGCGCGCGCCCGCGGCGATGGCCGCCGTGCGCCGCCGCCCGATCAGGATGACGTAGTCGCACACCGCCGCCGCCTCGCGCCCGAATTCGGCGTGGCGCTCGTCCAACCGCTCGCCCAGCTCCACCATGCCCGGCGTGACCAGCACCTTGCGGCCCGAAAACTCGCTCAGCACCGCCAGCGCGGCGCGCGCCCCCGCCGGGTTCGAGTTGTAGGCGTCGTCGATCACCGTCACGCCGCCCTGGCCGTGGATAAGCTGCAAGCGGTGGGCGACGGGCTCCAGGCCGCGCGCCGCCGCGGCGATCTCCGCCAGCGACAGGCCCAGCTCCAGGGCGACGGCCGTCGCGGCGAGCACGTTCGACACGTTGTGGCGCCCCAGCAGCGGCGACACAAACCGCGCCTCGCCGTGGCCGGCGGCGCGCACGGTGAACTCCGTCCCCTCCGTGCTCGTACGAATGTCCACCGCCGTCACCTCGGGCGTACCGTCCGCGGCGTCCAGGCCGTACGTGCGGACCCGTACGTGGCGCGTCCGCGCGGCCAGCGTGCGGCAGCCCTCGTTGTCGGCGTTGAACACGGCCAGGCCGTCGGCCGGCAGCGCCTCGATCAGCTCGTACTTTGTCTTGGCGATGTTCTCGACCGACCCGAACCGCTCCAGGTGCTGCTCGCCGATCGCCGTCAGCACGCCGATGCGCGGCCGCGCGAGACGCGCCAGCTCGCGGATGTTGCCGCGCACGTAGGCGCCCATCTCGACGACGAACACCTGGTGCTCGGGCCGCAGGCCGCGCAGGACGGTGCGCGCGATGCCGATCGGCGTGTTCACGCTGCCCGTCGTCTTGCAGACGCGGTAGCGCGCGCCGAGCAGCGTCGCCAAGATCTCCTTCGTGCTCGTCTTGCCGTAGCTGCCCGTCACGCCGACCACGATCAGGTCGCCCCGCCGCCGCAGCCGCACGGTTGCCGCCTGCACGAGCGCCCACTTCGCCGTCGCCTGGAACGGCCACAGGATCAGCGTCGCGAAGGTGAGGTATGCTGCGGATACATAGCCGAATCCCGCCGCCCCCACCATGACGAGCAGCAGCGTGGCCCAGCCAGCCCCCGGCTCACGTAACCAGCCAGCGACGGCAGGCGCCAGCGTGACCGCCACGAGCGCGACTGCCAGCCCGGCAAGCAGCATCGCCTTCTTGGTCCACACCAGCGGCTTCTTTGCATCGCCGCGAGCACGCCCAAACCAGCCACGAAGAGCGGCCGCGAGAGTGAATGCAAAGCACTCCTGAGCAATGACCAGGGGCGTAGAATGCGTGATGATTCCTAGAATGCCGATCACTACGCCCACAACAATCAAGATGGCTGCTGCCTGCCATTGGTTGCGGGGCACACCGCGGCCGGGCGTGTCGCGCACCCAACGCCAGAACCGTGGCAGGTCGTACTCCTCGAGCTGCAGCACGTGCAGGAGCCGCCGCGCATCGATCGCGACGACGGCTAGCCACGCGAGCATACCGGCCAGGAAGAGTGTCGTTGCGACTCCATCGCTCACGACGGCACCTGACTCGATGTAAGAAACTCGTCCAGTGCGGCCGTCGCCTCCGCGGGGCGGTCCAGGTAGGCGTAGTGGCCGGCGCCGGGCAGAACGACCAGCCGCGCCTGCGGGATGAGCCGCGCCATTGTCTCGCCATCCGCCACGGGCGTCGCGTCGTCGTTCGCGCCCCACAGCAGCAGCGTCGGCGCCTGCACGCCCGGCAGTAGGTCGCGCAGGTCGCGGTTCACGATCTTCACGAAGGTGCCGCGCAGCGGGCCGGCGTTCGCGTAGTCCTCGGCGCCCAGCGCCCGGTGCCAGCGCCCCCGCAGGCGGGCGGCGAGCGGCCCCACGACCGGCAGGCCGCTCGCCGCCCGGCCCAGCGTGCTCACCGGCGCGGCGGCCCGCTGCTTTGCGGACAGCTCCGGCCGCAGCCCCGCGCTGTCCACCAGCACCAGGCGGTCCACCAGCGCCGGGCGCGTCGCGGCCAGCACGATGCTGATGCGCCCGCCGTTCGAGTGGCCGAGGAACAGCGCGCGCCCCACGCCGAGCTTCGCCAGCAGCCGCGCCGTCCAGTCGGCGTAGTCCTCCACGCCCCAGTCGGTCGGCGGCAGGGCCGTGCCGCCGAAGCCCGGTAGGTCCGGCGTGATCGTGCGGTAGCGCCGCGCCAGGTGCGCGACGAGCGGCTGCAGGCTCGCCCCCTCGGCGCCCCAGCCGTGCAGCAGCACCGCCGGCGGCCCCTCGCCCTGCACGCGGCACAGCGTGCGCAGCCCCCCCACCTCGATCGGTCCGCTCAGCACGCGACCCCTCCTGTCGTTGCCCCGCCGGGCGCGCGGCTGTAAGATGATACCCTAGACCGAGCCGCGCCACGGGAGCCCCTGGCCCGTCCGTGCCCGTACCCACCAGCGTCATCTGCCCGCCGGGTCACTGCGGCCGGGGTGGGTCGGTGCGCCGCGTGGGGCCGCTCCCCAGCAGCGCCGTGCGACCGGCCTCTGGCGGAGCCGAGCGGGCCGTTCGCTCGCGCGACGCCGCGCGGCCAACGCGGGCTGGGAAGGGTGAACCACGATCGTGCGGGCGACCGCGGCGGGGCGATAGGCGGAGGGCTGTCGGTGGGAGCCCACCTGGGCGCGCGGGCGAGCGCGCTGCTGCGCGGCCTGGCCAGCTGCCTCCTGCTGGCCGCCGTCTTGGCTTGCGGGCCGGCTAGTCGCCCCCCGCCGCGCCCCGCCGAGGAAGCGCCGGCTGCCCCGCCCCTCCGCCACATCCTGCTGGCCAACCCCGCCCAGGGCCTCGCCGCGCCCTTCTTCGTCGCCCAGGACATCGGCATGTTCGCGCGCCACGGGCTCGACGTCGAGGTCTCGGCCCTCACCGGCGCCAAGGCCGTGGATGCGCTGGTCTCGCGGCAGGCCGAGTACGCGCTGCTCTCGTCGCGGGCGGTCGTCGACCTCGACCTGGCCGGCAGCGATCTGGTGATGCTGGCCGGCATCACGCCGACGCTGGCCTACGCGATCTACGGCGCCGCCGACGTCGGCGCGGTGGCCGACCTGCGCGGCAAGGCGATCGGCGTCTCCTACGTGGGCGCGGGCGGCGAGTTCGCCGTCCGCCAGTCCTTGCGGCGCTACGGCCTGGAGGCCAACCGCGACTACACGCTCGTCCGCACGGGCAGCATGGCGCGGAGCCTCGCCTTGCTGGAGCAGGGCAAGCTGCACGCGGCGGTGCTGTCGTCGCCCACCACGGTGGTCGCGCGCAAGGCGGGGCTGCGCGAGGTGCTGGACATCGCCGGCCTGGGCATCGACTACGTCATCGGCGCGCTCACCAGCAATCGCGCCTTCGTGCAGGCCGAGCCCGACGTGAACCGCCGCTTCATGAAAGGCTTGCTCGAAGGCATCCACTACGCGAAGACGAATCCCACCGCGACGAAGCAGATCATGGCCCGCTACCTCGAGTCGGCCGACGAGGACGCGCTGGAAGAGGGCTACACTACCTACGTGGAGCGCTTGCTGCCGCGGCTGCCGCTCGTCTCCGTGAGCAGCGTCGAGATGGTGCTCGACGAGTTGTCGGCGCCGCAGCCGCGCGCCGCCGACCCCGAGCGCTTCGTCGACAACGGGCCGCTGCTGGAGCTAGAGGCCAACGGCTTCGTGCGCCAGCTCTGGGGCGACTGAGCCGCGGCCTCGGGGTACGGTATCGGCGCGGCTGCGCCCCAGGAGCCCCCATCCGGGGTATCAGCCAGGGAGGACGCGAGCCCATGCAGATTGGCGCACATGTGCGAGGCGGGGTGCAGGGCGGTCTGGAGCACGCGCGCGAGATCGGCGCCGAGACCATCCAGATCTTCGCCGGCAGCCCGCAGACCTGGCGCGCGCCCAGCCACACCGACGCCGCCGTGGCCGCGTTCCGCGAGGGCGTGGCCGCCCAGGGCGTCGGCTCGGTGTTCCTGCACGGCGTCTACGTCAGCAATCTCGCCTCGCCCAAGCCGTCCACCCGCCACATGTCGATCACCGCGGTCGCGGGCCACCAGGAGTGGGCCAACCGGCTCGGCGCCGTGGGCCAGATCATCCACCCCGGCTCGGCGGGCAGCGAGCCGCTCGACGAGGCGCTGGAGCGGGTGATCAAGGGCGTCGGGCGCGTGCTCGCCCAGGTCGACGGGCCGGCGAAGCTGCTGCTCGAGTGCTGCGCCGGCCAGGGCGCGACCATCGGGCGCCGCTTTGCCGAGCTGGCCGCGGTGATCCACGCGCTGGACGACGACCCGCGCCTGGGCTGGGTGCTCGACACCTGTCACGCCTTCAACGCCGGCTACGACCTGACCACGGAGGCTGGCTTCGCGGCGATGGTGGACGAGATCGAGGCGACGGTCGGCTTCGAGCGGCTGGGCGCCGTCCACGTCAACGACTCGAAGACGCCGCTCGCCGCCCAGGTGGACCGCCACGAGAACATCGGCGAGGGCTACATCGGGTCCGACGCCTTCGCGCGCCTCTTGCAGCACCCGGCATTCGCCGACGTGCCCATGATCCTCGAAGTCCCCGGCTTCGACAAGAAGGGCCCCGACCGCGCCAACATCGAGCGCCTCCGCCACCTTGCGGGCCGTGCGCCCCGCGGCGGCTGAGCGCGCGGCGCCCATCGCGGTGCCGCATACCCTCGGGCGCATAACGAGGGCAGCAGGTAAGTGGCGTATAGACGCTCCCAATCCGAAGCACTCGAACGTAGGACGCGGGCGCAATTCTTGCTAGCGCGACCAGCAACGGCCTGTCGCTCGCTGACGAGCAGGTGGCCTGCTCGAGACTGGGCTGAGGAGACGCTGATGCCAGTCTACGCCGACTTCGCCACTGTCATCCGGCAAAAGGTGCTTGATGGCATGCCCGGGCCCCGGCATCCTTTTCGCCGCAAGGTCCTGGAGGGCCGTGCCACGCGGGCCGACCTGGCCGTGTTCGCCGTGCAGACGTATCACCGCAACCTGTACAGTTCGCGTTTTGCCAGCGCGAATCATTCCCGCTGTCCCGACCCGGAGATTCGACGAGGACTGCTCAAAGTCGCCAGCGAGGAAGAGCTATCCGCTGACGGCGGACCGCCGTCGCATGCTGAGCTGATGTTGCGCTTCGCAACGGCCTTGGGCATGGAGCGCGACGACGTGGTGAACGCCCGTCCGTTGCCAAGCACTCTCACCTTCATCGATACCATCATGCAGCTCTCTCAGGGCCACTGGCTAGAGGGGATGGCGTTCCGGGCGTCCGAGCTAGGAGTCCCCAGAAGCGCCGCGCGGTGGCACGAACTATTACAGAAGCACTACGGGCTCACGCCGGATGCCGTGCAGTGGTGGAGCGCTCACGCGGTCGACGATGTCGAGCACGGGAATATCGCGCTCGACGCCTATGGCCGCTGGGCTCGTGACGAATCCGAGCAAGCGCTGTCATTGCGAGCCATCGACCGGATGCTGGCCGCCTGGTGGGTCTTCTTCGACGGGATCGAGCGGGGCGCGGAGGCGGCGCTGCGCGGCGAGGATGTTGGCTTCCCCGTTCCCGCCGCGGCGTCCTGGCCGACGCCCGCGCACGGCTGATGCCCGCGAAGTCCTGTGGCCGCCGCCAATTCTTGCACCTGGCAGGAGCAGCCGGTGTAGCCTGGTGCGCTGCCTGCACGGCTGGCCCCGCTGCACTTGCGCCCGGCGCCACCACTAGCGTCACCCCGCCCGCGGGCAGGGTGACAACGAGCGCCCCGCGCGCCCCGGCGCCCACGCCCACTCCTGCTCCCGTCCAGCTCACGGTTCCGTACACCCCCATCGCGGGCGCCATGGCCCCCTTCTGGCTCGCACTAGACGAAGGCTTCCTCACCCGCGAGCGCCTCAACGTCGTGGCCGAGTTCGTGAGCGGCAGCCCGCCGAACATCCAGGGCATGATGAGCGGGCAGTACCCGGTGGGCCTAATTGGCGGCGGGGATGGCCTGCTGAATCGGCTCGGCGGCGGGGACATCTTGCTGATCGGCACGTTCTACAGCGTGCTCGCCATCGACTGCTATGCTCGGCCCGAGATGCACTCCATCGCTGAGCTAAAGACGAGCGCGGGATCGTCAACGCCCTGCGGCTACTTGACCACCCGGACGCGCCCACCGCCGACCCGAAGCAGTTCTATGACAACAGTCTGGTCGCGGAAATCGAGTAGTCGCTTGGCTCCTAGCTCGCATCGCACTTCCCCGCGACCGCCACACGGTCTGTACTCATCCCGCGTGCCGACGCGAAGAATCATCTTGTACACCGCAAGCGACTGATCTATACTGCGGTGACGCGCACGTGGCGGGGAACGATGGATCTACGGGGCCAGCGGATCAACGATCGCTACCTCCTTGGCGCGCTGCTGGGCGAGGGCGCTGATGCCCTCGTCTATTGCGCCATGGATTCCCATCTGGGGCGGGTCGTGGCGATCAAACTGCTGCGGCCCGAGCTGTGCGTCGATCCAACGCTCGTCACGCGCTTCGAGCGCGAGGCGCGTAGCGCCAGCCGCCTGAACCATCCCAACATCGTCCCGATCTTTGACTATGGACAAGCCCTCGACACCTATTTCTTCGTCATGGAGTACGTCCGCGGCGGACACCTCGGCAAGCGCCTCCGCCCCGGCCAGCCTCTCGGCATACCCGAGACGCTCTGGCTCGCCGCGCAGGTCGCGGATGCGCTCGGCACTGCGCACGCGCGGGGCATCGTGCACCGCGACGTGAAACCGGCCAATATTCTCCTCGACGACGACGGTTGCCCCAAGCTGACGGACTTTGGCATTGCCAAGCTGTTGGACATCCCGGCGGTCACGCAAGCCTCGCTGCTGCTGGGCACGCCGCACTACCTCGCGCCCGAGCAGGCTAGTGGCGGAGCGATCACGCCCGCGACGGACGTGTACGCGTTGGGCGTCGTCCTGTACGAGATGCTCGCCGGCCGCCGGCCGTTCGTTGGCAACGGGCTCCTGCACGTCGCCATGCAGCACGTCCATATGGCGCCGCCGCCGCTCGCCGACCTCAATCCCGCGGTGCCGCCGGCCCTCGCCGCGGTGGTCGCGCGGGCGCTCGCCAAAGACCCCGCCCAGCGCTTCGCGGACGGCGCCGCGCTCGGCGTGGCGCTCCGCGCCCAGGCCCGGGTGGGCGCGCGCCCCGCGACGGTCGTGCGGGAAGCGCCGGCCGCGCCGGCGCTTCCTAGCGCCGCGCCCGCCGCCAAGCCGGAGGGCCAGTTGGCCCCGCCGCCGGGTCCAGAGCCCGAGCCGCCGGCGCCAGTCCCGGACCGCCCACCCGTTACGGCGCGCTCCAGGCGCGAGCGTCGGCGGCCCGCGGCCGCGTCGCGGCCGGCCCCGGCCTGGAGCGACGCGCCAGCCGGCTCCGCCTCGTTCTGCCTGTCCGCGTCCGGCGCGGCCCCGCCCCAACCGAGCGATCTCGTCTCGCGGCCGGGCCGAACGCCAGCTCGCGTCGAGCGTCCGGTTGGTGTCGAGCGCGCGCCGGCGCCGCGCTCCTATGCCGTGCGCCGGCCGAGTGGCGGCGCGGCGAAGCGCGCCGGGCTGCTGGCGGCGGGCCTCGGCCTCGCGCTGGGTGGACTCCTCGGCGTCGGCCTGCTGCGCGGCGACAGCCCCACTCTGATGCGTCCCCTCTCGCCGCCTATGACTGACCAGGCGGACGCCCCCGAGCCGCCCGTGGCGCGCGTAGCGGCCTCGCCCGAGGATGCCGATGCCCTCGCGTCGCCGCTGGCGAGCATGGCCGCGCCGCTGCCCACGGGGCAGGGAATGAAAGCCGGCGAGACGCTCGACGAGGCGCCCGCGCCCTCGGCCGAGCCGTCGGAGCCGCCGGCCGCGCCAGTGGCGGCCGTCAGCCCGCCCCGGAACGCACCTGCGAGCAACCCGCCGGCCGCGACGGCGCCGCCGCCCGCCGCGCCAGTAGTCCGCGCCGCGCCGTCCGCGCCGGCGCCCCACGCATCGGCCGCCGCGCCGCTACGCGTGACTTCGGTATCGGAGCCGGCGCCGACGCGCGCCGAGCCGGCGCCAGCGCCGGCCGACACGACCCCGGTGTTCGGCAACGCGCCCGACGAGGACGTGGCGCCCGCGCCCGATCCGCCGGCGCCGCCCGCGCCCCCGGCCGCGGACCCGCCCGCGGCGGCGCCCGAGCCGGTCCACCAAAAGCCGCCGGCGCCCGCCCAGGCGGCGCGGCACGAGCTGCCTGCGATGCCACCTCTGGGCTGGGGGCCGCCGCCCGTCATGCCCCCGCCGGTCATGGGTCTGCGCGGACCGATGCCGCCCGTGGCTGCTCCGGCGCCGCCGCTGCCAGCATACCCACAGCTCCCGCCGCCCGCGGCCAACCGCGCCTCGCCGCACCGCTAACCGCGGCCGCCCGCGCGCGCATGCCCCGCTGCCAGCTACGACGTGATGGCGGCGGCCTTCGGCCATGACACCGACTCTGGACTCGCCTGAGAATGGTTCCCGACCGGCACGCGGTAGTCGGCCCCCGGGTAGAATACCGTTACGATCACGGCATGGCGGTTGCAGGTGAGGAAGACGTGCGAGAGATCAGCTTAGACGAGGCAGCCCGCGCGCTCGAAGCGACGGACTGCAACTTCCTGCGGCGCAGCGCGGACCTGGAGCTGAGCATGTCCGGCGCCAAGTGGCGGCTGGCCGCGCGTACCCCCGAGGCGCTTACCTTTCGCGCGGTGGCGCCCGACGGTACGCTGCTGCCTGACGCGATGACGCTCCCGCTCGCCGACGTAACGCGGATCACCTGGGACCGGCTGCCGCGTCAGCAATCGCGCTCCCAAATCCGCTTCGAGCTGACCAGCGGCGCGCTCTGGACCTTCAGCGGTCACGTCGCGGACGACGTACTGCCCTAAAGCAGCTTGCCCGCAGCGTGAGCAGCCAGCGTCCGGTCGTCCGGTAGGGCGGGTTTCCTGCCCGCCCGCGGCCAACCCGCCCGGCCCCCTGGGAGCGCGGGCGTCCCGCCCGCCGGCTGCCGGCAGGCGACTTCGCCTGCGCGGCAAGACGCGATGGAGGACACCAGATGGAGCCCGGCGCGTTGCTCGGCGCGGCCGGCGCCTGGTGCGGGTTCGCGGTGGCTGCCATCGCGAACGGCACGGTCCGGGAGACCGTGTTACGCCCCGCGGTCGGCCGCGCCGCCGAGCCGCTGAGCGTCGCCACGTTGAGCGGCCTCATCTTCGCGGGAACGCGGCTCTACGTGCAGCGCCTCGCGCGGCGGGCGTCAGAGCCTCAGCTATGGGCCGTCGGCATCGGGTGGGCGGCGGCCACGGTCGCCTTCGAGTTCCTGTTCGGCCGCTACGTCGCGCGCGCCTCGTGGCAGGCGCTGCTCGCCAATTACGATGTGCGCCGCGGCCGCCTCTGGCCGCTCGTGCTGCTCACGCTGCTCGTCGGGCCGCCGCTGCTCGGACGCCGGCGCCGCAGCGCCACCCGCCGCCGCTCCCGCACGTCAACCGCGTTCCCATACTCACTCGCCCCCTGAGCGAGGGCTGGGGTGAGCGCGCACCCCGCTAGACGCCCTCCCGACCGGATCGTGGATCACCCGTCGGCGCCGGACGACCGCCCCTCGCCAATGCGTTCATAGTAGAGAGGCCGCGAGGCGCGCCGGAGAGCGCCCGCCGTCGGCGAGACGTGGTCGCGTATCTTACGCCGTACACGCCTCCCACCCCGCCCGTCGCCCGCGCCCATGCCCGGGGCCTCGCCCCGCCGGCCCGGCCCGCGACGGGCCAGCGGGGGAGTATCGTACGGGGTAAACGATGCGGCCTTCCGCGCCCGACCAGCACGCGCCAACCCGCGCCCGGCCTAGCAGTTAACCACCCGGTTAAGGAGCATCGTTTGACCGTTCCTCGGATAAATTACTGCGCCCGCGACCCGGTCCACAGGCGTCATCGAGCGCGCCGAGACCGCGCACGCAAGAACGCGATGTTATATCGAATCCGCCGGTGGAGTTCCCTACTCCCTCTCCCCCTGGGAGAGGGTTGGGGTGAGGGCGCGTCCCGGTAGGCGAACCCCCGGGCCGGATCCGATATTACTGGCGAGTCCGCCGATGGGCAGCAAGGCGGTGTAGGTCCGGGGGCCCCCATTCGACCGGGGAGCGTGCAGCTAACTCGATCAATAGAATCTGCTGTGGACCTGGCGACGAGCACGGTGCAGATTCTGCGGAGGTGGGCAGGATGGACGCGGCCAACAAGGTGGCGATTGTCACGGGCGGGGGGAGCGGCATCGGCAAGGCTGTCTCGCTGGCGCTCATGCGAGAGGGGTATGCGGTCGTGCTGGCGGGCCGCCGCGCGGCGCCGCTCGAGCAGACGGCCGCCGAGGGCGCGGCGCTGGGCGGCCGCGCGCTGGCCGTCCCTACCGACGTGAGCGACCCGGCGGCGGTGGAGGCGCTGTTCGCGCGGACCGAGGAGGCCTTCGGGCGGCTCGATCTCTTGTTCAACAACGCCGGCACCAACGCCTCCGGCCTGCTGGAAGACCTGCCGTTCGACCAGTGGCAGACGGTCGTGAACGTGAACCTCACGGGCGCGTTCCTCTGCACTCAGCAGGCGTTCAAGCTGATGAAGCGCCAACAGCCGCCCGGCGGGCGCATCATCAACAATGGCTCGATGGCGGCGCACAGCCCGCGGCCGAACTCGGTCGCCTACACGGCGACGAAGCACGCGATCACCGGCCTGACGAAGTCCACGGCGCTGGACGGCCGCAAGTACGACATCGCCTGCGGCCAGATCGACATCGGTAACGCCGCCAGCGAGATGACCGCTCGCATGGCGCAGGGCGTGCCGCAGGCGAACGGCACGATCGCGGTCGAGCCCCGCATGGACCTGGCGCACGTCGCGAGCGCCGTCGTCTATATGGCCAGCCTGCCGCTCGATGCCAACGTCCTGTTCCTGACCGTCATGGCGACGAAGATGCCCTTCGTCGGCCGCGGCTAGCGGTAATGGCGGGGCGGCCCGGGCGCTTCCAGGCGCCCCGGGGGCTCCCCGATCCCCGGGCGCCGGCGTGCCGTGCGGCGCCGGGCGCTATAGAATGCGGCAAGCGCATGCTCCCGACACCGGGCTGCTGGCGCGCGGACGACGCGGGCGACGGACGGAACGGAGGAACGGACATGGCGATGCGGTACGCGGACGCCGACGGGCACGTTATGGAGAACGAGCAAGAGCTGAACGAGTTCATCGAGCCGCCGTTCAGCAACCGAGGCTACATTACCTACCGTCAGCTCTTGCCGACGCTGGACGCCTTCCACACGCCCAATGGCTTGCCTCGCAAGGAGGGCACGTTCGACCCGACGATCGGCGCCGAGCGGTGGCTGGAGTTCCTGGACCGGACGGGCATCGAGTGGTCGGTGCTCTATCCCACGCAGGGCCTGGCCTTCGGCCACGTGGCGCTCCCCGACTGGGCCGCGTCCTATGCCCGCAGCTACAACAACTGGCTGCACGCCAAGTACCTGCAGGTCAGCCCGCGCCTGAAGGGTGTGGCGCTCATTCCGATGCAGGACCCGCCGAGCGCCGTGGCCGAGCTCCGCCGCGCGGTGACCGAGCTGGGCATGGTGGGCGCGATGATCCCGTCCAATGGGCTCACCCGCCATGTCAGCCACAAGGAGTACTGGCCGATCTACGAGGAGGCGGAGCGGCTCGACTGCGTGCTGGCCGTCCATGGCGGCTGCTACGTCAATCTCGGCTTCAACACCTTCACCGTGTTCCCCGCGACGCGGGCGCTCGGCATGCCAGTGCCGTTGATGGTCGCGGCGACCGGCATGATCGTCGACGGCGTGCTCGACGCCTTCCCGCGGCTGCGCATCGGCTTCCTCGAGGGCGGCACCGACTGGATTCCGCTAGTGATCGACCGCCTGGAGCGCGAGCTAGAGTACGGCGGACTGTCGCTCCCGCAGAAGCCCGAGGCCTACTTCCGCAGCGGGCGCCTGTTCGTGGGCTGCGAGGGCAATGAGAAGGGGCTGGCCTACGCCATCGAGCGGGTGGGGCCGGAGCCGTTCATGTTCGCCTCGGACTTCCCCCACGAGATCGCGCTGGACAACTGCATGGAAGAGATCGAGGAGATCGAGGAGCGCGACGACCTGCGCCCGGAGCACAAGCCCCTGCTTCTGGGCGAGAACGCCCGCCGCTTCTACCAGGTGGGCGTGGGCGCTGCCACCTGATCGCCGTTCGCCGGCCGCCGCGCTCGGCAGGCCGCGCGCGAGGAAGATATTGCCCGGGCGCTTGTCCCTGGCCGGCTGGCGCTCGCCGCAGGCCGGTGTCGGGCTTGGCAGGGTCACAGGACAGGTAGGGCCGGGGCTCGTTCCCTGCCGCCCGACGCTCGCTGGTAGCCGGTGGGTTGGGCAATGGGATACGTAGGGCAGCGGCTTGTCCCCTGCCGCCCGGCGGTCAGCGCCAAACCCGGCGGCGTCGAAGCCTCCGCCTTACGCTTCCCGGCCTCCCTGAGCCGTCTCGGTGGACGTCCGATCACCTTCTTGGCCTGCTGGCGCTACACGCCGTGCAGGACCGGCAGCACCTCGCGGGCGAACAGCTCCAGGCCGTCGCCTACCTCTTCCAGGCTCATGTCGCCCAGCTCGGGGCGAATGACCAGCACGCCCGCGCCGGTCGCGCGCTGCTGCTCGATGATCTGCTCGGTCAGGCTGTCCGGGTCGCCGACGAGGAACTGGCCGCTGCGCATGCCCTCGGTGTTCCAGGCGGCGCCGCGGAAGGACTTCCTAGTGCTGAGGTAGTCGTAGGTGCGGACCTTGTAGCGCTCGCGCTCTAGCTCGGCCAGCTTCGGGTGCTCGAAGATGAACGGGTAGTCGCTGGCCCGGTCGCGGGTGAACACCTGGTCCACCATCTCCTCGACCTTGGCGCGCGAGGGGCCGATGTAGAACTCGCGCGCCATGCCGGTGTCGCGCGGCGCGGGCGTCCAGCCGCAGGCGTCCTCAGCGTGCTGGCGGTAGTAGGACAGGCGCTCGGCCACCTCGCTGGTCGGCCCGTGCGAGATGAAGCGGATGCGCTTCTCCGCCGCCCACTGGATGCTCTCGGCGGCGGTGGCCGTCGTCCACACCTCGGGGTGGGGGACTTGCAGTGGGCGCGGCAGGATGGAGACGCACTCGTAGTCGAAGTACTCGCCGTGCCAGGCGAAGGGGTTCTCCTCCGTCCAGGCCTTCACGATCAGGTCATACGCCTCGTGGTAGCGCCCGCGCTCCTCCTGCACGGGCACGCCGTAGGCGTACATGTTCTGGCCGCCGCTGCTGATGAAGCCGGGCACCAGTCGCCCGTGCGACAGGTTGTCCACCATCGCCAGCTCTTCGGCCACGCGCACGGGATGCGGGTACAGCGCGAGCGAGATGCCCATGGTGACGAGCTTGATCTGCTCCGTGACCTGAGTGGCGGCGGCCAGCATGATCGTGGGCGAGGGGGTGAGCCCGCCATTCGGGCCGTAGTGGTGCTCGGTGAAGATGATCCCGTCGAAGCCCAGCTGGTCCACCCGGCGGATGAAGCGCATGCGGTCGGCGTACAGCTGCTCGCCCAGCGCGCGGTTCCACATCCAACCCGGCACCGGGAAGGGCATGAGCGTGTCGGCCTCGCAGTGGTAGGGCATGCTCTGGCGAATCCACACTTCCATGGCCATGCCTCCTTGGGGGCACCCCCAAACCCCCAGCAAACGAGAAACGGGGAGGAGCCTGGGGGGACACCCCCCATACCCCCCGGCAGGGGAGCGCCCCAGCACCTCCAATCCCTATCCCCTGGCCCCTAGCGGGCGGCGGGCTGGGCGGCCGTGTACTTCTCGCGGATCTGGGCCCAGCGCCGCCCCGTCTCGCGGGCACGCTCGATGAACTCTTCGGGCATGTAGTTGTAGGGCGGGCGGATGGGGAAGAACGGACAGTAGCCGGCCGTCTCCTGCTCGTAGCGGTGAAGCTGGATGTTGTAGGAGGCGAACACGGCCTGGTCGCCCGAGATGGTGTGCGAAGGCTCACCCGCCCAGGCGATGTCGTCGGCTACCTGCTTCGCTCGGTCCCAGTCGCCGGCCAGGATGGCGTCCATGAGGGCAATCGCCGGCTGCGGCCCCATCGCCACCGACGTAGCCCAGCAGACGGTTGTCGCCTCGGGGGCCAGGCGGGCGAAAGCGTAGGCCGCGCCGTCCACCGGGACGAACTTGACGCGGCCCTGCGACGCGCGCAGCACCGCGAGGTACCGCCCGACCTCGGAGAACTTCGCCGCGATCACAGTGGGCGCGCGCTCGACGACCTGCCGCCAGAAGGCAGGTGGGAACTCGAAGCGGAAGGCGCGCGGGTTGGCGTAGACCATGATCGGGAAGTCGGGGAAGGCCTCGGAGATCGTGGCGTAATGCTGGACGGCCATCTCCATGGTGCACGGCTGCCACATCGGCATGCCCAGTAGCATGCCGTCGGCGCCGCGCTCGCGTACGAAGCGGATGCGACGGACGATCTCGTGGGTGCCCAGCGCCGTCGTGCCGACGAATGTCGGGACCCGCTTGTTCACGGTGGCGAGGAAGCAGTCAACGTACTTCTCATAGTCCTCCTGGCTGAGGGTGGCGCACTCGCCGGTCGTGCCAAGCACCATAAAGCCCGACACACCGTCCTGGATCAGTCGCTCGGTGAAGCGCGCCGTCTCGTCCAGGTCCACCGTATCGGTGGCATCCCAGCGGTCCGCGCCCGGCTTCGCCGGCGTGGGCGGGATAGCGTACATGCCGCGGATGTCTTCGGCGCTCAGCATGGAGACTCTCCTTTCGCGAACCGCGCCGTAGTCGGTTGGCCCCGATTCTACGCCGGGCCCCGCGCGCGAGCAACCATCGCGCGCCAGCGACCGGCCACCTCGCGGTCGTGAAGTCTGAGTCAGGACACCCGCCGACGCGATTCACAGCCGACTCACGCCCGGCAGGCTGGTGTGTGGTACACCTGTGCGACCGTCCGGCGCGGTCGGGCCGGAGTGGTGTGGCTGAGTGGCCCTGCCGCGGGCGTGGCCGGACGGCCTTGCCTGCACCGGTCAGGCGGCCGGGACGGCCGTGCTCCGAAGGGGGCTTCGCCAACCCGTAGGGGTTGCTTGACCTTGTACGAAAGGTTGCCGGCATAGTGAAACTATCGTCGCCGGCGGCGCGAGCGGCGTTCGCCGCCGCGGGCGTCCACGTCCTCGCCGCGGGCGCAATGCTGGTGGCGCTCGAGCCGGGGCTGCCGGTGGCGGGGAGCGCGCTCGCGGCGCGCATGGCCCACGTGAGCGAGCGGACGGCGGTCTGGTGGCTGGGCTGGCTCGTCTGGCACGCGGCGGATTTTGCGCTGCTGGCGTTCTACGTGGCCCTGGCGGCGCGCTGGGGGCGGTGGGCGCCCATCCGGTGCCGGCTGGCGCTGCTGCTGGCCGGCGCCGGGCTGGCCGACGACCTCGGCGCGCAGGTTGTCTACATGGCCGTGGCGCCGCGGCTCGGACCGGAGGCGTTCGTGGTGGCGGAAGCAGTGGCGGGCGTGCTGACCGGCTACGTGGCGAACGGGCTGTACACGGTCGCCGGACTACTGCTGGTGTGGGCGGGCGCGCGCGAGTTACCGTGCTACCTGGTGGCGCTGTCGCTGCCCGTGTGGGCGGCCGGTTTCGGGTTGAGCGCGGCGTCGCTGGTCGGCTCGCCGGATGGGCAGTTCTGGAGCGTCGCGGTGCTGATGCCAGCGTTCATTGGCTGGACGCTGCTGATGGGTCGATGGCTGAGCGCCCGCGCCTCCTGATCGCCGGCGGCACGGGCGTGTTCGGGCGGATCCTGGCGCGCGATCTGCTCGCCACGACCGACGCGGCGCTCGTGCTGGCCGGGCGCGACGCGCGCCGCGCGGCGGCGGCCTGCCGCGCGCTAGACGAGGGGGAGCGGGCGACGCCGCTCGCGCTCGAACTGGGCGATCCTGACGTGCTCGGGCGGGCGGCGGCCGGCTGTCTTGCGGTGATTTGCACGGCGGGGCCGTTCCAGCGGCTGCCTCCCGGGCTGCCCTCAGCGGCGGTGGCCGCGGGCGCGCACTGGCTGGACATCGCGGACTACGCCGGCTGGGTGCTCCCGCTGCTCGCGGACCACGCGCTGCACGAGCGCGCGGGGGCGGCCGGGTTGGCCGTCATGCCGGGCCTGTCGAGCACCCCGGCGCTGTCGGGTATGTTGATCCGTCGCTGCGCCGAGCGGCTACCGGAGGCGCGCGTCGGCCGCGTGACACTATACATTGGCAACCGCAACCACAAGGGGGCGGGGGCGATCGCCAGCGCGCTCGGAGCGGGCTTCGCGGACCCGCGGCCGGTGCGCCTGCCGGTGGGGCGGCGCCTGGCCTACCGCTTCGACTCCCCCGACGCGGCGTTGTTGCGCGAGGAGTTGGGTCTGGCCGCAGAATTCCGCGTCGCCTTCGAGTGGGGCGTGAGCAACTGGCTGCTGGCGACGGTTGGTCCGCTGGCGCGGCGGCTGGGCGCTGCCAACCGGATACGGCTGGCGCGCGCGCTCGCGGCCGCCGCAGCCCCGCTCAGCCGCTTCGGCAGCGACGTGGGGTGCGTGCAGGCGCAGGTGGCGAGGCAGCGAGAGATGGTCAGCGCGGCGCTCGTGGGGTGCGGCCAGCGACTCGCCATCTTGCCGTGCGCCCTGGCAGTCGAGGCGCTGCTACGGGGGGAGCTGCCCGCACGTGGCGTGGTCCGATCCGCCACTTGGCTGTCGCCCGCCGAGTGGATCGCGCGGCTGGAGCAGCGCGGGCTCAAGTGCTTCGAGGGGTCAGCGAGGCGGTAGCGCCGCGGCGCACGAGTGGCCCCGAGCCTTGTGGAGCCGACGGGCTGCTGGCTCCCGGGGGACCCGCGGGGCGCGCACCGCGATTGACCCGTGGCGGGGTCGCGCGTATAGTGCTGTGAGCCTGGCGCCGGACTGTGTTTGTCGTGAGTCACCGGGAGGTGTGTATGCTCGCCCAGCCGCTAAAGACCTTCAACTTGCAGCAGCTTGTCGACCGGCACCGCGCCGACTGGGACCGCGAGGGCGTGCGGCGACGGCTGGTGTGGGAGGACTCGGACTACATCACGATGCTGCAGCACGGCCCCACGGAGGACTTGCAGTTCCACGTCAACCAGGGCGACGAGATCTTCCACCAGATCGAAGGGGAGCTGCACTTCCACTACGTCAAGGATGACGGGACGCGCGAGCTGCTGGTCGTCGGGCCGGGCGAGACGTTCCTGCTGCCGCGCAACGTGCCCCACTCGCCGCGTCGGCCGCCGGGCTCGTGGACGCTGGTCGTCGAGCGGCAGCGGCGGCCCGACGAGGCCGACGGCTGGCTGTGGCTGTGCGAACATTGCGGCCACAAGCTCCACGAGACGCAGGTGCACTCGGGCGGCCCACGCGAGGACCGGCCGGGCGCGGTGGCGCCGTGGATCACGGCGGCGCGAGCGCGGCTCGAAGAGCTGGGAAGCTGCCCCGCGTGCGGCGAGCCGATCGCGCTCGTCTGGGAGCCGAATCGGGAGGCGGCGGCCGCCGCCGGCAAGGACACGCCATGAAGTTCGCCCACATGACGCACATCTGGCGCAAGCCGGGCATGACGCCGGCCGAGCGCTGGGCGCAGCTCTGGCGCGAGGTCGAGCTGGCTGATCAGCTCGGCTACGACTACGGCTTCTGCGTCGAGCACCACGCCAGCCCCCACGAGAGCTGGAGCCCGTCGCCGCCGCTGTACGTGGCGGGCGCGGCAGCGCGCACCCGGAACCTGCGCGTGGGGGCGATGGGCTGGGTGGCGCCGTTCTACGACCCGCTGCGCGTCACGGAGGAGATCGTGGCGCTGGACAACGCCACGGGGGGCCGGCTGGAGGTCGGGCTGGTCTCGGGCTTGCAGCCAGACTCGTTCGCGCCGTTCAAAGGCGACTACGCCCACCGCCGCGAGCGCACGATCGAGTGCTACGAGGTGCTGAAAGCGGCCTGCGCGAGCCCCGCCGGCTTCAGCTATCAGGGGCCGTACCACGACTACACGGACGTGCCGCTCCAGATGCAACCCGTCCAGAAGCCCCATCCGCCGGTATGGCTGGAGACGCGCAACCCGGGGCAGCTCAGCTATCTGGCGGCCGAGGGCATCAACACCGGGTACGTGCTGTACCTGCCGCGCGAGGACGCGGCGCCCGTGTACCGCGAGTACTTGCGCCAATGGCAGGCCGCGGGGCACCCACGCAAGCCGAACATCAACTACTGGACGCTGATCTACGTGGACGAGACGGATGAGCGAGCCTGGGAGATCGGCGGGCCAAGCTGGACCTACGCCTTCACGCAGAACCAGCCCCTGACGCGCCTGGCGGAGAACCGGCGGCGGGCGGGTGAGGTGAACGGCGCGAAGATGCTGGAGCACTTCACGGATATGGCCTACCTGCGCGACCACCAGATCGGGCTCATCGGCTCGCCCGAGACGGTGGCGGCGTCGCTACGCCACTGCGCCGAGGAGGGCCTGTTCAACACGCTGCTCGGCGAGTTCAACTTCGGCTACCTCACCGAGGAACAGGTCACGCGCTCGATGCGCCTGTTCGCCGAGGAGGTCATCCCGCGCCTCCGCGACTACGAGCCTTACTGAGCTAGCGGATGCCCATCTCGGCCCAGACCGCTTGCAGGAGGCGCGTGTCCACGACGTTCTCGTAGGGTACGTCGCGGAGGCTCGGGTCGTCGTCCTGGACGCGGAAGTAGTTGGCCACGGCCTCGCGTGGGATCGCGCCGTCGTCGTTCTGCGTCTCCAGCACCATGTCGTACGACTCGGCCGCCACGTCGGGCTCGACCTCGAACTTGCGCGCGATCCAGGCGATCGCCGCGTCGCGCTCGGCACGAATCAGGCGGTTGGCGTCGAGCGTGCCGCGGATGACCGCCTTCACCTCGGCCGGGTCGTCGGTCATGCGCGCGGTGGTCGTCGCCATCACGCCGAAGGGGTAGCTGATCTCGCGGCCGGTGTTGGACAGCAGGCGGTAGCCCTCGCGGCGGGCGGTGATCGGCCAGGGCGGCGAGATGAGCGTGGCGGCCGCAAGCCCCTGGCGGAGCTGCTCCATCTGCGCGGCGGCCGAGCCGGCGGGCAAGAGCTGCACGTCGCTGGGGCTGACGCCATGCTTCTCCAACACCAGCTCGGCCACCTCGCGGCTGAGGCCGGCGGCGCTCAGCACGCTGATGGCTTTGCCGCGCAGGTCGGCGAAGTCTGCGATCTCCGGACGCGCGAACAGCATGAGCGAGGGGCCGGTCGAGGCTTGCAGGAACGGCCGGATGGGGATGCCGCGGGCCGCGTAGAGCAGCAGGCTCGATCCATAGAAGGCGTACTGCACCTCGCCGTTCACCAGCGCGGCCAGCGCCGCCTGCGGCACCATGCCGCTGCTCTCGGCGTCGACGCCGTAGCGAGCGTAGAGCCCTTGATCCTCGGCGTACATATAGGACATCGCGGAGAGCGAGACGGCCGGGTATACGGTGTGGACCGTGCGCCGGGCCAGCGGCGTGGGCTCCGCCGCGGCAGGGGCAGTCCCGGTGTCCGCGCCGGCTGGCGCGGACGGGGACGCGACGTCGGGCGTTGCGGCGACTGGCGCCCCGGCCGCCGGAGCAGGCGCAGCGCCGCTCGGGGCCGGGGCGCCTGGCGCTGGGCTGGCGGGCGCGGCGGGTGCGGCGGGTGCGGCGCAGGCGACCGCTACGAGAAGGAGCGCCGCGCGCGATGCGACGCGCACACGAGCGAACATCAGCATACCTCAAATATCGAGGTCATCGTGGGTCACGGCTCGGGGCGGCGCCAGGAGTGGTGGGGCTGCCAGCCGAGCAGCTCTTTCGCGCGGGCGTTCGAGACGGACGGCTGACTGCCGGTGAACGGCCGCGCCATGGCGGCCGTCGCGGGCAGCCAGCGTGGCATCGCGGTGGCGAGCGGCTCGGCGATCACCGAGTCGTCGGCCATGACGAACAGGACGTGATGGCCCGTTAGCGGGCGCTCGACGGCGAGGCGAAAGGCGGCCGCCAGGTCGCGCACGTCGATGTAGTTGAACGGCACGAAGCGCGTCGGCTGGCGGCCGCCGCTCTGGCGCAGAGCGGCCAGCTCGTCCGGCGCCGCGATCCACGGTGGGCGCAGCATAACCGTCACCATGTCGCACTTCGCGGTGTACGAGCGGGCGATCGCCTCGCCGGCCTCTTTCGACAGGCCGTAGGCGTCCTGCGGCCGGACGGGGTGCGCCTCGTCGATCGGCAGGTAGTCGGGCGGGAACTCGCGCTCGCGGTAGTCCCAGCCCAGCACGGCCTCGCTGCTGGCCGCGACGACGCGCCGGATGCCCAGAAGCCACGCCGCCTCATGGACGTTGAAGGTGCCCGTGACGTTCGTGCCGAAGGTCACCTCGTTCGGCGCGATGCCCCAGCGGCGGATGGCGGCCAGGTGGACGATCGCGTCGGCGCCGGCCACCGTGCCCATCACCTGGCCGAGGTCGGTCACGTCGCCGACGACGTAGCGCACGCCTTCCTGCTCCGGGCCGGCGACACGGTCGAGCACGACCACTTCGTGGGGTGCGCCGCCGTCGCGCGGGGCGCGCAGCTCGCGCACGACCCACTCGCCCAGCTTGCCGACGCCGCCGGTTACTGCTACGCGCATCGGCTACCTCAGCGTCGCCAACACCGAGGCCGGGCGCCACTCGCGGCCGTCGGTCCAGCCGGGGATCTCGAACTCGGCGGCGCCGGGCACGACGGTTAGCTCGCCGTAGCTCTGGCCGTAGGGCTGGGTGGCGTCGATGCCCATCAGCGCGCCGACGCGCGGGGCGGGCGCCGAGGGGTCGAGGATCTGGCCGACGCCGCGCTCGAAGATCACCACGTCGCGGTCGGCCTGCATGCGGAACGCCATCGCCCATTCGACCTGCGCGGGGTCGCGCACGTCGATGTCGTCGTCCACGACGACCACCAGCTTGGGCCGCACCTTGGCGGCGGTGAAGGCCGCCAGCATCACGTCGCGCGCCTGCGTCACGAACGTCGGGCGGATGGAGATGGCGAGGTGGTTGCCGCCGCCGCCGTCGGTCAGGCAGACGTCGCGGACGGTGGGGCAGATCTGGCGGATGCGGTCGTAGATCATCGCCTCGTAGGCGAGGTGCTTCATCACGTGGTTATCGGTCGTCGGCAGGCCGGTGAGGCCCGCCAGGTAGATGGGGTCGCGGCGGTGGGTGATCGCCTTCAGGCGGAAGATGGGGCGCTCGACGGGCGGCGTGTAGGTGCCGGGGAACTCGCCGAACGGGCCCTCCAGCCGCCGCTCGCCGCAGACCAGCTCGCCCTCCAGCACGATCTCGCTGGTGGCGGGCACCAGCACGTCGATCGTCGCGCAGCGCACCAGGTCGATCGGCTCGCCCAGCCAGCCGCCGGCCACGGCGAACTCGTCGAGGTAGATGCCACCCGGCACCTGCGAGGCGAGGGTAGTGTAGGGATCGTTGCCGATGGCGACGGCGAGCGGCAACGACGCGCCGCGCGCCTCGAACTCCTGGAAGTACATGCCGATCTGCTGGGGCGGCACGCTCATGATGCCGAGCGTCTGCTCGTCGAAAAGCTGCATGCGGCTGATCGAGGCGTTCGGGCCGTACTCCGGGTGGTTGGCGATGGTGATGCCCATCGTGACGAACGGCGCGGCGTCGAGGCGGTTGTGCGTGCAGATGGGGAGCAGCGAGAGGTCGGCGTCGGGGCCGGTGAGGACGACTTCCTGGCAGGGGGCGTCCGCGACGACGCGCGGCGGGATGGGGTGGCTCAGGCCGTGCATGTAGCGGGCGAAGAACCCCTCGGCGGTCGTCTCCAGGCCCCAGAGGGCACGGCGGCGGTGGGCGTACAGGCCGCCGACGACGGGCATGCGCGCGCCCTCGACGTGGTCGAACCACAGCGCCGGCCCCTTGATGTCGGAGGTCTTCCGGATGCCGGCCGCCACGCCGAACTCGGGCGACACAGGGCGCGTGATGTGGACGAGGTCGCCCTTCTCGTCGAGCAGGCGCAAGAACGCTCGCATGTCCTTCAGCACGGCGCTACCTCCCAGGGCCGCCGCTGGATGAGCGCTCGCCCGCTCGTTCAGCGGCCAGGTACCGGCCCGGTCTTTGGTCCCTCCGTGGGGACGAGGATCGATGTTTGCGAGTGGGACCCTATCCGATGCTCAGATGTCGACGGTGAGGCGCGGGGTGACGGCGCGGGCGACGTGCTCGCGCGTCTGGGGCTCGCCGCGGGTGTCGTCCTGGCAGAGCTTGCGCCAGGCGGTGATGGACACGTCGGGGCGGTAGAGCCGCTCCGGCGGGACCTCCATCTGGCGGATGATCCACTGGTCCTGGCCGTTGAACTGGCCGTGGAAAACCCAGCGGAACCACAGCCGGTACTTCGCGCGGAACGTCTGCGCGGCAAGCCCCGTCGCCTGGCACGTGCCGAGCAGGATGGAGAGGTAATGATTCTCGTCGGCCGGCACGTAGACCTCGAAGCCGGTCCAGCCGCGCTGCTGGACGAGCAGCCAGCAGGGTAGCTTGATGCCCACGCGCACGGCGCCGCGGCCGCGTTTCTGCCAGAACCGCGGTGGCTTCGGCCAACGCCCCAGGCCGGGGTAGTCGGCGGCGAACTCGACCCGGTCGCCCATGCGCGCGAGCCACTGGCCGTCCTCGGTGGGCGCCATGTGAATCTGCGTCCAGGCGGGCATCTCGCGGGTGGCCGTCCAGAGGCTGTGGCGGCGGTGCAGGTATTTGGCGTGGCCCTCGTCGATGCCGTTCTCGGCGGCGTAGCGCCAGTTGCCGCGCTGCACCTGGCTGAAGCCCTCGATCACCGTGTTGGGCTGGAGTAGCTCGGCGGGGATATCGGTCTCGACGGGCGGGGCCGGGCCGTCGCCGACGTAGACCCAGATGAGGCCGGCGCGCTCTTCGACCGGGTAGGGGCGCAGGTTCACCTTGCCGCAGATGGGCGAGTCGGGGCCGTCGGTGAGCGCCGCGACGAGCTTGCCGCTGGCGAGGTCGTAGGTCCAGCCGTGGTAGATGCAGGTGATGGTGCCGGGGAACTCGCGGTAGCCCGTGGAGAGCGGCACGCCGCGATGCGGGCAGCGGTTGGGCAGCGCGTACAGCTTGCCGCGGTCGCGGAAGACGGCGATGCGCTCGCCGAGGACGGTGCGGGCGAGCGGCTTGCGGCGCAGCTCGCGCGCGAGCGCCACGGGATACCAGTAGTTGCGGAAGCCGAGCGCGGCCGCGCTGTAGCGCGGGAAGTTGCTCGCCATGTCTTCGCGGCTGGCGGAGTAGCGGTCCTCTGGCATCGCGTGCCCCCTGCTTGCGGCTCGGTTCTTCACGGTGACGTGCGCCCGCGGTGCCCCGACCATAGCACGCGCGACGCGGCGGATCAACGTCGTCGCAACGGCGCGGCGTCCGCCGTGTTCTTGTGGGTTGGGGGTGGCCGCGAGCGCACCGGCGGCGCGATCCCGGGCGTCGCAATTTAGCCGAGGAACGGTCAAACGATGCTCCTTTACCGGGTGGTTAAGTGCTAGGCCGGGCGCGGGTCTGCGCACGCCGGTCGGGCGCGGAAGGTCGCATCGTTTGCGCCGTACGATGATCCTCCGATGGCTCGCGGCGGGCCGGGCCGGCGGGGGCGTGCCCCGGGCATGGGCGCGGGCGGCGAGCGCGGTGGGATGCGTGTACGGGCAGGGACGGCGACCACGTCGCGCCGTGGGCGGGCGCTCTCCTGCGCGCCTCGCGGCCTCTCTACCATGAACGCATTGGCGAGGGGCGGTCGTCCGGGGCCGGCGGGTGATACCGGATCCGGCCCGGCGGTGCGCCGGTCGGGGCGCGCCCTCACCCCGGCCCTCTCCCAGGGGGAGAGGGGGAGGGACGAGGGCAGGCGCCCTCACCCCGGCCCTCTCCCAGGGGGAGAGGGGGAGGGACGAGGGCAGGCGCCCTCACCCCGACCCTCTCTCAGGGGGAGAGGGGGAGGGACGTCCCTCACCGGATTCGAGATGACCCCGGCCCGATTGGCCGACCGAGCAGGGCGCAGCAAGCAGCGCCGGAAACGCCGGGCCGGGCGGCGGTCGGGCAGGACGTGGCAAGCGGCGGCCCTACAAGGTAATGCATTGGCGGGGGGCGGTCGTCCGGCAGGGCGGCGGGTAGCGGCGCGGGGAGCGTCCCTGGTGGGGTGGCGTGACCGACGGTAGGGTGCGTGGGACGGCCGCGATGGAGCCGGCGGGGTGGCGGGTGCTATGATGGCGCCGCGTCGCCGCAGTACTGGCGCACGGCGCCGCGATGTCGTGGCCACGTTGGGCCGCGAGCGCGGCGAGAGAGGAGCGAACGATGCCGCAGGTGCCCATTGATCCGAGCCGGACGGCGCTCGTGTTCTTCGACATGCTGAACTGCTACATCCACCCGCCGGACGCGGAGAAGGAGCGGCGCATCCTGGCCACGGGTATCGTGGACCGCTGCGTCGAGATGGGCCGTGCGGCGCGAGCGGTGGGCATCCCGGTGTTCTACACGAACGGCGCCCACCGGCCGGACGCCAAGGACTACGCGCCCACGCTGAGCGACGCCAACATGGAGCTGGAGCCCTGGCCGGATGGGCCGCAGCTGATGCGCGGCGGCGTGGCGATCGCGGGTACTCACGCCGGCGAGGTGATCCCGGAGCTGGCGCCCGAGCCGGGCGACTGGGTGATCGGCAAGCCGCGCTGGAGCGCGTTCGTCGGCACGTCGCTCGACCCGGTGCTGCGGGGGATCGGCGTGGACACGATCCTGCTGGCGGGCGGCTCGACGGACGTGGGGATCATCGCGACGGCGTACTCGGCGCGCGATCTGGCCTATCACCTGATCGTGCTGCGCGATGCCTGCCAGTCGCAGCGGCCGGGCGCCCAGGACTTCTGCATGGACCGCCTGTTCCCGCGGATGGCGCGGGTGATGACGGTGGCGCAGGCATGCAGTCTATTGCCTGCGGCCCGTTAAAGGGTGTGGGGGCCCCCACACCCCCGAAAGAGGAAGAAAAGGGCAGGTGGGGGGACACCCCCCACACCCCCCCGGCAGGGGAGCGCCCCTGCACCCCCAGGGACGAGGACGAAGGGGGATACCTCCCAGGCCCCCGGCAGGGGAGTGCCCCTGCACCCCCAGGGACGAGGACGCAGGGGGATACCTCCCAGGCCCCCGGCAGGGGAGTGCCCCTGCACCCCCATTTGCCGGGCTAGGCGAGGCGGACGTTCTTGCTGGGGTCGTAGTCGATGGCGGAGTCGCTCTCGAAGAGCCAGCGGACGCGGTCCTTCGGGTAGGCGCCGCTGTCGACCCGGTGCAGGAAGTCGACGGCTAGCTGCCAGGCTTCCTCGGCCTCCTTCGGACGGTAGCGGCCGGGCATGGTGTCGTTCAGCCAGCCGTGGGGCATGGCGGCGAAGATCTTGATGTGGTAGCTCTTGCGGTGCTTCTCTAGCGTGTCGCGGAAGTGGCGTACGTCGTCGAGCGTCATCAGGAAGTCGGCCTCGCCGAAGACGCCGAGGACGGGGCACGGGATGCGCGAGATGACCGTGTCGAGGGGCTCGGGCTGAGTCTCGGTGACCTCGAAGTCGCGCGGCTGGGCGGCGCCGTAGAACACGAGGCAGGCGCGCACGTCGGGGCGCGCGGCGGCCAGCACGAGCGGGTGGCGCCCAGTCTGGCAGACGCCCATCACGGCCACGCTGCTGGCGTCGGCGCTGGGCACCTCCTGGCGGAGGAAGTCGATGCCGTCGCCCAGGTCCTTCGCCGACTGGGGGTCGGGGATGGGCGCCTGGATCTCGCCGGCGGCGAGGCGGTCCTGCTCGGGGTGGCGGGCGAACAGGTTGGGCGCCATGCAGACGAAGCCCTCGCGGGCGAACTTCGCTGCCAGGTCGAGGGTGTGCTGCACCAGGCCGTAGCGCTCGTGGAGCAGGATGACGGTGGGGTGCTGGCCCGGGCGGGCGGGCTCGGCGAGGAAGGCGTCGACGTTGTCGCCGAAGCGCACGCGGTGCGTCATGACCTCTGGCTGGGACGGCTCGCTAGCCATGTTCGCTCCTCTCGCGGCGGATGCGCCGCCATGCCGTGGCGGGCCGGATCGGGCGGGATACGGCGTCCGCGGGCAGCCGGAGCGCGCCCGCGGGTCTCGCACGGCCCTGCCCGGGCAGGAGGCCGGCAGCCCGGCGGAAAGGTATACAGCGAACGACCGGTGGGCGCCAGCCCGCACCGGCGGCACGGTGGTACTGGCTCCGGCCGGACCGGAGGCCTAGCGGGGCGCGCCCTCACCCCGGCCCTCTCCCAGGGGGAGAGGGGGAGGGACGAGGGAAGGCGCCCTCACCCCGGCCCTCTCCCAGGGGGAGAGGGGGAGGGACGAGGGAAGGCGCCCTCACCCCGGCCCTCTCCCAGGGGGAGAGGGGGAGGGACCGACCGACCTCACCCCTCCCTCTGGGAGAGGTGGAGGGCGACGGGCGGGGGGAGGGCCCGGATCTGTCCTGGGGTCTATCTCAGGGGCGAGGGCGGACGGAAACACTAGCGCCGGATTCGGGATGCGTCGGGTTGCCATTGGCTTGACCGGGAGGGCGGCGGTGGCAATAATCGCGCACGGCAGGCGAGCCGTGCGGCGAGCGGGCGCCTGCCGGACGGGCACGCGCGTTAGCGGCGGTTGGCTCGCGTCACGGCGGCGGGCCGGCCGCCAGGCCTGCCGGAGCGCTGAGATGTCGGACTACCTGGCGCGCTCGTTGATGTGCCTGCCGATGCGGGAGACGACGACCGCCGAGCGGCTCGCTGCGTTGTCGCGCTATCTGGCGCGCTCGCTGGGACTCGCGGCGCTGTTGGTGGCGGCCGCCTGTTCGGCCGCTCCCGGCACGCCGCCGGCCGCCCCGCCGGCGAGCGCCGCCGCGGCGGCGCCGGCCGGGGCGCCCACGGCGAGCGCGCCGGCCGCGTTGGAACCGCTGAGCTACGGCTACACGTCGCTGGGGGCAAACCAGTGGGCGCTGTACGCGGCAGAGGCGCGGGGCTACCTGGCAGAGCAGGGCATCGCCATCGACGAGAACAACATGGGCAGCGCGGCCGCTGGCGTGCAGGCCCTGGCGTCGGGGTCGCTCGATCTCACGAACTCCAATCCGGACCCGCTAGTGCGCGCGGTGGCGAGCGGCGCGGACCTACTGTTCCTGGCCGGCACGCTGAACCCGCCGATCTACAGCCTGTACGGGCAGAAGGACATCACCAGCCTGGACGGGCTGCGCGGGCGGACGATCATCGTGGGTGGGCCGAAGGACGTGACGGTGTACCTGCTCGACCGCATGTTCGAGCCGCACGGCCTGAAGCGCGGCGACTACGACATGGTGTACGCGGGCGGCACGCCGGAGCGGCTGCGGGCGCTGGAGAGCGGCGCCGTGCAGGCGGCGATCCTCATCCAGCCGTTCGACTTCGCCGCCCGCCGCGAGGGCTACCCGCTGCTGATCGACACCTACGACTACGTGAAGAACCTGCCGTTCTCGTCGTTCGCCGTGGCGCGCGGCTGGCTGGACCACGCGACGAATCGCGAGCGGGCCACGCGCTTCCTGGCGGCGGTCTATCGCGGCAGCCAGGACGTGTGCGACCCCGCGCAGAAGGAGGCGATGATCCGTATCCTCGCCGACAAGACGCAGCTGTCGGACGACGACGCGCGCCAGACGTACGAGCTGCTGATCGAGCGGACGCACTCGATCAAGTGCGATCTCAGCCTGACGCCCGACGAGCTGCAGCAGGTGGTCAACTACATCGTCGCGATGGGCGACCTGCCCGCGCCCGGCCCCGACCCGGGACGCATGGTGGATGCGAGCGTGCGCGAGCAGGGGATCGGGCGGCTGGGGGGCTAGGCCCCCCAGGCCCCAATGCTGGGGAGTGTGGGGGACACCCCCACACCCCCGGAAAGAGGAAGAGGAGGGGTAGGTGGGGGGACACCCCCCAGGCCCCCCGGCAGGGTGTGGCGCGGAATACTGCGAGCGCCACTGCCCCGGCACCCCGGGATGGGAGACGGGGGCAGCCCCCCGGAAGGGGTTGGCGGGGAATATTGCGGCCGCCACTGCCCCTCGACCGCGGGGGATCGCGCCCTACCCCTGCGTTAGCGGGCCTGGGGGGCGGGTTGGGAGATGCGGTTGAGGAAGTTGACGAAGACGGCGGCTAGCTCGTCTTGCTTAGCCTGGTCCTCCCAGGACTCGACGGCGAGGTCCACGTCGAGCTGTTCGGGGAAGAGGATGTACAGCTCGCTGTTGGGCAGCAGCCGCGCGGCGTTCTCGCCGGTCGCGCGGCCGTGGGTGCGGTCGTTGCCGGGTACGACGATGGCGGGCACGGTGATCGAGCGCAGCTGCTCTTCGGTGGCGCCGATAACGGGCAGGTCGGCGCTCTGCAGGAACGCCTCGCGCCAGCGGCCCATGACCTCCATGAAGCGCTTGACGTCCATGGCCATCAGCCGCTCGCGGTTGGCGGGGTTGGCCGCGATGCGCTCCTGGAAGAACTCCGTGGCGCAGACGGCCGCCATGCCGCCCTGCTCGGCGGCCTCCATGAAGTCGCCGTAGTAGTTCTGGGCCAGGCGGTTCGCCGCGAACGCGCCGCCCGTGACGCGCCAGAGCAGGAGGCCGCGCACGGCCTCGGGATGGCGTAGGGCCAGGAGCAGCGACGTGCGGCAGCCGGACGAGCTGCCGCCGGCGTACACGGGCAGGGCGTCGAGCTGGCCGAGCAGCGCGTGGAGGTCGTCGGCCCAGATCTCGTACTCGGAGTCGTCGCCGTCGATGACGACGTCGGAGGCGCCACAGTTGCGTCGGTCGTGGACCAGCACGCGGTAGCCGGCTGCCGCGATCTTCTCGGCGATGGGCAGCACGCCGTCGAGCGCGCGGCGGCCGCCCGGGTTGAGGGCGACCCACGGGCCGCGGTCGCCTAGCGTCTCGTAGTTGATGGATACGCCGCGCACGTTCGCTCGTGGCATCGTCTCTCCTCCCGTCGTTCAGCGGCACGTCGAGTGAGCGGGGCGCCGCGCGGAATGCTGCTCGCGCCCAGGATACGCGGCGGCCCGGCTCGTGTCAACGCGCGGCCAGGCTCGCCTGCGCCTCCTTCAAGGGGCCAAGGTCCAGAAACTGCTCGGGGCTGGGGGCCGGCGGCTCGATCGCCTGCACTTCGAGCAGCAGGTCGATGTTGCCTTGCAAGTGGCTCAGCAACGGCTCGGCGTCGGGCCGGTAGATCTTCACCTCGCGCAGGTAGAGATCGTAGAGCTGGGACGCGATCTCGGGGCTGGCGCCGGTCTCGTCGACCAGGACCTGCTCGGCCGCCGCGCGGTTGGCCGGATCGTAGAGCCAGCGGTCGCCGCGGATCATGGCGCGCAGGAAGCGGACCGCCGCGGCGTGATTCTCCTCTACCCAGGGGCGCCGCGCGTCGAACAGCGTGTACTGGGAGTTCGGGACGTAGTCGGGCGAGCGCGCGAGCGTAGGGAACCCCTCGGCGGCGGCCTGGAGGTCGAAGGGCTGCGTGAGGAGCGCGGCGCCCACCTGGCCGGAGTGCAGCGCGGCGTAGCGATCGGGGGTGCCGCCGACGTTCAGCACCTGGTACTCGGTCGGCGCGACGCCGAGCGCGGTGAGCATCTTCTTCAGCACCGCGGTGTTGCCGCTGGTAGGCCCGGAGGCGGCGATCGCCTTGTCACGCAGGTCGGCCGGTGTGCTGACGCCCGGGCCGCCGATGAGGCTGTAGATCGGCGTCTCAGTCTCGCTGCCGATGCCGACGACATCGCCGGCGCCCTGCGTGAGGACCAGTGTGTCGAGCGGCATGCCGGCGATCTCTAGCGAGCCGGAGACCAACGCTGGCGACGCCGTGGCGATGGGGATGGTCTGCACGTCGGCGTCCAAGCCCTCCGCGGTGAAGAAGCCATTGTGGAGCGTGGCGAAGACGTTCCAGAGCGGCGCGGTCCGGGCGGCGATGCTGTAGCGCAGGGGCGTCGGCGCGGGCGCCGCAGCGGGGGCGGCGGACGCGGCCAGGGGGGCCGGCGCGGTGTCGGGCGCGGCGGGGGGCGGTGGGGCGGCGAGGCGCGGGGCTGGCGGGGCCTGGCAGCCCGCGCTGGCTACCAGCGCGCCGAGCGCCAGGCACGCCCAGGCAATCTGGGTGCGGCACATCGTCCCCTCCTTCGGGGCGCGCCCTCCCCTCGGCCCTCTCCCGGGGGGAGAGGGAGCAAGACGCCCTCACCCCGGCCCTCTCCCAGGGGGAGAGGGGGAGGGACGAGGGGGGAGGCCCGCACCCTGCGACGCGGCCTACTGCGAGCGTCGCTCCTCGCCCAGGGAGCGAGGGAGTACGGGAGCTTCATCGCTGGACTCGGTATCACTCGGTCAGGCCGATCTGGCGGAAGAAGCCGGCCTCGTCTAGCTCGCGCACGTACCGCGCGTCCACGAAGTCCTCGGCGTGGGCGGCGCGGGCCTCGGCGCTGTCTTGCAAGTCGAGGATCGTCTGGATCGCGGCGACCACGGGGTAGGGCGCCCCCTTGGGCCAGGTGGGCGCCGTGAAGTTGTAGCTCTCGTCGACCGCCGCGGGGTCGTCGAGGCTGGCGTACTTGGCGAGCGCCGCCTTGGCCTGCACGGGGTCGGCGGTGGTATCGCGCAGGCCCTCGGCGTAGGCCTTGAGGAAGGCGCGGATGATCTCCGGGTTCTTCGCGGCGAACGGTTGGTTCACGCCGATCGTGCTCGTCAGGAAGGTGATGTTGGTCTCGGCGAGGTTCAGCAGCTGGTGCAGGCCCTGCTCGCGCGCGCGGATCGAGCTGGGCGGGGAGAACAGCGCCGCGTCGGCGAGGCCCTGCTTGAGCATCGCGAGCTGCTCCGTGCCGCCCGCGGAGGTGAGCAGGTTCACGTCGCGGCCCGGCTCCATGCCGTACCGGCGGAGGAACAGCGTGACGCCTTGGTAGTTGGTGGAGCCGGGCGTCGTCGTGACGATCGTGCGCCCGCGCAGGCCGTCGACGGCCGTGATGTCCGGGGCGACGTAGACGCCGTAGACGAGGCGCGGCGCCATCTCCGCGATGGCGACCACGTCGGCGCCGGAGAGGCGGCTGGGCACGAGCGCCCCGCCGACGGCGGAGACGGGCGCGTCGCCCGAGGCGAGCGCCCGCACCCCCGCGCTGCCGTCGATGTAGCTGAGATCGACGTCGAGGCCGTACTTCGTGAAGTAGCCTTGCTCCTTGGTGACCCAGAGGGGGAGCTGGGTGGCGCTGATCGAGCCGTAAGCGGCGGTGAGCTTCATCGCGGCGGGCGGCGCGGCGGCGCTCCCCGCCGGCGGGGCGGCGGCCGGGGCCGGCGCGGGCGCCGCCTGCGGCCCGCAGGCGACGAGCAGCAGGGCGACGGCGGTGGCGGCGCCTGCTCTGGCTAGCGAGAGGCGCCGGCTGGCGCGGCGCGGTTGGTTCGGGGCGGTCATGTACATCTCCGGGTGTGGGCTGTCGGTTGGCGAGCGAGCGGCGGGGGATGGCACATCCGCCGGCGGCTCACTCCGCGGCGCTGGCGGCGAGCGTCGGCTCGGCGGGCCGACGCGTGTGCCAGGGCGTGGCCTGCTCGTAGGCGTGGGCCGCGGCCAGCACCAGCTCCTCTTCGAAGGGCCGGCCGGTGAGCATCAGCCCGAACGGCAGGCCGCGCGCGGTGAAGCCGGCGGGCACGCTGATCGACGGCAGGCCGGTCAGGTTGCCGGTGGAGGTGTTGCGAATAAGCACGTGCGTCGTGTCGAGCGCCACGTCCTGGCCCGTGCGGTTGTCGCGCACGGTGACGCGGTCGGCGCTAATGGGGTAGGCGGGGATGATGGTGGCGGGCGCCGCGAGCAGGTCGACGGTGCGGAGCGTGGCGGCGAAGCGCTCCATGAGCAGGCGCCGCACGCGGTTGGCCCGCGCGTAGTCGCGTGCCAGGATGAAGTGGGCAGCCAGCAGGCGCAGCCGCAGCTCCGGGCTGAACTGCTCGGGGCGCGAGCGCAGGTAGGGCGTGACGAAGGCGAGCCCCTCGCCGCCCAGCCCGGCGCGCGCCTGCATCATGGCCTCGAGGTCTGGGATCGTGACCTCGACCAGCTCGGCGCCCAGGCCGGCCAGCTCGCGGATGGCGGCGCGCACGCCGGCCTCGACCTCGGGATCGACCAGGTCGAAGTAGTAGTTGGTCGGCACGCCGACGCGGACGCCGCGCAGGTCGCGGCCGAGCGCGGCGCGATAGGCGGGCACCGGGCGGTCGACGCTGAACGGGTCCTGGGGATCGTAGCCGGCCATGGCCTCCAGCATGAGGGCGGCGTCGGCCACGGTGCGGGTCATTGGGCCGATGTGGTCGGTGGTGACGGTGAGCGAGGCGACGAGGCCGCGCACGCTCACGCGGCCGTGGGTGGGCTTCAGGCCCACGCAGCCGCTGACGGACGCGGGCATGCGGATGGAGCCCGCGGAGTCGGTGCCCAGCCCGAGCGCCACCTGGCGGCCCGCCACTGCCGCCGCGGTGCCGCCGCTGGAGCCACCGGGGACGTACGTGGGGTCCCAAGGGTTGTGGGTGGCGCCCCACCAGGGGTTGATGGTGCTGCTGCCCAGGGCTAGCTCGTGCAGGTTGGTCTTGCCGACCACGATAGCGCCCGCCGCCGCCAGGCGCCGCACGGCTTCGGCGTCGTCGGGCGTGAGGTTGTCGTGCAGGAACTTCGCGCCGGCGGCGGTGACCGTGTTGGCCACGGCGATGTTGTCCTTGACCGCCAGGGGCAGGCCGTGGAGGGGGCCGCGGTACTGGCCCGCGGCGATCTCGCGCTCGGCGGCCTGGGCCTCCGCGAGCGCCCGCTCGGCCGTGCGCTCGACGAAGCAGTTCCAGGCGGGCTCGGTGGCGTCCAGCCGCTCGTAGGTGGCGCGCACGACCTCGACCGGGGAGACCTCGCGCGCGGCGATCCGCGGCGCCAGCTCCAGAGCGCTCAACTCGGTTAGCTCCGACGACATCAGGCTCTCCTGTCCACGAATGACCTTACCAGGCGCGGCGCGGCAACGGCCGGGCATCCGGCGCCGGCCCGCTCGCGGCGCGGGGCTGAAGCTGCGGTCAGCGGTACGGCGCCGCGGCGTCGAGCCCGACCGCGGAGCGCACCTCGCCCACGTCGAATTGGTCGAGGGTCGCCAGGGCGTCGCGCTGGGCCTGGAGCCAGGGCAGCAGCGCGGTGGCCTCGGCGGCATCGATCTCCAGGCCGGCCAGCAGCCGCAGGGTCTGCTGCACGACGGCGGGGGTCAACTCGGGCGCGTCCATACGGGGCACCTCCCGTGGAGTTGCTACGGATGGTACGACACTGGCGGGCGCCGCGCTAGCGCGGCGCCGGGCTGACTGGTGGTCGTCGGCTGGTGGCTCGCGGCGCCGGGGTTGCGGCAGTGGCGCTTGCAGTATTCCGCGCCACAGGCCGCGGGCGGGCATGAAACCCGCCCCTACGTCACCGCGGCAGGTGAGGCGTGCTGAGGCGACGCTCCGAGCCGTGCCGGGGTTGCGGCCTGCGGGCCGCGGCAGGCGCGAAGTCCGCCCCGGGCGGCTCGCCCCGCGCGCAAAGCGTGTTAGTAGCCGCTGGTGCCGCGGAAGACGCTCTCGGGGATGGGGACAAACAATTCTTCGAGCGCGTACGGACGGCTGATGAGCCCTTGCTCGTGGGTGTAGCGGGCGATCGTCTCCAGGTTCTTGCGGTTGGCCGCGCCCAGCCCGTAGGCCCAGGGGTCTGGCCCGAGCAGGCGCTGCTGCTCCTCCCAGGCCGTCTGGAACCAGGCTAGCGGCAGCACGCGCGGGTTGCGCACGCGCTCGTAGGCCAGGCGCTTGGCCTCGTTGAAGGCGTAGGCGAGGTTGTCGGGCACCCAGGGATAGCGCTCGACGATCTCTTGCTTGATGGTGAGGGTGTGCATGATGGGGAAGATGCCGGTCGTGCGGTAGTATTCGATCTCCAGCTCCTGATAGTTCGGGAACAGGCGGGTGATGCGGTCGTCGCCGCGGATGAAGGCCTCGGGGAAGGAGGGGGCGATCAGCGCGTCCAGCTCGCCGTCGAGCAGCATGTCGTCGAGCGAGCGGGGGCTGGTGTCGCGCTCGAGGTGCAGGCCCTCGGCGGGCGTGAAGGGGATGTCCTCGGGCAGCTTCGTGACCCAGTGGACGGCGCGGTGGGGCAGGCCGAAGTGCTCCTCCAGGATGCCGCGCAGCCAGATGTTGGCCGCCGGCGTGAAGTAGCCCATGCCGATCTTGCGACCGATCAGGTCGGCGGGCTGTCGGATGCCCTTGCGGGCGTTCACGAACACGAAGCCGTGGCGGAAGCGCCGGTGGGGATAGATCGGCAGCGCGACGATCGGGTAGTCGCGGTCGCGGGCCATGAAGTAGCCAGGCGCGTTGAACTCGCTGAGGTCGCACTGGAGGCTGCGCGCGATGCGGAAGGTACGGTCGCGCGCCGCCTCCAGCGAGAGCACGGTCAGCTCGATGCCATCTGGCTGGACGAGTCCTTCCCGCAAGGGGCGCGTGATCTCGTAGTCGCCGGTCGCCAGCGTCAGGTGCAGCTTCTTCGCCACGGCGGACTCTCCAGGCGTCAGGGAGTGATGCGGCCGAGTCGCTCGACGGCGTACTGGCCGTAGCTGCGGTCGATGACCTTGCTCAGATCGACGCGCTGCAGCTGGGTGCCGTAGCGCAGGTAGTAGTCCTGCAGCTCGTTTAGCGTGGTCGGGTCCATCTCGCTGTTCACGTCGATCAGATGCGTGGTCATGCGGGGATAGAGGCGCGCGTCTTTGATGGGAGTGTACTGCTGGAGGACCTGATAGAACTCCTCGCGGCCGCCCTCGTTCTTCACGAACGTATGGTAGAAATCGCGCTGGCCGCGCAACCAGGCGGTCACGTAGCGCCGGGCGGCCTCGGGCTGGCGCTCGGCGAACACGGGGCTGAGCAACTGCACCTGGGCGACGAGCCCGGGGTAGATCTCGCCGTTCAACATGACGGCCTTGGCGGCGCCCTGCGTCTCGGCGACGCTGATGAACGGCTCCACGAGGTACGCGGCGTCGATCGCCTTGTTGGCCAGGGCCACGGGCGTGTCCGGGAAGGACAGGGTGGTGAACTGCACGTCGTCGAGGCTGAGGCCGCCCATCGCCAGCACGCGCTCCGTCCACACCTGGCCGAGCCCGCCGGGCGCGGAGAGGCCTAGGGTCATGCCGCGCAGGTCTTTGGGGTCTCGGTAGCGCCCACTGTCGACGTGGTCCTGGCGCACGACCATCCCGCCGGTGGTGTCGGTGGGCGGGATGATCGCGTTGAAGCCGACGATGCGGAAGGTGATGTCGCGGGCCAGGGCGTTCAGCAGGCTGCCGTCGACGGAGCTGGACGCGAAGTCCAGCTCGCCGACGGCGAGGGCGGGCAGGGCATCCGTGCTGCTCCGCAGCGGGACCAGCTCCACGTCGAGCCCTTCTTCCTGGAAGTAGCCCCGCGCGAGGGCGGCGAAGAACCCCGAGTCGCCCACCAGCCCGGTCGAGCCGGTCTTCACGGCGACGGGCGGGCTGAGCGGCGGGACGGCGGACCCGGCCGGGGTAGCGGGGGCGGGCGCGGCGGCGGGGGCTGGAGGCGCCTCGGGCGGCGGCGCCGGAGCCGCCGGAGGGCGCGTCGGGGCGGGCGTGGGCGCGCAGGCCGCGAGCGCCAGGGCGGGCGCGAGCGCGAGCAGCGCGAGGACGTGGGCCAGACGACTCGGCTCGGGCATGGGCGCCTCCAGCGCACCAGGGATGCTCGCGCGCCGCGCGAGGGGCTGCATTATCCCACGCGGCCGGCGCGCTCGCTAGGGGCTGGCGGGAGGGCGGCTGGAGGGACGCGCAGGGCGGGCATGACCTCCCGCGCGAAGAGGCGCAGCGAGTGCAGGGTGCGCTCCTCGCCCAGACTGCTCCAAGCGGGGAGGAACAGCGCGCCCGCGACGGTGTTGAAGCCGTGCCGCACCATCCACTCGCCGTCGGGACCGCTCGTGGGATACCAGAGCGGCGGGTGGGGCTGCTGGTAGGGACGCATACCTCTCCTCACGCCCAGCGTGGCGCACGCCGAAGGAGAGGCCGCGTGCTGTGGGCGGCGCGAATGGGGCCTGGTGGCGGCATCCCTAGCAGCCTGCGGCCGGTGTTCCCCCGCCCTAGTCCAGCAGCAGAGGCCTCGCCGGTCTTCGGCGCGGTCCGGTAGAGCAGGAAGCCCTGCTCTACCGGACCGCGCGGTGGAACGGCCCGGCGCGGTGGCGTGCTGCAGAGACCGCGCGGTCGCCAGTGGGGACGACCCCGCTGACTACTGGCCCTGGGTGCGGTAGATGGTCTGGATGCCGCCGATCGTCGTGCCCCAGACCGTCTGGTTCCAAGCGGCTGCACCGCTGCCGTTGTACCACCAGGGATTGTGGCTGGAGGTCGACGGGGTGTACTGCGGTCCGCCGTAGAACCACTCATAACCCTGCACGTCGGGCTGGTCGGCCGGGGCAAAAGCGGCCATGGCCATCGCATCCAGCATGCACTGCTGCTGCCGGGGCAGGGTGTTGCGGAACTGCCCGAGCTTCTGAGCGAATGCCTGACACTCGGCCACGCTGGGCATCTGGTCCTGCTCAGACATGCTGTACCTCCAAAAGCGGCACTCGCGCCGCCGATCGGCGGTGCGCGCGCGCACCGTGCCCGCCAGTGCATCTATCTTACGCGCCCGGCGATTTTCTGTCGCGCGGCAGTTTCGTCGCCAGCGCTCCGCAACTCCGGGCGTATAATGGGCGCACTCGGGCGCGAGGACGTGGTGTTCGGGCGCCGCCGCGGAGCGAGGGCCGGCGTGGGGGGACGGCTCGGCCAGCGCGGCGGGGCGGGAAGAGTGGCGCGGGGCGGCGGGCGGAAGGAGGCGGCACGATGAGGCGCGCGGGGATGACGCTGCTCGCGCTGGCGGCGCTGCTCGCGGCCTGTGCGCCCGCCGCCGCGCCCGCGGCGGCGCCCAGCGCGGTGGGGGGCACGACCGGGGCGGCCGCGCCGAGCGACGCGGCGGCGTACCGCCAGCGGGTGATCGACGGCGCCCGCGCCGAGGGCGAGGTCAACATTCTGCTCAGCTCGATCTGGACGCCGGAGACGCTGCAGCTGCTGGAAGCGGCGGTCGAGCGCGAGTATGGCGTGGGCCTCAAGATCAATCGCACGCCGAGCACGAACTACGGCGCGCACGCCGCGCAGCTCATGAGCGAGCTGCAGGCGGGCGCCACGCCGTCCTACGACCTGCACCAGAGCAGCGACGCGAGCTCGTCGCTGCTGATCCAGGCGGACGCGCTGGAGCCGGTGGACTGGGCGGCGCTGCTGCCAGCCGGCACGCCGCCCGAGGTCGTGCAGGGCGACGGCCGCGTGCTGGTGACCTACACGTCGTTCAACGGCATCATGTACGACCCGGCGGTGGTGCCGGCGAGCGCGGTGCCGCGCTCGCTGAAGGACCTCGCCGATCCGCGCTGGCGCGGCAAAGTGATGCTCGCGGCGTCGCCCGACATCCACCTGCCGTACGTCTACGAGTGGGGCCACGACCCGGCGCTGGCTACCCTGCGGGCCGTGATCGCGAACGGGGCGACCACCGGCACGTTCTTTGACCAGCAGAACCGCTACACCGCCAAGGAAGTGGCGATGATCGAGGTGTCGAGCCTCATCTACGCCTCGGCGCGCCAGCGGGGCATACCCGGCGAGTTCACGCTGCTCGACTTCGCCGATACCACGTCGCACCACCTGTCGGTGCCGCGCCGGGCCGCGCACCCGAACGCCGCGAAGCTGCTCGCGGCGGTCATCGCCGGGCCGGAGGGGCAGCGGATCGCCGCGGAGTACATCGGCGCCGGCAATCGCTACTACGACGGCACCTGGGAGCAGCGGCTGATGGCGCAGGCGAACGCCACGGGCTTGCCGACCTTCTCGTGGTGGACGGAGCCCGGCGCCCTGGACTTCCTGCTCTCGCCGGGCGGCGAGGACGTGAAGAAGGAGATCAACACGATCCTCCAGGGCGGGTAGGGATCGAAGCGAGGCTGGCTCACGGGCTTGGTGGATGGTAGGGGCCGAGGCGGGCCACCGCGTAGTCGACGAAGCGCGGGTCGATGAGCTTTGTCGCGTCCACTGGCTGCTGGACGAAGCCCTTGCTGAGATAGTATTGCACGTCGGCGGCGATGCGGTCGGGCATGACGCGCCCATCCGGGTCCATCGCATTGAAGCCCATCCGGTCGTAGAGCGTCTTGTCCTTGACCGGGGTGTGCTCGGCCAGGACGTCGACGACGGCGGCCTTGTCGCGGCCGTAGAGGAACGCGTCGTCGAAGTCGCGCACGCCGCGCAGATTGGCGACCATGAAGCGATAGGCGGCCTCGGTCTCGGCGAAGGCCGGGCCGTAGAGCCAGACTGACGTGTACTCGTCGGGAGTGATCTCGCCGAGCGCGCGCCAGCGGCGCAGGATGCCCAGGCTCTCGCCGAGGGCCAGGTAGGGCTCGACCTGATAGCCCGCGTCGATGACGCCGGTGGCGAAGGCGGTGTTCATGTCAGGGTAGGCAAGCTCGACGATCGTCACGTCGTCGCGCGTCAGCCCGCCGCGTTCTAGCATCCGGTCGAGCTGAATGTCGGTGACCGTTCCGGTGTTGGGCACGTTGATGCCGAGCGCCAGCCCGCGCAGGTCTGGCCAGTCGCGCACGCGACCGCTGTCGGCCACGTCGGGGCGCAGCGCCAGCGCGCCACTGGAGTGCTCGGGCGTCTGCCGGCCCTTGTCACCGACGATGCGCAGCGGCAGGCCGCGGTTGATGGCGTTGAAGAAGGCCGCGGCGGCGGTGACGCCGGCGGCGTCGAGCTGGCCGGTGGTCAGGTGGGGCATCGCCTCGGCCGCGCCGTTCACCCGCGTCAGGTCGACGTCGAGGCCCTCTTCAGCGAAGTAGCCGCGCTCCTGGGCGATGAACACGCCGGCGTCGGAGAGTGTCATCAGCACCCCGAGCTTCACTGTGACCGGCGGCGCGAGCGGGGCTGGCGCGGCGGGCGCCGCTGGCTGACTGGCCGCGTTGGCCTCTTGCGGCGGCGCGCTACTCGGGCCGGCCGGGGCGGGAGGGCTGGCAGGCGCGGCGGCCGGCGCGCCGCAACTGGCCAGGACCAGGCTGGCCAGCGCTAGGAGCCACGCCCGGCCCGCGCTGCGCGAGGTGAGCGCCCGCCGCGGCGCCGTCGTCGTCACCCGAAGCCGGTTCATGCCGCACCTCCTGGCCGCCACGATCCGGGCCGTCTTGTCGCCGCTACTATAGCAGCGGATCAGTGATACCCGGCCCGGTCCGAGCGTTCGGTTAGCGGGGCGCCCCCTCACCCCGACCCTCTCCCAGGGGGAGAGGGAGTAAGACGCGCCCTCACCCCGGCCCTCTCCCAGGGGGAGAGGGGGAGGGACGGACGTCACCCCCTGCCCCCCTCTCCCGTAGGAGAGGGGGAGGACGAGGGACCGCCCTCACCCCGACCCTCTCCCAGGGGGAGAGGGAGTAGGTGAACAGTAGCTCCGGACTCGGTATGACAGGGTACCGGCCAGACAGCGCAGGAGAACAGCTTGCCGCGGGTTCTCCGAAGGGGTCGCTACTTGGCCGCCGTCTCGCCGTCGATCGGGACGTTGGCGCCGGCAATCCGCGCCTCCCGACGCGGGAACTCGGCGTTGCAGAGCGGGCAGAACATGGTGAAGCTCGGGCCGCGATCGTAGACGCGCTTGTGAATGTTGTACTCGTGCTCGCACTTGGGGCAGACGACGTAGACCTCGGGCGGCATGGCTCCTCCCTTTTATCTATCCCAGCAGGTCTTCGAGGGAGACGCGGTCGAGGGCGTCCTGCGGCACCTTGGCCAGTGGCGGGAACGGCTTGCCGACCGGCTTGGTGCTGTCGATCATCAGGCCGCCGACGCGCATCTCGCGCTCCGTCGAGGGGTCCTGCCGGTTGGCCGCGAGGTCGTGGTAGATCTGCACCTGGGCGGTGTCGGCATCCACCCGCGTGGCGATCGAGAACAGCACGGCGTTCAGGTCGAACGGGTCGATGTCCTCGTCCACCAGGATGACGTTCTTCACGCGGTCAGCGAAGCTGCCCATGACCAGCGCGCCCAGCCGCGTGCCGTCGCCCGGCCGGCTGAGGCGCGCTTGCACGACGTAGGTGAAGGGCGCGATGTTGGCGACCGCCTTCACGCCCGGGTAGCGCTGCTTGAGGACCGCGTACATCTGCGCCGTCGAGCCCATGTGGCCGAGCGTCTCGTGGCTGGTCCAGCTCTCGATGACGATCGGGTCGTGGCGGAAGGTGATGGCCGTCGGCTCGAACACCGGCTCCTGCGTCTGCGGCGAGTAGTAGACCATAAAGTCGGCCCAGGGGCCGCACAGCTCGCGCCGGGTGAGGTCGACGTAGCCCTCCACGACCAGCTCGGCGTCGGCCGGCACGAGGAGGTCCGCGCCGAACGTCTCGGACGGCACCACCCGCACGGGGCCGCCCATGACGCCGCCGGCGTAGTGGTACTCGTCGAGGTCCCAGGAGCAGGCGCTCGCCGCGGCCAGCTCGAACGCGGGATGGTGGCCGAGGACGAAGGCGATCGGCATCTTCGTCGCGCCGGCCGCGCGCCAGCCGTTCATCTGCTCGTTCAGGTGGCGTGGGTTGATGCGGACCGCCGCCCAGTCGGGCGCACGCACGTGGATGCGGTGCCACGACAGGTTGTAGCGCGAGCGGTCGTACGCGCGGCCGATGCCGATGGCGCACAGCCAACCGGGGCGCGCGTCGTACTCGTCCTTGCGGTAGACCGGCAGGCGGAAGAGGGACACGTCGGCGCCGCGCCAGACGTTCTGCTTTACCGGCGCGTCGTCGCGGCTGACCTGCACGGGCTCGGCCGTCGAGCTGGTGCGCCGGATCCACTCGGCGGCCAGCTGCTCGAAGCTCGCGCCGGGTGGCATGCCGATCGCCACCGCCTCGCGCAGCTCGGTGGACAGCTCCGACCAGAGGACGCGACCGAGCCAAGGCTGGCCGGCGAGGGTCTGCACGCCGCGCATGAGCAGCACCGGCTTGCGGCCCTGCTGCCGCAGCTTGGTGAGCAGGGCCGCGGCATCGCAGTCTTGCAGGCGGAAGTCCTTGCCGGTCACGTCGACTTCGAGTAGCTCCTCCGGGTAGCGCTCGCCGAGATGGGACAGAAATGAGCGCAAGTCCATAGGTCACCTCACTCCGTGGAGACCTCCGGCCGCAGCAGGTCCCAGACCTGGCGGCGGTACTGCACGAACTCCAGGCTGCTGCGGACCTCGTCGGTCCAGCGTGGGCGGGGCAGGTCGACCGTGATCCAGGTCTTCACGCGGCCCGGGCCGCGGGTCATGACCATGATCTCGTCGGACAGCAGCACGGCCTCGTCCACGCTGTGCGTGACGAAGACGACCGTCATCGTCACGGTTTCCCACAGCTTCAACAGCTCGACCTGCATCACCTCGCGCGTCTGGGCGTCGAGCGCGCCGAACGGCTCGTCCATGAGCACGATGGCCGGATCGGTGACGAGGGCGCGGGCGAGGGCGACGCGCTGGCGCATGCCGCCGGAGAGCTGGTGCGGGAAGAAGTCGCGGAACTTCTCCAGGCCGATCATGGCGAGCAGCGCCTCGGCCTTCGCGCGGCGGGCGGCGCTGCTCACGCCCTGTAGCTCTAGCGGGAACTCGACGTTGGCGACGACCGTGCGCCAGGGCAGCAGGCGGAAGTCCTGGAAGACCATCGAGACCTGCTCGTGCGGGCCGCGCAGGCGCTCGCCCGCGATCGTGACGAAGCCCTGGGTGGGGAGGATGAGCCCGCCGATGATGCGGAGGAGCGTCGTCTTGCCGCAGCCGCTCGGGCCGAGCAGGGAGACGAACCGCCCGCGCGGGATGGCGAAGTCGAGGCTGCTCAGCGCCACGAAGCGGGCGCGGCTGTGGCCGGCGGCGAAGGTGTGCACGAGGTTGTGTACGCCGATGTACTGGTCGTCGGCCGCCGCGCCGCGGGCCGCCGCGCCGGTGGTGGCGTAGGTCATAGCTGCCGTCCCGGGCAGGGCGCGGCGAGCAGCGCCCCTATATCGGCCGAAACGGTGGGTCGGCAGGGGGCGGCGAGCGGTGCCCCTCCGCCGACCGTGGCGGTGGGGCGCCAGGGCGCGGCAAGCAGCGTGCTTACACGGGTCGTCATTTGGTGCCCCCCGCCAGGTTGGCGATGCGCTCGGGGCTGAGCGGCAGCGAGGTGATCCAGGCGCCGAACGGGGCGAGCGCGTGCTCGATGGCGGAGGCCAGGCAGGCCGGCGCGGGCAGGGTGCCGCCCTCGCCGGCGCCCTTCACGCCGAGGGGGTTCAGCGGCGACGGCACCTCGGTGTGGGCGATGGTCACCTCGGGCACCTCCGTCGCGCCGGGCAGCAGGTAGTCCATGAACGAGGTGTTCAGGGGCTGGCCGATCTCGTCGTAGACGATCTCCTCGTAGAGCGTATTGCCGATCCCGTGGGCCACGCCGCCGATCGTCTGGCCGCGCACGATGGCAGGGTGGATGATGCGGCCGCAGTCGTCCACGGCGACGTACTTCTCGATGCGCACGAAGCCGGTCGCCGGATCGACCTCGACGATTGCGGCGTGCGTGCCGTAGGCGTAGGTGGCGCGCTCGGGGCGGAAGTAGACGGTGGCCTCCAGGGTGGGCTCCAGACCTGGCGGCAGCGCGTAGCCGAAGCCGACGCCGGTGATGGCGTGGGCGACGGCGCCGAGCGTCACGCCCCGCGAGGGGTCGTCGGCGACATAAGCGCGGCCGTCGCGAAGGCGGATCTGGTCGGGCGCGCACTCCAGCATCGACGCGGCGACGCGCTCGACCTTGTCGCGCACCTGGCCCGACGCCTCGTGGACCGCGCTGCCGGCGACGACCGACGAGCGGCTACCGAAGGTGCCGACGCCCTTCGGGATGCCCGCCGTGTCGCCCGTCACCACGGTCACCTGATCGACGGACACACCTAGCTGCTCGGCGCAGATCTGGGCCATCATCGTCTGGTGGCCCTGGCCCTGCGGCGTCGCGCCGGTGAGCACCACCACCTGGCCGTTGCCCTCGACGCGCACCGTGGCGCCCTCGTAGGGGCCGAGGCCGTTGCCCTCGACGTAGCAGGCGATGCCCAGGCCCACGTAGCGGCCCGCGGCGCGGGCTTGCGCCTGGTAGGCCGGGAAGCCGGCGTAGTCGACGAGGTCGAGCGCCTTGGCGAGCGCGGCCGGGTAGTCGCCGCTGTCGTAGATCATCGGGCGGTTGTCGCGGAAGATGAGCCCGGTATCGTAGGGCTGCTCCTCGGGCTGGATCATGTTGCGGCGCCGCACCGCGACCGGGTCGAGCCCAAGCTCGCGGGCGATGCGCTCGATCATGCGCTCCATCACGAACACCGCCTGCGGCCGCCCGGCGCCGCGCACCACGACCGTCGGCACCTTGTTGGTGAAGACCATGCGGAAGTCGACGTCGAAGCTGGGGATGCGGTAGGGGCCGGGGATCGTCGTGGCGGCGATCCAGGGCGTCACCATGCTGCCGGCGAAGGCGCCGGAGTCGTGCAGGAAGCTATCCTTCATGCCGAGGATGACGCCGCTCGGGTCGACGGCGATGGCGACGTGGTGGACCTGGTCGCGCTCCTGCTTGGCGGCCAGGCAGTGCTCGCGGCGGTCCTCGATCCACTTCACGGGCACGCCGAGCTTCATGGCGGCCCAGGGGATCAGCGCCTTCTCGGCGTCGAAGCTGCCCTTGGGGCCGAAGCCGCCGCCCACGAAGGGCGTGATGACGCGCACCTGGTGCGTGGGCAGGTGGAGCAATTCGCAGAGGGCGCGCTGGATGCGGTGGGCGCCCTGCGACGTACACCAGACGGTGAGCATGCGCGTGCGCGGCTCGAAGCTGGCCAGGATGCCGCGCGTCTCGATGGCGTGGCCGGCGCCGCGGTGGACGTGCAGCCGCTCCTCGAAGACGTGCGCCGCGTCCCGGAAGGCGCGCTCCACGTCGCCGACGCTCTGGCGCAGCGTGCCGGCGATATTGTCGCCCGCCTCCTCCTGCACGAGCGGGGCGCCCGGCTCCAGCGCCTGCTCGACGTCGAGGACGGGGGGGAGCGGCTCGTAGGCCACGTCGATCAGGTCGAAGGCGTCCTCGGCAATGTGGCGGCTCGCGGCCACCACCAGCGCCACCGGCTCGCCCACGTAGCGCACTTTGTCCCAGGCCAGCGGGTGCTCGGTGAACGGCTTGAGCGCGGGGTGGGGGACGGACTGGGGCAGGGCGCTCATCTCGGCGTGGACGGCGGCGCCGTCGAACACGGCGAGCACGCCGGGCAGCGCGCGGGCGCGGCTGGCGTCGACGCCGCGGATGCGGGCGTGGGCGTGGGGGCTGCGGAGCACGGCGGCGTGCACCATGCCGGGCACGGCGATGTCGGCCACGAAGGTGGCGCGGCCGGTGAGCAGCGCCTCGTCCTCCTTGCGCGGCACGGGCGGGGCCGCGGTAGAGCTAGTCATGGGCGGCACCCCCGGCCGGCGCGGCGGCGCGCCCCAGCACGTCGCGCACGGCCTCGACGATGTTCTGGTAGCCGGTACAGCGGCAGAGATTGCCGGCGAGCGCCTCGCGGATCTCCGCGTCGGTGGCGTCGGGGTGGTCGCGGGTGAAGACGACGAGCGTCATGAGGAAGCCCGGCGTGCAGAAACCACACTGGAGCGCGTGGTGGCGGCGGAAGGCGTCTTGGAGGGGGTGGAGACCCCTCACCCCCCCAGCCCCCCTCTCCCCCATAGGGGGAAAGGGGGGAGTCGACTCAGCCCGGGACCGGTCCTCCCCCCTTCCCGCATCGGCAGGGGGGGCTACGGGGGTAGCTCCGACCTCCGCCAGTGCCTCGATCGTCAGCACCTCGGCGCCGTCGGCCTGGACGGCGAAGAGGAGGCAGGAGCGGATGGGGTGGCCGTCGAGGAGGATGGTGCAGGCCCCGCAGACGCCGTGCTCGCAGCCGACGTGGGTGCCGGTAAGACCCAGGTCGTCGCGGAGGAAATCGGCGAGGCTCAAGCGGGGCTCGACGCGGGCCTGATAGGGACGGCCGTTGACGGTAAGGGCGACTGCGTGCGCGGCGCTCATGGGGCGCCTCCATTGCGTGGGATACGAGCGGCGCTCATCGTCCGCCTTCGCTGCGGGAGTAGCTACTGGCTCCAGAGGCCTTCCCAGTTGGCGTCCTTTAGCTCCTGATAGGCGCGGTGCACGAACTGGAAGTCGAACACCTGGGCGGGCGTGAAGTCGCGGGCGACGTTGTTCGTTGCGCGCGCCCGCGCGATCAGCTCCTGCTGCTGCTGCTCGTCCAGGTCGGCCTCTTCCTTCCAGATCGGCACCGTCAGGGCGTAGATGCGCTCCTGGTAGGCGCTGTCGTCGGAGCTGAGGTACTTCATCACGAGCGGGAAGACTTGGTCCTTCTTGTGCGAGTACATCAGGTGGCCCATCAGGCTGCCCTTGACGAAGCGATAGATCAGGTCGGGGTTGTTCTGGACCAGCTGCTCGGACGTGGTGAGCGGCGCGGAGATGGTGGTGCGCGGCGCGAAGGGGAGCGTCTTCAAGCCTTGGTCGAGCGCGGCCATGCCTTCCTCGGCAGAGAGCAGCGAGCCTTGCACGGCGCCGCTGAGCACCGCGGAGACGCGGTTCTCGGGACTGCCAATGCTGACAAAGGTCACGTCCTGGTCGGGGACGAGGCCGTTCTCCTGCAAGATGCTGCGCGTCAGCGAGTCGGTGAGGCTGCCGGCGCCGCTGATCGCCAGGCGGCCGCCCTTGAGGTCGGCGTAGCTGTTGATGCCGCGCGCCACGATAAGCTGGTGGCCCAGGCGGTCCACGCTGACGAAGACGATGCGGTAGGGCAGGCCCTTGATGACGGCATCCAGGGTGCTGGGCGAGCCGGCGAACTGCACGTTGCCCGACGAGAGCGCCTGGGTGCAGACGCCGCCCTGCACCTGCTGCACGTCGGCGTCGATGCCGAGCTGCTCGTAGTAGCCGAGCTGCTGGGCGATGCCCAGGTAGGCGAAGCTCTGGGTCGTGCCGGGCGTGCAGACGCTCACCTTCTGCTTCGCCGCCGGCGCACCGGACGCACCGGGGGCTTGCGGCGTCGAGCCGGCCGCGCCCCGACCGCAGGCCGCCAGCAGACTCACCACGAGCAGGACACCCACCGCGATTGGCCGCGGACCGACCCGTTGCATAGCTGTCACTCCCACCGCGTGATTGGCGGGTTGCTTACTCTAGTCCCCGATTCAGCCAGGGCGCCATGCGCTGCTCCAGCCAGCGCACCGACATGGAGAGCATGACGCCCGCGAAGGTCAGGGTGAGGATGCCGACGAACATATCGGCGGTGCGGAACTGGGCGCTCATGCGCGAGATGAAGTAGCCGATGCCGACGTTCGAGGCGAATAGCTCGGCCACGACGATGGTGATGAGCGCGCGGCCAATCGCCAGGCGGAAGCCGGCGGTGACGTAGGGCAGGGCGCACGGCAGGATGATCTTCTGGAAGATCTGGCGCTCCGACGCCCGGCACGAGCGCCCCAGCTCGATCAGGCCGTGGTCGGCTTGCTCGACGCCGACCTGGGTGTTGACCAGGATGGGGAACACAGCGCTCAAGAAGACGAGCACCACCTTGGGCAGCAGCCCGATGCCGAGCACGAGGATGATGAGGGGGATGAACGCCACGCGGGGCGTCGAGTACATCGCTACGACGTAGGGCTCCAGCAAGCCGCGCATCGTGTGATAGCGGCCGATCGCGGCGCCCACGGGGATGCCAATCACCACGGCGAGGAGGATGCCCAGGAAGCCGGTCTGGGCGCTGGCCCAGAGGTGCGGCCAGATGTCGCCGGTGATGACGAACAGCTTCACAAAGCTGACGACGATCTGGCTGGGGCTGCTGAAGAACATGGGGTTGACGATCTCAAGGTTGCTCAGCGTCTCCCAGACGGTCACGACGACGACCAGCGAGACGAGGCCCAGGAACAGGTTGTTGCGGCGCAGGTCGCGCCAGGTGCGGCGCTCGGCGGACGCGGCGAGCACGGCGGCGTCGGCCGCCACCTCGCCCGCAGCTATGGCCGGCCCTGGCTGGCGCGTGTCCACTTCCATCGCTGGTCCTCCGCGGCCTCTACGCTAGAGCGTTCGTAACGTGACTGGTAGCTCTACCGTCGTCCTCACCAAGATCGCCTGAGCATCTCAGCATCGGCCGAGACACCCTCACCCCAGCCCTCTCCCAGGGGGAGGGGGAGCAGGACGGGCGCCCCGCCCTCGTTACCTCTCCCCAGGGAGAGGCCGGCCGAGCGCAGCGAGGGCGGGTGAGGGCGCGACCCGGCACAAGAGGGCCGGCAGTCAGGGGCAAAGAGCCCATTCGGCGCATTGTGTCCATGCTGTGCTAGCCAATTCGGCTCTTACACCGCGCGCGGCCGGAAGCGCGGGATCGTCACCTCGTCGGTCACCGCGTCGAAGATCACCTCGACCGGATCGCCGACCCGCACCTGATCGGGCGGCACGCCGACCACGTTGCTGAACAGGCGCGGGCCCTCTTCGAGCTGGATCATCGCCACGTTGTAGGGCACGTCGTCGCGGTAGGCAGGGTTATACACCTGATGGTAGACAAGCGTCGCGAATACGGTGCCGCGCCCCGAGAGCCGCGCCCACTCCGTCTCCTCCGAGAGGCAGCGCGTGCAGACCGGCCCGATCGGGTAGCGGACGTGGCCGCAGGCCAGGCAGCGCTGCAGGCGCAGCTCGCCCCGGCGCGTCGCCTCCCAGAAGGGGCGGTTGCGGTCGGTGATGGTCGGCAGGGGCTTCGTGTACTCCGCCACGCTTGCTCCTCCGCGTCCCGGCGGACGGTCAGGTCAATATTGACATTTGACATTGAATAGAGGAGGATTGGGGGACACCCCCAAGCCCCCGGCAGGGGAGTGCCCCTGCACCCCCGGAGTACGGGGCTAGCCACGGCGCAGGACGAGCGCGCTGGCGCAGTTGAGGAGCATGCCGCGTCCGGTGGCGAGGCAGACCTCGGCGCCGGGCACCTGGCGGGCGCCCGCCGTGCCGCGCACCTGCTCGACGCCCTCGGCGATGGTCCACCAGCCCTCGGGGTGCGCCGCCGACAGGTGGCCGCCGTGCGTGTTGACTGGCAGCGCGCCGCCAAGCTGGATGCGCCCGCCCTCGACGAATGGCCCGCCCTCGCCCACGCCGCAGAAGCCCGCGTGCTCCAGCCACATGATCACGCTGATCGTGAAGTTGTCGTACAGCTCGGCCACTTGAATGTCGCGCGGCCCCAGGCCCGCCATCGCGTAGGCGCGGTCGACGGCCTCCTTCTGGTGCGGGCCGTACCACCAGTCCTCGCGCTCCAGGTTCTGCGTCGTGAACGACTGGCCCATGCCGGCGATCGTCACGACCGGCTGGCGCAGATCGCGGGCGCGCTCGGCGGTGGTGACGATCAGGCAGACGCCGCCATCGGTGATCAAGCAGCAGTCGAGCAGGCGCAGGGGCTCCACGATCCAGCGCGACGCCTGGTGGTCGGCGATCGTGATCGGCTCACGCATCACCGCGAGAGGGTGGAGCGCGGCGTGGCGGCGCGCGGCCACCGCCACCTCGGCCAGTTGCACACTCGTCGTGCCGTAGAGCGCCATGTGGCGACTAGCGCTGACGGCGCTCCAGGTGACCGGGCCGAAGGCGCCCCAGATGCCCCACGAGTCGTCGTCCCCGCCGATCGCGCGCTCCGTGCTGCGGCTGCCACGCGCCACGCCAGTGCGCGCGGCGTCGCCGAACACACAGGCGACGTAGCTCGCCATGCCGGAGGTCACGGCCAGGGCCGCCATCTGCACGAGGCAGCCGGCGGTGGCACCGCCCTGCATGACGCTCGCCGTGAAGGCGGGGTTGATGCCGAGCGCCTGGCCGAGGCGCAGGTAGTCGAGCGACCAGCCCATCTCGGTCAGCGCCGGCTCGGTGAGCAGGCCGTCGATCTGCTCCTTGTGCAGCCCGGCGTCGTCCAGCGCCCGCTTGAAGGCGTCGATCTGCAAGGTGAGGTTCGTGCAGCCGGGCACCTTGCCTTGCGGCGTGATCCCCACGCCGACGATCGCCGCCCGGTCGCGCAGGGCCTCGGTCACAGCAGCACCTCGTCCGCGATCAGCCGGTCGATCTCGGCGTCGGCCAGGCCCAGGCGCTCGCGGCAGATCTCGCGGGTGTGCTGGCCGACGAGCGGCGCGGGCGTGCGCATGATCGGCTCCGCCACGCCCTGCAACCGGAACGGCGGCGCGTCGTAGAGCGACGGCCCCATCTCGGGGTGGTCGAGGCGCGCGAAGTGGCCGCGGAAGCGAAGCTGCGGGTCGCGCTCCACCAGGTCCTCCGCCGTCTGCATCACGCCGGCCGGCACGCCGCGGCGCAGCAGCGCGTCCATGAGAGCGTACGGCTCGCGGTCGCGCGTGCGCGCGGCGATCGCCGCGTCGAGCGCGTCGTGGTGCTGGTGACGCGCGACGAGCGTGGCGAAGCGCGGGTCGGTCGTCCATTCAGGCGCGTCAAGCTCGTCGGCGAGCGCGCGCCACTGGGCATCGGTCGCCACGCTGAGCGCCAGCCAGCGGTCCGCGCCGGCGCAGAGGTAGACGCCGCTAGGCGCTGCCGCCGCATCGCGGTTGCCCTGGCGCGTCGGCACGCGGCCGTTCGCCGAGCAGTCGAGGATGGCGGGGCCGAGCAGCGCGATCATCGTCTCGGCCTGCGAGAGATCAATGTACTGGCCCTGGCCCGTGCGGCGGCGGTGGCGCAGCGCGGCCAGCACGGCGAAGGTCGCGTGGCAGGGCGCCGCCACGTGGTCGGGGTAGTTCGTACCGGTGCCGACCGGCAGGCGGTCGGGCAGGCCGCAGAGGTAGTGCAGCGCCGTGCGGGAGCTCACGGTCAAGCCGTAGCCGACCTCGTCGCGCTCGGGCCCATAGGAGCCGTTCACCGACATCGCCAGGTAGATCACGTCGGGGCGGACCGCGCGCACGTCGTCGTAGGCCAGCCGCAGCGCCTCCATCGTGCCCGGCCCGAAGTTGTTGGCCACGATGTCGCTCTGGGCGATCAGGCGCAGCGCGAGGTCGCGGGCGGCCGGGTGCTTCAGGTTCAGCGCGAAGTCGCGCTTGTTGCTGTTGCGGTTGGCGAAGTAGCCGCTGCGCTCCAGCCCCTTGATGCCGTCGCGGTACGGGCCCATGCTGCGCAGGCCGTCGAGGCGGCGCGAGCTTTCGATGCGGACCACCTCGGCGCCGTGGTCGGCGAGCGCCTTGGTGGTGAACGGCCCGGCGCCCTGCCAGGTGAAGTCCACGACGCGCACGCCGCGCAGCGGGAGCCCGAGCATCAGCGCACCCCCAGGGTACGCGAGGGAGCGACCGCGGCCCGGCGCGCGAAGAGGACGGCCGCACAAGCCAGCATCAGAGCACCGCCGCGGCGCGCAGGTGGGCGAGGTCGGCCGGTCCGAGCCCCAGCTCCGCGTAGATCTCCGCGTTGTGCTGGCCGAGCGTGGGCGCCGGCCCGCGCAGGCGCCAGGGCGTGGCCGAGAGCTGGTACGGCGCGCCGGGCATGACCAGCGGCCGGTCGAGCGCGGGATGGGCCGCCGCCGCGAAGTAGCCGCGGGCGGCAAGCTGCGGGCTGGCGAGCACGTCGGCGGGCGTGTTGATCGGGCAGAGCGGGAGCTGCCGCTCGACGCCGCCGGCATATAGCTCGGCCTTCGTGCGCGGCAGCGTGAGCTGGAGAAACGCCTCCAGGAAGATCGCCTTCGCCTCCTCCTGCTGGAGCCACTCGACGGTGCGCCAGCGCGGCTCCAGGAACTGCTCGGCGCCCTTCACGCCGGCGTCCATCAGCCAGTGGACGAGCGGGTCCCACTTCTGGCCATAGGTGGTGGCGAGCAGGTAGATGTGGCCGTCGGCGCAGGGGTAGACGCCGATGCCGGCCTGGCGCTGGCCCGCGCCCAGGCGGCGCCGCACCGTGCCTTCCAGGTCGTAGTACTGGATGGCGTTCTCCAGCGCCAGCACGACGCACTCCTGCGCCGACACGTCCACGCGCTGGCCCTGGCCCGTCGCCTCGGCCTGGAGGATTGCCAGCAGCGTGCCGACGGCGGCGAACTGGTCGGCGGCGCGCAGCGCCTGGTCGCCGTAGGCGCGCGTCGGCTCGCCGTCGTCGTAGCCGCCCAGGCAGAGCAGCCCGCCGAGCGCCATCAGCGTCAGGTCGCTGGCCGGCAGGTCGGCGTAAGGGCCCTCGCGGCCGAACGGCGTGATGCTGGTGTAGACGAGCGCGGGATTCGGGGCGCCGAGCGCGTCGTAGCCGAGGCCGCGCGCGTCGAGGGCGCCCGGCGGCGCGCTCTCGACCACGGCCGCCGCCGAGGCCGCCAGTCCGCGGAAGAGCACCTGGCCGTCGGCGGTGTCGAGGTCGAGCGTGACGCCGCGCTTGCTGCTGTGCAGGTAGGCGAAGGTCAGGCTGCCGTCGGGACCGGGCGCCTCGTCCAGAAACGGGCCGGTGCGGCGCTGCGGGGCGCCGCCCGGCGGCTCGACCAGGATGACGTCGGCGCCCAGCTCGGCGAACAGCTTGCCGCAGTAGGCGCCGAAGAGCCCTGCCACCTCCAGGATGCGCAGGCCGTCGAGGGCGCCCGAGCCGGGGGCCGCGGGCGGCCGTGTCGCCGGAGCGGTAGCGCTCACGTGGGCTCTCCTGAAGGCGCGCTGTAGATTGTCGACAATTGACAAGCGGTCGGGTGGGGCAGATAATAGCGCCCATGCAGGAGCCTGTCAACCCGTTTCAGCCGCCCGGCTCGCTCGTGGACGAGGTCGTGCGCGTGCTTACCGACCGCATCGTGCGGGGGACGCTCGCGCCCGGCACGCGCCTTGTAGAGGAGCGCCTGGCGCGCGAGTTCGGCATCAGCCGCCAGCCGATCCGCGAGAGCTTCCGCATTCTCCAGCGGGAGGGGCTGGTCAGCATCCTGCCACGGCGCGGCGTCTACGTGAAGGCGACGCCGCCCGAGGAGATCGTGAGCATCTACCAGTGCCGCGCGGCGCTGGGCGCGCTGTCGGCGCGGCTCGCCACGCGGCGCATGCCGCCGGCGACGCTCGCAGAGCTAGAGACGCTGGTGGACGAGATGGCGGCCCGCGTGGCGGCCGGCGACGTGGAGGGCTACTTCCAACGCAACGTGCGGTTCCACGACCTGGTCCACCAGACGAGCGGCAATCGGACGCTGCAGAACCTGCTGCGCACGCTGGGCACCCAGGTGCTGCGCCTGCGCTTCACGTCGATGTCGCTGCCGGGCCGCATGGCCGAATCGCTCGCGACGCACCAGGAGATGGTGGCCGCCTTCCGCGCCGGCGATGCAGACCGGGCGGGGCAGCTCTCGGCCAAGCTGATCGACGGGGCTGCGGCGGCGCTGCTGGCGCGCGTCGCTCCCGAGGTGGCCGAGGGTGCGTCGGAGAGCACGGGGAACGGCATGGTGGGTGCGGCCGCGCACGGCGCCGCGCGACGCAGATCCTAGGTCGGACGGCGCCGTGCGAGCCGGGGACACGACAGGAGGTGGGCACGATGGCGATCACCACGACGCGCGCGGCGGGCGGCCGCGAAACTCGCGCCTTTGCCGACCTGCGCGAGTTCATCGACGTGGTCGAGGGGCTGGGCCAGCTCAAGCGGCTCACGGGCGCCGACCCGCACCTGGAGATCGGCGCCATCACCGAGGTGGCCGCGGCGCGCAAGCAGTGCCCAGCGCTCCTCTTCGACGACCTGCCCGGCTATCCGCACGGCTACCGCGTCATGACGAACCTGACCAATCACTCGCGGCGCGAGCGCCTGCTCTACGGCTGCCCGCTGGAGCTAACCGACAGCGAGGCGATCCAGTGGTGGAAGGACCAGGTGCTGCGCGTCGAGCCGATCCCGCCCGTCACGGTGGCCGACGGGCCGGTGAAGCAGCACGTGCAGGTGGACGACGAGGTCAACCTGCACGAGATTCCCTGGGTGCAGTGGCACGAGCACGACGGCGGGCCGTACATGTGCGCCACCGCGTCGGTGACGCGCGACCCGGACAGCGACTACGTGAACGTCGGCTCGTACCGCTACATGCTGATCGACCGCAACACGCTGGTGGTCCACATCGGCTCGGGCCACCACGGCGACGTGATCCGCAAGAAGTACTGGGCGCAGGGGAAGCCGTGTCCCATCGCCATCTCGCTGGGCCAGGACCCGGCCCTGCTCGTCACGGCGGGGACGAACCTGGCGTGGGGCCAGCCGGAGTACGACTACGCCGGCTGGCTGCGCGGCGCGCCGGTGGAGGTGACGCCGGGCGTGGTCAGCGGGCTGCCGATCCCGGCGACGGCGGAGGTGGTGCTGGAGGGCGAGATGCTGCCGCCCGAGGCCGGTACCGCCACGGAAGGGCCGTTCGGGGAGGCGTCGGGCTACTACGGCGGCGGCGCACGGCCCACGTCGCTCACGCGCATTCGGGCGGTGCTGCGCCGCGACGCCCCGATCATCCTGGGCACGCCGCCCTTCCAGAACGTCTGGCGCGACGTGCTCAGCTCGCGCGGCGTACTGGTGTGGGCCGAGCTGGAGAAGCTGGGTATCCCTGGCATCATCGGGGTCAATTACCGTTGGGGCTTCACGATCATCGCGATCAAGCAGTCGTTCCCGGGCCACGCGATGCGCGCCGGGCTCGGCTGTCTGGGCGGCACGGCGGGCTACCACGGCCGCTTCGTGATCCTGGTGGACGACGACGTGAACCCGTATGACCTGGACGAGGTGCTGTGGGCGGTGGCGACGCGCTGCGACCCCGCGACCTCCATCGACATCAACCGCCGCATCTGGAGCTACCGCATCGACCCGCGGCTGGACCCCGACAAGAAGGAGAAAGGCGACTACACCGGGTCAGTGGCGATCATCGACGCGACGCGCCCCTACCACTGGCGCGAGCAGTTCCCGGCGACGACGAGCATCGCGCCCGAGCTGCGCCGCGCCACCGAGGCCAAGTGGGGCGCCATGCTGGACGGCTGAGCCAGGCCCCGCTCCCAGGGGGAGCGGGCGGGGGGTTAGGGTCGCCTGGCCAGGAAAGGCGGGGGCTACCCCGGCAACCCTTACCCTAGCCCTCTCCCAGGGGGAGGGGGGACAGGATGACTCGCTGCGCGGGTGAGGAGCAACTGAGGCCCCCTCTCCCTATGGGAGAGGGCGGGGGGTGAGGGCAGATGTTCAAAGTAGCGGAGCACCTGAAGGAGCTGGCGGAGCGCCAGCTGCGCGAGCGCGCGGGGCGGGCGCCGGACGGGCCGCAGCGGCCGGTCACGACGGTGAAGTCGCGGGGACTCCAGGGCTTACAGTTCCGGGCGACGGTCGAGGGGCACAGCTTCATCTCCGACGAGGGCGAGCAGATGGGCGGCACGGACGCGGGGCCGGCGCCGCTGCGCTACTTCCTCGCGGGCATCATGATGTGCCACCAGGTATGGACGGTGAAGAGCGCCGCGCTGCTGGACCTGCAGATCGACCGTATCGAGAGCGAGATCTCCGGGTACGTCGGCGCGAGCAGCCCCGACCTGCCGCCGGGGTTCACGCGCATGACGCTCACCGTTGCCATCGACAGCCCGAACCGCGCGGAGGAGGTTACCCGTATCGTGGACGAGGCGACGCGGCGCTGTCCGGCCTTCGTGACCGCGGCGCGCGGCAGCCGCATCGACGTCACGGTCGAGCACAACGGCCAGGTGGTCCACGAGCAGAGCTACGGGGCGTAGCTACGGCGTGCTGGTGTCTGACCGAGGGGCCAGGCGGCTTCGGGTTGGCGGACTCGACGGCCGCGGGCGGGCATGAAACCCGCCCCTACGAGGCTTTCTAACCCGCGCGCCAGGCCCTGGCCGATACCAGCCACCTCGTTCCGGCGGGGCGAGCTGGTCCAGGATCTACGCTACGGAGGGTAGCAAGGGTGACGGAGACGCTGACGTGGGACGGCGCGGCGAGCGAGTACGCCATCGGCGGCCGCCCGCTGCGCCGCGAAACCGAGCGGTTCGTGCGGGGCGCCGGCGAGTACGTGGACGACGTGCGGCTGCCGGGCACACTGTACGCCGCGTTCGTGCGCGCGACGGTGGCGCACGCGCGCATCCGCGGCATCGACACGAGCGCGGCGCGGGCGCTGCCGGGCGTGGTGGCGGTCGTTACGGCGGCCGACGTGGCCGCCGACATGGCGCGGCTGCCCGGCACCGGCGGCCCGATCGTCGCCGCGCTGCGCTTCCACGCGCTGGCCGAGACCAAGGTGCGCTACGTCGGCGAGGCCGTGGCGGTGGCGGTGGCCGAGAGCCGCTACCAGGCGCAAGACGCCGCCGACGCGGTCGTGGTGGACTACGAGCCGCTGCCCGTAATCGCCGATGCCGAGCAGGCGCTCGCGCCCGACGCCGCCGTGCTGTTCGAGGAGCTGCCCAGCGGCAACCTCGTGCAGGAGGTCCACTTCGCCAGCGAGGACGTGGACGGCGCCTTCGCCGTCGCCGACCACGTCCTCCGCGAGCGCTTCCGCTCGCACCGGTGGACGCCGTGCCCGATGGAGGGGCGCGGCGTGCTCGCCCAGTGGGACCCGCTGGTGGGCGTGCTGACCATCTGGTCGTCGTCGGCGGGCGCGCACGCCGTGCGGGGGCGCGTGGCGGCGGCGCTGCGGCTGCCCGAGAACCACATCCGCGTCATCATCCCCGACGTGGGCGGCTCGTTCGGCGCGAAGAACGGCACCTACCCCGAGGAGCTAATCATCCCCTACCTGGCGCGGCGGCTGGAGCGGCCGGTGAAGTGGGCGGAGACGCGCACCGAGCATCTGGCGACGGTGCGCCAGGGCCGCGACCAGGTGCACGACGTCGAGGTGGCGGTGCGCGCCGACGGCCGCATCCTCGGCCTGCGCGACCGCATCACCGCCGATCTGGGCGCCGCGGCGTACATCGACAACGCGCTCATGGCCACGGTGCTGTATATGACCGGCGCCTACGACATCCAGCAGTACGCGGTGGACGCATATGGCGCGGCCACCAACAAGGCGCCGCACGGCTCGCTGCGGGGCATCGGCAAGGCGGACGCCGCGTTCGTGATCGAGCGGTTGATCGACCTCATCGCGCGGCGCGTGGGCCGCGACCCCACCGAGGTGCGGCTGCTGAACTTCGTGCCCGAGGACGCGTTCCCCTACCGCACCGCCACCGGGGCGATCCTTGATAGCGGGCGGTACCACACGGCGCTGCGCCGCGCGATGGAGCTGGCCGACTACGACGGGCTGCGGCGCGAGCAGGCGGCGCGGCCGGCGGGGCGCGTGCGGCGCGGCATCGGCACGTCGCTGGTCATCGAGCCGACGGGCGCGGGGCGGCGCGGCGCGGGCGGGGGCTTCGGGGCCTGCCGCCTGCGCATGGAGCCATCGGGCCGGGTCAGCCTCTTCCCCAGCCATGCTCAGCAGGGCCAGGGCCACGTGACGACGTTCGTGCAGATCATCGCCGACCGTCTGGGCGTCGCCCCGGAGACGGTCGACGTGCTCCCGGTCGACACGAACACCGCGCCGTTCGGCACGGGCGCGGGCAGCAGCCGCTCGTCGGTCGTGCTCATGCCCGCCGTGTACGTCGCGGCCGACCGCCTGCGCGACAAGATCGTGCAGATCGCGGCGCACAACCTGGGCGTGGCGCCGGACGCGCTGGTGATCGACGGGAGCGCCGTGCGCGCGATCGACGGCTCGGAGCGCGGCCTCACGCTGCGCGACGTGACGCGGATCGCCTACAACGACGTGTACCTGCTGCCGCCGGGGATGGACCCTGGCCTGGAGGTGCTGGGCTACTTCACGAACCCGAACATCGTCTACGAGCCCGACGAGCGCGGGCGCCACAACGAGTTCGCGGCCTATCCGTACGAGGCGGTGGTGGCCGCGGTGGACGTGGACATGGACACGGGGGCGGTGGAGATCGTGAAGTACGTCAGCGTCCACGACTGCGGCACGATGCTGAACCCGCGCATCGTGGAGACGCAGCACGTGGGCTGCATCGCGCAGGGCATCGGCGGCGCGCTGTTCGAGGAGCTGGGCTACGACGAGGACGGACAGCTCAACTCGACGTTCATGGACTACCTGCTGCCGACCGTGAACGACGTGCCGGCGCTGACGCTCGACCACCTGGAGACGCCGACGCCGTTCACGCCGCTCGGCGCCAAGGGGGCCGGCGAGACCGGCACGCTCAGCCCGCCATGCGCGCTCGGCAACGCCATCGAGGACGCGCTGGCGCCGCTCGGCGTCCGGATTCGGCAGACGCCGTACACGCGCGACCGCGTCTGGCGGCTGATCCACGCGGCGGAGAGCCAGCGCGCCCCACAGCGAGAGTGAGGGGGCTTGGCCGCTGCAAACGCTCCTCAGGTCTCGCGTGGCGGAAAGCAGCGCGGGGGGACGATAAGTGGAGAAGGTGCTCTCACCCGAGGGGGCGGCGCGCGTGCGCATCGCGGTCACTGTGAACGGCGCGGAGCGGCGGGCGGAGATCGAGCCACGCCTGTTGCTCATCCACTTCCTGCGCGACGTGCTGGGGCTCACGGGCGCCCACGTGGGCTGCGTCATCGGCCGCTGCGGCTGCTGCACAGTGCTCTGGAACGGGCGGCCCGTGAAGTCCTGCATGGTCTACGCCGTCCAGACCGACGGCGGCGACGTGCTGACGGTGGAGGGGCTCGGACCCCTATCCCCCCCTGCCCCCCCTTCCCCCCAGGGAGGGGAAGGGGGGACGACGCCGTGTGAGCCTGCACTGGAAGCCCCCTTGCCCCCCATGGGGGAAGGGGGGGTGGGGGGAAGGGGTCTCCATCCGCTCCAGCAAGCGTTCTGGGAGGCCGACGCGGTGGAGTGCGGCTACTGCACGGCGGGGATGCTGATGGCGGCGTGGGGGCTTCTGCGCCAGAACCCGACGCCCACCGATGAGGAGATCAAGCAGGCCATCTCGGGCAACCTCTGCCGCTGCACGGGCTACCGCAACATCGTCGCGGCGATCCGGGCGGCCGCGGCCGCGATGGCGGAGGCCTAGATGTATCCCAAGGTGTTCGACTACTTCCGGCCCGAATCGCTGGCCGAGGCGGTGGCGCTGCTCGAGCAGTACGGCGAGGACGCCCGGCCGCTGGCCGGCGGGCAGAGCCTTATCCCGCTGATGAAGCTGCGCGTGGCGAACCCCACAGTGGTGATCGACCTGAACCGGCTGCCGGGGCTGGGCTACGTCGAGCGGCGCAACGGCACGCTCGCGCTGGGCGCGCTGGCGCGGCACGCCGACGTGGCGGGCGCGGCGGTGGTGCAAGCCGCGCTGCCGATCATGCTCGACGCGGCGCGGGTAGTGGGCGACGCGCAGGTGCGCAACCTGGGCACGGTCGCGGGGGCGCTGGCCGAGGCGGATCCGGGCGGAGACTGGGGCCCGGTCCTGCTGGCGCTGAACGGCGAGGTGCAGTGCCAGGGGCCCGAGGGCGAGCGCGTCATCGCCGCGGCCGACCTGTTCGCCGACTACTTCACGACGACGCTGGCGCCGACGGAGCTGATCACTGAGGTGCGGGTGCCCGCCCCGGCCGCCAACAGCGGCGGCGCCTATCTCAAACTGGAGCGGCGGGCCGGCGACTTCGCGGTGGTCGGCGTGGCCGTGCAGCTGACGCTTGGGCCGGACGGCACCTGCCAGGCGATCGGCATCGGGCTGAGCGGCGCGGGCGCGACGCCGATCAAACCGGTGGCGGCCGAGGCGGCGCTGCGCGGCACCGCGCTCGATGCGGCGGCGGTTGCGGGGGCGGTGCGGTTGCTGGACGATGCCATCGACCCGTGGACCGACCGCCGCGCCCCGGCCGAATATCGCCGCGCGATGGTCGGGGTGTATTTCCGCCGCGCGCTGGAGCGGGCGCGGGCGCGAGCGACGGAGCGATAAAGGTAGGACAGGGGACGAGCCTCGGCCCTACGTCTCCGCGTTCCGGGTTTCGTGCCAGACGTTGCTGCTTGCGCAGATAGCTGAGATAGGAACTGGCATTATGTTCCGCGTGCAGCAGGCCCTGATAACGCTTTCGGTGGTTGCCGCTAGCCTGGCGGCGGCGTGCGCGCCGGCCACCGCGCCGACGGCCGGGGGGGCGAGCCAGCCGGCGGGCAGCGCGGCGCGCTCGCCGGCGCTGCAAGCGTTGATCGACGCGGCCAGCCGCGAGGGCCAGGTGAACTACGCCGACACCGGGGCGCCGGAGGTGCTGGCCGAGCAGGCCAAGCGCTTCAACGAGCGCTTCGGCACGAACATCGACGTCGAGCTGGTGCCACTGCGCGCGACCGAGACGAACACGCGGGTGCGGCAGGAGATCGCGGCCGGCAAGGTCACGGTTGACGTGATCCACCCGTCGAGCGGGCTGGTCTACGGCCTGATCGACGACCAGGTGGACGCCCTGGAGCCGTTCGACTGGGTCGGCACGTTCGGCGACACGCTGCCCGAGATCAGCCAGGTGGTGGACCGCGTGCCCGAGGTGGCGCGCGGGCGGGCGCTGGAGTACCAGCACCTGGTGCGCGCCATCGTCTACAACAAGAACCTCGTGCCGGCGACCGACGTGCCGAAGCGCTGGGACGACCTGCTCGACCCGCGCTGGCAGGGCAAGCGGCTGGCCATCGATCCACAGGGCTCCAGCACCTACCAGCTCATCGCGCGCTGGGACGACGCGCGGGTGCTCGACTACTCGCGCAAGCTGGCGGCGCAGGACCCGCTGTGGGTGGGCAGCACGATCAACGTGGCGCGCGCCGTGGCTCGCGGCGAGGCGCTGGTGGGCATCACGGCGATCGACAACATACTCGACCTCCAGCGCGAGGGCGAGCCCGTCGAGATCGCGCCGACGGAGTTCTACCCGGCCACGCAGCAGCTCATCTTCCCCGTGAAGGGCTCCCCGCACGTGAACGCGGCACGGCTGTGGACGGCGTGGCTGACCACCGAGGGCATGCCGATCGCCGCCACGCTGGGGCAGTCGAACCAGCGCGCCTGGCCCGACAGCAACTCCGAGATGGCGCGCAAGCTGATCGAGCTGAAGGGTGACCTGGCGATGCTCAGCAGCCAGAGCGACCTGGAGCGCGCCGACCGCGTGCGCACGCAGATCGTGGACGAGTACAAGCGGCTGGGGGCGAAGTAAAGCGGTGGCGGGCGGCAGGGTTGCCGCGGCAACCCTGCCGCCCGCGACAGGACGCGGAGAATACGGGCGATGGCTACCGTTAGTAGCGCGGCCGGGCGGCGGTGGGTCGCCGGCTCGGCGCGCCGGCTGGGGCTGGCGCCGGTGCCGCTGGCGGTGGCCGTGCTCGTGGCGCTGCTGGTCGTGCCGGTGGTGCTGGTGGTGCTGCTCACCGCGCTGCGGCCGGGCGCGGCGCTGCCGTTCGACGCCACGCCGCTCACGCTCGACAACTTCGCCGACCTGCTCGCCGATCCCTTCACCTACCGGCTGCTGCTGAACACCGTCGTCTACGCCGCCGTCTCGCTCGCCATCGGCATGGCGCTGGCGGTGCCGCTGGTCTGGCTCGTCGAGCGCACCGACCTGCCCGCCAAGGTGCTGATCGCGTCGGCGATGTTCGTGCCGCTCGTCGTGCCGGGGGCGCTGAAGGCGATGGGCTGGGCGCTGCTGCTGGCGCCGCGGCAGGGCTTTATCAACGTCGGGCTGCGCAGCCTGCTCGGCCTCGACACGGCGGGGCCTGGCGCCTCGGGGCCGCTCGACTTCTACACCTTCGCCGGGCTGGTGCTGATCACGGGCACGGGCGTCGCGCCGAGCATGTTTATCATGCTGAGCGCCGCCTTCCGCAACATGGACTCGCGGCTCGAAGAGGCGGGGCGCGCGAGCGGCGCGACCACCGCGGCCGTGGTACAGCAGGTCACGCTGCCGCTCATGGCGCCCAGCCTGGTGGCCGCGTCGATCTACTACACCATCCTGCTCTTCGAGACGTTCGAGGTGCCGCTAGTCATCGGCCCGAACGCCAACTTCCAGGTGCTGAGCACGCACGTGTACCAGCTCATGCAGGGCGACGCCACGCGGCCGCAGTACGGCCAGGCCGCCGTGTTCGGCACGCTCGCCATCGTGATCGGCGTGGCGCTGGCGGCGCTCTACGCGCGGGTGAGCCGCGACGCTTACCGCTACGCCGTGCTGCGCGGCCAGCGCCAGGCGCCGCGGCTGGTGCGCCTGGGTCGCGGGAAGTGGGTCGCGCTGGGCGCCGTCGCGCTCTACCTGCTGCTGGCCGACGTGCTGCCCATCCTGGCGCTCGTCTGGGCCAGCCTGTTCCGCACCTTCACACCGCCGTCGCTGGCGGCGCTGTCCGGCGCCTCGCTGGAGGTCTACCGGCTGGTGCTGGCCGACCCGCGCTGGGGCCGGGCGCTCGCCAACACGGCCATCCTGGTGGTGGCCGTCAGCGGGGCGACCGTGGTGCTGGCCACGCTGGTGGCGTGGGTGGTGCTGCGGACGCGCGTCGGCTGGCTGCGCTGGCTCGACGCGCTGGCGTTCCTGCCGCGCGCCATCCCCGGCGTGATCCTGGCGCTCGGCGTGTTCCTGCTGCTCATCCGCACGCCGCTCTACGCCACGATCTGGATCATCGTCGTGGGCCAGACGCTGAACTTCCTGCCCTACGCCGTGCGGGTGATGAACGCCACGCTGCTGCAAGTACACCAGGAGCTGGAGGAGGCGGCGCGGGCGAGCGGCGCGGGCGTGGGGACGACGCTGGCCGCGATCGTCTTCCCGCTCTTGCGCCCGGCGCTGCTCAACTGCACGCTCTGGATCGGCGCGCACAGCGTACGCGACTTCACCTACCCGCTGGTCCTCGGCACGGCGAGCAACACGGTGGTGGCGCAGCTCTTGTGGCAGTCGTGGGTGCGCGGCCAGTGGGAGCGCACGTCGGCGATGGCGGTCATGCTGCTCGTCGCCGTGGCCGCGCTCGTCGTGCCCGCCCGCTACCTGCTCGGCCGCCACGAGTCCGTGTAGCGGCTGGCGAGCGACGTTACGCGGGAGTCGGTTGAGCCTCCGCCGGGGCGGCTTCCCAGGGGAGCGCCAGGCTGCGGGCGGGCGGCAGGTGCAGGTAGATGGTCTCACCCGCGCGCAGGTCGGCCTGCGACGGGAGGCGCGCGCAGAGCAGGGCGCTACCCGCGCGCGCCCAGCACTGGCGGTGGTCGCCCAGGAACGTGACGCGTGTGACCTCGGCCGGCAGCACGTTGGCGCCGTCCGCGGGCGGGGCGCGCAGCACCGCGGTGTCCTCGGGGCGCGTGCAGAAGTAGACGCGCTCGCCCGGGCGCAGGCCGTCGGTGCGCTGGCCGGTCAGCGTGCCCAGCGCGGTCTGCACCGTAGTGGACTCCCCGCTCGCCGCCACGATCTCGCCCTCGATCAGGTTGCTCGCGCCGACGAACTCGGCCACGAAGCGCGAGCGCGGCGCGGTGTAGATGGTGTCGGGCGTGCCCTCCTGCACGACCGCGCCGTCCAGCAGAACGAGGATGCGGTCGGACATCGCCAGCGCCTCTACCTGATCGTGCGTGACGTAGACGGTCGCGACGCCAGCCCGGCTGGCGACCTCCACGATCTCCTCGCGCATCTGGGCCCCCAGGCGGGCGTCCAGGTTCGACAGGGGCTCGTCGAGCAGCAACAGCCGCGGCCGCCGCACCAGGGCCCGCGCCAGCGCCACCCGCTGCTGCTGGCCGCCGGAGAGCTGAGGCACCGGGCGATCGGCCAGCGCGTCGAGCTGCACGAGACGCAGCGCCTCGTGGACGCGCTGCTCCAGCTCGGCCGACGGCGGGCGCGGCTTGCCGACGCGCAGGGGGAAGGCGACGTTCTGGTAGACGGTCATGTGCGGCCAGATCGCGTAGGACTGGAAGACCATGCCGATGTCGCGCCGCTCGATGGGGACGTCGACGGCGGCCGCGCTGGAGAACACGGTGGTGGCGCCGATGCGGATCTCGCCCGCGTCGGGCGTCTCGAGGCCCGCGATGCAGCGCAGCATGGTCGTCTTGCCGCAGCCGCTCGGGCCGAGGAGGGTCAGGAACTCACCGTCGCGCACGTCGAACGACACCCCGCGCACCGCCAGCACCTGGCCGCGCGCGGTGACGTAGCGCTTGTGCAGGTTGCGGACTTGCAGCATGATTCGGCCCCCCGCCCCCCAATCCTGGGGGGAAAGAAGAATGGTGGGGGACGCCCCCACACCCCCGCGGCCGCCCGGCCCCCCAATCCTCGGGGGAGAGGGAGAGGATGGCAATTGGGGTCCCGCCATCCCCCCGCGCTCCCCCGATCCCGGGGGAGAGGCCGATGGGCCGGCGGATGGACACCCCCATCTCCCATCCCCCGCCACCGCCCATCCTGAGGAGGGGAGGATGGGCCAGTGAATGCACACCCCCATACGCCATCCCCCCGTGCCCCCCGATCCTGGGCGAGAGGAGGATGGGCAGGTGGGCTCCCCCCACACCGCTCCAGCCGGGGAACGCCCCTGCACCCCCGCGCCCCGGAATCCTGGGGGGAGGGAGGACGATGGCGGCTCCCCCGATGGAGTGGCCCCCCGGCCTGGGAGCGCCCCGTTAGCCCCGCGGCGGGCTAGAAGGCGCGGCGCTCGACCAGGATGCGGGCCAGGGGGTCGCCGGCCTTGCCGTACACGTCGTCGCCGTGCGCGACCAGCATGTGGTCGATCGGCAGCGCCATGCCCAGCAGCCGCTTGACCGATTGCCGCGCCTGGTCGGGATCGTCGCACAGGAACGCCGGCGACACCACCAGGTGCTCGCCCGCGCTCACGATCGCGTCGCCGGCCACGAAGGCGCGGTGCTGGTGCAGGTACAGCGCGATGCTGCCCGGCGTGTGGCCGGGCATGTGGACGATGCGGATTCCCGCGATCTCCGGCAGCTCGTCGCCGTCCTTCACCGTGCGCTCGACGGCCACGCCACAGGTCTGCTCGACCCCCTTGGCCTCGTCCTCGTGGGCCACCACCGCGAAGTTGCCCAGCCCGCGCAGCTTCTTCAGCCCGCCCACGTGGTCGCCGTGGCGATGGGTCAGGACGCACATGGTGAGGTCGGCCGGCGAGCGCCCGATGCGGGCCAGCCGCTCCACGATCAAGTCGGCATCGGCATCTGAGAAGCCCGTATCGACCAGCACCGTCGCCGCATCGTCGTGCAGCAGAAACGCCTTGACGATGCCCCGCGGCCCGTTCAGCCGGCAGGGGATGACTTCGACGCCGGGCACCGGGATGTCTTTCAGCACGGTGACCATACCGCTCGCTCCCTCTCGCGGTGTGCAGCATACTCGATCCGGTCGGCGGGGCCGGCATTGCGGCCTGCGGGCCGCCGCGGGCGACAAGCAACCCGCGCTACGGACCGGGGCGCGTACCCGTTAGGATTGGTGCGCATTGCCGGCCGGGGTGGCGCCCGCGGGCCGCCGCGGGCGCCACGCAACCCGCGCTACGGACCGGTACCCTTGCGTCGCCCAGGCATTCGGCAGAGGGCTCGATATGAAAATGTCGGGTGTTGGTCGCTGCCGAGCGTTCGACCAGGCAACCTTGGGGCGGCGCCCCGGAGCGGGAGTCGCCGCTTAGACCATGATCTTGCCGTCCTCGCAGACCACGGTATCGTCGGCCACGATGGTCACGCGGTCGACGATACCCTCGAGGCGCAGGACGCTGTTCGCCACACCGCGATCGGCGCCGTGCCCGATGCCGAAGTGGGTGGCGCCGTAGCGCTTCTTTTCGCTCCGCATCACCGGCATGTTCACCGGGCACAGCCTGTTCGTGCCGAGCGCGATCTCGCCGCCCACCAGCCAGGAGTTCTCGTCGCCGTAGGTCTCCAGGTACCAGCGCACCTGCTGCGCCTCGTTGCCGCCCTCGATGCCGACCACGCGGCCGTCCTTGATGTGCAGGGCCACAGGCTCCTTCCACGGCCCCGAGGGGTAGTGCGCCGTGGTGTCCCAGACGAGGGTGCCGTTGGCCGTGCCGGGCAGCGGCTCGACGTGGATCTCGCCGAACGGCCAGGTGCCGCCGCCGAGCCGGCCTGTCTCCTTGTTACGGCCGAACGGCAGCGCGCCCCAGCGCTTGGCGAAGTAGCCCGGCGGCATGCCCGTGATGTCGGCCACCAGGTCGCTGCCGTGCTTGGAGAGAACGCGCACCTGCTTGGAGCGGTCGTACACCTCGCCGATACGGCGCTGAATGTCGCAGATCTCCGCCACGTCGTCCATGGTCGCACGGCCGCCGCCGTCCACCAGGATCTCGACCGTACACTCCTCCATCAGCCAGATCGGCGTGCGGCCGGAGCCGCCGCCCTCTGCGCGGATCGAGCGCAGGCCGGGCGTGCCGCTGTTCAACGCGGTGGTAGTGAGGGCGACGACCACGTCGGCCTTCTTGGCCGCCTCGATGGCCATCGGGACCGGATCGGCGCAATGGTAGGGGCGGCGCGGGAACAGCGCGAGCATCGGCTCGCCGCCCTTCTCGTTGGCGACGGCCATCACGGCTTGCCAGACCAGCGGGTCCATCGCGTCGTCGGTCAGGATGAGCAGCTTGTCGCCCGGCTGGACCGCGTGGAAGGGCACTTGCAGGGCTTTCATGAGCGAGATGATCTTCGTCGTAGGGCTCCCGTAGCGCTCGGTCATGACCATGGCTCGCCTCCTCCGGCGACGGCGCCCCGGGCGTCGTCCGTTCGGCCAGGACAGTGCCGCGCCGGGGCGGGCGCGGCGTCCCCATCATAGGCAGCGCGGCCCGTGCGCTGTCAAGCCAAGTGGGCCGAGGAGACCTAACCGCCCGGCCCCCTTCCCTGCGAAGGAAGGGGGGAGCCGGCGGGGCTGGGGAGTGGCCTACTCCCCGTCCGGGCGGTTGCCATGTTCCGCACCGGATACGGCGGCGCATTCGGCTTCCAGCTGACTGGAGGAGCGGCGGCGAACTAGACTTAGTCATCTCAACTTAGTCTAGAGGGCCGGCCATGCGCACGGTTAACATCCATCAAGCCAAGACCCAGCTTTCGAAGCTCGTCGACGAGGCCGCGAAGGGCGAGTCATTTGTGATTGCCAAGGCGGGGAAGCCGCTGGTGAAGGTGACCGCGCTGGATGCTCCCGCGGCGCCGCAGCGGCTGGGCTTCCTGGCAGGCGAGATCGCCGTGCCCGAGGATTTCGACCGCATGGGCGAAGCCGAGATCGAAGCCCTGTTCGGTGGCGACGCGTGAAGCTCCTGCTGGATACCCAGCTCCTGCTGTGGGTCGCCGGCCAGCCCGACCGCCTTTCCGCGAGAGCGCGCGCGGTCCTGGCCGACCCGTGCCAGGAGCTGCTCTTTAGCGCCGCCAGTCTGTGGGAGATCGCCATCAAGAACATGCTGGGACGGGACGACTTCCGCGCGGAGCCGCGTTTGCTGCGCCGGGGCCTGCTCGACAACGGCTACGCCGCGCTTCCCATCACCAGCCAGCACGCCGTGAACATCGACCGCCTGCCTGCCCTGCACAAAGGTCCCTTCGACCGCCTGCTGCTGGCGCAGGCCCTCGGCGAAGGCATCATCCTGCTCACGGGCGACGCGCAACTGGCCCGCCACCCCGGGCCGGTGCGCAAAGTGTAGGCGGCGCTAGCGGGGGAGAGCGTCGAGGAAGCCGCTGGTGCGGAGGCGCTCGGCGAAGCGCGTGTCGATGACGTCTTCGGGATGGACCGTGCGCGCCGCGGGGTTCTCCTCGGCGTCGAGGACGGTTTGCACGGCCGCGGGCTCGGGATAGAGGTCGGGCTTGTAGAGCGGCTGGTAGTAGTCCACCGTCGCCCCGAGTAGCTCCCGGTCGGTGGTGTTGGTGTACTTGCCGATCACCTGCATGGCGAACTCGCGGTCGGTGCGCAGGCGGCTGGCCGCCTGGGCCAGCGCGCGCAGGTAGCGCTCGGCCAGCATTGGGCGCTCGGCGAGCAGGCGCTTGGTGGCGCCCACGGCCGCACCCATGAAGGGAATGCCCAGCCGCGTAACGTCGAGCACCTCGCGATAGCCGCGCTTGCGCGCCTCCAGCAGCGCGGGCATGCCGAGGCTCGCTCCCGCCACCACGCCGGACTCCATGGCGGCCAGCGACTCGGCCGGCCCCCCGGTGGCCAGGATCGACACGTCCACGTCGGGCCGCAGGCCGTAGCGCTCCAGCCCCGCGCGGGCAGCGATGTCGGTAAGCGCCTTGAGGCGGGTGACGGCGATGGTCCGCCCGCGCAGGTCGTCGAGCGTCTGGATCTCGGGCCGTGCCACGATGGTGGTGTCCACCCCGGCCGCGGTCGAGCCGATGATCATCGTCTCCAGGCCCTGGAGGTAGCCCAGCACGAAGATCTGCCCGCCGGCCGCGATCACGTCGAGGTCGCCCTTCGCCAGCGCCGCATTCAGGGTGACGCCGCCGGCGATGAACTGGAGATCGACGGCGAGGCCCTGCTCGCGGAAGTAGCCGCCCTCCTGGGCCATCCACCAGGGCGCGGAGCTAGCCGAGGTCGTGGGATACGCGGAGTGGGTGGGGATCAGCGCCTGCTCGGTCGAGGACGACCCGGTGCCCGCTAGCCCCGCGTGGTCGCCCGCGGGCGTGGGCGGCGCGACGGGTCCGACGGACGGACTGGCGCGCGTCGCCGGGCCAGCGCAGCCGGTCGCGAGCAGCGCCAGCATGCCGAGCGCCACGAGCGACGCGGAGCCAACGCGCGGGCGCACAGCTGCGCTCCTTCCCTTCACCCGTAGGCTCATGAAGGCAGTATATTACCCGGGTTATCGGCATGGGAGCCGGATGGCTGAACGCTTCGCGGCCGGTCCTCGCTCGCGCAGCGTTCGTTCTCCTTTCAGAGCGCCGCGCCCGAGCAGCGCAGAGGCCTCGTAATGGCCCGCGGGGGCCATGCCGGGGACTTGTCGCCGGGCCATTGCTGGACGCTCCAGCGGCGCCCCGGCGACCGCGCCGGGCGACTGACGAGATGGACGAAGGTATCGGGCGAGTGCATCACCAGCAAGACGATAGTGCTCCTGGCCTTGTCGGCGGGCCAGCAGAGCCGCACGGTCTGACGCGGATTGGCCAGGACGGAGAGCAGGCCACGAAGCGAGCACGGCAGGCTGCCCGGCGCGGCGAGCGGCAGGCACGCCGCGAAGTTCGCGTCGGAGCCGGCGGGATGCGGCGTGACCTCGACGTGTGCCTCCTCGTCGCACTTCATGACCGACGTGATCGCGATGCCTTGTCAGGGGTCGCCCTTCGTCGAGTCATCAGTGAGCAGGGTATCTGATGGCGAGGCGTGCGGTGCGCCGTGTCAGGGGCGCTAGAAAGCGAAGGTTGTGGATCGCCGGCCGACGGCCGGCGATCTGGGCCCTCGCCCGCCGGCTCACCCCGCAGAGCGGCCGGAGCACAGGCCGACGGGGCGCCGGCATCAGAAGTACTGGTAGGTGGCCCACATGTCGTACTGCAGCTCTAGCTTGCGCTGGACGACGGCGCGCGCCTGCGCTTGCAGCTCGGGCGTGACGACGTAGCGGCGGACGATCAGCTCGCTGAGGGAGCTGTGCTCGACGTCGGCCTCCTCGTGGGCGCGGCAGAAGCGCAGCGCCTTCTCGTCGAGGCCGTAGTGCTGCTGAAGGCCCTGGCGCAGCAGGGCGTTCGTGCGCGGCGCCTGGCCCTCGCCCGCGAGCTGCGCCGCCAGGGCGACGAACCACGGCAGCGTGTGCAGGATCAGCTCGGCCCAGTAGACGTGGGCGGCCGCGCCGGGCAGGATGCGGGCGCTTTCCAGCTGCTCGCGGCTGACGCCGAGCCCGGCCGCGAAGTCGAGGAAGAGCTGCACGTGCCCGGCGGTGCCGGTCGAGGCGCCCTCGGTCTCCTCCTCGACGACCTCGTAGAGATGCTGGGCGATCTCGGGGTCGGTACACTTGAGGTAGCGGAGCATGGCCAGGCGCGGGACGTGCTTGCGGTAGAAGTAGTCCTGCGTCACCCAGCCCTGGAGCTGGCGCAGCGGGATGGTGCCGGCCGCCACTCCCTGGATAATCGGGTGCTCGGGCAGCACGCAGCCGGAGCTGGCGACCTGGTCCTTCAGCTCCTGCACAAAGTCGCGGGTCATCGACGTGGCCATGGGGCACCTCCTTCGCGGCGTTCAGGGCCGAGCGATCTCCTGGCGGGCGGCGCGGAGCAACGTGAAGTCGAAGACCTGGGACAGGGCGATGGGTTCGGTACGGTCGGTCTGGGCGCGGGCGGACTCGAGCGCGGCGTCGAGGACGGCCTCCGGGGCCTCGCCGCTCGCCACGACCGTGCCGAGCTGCTCGTCGACCATGGCGGGCGCCTGCGGGGGGTCGATGCTGTAGCGCTGGGCCGCCCAGGCGACGATCTCGGGCTCGTTGGCGGGGTCGGTGAGGTAGGGCAGGCTGCGGGCGACGCCGCGCAGCATCCGGCGGACCTCGTCGGGCGCCGCGGCGACGTGCGCCTGGCTGCTGGCGACGATACTGATCGGCACCTGGAGCACGTCGGCGCCGCGGGCGATGACGTGGAACCCTTCCTTCTCGGCGGCCGCCGTGAAGGGCTGGGCCAGCGCCGCGCCGTCCACCTGGCCGGCGAGCAGCGCGGCCGCACGGAGGCTGGTCTCGCCGAGCCGCACCATCTGCACGTCGTCCTCGCGCAGTCCGGCGCCCTGGAGCACCCGCTGCAACACCTGGTCGTCGGTGCCGCCGGGGCGGGAGGAGGCCAGGCGCTGGCCGCGCAGGTCGGCGGGCGTCTGGATGGAGGCGCGCGTCACGACGACGTGGGGCGGCCGGTCTTGCAGGATGGCGAGCACCTTGACGGGCGCGCCCTGGACGATGCCCGTGCTGGCGGCGCCCCAACCGTAGAGATAGCCGACCTCACCGTTGAGCAGCGCCGGCAGGGCGGCCTGGCCGCCGATCTGGACTAGCTCGACGTCGAGCCCCTCGTCGCGATACAGGCCCTTCGCCACGGCGGCCGCCAGGGGCAAGGTGGCGATGCTGAGATCGGGGATGGCGACGCGAACGGTGGCGAGCGCGGGCGCCGCCGTAGGCGCGGGGGCCGCGGGCGCGTCGGGCCTGGCGGCGTCGGCGGGCGGGGCGGCGCCAGTCGGCGCGGCCGGGGCGGCGCGCGGGCCGCCGCAGGCGACGGCCAGGAGGAGCAGCGCGACGACGAAGCGGGAGCCGAGGGCCATGCGGACTTCCTCTCGGGCGGCCCGGCTGGCTCGCGGCGGTGCGGCCGGGCGTCCACCATACGTCCCCCATACTACCCCGCGCGGGGGCGGCGCAGCCACCATCCGAGCGCGGGCGGGCGCGCGGGGCGATGGCGCGGTGCAATTTCGCCGAGGAACGGTCAAACGATGCTCCTTTACTGGATGGTTAAGTGCTAGGCCGGGCGCGGGTTGGCGCGTGCTCCTCGGGCGCGGAAGGCCGCATCGTTTGCCCCGTACGATACTCCCCCGGGCGCTCCGCCGCGGGCCGGGCCGGCGGGGGGAGGCCCCGGGCCGGGCGCGGGCGGCGGGTGCGGGGGAGGCGTGTACGGCGTAAGATTGCGACCACGTCGCGCGAGCTAGCAGGCGCTCTCCGGCGCGCCTCGCGGCCTGTCTACAGATAATGCATTGGCGGGGGGCGGTCGTCCGGGGGAGGCGGGGAGCCGGGTAGGGCGCTGCCTCCAGGCAGCGCCCGAGCGGGGACGGCTGGAAAGTCCCGGGAGGCCGCGGGCGCTCTTGCCGCCGTCTACTCGCCGGCCAACACGCGAAGGCCGTGGATTCCGGGGGCAAAGAAGTAACCTCCGCCGGTCGGGATCACCCAATCCTTCGGAGCGGTTAGCTCCTCCCGCACCGTATGGCCGGCGCCGTCGACGAAGGTCACGGTGAATCGCCGTGCGCGGGTGACGCCGCCAGCGTTCTGGCCGATGATCGGGTCGAAGCCGATATCCTTTGCTTTGAAATGCGGATTATTGGCCATCTGCTGTACGTACTCGAACTGCCTCACGATAGAAGTCTGGTAGGCCAGGAACAACAGGCCGCGGTCCACGGCGTCGTCCACGGGGTTGGCAAACGTGGAGCGCGAAGGCGGGCCGTAGGGAATCCCACGCCGCAGCAGCCGGTGGGTCTGGGTGTCTGCTTCCGCGGTGTCGGGCTCCGGATGGCCGGGGGTAGTGTCGTCGCGGGGGTAGGCCCTCCGAATGTGCGCCGTGAAGGGGCAGATGACGCCGGGCTGGTCGCCCGGCGACGCGGGAAAGGGCTTGGGCGGGTTGGAGCCTGGGATGATGTCCGAACAGTCATACGGGCCGTCGTCCTTCGTCGGCAGGCGGTTGGGGGTAGGTTCGAAGAACTCGAACTTGTTGTTGGCGCAGTCGACGTCGCCTAGCAGAGGATTGTCGAGTCTCGGCTCGCGCATGATGGGTGCCCCGCTGGGCCAGCGCCCGACGAGCTTTGCGCCCAGGTAGGCAGGGTCGATGGCGAATTTGTTGGCCTGGTCATGGAGGAATGCGTGGAATGCGTGAACATCTTGGCGCAAGCGGCGGAACACCAGGTAGGAGCCATTCTCGGTCCACGCCGGCCCCGCGCGCGTGCTGGGGCCTCGTGTTTTGACATCCGCCGTGGGGTCCTGGCCGGGATAGCCGAAGACGAACTCGCCGGGCCACAGCACGTCCTGGCCGGGCTTGCCCTGTTCGTCCCGCTTGTCGGGAGTCTGGCGGAGGGTGATGACATCGGTCAGGTCGCCGTTGACATAGCCGCGGATGCCCGGCTGCGACACGGAATCCAGGAAGCCAAAATGCTCGTGGCTGGCCAGGGGCGTCGGGAGGACAGCGCCTGGCTGTTTGAAGATCATTTGCAGCCCGCTCCGCACCGGCTGCCCCTGTTGGTCCAGCGGCGCATAGATCGTGCTCTCGATTTCGTTCACCATCGCGTAAAGATCGTCCATCTCGTCGCTAGCGACAATTAGTAGAAGGTCGGCCGGATTGTGAGGCCCGCCGACCCGCCAGCGCGTCGGATCGCCCTCCGTGCCGGTGCCCACGGGATCGCCCAGCGGCGCGTCCTGCCGGCACATGCCGCCGGTGAACGCCTCGTCCGTGAAGTTCGCATCGTCTGGCTTAAGGCGCCGGATGGCGTCGTAGGAGAAAGCAAGGTTGACCCAGGTGGCCTTCAGGGGCGTCGGGTCGCCGACGCGGGTGCGGACCGCCTTAAAGAGACGGTTGAACGCAATAACCTGGGCGGCCGTGGAGACTCGCGGGGTGAAGGCGCGTAACCACTGGCGGAAATCGGCCTCGCCGCCCTCCACGATTTTGAGGAAGAGCAGCATCTGGTAGTCCTTGTTGAAGCCGGTGAGGATGTTGCCCTGGATATCATCTGCGGCGATTTCTGGCTCATCCTTCACGGGCGGACGGGACGGATCGCCCCTACCGCCGAGCGGGGGCGGGGACGGGGCTTCGCGTGGCACTTCCATAACAAATCGCTCCAGCAATTGCTGCAATAAGGCAGCGAGTCCGTACCAAGCGGCGCCGGATGGCCGTGGCGCACAAGGCGGCGGGGCCGGTTGTGGCGCCGACCCATGCCAGTGGCGGCCATGCGTCGCGCGGGTTTTAGCACGGAGCAGGAGTGGCCGCAATGCAGGTGCAGGGGGGGGACCGTGCGCCACCAGCCTCGGCCAGATATCTAGGCGAGCGGCGTGCCGTCGCCCGGCGACCCGTAGGCCCGGCGTGCGCGCTCCTCCAGCTCGCGACGCAGCACCTTGCCACCCGCGCCCTTGGGGAGAGAGTCGAGGACGTCGATCGAGCGGGGTATCTTGTACGGCGCCAAGCGCTCCGCCAGCCAGCCGAGCAACTGGGCTGGCTCGACATGCCGCTCCGCGCGCAGGACGACGAATGCCAGCGGCTGCTCGCCTCGGGTTGGCGAGGGCACGGCCACCACGGCTGCCTCACGGACGGCGGGATGCGTGAGCAAGCTGGCCTCGATCTCCGCAGGGTAGACGGGCCAGCCGCCCACTTTGATGAGCGCCTTTAGCCGATCCATCAAGTACAGGTAGCCGTTGGCGTCGAAGCGCCCGAGGTCACCAGTGCGTAGCCAACCGTCCGGCAAGAGGGTGGCGGCGGTCGCGGCGGGATGCCGCCAGTAGCCGAGCATCACTTGCGGCCCTCGAATCCAGACCTCGCCGGTCTCTCCGGGGCCTACCTCTCGCCCGGTCGCGGGATCCACCAGGCGCTCCTCGGTATCCGGGACGGGCGGCCCCACGCTGGCAGGCCGCCGGTCGGCGAGGGGGGTGAAATTCACGGCGGGCGCCTGGGTCATCTGGTAGCTCTGAACGATCGCCACGCCGGCGCGCTCAGCCATGGCGGCAACGGGCGCCGGCAGCGGCGCACCGCTGCACTCGATCACGCGAAGCGTTCCTAGCTCCGCCGCGCCGTTCGCCGCCGAGTCCAGCAGGGCCTGCACACTGGTGGGGCGCGCCATGAGCAGCGTGACGCGGTGCTGCTGCAGCGCTGCCCGGATCGCGGCGGGTTGCGGGTCGGCGCCGGTCACAAGGGGGACCCGCGCGGCGATGCAGCAAGAGATATCGGTCCAGAACGGTCGGAGGCTGAGCACGACCGTGCCGCGGGGTAGCGGCAGCACGGCGAGCCGCTGGCGGGCCGCGGCCACGCGGTTGAGGTGCGACTGCCTGGCCGCCACCGGCCAACCCGTCGTGCCACTCGAATAGACCAGCAGGGCGTCCTGTCGCGCGGGGTCGACGGCGATCGGCTCAGGGCGCGGCGGCTCGGCGTCGGTCAGGTCCCAGACCTGGGCGCTGCGGTAGACGTGACGCAGACACTGGAAGTCGGCGAGCTGCCGCGCTTCGTTGAGGGCGGGCGCGGCCGAGGCCGAGACGAACGCCACGGCGACCTCGGCATCCGCCAGGTAGTGCGCCATCTCGGCGGGTCGCTGGAACGCGTTGAGGAAGCTAACCCGCGCGCCCGCCAGCCACGCGGCGTGCAAGATGGCCGCGGTGTCGCGGCTCCCGGGAGCCGCGACCGCCACGGTGTCGCCCGGCACGACGTTCGCGTCGCGCTGCAGGAAGCGAGCGAGACGCCGAGAACGGTCCCATAGCTCGCCGTAGGTGGCGCTCTGGCCGTCGAGCCCGATCACGGCGGGCTGGTGCGGAGTCCGCTGGGCCGCCCGCGCCAGAAACGTCCACGCCGGCTCCGTGGGGTAGGGCGCGAGCGAGGGCCACGGACTGGCGAGCGGCATACGCTGGCTCCAGCGGTGATCGCTGCACTGTAGCACGCGGCGCCGCCTCCCCGCGGGGAGGCGGCCGTTGCCTCGCCCGCAGGCGGCAGGGGTGGCTGGATGCGCCCCGTGCCGGCTGGGGTCGGAAGGGGGCGGCGGCCTGGCTGGCCTGCGGCCAGCCGCACCGCGGCGGGTATTGACAGTATAACCAGCGTCGCCCATACTGCAGGTGCCTCGCGGGGCGGCGGCCGCTGTGGTGGATTGTGCGAGGACGCGGAAGGGGGCGACGGCGCATGGCGGAGCCGACCGATCCGGCGTCGGGTTCCGCGCCGCGACGCAGCCGCCGGTGGCTGCTGGCGGGGCTCATGAGCGCGGGGCTGGCAGGGGTTGCGCTCACCGCGCGGGGGACGTCACCGTTCTCGAGCCAGGCCATCACCGCGGCAGGCTCGTCGCGTGTGCCCGCGGGCCGCCGGCCGCGGATCGGCTTTCTCTCGCTCTACCAACGGGACTACCCGGATCCGGCGAACCCGTGGGTCGAGTCGTTCCGTCTCGGCATGCGCAATCAGGGTTACGTCGAAGGCAAGGATATCGAGATCCTCTACCGCTTTGCCGATGGGAATCCTGATCTGCTCTTCGCACAGATGAACGAGCTAGTCGATTTGCCGGTGGACCTGCTGGTGAGGGCGGACACGCGCTTTCTGAATGAGCTAAAGGAGAAGACGCAAACTCTTCCCGTCATAATGACGCTAACGGTGGACCCGGTAGGCTCTGGTTTAGCAGCCAGCATTCGGGAACCCGGTGGCAACTTCACCGGGATCCGTCTCGAGGAACCCTCAATTCATGGCAAGCGGCTCGAGCTGCTGAAGGAGGTGGTCCCGACTATCACCCGCGTGGGGCTAGTGGTCGCCGAGCGGAACTTCCTGGCCGAGCGGTCGGTCCGCGAGGTGACGCCGCTGGCCGAGCGCCTCGGGCTCGCCACGGAGCTAGTGGTGGCATCGGCAGGGGGCGAGATGCCCCGCGCGTTGGAGCAAGCGGTCGCGAACGGGGTGGATGCCCTATACCGCGTGCCCGACCCGCGGGTGGCCGGGTACGTCCGCGCCGTGGCGGACGCCGCGCTCCGCTTCCATCTGCCGACGGTGGGACTGTACCGCGAGGAAGCGGAAGCGGGGCTGTTGGTGGCCTACGCGGCCAACCGCGCGACCATGTTCTATGACTCGGCGCGCCTCGTGGACCGAATACTGGGCGGGGCGTCGCCCGCGACCACCCCGATCGAACTGGCGTCGCGCTTCGATCTCTTCGTGAACCTGGCTACCGCGCGCGCGCTCGATCTGACGATCCCGCGCAGGACCCTGCTGGATGCGGCTGGCACAATCGGCTGACCGCACCGCGCACGGTATCGGCCATGGGGGACGCGGAGAGGCGCGCTATAGCTGGGATGATACTTGGGAGGGAAGATGGCGGAGCCATACTGGCATATCGGATACGTGGTGGCTACCGACGAAGCTGACGACAAGACGATGATGAAGTTCCGTGACCAATTCGTGAATGCCTTGCGGGACCAATACAATCTAAAGGCGGACACTGACTACAAGCTGGTGCGGTTTAAACCTGGCGCGGACGAGACGTTCGTGCTTCCTGGGAAGAGCCGTCGCACCGCTCGCCGAGGGAGCGACCCCCGCTGGCGAGATCTGGACGCGCAGCTCACCGAGTGGTTACGAGCGCCGACGGAACTCAGCCCGGACGATATCCGCCGCATTGTCGTTATCCTGGATACTAGCGCAATTAGCACCGTCTGGAACTGGGCGAGTGGTCAGGGCGGAGTCCCCGCCGTGCTGGCCATCTCGCACAACCCGACCGCACACGGGCTAAAGGCGCTCGAAGCGCCGGGAAACTCGAAAGGAACCACAGGTATCGTGGCAAGTACCGCGGAGCACGTGTGGACCAGGCTGGAGCTAATCAAGCAGGTGACTAATGCGACAAAAGTGATCGTTCTTTACTTCCCATATACGAATGGTCTGAAAGAGGCCGAGTACCACTATAAGGCCAATGGCGAGCAGGAGGGGCAACTAGCATGCGCGGCGGCGGCTCTCGGCGTAGAACTCGTCCCCTGTAAGGTAACGAAAACGGTAGAGAGTGACTTCAAGGCTGAGCTGGACTCACAACTGGACAACGCCATCAAGCAGGTTAGCGATGCTAGAAAGGCGCTGTACCTAGTCTCGCACCCGCGACTCGCGTACTTTAGCAAGTCTATTGCCCAAGCAGCGTGGGAGAAGAAGCTCTGGGGGATCTACCCCTATCGCAAATTCACTCTCGGGAAGGATGACGATGACCATCTGGGCGAAGAAGGCGGGCTGATGTCATATGGCGCCAATCCCTTCGCCATGGCGGCAAGGGTGGCGCCGTATATTGCCCGCATCATGAGGTTCGGCGGGACCCCGCCCACGAAGACCCAGCAGCAGCTCGCCGCCTTCGCCGAGACTATGCCGATGGAGGGGCCAACGCAGATGGAGCTGGTCCTCAACCAGAAGGCGGCCGACCATTTGCAAACCGGGTACACTCTGCCGACGAACCTCCTGCCGGCGACCGCGCTCAACGCGGTGGACCTGTGGCGGCCAACGAAGGACACGGGCACGCTGTAACACTGGCGCCGCCCCACCGGACGAGCGGGCGGCGCTCGTCAGTTGGCGAGATCATTCAGCTAGGATCAGCGATTCGAGAGACGGTCGCGCCGCGCGCTCTCGTGACGGCGGTGTGGTTAGTCGCCGCAGAGGCCGCAGCCGCTGCTGGCCCGCGCGTGCGCGAGCCGCTGCTGCAGCACCTCGACGAGCTCGGCGTCGGTGGCGCCGGGAATGCGTAGCAGCGCTTTCAGATCGGCCGAGGTTACTTGCAGGCCCGCGGCTTGGGCCGTACCCAAGGGGTTAGCAGAGAGCTGTGCTAGAAACGCGGCGTCGGATTGCGCGCGGCCGAGGAGCTCGCCAATCGAGATGGCCATTCGTCTGTCCTCCGGGCGATTGATTCGTGCGCAGAATGCCACCGATAGCGGGCTGGTGTCAAGATGGCCGGCGGCCGGGCGGCGCTGGGGGATGGCATGAGCAGGCCGCCGCTGGGCGCGCGGCCGGCGGTGCCGCTGACTGGGGCGCAATGGCGTACGCTGGAGGTCCTTGAGGATTACGACCTAAGGCCGGTGCGCGAGCGGCTACGGGGCGAGGGCGCGATGCCGGCGGCGTGGCTTGACGAGGCGATCTGGGAGTTTCGGCGCTATCTGGGACTACGCCTCGTAGCTGGTGGGCGGGTGCCGATGCTCAGCCAGCCGGTGGACGCGGTCTGGCACGCGTGCCTGCTCTTCTCGCGCCTGTACGCCGACCTCTGCGAGCACGCCTTTGGCGAGTTCGTCCACCACGAGCCGGCGACGGAGCCGGATCCGGATCCCGCCGGCAGTTGGCGGCGCTTTGCCGACGCTTACGTGCGGCTGTACGGGGAGTCTCCCGGCCGCCTCTGGCGCCTTGGCGGTTCCTCGGACTGACCGAGGGAACGCCGCCCGCTGTCGGGGCACGGCGTGGGCGGCGTGAAGCCCGCGGGCTGGGGGAGGGCGGGGCCGCGCGAGGCCGATCGTCTGCACGAGGGCGCCGCCACGAATCGGGCGCGGCGGGGCAGGGCGCGGGGGGCGCGCGCAGGCCCCCAGCCGATGGGCCGGACGCCGTCGGCTGGGGGCCTGCGGCTGGCTCCCCGACCAGGATTCGAACCTGGAACCCTCCGGTTAACAGCCGGATGCTCTACCGTTGAGCTATCGGGGATCGCTCGCGTCCATTGTAGCGCACGGGCCGGCTGGCTGCCAACCCTCGGTGCGCGCGCCATATTCCGTACCCGCCAAGTGTCGGAGCGTTCACGCAGGCGGCGCGGTAATTGTGTTGCTGCGGCGTCCGGGCACGGTGCTATACTCCCTCCTGATGGTGTGGAGGCAGGGATGAGCCCCCCCGACCCCGCGCATCTAGCGCACGTGCCCACCGCGTTACGCACCACCGAGCAGCACTTGTTGGCCGGCGCCGAGCTGTGCCACGAGCTGGCGGCGGCGCTCGGGCGCCCGGCGCTGGTGTCGCCCGGCGGGCGGGCGGCGCCGCTGGCGGTCCCGGAGGCCGACGAGCGGCCGGCCGAGGCGCTGCCCCGGCTGGCGGCGGCGGCGGGCCAGCTGCGCCAGCTGGCGGCGGCGCTCGCGCAGCAGGCGGAGGCGCTCCAGGCGGCCGCGGGCGAGGGGCCGGCCGGGCGGCGCGAGGCGGCGCTGATCGCGCCGCAGCTCGGCGCGCTGGAAGCGGAGCGCGCGCGCATCGCGCGCGACCTGCACGATGGCCCCGCCCAGTACTTCGCCAACGCGGTGTTCGAGACGGAGTACCTCCGCAAGCTGCTCGCCCGCGATCCGGCGGCCGCGGCGGACGGGCTGGCGCGCATGCGCGAGTCGCTGCAGCAGGGCGTCAAGGAGATTCGCCAGTGCCTGTTCGACTTGCGGCTGCCGGCGGTGGAGGAGCTAGGGCTGGTGGCGCTGCTGCACGGCTACCTGCCGGAATACGAGCGGCAGTATGGGCTGCCGATCGAGGCGTCGCTGCCCGCGGACGAGCTGCCGCTGTTGCCTGAGCAGGCGGTGGGGGTGTTCCGCATTCTCCAGGAGGCGCTGACGAATGCGCGCAAGCACGCCGGCGCCACGCAGGTGCGGGTGAAGCTGCGCCAGCGCGGGGACGAGGTCGTGCTGCAGGTCGAGGACAACGGTCGGGGGTTCACGCCGGGCCAGGCGCGGCCGGGGCACTACGGGCTGATCGGCATGCAGGAGCGCGCGCAGCTGCTGAACGGGCGGCTGGAGGTGCAGGGTCGGCCGGGGAAGGGCGCCCGCGTCGCGCTGCGCTTGCCGGTGCCATGAGCCGGAAGCGCACGATCCGCGTGCTGATCGTCGACGACCACCCGCTGTTTCGCCAGGGGCTCGCCTCGGCGCTGCACGCCGCGGGGGACTTCGAGGTGGCGGGCGAGGCGGGCTCGGGCGAGGAGGCGCTGGAGCGGGCGGCGCGCGTGCGGCCGGACGTGGTCGCGTGCGACGTGCAGCTGCCGGGCGCCAACGGGGTGGAGGTCACGCGCCGTCTGAAGGTCCAGCTGCCCGCGGTGGCGGTGGTGCTGCTCTCGGCGTTCGACGACGAGGACGTGTTGTTCGAGGCGGCGCGCGTGGGCGCCGCGGGATTCTTCCTCAAGGCTGCCGATCCGGAGCCGCTGCTCGACGGGATCCGGCGCGCGGCGCGCGGTGAAGCGCTTCTCGACGAGCGGGCCATCGGGCGCCCGGCGGTCGCGTCGCGCGTGTTGCGCGAGTTCCAGCGTCTGAGCGGCGAGGGCCGGGGCATCGAGCCGCTCCTGGTGCCGCTGACGCCGCGGGAGATGGAGATACTGGAGCTGATCGCGCGGGGGAACTCGAACAAGCAGATCGCGCAGGCTCTGTTCCTGAGCGATCAGACGGTCAAGAACCACATCACCTCCATCCTGCGGAAGCTCGCGGTGAACGATCGCACACAGGCCGTGGTGTTCGCGCTGCGGCAGGGGTGGATTCAGGTCGGGCAGACGTGAACGCGGGCGGCGCGGCGGCCGCGCGGGGGCGGCTCGAAAGCGCACGCGGATGGAGCACGGGGTGGCGGGGGAGAACGCGCGGCTCAGGGCGCGACTCGACGCGGCCCGGCAGGGGCTGGCGCGTCAGCAGCGCGAGCTAGACGCCCTCGCGGCGCAGACGCGGATGCAGCTCGGGCGCGAGCGCGAGCGGTTCGCGCAGGTGCGCGAGAAGCTCGACACGCTCGATCGCACCCTGGAGCGGTACAGCCGCGAGGAGCTGCGGCAGCTGTTTCAGGCGGCCAAGGAGCGGGAAGTCTATCTCGCCACGCTGCGCGCCGAGCTGGAAGGGCTGGAGTTCAAGCGGGCGGCGCTGGCCGAGGAGGGCCGGACGCTGGAGCAGCTGGTGGCGCTGCTTGGGGGAGAGGCCGAGCCGGGGGGCGACGAGGCCCTTCCCGCCGGGGTGGCGGCGCGCGACGCGGGCGGCGATCCGGCGCCGGTGAGCGACTTCGGCGCGCTGCTGCTGGCCCAGGAGGCGGACCGCAGCCGCCTGGCTCTGATGCTGCACGACCGGGTGGCGCAGCCGCTGCACAACCTCGTGCTGCAGACGGAAGTGTTGCTCCGCGCCTTCAAGGCAGACCCGGCCGCCGCGCACGTCGAGCTAGAGGGGCTGCGCGAGACGGCCACGCGGGTGCTGCAGGACGCGCGGCGCGTCATCTTCGCGCTGCGGCCGATGTCGCTCGACGATCTCGGGCTGCTGCCGACGCTCGACCGCTACGCGCAGGTGTGCGCCGAGCAGGACCAGCTGGCCACGCGCATCCGCAAAGAGGGCCGGCCGCGGCCGCTGCCACCCATCGTGGAGACGGCGGTGTACCGCATCGTGGAGGCCGCGCTGACCAACGTGCGGGACCACGCGGGCGTGAAGGAAGCGGAGGTCCTCGTGACGTTCACCGACAGCGAGCTGCTGGTCACGGTCGTGGACGGGGGCCGGGGGTGCAACCTACGGCTGGCGGAGGCGGCGCCCGGCGGCAGCGGCATGCTGGGCATGCGGGAGCGCGCCCGCCAGGTGGGCGGGACCATCGTCTTCGACAGCGCGCCGGGCCAGGGGATGACCGTGCGGCTGACGGTGCCCCTGGCGGCGGCCGGCGGGGGCCGCCGTGCGGCGGTGGACGCCGCGCCGCGGGCCAGGTGATTAGCCGGCGACACGATCGGGCGGCGGGGGCGGCGCGCGGCGCCGCGCGAGCAGCCGGCTCCCCAGGATCACCGTGTCGGCCCACACGAAGCCCGCGAGGTAGCCGGCGAGTACGTCGGTGAGATAGTGGACGCCCAGGTAGAGGCGGGACAGCCCGATCGCCAGCACGAGCGCGAGCAGCGCCAGCGTGCTGGCGGTGCGCCACCAGCCGCGCAGCACGCGCCAGCTCAGGTAGGCGAGGAAGCCGTAGAACGCGGCCGACACCATCGCGTGGCCCGAGGGAAACGAGAATGCCTGCACGGGGATCATGCCGAGCACGGGCGCCGGGCGCACGCGGTGAAACTCGCCTTTCAAGACATCGTTGAGGAGCTGCGCGCCGCCGGTCACGAGCACCAGGCCGACCGCCGCGCCCCAGCGCCCGCGCAGGGCGTAGACGACGCCGAGGACGACGACGAGGACGGCGACGGCCTGCGACCCCATGAGCGAGACGGCCCAGGCGAGCGCGTCGAGGGCGGGCGACTTGAACTGCTGCAGCCAGGCGAGCACGCCGAGGTCCAGCAGGTCGGTCTGCTGGCGCATGACCTCGTAGGCCAGCGCGGCGAAGAGGTACAGCGCGAGCAGCCCTGCGGCGAAGCCGACGGCGAGGGTGAGGCCGAACGCGGCGAGGTCGGCGTCGCCGCGCTCGCCGAGGGCGCGCAGCCAGGCAGCCCAGCCGCCGGGGCTGGCGCGCGCGAGGAGCGGGTCGCCCCGCCGATCGCTGGCCGCCATCCGCCGCCTCCCGCGCGCGTCGCTCTCCCCCCTTGTGGCAGGCGCCGTGCCGCGGCCGGGCGGGGCCGCGGCTACGGCGGATGGCCAGGATCAGCCTGAACATCGCCGCCGTAAACGGCGGGCCGGAGTCTAGTCGCCTGGCCCGCCGTTCACGGCGGCGACCGGAAACGTGCTGGAACCAGGGCCAGCTGCTTAGCGCGCGCCGACGGGCGCCCCCTTGAGGTGCCGCTGGAAGAAGTCCAGGGTGCGCTCCCAGGCGAGCCGGGCGGCGTCGGCGTGGTAGCTCGGGCGCTGGTCGTTGTGGAAGGCGTGCGGCGCCCCGGGGTAGACGTAGGCCGTGAAGTCCTTACCCGCGTCGCGCATCGCGGCCTCGAAGGCCGGCACGTTGTTCGTGATGCCGGGGTCCTCGCCGCCGTAGTGGCCCTGCACGGGGCAGCGGACGTTGCCAACGCGATCGAGGGGCGGCGGTGGCCCGTAGAAGATGACGCCGGCCGCGATGTCGGCGCCCGACGCGACGAGCTGCCCGACCAGCCCGCCGCCCATGCAGAAGCCCACGGCGCCGATGGCGTCGGGCCGCACGTCGGGCCGGCTCCGCAGGTAGGCCACGGCGGCCTGCAGGTCGGGCACGTAGGTGGAGAGGTTGCGGTGGGTCAGCCACTCCAGGGCGCGGCGCACGCCCTCACGCCGCTCGGGCGGCAGCTCGGCCAGCTTCTCGGGCTGGCCGCGGTAGGGGAAAGCGGCCACGATGTCCTCGTCGTCGAGCGTCGGCCGCACGGCGTCGTGCGTGTAGAGATCGGGCGCCAGCGCCAGGTAGCCCTCGGCGGCGAAGCGCCGCGTCACGTCCTCGATGTGGTCCACGAGGCCGAACACTTCCTGGATGACGATGATCGCCGGCCACGGCGCACCCGCCGTGGGCCGCGCCAGGTAGGCTCGGAGGTCGCCGTCGGTGGCGGGGTAGGTGAGCCGCTCGCCGTGTACGGATTCGGGCATGTCGATGCGCTCCTCTCGCGGACGCTGGCGCCCCGGCGCAAACGCGGGACACGGGTGCTCGGAGCGCAATTCTAGCACGCGGCGCGGCGGGGCGGGGCGCGGCGGCGCGTGCCGCGTTCACCACCCGTTAACGACGGGGGCGCCCCGGCGGGATTGGCGGCGGCTATCCTGAACCAAGGAGCTGGGTTGCGCCGCGGGCGCGGTGGAGGCAGGCATGGCGTCGGAGCGGGCCGCGATCCTGTTCGTGGAGGATGATCCGGGGGTCCGCGAGGTGGTGTGCGACTTGTTGCACGCCGCCGGCCACGCGGTGGCGTGCGCCGCCGACGCCGCGGAGGCCGAGCAGCGCCTGGGTGATCGCGAGTTCGACCTGATTCTCCTCGACGTCATGCTGCCGGGGCTGGACGGCCGCGAGCTGTGCCGGCGCATCCGCGCGCACGAGCGCGACCTGTACGTGCCGATCATCATGCTCACGGCGCTGACGGCCGAGGCCGACCGCCACGCCGCGTTCGCCGCGGGGGCCGACGACTACGTGACCAAGCCGTTCGACGCCGCCGACCTGCTCGACCGCGTGGCCGCCTGGCTCCACGCGCGCGCCCGCCTGGCGGCCGCGCAGGACCGCCTGCTGGCCGAGCAGGCCCGCCTGCGCGCCCTGGAGCAGCAAGGCTTGCGGGAGCAGCTGGCGCAAGACGAGGCGGTGCTGGCGATGGCGCGCACGGCCAGCCACGAGCTGAACCAGCCGCTCACGGTGCTGCTTGGGATCCTGGAGCTGTGGGGGGCGGGCTACTATCGCGAGGGCAATCCGCGCCTGCAGCTGGAGCTGCAGGCCGCCGCCGCCGACCTGGCCGTCCGTGTGGAAAAGCTGACCAACGTCGTGCGCTACGAGACGACGGAGATGGCCGGCCTGCGCTTCCTCGACCTCGCGCGCGCCCACGACCCCGCGCCGGTCGCCGGCGGCTAGCCGGCCCCTACGTCGGCGTCCCGCCGCGGCTACGCGGCGCCGCCCGCATCTGCTACCATCCGGCGAGGCCGTGAGGGGAGCAGGGCGCATGGAGCCACGCATCGCCGCGAAGCCCCAGCAGTTCGAGGAGTCGGTCATCCGCCTGATGACCCGGCTCTGCGTCGCCGTGGACGGCATCAACCTGGCCCAGGGCTTCCCTGACTTCCCCGCGCCGCAGGCTATCAAGGACGCCGCCTGCGCGGCGATCCTGGCCGACGTGAACCAGTACGCCATCACCTGGGGCGCGCCGGCGCTGCGCGAGGCCATCGCGGCGAAGTACGGGCCGGCGCTCGGCCGCGACCTGGACCCCGAGCGCGAGATCACGGTCGTCTGCGGCGCCACCGAGGCCATGCTGGCCGCTGTCATGGCGGTGGTCGATCCAGGCGACGAGGTCGTCGTCTTCGAGCCGTTTTACGAGAACTATGGGCCGGATGCCGTGCTGTCGGGCGCCCGGCCGCACTACGTGCCGCTCCTGCCGCCCGACGCCGCGGGCGGCGCCTGGCGCTTCGACGCGGACGCGCTGGCGGCGGCGTTCGGACCGCGCACGCGCGCCATCGTCGTCAACACGCCGCACAACCCCACGGGCAAGGTGTTCACCCGCGGCGAGCTAGCGCAGATCGCAGGGCTCTGCCAGCAGTGGAACGTCGTGGCGATCACCGACGAGATCTACGAGCACCTGGTGTACGAGGGCAAGCACGTGCGGCTCGCCACGCTGCCCGGCATGTGGGAGCGGACCATTACGATCAGCGGGCTCAGCAAGACCTACAGCGTGACGGGCTGGCGGCTGGGCTACCTGCTGGCGCCGGAGCGGCTGACCGTGCCCATCCGCCGCATCCACGACTTCCTGACGGTGGGGGCGGCGGCGCCGCTCCAGGAAGCCGGCGCGGTGGCGCTGCGCCTGCCGCCCGCGTACTACGCCGACCTGCTAGCCGCCTACGCCGAGCGCCGCGCGGTGGTCTGTACCGGCCTGGCCGCGGCCGGCTTCCACGTCTATCCGCCCGCGGGCGCCTACTACGTCATGACGGACGTGGCGGCGCTAACCGCGGCCGACGGCGCCGCGGGCGACGACGTGGCGTTCGTGCGCGCGATGATCGAGCGCGTGGGCGTGGCGGCGGTGCCGGGCTCGTCGTTCTACGCCGATCCCGCGCGCGGCCGCACGCAGGTGCGGTTTGCCTTTCCGAAGCGCCGCGAGACGCTCGAGGCGGCGATGCGCCGCCTCGCGGAGCTGCGCGCCCGCGTCTAGCAGCCCGCGCCGGCGTGCGGCGCCGCATTCGCCGTTAACTCCGCGCCACCAGGCTCCGGTGGCCTATCCCGCAGGGACAGGAGACAATCATGCAGCTTCCCCCCATCGCCGCGACGACCGTCGGCAGCTTCCCGCGCCCGAGCTGGCTGGCCGACGTGGAGCGCTCGGACGCCATCTTCCGGCTGGAGGGCGCGGCGCTCCGCGAGGCGCAGGACGACGCCACCATCGTCGTGCTGCACGAGCAGGAGCAACTGGGCCTCGACCTGCTGACCGATGGCGAGCAGCGCCGTCCGAACTTCATCAACCACTTCCTGGCCGGCCTGGAGGGCTTCGATCTGACGCACCGCGCGCCGAAGGCGATTCGTCGCCGCGACGACGTGCTGCGCGAAGTGCCGCGCGTCGTCGGGCAGGTGCGGCGCACGGGGCCGGTGCTGGTGGACGACCTGCGCTTCGCCAAAGCGCACACCACGCGCCCGCTGAAGATGGACGTGCCCGGCCCGATGACCGTCGTGGACACCACCGCCGACGAGACGTACGGCGACGAGGCGGCGCTGGCGATGGACGTGGCGGCGGCGCTGAACGCCGAGCTGCGCGACCTGCAGGCGGCGGGCTGCGACGTGGTCCAGATCGACGAGCCGGCCATGACGCGCTGGCACGAGAAGGTCGCGGCCTATGGGCTGCGGGCGCTCGACCGCGTGCTGGAGGGGATCACGGTGCCCACCGTGATCCACCTCTGCTACGGCTACCCGGGGCACGGCGGGCAGCAGCACGAGTACGAGTACCCGGAGCTGCTGGCGATGCTCATGGGGACGTCCATCGGCGGCTTCTCGGTGGAGTTCGCGCGCAGCGGCTACGACCCGGCGCTGCTGCGCGGCTGCGGCGATCGGCTGGTGATGTACGGCTGCGTGGACCCCGGCAACACGCCGCCCGAGCCGCTCGACGTGGTGCTGGGGCGGGTGCGCGCGGCGCTGGAATACGTCGCGCCCGAGCGCCTGTGGCTCGCGCCCGACTGCGGCCTCATGACCATCCCGCGCGAGCTGGCGCGCGCCAAGGCCGCCCTGCTAGTGGAGGCGGCCCACGAGGCGCGTCGGGGACTGTGAGCAGCGCCTAGCCGCGCAGGCCGGCAAACAGGTCGTCCTCGTGGGCGGGCGCCGGCACCGTGCTGATCGGGCGCTCGAAGTACTCGGTGCCCATCGTCTCCTCCCAGACCGGCGGGGGGAGGAGCAGGAAGAACGTCTCTGGCCCCACCTGGCTGCGGTGGACGGCCAGCGCTTCGCGCTTTACCCTCGCGTAGGGGCGTGCGTCGATAGTCGCGACGATCCGCTCGTCGGGCGTGCCGAACTCCGGCTCGTCGGCGTTCTCGCCGAACGGCGCCTCGATGTCCAGCTCGCGCAGCCGCCGCCCGAACTCGCGCAGGCGGCTGATCGGCACCGCCGCGTAGTAGAGCTTGCTGGGCGCCCAGGGGGCGAGGCCCTGCTCCGGGTAGCGCGCCGGGTCGCCAGCGGCGTGGAAGGCGGCGACGGACACGCGGTTCGTCTGGATGTGGTCGGGGTGGCCGTAGAAGCCATTCTCGTCATAAGTGACGATCACTTGCGGGCGCTCCTGGCGGATGAGCGCTACCAACCGTCCGGTCGCCTCGTCGAGGTCCGCGCGCCAGAAGCTGCGCGGGTCGTCGTTCTCGGGCGTGCCCATCATCCCCGAGTCACGGTAGCCCAGGCAGTGCAGCGCCGAGACGCCGAGCAGCTCGCTGGCCGTGCGCAGCTCGTCAGCGCGCACCGCGGCCAGCGTCTCTGGCGTGGCGACCGTCGGATCGACGATCTCGCCGACCGCGCCGTCGGTGCAGGTGACGAGCACCGTGCGCACGCCCTCGGCGGCGTAGCGCGCGAGCGTGCCGCCGGTGCCGATCGCCTCGTCGTCCGGGTGCGCGTGTACCGCCATCAACGTGAGCGCCGCGTCTGCCATGCCTTTCCCTCCTCGTTAGCCTCCAGTAGTGTAGCAACGGGGAGGTGGCCTGCCCCGCTTTCTGCCCCGTCCGGAGGGTAGCTCCACCGGCCGGCGGCAGTACGGCGGCGCGCACGCTGATCGACGGGTCGGCCGATGGGGGGCTGCGGCCTTACGGCCGCGGGCGGGCGTGAAACCCGCCCCTACACGACCGTGGCCGCTCCCATGCTCTGCGACGCGGTCTAGCGTCGCTAGGCCTATAATGCCCAGGCTCGCGCGGCGCGGCGGCGCGCACAGTACTGGGTTGGAGGAGGCAGCAGATGGGCTGGGGCATTCTCGGCGGCGAGGACGTGGAGTTCCGCAGCGGCAACGCGACGCTCCAGGCGCACATCGGGCGCCCGGCCGCGCCGGGCCGCTACCCGGCGATCATCACCCTGCACGGCATCAACGGCCCGAGCGCCGGCACGCACCGCGCGGCCGAGCGCTACGGCGACCACGGCATCGTCGGCTGCGCGATCAACTGGCAGACCGTGGACAAGGACCCGGCCGACAGCGAGCTGATGCAGTACGTGGCCGACGCGGCGGCGTTCCTGCGGCGGCAGGAGTACTGCGACGGCGAGCGGATCGCGGTGGCCGGCTACTGTCGGGGCGGCGGGCTGGTCTACCTGGCACTGGAGCACCACCCCTGGCTGCGGGCGGGCATCGCCATGCACGGCTTCCCGTTCTACCCGCAGGGCCTCAACGAGAAGAAGCCGCAGCACGCTTACGACCTGGCCGAGCGCATCCAGGCGCCGGTCTTGATCCTGCACGGCGCGGCCGACGACCGCGCGCCCGTCGCCGACGTGTACCGCATGGCGCAGCGGCTGGAGGAGTTGGGGAAGACGTTCGAGCTGACCGTGTACAGCGGCACCGGCCACGCCTTCACGCTGCCCGACGGCGGCGCCTACAACCCCGTCGCCGCGGCGAACGCCTGGGACCAGTCCATCGCCTTCCTCGACCGTTACCTGCGGGGCTGAGCGGCCGGAACCCGCCGTGTGGCAGTTGCGGCCACCCCGCATCGACGGGGCCGTCCGGCACACCTGTTCTGCATGGGGTGGCATCGGAGTTGCGTGCGAGCGAGTAGGGCGAGCAGCGGCGCGGGCGGAAACGCCGCGCACGACACGCTGGCGGCCTACAATTCTCGTAGGCGTCCCGCAATGGAGCGGGCCGCGCTCGGGAGGGACGACGATGTCGCTCTGGCGTGATACGGTGCTGGGGGTGGCGACCCAGCCAGCCGTCAAGCAGCTAGTGAAAGACCACGCGCTCGCGCGACCGCTCCGCCAGCGCTTCGTGGCCGGCGAGACCATCGACGACGCGCTCGCCGCGGCGCGAGCGCTGAACCGAGAAGGCTTCCGCGTCTCGCTGGACCACCTTGGCGAAGACGTGTCCGAGCCGGCCGCCGCCGACGCCGCCGTGAACGACTACCTGGCGTTGGTACAGGCCATCGCGCACGCGCACGTGCAGAGCGGCATCTCCATCAAGCTCAGCCAACTCGGGCTCTCGCTAGACCGCGCCGCCTGTCAGGACCGCCTGGAGCGCCTGCTGACGGCGGCGCAGACGGTCGGCGTGTTCGTGCGCATCGACATGGAGGGCTCGGCGCACACCCAGGAGACGCTCGACGTGCTCCGCGCCGTCTGGCCGCGCCACCACAACGTCGGCGTGGTGCTGCAAGCCTACCTGCACCGCACCGGCTGCGACCTGGAGGACGTGCTGGCGCTCGGGGCGACAGTGCGGCTCTGTAAGGGCGCCTACCGTGAGCCGCCGACCATCGCCTACCAGGCGCGCGACGAAGTGGATGCGGCCTACGCCCGCCTGGCGACGCGCATGCTGGAGGCGCCGAACTACGCGGCGCTGGCCACGCACGATCCCGCGCTGCTCGCGCACGCGCGGGCGGAGGCGGCGCGGCTGGGCCGCCCCCGCGACAGCTTCGAGTTCCAGATGCTCTACGGCGTGCGCCGCGACTTGCAGCAGGCGCTCGTGCGCGAGGGGTATCGGCTGCGCGTCTACGTGCCTTATGGCCGCGAGTGGTATCCGTACCTTACGCGGCGCCTGGCCGAGCGGCCCGGCAACCTGCTGTTCCTCGTCCGCTCGCTGTGGGCCGAGCAGCGCGGCAACGGCGCCCGCGCCGCGTAGCCGCCCGTCCCGCGCGCATACCTGGAGGAGAACCCGGGCCGCGTAGAATCCGGACCGCGCTAAGGCGCCGCGTATCGGCCTGAGGTTAGGTCGAGGGCATCCAGCGTCGCCACGGCGTACAATCCGGCCGGCGGGTCGGCGGCCGCGCCGGTCGCGCAACGTGGAAGCCCGCCAGGTTGCTGGAGCCGCCGTGGACGCTGCGCTACGCGCCGAAACCGACGAGGCTCTCGACCGGCTGCTGCCGTGCTTCGGCGTACCCGTGGCGCGGCGTATCGTAGAGACGCCGCGCGGCCGGCTGCACCTGCTGCTGGCGGGCGAGGGCCGGGCGGTCGTGCTGCTGCACGGCGGGTTCGGCGGCGCGGGCAATTGGTTTCGCACGCTCGGTCCGCTCGCCCGTCGGTTCCAGGTGCTTGCGCCGGACCGGCCCGGCTTCGGCCTAGCGGCGCCCGCGACGGCGGACGCTCTCGCGTGGCTCGACGACCTGCTGGCGGCGCTCGCGGTGCGGCGGGTCGCGCTTGTCGGGCACGCGGGCGGCGGCGCTCTCGCGCTGGCCTACGCTCGGGCGCGGCCCGACGCCGTGACGGCGCTGGCGCTGAGCGACGTTCCCCTGGCACCACCGGCGGCCGTGGTCGGCGACCCCGCCGCGAACGCCGAGGGCGACAGGGCGGCCTCCCCAGGTTTGGCGCGCCGCGGGGGCGCCCGGCCGCGCCGCGTGGAGACGTGGTACGCCAGCCTGGCGGCGCGATTCGACGACCGGCGGCTCCTGCCGCCCGAGTACCTGTACTATCTGTGGTGTCTGGCGCGGCTGCGGCCCGACCAGGACCAGCGGCCGCCGGGCGACGTGGCGCCCGGGCCGGTCGTGATTCCCGGGCCGGGCGCGCGGACGTGGCCGACCGTGCCGACGCTGCTGCTGTGGGGGCGGGGCAATCGCTGGACCAGCGCGGCGCTCGCGCGGCAGCTACGCGAGCGCATCCCCGACGCCGAGCTGCGCGTGATCGACCACTCGAAAGGCATCCCGGCGCTGGAGCAGCCGGGCGAGTTCAACTACGCGGTGCTGAATTTCCTCGCCGCCCACCGGCACGCTGACGAATAGGAGGCGCCCATGCGCGTCGTCGTGCTCGACGACTTTCATCGTACCTACCATGACAGCGCCGGCATCGCGCGCCTGCGCCAGCGCGCCGACGTGACGATCTACGCCGAGCCGGCCGCGTCGCGCGACGAGCTGGTGGACCGGCTGGCCGGCGTGCCCATCGTCATCGCCAACCGCGAGCGCACCCACTTCCCCGCCGACCTCTTCCCGCGGCTGCCCGACCTCGAGCTGATCTGCAACACCGGCGGCCACCTGTACCACGTCGACGTGCCCGCGGCCACGGCGGCCGGCGTGGCCCTGCAGCTGGCGTATGCCACGAACCCCGAGACGACTGGCCGGTCGACGGCCGAGCTGACGCTGGCGCTGATGCAGGCGGTGATGCGCCGCATCCCGCAGACCGACCGCGCGCTGCGGGCCGGCGAGTGGCGGATGCCGCTCGGCGAGGTGCTGTACGGCAAGACGCTCGGCATCGTCGGCCTGGGGCGCGTGGGTCGCCACGTCGCGCGGCTCGCCACCGCTTATGGCATGCGGCTGCTGGCCTGGGGGCCGACGCTCACGCCGACGCGCGCCGCCGAGTCGGGCGCCGAGTACCGCGCGCTGGACGCGCTGCTGGCCGAGGCCGACGTGGTGTCGATCCACTTGGCGCTGTCCGACCAGAGCCGCGGCCTGTTCGACGAGGCGCGGCTGCGCCGTATGCGGCCCGCGGCCTACCTGGTGAACACGGCCCGCGGCGCGATCGTGGACGAGGCGGCGCTGGTGCGCGCGCTGCGGGAGCGCGCCATCGCCGGCGCGGCGCTCGACGTGTTCGTGCAGGAGCCGCTGCCCCCCGACCACCCGCTGCTGGCCCTGGAGACGGTCGTCCTCACGCCGCACCTGGGCTGGCCGGCCGACCTGACCTACCGCGAGTTCGCGACGGACTGCGCCGACCAGATCATCAGCTACCTGGACGGCGACTACGCCCGCGTACTGAACCCGGAGGCGCTGGCGCGTCGCCCGCGCCAAGCGCGACGGGATTGAGACGCGCAATGCTAGCTGCCGGCCGCCCCGCTGCCGTACCCTCGTGGTGGCGCACGGGATGGCCGGCGCGCGATCGGCGCCGGTGGGCCGGCGTGCGCACGATCGAACGGGCAGAGGCGACCGCAATTGGACGAGCTTGCCGAGCTAGCGCGCGAGGTCAATAGCTGTCAGAAGTGCCCGCTGTATCGGACGGCGACGCGCGGCGTGCCCGGCGAGGGGCCGCCCAACGCGAAGATCCTGTTCATCGGCGAGGCGCCGGGCTTCTACGAGGACCAGCAGGGCCGCCCCTTCGTGGGCGCGGCGGGGCAGCTTCTGGAGGAGATGCTGCGCGCGATCGGCATGAGCCGCCGCGACGTGTACATCACGAACATCCTCAAGCACCGGCCGCCAGGCAATCGGGACCCCGAGCGACAGGAGATCGAGGCCTGCAACGAGTACCTGGACCGCCAGATCGCGCTGCTCCAGCCGCGGCTGATCTGCACGCTCGGGCGCTTCTCGATGGCCAAGTTCTTCGGGCCGGGGAGCATGCGCGCGCTGCACGGGCGCACGGTGCGCCACGGCACCGCGACGTGCTACGCGCTGTACCATCCCGCCGCGGCGCTGCGCGACCCGCGCGTCAAGGACGTCTTCGCCGAGGACTTCCGGCGCATCCCGCAGGTGCTGGCGCAAGCCGAGGCGGCCGCCGCCTTGGCGGCGGCCGAGAGCGGGGCGGCCGCGGCAGATGCGGCCGAGGACGTGCCGCCGCCAGCCGAGCAGCTTAGTCTTTTTTGAGCTGTCGGCGCGCGGGCGCCGGCCGTTCGACGCTATCCCCTACAATTAGTGCAACGACGATGGGACCAGTGCGCCTTGCGCCGCGTCCCGCGAACTCCGAATGAGATCGAGGAAACATAGTGGCTGGAACCGTCAAGGTTATTCCGCTGGGCGGCGTCGGGTCGGTCGGCAAGAACATGACCGCCATTGAGTATGAGGACACGATTGTCGTCATCGACTGCGGGCTGATGTTCCCCGAGGACGAGATGGTTGGGGTCGACCTCGTCCTGCCCGACGTGCGCTACCTGCTCGACCGCAAGGACGCGGTGGCCGCCATCGTGCTCACCCACGGGCACGAGGACCACATCGGCGCGCTGCCGTACCTGCTGCCGCTCCTGAACGTGCCGCTGTACGGCACGCCGCTCACGATGGGCCTGGTGCGCGCCAAGCTGCGCGAGCACCGGCTGCACAACAAGACCGAGATGAACGTGGTGAGCCCCGGCGTGGTCACGGAGCTGGGACCGCTGAGCTTCGAGTACATCCCCGTGACGCACAGCATCCCGGACGGCGTGGCGGTAGCGATCCACACGCCGATCGGCACCATCTTGCACACGGGCGACTACAAGTTCGACCCGACGCCCGTGGATGGCAAGCCCACCGACAGCGGCAAGCTGGCCGAGCTGGGCCATGACGGCATCCTGGCGCTGCTGTCGGACTGCGTGCGCGTCGAGTCGCAGGGCTGGACCCCGTCCGAGAAGGCGGTGGGCGACGCCTTCAGCCGCGTGATGGAGCAGGCGCAGGGACGCGTCATCATCACCACGTTCGCCTCGAACATCTCGCGGGTGCAGCAGGCGATCACGACCGGCCACCGCCACGGCCGGGTGGCCGCCGTCGTCGGGCGCAGCATGGAGAACAACTCCAGCGTGGCCAGCGACCTGGGCTACTTCACGGTGCCCGAGGGCAGCCTGCGCTCGATCGACGAGGTGAACAGCCTCCCCTTTCACCGCGCGCTGTTCGTGACCACCGGCTCACAGGGCGAGCCGAACTCGGTGCTGTCGCGCATCGCCAACGGCGACCACCGGCAGCTCTCGTTGGAGAGCGGCGACACGGTGATCTTCTCGGCGACGCCGGTGCCCGGCAACGAGGAGGCCGTGTCGCGCACGATCAACAAGCTGTTCAAGCAGGGCGCGACGGTGGTCTACGGCCGCCAGGAGACGGTCCATGTCTCGGGCCACGCGAGCACCGACGAGCTGAAGCTGATGATCAACCTGACCAAGCCGCGCTACGTGGTGCCGCTGCACGGGGACTACCGGCACATGATGCTCTACGCGCGCGTGGCGCAGGAGGCGGGGATCGCCCGGGAGAACATCCTAATCCCCGATCTGGGCACGGTCATCGAGTTCGACGACACGGGCGACGGCTACATCAGCGGCAGCGTGCCGGCCGGCTCGGTGTTCGTGGACGGCATCTCGGTCGGCGAGGTGGACCACTTCATCCTGCGCGACCGGCGGGCGCTGTCGCGCGACGGCATCTTCGTCGTCGTGGCCGCCGTCGAGCTGGAGACGGGGCAGGTAGTGGCCGGGCCCGACGTCGTGACGCGCGGCTTCGTGGACCCGCGCGATGCCGAAGACTTGCTGGACGGCGCCCGCGAGCGCGTGCGCCGCGTGTGCGAGACCAGCGCGCGCGGCCTGACCGACTGGGACTACCTGCACCGCAAGATCAAGGACTCTCTAGGCCCCTACCTGTACGAGCTGACGGGCCGGCGCCCCATGATCATGCCGCTGATCATGGAGGTGTAGATGGCGGTCCGCCGGGAGAGCGCCCGCGCGCCCCGCCGCCCGCCGGCCGGGAAGTCCCGCCCCAGCGGGGGGCTCGGCAAGGCGCTCGGGGGGCTGTGGCGCGCGGCGTGGCCGCGCTGGCCCTGGGCGCTGGCGGTGCTCCTGGTGGGCGCGGGGGGCGTGCTCGGCCTGGCGCTGGTGTTCCCCGGCGGGCGGCTCGCCACGCCGCTGCACGACCAACAGACGCTGCTGCTGGGCTGGACGGCGCCGCTGCTCGCGCTGTGGCTCACCGTGCTGGGCAGCGCCCTGCTGCTGCGCTGCCTGCAGCCGGAGGTCGCGCTGCCCTGGCCGCGCGGCGTCGGGGCGGCGCTGGCCAGCGTCGCGCTCGTGGGCCTCGGCGGCATCGTCACGCTCGTGCGCCCCGGCGCGCGCGGCGGCGGCCAGGCGGGGCTCGCGCTCGCCCAGGCGAGCGCCGATGCGCTGGGGCTGGCGGGCGCGGCGGTGCTCCTGGCGCTGGTGGCCTTCGGCGGGCTGCTGCTCGCGCTCCGCGTGTCCCCCGTGCGGTTACTGCAGGTCGCCGACCGCGCGGCCGTCGCCGCCTGCTTCGCCGGCCGCGTGGCGCTGCGGCGGCTGCGCGCGCTGCGGGCCGGCCCGCCGGCGCTCCCCGCGCCTCTCCAGGCTCCCGAGGAGCGGCAAGGCATCCGCCAGCGGATCGCCGCTCGCGTGCGCCGCCAGCGGGCGAGCGGCGACGAGACCGGGGAGGAGGCGCCGACGATCGGGGATGACGACGAGAGCGAGTCACACAAGCCCGCGGCTCGCGCCAGCCGCAAGGCCTCAGCTCCCACTCCCCAGCCGCCGGCCCCCGAGCGCGGCGCGTGGCGCCTGCCGCCGCTCACCCTGCTCGCGCTGCCGAGCAGCCCGAGCGTCGCGGCCGTCGACCTGCGCCAGCGGGCCCGCATCATCGAGGAGACGCTGGAGAGCTTCAACATCGGCGCGCGCGTCGTGGAGATCAACGAGGGGCCGACGGTCACCCAGTTCGGCATCGAGCCGGCGATGGGCGTCACGGTGGCCCGCATCACCGCGCGCACCAACGATCTGGCCCTGCGGCTCGGCGCGACGACCCTGCGCGTCGAGGCGCCCGTGCCGGGCAAGCGGGTGGTCGGCATCGAGGTGCCGAACTCCGCGTCGGCGGTCGTCAGCCTACGCGAGATCGTGGCCGCGCCGGAGTTCCAGAAGCTGAAGTCCCGGCTGGCGCTGGCGCTCGGCCGCGACGTGGCGGGCCGGCCGGTGGCGGGCGACCTGGCGCGCATGCCCCACCTGCTCATCGCCGGCGCGACCGGCTCGGGCAAGAGCGTCTGCATCAACAGCCTCATCGCCTGCCTGCTGATGCAGTGTACGCCCGACGAGCTGCAGCTCTTGATGGTCGATCCCAAGATGGTGGAGCTGGCACCTTTCGAGGGCATCCCCCACCTCCGCCTGCCCGTCGTCACGGAGATGGACAAGGTCGTGGGCGTGCTGAAGTGGGCGCTCCAGGAGATGGAGCGCCGCTACGCCCTGTTCGTGAAGTGCGGCGTCCGCAACCTGGAGAGCTACAACCGCCTGGCCGCGCAGCAACCTACCCCCCCGGCCCCCGTCCTGCCGCGTGAAGGGGAAGAGGAGGACGCTGCCGCGGTGGCTCCCCCCTTCCTTCAAAGGGAAGGGGGGCCGGGGGGGGTAGGTCCGTCCCCCCTCAAGCCGCTGCCGTTCCTGGTGATCGTCATCGACGAGCTGGCGGACCTGATGATGACGGCGCCGGACGACGTCGAGCTGAGCCTGACGCGCCTGGCGCAGAAGGCGCGTGCGACGGGCATCCACCTGATCGTGGCCACCCAGCGGCCGTCGGTAGATGTGGTCACGGGGCTGATCAAGGCGAACTTCCCGACGCGCATCGCCTTCGCCGTCACGTCGCAGGTGGACTCGCGCGTGATCCTGGACTCGATGGGCGCCGAGAAGCTACTGGGTCGGGGCGACATGCTGTATCTCGGCGCCGAGTCGTCGAAGCCGGCGCGCGTGCAGGGCACGTATCTCTCCGACGAGGAGATCGAGGCGCTGGTCGCCTTCTGGCGCAAGCAGGGCGAGGCGCGCTACGACGCGGCCGAGGTGGCGGCCGTCGAGGCGCTGAGCAGCTCGCGCGACGACGGCGGCGAGGACTTGATCGAGCGCGCGATGGACGTGGTGCGCGAGCACTCGCGCGTGTCGGTGTCGCTGCTGCAGCGGCGCCTGGGCATCGGCTACCCCCGCGCCGCGCGCCTCATGGACACCCTGGCCGAGCGCGGTCTGGTGGAGGCGGGCGAGGACGGCCGCTCCTGGGTGGCTGCCGCCGACGAGCCGAGCCTCGCCGAGCCGCTGTAGCCGCGGCGTTGCCAGTACACGGCTAACCGAGGCCACGGCGCAGTCTCCAGCAACTCGGTAATTCCACGGGGTGTAGTAATCGACGACGATGACACAGCCGTCGACCGACAGCTTGGGATAGAGATACTCCACGCGGATGCTGGTAGGGTAATTGCGGCATCCGGCTGCCGTCTTGTAGCGGGACTCATCAATCTCCGCGTTAGCAAACTAGCGGTAGGATAGATTGTTGCTGGGCTCGTGCAGAATCTCATCCAGTTGGGATTGCATCTCCTCCACTGTATTGAGATCCAACAAGCGAAGTAGCCGTGGGCGTAGGCTTGTTGCTTGGCTCTCAGACTGCCGAGTGAGCGTCCCCTTGGCGCTGTCCCAGCTTAGAGCGACGGCGGGCGGCTGATCGGGCTCATTGGCCCAAGCATTGATTGTCTCTCGCGTTTGCTCGAGCCACTGCGTCCGGAGCGACTGGCTGCCTTGGCAACAGTGGATGCCTAGAGGGTAGATAATATGCAATCGCTCTCTCAGGTCCGTGTCGGCAAAGGGCGGCTGCACCGCGAATGGCAGTGCCCAGCTCCATGCACTCGCGCCCGCGGGGGCGCCTAGGACCACTAGACTCCTCGTGGGGGCGATAGAGGCTTCCTGCGTGATGTCGTTCATAATCTGCCTTGAAACGGCCTCCCCCGTGTTCCAATGTGCCAGATGACTTTGCAACATAAGCGCGGCGGCGAGAACGACGGCGATGCCGGCGAGCGGCACAGCGCGTCGCTGATAGCCATGTGTCCGCCTCAATAGTTCATCAAGACATAATCCAAGCATGATTGTCACCCCAACAGATGCCAGGTAGAGGTGGCGTGGCGAGTCATACGTGACCGTTAGGGGAATGGTGCTTATGAGCCACCAGATCGGGCCAAAATAGGCAATCAGCTGGGCTATGGTAGCCATCCTGGTGTGCATGGCGCGGCGGAATTGAGTATAGGCGAAGGCGGTAAGCAGGAGAGCGCCGCAGAGCCCCGCTCCGCTGTAGACAAGTGCCGCAATAGATCGAAAGTCTGTGGTTTCTGGCTCGTGGAATCTGTCCAGCGCGAGCACGCGACCACCAAATAGAAGTTCCTGGACGGCCGATGTCTGGACTGCTCCGAACCACAGCAGGGAATGGGCTGGCGCTATTCCGGCTTCCCGTACCATGTTTCCGAAGAGTATGCGTCGCTCGATGAGGTAGGCGGTAGTGAGGAGCAAGAATGGAAGGTATGCTGCGAGTGAGGCAAATTTGAACCGCGGTAACTTATGCTCGACTAGTATGTCGTACGACAAGAGCGTGAGCAGCATCGTGATAGCAGACTGCTTGCTAAACAGCGCGAGAAAGAACAAGATGCACGCCAGCCAGTACAGCCGCGCCAAGCCTGCCTTGCGCCACATTGCATACGCTAAGAATGACGCAATGTAGAAGAGCGTGGGAACGGAATCACTCATGCCTTGGAGCCACCCCAGGGTCTCGGCGTGAATGGGCAATACAGCGAACAGGATGGCGGCAAAGCCGCTGGCAATCAGAGAAAGTCTGGCGAGCTGTCGCGCAATGGCGAAGACTAGCAGTATATTGAGCCCATGAACGGCGATAGAGATTGCGTGGTAGGGAATGGGGGATGTGCTGCCCAATAGGGAGCTGACCTGGAACGCTAATGCGACTGTCGGGCGCAGCTCATCGGCAGGCACACCGTAGATAGAGTCCGTCCAGGGGTGAGTGAAGAGGGAGAACACGTAGGGGGGCGGGCGTTGAAACAGGAACTGAACGACGCCGAAATCGTCGGACATAAAGTACCAATTGAGGCACGAGAGAAAGGGCACAACTCCCGCGAGGCTCACAAGGATTGCAAGAAGGACAGTCGCATGGCGACCACGAAGGGCGTTAGGGTTGAGCTGGTCGGGTTTCAGAACCACGTTCATTGTAGCCTCGCAAGACGAAGATCAGCAGGCCGACAAGGGGGTGTGGAGGGAGGGAAGTGGGGGAAAGCGACACCCGCCCTGTCGAGGACCAGGACGCGCGCCAGACCTAGCCCTTCTGCTCGACTGCCGAGCGCTGGACGCGCGCGGGCCGGGGCCGCGCCAGCGTGCGCAGGCGGTAGCCCAGAATCAAGCTAATCATGTTGAACCCCACCCGCAGCGTCGTCTTGAACGACCCAGTGATCTTCGACTCACCGAGGCGGCCCCGGTAGTTGACGGGCACCTCGATCACCCGCAGCCCGTCGAGCAGCGCCAGCACCACCATCTCCGGCAGGAAGTGCGAGCTGCCCACGGTGAGGCGGTCCTGCAGGCGGTCGGCCGCCTCGCGCCGAATCAGGCGCAGGGTGCAGCCGCAGTCGGAGAGCGACGGCCCGCCGAACAGGTATTGCAGCAGCTTGGCCACCGCGACGTTGCCCACCCGCAAGAACCAGCCCATGTTGGCCTCGCGCCAGATCAGCTCCTGGGTGGTGCGCGTCCCCATGACCAGGTCGAAGTCGGCGGCGTAGGCGAGCAGCTTGAGCACGTCGCGGCCGATGAAGGTGCCGTCGGGCTCGGCCAGCACGACGTACTCGCCCCGGGCCTCGCGCAGGCCCCGCCGCAGCGCGTAGCCGTAGCCCTGCTGGGGCTCGTGGACCACGCGGGCGCCGGCCGCGGCGGCGAGCGCGGCGGTGCGGTCGCGCGAGTTGTTGTCGACGACGACGACCTCGTCGACGGCCGGGCAGGCCCGGAAGTCGCGCACGGCGGCGGCGATGCCCGCCTCCTCGTTGTACGCGGGGAAGACGATCGAGACCTGCCGCCCTTCCCACA
>DATGMD010000023.1:0-42917 GCA_035293805.1 Chloroflexota bacterium | reverse complement strand
GCCGGGGGGCGGCAGGCCCGCGAGGCCGGTATAGGCGGCGGAGGCGTTGTAGGCGGCGGTGGGCGGCGCCAGCCAGGGGGCGCCCGGGGCGGGGCCAGCGGGAGCGCCATAAGGGGCGGGGGCAAACGGCTGGGCGAGGGGAGCAAAGCCCTGCCCTTGCACGCCCTGCGGGCTGAACTGCGCCGCCTGCTCGAGCAGCGGCCGCACCGTCGCGCTCATCTGCGCCACACAGCTCGCCTGGTCGTTTTGCGCGAACGCGGGCGTGCCAAGGCTCGCGACGGCGAGCGCTGCTAGCACCAGTACCCGACGCATGTCCTCCTCCTCACCGAGCCGGGCCGCGGCTCCAAGTCCTCCATACGAATCAAACGGCGTGCGCGCCGCAACGTTACACTGTGCCCGCGGCCGAGTGCAATCGCCCGCCAAGCTCGCCGCAGGCAGCCAGGGCGCGCTAGAATGGCTTCCGAGTCGATGCGACGCGCCGCCGGCCAACGGCCAGGGTACGCCGCCACCCCCGCGGGAAGAAGGTGGAGAGTATGGACGCAGCCGCAACCCCGTTCGACAATCGCTTCACCCGCGCCTTTGGCTGGCCGATCGAGCGCATTCAGACGAAGGTCCGGCCCCAGCTGACCGAGCCGATCAAGGCGTTCATCGCCGCGTCGCCGTTGGTGGTAATGGCGACCAGCGACCGCGAGGGCCGCTGCGACGCCTCGCCTAAGGGAGGGCTGCCCGGCTTCGTGCGCGTCCTGGACGACGGCCACCTGCTGGTGCCGGACGTCGAGGGCAACAAGCTGTTCCAGTCCTATCTGAACATGGACGAGAACCCGCACGTCGGACTGCTGTTCCTGATTCCGGGGCTCTCTGAAGTCGTGCGCGTGAACGGGCGCGTGCGCATCGTGAGCAAGGGCGAGCTGGACCGGCGCGGCGTCGACGGGGCCCGCCACGATCCCGACGTGACCCGCGACGTGATCCAGGGCATCCTGGTCGAGGTTGAGGAAGCCTACACCCATTGTCCCCGCGCCCTGAACTACTCGCGGCTCTGGGACACCGACGCGATCCTCGCCCGCCAGGCCAGCGGCGAACACCCGCTCCGTCCCCGAGTGACCGTCTGAACGGGCGGGCCGGCACGCCGCGGCTATACTTGAGGGAAACGCTGCGACCTGAGGCAAGAGGAGTTGGCGTGGCTGCCCCCCATCCGGTCCGCGTGCTCGTCGTCGAGGACGAGGGCCTGTTCCGCGACATGCTGCAGACGGCGCTCGCCGCGCAGCCGACTATCCAGGTCGTGGCGGCCGTCGCCACGGGCGAGGACGCGATCCGCGAGGCCGAGCGCGTGGCGCCCGACGTCGTGCTGGCCGACATCGAGCTAGGTCCGGGCCTGAACGGCGTCGAGGCCGCCTCGCGCATCCGTGCTCGCCACGCCGAGGCCGGCGTCGTATTGCTCTCAGCGCACCGCGACAAGCAGTACATCGCCAGCCTGCCCGCCGGCGAGGCCCGCGGCTGGTCCTACCTGCTCAAGTCGTCTGTGACGGACACGGCGACGCTGGTACGTGCCATCGAGGGCGCCGCGGCCGGCCTGGTGGTGCTCGACCCGGCGCTGGTGGACGCGCTCCGGCCGCGCCCGCGCTCGCCCGTCGACGCGCTTAGCGATCGCCAGCGCCAGGTGCTCGCGCTGATGGCGAAAGGCTACTCGAACGCCGGCATCGCCCAGGAACTGGTGCTCACCGAGAAGACCGTCGAGAACTACGTGGGCGGCATCTTTCAGGCGCTCGGCCTCGACCGCGGCGAAGCGGTCCACCAGCGCGTGAAAGCCGTTCTCGCTTTTCTGGAAGGCACCCAGGGCACGTAGGGCCGCAGGCGAGAGCCACCGCGGGTGGCGGACTGTCCCCTCTCCCCCTGGGAGAGGGCTAGGGTGAGGGAGCATGGGCGCGACGGACTTCCAGCCGGTTGCGAAGCTGAGCGAGCTGCCTGACGGCGAGCCGTATGGCATCGAACTGGCGGGGCGGCTCGCCGTGCTCGTGCGGCGCGGCGAACAGGTCTACGCCCTCGGCGGCCACTGCCCGCACACCGGCATGCGCCTGCAAGACGGTGTGGTCGCCGAGGGGCGGCTCATCTGCTTCTACCACGGCGCCAACTTCGACCTGGCCACCGGCCAGAACATCCCTGAGCGCCTGCGCGGCGGCCGCTTCGACACCCGCGACTTGCCCTGCTACGCCATGCGCGTCGAAGGCGACACGGTCTACGTCGCCACTACGCCCGACAACCCCGACGCCTTGCCATGAGCGGCCGGGCGTAGTTCGACGCGTCGCGCGCCCCGCGCTGCCGTTGGCGGGTCCCCACAGGTCCAGGCTGCTGCTTGGCGACCGGCGCACGCCGGTTCCGGGGTGGTCCATGCCCGGGGGCTGATCTGGTCGGATGAGAGCCCCAGCACCCCGGCGCTGCCTACCGACATCATGAAGGTCAGGTCAGTCGTTCCGATCGCTCTGTGCTCAATCCAGCCGAGCGGCGGGAGATCGAATACCGTTGTCACAGCGTACGCAGTTTGGTTACGGGCTAAAGGTATGCTTGGCACAAACGGTACGTGTGCCGCTGACGCAACTGCCGTGCCGGGTAGCAAATGGAGAGAACGTCGCACGAATTTAACACATGGTCCACGAGATCGCCAAAAGTGCGGGGTTAAGCCTTCTTGTGCCTCGACGCGCGGTAGCGAGATACTCTGATATTCCTAGAATTTGGTCGGCTTTGCCTGGTAACTTCTGGCGGGCAGCGTCGGCTAGCGACCTCGTCGCCGGCGGGCTGCATGGGCGATGACTGACTCGCCGGGTGGTCGGCCACCCGGCGTACGGGGAAGATGCGGGGCGCGTCCGGGCGGGCTATGGTGGGAGCTGAGCCGGAGGCGGGATGAGCATCTGGGAAAGCATTCGGATCGCCGTGCGGGCGCTCGCCGCCAATCGCCTGCGAGCGCTGCTGACCATGCTGGGCATGATCATCGGCGTGTCCGCGGTCATCTCGCTCATGTCGGTGGGCCGAGGCGCCCAGGCCTCGGTCGAGGAGCGGATCCAGAACCTGGGCACGAACCTGCTGTTCATCCGTCCGGGCAGTTCTCAGCAGGGCGGGGTGCGGGCGGGCTCGGGCAGCGCGCAGACGCTGAGCCTCGAGGATGCCCAGGCCATCGCCGAGCAGATCCCGGAGGTCGCGGCGGTCGAGTCCGAGGTGAGCGGCGGCGGCCAGCTCGTCGCCAACGGCCAGAACTGGAGCAGCCGCGTGGTGGGCACGACCGAGAACTATCCCGACGTGCGCAACTTCCACCCGGCCGAGGGCGAGTTCTTCACGCGCCAGCAGGACCAGAGCCGCTCGGCGGTCGCCGTGCTGGGCAGCGTCACCGCGCAGAACCTGTTCGGCGACTCCGATCCGGTGGGCCAAAGCCTGCGCATCAGCGTCTTCGGGCGGCCGGGCGTGACCTTCCGCATTATCGGCGTGATGGAGACGAAGGGCGGCACCGGCCTGGGCAATCAGGACGACCAGGTGCTCGTGCCGCTGACGGCCTTTGAGACGCGGCTGTCGCCTACCCGCACGGTGCGCGGCAGCTATCAAGTGAACACCATTACCGTGGAGGTGACCGACGCCAAGCTCATGGACCAGGCGCAGGCGGAGATTACGGCACTGCTGATGCAGCGGCACCGGGTCGCGCAGCCCGACTTTACGATCCAGAGCCAGAACGACTTCCTCAACACCGCCGCGCAGGTGACGGGCGTCATGACGATCCTGCTGGGCGCGATCGCGGGGATCTCGCTGGTAGTGGGCGGGATCGGCATTATGAACATCATGCTCGTGTCGGTGACCGAGCGCACCCGCGAGATCGGTATCCGCAAGGCTGTCGGCGCCAAGCGCCGCGACATCCTCATGCAGTTCCTCGTCGAGGCGTCAGTCGTCAGCATCCTGGGCGGGCTGATCGGCATGGGCATCGGTATCGGCCTCGCGCGCGTGCTGAACGGGGTGCAGCTAAACGGCCAGCCGCTAACGACGCTGGTCACGCCCGATGCGGTCCTCCTGGCGGTGACCGTATCGGCGGCCGTCGGGCTGTTCTTCGGCATCTATCCCGCCTCGCGGGCCGCGGCCCTGCGGCCCATCGAGGCCCTGCGCTACGAGTAGCGGGGCGGAGGGAACGTCATGCGTGTCGACATCATCGATCGGGCGCGGGAACGGTGGGGCCTGCCCCCGTGGGGCCCCCCCCAGTGGGCCGCCATCTTTGCGACGTTCGTGTTGGGCACGCTCCTCGGGTACGTGGCCTACACTCGCTTCACGACCCCCGCGCCGGTGGCCGTAAACGTCGCGCCCGTGACGCAGGGCCCGATCGCCGCGTCGGTGTCGGGCGCGGGGACGGTGGTCGCCGACAGCGCGAGCAACGTTAGCTTCCGCAGCAGCGGCCGCGTGGCGGCGGTGTACGTGCAGGTCGGGGACCACGTGCAGGCCGGCCAGCCGCTCGCCCAGCTAGATACCCAGGACCTGCGGGCGTCGCTGCAGCAGGCGCAGGGCACCGAGGCGAACGCGGCAGCCCAGCTGCAGAAGATTCAGGCGGGCGCGCGCCCAGAGGACGTGGCCGCGGCCGAGGCCACGCTGGCGCAACAGCAGGCCCAGCTGCAAAACCTCACCACCGCCAACCCACCTGACGTAGCGGCGGCCCAGGCCGCGCTGGCGGGTGCCCAGGCCACCCTGGCGGGACTGGTACAGGGTCGCCCCGAGGATGTGCAGCAGGCGCAGGCCGCCTTGGCCAACGCGAGCGCCGCGCTGCAGAACCTGGAAGCGCAGGGGCGCCCCGAATCGGTCGCCGCCGCGCAAGCGGCCCTCGACAGCGCGCAGGCCAAGCTGCAGGAGACGGCGATGGGGGCTTTGCCGAACCAGCTCGCCTCCGCCCAGAGCGCGGTGGATCAGGCCCGGGCCAGTCTGGCCAACGCCCAGGCCCAGTACCAGCAGGTCGCGACCGGCCCGACGGCGGCGCAGCTGCAGGCCGCCCAGGCCGCGCTCGCGAACGCCCAGTCGCAGCAGCAGGCCGCGCGGGACCGGCTGGCGACCTTGCTGCACCCGACGGATGCCGACGTGCTGGCCGCTCAGGCGGCCGTCCAGAACGCGCTCGCCACCTACCAGAATGCCCAGGCGCAGCTCAACCAGGTGCTACATCCGACGACCAGCGCCATCGCCTCGGCGCGAGCGGCGGTGGCCCAGGCGAGCGCGGGGCTCCACTCGGCGCAGAACCAGCTGCGGACCGTGCAGCCCGGCCCGGCTAGCCTGCAGATCAGCGCGGCGGGCGCCGCGGCCGTCGCGGCGAGCCAGAACCTGCTGATCGCGCAGACGACGCTGAACCAGCTCGTCCAGCCGGGCGCCTCGACCACGACCGGGGGCAACACTGGCCAGCAGACTTGCGGCGGGAGCGGGTTCTGCGCGACGGCCAACGGCACCACGAGCACGAGTGGCAGCACGGGGACGGCGAATCCGGCCAACGCGGGCGCGAACGCGATCGGCGTGCCGACCACGACGCTGCTTAGCGCGCAGCAGGCGGTGAACAGCGCGACCGCGACACTACAGCAGTCGCTCGCCAACCTCCAGGCGCTCGAGGTGGGTGGCGGGAGCAACGACCTGCAAGGGGCAGAAGCCGCGCTGCAGTCGTCCGAAGTTCAACTCAACGCGGCGCAGGCTCAGCTGGACCAGCTCCTGCACCCGAGCGCGGCCGATCTCGCGGCCGCCCAGACGGCCGTGCAGCAGGCGCAAGACAGCTACCAGACCGCTCAGGCGCAGCTGGCGCAGCTGCAGAACCCACGGCCCGAGGACGTGGCCGACGCCCACGCGGCCGTCGAGAGCGCCGACGCCAGCGTCCAGAGCGCACAAGCTCAGCTCGCCGATCTCCAGGCTCAGCCCAAGGCCGCGGACCTCGCCGCCGCCCAGTCGGCGGTCGATCAGGCGACGGCGAACCTCGCCGCGGCGCAGGCACAGCTCGCGCAGCTACAGGCGGGCCCGCTGCCGGAGGACGTGAGCCAGGCGATGGCCGCCGTGCGGCAGGCCGCGGCCCAGCTCGCGTTGGCCGCGCAACCGAACACCGCCGAGACGATCGAGCAGCAGCGCCAGACGGTGCTGCAGGACCAGGCGCAGCTCGTGGAGAAGGAGCGGCCGGGCAGCGCCAACGACATCGAGCAGCAGCGGCAGGCGGTCGCCCAGGCGGCGGCCAACCTCGCCAAGGCGTTGCAGCCCTCCACCGCCCCCGCGATCGAGGCCCAGCGGCAGGCGGTGGCGCAGGCGGCGGCCAACCGCGACAAAGCGGAGGCGCCCTATACCGAGCAGGACCTCGCCGCCGCGGTGGGCACGCTGCTCCAGGCGCAAGGGCAGGTGGCCCTGGCGCAATACAACCTCGATCAGGGCACCCTGCTCGCGCCGTACGACGGCATCGTGACCTCCGTCGGGCTGTTCCCGGGCGATCTCGCCACGGGCGCCGCGACGGTGGGGGGCGGGGTGATCGGCATCGTCAACCCCAATGCCCTGCACGTCGAGGCCCAGATCGACGAGTCCGATCTGACGCGCGTGAAGGTGGACGAGCCGGTCGACCTACAGCTTGACGCCTTCCCCGGTCGGACGGTACACGGCCGCGTCAAGGCGGTCTCGGCCCAGGCTACCACCCAGCAGGGCGTGACGAGCTACCTGGTGGTGATCACGCTGGACGAGACCCAGGGCCTCGCGGCCGGGATGACGGTCACCGCGAACGTCATCTACGCGCAGGAAGCCAACGCGCTCATCGTGCCCTCGCGGGCGATCCGTCGCCAGGGCGCCAACCAGGTCGTGGACGTGGTCACCCCGGACGGGCAGATCGAGACGCGCGTGGTCCAGACGGGGATCAGCAACGATCAGCAGACAGCGATCGTAAGCGACCAGATCGCCCCCGGGGACCGGGTCGTCATCAACACGCCGACCGGGCAAGGAGCGCCCGGGGCGCCCGGCGGTCCGCCGCGCGGCTTCGGCGGCGGCTTCGGCGGCGTCCCCGGCCTAGGCCGGTAGCCACGGCGCCTCGCGCGGGAAGCCGCTGGCGGGCGAAAGGGAGGTTGGCAGGACTGTGTACGTCTATGCCTGGGGCATCGTCATCGCGGCCGTTCTCGCCCTGGGGCCGTGCAGCGAGGCTGCGGCTCCCGGCCCCCCGGCGGCGGGGCCCGCGCGGACGCCCCAGGCGCGGCGCCCGACGGGCACGCCCGCGCTGCTCCTCCAAACGACCCCGACGGCGGTCGAGACCCCGACGGTCGTAGTGCAGACGACTCCCGCGGCGCTGGTGCTCCAACAGTTGACGCTGCCGCCCACGGCTACTCTCGTGCCCGTGCCGACGCTCACGCCGCTCGTCTTGACGCTGCCCACGCCCCTCCCGACGCTCCCGCCGCTGGCGCTGCCGCCGCTGCCGCCGGTGCCAACGGTGCCGCCCGTCCCGCCGTTGCCCTCGGCGACGACACCGCTGTCCCCGACCCCCATCCCGGTGCCGAGCCTGACGCCCTTGCCCGCTGTTCCGGCGCCCGCCGTGCCGCCGACGCTCACGCTGATCCCCGCGGGGCAGCCCGCGCCGCTGCCGACGCCGACGCCCGGGGCAACGGCCACCGCGCTGCCGCCGCTCCTGCCGCCCGCGACCCTGTTGCCGACGCTCACGCCGGGGCCCGGTCCGACGCCGTCGCCGGGGCCGGTGTACGATCCGTCCATGCCCGGGTACCCAACGTACTAGCGACTGCCCGCGGCGGCCGGCCGCCGCGCTGACCTCGACGCGCGACGATACGGGCGCCGCCGCAGGCGAGGCGCCCACCGGAGAGGGGCCGCGAGACGCCGATGGCCGAAACGACGCGCAGGCGGCGCCTCCCGGGCGGGTGGCGCCTGCTTGGGCTCATCGCGCTGGGCGGGATCGCGCTCGGGATCGCGATCGGCGTGTTTTCCGCGCCGCTGCGCCGCCCGCCCGTCGTGTTCCTCCCTGCCCCGGGGAGCAGCGCCGGCACCGCGGGTACCGGCGTGACCGGGGCGGCAACGGGCGGTGGGGGCGGGCCGGCGGCGACGCCCACGCGAGGCGCCTCGAGCGCTCCGCCGGGCGGAGCGGGACCGTCCGGCGGGCCGGGGGCCGGGGGTGCTGGCCCGGGTGGGCAGGCGCCGACCGCCGCGCCCACCACGGCCGGGTCGCCGGTCGCCCGCGTGGCCATCCCGACCAGCGCCGCGGGGACGACGCCTGTCGTGGTGCGGCAGCGTCTTCCTACTGCGGCGCCCGTCGTGGGCGTCGCCCCTCCGGCGGCGCTCGCCTCGCCGGTGCCGCTCGGCACGCCGCTGCCCGTGGCGACGACCACCCCATTGCCCACGTTGCCGCCGCTGGCCACGCCGCGCCCGGCCGGATCGCCTACCGCGGGCAGCGTCGCCAATCGAGTGCCGACGGCGGCACCCCTGGCCACTGCCGCTCCCGTCACGCCTACCACGCCCACCCGTCTACTGACGGGGCTCCCCAGCGTCGCGCCGCGCGTCACCCCGGGCAGAACGGCGTCGCCGGCGGCCACCGTTCAACGAGCAGTGCGGCCGGCGGGCACCGCCGTTACCCCGGGCGCCACGCCCCTCGGGCCGGGCGCCGCGCCGCTCACGCCGCGCGCAACGGCCCTCCCGCGCTCCTGATCCGGCGCCCAGGGCACCCGCGTGGACCGGCTCCGGCCGACTCCCACCGGCCGCTCGCCGCGCCAGGCGCGCGGGCGTTTGGGGGCGCGTGCCCGGCCGCCGGCGCCGCGCTAAACGTGGACGGCGTCCTGCGCGTGACCGAAGAGGTTGGTGTCGATCATCGGGTGGTCCGGGTCGCGCTGCACGCCGAGCGGGTCGTGGCCCTGCTGGACGCGCTCGATCTGCTCGCGCAGCAGGCGCCGCAGGAGGACGACGCCGCGGTCGGACGACGCCAGGTGCTCGACGGTGCGATCGGCGATGGGGCCCTGCGTCTCCCAGGCCATGTGGTCCTGCGCCAGCACGGAGCAGAGGTTGAAGCGGGCGTGGGGGTGCAGCCCGTCGGCCGGCTCCTTGTAGGGGGCAATGTACTCGACGGGCGGGTCGCCGGGCTCGTCCACCTCGCTGCCGTCGGGCGTGGCGAGGAATACGACGTGGACATGGGCGGTGTGCGTGTCGTCGACGGGGATGCGGATCTGCGTCGAGTTGCTCTGGCGCAGGATGTTCGGGAAGATCAGCGGGTGCTCGTCGGTGGTGCCGTCGACGTAGGTGCGGCGCTTGATGATGCCGATGGGCGAGACGTAGAAGTCGAAGTCCTGCACGTCGTCGGTGAAGCCGCGGGTGGTGCTCGCCGGCTGGCGGCCGCCGCCGATGTACTCCTGGTGCAAGATCTGGAGGTGCGCCGGATCGACGGAGTTCTCCATCGCCTGGAGCCAATTGCAGGCGAGCTGCGGGTACACGGTGATCTTGCGGCGGCCGCGGCGCGAGACGAAGGTGTCGTAGTGGGGGATCACGGGCGCCGGCAGCGGGCCGAGGTAGGCCCAGTACATGCCGACGAACTCCTGTACCGGGTAGGCGGGCTGCTTCACGTGCTTGATGATGGCGTCGTTGCGCTCCGGTGGGGTCTCGAGGACGTGGCCGCCGGTGTCGTAGAGCCAGCCGTGGTAGGCGCAGGCGATGCCCCGCTCCTCGACGCGGCCGTAGCAGAGGGAGGCGCCCCGGTGAGCGCAGTGATCGGCGAGCAGACCCACGCGGCCCTGCTTGTCGCGGAACAGCACCAGGTCCTCCCCGAGCAGGCGCACGAAGCGCGTGGGCTGCTCATCGCTCAGCTCGTGCTTCATGGCGACGGGGTACCAGTAGCGGCGCAGCAGCGCGCCGCCCGGGGTGCCGGGGCCGACGCGGGTCAGTAGCTCGTTTTCTTCCCGGGTGAGAGGCATCGTCCCACTCCTCCGCGCGCTAGCGCTGGCTGTGCGCCGAGCTGGCCGTTCCGGTCTGCACGGCGGGACTCCGAGGGCTATGGTAGCAAGGCGTCCATACGGTTGCCAGTCGAATGCCGATCTTGGGCGCGCTCCACCACGTTGCGGCGCGGTTTAGCCGAGGAACGGTCAAACGATGCTCCTTGACCGGGTGGTTAACTGCTAGGCCGGGCGCGGGTCTGCGCGTGCTCCTCGGGCGCGGAAGGTCGCATCGTTTGCCCCGTACGATACTCCCCCGGGCGCTCCGCCGCGGGCCGGGCCGGCGGGGCGGGGTGCCCCGGGCCGGGCGCGGGCGGCGGGCGGGAGGGAGGCGTGTACGGGGAATGCCGGCGACCACGTCGCGCGAGCTAGCAGGCGCTCTCCGGCGCGCCTCGCGGCCTCTCTACTAGGAATGCATTGGCAGGGGGCGCTCGTCCGGCGCAGACGGGTGATACGCAAGGCAGCCCAGCGGGTCGCCTGCCGGGGCGGGCCCTCACCCCGGCCCGCTCGCCGGGGGAGAGGGCGCAGGACGCGGGGAACGCCCTCACCCCGGCCCTCTCCCAGGGGGAGAGGGGGAGGGACCGGTCCTCACTCCGGCCCTCTCCCAGGGGGAGAGGGGGAGGGACCGGTCTTCACTCCGGCCCTTTCCCCAGGGGGAGAGGGGAGGGGACGAGGGAAGACGCCCTCACCCTGCGGCGCGGCATACTGCGAGCGTCGCTCCCCTCCTAGGGGGTGAGGGAGTACGTGAGCTGCGTGCCGGGTCGGTCCGACACCGGGACGGGTGCGACGCCCCCGGCCCTTACTACTGCGGTTTTCAGGATGATCGAGCCGGGCAGCGTTGGCCGGGCGGCAGGGGACGAGCCCCTGCCCTACCTCGGGTTTGGTAGATCGGCTGGCATGAGCAGACCCGGCCGGGCGGCAGGGGACGAGCCCCTGCCCTACCGCTTGGCTCAACGCCCACGAAAACGGTTGTAACTAATGGAAATGCATTGGCGGGAGCCCTCCGCTCGTCCGCTGGCTCTCCCAGGTAGCGCCCCCACGGCCCTGACTAATAGAAATGCATTGGCGGGGGCAGTTGTCCGGGGGGCGAGGGGAGACGGACGTTGCGGCGAGTGTGTGGGAAGAAGCGGTCGCGCGCGGAGCCCGTGCAGCCGGCGCGCGCGCTGCCTGGCCGCCGAAAGTACCGCGGTTCGGGCTCGGCAGTACTCTGGACCCTGGGCAAGGGTGGCCGGTGAAACGACAATCTTTGACGACTAACACGATTGGTTCATGACCAATGGGGGAGCGTTGGGGCTAGCGCGGCTCGCCGGCTGGTGGCCGACGACGTGGGGGCGGCGGGCGCTCGGACGGCTGCGACCCAACTCGCTGCGAGCGCAGCTTGCGCTTGCTCTGGTGGTAGCGGCGGCGGTCCCGCTCGTGATCGCCGCGGTGCTCTTGACGATGAGCGCGGCCGGCGAGGCCGTGGAGGCGGCGCTGGCGGAGCAGAGCACTCTCGCGGGCACGGTCGCCGCTTATATCGACGACTACGACGACGTGTACGAGGCGGGCGTCGTCTCGGTGGCCATGCAGCCCGACCTGCTGACCATGAGTCCCGAGGCGCGGGCGAAGCTGCTAGACGACATTCGCGCAACACTCCCCGACCTCGCGGCGCTCTCAGTCAACAGTGCGACCGGCGCGCAGCTCGCCATGAGCGGCTATGGCGGTCTGCCCAACGTCGCGGACCTGCCGGTGTTTCAAGAGATCCGCCGCACGAACCGAACGGCGCAGCTGGTGAACATCTCGCCGGTGCGCCGGGCGCCGGTGCTGGTTCTGGGAACGCCGATCCGCGAGGCCGACGGCGCCTTCGCCGGCGTGGTGATCGGCATTATCTTCCCCGAGCGGCTGGGCACGCTCCTCGCGCACGCCCGCGCTACGTCAGGCGCCGAGGTGTACGTCGTCGACGACCGCGACCGGATGGTGGCGCACAGCCGCCTGACGCCCAGCGAGGCGCTCGCCGACCTGGCGGACACGCCCGCGGTCACGGCGCTCCGCACCGATCCGGGCGGCGTAGGGAGCGCTCGCTACCGGACAGCCGGCGACACCCAGCTAGTCGGCTACGCCCGGATCGACGACCTGAGCTGGGGCGTCTTCGTGGAGCGGCCGGAGGCCAGCGTCCTGGCCGGCGTGTGGCGGCGGGCGTGGATCACGCTAGGGGTGCTGCTCCTGGCGATCGGGCTGGCCGTCGCGGCGGGCGCCGCGGCCGCTCGCTGGCTCGCATCGCCGCTGGCCACGCTCGCGCGTGCGGCCAGTCGCTTGGCTGTCGGCGACATGACGGCGCCCTTGCCGAACAGTAGCATCCGTGAGGTGGCTCGCCTGGCCCGGGCCTTCGACGAGCTGCGCCGCCACCTGGCGATCCGCACCGCCGAGCTGGCGCAGATCCACCAGGACCTCGAGGCGCGGGTCGCGGCGCGCACGCGCGAGTGGCAGGCCGCGAACGCCGAGCTACAGCACGAGCTGGCCGAGCGCAGGCGCGCGGAGGCCGCGCTGGCGCGACTCGGGCGGCAGCACGCGCTGCTGCTCGACGCGGTGGACGCGGGTATTTGTGGGCTGGACCCGGCCGGGGCGCTGACCTTCGTGAATCCGGCGGCCGCCCGCCTGCTGGGCTACACCGTGGCGGAGCTAGTCGGCTGGCCGTTCCACGCCGTCGTGCACCCGGCCGAGCCCGCCGACGCGGGCGCAACGGGGCGCTGTGCCCTGGCGGCCGCGCTGCACCAAGGGTGCCGCGCGCAGGAGTCCGAGGCCACCTTCACGCGGCGCGATGGGACGCCGTGCCCGGTCGAATACACCTGTACGCCGATCCTGGAAGACGCCGCGCTGCGCGGCCTGTTGATCACCTTCAATGACATCACCCCGCGCCTGGAGGCGGAGCGGCAGCGGCACTTGCTAGCGCAGTCGGAGAAGCTGCGCGCGCTCGGGCAGCTGGCGAGCGGCGTGGCCCACGATCTGAACCAGAATCTAGCGCTCATCGTGGGCCACAGCGACATCGCCCGGCGTACGCTGGATGCGGGGCGCTCGGACCCCGAGGCGCTGAGCAGCGCGCTCGACGTCATTGGGAAGGCCGCGCTGGATGGCGCCGAGACGGTGAAGCGCCTGCTCACCTTCAGTCGTCCTCGCCCGGTCGGGCCCGCCGAGCGGGTGGAGCTGGGCCGGCTGCTGCACGACACGGCTCAGCTCACGGCTCCGCGCTGGCGCGACGCGGCCCAGGCCGAGGGGCGCCCGATCGATCTGCACGTCGAGGCCGACGACGGGCTCGTCGTCCAAGGGTGGCCTGAGAGCTTGCGCGAGGTGTTCACCAACCTGGTCTTCAACGCGGTCGACGCGCTACCGCACGGGGGAGTCATTCGCATCGTCGCCCGCCGCGAGGCCGACGCCATCCTCGTCGACGTGTCGGACAACGGTACGGGTATCCCGACTGACCTGCAAGCCCAGATATTTGAGCCGTTCTTCACGACGAAGGGCGAGCACGGCACCGGGCTGGGGCTCGCGATGGCCTTCGGCATTGTCGAGCGGCATGGCGGCCAGATTGGGGTAGAGTCGGCACCAGGCGCCGGCACGACGTTCCAGCTGCGTCTGCCCGCGGCGCCACCGATACCCACCGCCGCCGCACCCGCCGAGCCGCCGGCCGGGGCAGTGGCGCTCCGCATCCTCGCGGTGGACGATCAGCCAGCGCTCACGCAGATGGTCGCCGCACTACTAGCGCCCCTAGGCCACCGCGTGTGTACGGCGACCTCCGGCGAGGAGGCGCTGGAGCACCTCCGCGCGGAACCGCACGACCTGGTGATCTCCGACGTGGGCATGGGGGCGGGGATGAACGGCTGGGAGCTGGCCGCGGCGGTGCGGGAGGAATGGCCTAACCTGCCGGTGGTCCTGGCGACCGGCTGGGGCGCGGCGATCGAGGCCGAGGAGGCCCGCGCCGCGGGGGTGGCCGCGGTGCTAGCTAAGCCCTATCGCCTCAGCGACGTGCAGGGTGTGATCCGCATGGTAACCCAGCCCCCTGCCACCCGTCGGTGCGCCTAAGGCCGGGAACCGAGAGCGCGCCCTTGCAAGGCTCTGGAGGATCCGATGCCCTTGGAGGAGCGCGAGGCGGTCGCGCGGCTGCGACAAGGCGACGTCAGCGGGCTCGAGCCGCTGGCACGGCTCTACTACCCGCGCGCGCTGCGGACGGCCTCCCTGGTGACCCACGATCTGGCCGCCGCGCACGACGTGACCCAGGCGGCGTTCGTGAAAGCGTACGAGCGCATCGAGCAGTTCGATCCCCGCCGCCCGTTCGGGCCGTGGTTTCTGAAGAGCGTGCTGCGCGACGCGCTCAAGGTGGCGACGCGGCGCGACCGGCAGGCGCCGGCGTGACCGCGCGAGAGGCGAGTGCTATAACTGAGCCGCCGCAGGGAAGGACCAGTAGGGCCCGGCCGCTCGGTGGGGTCTGCGCTCGGCGCGCAAGCCGGCGGCTGGGCGGCGCGGGAGGAGCATGGCTGGATACGGCGGCGACGCGCGGCGCGGCCGGCGGGCTGCCGCGTGAGCGCGGCGCGAGCGGCCGAGGGGGACAGCGAGGGGGCGCACGGGGCGGTGCTCTCGCTGTACCTGCCGGCGCTCATTCTGGGCCTGGGCACGAGCATCGCGGAGCCGGCCGTGCCGGTGTACGCGCGCTCGTTCGGCGTGACCTTCGGGGTGGCCGCGCTGGTGCTGGTGGCCTACGGCGCCGGCTCGGCTGCCGCCACGCTGCCCACCGGCTACCTGCTCGACCGCGTTGGCCGCCGCCGCATCATCCTTGCCGGGCCGCTGCTGACGGCGCTGGCGTCGTTCCTGGTCGCCAGCGCGCACTCCTTCCCCGAGCTGCTGGTCTACCGCTTCATCGGCGGCTGGGCGCAGCAGATGTGGATCCTGGGGCGGCTGGCGACGATCACCGACAGCGGCGGCGGACGGCGCGGCCGCCAGATCACCGGGCTGTACGGCATGGACAGCACCGGCCGCCTGCTCGGGCCGGCGGTGGGCGGGTTTGCCGCCGCCTGGGACATCCGCGCGCCGTTCGTCATCTACGGCCTGCTGGCGCTGCTCGCCATCGTGCCGAGCTTCAAGCTGGTGCGCGAGACGCGGCACCTGGCGGCGCGGGACGCGCGCGGCGAGGCGACGGGCGCCAGCCTGGCCAGCTTCCTGGTCTGGCCGATCCTGGTGCTGTTCGCGATCCAGCTCCTCGCGTCGCTGACGCGCGGCGCCATCTGGGGCGGGACGCTCGACCTGTTCGTCGTCTACGCCTACGGCATCGGGCCGGAAACGCTCGGGCTGCTGGTGACGGCGACGAGCGCCCTGGGCATCCCGATCACCTTCGGCATGGGGCACCTGATGGACCGCTTCGGCCGCAAGGCGACGCTGGTGCCGGGCCTCGCGCTGCTCGGCTGCGGCCTGGTGAGCATGGCGGCGGTCGCCTACCTGGGGCTGTCGCTCACCAGTTACGTCATCAGCCTGTTCTGGGTGCGGGCCTCGCTCAGCATCACGTCGGGCTCGATGCAGGTGCTCGCCTCGGACGCCGCGCCGGCGCAGTCACGGGGCCGCTTCCTGGGGGCCTGGCGCCTGATCGCGGAGGGCGGCCAGGTGCTGAGCCCGCTCACCTTCGCGGCGCTGGCCGACGGCCCCGGCTTCCCGACGGCGTTCGCCTTCCTTGCCTGCACCAGCCTGGGAGCGGCGCTGCTGCTCGGGGTGGGGGTGCGCGAGAAGCCGCGGGCGCTGGCGCGGGCGACGACCGCCAGCGGCGCCTAAGCACTCGGCCAGGGATAGTGTGTGGGTTTGGCTTCGCCAAACCTACACACCAACCTGGGCCGGCCGCTTAGCCCACGAGCGGACGAGGCAACGCGTTTGACACGCCGGCCCGTGATGCTACAATAGCCCACCCTGCAGCGTCGGCTCGCGACTGAAGCCGCGCGAGCTACGCGGCCGATGCGCCCGGCGCCCAGCGGATCGTGATGGTGGACCGCGGAGGGCTGGCCCGGTATGGCAGAGCTGCTTCCCACCGCGCCGACCAGCGGCGCGGTGCCCACCGACGCGCGCGCGGGGGCCGCGGGCGGCCCGGCCGCGGGGGTGGTGCTCGCGGCGCGCGGCCTCGCGAAGCATTACGGGGCGTTCCGCGCCGTCGCCGGCGTCGACCTCGACGTGCGCGAGGGCGACGTCCACGTCTTCATCGGCCCGAACGGCGCCGGCAAGTCCACCGTCCTCAGCCTGCTCGGGGGCCAGATCCTGCCCACCGCGGGCGAGGTCTACTTCGCGGGGCGGCCGCTCGGCCGCACCACGCCGAGCTGGCGGGCGCGGGCGGGCATCGGCCGCTCGTTCCAGCTCACCAGCATCATTCCCGGCTTCACCTGCCTGGAGAACGTGCTGCTCGCCGTGCAGGCGCGGCGGGGGCTGTTCGGGCTGCTGCGGCTGCGCAGCCGCGCCGAGGACGTGGCCGCGGCCGAGGAGCTGCTGGCGCTGGTGGGGCTGGACGGCGCGGCGCGCGTGCCCGCCGAGCTGCTGGCGCACGGGCAGCAGCGCCAGCTCGAGATCGCCACGGCGCTGGCCGGGCAGCCCCGCGTGCTGCTGCTCGACGAGCCGTCGTCGGGCATGAGCGCCCACGAGCGGGCGGGGCTGGGCGCCCTGCTGCGGAAGATCGTCGGGTCGGCCACGATCGTCATGGCCGAGCACGACGTCCACCTGGTCCGCAGCGTGGCGACGCGCGTGACGGCGTTCTCCGAGGGCCAGAAGATCGCCGAGGGCACCGCCGACGAGGTGTTCGACGCGGCCGAGGTACGGCGGGTGTTCCTGCGGGGCCGGCGCGATGCTTGAGCTGCGCGACCTGCACGCCTACTACGGCGCCAGCCACGTCGTGCAGGGGATCAGCCTGTCGGTGGGCCAGGGCGAGGCGGTCGGGCTGATGGGCCGCAACGGCGTCGGCAAGACGACGACGCTGAAGGCCATCATGGGGCTGGAGGCGCGCACGCGGGGGGAGATCGTCTTCGACGGCGCGGAGCTAACGGGCTTGCCGTCGCACGCGCGGGCGGCGCGCGGGCTGGGGTACGTGCCCGAGGAGCGCGCCGTCTTCCCGCAGATGACCGTCGAGGAGAACCTGCGGATCGGCGCGCTGATCCACCGGCCGCGGGACGTGCGGGGCTGCCTGGCCGCCGCCTACGAGCTGTTCCCCATCCTGGCCGAGCGGCGGCTGCAGCTCGCGGGCACGCTGAGCGGCGGCCAGCAGAAGATGCTGTCGCTGGCGCGCGGCCTGGCGCTGCGCCCCAAGCTGCTGCTGGTGGACGAGCCGACCGAGGGGCTGATGCCGGCGAACGTCGCGCTGATCGGCGCCGCGCTCGCGAAGGCGGCCGAGCTGGGCGTCGCGGTGCTGGTGGTGGACGCCTCGTTCGACCTCATCATGGACACGTGCAGCCGGCTGTACGCGATGGACCGCGGCGTGCTGACGGGGATGTTCCGGCCCGGCGAGTTCGCGGGGCCGGACGAGCTGGCGGCGCGCTACCTGGGGGCGGTGAGCGCTTGATGGAGAGCCAGATCGTCCTGCAGCTGCTGAACGGCCTGGTGGTCGGGTCGTCGCTGGCGCTGGTCGCCGCGGGCCTGGCGCTGCTGTTCGGCGTGCTGCACATCATCAATTTTGCCCAGGGCGACTTTTTCATGCTCGGGGCGTACGCGGTGTGGCTGCTGCTGCGCGTGACGCACAACTACGCGGTCAGCGTGGTGGTGGGCACGCTGCTGGTCGGCATCCTGGGAGGGCTGCTGCTGTCGCTGGTCGTCTGGCCGCTGCTCCAGCGGTCGCAGGTGTGGACGCTGCTGGCGACGCTCGGCCTGAGCCTGATCATCGAGCAGGTGGCGACGAACGTGCTCGGCGGCGACGCGAAGCTGGTGGACCCGCCGCTGGCGGCGTCGGTGAGCCTCGGGCCGGTGAGCTACCCATTGTACTTCCTGCTGGTGGCCGTCGTGGGCATGAGCGTGCTGCTCGCCGGGGCGTTCGCGCTGAAGACCACCAAGTACGGCATCTGGCTGCGCGCCGTGGCGCAGAACCGGCCGATGGCGGCGGCGCTCGGCGTGCCGGTGCCGCGCGTGTTCATACTCGCCTTCGTCGTCTGCGCGGGGCTGGCGGCGCTGGCCGGGGGGCTGCTCGTGCCGCTCACGGCGGTCTACCCGACCGTTGGCGCCGACGTGATCCTGTACGCCTTCATCGTCGTCGTGGCGGGCGGCATGGGCAACCTGCGCGGCGCGGCGCTGATCGCCATCCTGGTCGGCGAGGTGCAGTCGCTCGGCTCGCTCGTCGCCAAGCCCTCGGTGGTGACGGTGGGCCTGTTCGGGCTGGTGATCGTGCTGCTGATGGTGCGCTCGCGGCGCGAGAGCGCGGTGGTGCGGCTGTGAGCGCGACGGGGCCGCTCGGGCGGGCGCGGCGGCACGGGCTGCCGCTGGGCGTGGCGGCGCTCGTCGTCGTGCTGGCGGTCGTGCCGCCGCTCGTCGGCGGCTACCTGCCGCGGGCGCTCACCAGCTACTTCATCTTCGGGCTGCTGGCGCTGTCGGTCGGGCTGATCAGCGGCTACGGGCGACTGTTCAACCTCGGCGTGGGCGCCACCTTCGGCGTCGCGGCCTACGCCGTGGCGGTGCTCAGCCAGCTCGGCGTGACCAACCCGTTCCTGCTGCTCGCCGGGGCGCTCGCGGCGAGTCTCCTGGTAGCGCTGCTGTTTGCCTTCTACGCGCTCGTCGCCTCGGGCATCGAGTACCTGATGCTGACCTTCCTCACGACGCTCGCCTTTGCCGTGCTGCCGCTGGCGCTCCCCAACCTGCTGGGCGGCGACAACGGCCTGGCGCTGAAGGGCGACCTGGGCGTGTCGTTCGGGCTGAACCCGCTGCGGGGCAACGGCTTCTACTGGTTCGTGCTGGCGGTCGTCGTCAGCTGCGCGCTGCTCTCCTGGTTCCTCGTCCGCTCGCAGGCGGGCAAGGCGGTGCAGGCGATCGGCCGGAACCCCGTGCGCGCGGCGGCGATGGGCTACAGCGTTGGCGGCTACCGCGTGGCGCTGACGCTCTACGCCAGCCTGATCGCCGCGCTCGGCGGCTGGCTGTACGTCCTGCAGAACTCGTTCGTCCACCAGGACCTGCTGGGGCTGGGCAACTCGACGAACGGGCTGGTGTACGCGCTGATCGGCGGCGTGAACACGATCCTCGGGCCGTTCCTGGGGGCGGCGCTGCTGCGCTTCGTGAACGACACGCTGAGCCGCGGCAGCACGCAGACGCCGCTCTACCTGGGCGTCGTGCTGCTGCTGGTGGTGTACTTCGTGCCCGACGGGCTGCTGGGCCTGTGGGACCGCTACGGGCCGGGCCGCCGCGAGGGCGCCGCCGAGATCGCCGCGGCTGCGGAGGCGACGCCGGCCGGGACGGGCGCGGAGAAGCTGGAAGCCGTGTGACAACCCTCCGGCCGGCGTAGACGTGCTTCCATTGGTGTGCGGAGTGATGCATGCCACTAAGCGGCACATGGGCTGACTCGCGACAACCGATGTCAATTGCTCAAGCGGCGTATCCAATAGCGGAGTCTACAATGGTACGCGTGTATGACATATTCCAGGACTCGGATCAGCTTAGATACTTGAGGTCGACCTGGGAAACCGCCGCTGTTCTTGGGATTGCTACCGGTGAGATGGTAGGTTCCGAGTCATGGATACATAAGATTCAAAGTGGCCGAGGCCAGACGTACACGATCAAAGGGATCATCACGGCCGTATTCCGTGGCGCGCCGCCCGCAGACGATTGGCCACAGATCCGCATCCTTGCAGAAGATGGGCAAGAGAGTGTCTGGGTTCGCAAATATATCCCGCCATTTGGAGATCCACGCAGTGGGATCGTGTTTGATGAAGCATACCAGGTAGGCAGGAGCATTACAGTTACTTACGTGATTCTGACCTGGCCTGGCATTCCTTCGGCCCAGCCAGCACCACAGACAGCCGTCCCTATCTATATCGATATATCGGCGGAGCCTGAAGATGGACCAGCGAATCACTCGTATACATGAGCCAAGGATGGAACACGAAAGGGGTCTCCTGACAGAAACTGGCGCAACACGCCTCATGGCCGTGCCCCGCGATGCCCCCAACGCGGGCGGCATGGCCTCGTTGACAGGGCTCCGCCCCCGGGCCTAGACTCGTGCTATTCATGACCGCTCTCGGCAGGAGCCACGACGACCTGGTCGCGTGGGGCGTCCATCGCGGGTTGGATGCGTCGAAGGAGGAGCAGCATGAGGTCGGCAGCAGCGTCGCGGCGTCCGCATCTGTACATAGCAGCGGTGTTCCTCGTGGCGTGGGGCCTGGTGCTGGGCGCCTGCGCGCCGGCGGCGCCGGCGAACGCGCCCACCGGCGCGGGGCAGCCGGCGGGGTCGGCGGGGCAGACGGCGCAGGCGCCGAACCTTAGCCCGATCAAGGTCGGGGTGCTGGACGACGTCACCGGCGTGGGCGCGATCGAGGGGGCGCTGCTGCGCATCTCGACGGACCTGGTGGTCGACCAGACGAACGCCTCGGGTGGCATCAACGGCCACCCGCTCCAGGTGGTCTACGCTGACCCGAAGGGCGACGCCACGCAGGCATTGCAGCTCGGCACGCAGCTCGTCCAGCAGGACGACGTGGACGTGCTGACGGGCGGCATCTTCAGCCCGGAGTGTCTGGGCCTGCAAGGGCTCGCCGCCAAGGTGGGCCTGGTCTACGTGCCGCTGAATGGCTGCGCCAACGAGCAGTTCTCGACGCAGTTCTGCAACCACTACTCCTTCCGCGTCTTCCCGGCCGGCCGTCAGCTCGACGATCCGCTGGTCGCCTACGAGGTGAAGAACTTCGGGAAGAATTGGGCGATTATCTACCCCGACTACGTGCTCGGCCAGTCGGCGCTGGCGACCGCGGAGGCCGCGCTGCAGCGCAACGGCACCGACTTCGCGGTGAAGGTCGCCGTGCCGCTGGGCGAGGCGAACGTGACGCCGTACGTGTCGAAGATCCCGGCGGATGGCTCCATCCAGGTGCTGCAGGTCAGCCAGACGGGCAGCGATCTGGCGCGCGTGATGAGCGTCATTCAGCAGTTCGGGATCAACAAGAAGGTGAAGATCGTTACGGCGCTGGGCAAGGAGTCGTTCGCGGGCGTGTATCCGGACGCGATGGACGGCGCGATCATCCGCGGCGTGCGGCCGTCGGACGGCCTGCCGGGCAACGCGGACGACGCGGCGTTCGCGGCGGCCTGGAAGGCGATGGCGCAGAAGGACGCGGACATCGCCGGCCCGCTGGGCGGTCCCGACAAGGCCACGCCCGGCAACAACAACGGCTACAATGCCTACGGCTCGATGAAGGCGCTCGTGCTGGCGATGCGGGCGGCGAGCTTCACCGGCAAGGCCGACACGGAGAAGCTGATCGCGGCCTTCGAGACGCTGAACGTGCCGCCCGGCCCCGACCTGCCGAGCGGGCTGATCATGAACAAGACGGACCACCAGGGGCGCTGGACGACGTACCTGCTGCAGATCAACGGCCAGAAGGAAGACATCCTGGCGACGTTCCCCGCCGACCAGCTGCCGCCAATTGGGGACTGCAAGATTTCATAGGGGATTGGGGGACGGACCTACCCCCCCGGCCCCCCTCCCGATGCGGGAAGGGGGAGTGGGACGGCCCCCCGGCAGGGGAGTGGCTGCACCCCCGAGGGAGAGGAGATGCTGATGACGCCGCCGTACCGCGCTGACCACGTGGGTAGCCTGCTGCGCCCACCAGAGGTGCTGGAGGCGCACGCCGCGCGCGCGGCCGGGCGCATCTCGGCCGACGAGCTGCGCGCCATCGAGGACCGTGCCGTGCTGGCGGCGCTCGACCTCCAGCGCCAGGTGGGGCTGGACGTGCTGAGCGACGGCGAGTACCGCCGCGCGAGCTGGGCCGGCGAGTTTGCCGACGCGGTGGAGGGGTTTGTGACGGCCGATCCGCCGATCGCGTTCGAGTGGCGGATGCCGGATGGGTCGGCGCGGCAGCCGGCGGCGGGGACGACGACGGCGCCGGCGCCGGGCTCGGCGGGGCAGCGCGGGCGCGTGGTGGGCGAGCGGCTGCGCCAGCACCGGCGCCTGACGGCCTACGAGTCGGCGTTCCTGAAGGAGCACGCGGGCGGGCCGTACAAGATCACGCTGCCCGCCGCCTCGTACACCGTGGCGCGCGGCTTCAAGCCGGGCCTGACGACGCGGGCGTATCCGACGCGCGCCGACCTGATGCGCGATGTGGTGGCCATCATGCGGGCGGAGGTGGACGCGCTGGCCTCGGAGGGGGTGCCGTACATCCAGCTCGACAACCCACACTACCCGGACTACATCGGGGAGGAGCGGCACGCGCAGTGGCGGGCGATCGGCATCGACCCGGCCGCGGCGCTGCGCGAGGACATCGCGGGCGACAACGCCACCCTGGCCGGGCTCGACCGCCAGCGGGTGACGGTGGCGACGCACATCTGCCGCGGCAACGCGCGCAGCGCCTGGCACTCGCGGGGTGGCTACGAGGCGATCGCCGAGCAGGTGTTCAACGAGCTACAGGTCGATCGCTTCTTGCTGGAGTACGACACCGATCGCGCGGGCGGGTTCGAGCCGCTGCGCTTCGTGCCGAAGGGCAAGATGGTCGTGCTCGGCCTCGTCACCACGAAGGAGGCCGCGCTGGAGTCGCCGGACACGCTGCTGCGGCGCATCGACGAGGCGGCGAAGTACGTGCCGCTGGAGGCGCTGGCGCTCAGCCCGCAGTGCGGCTTCGCCTCCATCGAGGTCGGCAACCTGCTCACCTGGGATGACCAGCGCCGCAAGCTGGAGCTGGTGGTCGAGACGGCGCGCAAGGTATGGGGCTAGAAGCGCGCGGCGGGGGGCTGACTCTATATAATATTATTCTTTGGCACGACCCTAGGTCGGCGGCTGCGTACCAGCGGCGGGCGGCAAGAGCCCCCGCGTCTCGTGACAGCTTTGTGACCCCTTGGCAGAGTCAAAGGTTGTCGCGTGCCATCGTCGGGACGTATCTTCGAGGGCAGACCATCCAGAGCGGTTGCCGGGACGAGTGATCCCGGCGACGGTGGCCGGGCGGCGTGGGACGAGTCCCCGCCCTATGCTTCTGGCCCAACACCCGTGAACACCGCAGCAAGCGCCGGCCCGCGCCGTGGTCGCGGGCGATCGGCCCGCATCCCACGTGCGCGATGCCCACGAGCGCCCCCTACGCCGCGCGGAGGAGCTTCATGGAGCGATCCCCGGAACGACCCAGCTTCGCGGGTGCGGGGCGAGCGACCAGTCACGACGACGCGCGGCCAGCTTGGGTGCAGGCCGCGGACGGAACGCGGCGGATGCTCGACGTGGCGTATGGGCCGCATCCTGAGCAGCGTTTGGACGTCTTCCGGCCAGCTACCGCCGCGCCCGCGCCCCTGGTCGTGGTCGTCCACGGCGGCGGCTGGAGTGTTGGCGACAAGGCGCAGTACGCGTCTGTCGGGAACCGCCTCGCCCACGAGGGGCTCGTGGCGATGAACGTGAATTACCGGCTGTCGCCGGCGGTGCAGCATCCCACACACGTGCAGGACGTGGCGCTGGCGATCGGTTGGTGCTATCGCCATGCGGCAGAGTATGGGGCAGACCCGGAGCGGCTGTGCCTGCTGGGGCACTCCTCGGGCGCGCACCTGGCCGCCTTGGTGGCGCTCGCGCCCAGCTACCTGGCCGCCGAGGGGGTGCCCCCGAGCGCTATCGGGCGCGTGATCGGCGTGAGCGGCGTCGGCTACGACCTGGACGAGCGCTACGCGGCGCTGTGCGTCGCGCCGTTCTTCGAGCCGGTGTTCGGAGCGGACTCTAGCCGCTGGAAGCTGGCCGCCCCCATGCATTACGTCGAGCGGTCGGCGCCGGCCTTTCTGCTGGTCCACGGGCTGGGCGATACCGAGGCCCCGCCGGCCAGCACCGAGGTGTTCGCGGCCGCGCTAGAAGAGGCCGGCGTTCCCACTCGGCTCGTGCTCGTCCCCGACGAGAACCACATCAGCGTGATGTTCGCCTCGGCGCCCGCCGTGGTGGACTTCCTCCAAGCGCCGTGGCCGGGCCCGGCCACGGCCCAGCCGGTGGCGGTCGAGGTCGCCGGCGCCTGAGCGCCGCCCGCCTGGTCAGGCGCGGGGGAACGGCACGATCCAGATCCAGATCGTGGCGGCGAACGTCGCGGCCCCGGCGATCACCAGCAGGTGGAACACCTCGTGGAAGCCGAACACGCGTGGCAGCGGGTCGGGCCAGCGGCGCACGTAGACGAGCGCGCCGGCTGTGTAGAACAGCCCGCCCGCGACGAGCCCCCCGACTGCCAGCCCCGGCAGCGCGCGCACGAGGCTGGGCGCCGGAATGAGCGCCACCCAGCCCATTGCGAGGTAGAGCCCCGTCCGTGCCCAGCGCGGCAGCCGGTGCGTTCGCACGCTGCACGTCACGCCGACTGCCGCCAGGGCCCAGACCGTGACGAGCACCCCTACACGCTCCCCGCCGGCCAGCACGTTGAAGGCGATCGGGGTGTAGGTGCCGGCGATGAGCACGAAGATGCTCGCGTGGTCGAGCGCGCGGAGCGTCGCGCGCACGGAGGGGCGCCAGGCGCGCAGGTGGTAGCTGGCGCTGACCGCCAGTAGCTCGATCATGCTGAGCCCGTACACGAGCAGCGAGACGGCGCGCGGCGGGTCGGCGAGCGACGGCCCGAGCAGGGCAGCTAGAGCGGGGACGGCCCCCAGCGCGGCGATCGCGTGGGACCAACCGCGCAGGAGCGGTCGTGCGGGGGAGGGGTCGGCGGCGGGCGTAGTGCCTGGCGGTGTGCGACGGTCGTTCACGGCGGTCCCCGTCCGACAAGGCTTCACTTCTGGTATAGTAACCGCAACCGAAGATCGTAGGACCGACGTAGGGGCATGCCCAGCGCGGCGTGCCCCATTTTTGTGGTGCGGCCCGCCGCGCGGGCGCACCCCCCGGAAGGACGCAACTTGTCGACGTTTTCCCAGATGGCGCTTGGCGCGCCAGCCCTCGCCGCCCTCGCCCAGATGGGCATCACTACCCCCACCGAGATTCAGAGCGCCGCCATCCCGCCGCTGCTCGCCGGACGCGACCTGGTCGGCGAGGCGCCGACCGGCTCGGGCAAGACGCTGGCCTTCGCGCTGCCGCTCAGCGAGCGGCTCGACGCGCGCCGCCGGCAGGTGCAGGGGCTGGTGCTGGTGCCGACCCGCGAGCTGGCGGTGCAGGTCGAGCAGGTGTTCGCCGCGCTCGGCGAGCAGTATGGGTTCCGCACGCTCGTCATCTGCGGCGGGCGCGCGCCGGGCAGCCAGATCCGCGCGCTCCAGGCCGGCGCGCAGGTGGTGGTCGGCACGCCCGGCCGCGTGCTCGACCTGATCCAGCAGGGCGCGCTCGTGCTCCAGGACCTGCGCTTCCTGGTGCTGGACGAGGCCGACGAGATGCTGGACCGTGGCTTCGCGCCCGACGTTGAGCGCATCCTTGGGCGGGCGCCAGCGAAGCGGCAGACGGCGCTGTTCTCGGCAACGATGCCGGCCTGGGTGCGGACGACGGCCGAGCGGCACCTGCGCGCGCCGGCGACGGCGCGGGTGGAGCGGACGCCGGCCTCGACGCCGGCCATCGAGCACCAAGTGTACGAGGTGCCGGTGGGCCAGCGGTGGGCGGCGCTGCAGACGCTGCTCGACGCGCGCGGCGCGGGGATGACGCTGGTGTTCGGACGGACGAAGCACGGCGTGAAGCAGATGGCGCGGCGCCTGGACGCGCTCGGCTACCCGGTGGCCGCGCTGCAGGGCAACCTCAGCCAGAACGCGCGCGACCGCGTGATGGAGGACGTGCGGAGCGGCAAGGTGCCGATCCTGATCGCCACGAACGTGGCGGCGCGCGGCATCGACGTGGAGCACATCGAGCAGGTCATCAACTACGAGCTGCCCGAGTCGCCGGAGCTGTTCACGCACCGCGTGGGGCGCACGGGCCGCATGGGGCGCTCGGGCGTGGCGGTGACGCTGCTGGAGCCGACAGACCTGTCCCGCTGGGCCGCGTTCGAGCGGGCGCTCGGGCGCCGCCTGCCGCGGGCGGCCTGGCCGGGCGGCGGGGCGGCGCCTCCCGCTCCGCCCCGGACCTCTACTGCGGTCGCCAGGTCCGCTAAGGACCAGCCTGGCGGCGCTGCCGCGCGGCCCGCGCCCAGTCGCCCCGGCACCACGCCGGCTCCGAAGATGCAGCGCCGCGCGAGCGCCGGCCATCATCCGGCCCCGCGGCCGGCGGGCCAGCGGCCGGCGGCTCGCCCTGCGTCGCGGGCGGCCAGCGCGCCGGCCACGACGGCCGACAGCAGCCGTCCGGCCACCCGGCCGAGCGGGAGTGGGCCGAGTCGCGGCCGCCGGCGGCGCCCCCACCGCGGGCGCCAATTTAGCGTAGCGGGCGGACGGACTCCCCGCAGTAGCTGAGGCCCAAGGCGCTCGGAGCTTCAGACTACCGCGGTTTGCAGCCCGGCTGAGTAGGCGGCCCACGCCGGAGCTGCGGCCAGTGGCGCTTGCAGTATTCCGCGCCACAGGCCGCGGGCGGGCACGAGACCCACCCCTCCGAGACGCTGGCTGCTTAGCTTGGGCGCAAGTTGCTCTAGAGAACGTCCTGTGGTTGCCCGGGGGCGCTTCGGGCGGCCGGTGCGGCAGTGTCGTTCGGAGAGCCGGCACCCGGTGGGCGGGCGCCGGGCGGTGGGATCCCCGCCAGGCGGCGGGCCAGGGTCGTGGCGGCGTCCGGCGCGTAGGTGGCGGCCAGCGACGCCTTGTTGGCGCGCAGGTCGCTGGCGTTGAACATGTCGAAGAGCAGCTGCCGCGCGCCGAACGAGTCCACCGCGTAGTCCCAGGCCAGCTTCAGCAGGCGGAACCGCTCGGGCGCGCGCTCGTCCTTGCCCACCAAGTAGCGGTAGACGTACTGGCCGATCTCAGGGCTTTCTAGCTCGGCCTGCCCCGGCGCCATGAGGATGTTGGAGCTGCACACCTCGCGCACGACCTGGAGGATGTGCGGCTCTCGCTCGACGGCGTAGATGCGGCCGACGTTCACCTGAGTGGGGTTCGGGATGGCCAGGCCCGAGGGTGAGCGGACCGGCTGCCGCTCGGCCTCGTGGACGAGGGCGCGCAGCAGCTCGACGTAGCAGATCGCGTCGGCGAGGCCGTTCTGAACGTGGGGCACCTTCGCCGTGCCCAGGTAGTCGGTCATGGCGAGGCAGATGCCCAGCAGCACCTCCGCCTTCACCGCCATGCGCACGACGCCGTGGTAGTAGGCCCAGGCGAGGATGCGGCGGTGGAGCGCCCCGAGCCGGTCGGGGCGGCGGCGGTAGAAGACGCGCTCGCGCGGCACGAACACGTCGTCGAGGACCACCCAGGCGTCCATCTCGTCGTAGGCGGCAGCCAGCGGGTGCTCCGCGGCGACCCGCGGCGCCAGCGGCTCGCGGCAGATGATCTTGATGCCCGGGGTGCCCATCGGGACGGCGAAATGGATGACCTCCTCGGGCGGGATGCCCTCGCGGGGCAGGGTCAGGCAGACGAACTCGTTGGCGTAGGGCGCCAGGGTGGCCACGCCCTTGGCGCCGCGCACGATCAGCCCGTCCGGACGCTCCGCGACGACCTTCAGGAACTCGAAATCCGTGGCGGGCCGCTGCCGGTCGCGCTGCGGGTCGACGAAGCCCAGGCTCACGCACGGATCGGTCTCGCGACAGTGGGCGAAGTAGGCCGCCGCGTTCGCGGCGAACCCCGGGTCCTCGGCGCCGAGCACGTCGCGCGCGTCGTAGAGGCCGAGCACGATGTTGGCGATGTATTCGGGCAGGCGGCCGACAACGCCCCCCGTGTGGCGCGCGAGATACTCGATCATCTGGCGCTTCCGCACGAGGTCGTCGGTGGTATACGGCAGCAGGTAGGCGATGCTGACCGGCTCGCCGGTGTCCGGGGAGGGCATCGTGAGCAGGTCGTGGCACGCCGGATCGGCCTGGAGGTCGTAGATGGCGGCGAACGCCCGCGCGCAGCCCGCCAGGCGCGCGTCCGTGGTGACGTCCACTCGCTCGCCGTGCAGCCACACCTCGCGGCCGTCGCGCAGGCTCGCGAGGAAGTCGGCGCCGCGCCGGATCGGCATAGGCCCCCCTGCTTACTCCGCGGCTGCCGCGCGGCGGTTCGAGCGCGTCGTTGCGCGCCGTCTGCAGCCAGGATATAGACTGTGCGTGCCGTAGTCCAGTAAGCCGCCATCGGCCGCCGGCTAGATGGTACCCTGGGCTGGCAGGGCGGGCGCCGTGAGCGCCCGTCGAAGCCGCGGCACGCCGCCGAGGAGCGGCTCGGCGAGAGGAGACGCAACGATGAGATGCCGATACCCGCTCCGGGGGACGGCGGGCGTCCTGGCCGTACTCGTGGTGGCGGCGTGTGCGAGCGGCCCCGCGGCCAGCCCCGCGCCGCCGGCCGCCAGCGCGCCGGCCGTGGCGAGCGCAGCGACCGCTCCGGCGCAGAGCGACGCGCTTCAGGCGATGGTCGAGGCGGCGCGCAAGGAGGGCCAGCTCTCGCTCGTCTGGGGCGAGGGCACGATGGGCGGCAACGAGGGCGTGCGCCGCCTGGCCGAGGGCTACAACAAGTACTACGGCCTGAACGTCAACGTGCAGTTCACGCCGGGCGCGTCGATGCCGCAGATGGTGGCGCGGGTCGGGCAGGAAGTGCAGGCGGGGCGGCCCACCGCCACCGATCTGGTGGTTGCGTACGCGAGCAGCATGCTGGTCGCGGCGCAGGCGAACGCGCTGGAGCCCGTGGCCTGGGCCAGCTGGGCGCCCAACGTGCAGGACCCGCAGCTCGTGACCGGCGGCGGCATCGCCGTCGCCTTCCAGTCCAGCCTGGCGGGGATCACCTACAACACGAGTCGCCTCCGCGGCGACCTGGTGCCGCACACGCTGCAAGACCTGCTCAAGCCCGAATACAAGGGCCGCTTGGCGAGCACTTCGTACGCCGCGTACTTCGACCTGCTCTCGACCGACGAGCTGTGGGGCGCGCAGCGGACCTTCGATTACGTGACTCGGCTGTCGGACCAGGTGGCGGGGCTGATCCGCTGCAACGAGACGGAGCGCCTGATCAGCGGCGAGTTCGACGCCCTGGCGCTCGACTGCAGCCAGTCGGACACCTACAAGGCGAAGGCCCAGGGCGCGCCGCTCGACTACGTGGTGCCGACCGACGCGCCGCTGTTGCTGTACCTCTACGTCGGGGTGCCGAAGACCGCGCCGCACCCCAACGCCGCGAAACTCTGGGTGAACTACCTGCTCACACGCGAGGCGCAGGACGTGCTCTACGCGACCAACTTCCAGGACCTGCACTTGTTGCCCGGGTCGAAGACCAAGAACGATCTGGCGGACGTCGAGCGGGCGAACGTCAAGCCGACGCTGATCACGCTGGAGTTTCTCCAGCGGCTGGACGAGCAAGACTTCCTGGCCCGCCGCGCGCGCATCCAGGACCTGCTCACGCGCGGGCAGTAACGGCGGCGCGCACGCGGGCACGGATCGGGTGCCGCCGCGCGGCGCGGCGGGCAGCGTTCCGCGGCGCGCTGGCGGCGCTTCCCTGTCTGGCCGGCGCGTTCGCCGCGGGGACGGGGCGTTGACTGGGTGGCGGCGGGCGCTCGCGGGCGCGGCAGGCGGGGGCTGACGCTCCCGCACGACCACGGCGCCGGGGCGATACTCCTGATCGCCCCGGCGCCGCGCCGCAAGAGGAGAACCATGGCGCGGTTATCGTAGTCCCGCGCTCGTCATCGTGCTAGCGGCCCCGCGTTACAGAGATGGCACAGACCGCACACGGGGCGCCGCGCCGCGCGGCGCGTGGCCGCGACCGGCGGGAACCGTGCCGCAGCCCAGCAGCCGGCGAGGACGTCAGCTGGCATGGCTCGGGCGGCAGCCCTACGCCGGGGCCGCGGCCGGCTCCGGGGCGGGGACGCCCCCGAGGCTGATCTTGACCTCGCCCAGGAACTTGCGCTCCCAATCAGCGTAGTCGTCGGTGAAATACTCGACGCGCGTCTTCTTGACCTCTCGTGTGTCGTGGGATAGGTCTAGGACGCTGGTCCAGGCGATCGAAAAGCGGTGACGCCGCCCGAGTTGCACCCCCTGCTCTGGGTCCAGACGGACGGTGCCCTCCAGGCGCAGCAGTTCGTAGACACGGCGGCGCTCCGCCGGCGTCGCATGCTCGATCCCCGCGCGTACCTCCGCCGCGAACTCACAGAGCTGCAGGCTCTCCGTCTCGCTAATCCCCGGCATGGGAGCGGCGGCGAGCTTGGCTCGGTCCGCCAGCAGCCGGTTGATCGCCGCTTCGACCTCGTGGGCCTTGGAGCGCAATGCGCGGTCTGTCTCGCTCCCTGGGGTAGCGTCGAGCCGTTCGTCCGTGATGCGGTCGAAGCGTGCGCGCAGCCGCGCAATTTCGCGGTCGACGGCATCCAGCCGCTCGCGCTGGCGGGTGTCCGCATCGCTGTGCTGCTCACGGGCCGCCCGGAGCCCCATGGCAAGACGCTCCTTATCGAGTAGGGCGGCGCTCGTGAGCTGCCACGCCTCAGCATCTAGGAGCGCACTGGGCACGGGCGGTAGTGTGCATCGCGGCTTACCCTGGAAAGCGGCCCGCGCTGCTTCCCGGCGGAGACAGGCGTAGTAGCGGTGCCCGTTGTTGATCTGCGTAGCGACTGCTCCGCCGCAATGCCCGCAAGTCAGCCGTCCGCGAAGCTCGTAGACGTGCTCCAGGTCAGGCCGCTTCGCGGGCCGCCGGTCCCGGCGCTGAGCCATCGCTGCGTGGGCTGCGTCCCAGGTATCGCGATCGATGAGAGCGGGCACGGCAATAGTAAGCCACGTATCGGGCGGACGTAGCTGCTTGTGGGTGTCTCGGCGTCCGTATGCAGCGGTGCCGAGGTACACGGGGTTCTGCACAATGCCGAGAATCGTACTGTCGCGCCAGCGACCTGACAGCGGCTTTCCCCTCCGCGTGCGCCCCTGGAAGTACGTCGGCACACCCTCGGCGTTTAGCCGTCGGCAGACCTCGTTGAGGGAATGTTGCGTGAGGTCGGTGAAGATACGACGCACGACGGGCGCCGTAGCCGGGTCCTCTTCCAGACCGACTACTCGGCCATCAGTGTCGTAGGTGAAGCGGTAGCCGTAGGGCGCCCATCCGTTCCCGACGATCAAGCCGCGCTCGGCTTTCGCGCGGCGACCTCGACTGGTCCGTAGAGCGATCTTCGAGCGCTCGTATTCCGCGATGGCCGAGCGCATGTTCTTGAGCAGGTAATCCTCGGCGGTATCGCCTAGCCGAAGAGTGACGTAGCGAATGACGACGCCGGCGCGCTTGAGATCTTCCTCGACCACGAGCTGCTTCGCCATGTTGCGCGCCAGCCGGTCGGGGTCGTAGACGAGCAGCACGTCAAAGGCGCGCCGCTTCGCCGCGTCGAGCATCGCGTTCAGGCCCGGCAGATTCCATTCGGCGCCGCTGTCGCGGTCGGTGAACGGCTCACCAATCAAAGTGGCGCCCAGCTCGGCGGCGAGCGCTGCGCAGTCCTGCGCTTGCGCGTCGAGGCTATGGCCGCGCTGTCCCTGCTCTAGCGTACTGACGCGGCGGTAGATCGCGGCGCGGAGAGCTGTTGAGGGCGCCGGTGCTAGAATTGCCATTGCGGGTACCTCCTACTCAGGTGCTCGCCAGCCCCGGGCCGCTGCAACGGTGCCGGGGCACTTGTTTGGTTACGACTCGGGACGCGGCTTCCGGCCCGGCGGCAGTTTGCCGACTTCCCGCCAGCGCTCGACCTCGGCGCGGGACACCAGCCATAATCGCGGATTCACCGCCACGCCGCGCATGATGCCGCGCTGGAGGCGGTTACGGACCGTGCGCCCTGGCAGGCCCAGGGCGGCTGCCGCCTCGGCTGCCGTTAGAAAGTCCCGCTCGGTATCGCTCATGCGTTGATTGTACGCCATTAATGCCGACATTGGCAACAACAATTCAACGGAGAATTCCTGGCGTCGCGTGGACGGCAAGTCGCTGGCACAACCGTCAGCATCGTCAGCAACGCCGAATTCTGAGTGGCGGCCTGAGCTTTCGTGCTGACGGTTGAGAGGAGCCGATCGCCAGCAACCGTGAGCGGCAGGGCACCGATCGGCAGCGGGGTTGATCCCGAGATTGCGCACGGCGGGTATGACCAGGCAAAGCCAACAACGCGAGGGTGGACACTCACACGGGGCTGGGTCGGCGCTCAGGCCGCCGAACAGGAGCCAGGCGCGTGCTCGCCGCATCGAACAGCAGAAACGGCTATAGCGCAATCGTTCCCGCTCGGGCGGATCAGCCGTCACCCGCGGATTCAGGGGCCGAGACGACGGTGCCCGGGAGCCGCGTGTCCGTTCACGGATCGCCGTCACCAGGCAAGCCAGGGAATCGCACTACCGGGACGCTAGGCGAGGATCGCGTAGAAGCTACAAGGGACACTCGAACAAGGCGGCCTGCTCGCTCGGTGGTTGGGCGCTATTCTGAGCAGGAGGCTCGCGGGACCAGACGGAGATGTCCTGCACCATCCACGGCAGCCCGGGTGTTGCGCTCTTCCCGCGGAACCGCACGCTCCATACGCCAGCGGGGATCGGCGTCCAGTACGACTGGAACCGCGTGTAGTCATACTTCATCTGGGTCTGCAGCTGCGCCGGCTCCCAGGTCGTACCGCCATCGAAGCTCACCTCTATATTGCGCCCGACGCCGGCGAAGCGCAGCCGGCTGTTGTCGGGGGAGGGGGCAGGAAAGTTGACGCCGGGCTCGGTATCGGGGTCCACGTAGCGGCGGTCGGCGCGCAGCATGGTGAAGGGGATGGCCGACGAGATGGAGACGTTGTCCCAGTGCCAGGTATTCGGGCCGCACGTCGGGCAGTTGCGCGTGGGGTCGTACGAGTGATGGCCGAACTGCGCCACGCCCTGGTCCCAGCCGAGATCAGCGATGTCCATGTCCACCCACCAGAAATCATAGGCCGGCATGCCGAACTTCAGGTGCGTGCGCGAGAGACGCAGTTCGAAAGTGTCGCGGCGGAGGGCGCTCGGGTCCAGGAAGCTCTCGTAGCCGGTCTGCGCGTCGCCCCCTACGTCCTCCTCCCGGAAGTTGCGGTAGACGAACGCCTTGAACGGCGTGGCGCCGTTCAGGCTCTCCATCTTGATGTGGACCGCGCTCCGTGGCGGGCCGTTGAGGTCAGGCAGCCAGTCTTCTAACGGGAGCTGAAGGTGCTCGTCATAGGGGCTGACCCAGAGGTCGATCCAGTCGCGGGGCGAGGTGCGGAGGGTGGAGAGATCGAAGCGTATTGTTGCCTCGCCGTCAGAGAAGTCCACCTGGTGACTCGGCGTAAGGTAGATGACGCCGTAACTGCTGGCGTTGATTGCCGTCATGAGATGGTCGTTGCAGAGGAAAACCGCGTCCTCGTAGGAGCGGGCGGTGTGAGCAGCAGGTGGAGGGGTGCATATGTCGCCGTGCATAGCCTCCATAGGGCGCGGAGTGCGCCACGTATTTGGGTCGCGCGAGTGCGTCGTCACATCCCAGTCGAGCGGGCGCCAGGGCTCGGGCCGAGCCGGACGGCCATCAAAGGTCTCTATATAGGGAACGGGTTCACCGCTCCGGCCATCTGCGTGTACCACAACGGCTGCCGCCAATACCACCGCGCTTGCGATCGAGGCGATCGCCATAGCCGAGCTTGTCGTGTGGATTATAGCTAGCCTCCCCATCTCTCTTACCCGACAGGCAAATTGTTCCCGCTATTTGTCTTGCCATATAGACGTGGCCGATTATGAACTCGCTATCTGATTCAACGTATCATCGCCCTTCCAGCCCCCGGAGACAAGAATATGGCTGCTTGCAAGACGAATACAAGTACAAGCGGTAGATATGAAACTCCTATTAGTGGATCACGTGTAATGCCAAGCGCAAGAGACAGCGCGTACACGACAACAATCAGAAGTATATATATCAAACTGTATAAGCATGCCACATAACGTCCCCATCGGCGGCGAGTAAGACATGCATACGCCATCAGTATGTTTAGTATAGCGCTAATCCCGAAGGCAAGGACTAGGAGGCGTAGTGAATGATCCGGAGACAAGAGTGCGATCGAAAAAAAGACCGTGGCTGCACTCTGAAATACACCTAACACGGCGTACATTATTCCTGCCAGATCGAGGCCTCGTTCCATTTGGTATCACCGTAGGTCGTTATCGAAATATCGGCGGATCGTATCTTTCCAGCTCGCCGTTCTCAAGTCGCGCTGCACAGCCAGACCAGCAGGCGGCATGGACCGCGGCGAACGTGCACACCGCGGTCCATGTTTGCGGGAGGCGATCACCATAGCTGCGCTGGTCGTGTGGAGCGCCCAAAGCCTTCCCATGTTTCTTACTCGATAGGTGAAGGGTTAATCATAGATAGTCGTCGTCGGCCCCCATAGCGTGAGGGAAGTGCGCCACGCGGTACGTTGCCGTAGCCAGGCTCTCATAGTCTAACCAATGAAATATCTGCTTCGCCACGCATACAATATGACTATACTCAACACACCTGGCACGATTAGGATGGACAATTCCACTAACCCAACCGGCTCGATTAGTCTTTCAGGTGCACCTATTATTAGTGCAACTATAGCATAAAGTGGCACAATTATCCAGATAGCATTGTAGGTTACGGCTACTAGCGCTCCAATCGCCCTGCGTATCCATATTAAGTATGCTGCCGCTGCGGCAAAAGCAGTATGGACCAGAGCCAGTGCGACAGTAAATATATACGCTGTCGACGCAACTATCCCTTCGGTTAGTAATGATCGCCCGAATACCAGATACCACAGGAAAATCACCCCGCCAAGTACGCCAATGGCGCCATATATCCCGCTTACAATTCGCATAGTAGCAATCATATGGGTATCATCGAGTGTGCGTCAACACCTTATCTGGTCATCTGATAATTGGTGGGTCTGGAAATCGATGTCTCACTTCATCGATCCCTCTGCCAATACCACAGCGGGCAAAGCAGATCGCATGCGCCTGAAAGAAGGAGCAGCCTTCAGTAACCGCATCCTCCACATCCTTTCTGCCGAATAGTGGAATCCTGCTGCAAATGTTGCGATCGAAGCTCTGCAAACAGCTACGGATACAATTGCTAGTTTCGTCTCGCGGAGCGCCTTCGCAGACTGCCAGACCAGCATAGCACCGATATGCTTTGGCAGTATCACTCGTAACAGCGGCGCATCTGTCACGATAATAGTCGCACTCTGGTGATAAGCCAAGAGGATCGCGGATGGTCATGGGTGCATCGTTTGCATACGCGAATCCGTTGAGGATCTGCGGGTTAGCTATTATGGCGTTTATCCGTATGCCCGCTTTGACCCGGTCCTTCTATAGGTGTTAGCTATCATCCGCTGATAGGTGCGATAGATACAATTCTTGTGACCACAATGCGTGATCGCAGCCGCAAGACATGTCAGAGCGCAACACTAACCAATCAAGGCAACGAGAGGATGTCGAGTGATCACCTGGTCATCGTTGCCCTGATTGAAGGTGATAGACATATGATAATCAACGACATCAAGCCGATGATTGATAACGCCTCCAATGCTATGCTGGTCATGCTACCAATCCCTCTACCACGGAAGACCATATATGATACGATTTCGTTGCCAAGAATGACTGATATATAGAACAGCGAGAATCCAATCGCCACATAGCGACCCCAACGCCTAAGATTGTAGAATGCATAGGCAACTACAGCTCCAAATACGGTATTGATGACCAACATGGCGGAGATCAACAGCAGCCATGGCTCATGCACGGCCGAGGGTATATCAGAAATGACGACGATGGCGTAGTACAGGAACATCGGCGCGCTCACGACGGATATGAACGTGAATATCAAGCCGATGAACCGGCACAATCTAGGAACATACATCATATGTTGTCACTTAATGATATGTGGCGGCAATGGTACATAGTCCGGGCGGCCATTAAGTACATTCAGGCATGTCGCGAAGCATGCCGCATGGATCTCTACAGCACAAGCGACTGTGCCCACGCCATTTGTGTGCTTGCGCCCCACGATTGGCACACATGCGGCACTATCAGCTGCTTGCAGGCATCCGCGTACACAATTGGAATATGGGTTATCTCCACCGCGTTGACAAACGGTAGGAGCAGCCTGACAGTAATATCCCTGTGAGATCGCATCTCGGACATCATGGCAACGTTGCTGGTAATATTCACAATCAGATGTCAACCCAAGGGGGTCACGCCGATCTACAGGGTCATCCAATGCGTAGACAAACGCATTCAGTGATTGGGGATAACTCACAATAGATGCTAGCGGTACTCTGTTGGTGAGTGCGCAGAGCAGGGGATCCTCGCTAATGAAGCGCTCGATGGCTGGGTTGTAGTACCGTGCGCGGTAGTAGTATAGCCCGGTGCTCGTGTCGTTCTCCCGCCCGGTGTACTGGTAGGGATTGGTGCTGGCCGGGCCGCTCGGCATGGTGTTGCCAAAGGGGTCGCAGGTGTACTGCGTCTCGACGCCGCTGGCGCCCACGAGGGCCAGGGTCGAGCCGAGCGCGTCAGTCAGATAGCTGCGGGTGGTACTGCTCTCCGTGCGGGCGAAGTACTGGTCGAGGCCCAGCCCAGTGAGCAGGTTGGCCGTGCCTGTGCTCGCCTGCTCCTGGATCGGGTTCACCCGGGCGTACAGGTAGCTGGTCGTCACCGTCGGCGTCGGCGCGGGCGGCACGACCGTGCTGGTCTGCCGGCGGCCGAGCGCGTCATAGGCGAAGGTGGTCGTCGTGCCGCTCGTCACTACCTGGCTGAGCTGGCTGCGCGCGTTCCAGCTATACGTATGAGCCCCATCCGTCAGCATGTTGCCGCCGTTCGTGTTCTCGTAGGTGATGCTCGTCGTGCCCCACTGCGTCAGGCGGTTCGCCGCGTCGTACGTCGCCGACGTGAGGGCGGTCGGCAGCCCCGTGCGAGCGAAGCTGCCCGTCAGGCTGGTTCTCTGGCCCGCCAGGTCATAGCTGTAGCCCAGGTTGCCGAGTGTGCTGTTGTTCTGGCTGTAGCTCAGGCTGGTCAGTTGGCCAGCCGCGTCGTAGCCGTGGGTTACACTCACCCCATTCGGCAAGGTGAGCTGCGTCTGGCGGTTGGCCGGGTCATAGGCCAGGCCCACGGTGGTCGCTCCCTGGACGAGCTGCACCAGCCGGTTCGCGTCGTCAAAGGTGTACCCGACGGGCGCCTGGCCTGAGGCCGTCAGCATGGTCCGGCGCCCGGCAGGGTCGAACTGGTAACTAACCGTACCCTGCGGCGTCGTCTCTGTCATTGTACGCTGCACGTCGTCGTAGGTGCGTGTCGTGGTGCCCGACGCCGAGTCTACCGCTTGCGTGAGCCGGTTCCAGCCGTCGTACGCCGAGATGATCGTGCTCTCGTAGTTCGCCCCGGCGGCGCAGGCGCCGGGCGGCGTGACCGTGCCGAACCCGGCGAACGTCCGACGGTTGAGGCCGTCGTAGCAGTAGGTCGTGATCTTGCCGCGGCGGTCATCCGTCACCTGGATCACGTTGCCCGCCTTGTCGTACTGGTAAGTCTCCTGGTGTCCTGTCGAGTTCACTTGGCCCAGGGCATCGGTGCGTGTGCTCAGCCGGTCCATGTTGTCGTAGTTGTAGCTGGTCGTGTTGTTCCGAGCGTCCGTCACGCTGATGAGGTTGCCGTTCAGGTCGTAGCCGAACGTCGTGTGCTGGCCCAGCGCATCGGTCACCTCGCGCACCAGGTTGATACCATCGTATTCCCGCCGCGTGGTCTGCCCGAGCGCATTCGTCGTCGTGACCAGCCGTCCGGCGTTGTCCACGAAGCGCGCGCTCGTCCGGTTCAGCGGGTCGGTCACCTGGACAAGATCGCCCAGCGCGTAGGCGAAGCGTGTCGTGTTGTCGAGTGGGTCGGTCAGGCTGAGCGGCTGGCCCGCCGCGTTGTACGTAAGGACCGTGTAGTGCCCCAGCGGGTCGGTGATGACGGTGATATTTCCCAGTGCATCATAGGTGTAGGTTGTGGTGTGCTGGAGAGGGTCGGTTACGCTGGCGACCTGGTGGAAGCGATCCTCGTAGCTGAAAAGCGTGGTCAATTGGTACGGAGTTGCCTGCTCCGCCAGGCGAGTCACGCGCGTCACCATTCCCCAGGGGTCGTAGTCGTAGGTGGTCCGGTGCCCCAGGGGATCTGTCATGGATTCCACCAGACCATCGGCTCGCCGAGTGTAGGTACTCGTCTGCTGCTCCGGGGGGCCGGGGGGATTCGTCGGATACTGCGGCGTCGTGTAGGCTCGCGTATCGCTGATCGTGTAGCCCCGCGTATCGAACTGGACCCGACGCACGATGCCCCGGGGGTCGGTGACGGCGGTCTCTTGGACGCGACTCGTGGGTGGCGAATAATCGACGTAGCTAAACTGATACGTCGGTGGATTCGCGGTCCCATCGTTGAGCGTCTGCTGGGACACTCGACCATTGGCATAATAGCTGTTGGTTAGGTAGGTGATCCCCTTCGCGTCCGTAATCTGGGTCAGCGCGCCCGTGCTGGGGTCGTAGGTATATTGGGTCATATAGGTTGTGCTGCCGTCCACCAGTGTGACGGTCGCCAGATGACCGTTGCGTGGATCACCGCCTGAGTATGTTGTGTAGTATGTATAGCCGATCGCACGCCCGATGTTATCCTCGGCCCCCGTGATGCGAGGGGGGCTATTGGTATCGTACGTCAACCGAATCCAACGGCCATTCGGCGAGGTGATCTGTGTGACGTTTCCTACATTATCGCCATAGGCGTTCGTGCCTCCGTTTCGAGCGAGCGTGATCTGATTGCCGTAGCGATCGCGGATAGCCTGGAGCGGCGCCCCGTCGCCAAACAGATAGACAGTCCCATCCCGGAGGGTGATGTGCCAGCGGTGATCCGACGCACTGTAGGTGAGCTGCGAATTATAAAAAGGGGTAGGGGTCGCCGTATGCGTGTACACTACCGAGGCGCAGTCTACTCCGCCGCCGGGACAGAAGACGGTCGGCAGATAGACGACCTGACCGCCATCCGGTAGGACCAGGCTCACGCCCTCCGCTTCCTGCCCATACGGTGCATACAGGTACATTTCATAGGGATGGGTCGCGCCGATCCCGAAGGGCCGCGAGATAGCGTCGAGTGGTCGATACGTCCGCGTAAGGCGAAGCGGGAGTACGTCCGGGAGTGCCAAATCAGTCTTGTTCAGGACGAAGAGGCCGGTACTCAGATCGACAGGCTCTCCGTCTTCGGTGTCGTTGCCTGGCGGGGGCGCGGTACCCGGCGGCTGGGGGCCGTCTTCGGCATGGAACATGGCGCCGGTCAGCTCGAAGACGGCCACGCCGGGGTCGGGGATCGCCTGCGTCCCGTCGGCCGTCACGGTGCCTCGGCCGTAGATGTACCAGCCGTCCTGCACGGGATCGTAGTGCCAGAAGGTGCCGCGCGTGCCGGGGGCCGCGTGGGTGTAGTTGGGATAGACGATCCGAGCGCCATACGGCGCAATCGTGGCGCCGCCGGGCTGGATGGTGAAGTAGATCGGTACGGGTGCCCCGGGCGGCAACGGAAACGGCGGTCGGTCCACCGGAATCGCCGTGATGCCTAGCTCAGTGACCACGTTGCCCTCCCGGTCGCGGATCTCCGTGCCCGGTGGTAGGTGCACCTCGAGTCCCGGTATCTTCGGCGTGGTGAGCACTGTTTCCTCGGTGGTCGGGGCAGGGATGGCTATCGTATGGAGCGTATCGAGCCGCGGCAGCCAGATCGTGTAGGGCAGCACGGTGCGCTCGCCCTCCACCAGGTCCACCCCGGCAAAGAACTGGCCGTAGGCCCGCTCGGCGTCGCTCGCGGAGCGCCCGTCGATCACCAGCTCCTGATGGCCCGGCGCGAGGTCATCGAGCAAGAAGCGCCCAGTCGTGTCAGTGCGCGCCTCGACCGTTCCCAGCTGAAGAGTAACGTCGGCGAGCGGTTGGCCGTTCAGTTGGAGCACCTGACCGGCTAGGGCCGTGCTGCCGGGCGTGCCCGCCAACGGAGGTAGGAGCCGCCAGGGGGTCGCGGTGTGGCCGAGCCGCAAGAGATTCGGCACGAAGCCGAGCTCTGGGCTCCACGACGGATTCGTCAGAGCCGCTCCCTCTCCCGCATCCTGGGCAGGCGGCATGTTCCCCGAGGCCGTTGGGTCGACGGTTTGCCGGAGTTGGGCGCTGAGCAACTGTATGATGCGCGCCCCGCTAGGACTAACCCCAACAGCGTCCGGGAGCCGTAGAGTGGTCGCTAAGGCATCCGGCGGCATGAGTCCGCCCGACGGCGCGGTGACAGCAAAGCTATTGCTAGTCGCGAGGAGTGTAAACGTGTCGTTCGCGAACAGGCGCAGCTCGTACGAGCCAGGCGCCTGGGCGCTCGGAATAGAGAGCGGTACCTGCCCACTAGCCTGGCCGGTCGTGTACTGGTAAGTCGTTGGCTTGACGGTCGGGGGCGGTGCGCCGGCCGCAAATAGTCCGATCCAATCTCTCGCGGTCGGCCCCTGGATGCCAGCCCATGTGGCGTTGACCGTACTACCCTGCGGGATGATGTTCGGCCGCGCGAGTAAGCTCGCCCCAGGCGTCGGCGATGGCCCGGCCGTGGCCGTGCTCGTCGGGGTGGGGGAGGCGCCGCTCGTCGGGCTACTCGTCGGCGTAGACGTAGTCAGCGTGACGCTAAAGTTATTGCTCACGGCCAGCCGACTGCCCGTGCCAGTCCCGTTGAACAGCCGCATCTGATAGGTGCCGGTGGCCAGGCTCGTAGGAATGGCGAAGGCGACCTGCCCGCTCACGCCGCCGGTAGTAGTCACGGTGACCGTGGCGGCGGGGCTATCCGGCTGGGAGGGCGTGTACAAGCCGATCCAGTCGTTGGTGGTCGGCGTAACCGGCGGGAAGAGGCCGCCCCAGTCCACGCTCGCCACCCCGCCGGGCGCGATACTGCTCGGGCGCACCACGAGGGCGGGTCCCGTAAGCGGCGTGGCGGTTGGAGCTTTGGTTGGGGTGAAGGTTAGGGTCGGGGACCCATTGGGGGTAGGTGTGCTCGTCGGCGTTGGCGAGGCGCCGGCAGTAGGTGTGTTGGTAGGCGTGCTCGTCGGCGTCGGCGTTGAGGTCCCCGCGAGAGTGAGCGTTAGGAACAGGGTCCCTGTGGCCGCTCCACTAGGATCCACCAGGATAGCGTACGCGCCTGTCGTAGGCAGAGTGGCCGTAATCGCTGAGATATCCTTGCACGACCCGGTGGCCAGAGTGGTTGTTCTGGTCCGATCTTGAACCGCCACAGTAGGCAAGCAATCAAAGAGCCCGGACGGAAAGCCAGGATACTGGGGATCGGTGCTGTTCTGTCCATGCAGGGTCACGGACTCCCCAGCACTGCCCTGGAAGCTCAGCAGGGCATTTTGGCCGGGGGTGCTGATGGTGACACGCACGGCCGGTCCGTTGATAGTGATCGTATTGGTCGTATCTGGCGCGATCGCTTGCAAAGCTATGGTCATCTGTCCGGCATTGCCGCCCGTGACGACGAGGACGGTGTAGGTGCCGGTGGCGGGCAGCACCGGGGTCTGGGCAAAGGTATCCCGACACGAGGGGCCAGGATAGCTCGTGCCATTGGGAGCGAGGATGGAGATCGAGGGGTTGCACGACCCGGAGTACTGAATATTACTCAGCTGCAGGCTGAGCGCCTGCCCTGCGGACGCATCAAAGGCTACAAGTGCAATGGTCTGCGTCGCGTTCGCGCTCGTGGTGATGGTCTTGGTACCCCCCACGCTCATCGTGTCGGCGAACGCCACGTTGGCTGGAGTGTACCCACTGGGGGGCACGAAGAGATCCGTGCTATTGGCGGCCGTGCCGCCCGGGGTGGTGAGCGTCAGGGGCCCGCTGCTCGCGGTCGTGGGGAGGGTCGCGTTAATGTGCGAGGCATCGGCCCCTTGGCTGACTGTCGCGCGCTGTCCATTGATTGCCACAACATTATTGGCGGCTGTGTTGATCGCGGTATTCGCGCTGAAGGTGGTTTCGAGATTCGTGCCGGCGATAGTAATCGTGGAGCCAGCGGCCGCGATAGGATAGCCATTCACGACCACGTTGGGGCTGGAGGTAACGCTCGTGATGGTCGGCGCTCGTGTATCACGCCCGCTCGCGTCCAGCACGGTAAACGCGGCCGCCGTAGTCGTTCCGGCCGTGTCGCTGGGAGTGCTGACCGTGATCGAACCTGTCAGCGCCCCGGTGGGGACCGTCACCACGAGCTGGGTAGCCGTGGCCGACGTGACCGCCGCGCTCACCGGACCGGAGCTACCCACGAACTGAACAGTGTTCAGACTCGGCGTTGTACTAAAGCCGGTCCCAGTGATCGTGACGGTGGCTCCGACGGCCCCACTCAGGGGTGCAACGCTGGTTACGAGGACGGGCGTGCTGCCTTCGCGCTTGATCGCGAGAAGGTTTCCCACGGCATCGTACTGGTACTTGGCCACGCCCCCAACCCCATCGAGGACGCCGATCAGGCGCCCGAGTGGGTCGTAGACGTAGCTTATGTTGCCCGAGCCCTGGGCCTCGGCCGCGCGCGGAGCAGCACTGCCGGGAGCGACACATAGGAGGCTCAGGATGACGAGTCCGTGTACTAGCGCCCGTACGCGAACCGCGATGGTCACAGGGCTGCCTCCCCTCCTGCGCTGCAAGGCACCGCCACAATTCGGGCGCCCGTTCTGGTCAGGCCCGCACCCACGGCGTGAGTCCAAGAGAGCTACTGCGGGCGCCGGGTGGGCGCGGTTGGTCGCGGCGGCGTGGGCACACCAGCCGGCAGGGTAGGAGCGCCAGGCGAGGGGCTCCGCGTATCCGCAGCGGTCTGCACCGTCCCCGGCTCGGGCAGCGGAGCCGGCGGGACGATGCGTGGGGGCGGTTGGGGTGCCGGTGGAATAGTCACCGGCGCCAGCCGCGGGGCCGTGATG
>DATGMD010000022.1:0-10720 GCA_035293805.1 Chloroflexota bacterium | reverse complement strand
GTGGGTGGCGGTGGACACGCCGATCTTGCCGCGCCACTTCGGGTCCAGCAGGTCGGGCCAGTCCTTCGGCGCCTCGCTGGCCGGCACGACGTTCGGGTTGTAGGCGGGCGCCACGAACTGCGTAGCATAGTTGAGCGTGGTGCCGTCGTAGGTGACGACGCTCGCATCGGCGACGCCCAGCGACGCCCAGTCGACCCTTTCCAGCGCACCGTTGTTGAAGAGCGTGGCGTAGTGCGCGTCAGTCACGAGCATCAGGTCCCAGGTGGGGGGCTGGCCAGCGCTGATCTCGGTGACGACGCGCGCGGCGTCGCGGGTCATCGAGCCGGACGGCGTGTAGTTGAAGTCGACATTCAGGCCGTACTTGCGGTTGAACGCCTCGACGAGCTGCGCGGCGCCGGTCTTCTCCAGGCTGGAGGGAGTGTATAGCTCGAGCGTGCCCTCCTGGGCGGCGGCTTGTACGACCGCGCTCGGCGGCCCGCCGGTTGGGGCGGCACCCGTGCTGCTCGTCGCGGCCGAAGGCTGGCCCGCGCTCGTGCCGCCCGGCGCGGCGCTCCCGCCGCCGCAGGCGACCAGCAAGCCCACTACGACGACCAGCCCAAGCTTCAGCCGGTATCGCATTCTGCACTCCGCTTCCTCGTGGCGCTCGGGGCGTGCGGGGAGACTGCGGCCGCGTGGCCGCGCAACGTGGTTATAGGAGTGTACCCACGCGCCAGCGAGGCGTCAACGCGCGGTGTCGACCCGGGGTAGTCGTGGCGCCGCGGCGCCCACGGCCGCGGCTAGCGGAAGCCGACCATGCGGCCGTACTTCTCGGTCAGGTCGTCGAGCTGGTCCGCGGCAAACTTGGCGTCGAGGGCGACGTAGTCCTTGCCCTGCGCATAGCGCCACATGGGGGTGCCCTCGATGAACATCGACGTGCCGCCGACGTAGGTGTCCCAGATCGCTTGGCCCTCCGGCGTCGTCATGAAGACGGCCAGGAGCTTCGCGAGGTTGGGGTGCTGAACGCCCTTGAGCAGTCCGACGTCGTAGTTCGTGGCGATGAGCGGCTTGACGGTGTCCACGAACACGAACGGCGCGCCCGTGTTCTTGGCCTCCAAGCTGAAGGTGTCGGGGATGCTCGCGTCGATGGCGATTTCGCCAATGGTGAGGCGGTTGTACAGCTCCGGAGTTTGGCCGAGGATCGGCTGCTGGGCGGCGAGGCTCTCCATGAAGCGGGTGGTGCGCTCGTCACCCCAGGCCTGGGCGAGGCGCGCCCAGTGGTGGGTGGCGGTGGACACGCCGATCTTGCCGCGCCACTTCGGGTCCAGCAGGTCGGGCCAGTCCTTCGGCGCCTCGCTGGCCGGCACGACGTTCGGGTTGTAGGCGGGCGCCACGAAGTCGGAGACGAAGTTGATGGCAGCGCCGTCGTAGGCCAGGATGTCGCGGTTGGCGAGCCCCAGCGCCGTCCAATCTACCGGCTCCAGCACGCCATTCTGGACGAAGGTCGCGTAGTGCGCGTCGGTCAGCATCATCAGGTCCCAGGTGGGGGGCTGGCCGGCGCTGATCTCGGTGATCGCCCGGGACGCATCGCGGGTCATCGAGCTGGAGGCCGTGTACTGAATGGTGGCGTGCAGGCCGTACTTCTGGTTGAACGCCTCTTCGAGCTTCGCCGCGCCCTCTTTACCGAGGTTGGAGCTGGCGTAGATCGCGACGGTGCCCTCCTCGGCCGCGCCTTGCAGCACGGCGCTCGGCGGTTGGCCGGGCGCGGCGCCGCCCGTGCCGCTGGCGGCGGGCGTCCCGGCGGCCGCCGCCGGTCTGCTCGTGTCCGCCGCGGGGGCGCTGGCAGGTCGGCTGGCTGCGCCGCTGCCGCACGCTACGAGGAGTGTTGCCAGGAGCGCCAGGCCGACCGTGCCCCAAATTCCCATCGCTGCACCTCGCGTTCGCTGCGACTTGCGAGCGGCGCGCGACGACGGGCGCCGCCGCGCAGGTTGATACTAGCATGGCACCGCCTGGCGCCCATGTCAACGGACGCTCGAACGAGCGCCCCGCTCGCTCGCAAGACTCCACGGGACGTCCCCGTGGACACGCTCCCCTGCAGCCGGGGCCGCGCTGTGCTATCCTCCCATCACGCCTGGTGCAGTGGTCGGCGCCGGAGCGCCGCGTGTCGGGAGGGAGGGCCCCATGATCGCCGTCGAACCGGTGCTGGATACCTTCGTACAGGACGTGCGCGCCGCGCTCGCGGCCGGCGAGGCGCTGGAGCCGACGGTGCAGCGCATCGCGGTTGCCCTGCCGCCGCTGCTCGCCGATCGCGAGTGGCTGGCCGCCCGCGGGCTGCCACGGGCCGGCGAGCCGCGCTACTACCTGCTGTACGAGGACCCCGACTACGGCTTCGTCGTGACCTACATGCACCACGCCGCCGGCCACCGTGGCTGGATTCACGATCATGGATCGATGTGGACGGTGTACGGCGTCCACGCGGGGCACGAGGCGATCTACCGCTACGAGCGCGTGGACGACGGCAGCCGCGAGGGCTACGCCGAGATTCGGCCGACCGCGCGCCTGGACGCCGGCCCGGGCACGGTAGACTACGTGCTGCCCTACGCGATCCACAATGAGGTGAACGAGAACGACGCGCCATCCTTTGCGATCATCGTGCGCAGCGAGAACGGGGGGCGGGTGCTGCAATCGCGCTTCGATCCCGAGGCGCGCACGGTCTGGCAGGGCCCGGGCCTGCCTGCCACCCCCGAGGGCAACCCCACGTCGCGCCGCGGCGCGCGCCCATCGTAGCCGAGGCGATGCCGAGCGGTGACTGTAAGCGGGAATCGTCGGACATCGAAAGCAGGGCCGAGCCGACAATCGCGTGTCCGCGATGCGGGGCGACAACGCGGACCTTGGTCATTCGGATCCGCGGCCCCAGCCCGCGCTAGCGGTAGAGGCGGTCGATGAAGCCCTCCTGGTCGAGGGCGCGCACGAAGCGATCGTCGAATAGCGACTCGGGCTGCAGATCGCGGGCGCTCGGGTCCCGCTCGGCCACGAAGTCGATCACCGTCTGCAACTGGGCGGCCGTCGGGTAGGGCACGCGCGCGAGATAGCGCTGGCCGAATGCCTCGTAGCCGCTCTCCAGCGCCGCGTCATCCGTGGTATCTGTGTATTTCCCGAGCACCTGCTTGGCGAAGGCCTTGTCCTCCTTGATTCGCGCGATGGCCTCCAGGTAGCCGCGCATGAATCGCATCAGGACGTCCTCGTTTCGCGTCAGGTACTCGCGCTGCACCGCCAGGCCATTCAGCAGGAACTCGACGCCGAGACTAGGCAAGTCGAGCAGCTCGTGCAAGCCCTGCTGGCGGGCGATGATGTCGTAGGGGGGGCCTAGCAGCGTGGCCACGGCGTTGCCTGCCTGAACCGTCGCCAGCCCCTCCACGAGTCCCCCTGTCTGGACGATGCCCACGTCGACTTCCGGTCGCAGGCCGTAATGCGTGAGGGCCGTGCGGGCGCCGAAGTCCGTCACGGTGCCGGCCCGGGTGATTGCGATGGCGTTGCCGCGCAGATCCTCCATGCGCGTGACGGCAGGGATGGCATACAGGCTGAGGGCTAGGACCGGGATGTTGGCCGTGGTGTAGACGAGATCGGCACCCGCGACGCGCGCGTCGGCGACGACCGGGCCTCCGATCTGGGCGATGTCCACGTCTCCCGCCAACATGGCCGCGACGACCTTGGGGCTGCCGCCCGCGATCCGTTCGACCGTCACGTCAAGGCCGTATTTGGCGAAGGTATCGGCCTCGTGGGCCACTTGCAGCGTTAGCTCTGACGCGCTCTCGGAGGTGTAGGCGCTACGCACGGCGACGCGCGGGCGGCCCTCGGCGGCCTCGGACGGGCGTGGCGCTGCTTCGTTCGGGGTGATGCCGCCGGGCAGCGGGCTCGCCGGCGCGGCGGGCGAGGGCGCGCAGGCTGCGCCCAATGTCAGGGCCACCAGCAGCAGCACGCACGATTGCGCGCGTCGTAGCCACCGCATGCCGGCTCTCCCCTTGTCCCTCACCGACCTGGCCCGAGGCCAGAGCCAGTCTCACTGCACGATGCCCGGACTACGGGATTTGCCACGCTGGCCCGCACTATAGCACGGGATCGGACTCGGCGGGCACCCGATCGCGGACGAGTGGCGGCTCGCTACTGCCGCGCGGGGCCGAGTGTCTCGCGGGCGTAGCGGGCGAAGCTATCGTCGACGACGCGCTCGGGCGGCAGCAGGTCCGTGTAGGTAAGCTGGCCCCCCCGCTCGAACCAGGCCTGCTGCTCCATGAGCGTGTCGATCGGCGTCTCCAGGTCGGGGTCGTAGGTGTTCGGGATCTGCGCCCGCAGGAACGCTTCGGGCATGTTGATGTACTTCTGGTAGATGGCGATGTTCTCGGGGCGGAACAAGCGCTCCGGGTCGGCCACGCCCTTCTGGCTCCCCTGGATGTCCCGGATCGCCTTCATCATCGCCACCATGTAGCGCCGCGCCGAGTCGGGCCGCTCCTGGAGCCACTTGCCCGAGGCGATGAGGCTCGTCGTCATGGCGCCGGGGGTCGTCCGCGTGACGAGCGCCGAGGCGATGCCGTCGTTCAGCGAGCGCGACAGGAACGGCTCGATGATCATGGCGCCGTCGATCGAGCCGTTCGCCAGCGCCGGCACCATGTCCGGGAAGGGGATCACTACCCGATCGACGTCCTGAATGCTCATTCCCTCGCGCTCCAGCACCTTGTCGAGCTGCCACGATACCAGCGATCCGCTAGTGTTGACGGCGATGCGCTTGCCGCGTAAGTCGGCCGGCGTGCGAATCTCGCCGCGGTCGGCCGCCTCCTTGCGGATGAGGAGCTGCGTCGAGCCGGTGCCCTGCGGGATGATGTTCATCGGGCCGATGACGCGGATCTCGACGCCCCGCGCGATGGCGTTGAACATGGCCGGGCTGATGCCGCCGTGGGTGACGTCGATCTCGCCGGTGGCAAGCTGCGGGATCACGTCCGCGCCGCCAGCCGTCGGCTCGATCTGCAGGTCGATGCCCTGCTCCTGAAAGAAGCCCTTCTCCACGGCGATCATCACCGGCGCGCTGACGAAGGCCATCGTATCGGCCATCTTCACCACGTCGGGCTCGCGCGGCGCCGCCGGTACGCTCGCCGTCGCCCCGCCCGCCGGGCCAGCCGCGACCGGGGCGGCCGGCGCGGAATCGGCTGCCGGAGCAGCCGCCTGCGCCGCCGCGGGTGCTGCTTCCGGGGCGCTCGCCTTGGCGGCCGGCGCTGTACTCGCGCCGCCCTGGCAGCCTGCCAGCAGGAGGCCGACCATCAGCCAGCCGAGTAGCGTCGGCCCGTATCGTCTGATTCTCATCGCGCGCCCCCTGCTCTCGCTCGGCTCGCGCCGGCGCCGGCCTGCTCCGCCTGTTATCGCCGGGCGCGGCGCCCGACGCAAGGGTCGCCTGCCGCCGCTTATTCGTCGCGGTTACGATGGACGTGGAGCCGCACGGCCCCCCCATTACTCAGCGTAGCGTGCCCAGGCTGCCGCTACAGCTCGGGAGCTACGCCAACTGAGCGGAAGCCGCGACTGTGTGAGTAGGTGCGCGGGGGGCGGGGACAAGCTCCAGCAGGGCGGCTTCGGGGGGCATGCGGAAGCGGAACGGGGTGGGCGAGCCGAGGCCGGCGTGAAAGTGGAAGAGCTGGCCGCCGACGCGGCGCAGGCCGTGGGGCTCGCGGAAGCGCAGGCGCGTGCGGGTGACGAGGGCGGGCAGCCCGGGGATGCGCACTTGGCCGCCGTGCGTATGCCCGGTGAGGACGAGGGCGACGCGGCCGGGTGGCAGGTCGGGCAGCACGTCGGGCGAGTGCGCGAGCAGCAGCGTGCAGGCGTCGGGCGGCACGGCGGCGAGCGCCGCGGCCAGATTGTGGCGGCGGCGGTGCGGGTCCTCGACCCCGGCCAGCCACAGCGTGCTGCCCCGCCAGCATAGCGGCGCCGCGCGGTTGCGCAGCACGCGCATGCCGCGCGCTTCTAGCGCCGCGACGAGCGCCGCGCTGTTTGCACGGGGGCGCGCGCTGGGGTAGTCGTGGTTGCCGAGGACGACCCAGGTGCCGAGCGGCGCCGGGATGGCTGCCAACAGGCCGACGCAACGCGCGATCTGTCGCGTGCCATGCACCAGATCGCCGGTCACGACGACCAGATCGGCGGGCAGCGCCGCGCCGGCGGTCGCGACGTGCCGCGCGCCGCAGTGGGGGGCGCCGACGTGCAGGTCCGACAGGTGCAGCACACGCAGGCCCGCGAACGCGGGCGGCAGCCCCGGCACCAGCACCCGCCGCCGGGCGAGCCGCAGTTGCCGCTGCTCCACGAACCGCGCGTAGCCGGCCAGTCCAATGCCCGCCACGCCGACGACGGCGGCCAGCGCCCGACCTACCCCCCTGGGAGGGAATCTCATGCCGAGCGAACCAGGCTATCGTGACGCTGCAGCTCCCAGAGGCGGAAGTAGAGGCCGCGCTGGGCGAGTAGCTCGGCGTGGTTGCCCTGCTCGACGATGCGGCCCTTGTGCAGGACGATGATGCGGTCGACGTGCTGCACGGTGGCCAGGCGGTGGGCGATGGCCAGCGTGGTCCGGTCGCGCATCACCTCGCGCAGCGCCACGGTGATCAGCGCCTCCGTCTCGGTGTCCACGCTGGAGGTGGCCTCGTCGAGCACCAGAAGGATGCGCGGGTTGTGGGCGATCGCCCGCGCGAAGGCGAGGAGCTGCTTCTGGCCCACCGACAGCCCCCCGCCCCGCTCGCGCACCTCGTGCTGGTAGCCGCCGGGCAGGCGCTCGATGAAGCGGTCGGCGCCCACCCGCCGCGCCGCCGCCCGCACCTCCGCGTCGCCGATCGCCGGGTTCTGCAGGCGAATGTTCTGCTCGACGGTGCCCGCGAACAGGAACGGGTCCTGGAGCACGACGCCCAGGTGGCGACGTAGCTCCCCCTGGTCGAGGTCGCGCACGTCCACGCCGTCCACTAGGATGCGGCCGCGCTGCGGGTCATAGAAGCGCGCGAGCAGGCTGATGAGCGAGGTCTTGCCGGCGCCGGTGGCGCCGACGAAGGCCACGCTCTCGCCGGGCGCGATGCGGAACGTCACGTCCTTCAGCACCCACTCTTCATTTTGATAGGCGAACCAGACGTGGTCGAAGACGACCTCACCGCGCGGAGCCGAGAGGGGAACGGGGGCGGCGGGGTTGCGCACCTCCTCGGGCTGGTCGAGCAGCGCGAAGATGCGCTCGGCCGAGGTCATCGCCTGCTGCATGATGTTGTACTTCTCCGCCATGTCGCGGATCGGCTCGTAGAAGCGCTGGAGGTATTGCAGGAACGCGACGAGCACGCCGATCGTCAGCGCATCTCGAAGCACCTGGCCGCCACCGTACCAGATGATCGCGGCGATCGCGAGCGAGCCGATGACCGTGACGCTGGGATACAGCACCGAGAACAGGAACACCGAGCGCAGGCTGGCGCCCAGATAGTCGGCGTTCAGGGTGTCGAAGCGCTCGAAGCTACGCTGCTCGCGGTTGAAGAGCTGGATGATCGCCATGCCCGAGACGGATTCCTGCACGTAGACGTTCAGCCGCGACAGGCGCGTGCGGATGTCGCGGTAGGCGTCGCGCAGGCGGACCTGCAAGCGGTTGCTGACCACGTAGAGCAGGGGGAGCACGAGGAAGGTGACGAGCGCCAGCCGCCAATCGAGCAGGATCATCACCACGCTGATGCCGATCATCGTGATGACGTCGCCCAAGATGGCGACGACGCCCGAGGTCAGCGCCTCGTTGAGCGCCTCGATGTCGTTCGTCAGGCGGGTCATCAGCGCGCCGACGGGGTTGCGGTCGAAGAAGCGCAGCCCCATGCGCTGGAGATGCGCGAACAGCTCCATACGCAGGTCGTGCATCGCCCGCTGGCCGGTGGCGTTGAGCAGGTAGGTCTGCGAGTAGCGCAGCGCGAACACGCCGAGCAGCGAGCCGACGTAGAGCAGGGTGATAAAGCCGAGCCCGTCAGGGCGACCCGGGGCGATGTACTGGTCGATGGCCACCTTCATGAGGAAGGGGCCTGCCAGCTCGAGCAGGCCGAGCGCCAGCAGCAGCGCGAGCGACAGCGCCATCGTGTGCCGATAGGGCACGAGGTAGCGCAGCAGCCGCCGCGCCAGCCGCGCGTCGTACGCCTTACCGTAGATCTCGTCGTCCGCGAAGCCGTTAGTCATCAGCTATCAGCTATCAGTACCCCATCAGTCGCGTCGGCTGACAGCTGACGGCTGACGGCTGATAGCTCCTCGTCGCCTTCCAGCTCTTGCGCCAGCAGCTGCTGGCGGTAGAGGCGCGTGTACAGCCCGTCACGGGCGAGCAGGTCGTGGTGGCTGCCCTGCTCGGCGATCTGGCCGTCCTCCAGGACCACGATGTGGTCGGCGTGGCGAATCGTGGACAGCCGGTGGGAGATCAGCAGGCAGGTGCGGCTGCGGGTCACGTCCCGCAGCGCCTGCAAGATCGCCTCTTCGGTGGCCACGTCCACGCTGGAGAGGGCGTCGTCGAGGATCAGGATGGGCGGGTTCTTGAGCAGCGCCCGCGCGATCGCCACGCGCTGCTTCTGCCCGCCCGACAGCGTCACGCCGCGCTCGCCCACCGGCGTCTCGATGCCCCGCGGGAAGTCGGCCACGTCGCCGGCCAGGCCGGCGATGCGGATCGCCTCGGCCACCGCCGCGTCGTCGGCCCCCTCGGCGCCCAGCGTCACGTTCGCGCGCAGCGTGTCGGAGAAGAGGAACGTCTCCTGGGGCACGTAGCCCACGGCCGCGCGTAGCTCGGCCAGCCCGCGCTCGCGCACGTCCACCCCGTCCACCAGCACTTGGCCCGCCTGCGGGTCGTAGACGCGCGGGATGAGATGCGCGAGAGTGCTCTTGCCGGCGCCCATCGGCCCGACCAGCGCCACCGTCCGGCCAGCGGGAATGCGCAGCGACAGCTCGCGGAGCACGGCCCGTGCTCCGCTATCCCCCAAGTCGCTTCGCGTCGCCTCCGATCCTGAGGGGGAGCCGAGTGACCCTGGGCCGCTCCCCTCACTATTGGTAGCCCGCAGGGGCGCGCCGTGCGTCGGATAGGCGAATGTCACACTTCGGAACTCGATCTCGCCGCGAATTGGGCCGGTGCTGACCGGCTGCGCCGGGTCGCGGATCGTCGGCTGGGCGTCGAACACTTCCTGCAGCCGCCCCAGCGCCGCCCGCGCCTGCTGGTACAGGTTCGCCACCCACCCGAGCGCGATCATCGGCCAGCTCAGCATGCCCAGGTAGATGCTGAACTGGACGAATTGGCCGACCGTCAATTCGCCCGCCGTGACGAGCTGGCCGCCGAAATAAATCAGCGACGCCACCGCGAGCCCGCTGATGAGCGACATCAGCGGCCACACCAGTCCGGACACGCGGACCTCGGCCAGATTGCGGTCCACGTAGTCCTGGCTGGCGCGGCGCAGCGCCTCGATCTCCGCCTGCTCCTGCGCGTAGGCCTTCACCACGCGGATGCCGGCCAGGTTCTCCTGCACCTGGGTCGAGACCGCGGCAAACTGGTCCTGCACGGCGCGGAAGCGCGCCTCGATGCGGCGCTTCAGCGTGAAGTACAGGATGCCGAGCGATGGCAGGATGAGCGCCGAGAAGAGCGTCAGCTTCGGGCTGATGCTCAGCATCAGCGCCAGACTGGCGCAGAGCAGCACGGCGGTGTTGAAGCTGTGCTGAATGCCGGCGCCCAGCGACTGCCGCACGGCCGACATGTCGTTCGTGAAGCGCGCGACGAGATCGCCCGTGCGCATGCCCTGGAAGAACGTCTGGTCCAGTCGCTCGACGTGCGCGAACAGGTCGTCGCGCATCGCGTACTCTACGCGCCGCGACACCGCATTGATCTGCAGGCGCGACGTAAAGCGGCAGATCCCGTCGCAGAGCGCCAGCCCGACAATCAGTGCGGCGTAGGGGGCGAGCAGTGCGGGAGCCTGCTGTGGCCAGCCGCCGGCCGCCGCCCCGGCGCCGCTCGCGGCCTCGGCTGTGATCGCGTCGATCGCGCGTCGCAGCACGGCCGGGGCCGCCAAGCCTAGCGCGTTGCTGCAGATGACAAACAACAGGCCCAGCAGCAGCCGGGCCCGGTACTTCAGGAGATAGTGCCGGATACTACCACGTGACCTCATTCACCGCCCGGGGGCGCGAGCGCTGCCCCACGGAACTATACCATTCGGGCGCGAGGGTTCCCCGCGGCGCCGGACGGGCGACGGCTGCTCGCACACCCTCGCCCCGCACCGCGGCGGCCCGGCTGAGAACGGCCGCCGCTCGTCAGCGGCGGCCGTGTATTCCGAGCGCCGAATGTGTGATGCCGCTGTAACGCTCGCGCGGCCGGATCGTTTGTATAGTGGGGACTTAATCGCCTGCCGCCGTGCTGGTAACTTGGGAGGCATCCGTGCGTCGCACGTTCGCCGTCGCCGCGCTCCTCGCCGCGGCCCTCGCTGCGCCCGTCCACGCGCAAGACGACCAGGCGAGCTGTGTGGCGCAGATGAGCGCGACGGTGCGGCCGCTGCTCGAGCAGGCGGCGCAGTTCAGCCCGCAGGGCGTGCAAGGGCAGGGCTTTGCCCCCCTCGCCCAGCCGTTTGCCCCCGCCCCTTATGGCGCTCCCGCTGGCCCCGCCCCGGGCGCCCCCTGGCTGGCGCCGCCCACCGCCGCCTACAACGCCTCCGCCGCCTATACCGGCCTCGCGGGCCTGCCGCCCCCCGGC
>DATGMD010000021.1:0-10168 GCA_035293805.1 Chloroflexota bacterium | reverse complement strand
GGGGGGGTAGGTCAGCCGGGGGGGGTAGGTCAGCCGGGGGGTAGGTCCAGACCGCGCTACGAAGTGGCGCGCGAGGCGTCGGCGGCCGGCGCGGCCGGCATCGCCGCCGAGCAGAAGACCACGGTCGTCCCGTCGGGGTCCTGGACGGCGAACTGGCGTGTTCCCCAGGCCGTCGTGGCGGGGCCCCACAGCGCCTGCACGCCCACCGACGCCAGCCGCGCGTGCTCCACGTCGGCGTCGGGCGTCACCAGCAGGATCGTCGGCGGCGGCAGCGGCGGCTCCTCCGCGCCATTCTGGCTCGCGTATACCTGGATCTGGCCGCGGCCGGTGTCGAAGATCGCGCCCGGGCCTGGCCGGGCCCACCGCTCCGTCACCCGCAGCCCCAGCGCGTCGCGGTAGAAGCGCACGGCGCTCTCGACGTCGCGGACTCGGATGATCACGCGCATCTGCAACACGTCCATACCCGCCCAGCCCGGCGCGCCGCGCCGCCGTACCCCTCCCGTCGCGCGCCCGCGGCCCAGCCGCCGCGCGCCTGCTCCTTGCACGATAGCACACCGCACGCGGGACCGTACACTCGCGCCCCGCCGCTCCCCGGGCCGCCGCGCCCAACCGCCGCGGGCGCGCGCGCTGCCCCGCCGCCCAACGCCCGCGCCCGCGCATCGCGTATCATGCAACCACCACCGCGGCGCGCGGGCCAGCGCCCTGCTGGCCGCCAGGCGGCGACCGCGGCAGGAGAGGGAGGCAGCATGGCAGCCTGGGACGACCTGTTCACCGCCGCCGACCTGGAGGGCTACCGCAAGGCCGGCTGGGACACGCCGCGCGAGCTAGGCGCCCGCCCCGGCATCGTCGTCATCGACATGAGCTACGCCTTCGTCGACGACCGCTTCCCCACCGGCTGGGGCCTCACCGGCTGGCCGTGCGCCGACGCTATCCGCCGCCTGCTCGACGTGGCCCGGCCCCGCGGCGTGCCCGTCATCTACACTACCGGCAAGCCCGCCGCCAACCGCGCCGAGCGCGGCCGCTGGAAGAGCGCCGGCGCCGCCGCCCGCGAAGACCTGCCCGAGAAGCACCAGATCGTGCCGCCGATCGCCCCGCGGCCCGACGAGTCGGTCCTCACCAAGCGCTACCCGAGCGGCTTCTTTGGCACCGAGCTGGCCAGCCTGCTCACCTTCCACGGCGTCGACACCCTCATCGTCACCGGCATGGTGACCAGCGGCTGCGTGCGCGCCACCGTCGTCGACGCCTTCTCCTACAATTACATCGTCGTCGTGCCCGAGGAGTGCGTCGCCGACCGCGGCGTGCTGCCTCACAAGATCAACCTGTTCGACATCCATCAGAAGTACGGCGACGTGCTGCCGCTCGACGACGTGATCGCCTACCTGGAGCGGGTCACGACGCCGCAAGCGGAGCCCGTGGGGGTCACGCGCTAGAGCCGCTTGCAGGCAAGGTGCAAGCCTGTTTCCGGGGCTGACGTGCCGCTCTGGCCAGGCCAGAGCGGCACGTCAGCCCCGGCCAGGTGGTTAGCTCTCGGGCGGGTCCTGGGGACGGATGATGCGGTAGTGGCGCTCCGAGAACAGGCGCCGCCGCTCCTCGGCCGCCGCGCGCCGCACCATCTCCTGCTCCCACACCGTCAGCTGCTCCCGCGCCGCGGCCAGCGAGTCGCCCAGCGCATTGTGGCTCTTGCGCTGCGCCGTCTCCTCGACCAGCTGCCACACCGGCGTGCCGAAAAACTCGGCCGTCGCCGTCCGCACTCGCGCATAGGCGAAGCTGCGCTCGGCCCCGCGCTCGACGGGCGGGCGCTGCTCGCGCGCCAGCGCGGCCTCCACCACGAGCTGCGCCATCTCGCCGTCGAGGTACGAGAACAGGCGCAGGCGGCTGAAGATCAGCTCGGGCTTCCGCAGGAACAAGTCGGAAAGCTGTCGCCGAAACCGCGGCACGAGGTCCTGCACGATCTCCGCGCTCGACACCAGCAGCGCGCGCGGCGGGTGCTCGGGCAGCGCGCGCACGTCCAGCAGCAGCAGCCGGTCGAGCACCGGAAAGATGAAGGCGTAGATCTCGGCAGCCTCCAGCCGCTCGCGCTGGGCTCGGGCTTCCGCCTCCGAGTCGTCCATCTCGCCCTCCCCGCGGCCGGCCCGCCGTCCCGCGCCGGCTTCCTATCAGGATGGTACGGGTTCGGCCCCGGAGCGTCAATCCCGACGCCCCGGGCGCGTCCCCGCCCGCGCCCGTCGGCCCCGCCACGCGCGGCCCCCGCCGCAGCTACCGGACGTCGCCGAAGTCAAACGCGTTCAGCAGGTTGTTCACCGCGGCGTCGCGCGGCCCGAGCGCGGGCAGATTCCAGCGCCACTCGATGAACCGCAGGATCGAGGTGGTGTCGTACGGCGTGTGGTCCACGAAGCCCCGCTTCGCAAACGGCGAGATGATCAGCGTCGGCACCCGCTCGCCCGGGCCCCACTCGTCCACGACCGGCGGCGCCACGTGGTCCCAGTAGCCGCCATGCTCGTCGTAGGTGACGACGATCGCGACGTGCGGCCAGTAGCGGCTGTCCTGGATCGCGCGCAGCAGCGCCTCCGTGTGCTGCTCGCCGGTGATCACGTCCGTGTAGCCCGGGTGCTCGTTGTCGGTCCCGGCCGGCTTCACCCAGACAACCTGCGGCAGCGTGCCCTCCCGCAGCGCCGCCAGAAAGTCCGTCTCGTCCTGCAGGTGCCGCGCCCGCGCCGCCGGGTCGCCGCCCACGTCCGCAAAGTAGTTGAACGGCTGGTGATGGTACTGGAACAGCGCGTCCGGTCGGCCCGCGGCCGCGGCGTTCCAGCCCCCCGCGTACCAGGCCCACGACACCCCGGCCGCGTCCAGGCGGTCGCCGATGTGCGGCAGCGTCTGTGGCGGCAGGCGATGGTCGTCAGGGGTGCCCGCCCGGTACGGCGCGTAGAAGGGCTGCGTCGTGTTTACCGCGTACCCGTCCGGCCGCACGCTTCGGTCTTGCAGGTAGTCCGGCCGGTCCGGGAAGGGGACCGACACCGCATCCGCCGGCGCGTTCGGCCACAGCGGCGTACAGGCGCACACGAGCCAGAAGTGGTTCAGGAACGAGCCGCCGAACGCCGCGTGGAAGAAATGGTCGGCCAGCGTGTACTCCCGCGCCCAGCGCGCGAGCGGCAGCCCACTCGTATCGTAGTGCCCCAGCGCCAGCCCCTTGGCGTCGCTCCAGTACGCGAAGCGGTCCATCTTGCCGCCGTCGATCTGGTACTGCTGTCGGTAGTAGGCGTGGATCAGGTCGCCGGTCTCCTCGTCAGCCGGCACGTAGCGGCCGATGTCAAACGGCTGGTTCGGCAAGTCGGCGGGGAAGCGCGGGTCCGGGCCGGGCGGCTGCTGCGACGTGTTCACCGGCTGCGGCAGCGCCGCGTACGGCCTGCCGTCGAGGTCCACCTGCGGCAACGCATCCTGCGCGTTCGCCAGCCCGTCGGCGCCGGGGAACAGCCCGTACAGGTTGTCGAAGCTGTGGTTCTCCAGGTAGATCACCACCACGTGGTCGATCGCCGCCGTCGGCGCCGGCCCCCCGCCCGGCCGCGCCGCCCCGGGCGCAACCGACCCGCCTGCCGCCTCCCCCCATGCCCCGGGGGCCAGCGGCTCCGCGCCCCTCGCCCCCCAGGACTGGGGGGCCGCCCCCAGCGTCGCCGCCAGCGCCACCAGCAGCGCCAGGCCCAGCCCGCGCCATCGCTCACCCAGCATTCCCTGCTCTCCTCACCGCCGCACTCTGGCAACGGCTCAGTCTAGCCCGAGAATGTGTCCAGGCCATGAGCGACCGGTAAGCGCGCGGTAAACCCCGTGATTCCGCCGACTACGCTCGCGGCTGCCGCGGCGCCACGAGCGACAGTCGCTCCCGCAGGTCGGCGCGGAACAGGTCCTTCGGCAGCATCCCGTGAACGCCCTTGTTGCCGTCCACCGACTGCGTGATGCGGAACGTCACGGCGATGCTGCACAGCGAGTAGGCGTCCAGCGGGTCCATCGCCAGGCCGGCCTCCAGGAACCGGATCATCTGGCGCAGCGCGATCGTGTGCGCCGCGTCCAGGTCCGGGTCCATCCCCAGGCTGATCCAGTGCGTCGGCGTTTCCACCATCGGCCAGGCCAGCCCCACCTGCTTGTGCAGCACGTACTGAATCCGCACCTCGCGCATCGCCGTCTCGATGGCCGTCAGGTTCACCTCGCCGTCCCCCTGCGCGGCGTGCGAGTCGCTGGTCCACAACTTCCCGCCCGGATGGAACACCGGCACGAACAGCGCCGTGCCCGCCACCAGCTCGCGCAGGTCCATGTTGCCGCCATAGCGCCCTGGCGGCCCCGAGGGCGCCGGCCGGTCGCCCGGCGGCTGCACTCCCAGGATGCCCTGGAACGGCCCCAACGGGATCTCGATGCCCGGCAAGAACTCCGTCGTCATGCGCTCCCGGTCGAAGTGGAAGAAGCGCAGGTGCGGCCGGTCGAAGTCGTCGGGCAGCGTGCCGCGGCCCGGCCCGCTGTTGTTGAAGCCCCAGTCGATCGGGTCGGCCTTCAGGATGCGGCACTCGATGACATCGCCCGGCTCCGCGCCGCGCACCGCCACCGGCCCGATGTTCGAGTGCGGCGCCGCCGGGTAGTCCGCCCGTAGTGCCTCCCGCTCCGCGACCGTCATGTTCAGGCAGACCCGGCCCGCGCAGTGCGTCATCGTGTCCACGTAAGACACCGTGTCGCCCGACTCCACGGTCAGCACCGGCGCCAGCGCCGGATCGAACCACCCCACGTGCACCGTCTCGCCCTCGATCGACGGCAGCGTGTGGACCGCCCCCTGCTCCTCGGGAAAGACGGGGGCGCCGCCCGCCATGGGCCGGTACAGCGGCCAGGCGCGCGAGGCGTCCGCGCCGCCCAGCAGCGGCGAGGCCACCGTGCCGTGGCGCAGCGCGCTCCCCAGCTCCCGCACCTTGCGGCGCGTCCGCCGCCGCGCTTCGACGAAGCCGTCCAGCCGCTCCGTATCCACCGCGTCGCCCGCCGTCAGGCGGTCCAGCCGCGCGAACGCCTCCACCACCTCGTCCGCCAGCCGGTAGCGCCGCCGGCCCGGCGTCGAACAGCCCTCCGAACCGTCGTGCGGGTGCATCGCCTCTCCTCGCCGGTCCAACGGCCTTCCCGCCCGCCGCTGCTGGTGCCCGGCCGGCACGTCGCGGTGCATGGCCTCGTCTCGCGGGTCCATCGGCTCTCCTCCTCCCCGCGCCGCGCGCCCGCCCCCGCGCGGCGCGGCCCGGCACACCCGCCAGTTATACCAGCCGCGCCGCCGCCCTCCGCCCACGACACTCCCGCCCCGCTGGATCCCAGCCACCGCCTAGCGCCCCGTCGTGCCCCCCGCCACCAAGCACAGCCCGACCCTAGCCTCGCAAGCGCCACGGATCGTAGGGCAGAGGCTCGTCCCCTGCCGCCCGGCCGGGGCCGCCCGGCTCCTCATCCCGGTGAGGCGGACGTAGGGCCGGCGCTCGTCCCCTGCCAGCCGGCGCCACTCGCCCGGATCGCCAACCAGCGGAACCCAAAGGTAGGGCAGGGGCTCACCCCCTGCCGCCCGGCCAGCGAGAACGTCCCGCGGTTGAAGTCGCCCGTCTGGCCATGGGGCCGGGGCTCGTCCCCTATCGCCATCGCGCTCCGCGCGCGCTCGCAGGCCTTCCTGATGAAGGATCGCGCGCCCCAGGGGGCGCCGCGCTGCGCGTCCTCGTCCTCGACGAGCGGGAGCCGTACCGCGTCGCGCTACGCCGGCGGAAAGCCCGCCGGGCGCTCCACGATGGCGAACGACAGGTCGCCCTCCGCCAGCAGTTGCGTCCCTGCTGTCGCGCGCGCGCGGCCCCGACCGAAGTTCCGCCGCATCGCCACCAGCTCGGCCTCCAGCCGCACCGCCACGCCCGGCAGCGCCGGGTTGCGAAAGCGCCAGTTGTCCAGCCCCGTCAGCATCGCGATCTTCCCCTGGAACTCCGCCAGCCCCAGCGCCGCGATCGCTCCCACCTCCGCCAGCGCCTCCACCAGCAGCGCGCCCGGAAACACGGCGAAGCCCGGGAAGTGGCCCCGCACCCAGAAATCGTGCGCCGCGGCGGCCGGATCGTCCATGATCCCCACCGCCCGCTTGCCGTACTCCAGCTCCACGATCCGATCGACGAACAAGAACGGGGCGCGGTGCGGCAGGATCGCCTCGATCTGCTCGCGCGTCAGCACCGCCCGCTCGGCAGCCATCGAGCCTGCTCGCGGCGCCAGCCGCCGGCCCGGCCGCGCCGCCCGCTCGTCATCCATCGCCCGCGCCTCCCCGCCGATCTTCCCGCCGCACCAGGCGCCCGCCCGGCCGCGCCGCCCTCCAACCGTACCACATCGACCCCCACCGCCAGTCCGCCCGCCCTCTCCCAATTACTGCCCGCTGCACCGGCTGGGAAACTCGGTACGGCCCCGAAGCGCCGAGCGCTTAGAAGGCGCCGGGGCCGCCCCCGATAAACGTGGGCCATGCCCTGCAGCCATCCGTCACCACCAGTTCCACGGTGGCCGCCTGCCCACTCGTCGTACGATGCACCGTGAGCGGGATGGTCGCCGGATGGGCGGGCAGCGGGATCGTGGTCGGGCTCGCCACCGTGGTGATGAGCGGGCTGCCGACATCCACGGTGGCGTTGGTCAGGCGCGTGAACTGGAGCGCCTGCAACTGGTTGTTCCCCTGGGCGCAGCCCGCGTCGCGGGCGGTGATCGTGGTCTGCAGCGTGCCACCACCGGGCGCGACCTGTACGCCGACGTTGGGCCGCGGGTACGGGGTGGCAGTCGGGGTGCTCGTCCGCGTCGGGATGCTCGTCCGCGTCGGCGTGCTAGTCGCGGTCGCCGTCGGCGGGGGCGCGCCGCCGGGCGGTAGATACGCTTCCACCGCGGTATAGTAGGTGCTGCCGTTCAGGCCTCCAACCGCATACACCTCCCCCGTAAAGGGCGCGGTCGCCGCCCCCAGCCCAAGGCGGGCCAGGGTGATCCCGATCTGCGACGTCCAGGCGTTCGCCGTGGGGTCGTACGCTTCCACCGTCGTCAGCTCGCTGACCGTGTTGTTGCTACCCCCGATGGCGTACAGCTTCCCATCGAAGGCCGCGGCCAGCCCCAGATACGCACGAGCGATAGGCATCGACGCCTTCGGTCCAGGTGTTCGTGCTCGGGTCGTACTGCTCCACCGTGGTGAGGGTCCCGCTCGCGTTGCCGCCCCCGATGGCGTAGAGCTTGCCATTGGCCGCCGCCGCGACCTTGAGATCGGACCGAGCGGTGGGCATGGCGGAGCAGTGATTCGCAGTTGGGCTGCCACCGCAGTTGGTCCAGGTGTTGCTGCTCGGGTCGTACTCCTCCACCGTGGCGAGGAAGTTCGTGCCGTCGTAGCCGCCGATGGCGTACAGCTTGCCATTGGTCGCCGTCGCTACTCCGAGGCCCGCCCGGCCGGTGAGCATCGGCGTCCGCGGGGCCCACGTGTTGCCGCCGACCTGCGCAGTGAGCACAGGTGGCAGGACCAGGCCCGGCGGCACCCCGCCCAGCGCCACCAGCGCCGGGCCCAACCGCGACCCCCGTCCCCGTGTCCACATGGCTCACCTCCCACGGCAGCGCGGTCCATCCCGGGGCCCGCCACGGCGTGCGGCAAGCATAGCGGGGTCCAGGCCTCTCGGTCTATTGCCTCCACGGTCTATTCTCGCTTCAGAAGATTGCGCCGCCGTTGCCATGCGGTGGAACGTCGGAACGGATGGGGTCGCTCGCGTGCTCCGGGCCAGCCTCCAGCCGGCGAGCCGGGCGCGTCTCGAGAGCTACCCTGGCGCAGACACTCGCCGAGCACGGCCCGGTTGAGCCACCCGCTTACAGCGCCCGGCGTGACGCCGAGCGCCTGGGCGATGGCCCGCCCGGTCCAGCCGGCCTGGTGGAGCGCCCAGGTAGGCAGGCGCCGCCACTCCTGCACGGCGGGGCGGGTGGAGCGATAGCATGTAGCCGTACCTCATGGCGTACCCCATCGTCGCCGGGGTTTCCCAACCCATGCAGCGGTCAGTAGCTAGAGCCACGTGCAGCTTGTGCGCGGCTAGGAGTCCCTCACCCATGGCTTGAAGCGAGCACGGGCGAGCAGGCCTGCTCCGCGGCATGAAGTTCCCATCGCGTGAGCGTGCAGGCCCCCAGTTTGAGGCACGCTCAAGAGCTTGCATACCAGTCAGGGAAGCGGTACAACAGCGCACGCCCGAGACGCCGTTGCGGAGCAGGCCGCCAACTCTCCTCTCTGCACGCCAAGGGAGGCGAACGTTTCCGGCGGCCGCAGGCCGCCGACCAGTCCACCAGCGAGGCGGACCATGCACCAGACAGATCTGCTCATCATCGGCGCCGGACCGTACGGCCTCGCCGCCGCCGCTTACGCCCGCCGTCGTGGCGTCGATACCCTCCTGCTGGGCGAGCCGATGAGCTTCTGGCGCCAGCACATGCCCCGCGGCATGTACCTGCGCTCCGGGCTCGATTGGCACCTCGACCCGCTCGAGGTCAAGACCCTGGCCGCCTACCTGGAGCTGCGGGGCATCCCCGAGCAGGAAGCGCAGCCGCTCCCCGTGGAGTTGTTTCTCGACTATGCTCAGTGGTTCCAGGACGAGTACGCCCTCCATCCCGCGCCCGCGCTCGTGCGCGAGCTACGCTGGAGGGACGGGCGCTTCGAGGCCTCGCTGGAGGACGGCGAGCGCCTGCTCGCCGCGAACGCGCTGGTGGCAGCCGGGTTTGGATCGTTCGTGAACGTCCCGGCGGAGCTGGCCGCGAAGCTCCCCGCCGGCCGCTACTCGCACACCTGCCACACGGTCGACTTCGACTTCCTCCGGGGCCGTCGCTGCCTGATCGTCGGCGGGCGACAGAGCGCCTACGAATGGGCCGCGCTCATCCACGAGTCTGGCGCGGCGGCGGTGCACGTGTCGCACCGGCACGCCGCGCCCCGTTTCGCGGCGTCCGACTGGTCGTGGGTGAGCGGCATGATCCGGGCGACCACCGAGATTCCCGGCTGGTTCCGGCGGCAGCCCCCGGAGGAGCAGGAGGCGATCCGCCAGCGGTTCTGGGCCGAGGGGCGGCTGAAGCTGGAACCCTGGCTCGCACCGCGGCTCGGCAAGGCGAACATCCACGTCTGGCCGAACACGACGGTGGCCAGCTGCGAAGCGCGGCCGAGCGGCGAGCTGGTCGTGCAGCTCGACAGCGGCGCCGCGTTCCCGGTGGACCATGTCATTCTGGCCACCGGCTACCGCGTCGACGCGCGCCAGCTCCCGTACCTCTCCCCCGAGAGCATCCTGCCGGAGCTAGCGGTGGCCGACGGCTATCCGGTGCTAGATGAGCAGTTCCAGTCCAGCATCCCCGGCCTGTTCTTCACCGGCCTGCCGAGCGCCCGGGACTTCGGCCCCTTCTTCGGCTTCGTGGCCGGTTGTGGCGCGGCAGCAAAGATCATCGGCGAGCAGCTGGCAGGCTTCCAGGTCAGTGGCGCTTGAGGGAAGAAACAGCACAGGATGGCCGTAGCCGCGGCGTGTGCGTTCCACCGAGTCACATCCGTCTGCCGCAGGCGGGGACGCTACGTGGCTTCCTCCTGCGCGGCGCGGCACGCGGACGCGCGCCCGGCCGGCGCTCGGGCCTACCATCACCTCCGCTGGATTCGTAGGGCCGGGGCTCGTCCCCTGCCGCCCGGCCGGCGCCGCCCAGGTCCATCCTCCTGGACACCCCTCCGGCCGCTCGTCCCCGGACGCTGCCCCGCGCGAAATCGCTCTACTGTGTAGAGCCCCCATCACCCAGTGCCGGAGGTGCCCCGACAGAATCCAGCCTGGCAGCCCGCCCGAGCCACCCGAGCGGAGCCGCCGTCCCAGGCGCGGCCGCCCCGCTCCCACCCGTCGCGGCCCTCCCAGATGCCGGGCCCCTGCTCAGAGACAGGCCGGCCCCATCGCTCCGCCCGGCCGCGACTATGTCCCGGCACCAAGGAAGCGCCTGCTCCGCGCACCGCCCGGCGGCCTGACGTCCCCGCCGGGACCACCCGGTGCCTGACGGACCGCGCTGGCGGAGAACGACACTGAATCCGGCGCTGGAGTTCCCTTACTCCCTCTCCCTCTGGGAGAGGGTCGGGGTGAGGGCGCGCCCCGGTAAGCGCACCGCCGAGCCGGATCGAGCACGACTCCCG
>DATGMD010000020.1:0-103242 GCA_035293805.1 Chloroflexota bacterium | reverse complement strand
TGGCTGTATCCCTTGCAGCAGCACGGCGAGCGCGAGGCGAGCCTGCGCGGTCTGGCGCGGCTGGCCGCGGAGGGCAACGCGATCCTGATCTTCCCGCAGGGCCGCCACGCCACGCTGGCCCAGGAGCGCGCGGACGACCCGGCCGTCCGCTTCAAGCCCGGCGTAGCCCACCTCGCCGCCGCGCTCGACGCCGCCGTGGTGCCGTTCGGGCTGGCCGGCACCGAGCAGGTCATCCCGCCCGACCTGGACCACTTCAACGGCCCCGTCATCGCCGGCATCCCCGTGGCCCTGCGCCGCGGCCCGCTCGCCATCGCCTTCGGCGTCCCGCTCACCCTCCAGCCCGGTGAGTCGCCTCACGCCTTCGCCGCCCGCCTCCAGGCCGTCTGCTACGCCCTCACCCGCCAGGCCGAAGCCGCCATCGCCCACGAGCCGCAGTAGGCGTCGTGCTTGCGTCCCGCTCCATGATATGCCTAGCATGAAACCAACCGCGGAGGTCAGAGATGCTAGCAGCCAGAGACATTGAGCTAGCGCGAGAGACCGCCCGCGACCTACGGGCACAGGGCAAGCCCGAGCGCGCCCAGGCCGTCGAGGCCGTGCTCGCCGCGGCCCTCGCTGCGCAAAGCCCGCCGGAGTCATCCGCTGCACCCGAGTATGTGACGTTCCCCCAGGCTGCGCGCGCGCTGGGCACGGAGGTCAAGGCCGTCCGGCAGTGGATCATCCAGGGCCGGCTCCCAACTGTCGAGATCGGCGGCGAGCCGGCGATCAACCTCCACACGATCCTCGATTACCTCGACCGTCTGCGGGAGGACCAGCGCCCGTCGCGGCCCAAGACGCCCCCCGCTGTTGCAGGAGAGCGGCGCCGCTATCAGGCCATGCTTCGCGCTCTTCCGAAGGATAAACTGGCACGGTTGGAAGCCCTTCATGAGCGAATGGAGGACGGTGAGTCGCTGAGCCGCGCGGAGCGCGGCGAGATGATCAGGCTAGAGCGCGAGCTAACCGACGCAGCCGGCCGGCACCTCGAAGAGCGGACGGCCCGATCCCGCTCGCGTGGCTCGTAACGCTCGGTGCCGGTTTCGCGGACGCTGCGTCAGCGCATCCTCAATCAAGCTCACTATCGGTGCGAGTATTGCCAGATCGCGGAGTGGCCGCTGACCATCGACCACGTCGTGCCCGTCGTCGCCTGGCGCTCGGCTACGCCGCCTGCCTTCGCTCCCGACGATCCAAGCAATCTCGCCGCCGCCTGTTCTCATTGCAACCGTGCCAAGTGGGGCGCGACAATTGGCTACGATCCCGAGACTGCGGCCGAGCAACCACTGTTCCATCCTCGTCGTGATCGCTGGGATGCGCACTTTGCGTGGGCGGACAACTACCTGCTGCTTGTTGGCCTGACGCCAGTAGGCCGCGCCACCGTCGCACGCCTGCGCTTGAACCGGGACGCCTATCGCCGCCAGCGCAGCTTGCTGCGCGCCGCCACGCGGGCCAGCGAGACCGCCTGGCCCTAGAGCACGCTTGGCGCTGTGCTGGCAGCGGGTACGCTCTTGACGCGCCCAAAGGCATCGCCTACCGTGTAGAACCACAGTAGATATCGCGGCATCCAAGCGCTCCAGCGTGGCGATGCCGCGACCTTGCACGATCATGAGCGGCGCGCGCCCAGACGCCGCGCCAGGGAGCACAAACGATGGCGCACCCATACAAGGCCGATCACGTGGGGAGCCTGCTGCGGCCGAAGAACCTGCTCGACGCGCGGGCGGCATACGCCGAGGGGCGGCTGCCGCTAATGGTGCTGCACGACCTCGAAGACCACGCCATCCTGGGCGCCATCGAGCTGCAGCGCCAGGTGGGGCTCGGCATCTTCACCGACGGCGAGTTCCGCCGCGGCTCCTGGCTCACCGACCTCGCCGAGGCCGTCGAGGGCTTCGTGGCCGACCGCGTGCCGCTGGAGTGGCGCGGCCCCGGTGCCGCCCAGGAGTTCAGCACCGCCAACGTGGCCGGCGCCAAGCTCCAGCAGAAGCGCCGCCTCACCGCGCACGAGGCCGAGTACCTGAAGCAACACGCCCCCGGCCCGATCAAGATGACCTTGCCGGCCGCCTCGAACTTCCTGCTCGCCAGTTACAAGCCCGGCCTCTCCGACCAGGTCTACCCCACCCGCGCCGCCCTGCTGGACGACATCGCGGCGATCCTTCGCAAAGAGGTCGAGGCGCTGCTCGACGAGGGCGTTGCCTACGTCCAGCTCGACGCGCCCTACTACTCCCACTACGTTGATCCCGCCATCCGGGAGAGCATCCGCCAGCAGGGCGCCGATCCCGACGAGGCGCTCGACCAGTCGATCGCGGCCGACAACTCCTGCATCCAGGGCCTCAAGCGCGACGGCGTCGTGCTGGCGATGCACGTCTGCCGCGGCAACAACCGCAGCCGTTGGTACACCGAGGGCGGCTATGAGCCGATCGCCGAGAAGCTGTTCGGCGGCCTCGACGTGGATGCCTTCCTGCTGGAGTACGACAGCGAGCAGCGCACCGGCGGCTTCGAGCCGCTCCGCTTCATGCCCAAGGGCAAGAACGTGGTGCTGGGGCTCGTGACCACCAAGGACCCCCAGCTAGAGTCGCAGGACGACCTGCGCCGCCGCATCGACGAGGCCGCGAAGTACGTGCCGCTGGAGAACCTGGCGCTCAGCCCGCAGTGCGGCTTCGCCTCGACGGCCCCCGGCAACTTGCTCACGCTCGACGACGAGCGCCGCAAGCTGGAGCTGGTCGTGGACACGGCGCGAAAGGTATGGGGCTGATGCCACTGCGGCGTCGCGCGCGACCTATTGGGGACCGCAGCCGTCCCGTCCAGCCGGCGCCCCGCCCTCGGCCAACGTCCCGCCCCGCCCGCCGCCCTTCGACGCGGCGCGTCGCGGGCGGGGGGCTGTCCTTCGTGCTCGCCAGCCTCCTGGCTCTCGCCTGCGCCCCGGCGGGCGGCGCCCCCGCGCCCGCTGCGCCCGCGGCGCCGGCCAGCGCCCCGAGCGCGCCCAGCGCCGCGGCCCCCGCTGCTCCCACGGCTGCCGCGCCCGAGCACCTGAAGGTCATCTATAGCAGCCTGAGCGGCAGCTACATGCCCCTCTGGATCGCAGTGGACCAGGGACTCTTCCGCCAGCAGGGACTGGACCCCGAGCTGGTGCTGATCGAGAGCGGCACCACTGCCACGCAAACGCTCGTGGCGGGCGAGGCGCCACTGGCGAACGTCGGGGCGGCCGCCGTCATCGGCGCCATGGTCGGCGGCTTCGACGGCCTCTACGTCCAGGCTACCGTCCAGGTGCCGCCGCTCGCGCTGTTCACGCAGCCCAACCTCAACGCGCCGGATGGGCTGCGTGGCGCCCGCGTCGGCGTCACCCGCTTCGGCTCGTCCACCGACGTGGTCGGGCGGCGGCTGCTGCGCCGCTGGGACCTCGACCCCGAGCGCGACGTGGCAATGCTCCAGCTCGGCGGCGTCCCGGAGCTACTGGCGGGTCTCCAGAGCGGCGCCGTCGACGCCGCCGTGCTGTCCGACCCCACCTCGCTGGCCGCGGCCAAGCTCGGCTTTCGTCAGGCCGCCGACGGCGCGACGCTGAACATCCCCTACATGCATCTGGGCACCGTCGTGCCCCGCGGCGTGCTCGCCAGCCGGCCCGATCTCATCCGCCGCTACCTGCTCGCCTACCAGGCTGGGCTCGACCGCTTCTTCGCCGACGCCGCGCTCGGCGAGAAGGTGCTCGGCGACTACACGCGCACCGACGACCCCGAGATCCTCGCAGGCACATATAAAGCCTACGCCGAGAAGTACATCACGCGCGACGTGCTGCCGCGCCCCGACACGCTCGCCACCATCCTGGCCACCGTCAGCGACCCCCGCGCGAAAGAGATCGCGCCCGAGTCGCTGATCGACGACACCCTGGTCCGCGAGCTGCAAGCGGAAGGCCGCATCCCCCCGAGCCGCTAGCCAGGCCCGCCCAAAATCTAGGCGACCCGCGTGGTGTTGGGCTGAGTTTCACGCCCGCCCGCGGCCTGTGGCGCGGAATACTGCAAGCGCCACTGGCGGCCACCCTGGCCCTGCCCGATCGCCTAACCCGTAGAATATCCGCTGTCGCATCAGCCGAGCGCGCTAGCGGCCGGCTAGCTCGCGGCGCACGATCGCGGTGCCCTCGACCAGCGCTTGCAGCTTGCCGAGCGCGATCCAGTAGGGCGCCCCCTGGAAGCCGCAGTCGGCGCTGATCCACAGCTTGTCCACCGGCACGTACTTCAGCGCCGTGCGGATGCGGTCGGCCACGAACTCGGGCGTCTCGATCGTGTAGCACTTCTGGTCCACCACGCCGACCACCAGCTCCTGCCGCGGCTGGTACTCCTGCCACAGGTCGATGTCGGCCATCTGGCGGTTGGTGAACTCGAACACGAACTGATTGACCTGCGCCTCCATCAGGTCGGGGAACAGCGGGCGGTAGGTGCGGTTGTAGCCGCGCGGCCGGCCGCGGTTCGTCCCGAAGCAGATGTGCAGTGCTCGCTTCGCCTGCACGCCGTCGAACGCCGCGTTCACCAGCTCGACCATGCCCCGCCCCTCACCAGGGATGATGCCGAGCGAGGGATCATCGATCTGCACGAAGTCGGCGCCCGCCGCCACGCACGCCTTCAGCTCGGCGTTCACCACCTTCGCCACGTCGTGCGCCAGCTCCCACACGTCGCCGTAGGGCGGCGCCAGGTGGCAGAAGCCGGCGAAGGTGAGCGGCCCCGGGCAGGTCGCCTTCGTGCGGTGCCGGGCGTGCGCCTTCAGGTAGGCGAAGTCCCGCGCCACGCCCAGCCCATCCGGCGCGCTCACCGGCCCCTCGACCTGCATGTCGGTGTCCATGTCGTAGTGCGGCGGGCCCCAGCGCCGCGCCGTCCCCGGCCGGGCGCTAAGGCCCTCCAGGCGTTGAAGCAGCGTGCGTACGTAGCCGCTCAGCCGCCGCATCTCGCCATCGGTGATCACGTCGATGCCCAGCCGCTCCTGGTCGAGTATGGCGATGTCGACCGCGTGATCGAGCGTCTCCTGGATGTCGCGCTCGCCGAAGCGGCCCTGCTGGATCGCCTCGTTCGCGCACCACCACCAGGCCGGTCGCGCGTGGCTACCCACCACGGTCGTTGGCAGCAGCGGCAGCGGATCGGTTGCAGTCGCCATCGCTCACCTCGTCGTGGAGTATTAGCGCCAGAGGTCGTCGATCGGAATCTCCAGCCCGGGGAACAGCTCCGGACGGAAGACGCTGCCGGGATCATAGCGGCCGGCCAGCTCATACCCTTGCTCAGTCAGGCGATATGCCTCCAGCGTCTCGCTTCCCGGATCGAGCTGCCAGTAGTGGGGAACGCCGGCCGCCGCGTAGCGGCGCATCTTGACGCCCCTATCGCGTGCCAGCGTGCTCGGCGAAAGCACCTCCACAAGCAGATCCGGCGCGCCCTCGACGCCACGCTCGCTGATGATGCCCAGCCGCTCGCGAGAGATATAGATGAGATCAGGCTGCACACCATTGTGCTCGTCGAGCACCACGCCCACCGGCGCCTCGACGATCTCACCTAGACCATTTCCGTAGACCCACCCGCCCAGGTGGATGTGCAATTTGCTGAGGCCGCGTTGATGTCCCCATTTCGGCGGTGGTGTCACATACAGCTCCCCGTCGATCACCTCGTAGCGCTTGCCATCGTCAGGCGTATCCCAGATGTCGGTCGCGAGGAACTGGACGCCGCGCCGCACTGCCATGCCGGTACCCTCCTGCGGCATTATAGGCGCCGCCCAACGGCTGCATCTCCAACTCGAGACAAGTCAGGTTGCGAAGGCCTGGGCGCGTGGACCGTGCTGAGCGGCGTGGCACGAGTCGGACGCAGGGGCGGCTGGTGAAGGAGAGGGCTACACAGGTCGATGTACGACGCGCGTGGTCAGGAGCCAGGCACGGCGCGGAGCCAGAGGAGAAGGTTCCGCTGCTGCTCGACTTGGTGATGGTCAAGGTGCCAGATCACCCGCCGAAGCAACTCGCCCACCTCTCTCACAGAGGGCGACACGATGATACCGGCGTGCTCGCGGCCCGCGGCCTTCCAGTCAGCGTCCAGCTCCAGGCAATCCACGTAGTTGAACGTGAGGATGGCACGTCCCTGGCTGGCCGCGTAGGCAAGCTGGTCGGAGTCGGGGATGCCTCGGTTGCTGAGACCGGCTTCCGGGCAGCTCTCCACGTCGTAGCCGCGCCGCCGTAACTCTGTGACAAACCGGGGATGGATCATTTCGTCCGTATACAGCCGGATGCCTAGCCCGGCCATTGCCGCCCTTGCCGCTCGGCGAGGACGCGCGCGTGCCGCTCGAAGTCTGCGTCTACGCGAGCCGGGTGCGCCGCGTAGTAGGCCAGCGCCCCGCGCACCTGCTCAATAGTCAGGTGAGGGAACGCCGCCTGCGTGGCCTCGACCTCGCCAAGCTCGCGAAACGCCTCCACGAGCAGGCGTACCGGGGTCCGGGTGCCGCGCACCACGGGATAGCCACCGCACACGCCGGGCGTCTCGCTGACGTAAGGATGCTCGGGCGTCGAGCCGTTCTGCATTGCCAGATCCCTGCTGCGCCGGTTCTTCGAGGGCATTAGGCGCAGCACGGCTGCGGCTGCGCCCTCCTGCCGGCATTATAGGGCGCAGCCTGCTAGACGGCGGCGGCCGTTTCGAAGCCGAAGACCTCGTCGGCCTTGTCGGCCACCAGGCGTCCGATGGCGAGCGAGGAGGTGGCGGCGGGCGAGGGGGCGTTGCGGATGTGGACTACCTGATCGTCTTGCACGTTCACCACGAAGTCGTCCACGAGCTGCCCGTCGGCGTCGAGCGCCTGGGCGCGCACGCCCGAGGGGCCGGGCAGCAGGTCGGCCGCCGTGAGCCGCGGCACGTAGCGCTGGAGCGAGCGCAGGAACGCGGCCTTGCTGTAGTCGCGCACCATCTCCTCCCAGCCCATGCGCCAGTACTTCGCCGCGAGCTTCTGGAAGCCGCGGTAGCTCAGCGCCTCAGCCAGCTCCGGCAGGTTCACGTCGGAGCGGCGGTAGCCCTCGCGAGCGAAGGCCAGCACGGCGTTCGGCCCGAGCCACACCGCGCCGTCGGTGATGCGGCGCGTGAAGTGGACGCCAAGGAACGGGAACGCGGGGTCGGGCACGGGGTAGATCAGGTTACGCGCCAGGTGGCGCTGCTCCGGCCGCAGCACCCAGTAGTCGCCGCGGAAGGGCACGATGCGCGGGTCGGGCGGGCCGCCGGTCAGCCGCGCCACGCGGTCGGCGTACAGTCCCGCGCAGGCCACCACGCGCCGCGCCTCCACGTCGCCTACCGGCGTCTCCAGCAGCACGCCGCTCGTGCGCCGGCGGATCGCCTGCACGCGGCGCCCCGGCAAGATTTCGCCGCCCGCCGCGCGCACGTCGTCGGCGTAGGCCGCGGCCACCCGGTCGTAGTCCACGATGCCGGTGTTCGGCGACCAGATCGCGCGCACGCCCACGCAGGCCGGCTCCAGCTCGCGCAGCCGCTCGGGGCCGACGAACTCCAGCCCCGCGACGCCGTTCGCCTGGCCGCGCCGCATCAGCTCGTCGAGCCGCGGCAGCTCGCTCTCGTCGGCCGCGACGATCACCTTGCCGCAGCGCTCGGTAGGGATGCCCTTCTCGGCGCAGTAGGCGTACAGGTCGCGCCCGCCCTGCACGCACAGCCGCGCCTTGAACGAGCCGGGCGCGTAGTAGATGCCCGAGTGGATGACGCCGCTGTTATGCCCCGTCTGGTGCTGGCCGATGCGGTGCTCCTTGTCGAGCACGGCCAGGCGCAAGCGCGGGTGGCGGCGCAGCAGCTCGCGCGCGCTCGCCAGCCCCAGAATCCCGGCGCCGATCACTACCAGGTCGTAGCGGCTCACCGGCAACCCTCGCTGCCGACCAGGCTCACGCCGAGGTGCTGCCCGAGGCAGTCTTGCCGACGATCTCGTCGATTGAGGGCTTGGGCATGCCGGGCTGCCAGGTGGGGTCGCGGATCTCCAGCACGTTGCCCGACGGGTCGAGGAAGTACAGCTCGCGGCCCGTGAAGAAGCCTTGCTCGCGGTACTCGAGCTGGATCATCTCGATGCCCCGCTCCGCGAACAGCTTCACGCCCTTTTCCCACTCCTCCGGCGATACCGTGAACGAGTGGTGCAGGCGGTTGTCCTGGTCGGGCGTGCGGCGAATCTTGTCCTTGCGCTCCGTGAGCAGGATCTCGTGGTCGCCGGCGCGGACGCACGCCATGCCGGAGTTGCCGAGCCGCCCGCGGTACTCCAGCCCCAGCACGTCGCGGTAGAACGCCTCGGCCTCCGCCAGATCGTTGACGGGGATCGACCAATGGGTGACGCCCTGAACCTTCAGCATGCTCTCCACCCTCCTGCTGTGGTGCCCGTATGCTAGCACGTCCGCCACGCGCCGCGCAGCGCTTGACCCCGCGCGGGGTGTCTCCTCCGTTCTTGCGGCGCGGTGGAGCAGCACCCGCGATCGCGCGGGCGAAACCTTCGCGCGTGCCTGAAGTTATCCGAGGAACGGTCAAACGATGCTCCTTTACCGGGTGGTTAACTGCTAGGCCGGGCGCGGGTCTGCGCATGCTCGTCGGGCGCGGAAGGCCGCATCGTTTACCCCGTACGATACTCCTCCGCTGTTCCGCCGCGGGCCGGGCCGGCGGGGGCAGCCCCGGGCCGGGCGCGGGCGGCGGGCAGGGTGAGAGGCGTGTACGGGCAGGGACGGCGACCACGTCGCGCGAGCTAGCGGGCGCTCTCCTGCGCGCCTCGCGGCCGGACAGTCGAGTTGGGCTGACGGTTCCGTTGCTGAGGCGGGCCCTCACCCCGGCCCTCTCCCAGGGGGAGAGGGGGAGGGACGAGGGAAGACGCCCTCACCCCGGCCCTCTGCCAGGGGGAGAGGGGGAGGGACGCCTCGTCACCGGATTTGTTGGGACACTGGGCCGGGTGGCGACCGGGCAGGGCGCCGCACGCAGCGCCCCTACAAGAGAAGGCATTGGCAGAGAGCCGTCGTCCGGCGCAGACGGCCGGACCACGCGACCGACCGCCAGGTGCTGGGGGCCGCCCCTGGCGCCGTACAATGCACTGCAGGAGGCGCGACGCGTCGCTACTCCGTGCATTGCAGTAGGAGGCGCGATGCGTCGTTACGCCGTCGTGCTGATGCCTGATGCCGGCGGGTATGCCGTCGTCGTGCCCGCGCTTCCCGGCTGCGTCACGCAGGGCGACTCCGTGGAAGAGGCCCTGGAGATGGCGCGCGACGCCATTCAACTGAGGATCGAAGCCCTGGCTGCCCATGACGAGGAGATTCCCGAGGCAGATGGCCCGGCCCTGCTCTGTGTTCTCGACGTATAGCCATCAGACCCGCGCCCGATCCGTCAAGGAAAGCGGACCGGCAGTCCCCGCGAGCGCATGACTTGGCGTGGAGGCAGACCCTCGTGCAGAGCGAGCGAGGCAGCGAGGCGCCGCTGCTACTGGAGCGCGACGGCGACGTGGCGACGATCGTCTTCAATCGTCCGCGCGCCCGCAACGCGATCACTACCGAGATGTGGCACACGCTCCAGCGGCGGCTGCGCGAGCTGGCGGCGGCCGACGACGTGCGCGTCGTGCTGTTCCGCGGCGCGGGCGAGCGGGCGCTGGCGTCGGGCGCCGACGTGACGGAGTTCGGCGAGACGCGCAGCAGCCGCGAGGGCGCCGTCGCGGCCTACCACCTCGTCACCGACACCATGAGCCTGGTGGAGGGCCTGCCCCAGCCGACGATCGCGCTGATCCACGGCTACGCGGTGGGCGCCGGCTGCGAGCTGGCCATCGCCTGCGACCTGCGCGTGGCCGCCGACACGTCGCGCGTCGGCATCCCGGCGGCGAAGCTGAACATCACGATCGGCCAGCGCCACATTCGCCGCCTGGTGGCGCTCGTCGGGCCATCGCGGGCGAAGGACCTCCTGATGACGGCGCGGCTGCTGGAGGCCGAGGAGGCGCTGCGCGTCGGGCTGGTGGACTACGTCGTGCCGCTGGCGGTCGTGACGGAGTTCGGGCGCGACCTAGCGGCGCGCATCGCGGCGAACGCGCCGCTCACGGTGCGTTGGGCGAAGGAGACGGTGAACCGCTGCCTGGACGACCCCGGCCTCGCCACCGCCGCCGACGACGCCGAGCTGGCCACCCGCTACGTCCTCACCGCCGACTTCGCCGAGGGCGTCCGCGCGTTCCGCGAGAAGCGCCTGCCGCGCTTCACCGGGCAATAGCTATCTCCCGTTAGAGGGCAGCCACCGAGCGGCTACGCCGCGTTCAGGGCGATCAGGGCGTCGATGAGAGGGCGGTTGCACGCGCGCTCGTAGTAGGCGACGGCGGCCCGAACAGCCTCGACGGGCACTCGGTAGTCTGCCGCTGCTTGCGCGACGTCCCCGTGCGCGGCGGCCCGGAGATAGCCGATCAGCGCCCAGATCGGTACGCCCGAGTCGGCGAGCCGCGCGTTGGCTGGCCCGGGGTGATCGGGGGCCTCCTCCACGTATCGTGCGATGAAGGCATCGTCCACGAGTATCCTACCTCACTTCCGGGAACGCCGCTTCATCCTCCGTACTCCCATGTTCTGGCCCCGCGCCATGTCTCGTCAAGCAGGCCTGGGGCGTCGAGCTTTCGCCGCCGAGTGGGAACAGAGAGTGAGCGGGCCGGAGCGCCCGCTACTTTGCTCCCGGAGGCACGCCATGCAGCCTGCTGCCCGCACTCGGATCATCTCGCGGCACGCCGTCGAGCGCTGGCAAGAGCGCGTCGAGCGCGGCGCCTCCACTCGCGGCCCACACCGCGCTGCGCGCGTTCCTAGCCGGCGGCCGCCGGCGCCCCACGCCGCGTCACTGGACGACGGCGGCTCCCGCGCCGGGCCTGTGCTTCGTCTACTGGGCCTGCCGGCCGGGCGTATGCGCGCTGGTCCGTGGTCATACCGTCGTCACGATTGTCACGCGCGAGCTATGCCGCGCGCATCGCTGGGGGCCGACGGAGCCGCTCCCGCGTCTCGCCCCGCCTCGGCCGCGCTTGCTCACCAGACCGCTCCTCCTGGGCGTCGACCCGGCCGCCTGAGCAGTGGTCATGTGCCACCCAGCTCAGGCCGGCTGTACCTCGACGGTGGCTATCTGCGGCTGGTCGCTTTCCTCAGGCACCGGCTCGCCGTGTCGTTCCAGTGCTCGCACGTGAAGCTGGATCGCCTCGCGCGCGTTGGCCAGTGCCTCGTCGACGGTTTCGCCCTGGGTCACGCAGCCTGGGAGCACAGGCACCAGCACGCTGAACCCGCCTTCCTCGGGTTCCGGGATTAGGACGACCGTGTAGCGCAGCATAGTGCCTCCTGTTAGAGCAGCCCCTGGAACTCCTCGACCGTAAGCCCGGCTTGAATGAGAATACTGCTAGTCCACCAGGCGCAGCAGCGCCGGCGTCGGGTCGACCGAGACGAGGAGGGGGCGGGTCATGTGCGGGAAGGAGACGATGGCCTGGCCGGGGGCGAGGCCGGGGAGCTGGCGCCACAGGCCGTCGTCGATGCCGCTCACCGTGCGCTGGAGCGTGCTCACCACGTCGGGGTCGGTCGTCTTGTGCAGGACGTAGGAGTTGACGAGGCCAAACACCTGGCGCGGCAGGTTCTGCGGTAGTTGCGTCACGAACACCAGGCCCAGCCACCGCTTGCGGCCGCGCTTCGCCAGCCGCGCCACCTGCTGGAACAGGACCGGCAGCTTCTCGATGCGCTCGCGGCTCAGGAACTCGTGCGCCTCCTCGATGATTATCAGCGCGCGCGCGGGCGGCGCGGCCTGCGGGTCGCGCGCGCGGGCCTGCTCGAAGGCCAGATAGGCAGCGTCTTGCTCCTCCTGCACGCCGCGCAGCAGGTCGGCGATGACGATGTTCGTCAGCTCGGACATGCCCGAGTCGGAGAGGTCGAAGACGGAGACGCGACCGGGCTGGAGCAGCGCCTTGTAGTCGAGCGGCTTCACGGGGCGGGCCGACGCTCCGGTAGCGCCGCGGCCGCCGAGGGCCTCCTCCTCGGTGCGGTAGAACACCTTCAGGCGGTTGAGGCGGCGCAGGATGCTGAGCAGTTTGCCCCAGGAGCTGGCAATGCCGGGCATGTTCTTCGCGTGGACGTGCGCGTTCAGCGCGGCCCGGCCGTCCTCGTCCTTGAGGCGCGCGTTGTAAGGCTCGAACTCGGTCTTGTTGACGGCAGAGAGGCACGCCTCGACTACGTCGATCAGGAGCGATAGCGAGAGGCGCGGGTAGCCGCGCTCGAACTCGTCCAGGTCACTCAGCAACTCTTCTTGCCGGCGCAGCTCGGCCTCGGTCCCGCTCTTGGCCGGGAAGATGCCCAGGTCGCGCATGAGCGCCTTGGCAACGTCGTAGGCAAAGATAAAGCGGTCGGCTTGGGCGTCGTTGAGCCCGAGAATGTCGATCAGGGCGTAGGGCGACAGGCGGGCGAACTGGAGCGAGAACTCGCGGCGGTTCGGGTGGTCGGGGTTGCGCGTCTCGCGGCCGACGAGGTGGTAGAGCGTCATGTCCTGGGCGGGCACACCGCCCGGCGCCAGGCCGCGCTCGGCCAGCCCGGTCAGCATGCGCTGGTCGTCGGTCGGCTCGTGCAGGTGCGTGTACTCGCCCTCCACGTCGAGCAGGATCACCGCCATGCCCGCGGCCCGCGCCTGCTGCACCAACCGTGCGATCGTCGTGGACTTCCCGCCGCCGGTGGTACCGAGCACGGCGGTGTGGCGCGGCAGGACTGCCTTCTCTTTCGAGGGCACGCCGACGACGAGGTTGTCGTAGCCGACGACGAGGCCGAGGCGGATGTCGCCCGCGCAGTGGAGCAGGCGCGCGGACTCGGCCTCGTCGAGCGCGAACACGGGGCTGTTGGGCAGCGGCCGCAGGCGCGGCGGGCTGAGCGTGCCGTCGCGCTGCTCCTGGCCCAGCAGAGTCACCTGCACACGGCCGTGGTAGGGCGGCAGCAGGTTGCCGCCGCGCGTGGCGACGGTCACCAGCATGTGCGAGTCGCCGCGCAGCGCGTCCGGCTCGGCGAACGGCCCGGCGGTGACGATCCCCAGGTAGCTCCCCTGGCCGGGGCTCTTGATGCGCACGAGCGCCTGCGACGGCGCCAGCCGGATGTTCTCACGCGGCAGCAGCACCGTCACGGTGCCATCCTGGCTGTTCGGCAAGTCGAACATCGTGGCGCCGATGGCGCCCTCGCGCTCCCGCTCGGCCGCTAGCTCGCCGCCGGCCGCCCCCACGTCGCCGTCCAGCCGCTCGAGGAAGTCGTCGGCTAGCGGGCGCAGGCCATCGCTCGCGTCGGGCGTGTCGTAGCCGCGCGGGGCCACCGGCTCGGGATCGGGCAGGGTCATCGCTCGTCTCCTTACAGGGCGCGGCTCATGCGCTCGCTGGCGTAGCGCCAGGGCGCGCCGGCGTCGGCGTAGGCCGTCGCCACGGGGCCGGACAGCGTGTCGCCGCCGAACACACCGCTGCACACGTGGTGCGCGAGGTCGAGCAGCAGCGGGAAGCCGCGGTGCCATTGCAGCACGCTGTCCGCCAGCACGACGTGCGCCGCCACGTCGGCATGGTCCACGTGGGCGTAGAACACCTGGGCCGGCGCCGCGTGGGTGGCGCGGTAGACGCCCACCACCACTCGCGGCCCGACCACGTCGCGGAACTTCTTGATCCACGCCGCCGGGGTGAGCTTCACGCCATCCCACGTCGTATCGACGCTCGCGCTGCCGCGGTAGTCGCCGTACTCGATCATCGTGTGAATCTGGTCGGTGTACGGCCGCACGATCGCGTACTCCAGCGGCCGCAGCGCCTGTCCAATCGTCAGCAGCAGCCGGTCGCTCGGCTCGCTGGCGACGAAGACGAACTTCTGGTGGCCCTCGACCAGCTCGCGGATGACTCGCGTGGACTCGACCATGAAGTCGCGCAGCCCGGCGCCGGTGATCAGCTCGTAGGGCGCCGGGCTGCCGTGGCCCAGCCGCCACACCGCCGTGGAGCGCTCCAGCAGGATGGCGCGCTCGGCGTAGGTCATGATGCCGCGCCGCATCAGGTCGGACAGCCGGTCGCGGCGGCCGGGCTGGTTCTGGCCGCCGCGCGCGGTGCGGCGCTGCAAGACGTCGACCATCTCGCTCGCCAGGTCGCCGCTGCCCACGCGCAGGTCGCGGCGAAACAGCCGCTGGCCCCAGGTGCCCTGGCTGCCCTGGTACGACACGAGGCTCACGCCGACCTGGGCGATCGTCAGCGGCAGCGTGTCGTGCGTCTGCTGCGTGCCGTCGCAGCCCTCCACGCCGCCGTTGAACAGCAGCCCCCGGTGCACGCGCTTGAGTGCCGCCGGGCTGGCGCGGTACACGCCCGCGCCCTTCGGCGCCCCCGGATAGCCGGCCAGCTCGGGGAAGATGCGCCGGCGAATGGCGGCCTGCAGGTCGCCCTCCTGCGCCACCGCCGCCGCGATCTCCTCTTCGAGCCGCTGGTAGACGTCGCTCAGGTCCTCGCCGGCCGACCAGGTCGACAGGTCGAGCGTGCGGCGCAGGTCTTCGCCGAACCCCGCGCGGTAGTCCTCGGGGGTCACCTCGGCCGGGCCGGCCGGGGCCAGCGGGGCGCCCGCCGTGCCGGTCAGCGCGGGATCGACGTCAGCCATCTTCGGTGCTCCTCTGCCCGCGGTTCCCGCGCGCGGCACGGGGTGCGACAGCTCACCGCACGAGGCCCAGGCGGCGCAACAACGGGTCGACGCGTGGCGGCGCCGGCGCCAGCAGCGCCGCGTACTGGGCGGCGGGGGCCGAGGGCAGGCCGTAGGCGTCTTGCAGCAGGCGCGTCACGGCGGCGCGCTGCTCGGCGGGGGGCGCGGCGCTCACCGCTTCGAGTACGGCATCGGCCGGCGCCAACAGCTCGAAGGCCAGGCGGTCGGCGTCGTGCTCGGCGCGGTCGATGTTCGCGGATACCGCGTGCCCGTCGGCCGTGCGCTCCATCAGGTGGACGTGGTAGCCCAGCGGCACGTTCGCCAGCAGCGCGTGGGCCTGCTCGGCCGGGCGCGGCGGCCGCGCGCCGTCCAGCACGGCGAAGATCTCCGGTCCCAGGCGCTCCGCGGCGACGGCGCGCGGCTGCCAGTAGTCGCGCAGGAAGTGCGCGACCTCGTGGGCCAGCGAGAAGCGCTGCTCGTCCTCGGGATCGGTGCCGTCGACGAACACGAAGCCCTGCCCATAGCGCGCCACCAGGCACGCCCGTAGCGGCCGGTCGCGCAGGCTCACGCCGCACGGCACGCTCTGGCGCCGCAGCCAGTCGTCCACGCCCGCCACGCGCAGGCGCGGCAGCAGCACTATCGCGAGCGGCAGCGCGTAGGCGATCGGCCCACGCAGGTTGCGGGGCGCCGGCTCCGCGCCGCCCGCGCGCTCCCAGAACGCCTCGGCCATCTCGCTCACCCAGAATGGCGTGTCCACTACGGCTCTCCAGAGGGATTATCGGCGGGGGCAACGTCATCTTCCCGGTCGCGCGCGGCCATCAGCGTGCCGCGCTCCGGCTCGCCCGCCCGCCGCAGCGCCGCTAGGGCGTTCGAGCGCCGCACGGCCTCCGCCAGCACGTCGGCGCGCACGCCGAAGCGCGCGGCGATCTGCTCCACGTCGCGGCGCAGCTGTCCCGTCGGCTCGTCGCGCGGCCGGCGGCACAGCCGCAGCCGGCTGAGCTGCCCCGGCAGGCAGCCGAGCGCCGCCGCCAGCCCGCGCTCGTCCAGCCCCTCGCTGTGCGCGTAGTCGGCCAACGCCGCGGCCAGGAAGGCCGGATCGCTCTGCACCCGGCGCGCGAGCGCCTCCAGGCGGTCAGCCATGCGGCCCCCCGGCGCGCTCCAGACGCTTCTTCAGCTTGTCCTTGACGCGCTTCACCTGCCGGCGCTGCTCGGCGAGCGGCAGGTGCGTGATCCCCAGCGCGGCGGCGTAGGGCGGCGTCTCGCGCTTGCCCTGCCGCAGCAGCTCCAGCGCGGCCGCCTCCTCGTCGGAGAGCCCGTCGCGGGCGGCCTCCAGCCGGGGCGCCAGCTCCGTCGCGTTCGCCATGTCCTCTTCTCGCCGTTCCACGATGCGGGCGGGATCTTCGTCCGCGTCCGAGAGATATTTCCCCGCCCGCGGCGAGAGTTCGACAGCGGCCAGGTCAGCGCGATGCTGGCTGTGGCGGCGCTCGCGGCTCCGCAGGTTCTGCAGGTCGCGCTTCGCGGCCATGCGCAAGTACGCTTCGAGGCCCAGCTTGGCCGGGTTATAGGCCTCCGGCCGCTTGATGAGGCCCAGAATGGCGTCTTCGGCGGCGGTGTTGCACATATGGGGCTCGTCGTGCGGATTGACGTGGGTGAGCCAGGTCGCCAGCCAGTCGAGGTAGGCGCCGGCGAGGTCGGACGACGCGACGGGATCGCCGTCGAGCAGTCGCTGATGTAGCGCGAGCGCCGCTTCCGGCGAGGGCCGGGCCGGCGAGGACTCCGACAACACGGCAGATACCCCTCCCCCCTGGGCTGCCCCTTACCTGACGCAGTATACGCCTATACTATGAAATCGTGAGGCGCCCACCCCACGGCCAGCAACGGGAATGGCTTGGCGTCCGAGCGAACTGCGGCAGCGTGGGCGAGTATGATGGACACGGTGGAGGACGGAGATGCGTCATCCCAACTATGCCTGCCTTAGCGTCGGAGCGCTGCTGGCGCTGGGCGCTAGCCTGCTTGGTAGCGGGCAAGGGCTGGGGGTATCATCGCTCGCCGCCTCAGCGGCAGCGCAGGCGTCCACCGCCACGCCGGCCCCAACGGTTGCGCCCGCGCCAGGCGGCCCCCCGCCAAACACCTGCGCCTCATCGCCCTGCCGGTTCGGCTACCTTGGGCATGTCGAGACGTGGCAAGTTCCGACGGGCGTCACCCGCATCACCATTAGCGCGACGGGCGGCTCCGGCGGCAACGGCACCCCAGAAGGTGCAGGCGGGCTCGCGGCTACGCTGCAAGGAGACTTCGCGGTCACGCCAGGGGAAACCCTGACCGTCCTCGTGGGCGGGGCAGGCGGGAACGGCGCGATTGGCAACGGCGGCGCCGGCACCATCGCCCCGGGAGGCGGTGGCGGCGGCTCGTTCGTCTGGCGAGGGGTCGGCGTAGCGAGCCTGACGACGTCGAGCCTGTTAGTGGCCGCGGGAGGCGGCGGTGGCGCAAGCCCCTACGGTTTTCAGGGTGGTGGCAATGCTAACCCCGCCGGCGCCAACGGCCAAGCCGGCGGTAACGACAACGCGGGGCTCGGCGGTGGCGCCGGCGGCAGCACCGGTTCAGGCGGCGGGGGCGGCGCCTGTAACGGCGGCGGGGGGGGCGGCGCCGGCATCGTGGGGAGCGGCGGCGATGGCGGCGGCGGGTCCTGTTACGCCAGTGGCAGCGGAGGGCACGGGGGGCAGAGCATCTCCCTCGGTGGCGCTGGCGGCGCCGGTGCCCAAGCGGCCTCCGGGTACGATGGCGTGAGCGGCGCTGGCGGCTTCGGCGGCGGCGGGGGCGCCGGCAGCGGAAGCACGTTTGGCGACTGCGGGGGCGGCGGCGGCGGCTTCAGCGGGGGCGGCGGCGGCGCCTACAATGCGCTGGGCGGCATCTGTGGCGGCGGAGGCGGTTCGTTTAACGCCGGGACGAATCCGAGCAACGCCCTGGCCAGTGGCAGCGGCAACGGCAGCGTCGTGCTAGCCTTCACCGCCGGCTAACCCACGCCGCCGGGCCGCCTACGGCGCGGCGGCGCTATCGGCGCAGGGGATCGGCCCGGTCCCACTCTGCACCTCGGGGCCGTTCTCGCTGGTGAACCCGCCGGTGCTGGCCCCTGCGGCCGCGTCGCGTTGCTCCTCCGCGCTCAGGCCCGCGCCGGGCGCCTCCTGCACGCCGGCGCCCGTCGGGGGCACCACGGTGGCGTCGGCGCTCGGGCGCGGCGGCAGGCTCAGGTCGCTGCAGCGGGGCAACGTCGAGGGCTCGTCGGGGGGCGGCGTCTCCGGCGCGGTGCTCTGGAGCGACGGCGCGGCCAGGAGCGGCGTCGCGCCGAGCGCCACCACGAGCAGCGCGGCCCCGCCGAACGAGCGGACTACTCGCACGATATTCATGTGCGCTATCCTTTCGAGCGCCGGTGCCGCTCAAATGGCACGGGCGCCAGGTCATGGTTGCTCGCACGGCGCGTGCCAGCGGGACCGGGCGGCCGGCGCTCCTTCCGGGCTACGAGACGTGGCCGGGGTGTTCCGCCGACCTGGCCAGCGGCTCGCCGCTGGCCAGGTCGGCGGCCACGTACTGGCTGAGGAAGGCGTGGACCGCTTCCGCCCCGACGATCGCCGGATCGGTCGCCGTCCAGCGGGAGGGAAACAGCAGGAACGGCCGCGTCTGCAGGCCGCCCGCGCCGCCGTGACAGCCGATTAGCTCCTCAAACGCGGCGACCTCGCCGGTTGCCGGGTCGTAGGCGCTGTTGACCACCAGGTCGCCGACGTTGGGGTACGTGGACAGGCGGCGCAGGAAGCGGGCCGTGTGTGGGTCGTAGAGGGCGAGCGGATCCTCCCCCTCGATTGCGTCGCCGTCGAGGTAGCGCGCGCCGCCCGGCCCCAGGACCAGCGGGCCGCGCGCCTCCGAGCGCACCAGCACGAACCCGATGCCCGGGTGCCTCACGAGGCTCTCCACGAGGCCGGGGTACGCGGCCACGATGCGTTCTAAGCTCACACGCCCCGGATAGTTCGTGAAGTACACCAGCGCCAGGTTGCCCGAGGCGCAGACCACCACGTCCGTGCTGCCCCCCGCCGCACGGTGCGCGCGGTCGGGGCCCAGGTCCACGTAGCTGTCGGCCTGGCGCTCGCCGAGCAGGCGGCGGATGCCGTCGGCCGCGGCGCCCTCGCGCTGCACGATCTCGCTGAGCACGGCGTTCAGGTGCGCCCAGCCCTCGCCGTGCCCGCTCGCCAGGTGTACCGATTCCTCGCCGCGCAGGATCCGGTGGATCAGCTCGCCGAGCGTCAGCCCGTAGCGCTGGCGGAAGGTGGCCCCCTGGCTCTGGCCGTGGTCCGACAGGACGACCAGCTCGTAGCGGCGCGGCGCCGTGCGCGCCGCGCGCTCCAGCGCCGCCAGCTGCCGGTCCAGCCCCCGCAGCACGCGCAGCGCGTCCTCGCTCTCCGGGCCGGCGTGGTGCGCCACCTCGTCGTAGCCGAGCAGGTCGCTGTAGCTCACCAGTCGCCCGGCGTACATGTCGTCGACCGCCAGCCAGACCGTGGCGTCTCGCATGAACACGTTCGTCACCGCGCGCAGAAACGGGTACGCCCCGCCGCGGTCCATGCGCGGCTCGACGTGCCGCCGCCGCTGCTGCCAGGCCTCCCAATACTCGACGACGATCTCGACGAGCATGCCGGTCAGGGCGCGGTAGAGGTTGTACGGGTTGGCCAGGTAGCTGTAGAAGTCGCGCGGCCGCAGGCTCGGGCCGCCGCCGTGGTCGGTCAGCGCGCTCATCGTGAGCACGCTGTGCTCGGCGCCGCCGCGGAAGATGTTGCCGAGGCTCGAGCCATCGTGGCGCAGCAGCCCCTGGCCGATGGACTGGCGCTCGTCGAGCAGGCGGGCGTCGGCGGGGTGATTCGAGACGAACAGCCGCCGGCTCTCCTTCTCGTACCAGCGAAAGGCGGGGATGTTGGCGTTGTTGCCGTGGAGGATCCCCGCCTGCCCGCTGGAGGTCATCGACGGCACGTCGCACTCCCAGCCCACTAGCCGGTGGCTGCCCGACGCCAGCCAGCGAGCGAGGGTCGGCATCAGGCCCCGCGCCAGCGCGTGGCGGAGGACCGCCTCGGCTAGCCCGTCGATCTGGACGATCACCGTGCCCGTGCGGGCTAGGTCGCCCTGGGGCAGCCGCCGGCGGGCGATGTGCTGGATGACGTAGCGGTAGAACGAGTCCTCGTCGTCGATGCTCAGCAGGCTCGTGAACACGGTGTTCGCGAGCGACAGCCCCAGCGCGACGAGCAGTCCCGCCCAGGGGGTGTGCAGCTCGAAGCCGGGCACCAGCGCGCTCGCCAGCACGACGATGATCACGTTCAGCGAGAGCGTGAGCGCGCCGAACAGCAGCAGTGGCAGGTTGACCGCGAGCAGCACGATCAGCGGCCGCACCAGCGCGTTCAGCGCGGCGATCGCCACGATCACCAGGATCGCAGTGTCCCAGCGGGTGAGGCTCACCCCGGGCAGGACGGCCGCCATGACGAGGAGCGCGCCGACCTCGATCGCCCCGGTCACCAGCGCGCGAACGACCAGCTTCATGGACCGGGGAGCCTCGCCGCGGCGTGCAGGAAGCCGCTGGGCCGCACGATGCGCACGTCCACGGCCGGCGCGAGCTGGCGGGCCGCCGCCGCGAAGTCGAGCGGCGGGCGGGTCAGAAAGCCGCGTGCCCAGCGGTGGATCAGCCGTGGGGCCAGCGTGCCCCAGTGGATCGGCACGGCCACTGCCGGGCCGATCAGCGCCGCGGCGAGGGCCGCGCGGCGCGGGTCGAGGTGGCCGGGGCCGAGCGTAGGGCCCCAGCCCCAGACCGGCAGCAGCGCGACGTCGATGCGGCCGAGGCTGGCCATCTCTGGGAAGAGGTCGGTGTCCCCGGCGAAGTAGAGGCGCTCCTCGCCCTCGACCACGTAGCCCAGGCACTCGGCGCGCGGGCCGAACGGCGGCCGAAAGCCGTCGTGCCGGGCCGGCGTGGCGAGCACGCGGGCAGCGCCTACCCGCGTCGTCTCGCCCGCCCGCAGCTCCTCGACCTCGCGGTAGCCCCGCCGCGCGAGCAGCGCCCCGGCGCCCACCGGCACGATCAGGCGCGTGCGCTTGCCGAGCAGCGCGAGCGACGGAAAGTCGAGGTGGTCCTGGTGGACGTGCGAGATGAGGACCGCGTCCACGGCGCCGATGGCGGCCGCCGGCGGGCCGGGGACGCGGCGCAAGTGGGCCAGCCGGTCGCGCAGGACGGGGTCGGTGATCAGCCGCGCGCCGGCCGTCTCGACCACGAGCGTCGAGTGGCCGTAGAAGTGGACGTCGCCGCTGGCCATACCGCTCGTCCCCGCCGTCCGGCGTCAGCGCGCGGCGAGGGCCTGGAGCGCGGCGGCGCGCGGCCCGTCGTCCACGAACAGGTTGAGGTCGAGCGGCTCGGCGAAGCGCAGATAGCCGCGCTCCAGGTAGAACTGCTGCTGGTCCATCAGCGAGGGCACGTTTACGCGCAGCTCCGGGTCGTTGTACTGGGGCAGCGCCTTCTGGAGAACGGCGGCCGGCACGTGGGTGTACTTCTCGATGATAGCGGTGATCGTCGGCGAGTTGTAGCCCTCGCGCACGGCGTCGCGCAGCGAGCGAATGTAGGCGCGCAGGAACGCTTCGAGCGCGGGCCGGTCCTTCAAGAAGGCGTCGCCCGCCACGATGACGCCGCCCTGCACGCCGTGCAGGTAGTCCGTCACCAGCGGGGTGGCGACGCCCAGCTCGATCGCCTGCGTGCCGAACGGCTCCGTCGGATAGATGGCGTCGACGGCGCCGTTGCTGAGCGCCACCGGCATGTCGGGGAACCCCATGATCTGCACGTCCACGTCGGCCACCGTCAGCCCGCCGGTGCGCAGCGCCTCGTTGAGGCCGTACTCGCTGTAGACGCCGGTCCCGTTCAGCGCGACCTTGCGGCCGCGCAGGTCGCTCGCGTCGCGCACCGCGCCGCTGTCGTAGAGCGCCTTCCGCACGAGCAGCGGGAAGGCGTGCGGGCCGGAGGGCGGCGTGCCGAACGTGCCCGCCACCATCTTCACGTCGATCCCGCTGGCGAAGACGTTGAGCGCGGCCACGCCGACCGTGATGTTGGCGACTTGCAGGTTGCCGGCCGCCGCCTGGGCTAGCGCCTCGGTCGTGACCGAGACGTTCTCCGACTCCAGGTCGATGCCCTCGGCCTCGAAGTAGCCGCGCTCCAGCCCGATGAAGTACGGCGCCGAGCCCGCCGTGGGGATGTAGCCGGCGACGACCCGGGTCTTCTGGGCCACGGGCGCCGGGGCCGCCGGCGCGGGCGCGGGCGCGCTCGCGACCGGCTGGCTGCCGGCCGGCGACGCGGGCGCCGGTGGCGCGCTCGGCCCCGCCGCCGGCCGTGGGGCGCAGGCCGCGAGCAGAAGCAGGCAGATCGGGAGCAGGCGCCGGCCGCGAAGCGTAGCCATCACTATCCCCTACACGAGCGGGTGGCCCCGATTGGATTGTGGGGTTGACGAAGTCAACCCGACCACCTCATGGCGAGCATCTGCCTAGAGCCGCTGGCTGGGCAGCATCTCGGCCGGCGTCTGGCGAGGCCCCAGGCTCTCGTAGTACTCGTTCGTCTCGGGGTCGTAGCGGCCCTGGTTGAACTCGCCGCCCTTCTGGCTGCGGATGATCACTGCCACGGTCCGCTCCCCCACGGTCACCTCGGTGTGGATCTCGTACGGCCGGACGAGGTCGATCTCGCCCGGGCCGACGTGCAGGTCCGCCGTTTGCCGAATCTCCGCGTAGTTCGGGCGGGAGCGGTCGTCCACCCGCTCGTAGCGCTCGATGCGCTCGTGGCCGTCGAGCACGCCGTACAGCGTGTAGATGTGCGCGTGGTCGTGGATGCGCGCTCGCGCCCCTTGCCGCGCCCGGCCTTTCACCAGCCCGTTGATCGCGAAGCCGAAGTCGGGGTCCTCGTAGAACAGCAGGTTCTCCGCCCGCCCGTCCGCCGGGACACAGTCGGGCCAGCTCTTCGACGCTTCCACGACCTCGGGGTCCGCCAGCAGCTCGGCGAGGATCGGCGTGAGCGCCGTCCAGCGTTTGTCGAGGTCCGGCTCACGGGCGAACAGCTCCCGCGTCTTGCTAACGAACCGCTCCAGCGCGTTCTGGGTAGTCGTCTGCGTGGCCATGCCTTCCTCCTATCCCCTGTCCCCCATCCCCACCGTCTGCGGCACGTCGGCGACGGCGTAGAAGCGCGCGCAGTTGTCCCACAGGATCTTGCGTTTGTCCTCATCCGAGATGGGCAGCTGCAGGAAGCTGTCCACGGCGTGGGGATAGCGCGAGTCGCCGTGCGGGTAGTCGGTGGAGAAGACGATCTGGTCGGCGCCGAACTCCTCGATCATGTGGCGCGCGGGCGTCTCGTCCGGCTCGATGGAGACGTAGCACTGGCGCTTGAAGTACTCGCTCGGCGCCATCTTGAGGTCCGGCATGAAGACGTCGCCCTCGCGCTCGTAGCTCTCGTCGAACCGCCAGAGCAGCCACGGCACCCAGGCACAGTTGGCCTCCAGGAAGGCCACCTTGAGCGTGGGATGACGCTCCAGGATACCGCCGCCGATGAAGCTGCCCAGCCCGAGCATCTGCTCGAATGGCTGGGCGTACACCCGGCGCAGCCCGAAGTTCGGCTCGTACTGTTCGCCGCTCTGGCGCGCACGCGAACCCGTGGCCTCGTGGAAGCCGACGGGCACCGCCAGCTCCTCCAGCGTGTCCCACAGCGGCTCATAGTAGGGGTCGTGCCAGGCCTTGCCGTTGACGACGTTCGACCGCACGAAGACCGCCCGAAAGCCTAGCTCCTCGACCACGCGGCGCGTCTCCTGCACGGCATCCGCGACGTCGTAGACCGACAGCATGCCGGCGCCGAGCAGCCGCGTAGGATTGGCCTGGCAGAAGTCGAACAGCCAGTCGTTGTAGGCCCGAGCGATGGCAGCGGCGAAGCGAGGCTCCCGGTCCGGGTAAGTGAGCACGCTGAGTCCGCGGGAGGGGAACAGCACCGCCACGTCGATGCCTTCCACGTCCATTGCTTCGAGCTGGACGTCAGGCGTCCAGCCGCGCCGCGAGTGGTCGCGGTAGATCGCCTGGTTGCGCTCGTAGTTCCGACCGCGGTGCGGCGTGCCGGCGACCCGCCGGCCGCCGGGCTCGCCGTCGGGGAAGCTAATGCCCAGGTCGCGCACGTTCTCGGAGGTGTGCCCCCGCGGCGCCAGCGCCCGAAACTCCGGCGCGATGTAGCGCTCCCAGAGGTCGGGCGGCTCCATCAGGTGCATGTCGCTGTCGAACACCCGGAACCCGTTCTTCGCCATGGCGTCCTTCCCCTACTGCTTCCGTAGGATCGCCTGAAACTCCGTGCGGAGCCGATCTTGCTCCTCCGCGTTGGCCCGCTCCGCGAACTGCAGGTTCAACTCCGTGAACTTGACGCCCTGGGCCTGAAGCTGCGCGATCCGGGGCGCCACCTTCGAGCCGGGCACGAGATGGTGGTCCGCGGCCTGGGTCTCCCAGACGATATCCTGGCCCTCGCGGCTGAGGAGCCAGTCGATGAACAGTTTGGCGGCGTTCGGGTGCGCCGCGTTCTTCGGCACGCCGACGTACCAATGGAAGAGCAGCGCCGCGTCGGTGGGCACGGCCTGCGCCAGCGGCAGGCCCTTCATCCGCTCGAGGTCGGCCTGGTAGCTGCCGCAGTCGAGCGCGTAGAGGTCGAACTCGCCGCTCAGGACCCGCTCGTTCTCCCCGCAGCGGATCAGGCCCGCCACCTGGTCGGCCAGACGCCTGAGGTAGTCGCGCACCCGTTGCTCGCCCCACAGCTCGGGGCTGGCCAGCTCGGGGAAGATGGCGGCGTACACCGTGGAGGCGATGCGCCCCTTGTACTCGGGCTTCAGCAAGTCCTGGAGGCTCGTCGGCACGGCCGCGCCCGTGAGCTTCGCCGAGTTGTAGGTGATGCCGATCGTGCTGGAGATCAGCTCCACCGCGACGTTGCCGGGCGCGATGAGGCGCGGGTCCTGGATGTGCGGCGCCCAGCTCATCCAGTCGACGGGCTCCAGCGTGTCGCCCTCCTCCAGCGCGCGGATGGCGCTCTCGGGACCGACGAAGACGTCGGTCGAGGCCCGCCGCTGCGCCTTGTACTCCTGGATGAGCCGCGTTGCCACCTCGGGCATTGGGGGGCCGGGGGTGAACTGGACGCTCAGGCTCAGGCCGTAGCGCGCGTTGAACGCCGCGGCCAGGCGCTGGGCGCCCTCGCTGCCGCTCATCGTGTTCTCGCCCCAGACGAGCAGCAGCTCGCCCTCCTGGCGCGCGGCGTCCACGAGCGGCTGCACGGCGTCGCTGGGCGCGGGCGCGGCGGCCGCCGCGGGCGGGACGGCCGCGGGCGCGGGGCCGGCGGGGGCGCAGGCGACTCCGCCGAGGAGCAGCGCGCTAGCCAGGTTGCCGATCAGAGTGACACGGTGCATGGCTCCCTCCGCGCGGCGCGACGACGGCGGCCAGTCCTAGCGCGTGACTACTCGCGGCTCGGGCGGCCGAGGGTGGCCGCGGCGGCGCGCTCGTCCCACACGGCGTTCACGATGCGCGGCCCGGCACCCTCCTCCTGCCAGCCCGTGCCGCCGCGCAGGTCGAAGTGGTTGCCGTCCACGTCCCACACGCGGTAGTACTCGGCGCGGTCGGGGCGCTTGGCGATGCGCGCCTCGGGCGGTAGGCCCACCAGGCGGTCCTCGATCGGGCTGGCAGCCTCGATGCCGAAGTGGTTCAGGCCGGGCTTGAAGTGGTCGATGCCCGCCTCGCGGCCGTTGGCGCGCATCTCCTCCGCGCTGGCGAGGATCGTGAACGCCGTGAAGCCGTCGCCCAAGGCGCGGAAGTTCCAGCTCCAGCGGCTGGGGTTGCGCTTCTCCAGGCCGAGCACCTGCTCGTAGAAGTCGGCCACGGCGTCGCCGTTGGGCTGGCAGAGGGCGACGTGGCGGATGGCCGGGCGCCGGGGCGCGGCGGGCGGCAGCCCGAAGCTGCTCGTGGAGACGCAGACGGCGTAGCCGTTGGGGTCGCGCAGGCGGAAGTCGCCGTAGTGCGGCCCGCCCGGCTCCGGCTCCAGTGCCACGTCGGGCGCGAAGCGCCGCAGGCGATCTTTCAGCTCGTCGAGGTCGTCGATGGCGATGCCGGGGTGGTGCAGGCCCGGCGCGTCGCCGCCGTCGCGGTACGGCAGGATGCTGAGGTTGTACAGGTCGTCGGTGAGGGAGATCTCGCCCGAGGGCGAGCGCGTCAGCTCGCGGAGCCCCATGTAGCGCACGTAGAAGTCGGCGAGCCGCTCTGGTTGCTGGCTGACGATGGCCAGGTAGCGAATCGTGGCTTGCATCTCCCGCTCCCTTCCCGTCCCCCGGGCGGCCCTCGCGCCGCCAGCGGCCCGCACGACGCGTCCTCAGGCGCGGCGGTGGCTAACGATAGCACCGCGCTCCCCCCGCTGCAACGGGCGCTCCCGGTGGTAGATTATCGGGGGAAGCCCAGGCGAGCCAGCATGGATGCTGGCCCGCTGTACCCGCCGTGCCGCCTGGTCGTGCCGCGGCCCGGCGGCAATAGGGAGCGTCATGAAGCTGCTCTTGGAAGTGCTCATCTCCCTGATTCTGCACCCGCTGGCCGTCATCCTCCTGTGGATCAACCTGGCCGGCCGCGCCGACCTCTCCACGACCAAGAAGCTGGTCTGGGGTGTGGTCGGCCTCGTCTGGGGCATCGGGCCGATCCTCTACGTCCTCGTGGGCGATGGCGGCCTCTGGTAGCGGGGGAGGCGCGATGCTCGTGGCCGCGGACGCCGAGCGGCGCTACGTGCGCGCCATCGTGCGCGCGCTGGGCGGCGCCGACGCCGAGGCCGACGCCTTCGCGGACGCCATCTGCGAGGCGGACCTGCGCGGCTACACGTCGCACGGGCTGCTGCGCGTGGCCGACGCCATCCGCCTCGTGCGCCAGGGCGTGCTGCGGGTCGGCGCGCGGCCGCGCCTTGCCCAGGAGCGTCCGGCGGCGGTGCTCATGGACGGCGACCACGCGCTCGGGCCATACGCCACCGTGGCGGCGATGCGCGAGGCGATGGCGCGGGCGCGGCGGATGGGCACGGCCAGCGTGGCGCTGTACGACTGCGGCCACATCGGGGCGGCCGGCTACTACGTCGAGCTAGCCGCGCGCGCGGACCTGATCGGCCTGCTGGTGACGCGCGGCAACGCCGGCATGCACCCCTACGGCGGCGTGGACCGGCAGATCGGCACGAATCCCCTGGCCGTCGCGATCCCGAGCGCGGGCGAGCCGTTCCTGCTGGACATGGCGGCCAGCGCGATCTCGCTCGGCGCCTTGCGGGAAGCGCTGGCGCGGGGCGAGCCGATCGCTCCGGGGCTGGCTGTGGACGCCGCCGGCCGGCCGACGACGGACCCTGCCGCCGCGCTGGCCGGCGCGCTGGCGCCGTTCGGCGGCGCCAAGGGCTACGGCCTGGGCCTGGTGGTCGAGGTCCTCGGCGGTCTACTCACCGGCGCGGGCGCCGGCACCGTGCCCCACCCCAGCGGCCGCCTGCCCTGGGGCGTCTTTGCCGTCGTGATCGACCCCGCCGCCTACACCGACCCCACCGCCTTCAAGCGCGAGGTGGGCGCCTACTTCGCGCGCCTCAAGACGTCGCGGCTGGCGCCCGGCGCCCGCGAGGTCCTGATCCCCGGCGAGCGCGCCTTCCGGCTTCGCCGCGAGCAGCTCGCCCGCGGCGTGCAAATCACCGATGCGGTCTGGGCCGAGGTGGCCGCCCTGGCCCGCACGCTGGGGGTGGAGGCGAGCGAGTACGTGAGCGAGTAGCGACGCGCGATAGAAGGTCCGCGTCGGCCACAGGCCCCCGCTAGCGCCCATTGCTGGCGACGTGAAGAGTGTCGGCCACGGCCAGCAATTTTCACGTCAAGCCTGCCAGCCTACTAGCCCCGGCCATACGTCAAGTTGTAGGATGCGGGGAGGCGCGAGCGCCTCGGGGGCTGTGGTAATGACCGCGGACGAAGGCCGGCGTGCGACTCGTCGTTTGGACGAGCCGCGCGTGCGCCACTATACCGTAACCAGCCGCGCGTCCTACCCCGAGATCCCCCCGCGTTACCGGGTCCTGGGTCTGGCGGGCCTGGCGGTCGTGCTGCTGCTCCTGCTCGGGGGCACCCTCCTGGTCCAGGCCGACACCTCGCCGGACGAGCGGCCGCGGCTGCTGCGCAGCCTGACGGACGCCGTGTGGTCGCCCGAGCGGAACAGCCAGGTGGCGACTCCGGCGGCCCCCGCGATCGTCCCGGCGGCCGCGACGAGCCTGCCGAGCGAGCCGCGGTACGCTGTTGCCTTGTCGCCCCTCCAGCCCAGCCCCACGGTGAGCCGGGCCACGCCCACCTCACCGCCGCTGGAGGGGCGAGCCGCGAGCGCCGCCGCCACGCGCGCGGCGCCCGCATCCACCTCGCCGCCACTGGTGGGACGAGCCGAGAGCGGCACCGTCGCTTGGGGCCCGCTCCCCCCGACGGCTCTCTCGCCCGTGCCGACGGGCACGAGCGGGGCTGCGAGCGCCGCCACCCGAGCGGCCATTGCCCTCCCGCCGCCGCACACCGCGACCCTGGCGCCGGCCGCGTTCGCGGCGGTGCCGGCCTTCGGCGTGCCCGCGGTCCCGGCGACAAAGACGCTAGTGTCGCCCACCGCCGTGCTGCCGACACCGACGCAGCCCCCACCGCCCACCACCGTGCCCACGCCCCTGCCGTCCCCAACCGCCCCGCCCAGCCTGACGGCAACCCCCGTCGCCTCGCCGTCCCCGCCGCCGACGCCCACGGTGGCGCCGTCGGCCACGGCGCTGCCGATCAGCTACAAGCTCGGCGACCCGGTGGCCATTACCCAGGTGCTGAAAGGCTTCGCCTTCACGGGCCATTGGCCGAATAGCCCAGAAGGCATCTACGCGACGGACTGGTACCCGCGCAGCGCCACGCAGCCGTGCGCGAACAGCCATCGCATGCCGCTGGCGATGCCCGTCGCCGGCAAGTGGCGGGTGACGAGCGTGATGTCGCCGCTAGGCGGCACCCAGTACACCCTCATCGGGGAGCTCGACGACGGCAACTCCGTCGCGTTCACCCACGTCGACCCGGACGTACTGACCGGGCGAGTAGCGGCGAATACCGTCGTGGGCTTCGTGGGCATCTCGGGGCTCGAGCAATTCGACGCCATGGGCGAGAATCCCAGCCACGCGCATACCGCCTGGAACGACCACGTCGTCCCCAACTGGGACGGCGACGCGGGCAATCGGCCGGCGCGCGACTTCTTCCCGCAGTACGGCTTCCAGGTGGAGATACGCGATCCCGCGTACGGGGCTACGCCGCAGACCTACATGATGCGGCAAGCCTGTGGCGGGATGGTCGGCGTGCCGCGGCCAGCTGGCCGCGGCTAGCACGCCTGCCGAGCGCGCGAGCCGCTAGGGTGACGGCGCGGCGGGTGTCCCGCCCGCCCGCGGCCTGTGGCGCGGCATCCGGCCAGTGCCACTGCCGCCGCCCCGGCGCCGGCCGCCACTCACCCAAGCGGCAACCGCTATAGCCCGACGCCAACGGTCATGCCAGCGCGGTGCGAGGCGGATTGGCCGAAGGTCATACCCGATCCGGCGGGGCGGTTCGCGTAGCGGGGCGTGCCCTCACCCCGACCCTCTCCCAGGGGGAGAGGGAGTAGGCGAACCCTATCTCCGGATTCGGTATCAGACGCCGCTGGTGACCGCCAGCCGCTCCGTGCGGCGCCACTCCTTGAGCGGGCGGCCGTCGGCGAGGGCTTGTAGCTCCCGCTCCCAGATCTTGCGGAACATGATCAGCAGCACGTCGGAGCGCCCCAGGCGCTCGTGTACGCGGTCGGCAATGACGCCCTGGCCACACTGCGCCACGTTGTCCTGGATGCCCACCACGTCAGGCCGGTCGCGCAGGTCGTCGGTGTGCAGCTCGCCGCGCAGCACCGCCGCGGCCACCTCGTTCGCCGACGGCAGGCCGGCGAGCTGCTCGCGGCGCTGCCGCTGCGTCTCCTGGTAGCGCCGCGCGGCCTCGCCCGTGACGTGGACCAGGTTCGCCTGGAAGCTGCGGTGCGAGTAGTCGTCGACCGGCACGCGCCAGGCGATGTGCTCCGACCAGCCGCTCGCCTCGTCCTCGGGCGAGCTGCTGATGTAGAGGATGTTCGGCATGAAGAAGTGCGACACGCGGACGATGCCGTTGCTCCGCTTGCCGTACTTCACGACGCCGTAGTCCGTCTCCTCGCCGCTCACCTCGGGGATGTCCACGTTCAAGCCGACGTCGCTGAACACCGACTCGCGGTGGACGAACGCGACGTGCAGCTCGTCCATGTTGCTCTCGAGCTGGTTGTAGTAATTGCACTCGCGCAGGTAGCTGCTGTTGGTGAGCAGCCCCTCGCCCTCCAGCTCGGGGTAGCGCGGCAGGGGCGGCGGCTCGCCCTCGCCCAGGTAGACGAAGATCAGCCCGACGTACTCCTCGGTCGGGTAGCTGCGGATCTTCACCTTCGGCGGAAAGCTCGGGTCTTCGGCGGGCATCTCGACGCACTGGCCGGAGGCGTCGTACTTCCAGCCGTGGTAGAAGCAGCGCACGCAGTCGCCCTCCACCCAGCCGGTCGAGAGCTGCGTCCCCCGGTGCGCGCAGCGGAAGGCAACGGCGTGGGGGGTACCGCTCTCGCCGCGGTAGAGGGTGAAGTCCTCGCCCAGGATGCGGACGGGCTTCGCCCAGCCGGCGGGCAGCTCGCGCGCCAGGTAGACGGGGTGCCAGAAGCGCCGCAGGAAGCGCCCCGCCAGCGTGCCGGGGCCGACGTGCACGAAATCGTCCAGGGTAACCTTCGCGCCGGTGTGCTGGGTCTCGCCGTTCGTCGTCGCGGTCATGGTGCGCTTCCCTCCGTTGGTACACGCCGGCCGACGGCGCTCGGTGGTGGCGTCCAGTGTGGCCCAGTCAATATAGACGAAGCGGGACGCGGCAGGCACCCCCGGCCACGCGGCGCCCGCGCTCCACGGCGGGCGCCGGCTGGGAGCCAGGGGCGGACGGTGGCATAGTGAATCCTCTCTAGGGGTGGACGGTCTCGAGCAGCCAGTCGGTCGGGATCTCGCGGCCGAGGCCCCGCTCGCGGGCGCGGTCGAGCGCCAGCGCGCCGATGGCGGCGAACTGCACGCCCAGGCCGATGGTGTTCACGAAGCAGGTCATGCCCCCCGGCGGCGGCAGCGTCACCTGGCCCGTCACCAGCTCGCCCAGGTCCGGCTGGCGGCTGAGGTCCACCTGGTCGTGGTGGCGCGCGGCACGCGCCGCTTGCAGGTCGCCGGCGAGAAGCTGTTGCGGGTCGTGCTCGACGATCGGCTCCTCGCCGTGCTCGATCAGGATGTTGGCGGGGCGGCCCTGGCGCGTGTGAACCACCACCAGGTCGCATCGCTCCAGCAGGCCCTCGCCCAGCTCCAGCTCCTTCACGCAGGTGACGTGCGCGTGGGGCTCCAGCCAATCCGTCTCCACGACGGGGGTGACGCTGTTCGTGGCCATCCCCACGATGTCGGCCCCGCGCACGGCCGTCCGCGGGTCGTCCACCGGGCGCACCTCGATCTTCAGCTCGTCGGTCAGCTCGGCGGCCAGCCGCTCGCGGTTGGCGCGCGTGGGGGCATAGATGCGGATCTCGCGCAGCGGCCGCGCCTGGGCCATCGCCCGTGCCTGGGCGCCCGCCTGCCAGCCCGCGCCGAGCAGCGCGTAGACGCCCGCGTTGGGCGGCGCCAGGTAGCGGGCGGCGATGCCGTTCGTCGCGCCGACGCGCAGCCGCTGGATGACGCCGTCGGGCATGATCGCCAGCGGCTCGCCCGTGGCCGTGCTGAACAGCAGCACGAGGCCCACCCAGGTGCCGCCGGGTGCCAGCGGCTGCTTGTCCTTGCGGATGCCCGCGGGACCGGCCTGCCAGCGGATCACGTCGGAGTTCAGGCGCAGCGCCGCCACGCCGTAGCGCGGTACCAGCCCGTCCATCGTCTTGAAGATGTAGCGCTCGTTCGGCTGCGCGCCAGGGCCGCTCAGGTCGCTGCGCAGGCGGTTGCCCGCGCGGTGCTCGCCCAGGTCGCGGTACGTCTCCTCCAGGCGCTCCAGGCAGTCGGGCATGGTCAGCACGCTGGCGATCTCGTCGTTGTTCAGGATCAGCGTCATGGGCGGCCCTCCAGCTCCGCGACGAGGCGGTTGGTGTAAAACTGCGACGGGTCGGCCGTGTGCGCGCGCTCGTCGCGGCTGGCCAGCTCGTTCAGCGCGGCCTGCACGGCATCGGCGGGGACGTACGGCAGCCGCGGGAAGCGGGGCACGAAGGCGGCGTAGGTCTCGTCGACCACGTCGGCGCCGGGGTTGCCCGTGTACGCCGCGATCGTCGCGGTGGCGAAGGCGCGGTCGCTCTGGGCGCGGGCGACGCCGTCGGCGAGCGCGGCCAGGAAGCGGCGCAGCGCCTCCGGGTTGTCGGCCACCTGGCGCTGGCTGGTGGCGACGGCGGTCTGCAGGTAGGGCACGCCCGCGGCGGCCAGGTCGAGCAGCTCGCGCAGGCCGGCCTGCCGGGCGCGCAGCGTGGTGGGCGGCGACAGCACCGCGGCCTCGACGCCGCCCGCCTGCAGCGCCGCCAACGCTTCGGGCACGCCGCCGGCCTGAACGAGCGCCACGTCGCGCCCCGGCTCCAGATTCACGCCGCGCAGCGCCTCACGAGCGGCGAACTCGGTGGCGGTGCCGAAGCGCGTGACGGCCAGGCGCTTGCCCCCGAGGTCGTCCAGGGTCGCCAGCGCCGGGTCGCCGTAGATGGAGAAGACGAGCACCGGCACCAGGCTGCCGACGAGCACGAGATCGCCGCCGGCGAGGGTAGCCTGCACGACCTCGCCGCCGCCGACGAGCGCGACCTGGATCTCACCCGCGAGCAGGGCCGGCGTGAGCGTGGTAGCCGTTGCGACGTACCGTAGATCGACGTCGAGCCCTTGCTGCGCGAAGTAGCCGCCGTCGGCCGCGAACCAGGCGGGCGCCATCGCCCCGCTGACGGCGCTGTAGGCGGCGGTCAGGTGAATTGGGACGGCTGGCTCCCCTGGCGCCGTCGATGCCCCGGCGCTCGCGGCAAGCCCGCCCGCCGCGGCGCTGCCGCCAACGCTGCCGGGACCGCTGTTGCTAGCCGGCGATGAGTCGGGCCCCGGAGCGGCAACCGCTGGGCTCGCGCTGCCAGCGGTGTCTGGGCGGGGCTGGGCCGCTGGGGCGGATGCCGCCGGGCCACAGGCCGCCAGCACGACGAGGCAGGCGACCAGCGCGACAAGGCGTGTCAAGCGCGACGACAAGTGCATTCCTGCCCAGCGATGGAGATAGACGTCGCGGCGACCGGCCCAGCGCCAGCCGGCTCCCGCTGAGTCTCGCTCGCGGCGGGCCAGGGGCCTGCGCCCGGTCGCTACTATGGGCGCGCGGGCGCCGTGGCGTCAAGGCGGCCGGCTCATTCTTCGGTCCTCGCCTCTCCTGCTCCCCCCAGCATCGGGACCCGCCGGCGCCCCGTCCCTCGCCGTGGGGGGACCGGCGCCCCGTCGTCCCTCTCCCCCGGCCCTTCCGGGAGGGGGGCCGGGGGAGAGTCTCGCCTTGACAGCCGACGACAGGCTCATCTATCGTCCCGGGCTCTAATAGCTGGCCCGGAGGTCAGGCGATGACGACAACGGATCATGCCGCCCACCGCAAACGGCGCCAGGACCGCCTCACGCTCGTCGGGCCGGGCACGCCGATGGGCCGCTACATGCGCTGCTTCTGGCACCCCGTCGCCGCCGTGGCCGAGCTACGCGACGAGCCCGTCAAAGCCGTCAAGCTGCTCGGCGAGCGCCTCGCGCTGTTCCGCTCCGAGGATGGCGCCCTCGGCCTCGTCGCCGAGCGCTGCCCGCACCGCGGCACCTCCCTCGCCTGCGGCATGATCGACGGCGTGGGCCTGCGCTGCGCCTATCACGGCTGGAAGTTCGACAAGCAGGGCCAGTGTCTCGAGACACCGGCCGAGCCGGCCACCAGCACCCTGCGGCAGCGGATCAAGATTCCTGCCTATCCGGTGCAGGAGATGGGCGGGCTGGTGTGGGCGTACCTGGGCGCGGCGCCGGCGCCGCTGCTGCCGCGCTACGAGCACCTGGTGGGCGACGATTGGGAGCAGGACGTGGGTATCAGCCGCATCCCCTGCAACTGGCTCCAGGTGGCCGAGAACACGCTGGACCCGCTCCACGTCGAGTACCTGCACATGAAGTACACGAACTACGCGCGGGCCAGGCTGGGGCTGCCGCCGGTCGCCGTGCGGCACCATCAGAAGGTGGCCTACGAGGTGTTCGAGTACGGCATCATCAAGAAGCGCCTGTGGGAAGGCGATACGGAAGAGTCCGAGGAGTGGCGCATCGGCCATCCCCAGCTCTTTCCGGGCACCGCCGTCGTGCCCTATCACGCCGACTGGGTGCAGTATCAGATCCGCGTGCCCGTCGACGATACCAACACGCTCCACTTCTGGCTGAACTGCCGCAAGCGCGAAGCGGGCAAGGCGCCGCGGGCGGATGTGCCGGTCTGGGACAATCCCTGGCAAACGCCCGACGGGAAGTTCATGCCCGAGGTCCTGAACGCCCAGGACATGATGGTCATGATTACGCAGGGCGAGATCACCGACCACACCGCCGAGAATCTCGGCGAGAGCGACCGCGGCGTGGCGCTCTATCGCCGCACGCTGCTCGAGCAGATCGAGCGCGTCGAGCGCGGCGAGGACCCGCTCGGCGTCGTCCGCGATCCGGCGAAGAACTCGCCCTGGATCGAGCTGCCCGTCGAGCGCCACCTGGGCTACGGCTTCACCGGCGTCGCCGCCTCCACCACCTATTCGTTCCCGGAGCGCGAGGTCGTCCTGAAATAGCGCCGCCCAGCCTGAGACAGCGCATCAGCAGGGGGTAGGTCCGCGTGCACACTCACACTCTTCGGCGCGCCGTAATGGGCGCCGCTCTGGCTGCCATCCTCGCGGCGTGCGGGCCGGCCGCGCCGGCGGCCCCCGCGGCTCCGCCCCCCGCCGCGCCGTCCAGTGTGGGTGGGGCGGCCGCGCCAGCCCCCACCGCACCGCCCGCGCCCGTCACGCTCAACTTTGGCACCACGAGCCCCCTGGGCGTCTACTGGGTCGACTACGTGGGCATCGACAAAGGCTTCTACGCCCAGGAGGGCCTGACCCTCGACATCGTGCTCACCGGCGCCTCGGTCGGCGCCACCCAGGCGCTGGCCGGCGGCTCGCTCGACATCTCGAACCACAGCCCCGACAGCGCCATCATCGCCGACGAGAAGGGCGCCGACATCGCCGTCGTCGGCGAGGAGATCGCGCGGCCGGTTTACTCCGTCATGGCGCAGCCGTCCATCCAGCGCGCGGAGGACCTGCGGGGCCAGAAGGTCGCCGTCTCGGACCTCAAGTCCGGCGCGACCCTGATCCTCCTCCGCACGCTCCTGGCGCACGGCCTGCAACCGGACGAGGTGGACCTGATCCCCGCCGGCGGCACCTCCCAGCGCTACGCGGCGATGAAGACGGGCGCCGTGGCCGCCGCGGCGATGCTCCAGCCGGACGACTTCCGCGCCATGGACGAGGGCTTCCGGCGGGTAGCGGTCTCCACCGAGGCGGTGCCGGACTACTCGTTCAACTCCGTCATGGTGCGGCGCGACTGGGCGCGGGCGCACGCCGACGAGGTAGTGCGCTTCCTGCGCGCCTGCGGGCGGGCGAGCGCGTGGCTCTACGACCCGGCGAACCGGGACGCGGCGATCGCCCTCCTCATGGAGCGCACGAAGCAGGAGGAGAAGTACACGGCGCTGACCTACGACCTGATGGTCACCCAGGAGCGCGTCTTCCCCGAGCGCTGCGCCGTCCGACCGAACGGCATCCAGGCGGTCATCGATCTGCTGGGCGAGGTGGGCGAGTTGAGCGCGCCGCTGCCGCCGCCCGAGAAGTACGTCGACACGAGCTACTGGCAGCGCGCGCAGTAGCCGCGCGCGGCGGGGCGCGCGTGCCGAGAGGAGCACGGCCATGCTGACGGCGGAAGAGAACGCGCTGCTGACGCGCGTGGGGCCGGGGACGCCGGCGGGCGAGTGGCTGCGGCGCTACTGGCACCCGATCGCCATCTCGGAGCGCTGGGACGGGATCAAGACGCTCTGGCAGTGCGACGAGCCGGTCGAGTACAAGCGCCGCTGGGGCACGGTCGCGTCGTACGGCGAGCAGCTTGGCACGTTCACGGGCCGGCCGACGCCCGTCCGCATCCTGGGCGAGGACCTGGTGCTGTTCCGCGACGCGAGCGGGAGCCTCGGCCTGATCGGCCTGCGCTGCCCCCACCGCGGCGCGTCGTTCGAGTACGGCCGCGTGCGCCGTGAGGGCATCGAGTGCTGCTACCACGGCTGGCTGTTCGACGTGGCGGGCAACTGCCTGGCCCAGCCGGCCGAGCCGCCCGACAGCAGCTTCAAGGACCGTGTGAAGCACTTGGCCTACCGGGTGCGCGAGCTGGGCGGGTTCATCTGGGCCTATATGGGCCCCGGCGAGCCGCCGATCCTGCCGAAGCTGGACGTGGTGGCGCGCGACGACGGTGTGCGGGCCTGCGAGAACTTCGGGCTGTGGCCCTGCAACTACTTCCAGGTGCTGGAGAACTCGCCCGATACCACGCACACGGGCATCCTGCACGCGGGCACCGGCGGCGAGCGCAGCGACATCTGGGGCCACGAGATCCCCCACGTCATCTGGAGCGAGGACGAGTACGGCATCCTCTGCGTCGCCGAGCGCAGCAACTTCCGGCGCTCGGCGCACATCATCATGCCGACCATCAACCGCCTGCCGCAGCCCTGGCCGGGCGGCAAGTTCAAGTGGCCGCGCCACTCGGCCATTTTCCGCACGCCGGTGGACGACACGCACACCCTCATCTTCAGCGCGGTGTTCACGCCGTTCGTGGACGGGCGCGCGCCGGAGCTGCCCCCCGGCTGCACGTTCGACATCACCGACCAGCTCCACGTCCACCGCCTGCAAGACCTCCAGGCGATCGTCAGCCAGGACGAGATCTACGACCGCGGCCAGGAGCGCCTCGGCGCGTCCGACCGCGGCGTGATCATGCTGCGGCAGATGATCCGCGACGGCATCGAGGCGGTGCAGCGCGGCGAGGACCCGCCGTGCGTCTGGCGCACGCCAGACCGCGACCGCATCCTTGATTTCAGCAACACGGTGTTCGACGAGCTGATGGCGCCCGCGCTCGCCTGAAGGATCGAGATGCGGCCGCGCGTGCGGCGCTCCGCGCCCTGGGCGCGCCGCACGGTGCGCCAGGCGCCTACTTGTACAGGTCCTGCACGAAGCCGCTGCGCTCGATGTCGCGCAGGACGCTGCGGTCCGCCACGTCGTCAGGCGTCAGCCGCGGCATGCCGGGCTCGGTCTCGCGCGCGATGACCGCTTCCAGGGCCTCGTCGCTCGGCATGGGCAGCGGCTGGAACACGTCCACGACCTCGTCGTAGATGTAGCTCGCCTCGTCCGCGGGCAGGTCGGCGTTGTGGGCCTGGAGCATCTGGATCGTCGCCGCGCGCTGGGTCTTGAAGAAGTGGATCGCCTCCACGTAGGCGCGCATGAAGCGCACTACCTCGGCGCGGTCGCGCTCGATGTGGCGGCGGGTCGCGGCGATCGTCCCGCTGAGGCTCAGGATGTGCATGTCGCGGGCGGCGGCGATGGAGACCAGGCCGGTGCGCAGCGCGACGAGGACCGAGGGGCCGCCCACCACGGCCGCCTGGAGGCCCCCCGAGGCGACGGCCGCGACGCCCTGCGGGCTGCCCCCGTGCTGCACGATCGTCACGTCGTTGGCCGACAGGCCGGCGCACTCCAGGGCCAGGTGCAGGAAGACGTCCGCGTCGGAGCCGAGCTGGGTCACGCCCACCGTCTGGCCCCGCAAGTCCTGGAGCGTGTGGATGCCGGAGTCGGGGGCGACCAGGACGTTGAAGCTGCCGAGCGTGTTCGAGCTGGTGGCCAGGATCATCGGGTCGGCGCCCTGGATGCGGGCGCGGATGAGCGACGACACGCCGGCGATGGCGTAGTCGAAGTCGCCGGCGATGAGCGACTGCGTGACGCGCGGGCTGCCGGCCACGACCGAGACCTCGGCGTCGAAGCCGTGCCGAGCGAAGATGCCGGAGTCCTTGGCGACCCAGGGGATCGTCTGCAGCTCGTTGGTCGAGAGGATGGCCACGTTGATCTTCTGCAGGCTGGCCGGCGGCTGGGCGGGCGAGGTGGCCGCCGGCGCACCGGCGGAGGGAGCCGCGGCCGGCGGAGGGGCGGCGTCCGAGCGCGACGGCGCGGGCGCGGCCGCCTGGCACGCGACGGTCAGCGCCACCAGCAGACAGCTCGCGAGCCCTACGCGTCGTGGCATCTGCGCCTCCCTGGCTTGACGCCCCCGGACCCCGAGTGTAGCATAGACCCCACCAGCTGGCCCCTGATGCCGCGCGCCGTCGAGAGGACCACGAGCATGATCGACAAGGTCCGCATGGGCCCGGCCTGCTACCACGTGCTCCACGTGCTGCCGCCGATGGTCGCCCACGAGATGAACTACTTCGTCGACGAGGGGCTGCTCGACGACTACGGCAATCCCGCCTACGAGCTGCTGCCGGGCGGCATGGCTCCCTTCAACGCGGAGAAGATCGCGCTGGCGCAGTCGATGAAGGAGAAGGGGGCGACCATCGCCATGGACGTGAAGCCGTCCACGGTGGTGTACCTGAACCGCCGGGGGGCCACGCTCCGCATCATCGCGGGCTGGCGCAACCAGCAGTCGAACTGGGTGATGGGCAAGCCGGAGATTCCCGACCTGGCCGGCCTGCGGGGGCGCCTGGTCGGGCTGAAGGACTTCGGCAGCATTCGCTACTACGCGCTGGCCTACTGGCTCAAGGAGTACGGCCTCGACCCGCGGCACGACGTGCGCTTCGTGCGCGGCGTGTCGGACGGCACGGCCGCGCTGCGCGCCGGCCAGGTGGACGCCGCGTTTATCCCGATCAGCGAGGGCCAGGAGCTGCTCGCGGAGGGCTACCGGAAGCTGATCGACCTAAGCGCGCGCTACCCGCGGGGCCGGCCGGACCGCATCATCGTCGCCACCGAGTCGCTGATCGAGGAGCGCCCGGACTGGGTGCGGGCGTTCGTCAAGGGGATGATCCGCGCGTACTGGTTCATGCGGATCATGCCCGACAACCACGGCTACCTGGTGAACCTGGAGCGGCGGCGGCGGCTGCTGTCCTATGACCCCGACGAGCGCACCATCCCGCTCTCCTGCCGCACGCCCGAGATGTGCGAGGAGATGCCGTTCCCCATCGACGGGATGCCGTCCGGCTTCGAGGGCTACTTGCAGGAGTGGGTGGACCTGGGCGAGCTAGACCAGGACGACGTGCGCTGCCTGGACCAGTCGCTGCGGCTCGACTTCGCCGAGGGGGCGTTCGCCGAGCTGGCGGCGCGGCCGGAGCTGCAGCCCGAGCTGGCGCGGGCGCGCGCGGTGGCCGAGCGCGTCGGCTTCTAAGCCCGATAATCTGGCTCATTTCCGTTCTTGACGTATACTCGGAACACGCGATAGCAATGCCCCAGCCAGCGTCGGTACGGCTGGGGCATTGCTGAACGATTAGGCGGCTGCCTGCACATGGTTACAGGGGGAGAGACCTGGATGGCGCGCTCGTTCGGGTGGGCCAGACGCGCCAGTGCTGGAGCTGCCGGGGAGGCTGCCAGCGCGACGGCCGATGCTCGCTCGCTGCTCTTCGCGCTGAGCGGAACCTTCGCCCTGCGCTGCGCCTCGTATAGCGCCGGGCTCATCATCGCGGTGTCCCTGGGCCTCAAGAGTCGCAGCGACCCCACGGTCACGGTGGGGCTGGCCTCGCTGGTCGCCGTCACGTTCTACGCCGCGGAGCTTGTCGGGGCGCCGCTATTCGGCAGCCTCTCGGATCGCTGGGGCCGCAAGTCGTTCATGCTCCTCGGGCCGATTCTCGGCGGCATCGCGGTCCAGCTCATCGGCCTGACGGCCGTCATCCCGGTGCTGGTCGCCGTCCGAGTGCTCGAAGGCTTGTCCACCGCGAGCGCGGTGCCCGCGACGCTGAGCTATCTGTCGGCCGTGACGGCGGGCTCCGACCGCCTGCGCGGGCGCGTCATGGGCTGCTACGAAGCGGCAACCGTGCTGGGCCTCGCGATGGGGGCGGTGCTGGGCGGCACGCTGTACGAGCGGGTGGGCACCGCGGCCTTTACGCTCGTCGCTCTCATCTACGCCGCGTCGCTGGCGCTGTTGCTCGCGGTCCGGGACCACCAGACGCGAGGGAGACCACCGGCCGGAGCGCCCGGCATCGCACGCCGGCTGCTGACGCGCCCGATCCTGCGATTTGCCCCGGCCTGGCTGGCGGCCAATGCGGTGCTGGGGGCCTGGTTCGCGACGGGGCCCTTCCTCGCCGCGGGAGCCCCGCAGCCGGAGCAGCGGCTGATGGGCGGGCTCAGTCCCGCCGTCATCGGCGGCGCGGTCTTGCTCGTGGGCGCGGTGTTCACCCTCGGCGCGCTCGGCTGGGGATTCGTCATGCCCCGCATCGGGCGCCAGGCGACGCTGCTCTGGAGCGTCAGCGCGCTCGGCCTGACCAGCGTGCTCCTCGGGCAGTGGAACCGGCCTGAGCCGCCACAGTGGCCGCTGTCGGACGCCCTGCTGGCGTGCCTGGTGCTGGGCGGCGTGCTGGTTGGGAGTGGCTTTACCCCGGCCGCCCTGGCCTATCTCGCGGAGATCGCGGAGGCGCAGAAGTGTGATCGGGGCGCCGTCATGGGAATCTATTCCGTGTTGCTCTCGGTGGGACACCTGCTCGGCGGCGCGCTGGCGGCTCCATACGTCGGTCGGTGGGGGATGAACGGCCTGATCATGCTTACCGGGGCGCTCTGCCTCGGGGCCATGTTCAGCGTCTATCTGCTCGGCTACCGGCCGCGGCGCGCCAAGGTGCGTCACTACGGGGCGGCGGTAGCCGCGACCATGATCGCCTTCTTTGTAGCGATCTGCGTCGCTCCGCTGGGAGGCCCCGGCTGGGCCATTCTCTTCCTCGTCGCGGTGCTGGCCAGCGCCGCGTATGGGGGGCTGCGGCCGGCGCTGGTGGGCACGGCAATCTCCACCATCTGCATCGTCTATATCCTGCCGCCATTCGGCGCGCTGGCGATCGCTAGCTGGGACGATGCGGCCGCGCTGACGGCATTCGTTTTGATCGCCCTGCTGGGGAGCCTGCTCACGGCGGGCCTGCGCCGACCGCCAGAGCGCGCGGTAGAGAGCGGCCTGCCGTAGCCGGGCGATGCCCGCCGGCGCGCTTGGCGAATCAGCCGCCCTGGGGGCCGGCGTACTGGCCCGCCCGCCAGCCCGGGGCGACGTCACTCCGCCGTGACGCCCGCCACCGGCCGGCTGAGCGCGTCCAGCGCGCGGTCGAGGAGCGCGCGCCGCAAGGCGCGCTCCTCGGCGGAGTCGAGCGCGGGGTTGCCGACCGGGTGCAGCACGCTGATGCCGGGCACGATGCGGTTGGCACCGGTCGACTCGGCGACCAGTGTCAGCGCGGCGATCTGGACGGTGGGGATGCCCGCCCGCTCCAGCTCCTGGGCCAGCGCTGCGCCGCAGCGCGTGCTGGTGCCTCAGGTCGAGGTCACGATCGCCGCCTCCACGCCCTGCTCGCGCAGCTGGTCGGCGATCTCCTGGCCGATACGCCGCGCGTTGGCGACCGGCGCGCTACAGCCGGCAGTGGTGTAGATGCGGGGCAGCAGGCGGCCCACGCGGCCCTCGCGCTCCAGCTCACGCGCCGCGTCGAGCGGCACCAGCCGGTTCGGGTCCGCGTTCACCAGCGCCGTGTCGTAGCCGCGGTGGGTCACTTCCTGCGTGGCGGGGTCCAGCCGCTCCAGCCCGTCCACGTCCACGACGGTGAAGCGCTCGGCGAGCGCGGGCGCGAGCCGCTCGGGGTTGCCCCGCGCGACCAGGCCGCCGTCGGTGACGAGCGCCACGGTGGCCTCCGCGAGCGAGCGCACCGGCGGGGCCGGCGCCACGCGCTCGCGCCCGGGCGGCGTTAGCTCCGTCTGGAACGGCTCGCCGCGCAGCTTGTGGAGCAGCAGGTCGAGCGCCCGCTCGGCCGCGGTCCGGTCCACCCGCACGTTCAGGCGCAGGCCGCGCGGGAAGTAGCCGCCCTCGGCAGGGCCAGGCAGCCCACCACGGTGCGCGGCGCGCGCGAGCGCCGCCATGCGCGTCAGCGCGGCGTCCATCGTCCGCGCGTCGGCGGCCGTCTCTACGATCAGCACGTCGGCGCGGGCGAGGGCCACGCCGGGGTTCTCGGCGTGCATGCCGCTGATCGCGGGAATGCCCAGCTCGCGCGTCAGGGCGGCGCCGAGCTGGCCGCAGGCCACGCCGTAGCGGCCGGAGTTGAAGGCTGGCCCCAGGATGGCGAGGTCCGGCCGGTAGGGGCGAATCTTCGCCAGCAGCGCGGCGATGGCCTGCTCGGGCTGGTCGGCGAAGTAATTGTCGCCGCAGTAGGCCGTGGCGACGATGGCGCCCTCCGGCGCCAGAAGCTGTCGCAACCGCCGGCCCGGTCCCACCGGCCCGGGGCGCACGGCCGGTCCCACGCCGGCCCGCTCCTCGCCGCCGAGGCCCGCGAAGAACTGGTTGACGTAGTGTACGACGCGAAACCCTTCGCCCATCAGAACCTCTTTACCGGCGGTCCCCAGGAAGGTGGGCCGGCGCTGCCCCTGCTGACGGCAGGATGCTACCACCGTTCGTAGCCGCTCGGCACGCCGACTGTCGCCTGCGCTCTCCGCCTGGCGCGCGACTAGCTCCCGGCGCAGCTTGGCCTGGTCGAACGCCCCCGCTCGGAAGCGGTGCCCGAGACTGGCCCCTTGCCTTGCCTCTTCCTTACGGCTTCACGGCCGCGCCCGCCGGGCCCTCCCCCACGGGGACCACGGCGGCGACCGCGTCGGCAAACGGGTCGATGACCGCCACGGTGTTGTCGTCGTGGTTGGTCACGTAGACCTGCGTGCCGTCCGGGCTCACCGTGGTATCCATGGGGCCGGCGCCGACCGGGATAACTGCCTCGACGGCCAACGCCGCCGTGTCGATCACGGCCACGGTGTTGTCGTCGTGGTTGGCGACGAACACTCGGCTCCCATCCGGGGTCACCGCCAGATCCACGGGGTGCAGGCCGACCGGGATGACCGATACCACCGCGTTGCTGCCGGTGTCGATCACGGCCACGGTGTTGTCGTCGTGGTTGGCGACGTAGAGCCGGCTACCGTCCGGGCTCACCTTGGCGTCCGTCGGACCGGCTCCCACGGGAATCACCGCCACGACCGCGTTGTTGAAGACGTCGACGACGGCGATGGTGTTGTCGTCATGGTTCACCACGTAGGCGAAGGGGTTGACCGGGTTCACGGCGACCGCCACCGGTCCCGCGCCGACCCCGATCGTTCCCACGACCGCGTTGGCGTTAGTGTCCACCACCGACACCGTGTTGTCGCCGTAGTTCGCGACGAAGGCTCGGGCTCCGTCGGGCGTCAGCCCCACGCTGAAGGGCCCAAGGCCGACCGGAATATCCGCGGCCACCGTGTCGCTGTCGGTGTCCAGGACCGTGACGCTGTTGCTGCCGTAGTTGGTCACGTAGGCGCGGGAGGCGTCGGGGCTGACGCTCACTCCCAGCGGACCGACCGCCGTCGGCACCATGCCCAGCAGCGAATACGTCCCCGGATCGATCACGGCCAGGCTGTTTCCGTTGTAGTTGGCCACGTACAGGCGCGGCCCGAACGAGGGGGGTATCAGGTACGGCACGGACGGTGGCGGCGGCGCATAGGCCACCGGCGGCGGGGGCGCCGGTAGGTAGCCGAGGGGCGGGGCGGGGGGCAGCACGTTCGGCGCGCTGGGCGGCGGGGCCGGCCCGGGGCCGATGACGATACCGGTCACCGCGACCCCCTGGCTGAAGATCACCGTGGCGGTGGAGGTCTGCAGGGCCAGGCCGAAGAGGGTTCCCTGGCAGGTCACGCTCCCCGCCCCGGCCCCGGTCGGGGTGCAGGGGAACCCTTGCAGCCCATTCGTGGTGCTGAAAACCGCGATCGGCACGGTCCCCGCCGCGACCCCGCCGGGCACGGCCGCGACCAGGGTCCACTGCATGTTGCCGAGGGCCAGGCCACTGCCGACGACCTGGCCGCTGACGGTACAGATCTGGGTGGGCTGCCCCGCGCAAGGCACGCCGAATTGGCCGCTGGGCGGCACGAGCGCCAGCGCTTGCTGGACCGACAAGCTGGCGGGCGGCGGCGTGGGGGTAGCCGTCGGCGTCTGGGCGCCCGGGCCGCTGACCGTGCCGGTAACCCACACGCCAGCGCCGAACACAACCGTGACGTTCGAGCTCTGCAGCGCGTTACCGTTCGTCGTCCCGGTACACAGCACGCTGGTCGCGTTCGCCACGACGGGACCGCAGGCGAAGCCCTCCAGGCCGCTGGTCGTGGCGAAGACTGCCACGGGCGTGGTGCCAACTGCTACGCCGGCGGGGATCTGGGCCGAGACGCCCCAGTTCATACTGCCCGTGACCGAGCCGGTGCCCGTGACCTGCCCGGACACGGTGCAGGACTGACCGATCACGGTGGCGCAGGGCGCCCCGGTCTGGCCGCTCGGCTGGACCATGGCAATCGCCTGCGGCACCGTCAGGCTAGTAACCGTGGACGTGGCGGTCGGGGTGAGTGCGACGGTCGGCGTGGCCGTGAGCACGGCGGTGAGGGTAGGTGTCTCGGTCAGAGCGACGGTAGCCGGAGGCGTCGCGGTAGCCTGCGTCGTCGCCGTGGCCTGAGGCGTCGCGGTCGCACTGGGCGTGGCGATGGTGGTGGGGCTGGCCGTCCCGGTCGGCACCGGCGAGGTCGTCGGCGTGGGGGAAGGGGTGAGCTGGGCGAGGACGCGACCCGCCCGCTCGCTCCCGCCGGCGGCGCTCGTCGCCTGCACGGCCGCCGGAACTGCGAGCATAATCAGGACGACAACGGTGATGGGATGCAGCAGCCGAGAAGTCATGGGGCCCCTCCCTTCTTCGCAGAGGGCAGGACGTTAGTGGCCCGCGATTCCGCCGGCGAGGCTACTTCTCAGGAGTGCAGCTGCCTTCCGGCGGACCCGGTGCTTCGGGATTCTCCCGGGCGCATAGACGTGGGCTGTCTGCAAGATCTGCGCCAGAGGAGAGGTGCTACGGAGAGTTTTGACTATGGCATTGCCATACGGTCAGGTATCGACCGCCGTGAAGTGGCCGGCGCCGAGCTGGCTGATGCCGCCGTGGACCTCGTATAGCCGCAGACGCAGCGTGCCGGCGTCGGCCGGGTCGGGCGAGCCGATGACCCGCGCCACCGGTGGCAGGGTGATCCAGGCGTCGCGGTCGCCCGTGCTGACGATGGCGTCGGCCAGCGGCGAGAACACCGTCAGCGGGCTCTCGCTGCGGCCGTTGGTCAGTCGCTCCCAGACGATCAGGGCGGTCTTCACGCCCGCCTGCTCGCAGCCCTCGGCGACCAGCATCAGATCGGTCTCGGGCATGCCGCCCGCCGTCTTGGTGAGCAGCACGCCGTCGAGCCCCAGCACGTCGGCGGCCAGGCCGACCGCCATCGCGACGTTGCGCGCGCGGTCCTCGGGCGCGGGCGTGGTGATGATGGCGATGACGCCGCTGACCCATAGCTCGGTGCCGTGCCGGCGGGCGAGCGCCGTGATGACCGGGTGGTTCTGGATCGCGTAGGTCTCCGTCTGGAACAGGTGGTAGCCGGTCGTCAGCGCCCCGTCGAGCACCTCGTTCGGGTGCAGCAGCGTCGGCAGCAGATGGCGCACGTTGCTCCCGTAGAGGATCGGCTCGTCGTCCAGGGTAGGGCGCTGCTGGGAGCGGATCTGGTACACGTAGCCGATCCGCGGCAGGTCGGTCGGCGCGGGCGCCAGCAGCGGCGGCAGATCGAAGACCTCGACCGCGGCCGCCTCGCGCTCGATCGTCGTCCGGGCCAGGGCCACCGCCGCCTTGAGGCCGGCTTCGAGCAGGCCGCGCTGGTGCTCGGCGGCCGAGATACCGGGCGGCGCGGCCGCGCTGAGCACGACGTGGTGCAGATTGGCATACTCGGACCAGCGGGCGCCCGCGCCGCCGAGGTCGAGGGCGCTGTGCAGGCTCGGGTCGTCCGGGTTGCACACGGTGACCGCGACGCCTTTCAAGGCGTTGGCGCGGCCGGCGCCGGCGCGCCGCACGGGGCTCAGGATGCCGGGGAAGTCGCCCGCCGGGCCGGCGAGCTTGACGCGCGGCTCGATCTGGTCGAAGACGCGGGCGAGGCGCACCGAGTCGCCGGGGGCCACGAGGTCGACCGTCAGGCCCGCCACGCGCGGATCGGCGGCCAGGTCGTCGCGGAGCCCCGCCAGGTCGACTTCCAGCGTGCGCCCGGCGAGGCGGGTCGCGGGGCCGGGGACGACGCGCTCAACCGGATAGTGCCGGATCTCCAGTCGCATGCTTCTCCCGACGCGCCCGCGCTCAATCGCCCCAGAGCTGCTTGATGAAGCCGCTCGCCTCTAGCTCTTGGAGCAGCGTGGGGTCCACCAGCGTGGCCGGCGCCAGCTCGCGGGCGCGCGGATTCTCGTCCGCGACGGTGTCCAGCACCGTCTGGATGCCTTCCAGGGACACCGTCGGCGTGCGCTGGAGATTGCGTTGGATCTGGAGATCGTAGGTCTCCTGGAGCACGTCGTCGTCGCTCGTCTGCAGGTAGCGACCGATGATCTCCTTGGTGGGCGCGGGGTTGGTCTTCGCGTAGTGAATGCTCTCGACGATGGCCTTCAGCACGCGCCGGCTGACGTCCGGCTCCTGCGCCAGGAAGTCGCGGTTCACGGCCAGGGCGCCGCCGACGTACGGGATCCCCAGCTCGCCCACGTCGAGCACCATCGGCAGTCCGGCACGGCGCGCGGTGATGGTCGAGGGCGAGGAGAGCACCGCCGCCTGCACGCCGCCGCTCTGCAGCGCCGCCAGGCTCTCGGGCGTGCCGCCGGTCTGGAAGAGGCTGTAGTCGCGGTCGGCCTCCATGCCGAAGCGGCGCAGGCTCTGGCGCGCGGCGAAGTCCGTGGAGGCGCCGAACTGGGTGATGCCGATGGTCTGGCCGCGCAGGTCGGCGGGCTGAGCCAGGCCCGGCGTCCCGAAGATCTGGAAGGCGATGGTCGTCGAGAGGCCGGCCAGCAGCACGACGTCCGCGCCGGCGAGATACGCATCGCTGGTCGTGCGGCCCGAGATGAGCCCGTACTCGGTCTGGTGCGCCACGAGCGACTGCACGGCCTTCACGCCGCTCAGATACGGCACGTCGACGTCGAGGCCGTAGCGCGCGAAGAGCCCCGCGTCGCGCGCGGTCCACAGGACAGCCGAGGAGTCGGCGGAGCTGATGCCGATGGTCAGGTGGCGGGGCGCTGGCGCGTCGGGGGGCGCCGCGGCGTCCGCGCCGCTCGCCGCGGGCGCGGTGTTGGCCGGGCTGCGGGTGGGCGCCGGCTGGGCGCGCGGCGTGGCACAGGCCAGCGCGAGACTCAGCGCGACGGCGAGGAGGGCGAGGCTCTGGCGTGGTCGCATGGCGTCCTCCGGCGGGACGCGCGGCGGTGGGGCGCCCGCGCACGGGCGCGAGTATAGCAAGGGGCGCCCCCCGCGGCAAGGCGCGGCGGGCGCCAGGGATCGCGAGGGGGAGGCTAGCCCTGAAGTGGAGCCGCCCCGCGGGGCGGGCCACCGGGCAGCGGCTCACGGGCTCGGGGTGTCGTGGAGGTAGCGCAGGATGCCGTCGGCCAGGCCCCGCGCGGCGGCGTCGGGGGTGCCCAGCAGGATGCCGCGGTCGGCGGCGTTGGTGAGGAAGCCCGTCTCGATAATGGCCTGCGGGACGCCGGGAGCGACGGCGTGGCAGTAGCGCCGCGAGTTGAAGGCGTAGTAGTAGCGCATGCGCAGGGAGATGTGCTCGTCGTCGCGCGGCAGGCCGGTCGCCGCCCCGTAGGCCGCGTTCAGGTCGTCTACCAGCTGGTCGTCGGCGGCCGGCACGGAGCTAAAGCCCGGGCGGGCGACCTTGAAGCCGCGCACGCGGCCCGACGTGTCCCCGTCGGCGTGGATCGCCACGAAGGCGTGCGCCTGGTAGTGCTCGGGCACCGTCGCGGGCAGGACGTCGACCTGCACGCCCGCCGCTTCCAGCAGCGCCTGCGTGCGCAGGGCCAGATCGAGGTTCACCTCCCACTCCTGCCTGCCACCAAAGCTGGTGCCGGCTTGCAGGCCGTGCAGCTCGGGCGGCACCTGCTCGACCAGCCAGTGGCCCGCCTGGAGGCCCACCCGCTTCGGGCCGGGCGGGTCCCACACGGCCGCCGGGGGCAGCGGCTCGCGGAACAGCCGCCGCCGCTCGTCAGGGCTCAGGCTCGCGAGCGGCGCGGGCGTCCCGTCGCACGACGCCGGGGCGACGGCGGTGGCTTCGTCCGCGGCGGGCGGGGCATCGCTCGCGGCCGCCGGCGCCGCCTCGCGCTCGCTCGCCGGCGCCCCCGGCTCCTCGACCTGGGGGGTGGCGGCGTCGCGCGCAGCGGGCGGCGCCGCCGGGGCCGCCGCGGGCGGTGGCGCCGGGAGCGCCGTCAGCGGCGCGGGCTCTGGGACAAGAGCGGCGCAGGCGGTCGCGAGCAGTAGCAGCCCGCCGGCGGCCGCAAGCTGCCAGTGGCGTCGGCGCCGCGGGAAACGATTCGATGTGTTCATGTTCCAACCTGAGCATGTTGTGACGAGCAGCGCGGCACGAATGTCAGACGCAACGATGGTGGCGCGATTCCGCGTCGTCCCGCAATCGGCGACCGGGGGCGGCCACTGGGCGGCAGGGTCGCGGCTCCTGCCCTACGACATGTCGGCAGTGGCCCGGCCCGCTGCGAGAAGTCTAGCAGAGCGCTGACGGGGGCCGAGGCGATTTTCTACGGCTCGCCGGTCAGCAGCTCGGCCTCGGCTTCGCGCGGCCGGAGCGCGTGCAGGGAGCCGAGCCGCGCCAGCGCCGGCCAGGCCAGCGCGACGGCTGAGCGCGAAGGCGCGCACGTATGGCTGGCGGAGCACCGCCAGGGCATCCGGGGTGGATGGCAGGCTGCTGGCCCCCAGCCGCTATTCCGGCAGGAGCCGCAAGGCGTCGACGTGGCGCGGGCGCAGCATCCCGAAATGGCGACGGTCGAGCGTTGCCAGCTTCGGCTCGTTCAACCGCTCGACGATCGCGAGAACAGCCGCATCGACAAAGCCGATATCGGCATCGGCGTGGCGGTCGCAGAGCTGGCGGATCCGGCGCTAATCCGCTGGGAGCAAGTCCTCGACCAGATAGGCGCCATCATCAATGTCGTCGAGGAGTGCGACAAGAACCCCAGCAACTCTTCGGGGGCAACGATCGTGGTGCGTTCCACGAACGGTATTGTGGCATACGACACATCATTATGGCATCACATACATAACTCATCTGAGCGCCCGCCTCGCGGACGCTTGCGACAGCGGCGCCGCGCCTTGACCGGCGCCCGGCCGGGCCCCATAATCGGCCAGTTCGGCCAGAGCCGTCGCCGCGTGGCGGGGCGCGGCGGGCGGCGGCGCGGCTGAGCGGGGCGGACCGATCCCCTGACCTCCTCCCTAACCAAGACGAAGGGGGAGAGGACGGCATTCGGCGGGTCGTCGCCCTGGCGGCTCCCCGCTTCCCTCGGGATGCTGCCAACCAACCGGCCGATCCCGGGGGCAACTATGCGCCATGAGGAGAGCCCGACCGATGGAGCGCTCGCACAGCGGCCACACCCACTCCAGCGACACGCCGTACCACAGCCACGACGAGGCCGATGCGGCCTACTACGGGCTCTTCCATCACCATCATGGCGACCACACGCACGACGACGAGCCGCCGCCGACGCCCGAGCAGCTCGCGGCGCTCGGCAAGGCGATCTGGGACGTGGACAACGTCGAGCTGACGACGGTGGGCGTGGACGTGGGCTCCTCCACGTCGCACCTGATGTTCGCGCGGGTCCACCTCCAGCGGCTGAAGGAGGAGATGTCCAGCCGCTTCGTGGTGGTGAACCGCGAGATCCTGTGGTGCTCCCCGATCCTGCTGACGCCGTACCGGCCCGACAACACCATCGACGCCGAGCGGCTCCAGGCGTTCTTCAAGGAAGCCTACGCGACGGCCGGGCTGGAGCCGAGCGCGATCGACGCGGGCGCCGTGATCCTCACCGGCGAGGCGCTCAAGCGCAGCAACGCCCGCGCCATCGCCGACCTGTTCGCGGCCGAGACGGGCAAGTTCGTCTGCGCCTCGGCCGGGCACCACCTGGAGGCGCTGCTTGCCGCCCAGGGCGCGGGGGCGCTGCTGCTCTCGCGGCAGACGCGCCAGAACGTGCTGAACGTGGACGTGGGCGGCGGCACGAGCAAGCTCGCGCTCGTCCACGACGGCCAGGTGCTCCACACTGCCGCCGTCGCGGTCGGCGGCCGGCTGGTGGCGTTCGGGCCGGACGGCGGGCTGGTGCGCATCGAGGGCCCGGCGCGGCAGATCGCCGAGGCGGCGGGCGTGGAGCTGACGCTCGGCCGGCCGCTGGCGCCCGCGGCGCGCGAGCGACTGGCGCGGACGATGGTGGACGCGCTCGTGAGCGTCATCCGCGAGCAGCCGAGCGACCTCGCCCGCGCGCTCCTGGTCACGCCGGAGATGCCGCGCGACGTGCCGCCCGAGGCGATCACCTTCTCGGGCGGCGTGGCGGAGTACATCTACGGCCGCGAGGACACCGACTACGGCGACCTGGCGCCCGCGCTGGCGACGGAGATTCGCGCCGCGCTGGCCGACGGGCGCATCGCCTTGCCGCTGCTGGAGCCCGCGCAGCGCATCCGCGCGACGGTGATCGGCGCCTCGCAGTTCTCGGTGCAGCTCAGCGGCAACACGATCTTCCTCTCCGATCCCGCCCGGCTGCCGCTGCACAACCTGCCCGTGCTCTTCCCGCCGCTCGACCCGGCCGCGCCGCTGCGCACCGACGACGTGGCCGCGGCGATCCGCTGGGCGCTGCGGCGCTTCGACCTGCACGACGGCCACGCGGCGCTGGCCTTGGCCTTCCGCTGGCACGGCGACCCGCTGTACGCGCGGCTGCGGGCGCTCGCCGAGGGCATCGTGCAGGGCCTCCCGCACACCATCGAGCACGGGCGGCCGCTGGTGCTGCTGGTGGACGGCGACGTCGGCAAGACGCTCGGCCACGTCCTGAAGGACGACCTGGGCGTGCCGAGCGACGTGATCTCGATCGACGGCATGCAGCTCAAGGAGTTCGACTACATCGACGTGGGCGCGCTGCTGGAGCCGCAGAACGTGGTGCCGGTCGTCATCAAGTCGCTGCTGTTCGCGGCGCCCGGCCAGGCGGTCGGCGGCGAGCTGCTGCCTACCTGAGCAGACCAGAAAGGGAGGACACTCCCCAAACCCCTCGTTAGAAGGAGAGCGCTTGATGGTCCTCAGTCCCGCGGCCGACGTGATTGCCGAGCTGAACCGGCTGACCAACGAGCAGTTCGCGTCGCCCGAGTTCCAGCACTTGCTGTCGCTGCCGATCACGCTGCCCCGCGCGCGCCTCTACGTGCTGCACCGGGCGCGCTACCAGCGCCACCGCCGCGACGTGTGGGCCTACGTGCAGGCGGCGGCGCCGCTCGACGTGAAGCACATGATCTGGGAGCACGAGCGCGACGAGCTGGACTTCGACCCGCGCGCCGGCAGCGATCACATCGCGCTGGGCCACCGCGAGTGCGAGGTCGTCGGGCTGACGCCCGAAGAGGTCGACAACGCCGAGCTAGTGCCCGGCGTCGTCGCCTGCTTCTGGGCGTGGATCCACCTGGCGATGACGCGCCCCTGGCTGGAGGCATTCACCGCGTCGAGCGTGATGGAGCGGCGCAACAGCGGCGACATCGTGCAGGGCGGCGGGCTGTCGATGCGCATGGCGCAGAACATCGCTCGCGGGCTGGGCATCCCCGTCGAGCGGCTGAAGAACAGCACTGTCCACAGCGAGGCCGACGTGGAGCACGGGGCGATGCTCGACGTCGTGGCCGAGCGCTACGCCACGACCGCCGAGGCCCGCGAGGCGATGCTGCGCGGCGCCCGCGACTCGCTGCTCATCGATCGCGCCTTCCGCGCGGCCCTGGCCGAGGCGATGGAGGATCTGCCGTAGCGCCCGGCGCCTGCCCGGCGCTACGCGAGCGACAGCCGGCCATCTGAGGCGCCGTCGCGGCGCCTCGTGGTAGCACTAGCGGAATATCGTGGAACGACAGCGCGCTTGGGGAGCAGGAGCACCGTGAAGATCGTCGTTTTTGGTCCGGAGCAACGGGTGGGCGCCTGGGAGGGCGACACGATCGTCGATCTTAACCGCGCGTTCGCTAGCTATCTACGGGAGCGCGGCGAGAACGCGGCCACACAAACCGCCGACGCCCGCGTGCCCGCGCGGCTGGAAGCGTTCATCGCGGCGGGCGAGGCCGCGCTCGACGATGCGCGGCGGGCGATCGAGCACGCCGCGGGCGGCGCGGGCGCGGCGCCCGACGGCGGGCCGGTCGTCCACGCGGCCGGCAGCGTGAAGCTACACGCCCCCTGGCCGGGGCGCCGCATCGCCTGCATGGGCGGGAACTACGCCGACCACCTGATGGGCATGGAGGCGCGGCGGCTGGGCCGCAACGTCACGCTGGAGGAGGTCACGCGCTCGGCGCGCGAGGGCGGCCAGTGGGGCTTCTGGAAGGTGCCCGACACGGTGGCCGGCCCCGACGACGACGTGCCCTATCCGCGCCGCACGCGCTACTTCGACTATGAGGGCGAGGCGGCAATCGTCATCGGCAAGCGCGGCCGCGACATCCCGGCGAGCCGCATCGGGGAGTACGTCTGGGGCGTCACCCTCTTCCACGACTGGAGCATCCGCGACGATCCGTGGGTCTCGAAGCCGATGAGCTACAACCGGCCCAAGAACTTCGACGGCTCGACGTCGATGGGGCCGTGCATCGTCGTCGGCGAGCTGGACCCGCAGAACGTGGACGTGGAGACGCGCGTCAACGGGCAGGTCCGCCAGCACTACAACACGCGCGACATGATCTGGCCCTTCGGCGAGGTGCTGGAGCTGCTGTCGCAGGACTTCACCTTCGTGCCGGGCGACGTGATCGCCGGCGGCACGGCGGCCGGCACCGCGGCGGACAAGACGCCGCCCGGCCCGGACGGCACGCGCGCCACCGATCTGTTCCTGAAGGTGGGCGACGTGGTCGAGGTCTCGTCGCCCCAGATCGGCCGGCTGTGCAACCGCATCGTACAGGCCAGCTAGGGCGTGCCCGAGCGGGCAGGCCCGCGGGCCTGCCCGCGGCTTAGCCTGCGCCCGGCAGGTCGACCAAGAGGAAGAACCCGTTCAGCATCAGGAGCGTCGCGCCCCCGCCCAGGGCCAGCGCCAGCCACAGGACGGGGCGGGACACGGCCAGAATGGCGACCGAGCCCAGCACGATGGCGATCTGGAACAGCGCCCGCGAGTAGTCGAAGTTGTGGTGCTGCGCGTCGGCGCGGTCCCGCTTCGCTTCCCAGTCCCGGGCCTGGGCCAGTAGCTGCTGTTTCCCCTCGCCCTTCAGCGGGTTGGTCGGGTCCTCGGGGTCGGGGGCGCTCTCGTACTCCGCGATCTGCGCCTGGTAGTCCGCGATCTGCTGCTGCACCGCGGCGCCTACGTCGGCCGCCGCCACGTCCGGGTGCAGCCGGAGCGCCGTGTCCAGCTCGTCGGCGGCCAGCGCCGCCGCCGTCTGGCGGATGTTCTTGGCCTGATAGAAGGCGTAGGTGTCGCTCGCGCGGACGTTGGCATTTAGCGTTTGTTTGAGCGCGTCGTCGCCGCCGAGGCTCGCAATGGCGAGCAGCATGCCCAGCACGGCGATGGTGATCGCGGCCCGCGTGCGAAAGCGCTCGACAGGGTGTTCCAACGCTGGCTTCGCTTCGCTGGCCTCCCGGACGTGGTCTGCCGCCTCTTCGGCTTCCATCCGCGATGGTCCCTCCCCAGCAATGTCATGACGGCAGGTTAATGACGATCAGCCATGCGGCGCATCCACTGGCTCGTGACGTTCGCCGCGACGCTCGATCGCGCCGGCCACCACGAGCACCACGAGCGCGAGCCCGCTCGCCAGCGCGGCGACGACCTCCAGGCCCGCGCCGACGAGCACGCCCTGCGCCGCGGCGAACCAGAGCGTGGCGGCCGTCGTCAGCCCGTAGACGGTGTTCTCGGAACGGAAGATGGTCCCGGCGCCGATAAAGCCGATGCCCGAGACGATCTGGGCCGCCACGCGGGTCGGGTCCCGCGTCCCCGTCGGCCCCCCGAAGCCGTAGATGCCAGCCAGGGTAAACATGGCGGCCGCCATCGCCACCAGCGCGTGGGTGCGCACGCCGGCCGGCCGCCCCACGTGATGGCGTTGCCAGCCGATGATGCTGGCCAAGACGCCGGCCAGCGCGATCTGGAGCGTGAGCGTGACCTCGGGACCGGCTAGTAGCGCCATGCTCTCCCCGCGGCTCAGCCGCGCCCCGCTGGCGCCGGGTGCTCGTCGGCGGGTGTCTTGAAGGGGATCTCCAGCATCCCGGCGCGAAGCCGGGCTACCCCCGGCTCCAGCATGGCCAGCACCCGCGGCAGCGCGATCTCGCGTCGAAAGTTCCCGATGTCGACGTACAGCACGTCGCCGCGCCGGGTCAGGGCGAGCTTCCGCGTTTCGACGTGCGGCATCACGATCCGGAGCACGTATTGGTCGCCCTCGCGCTCGATGCGCTGGGTGGGGCCGACGTGCATCACGGCGGTGGGATCGCGCGCCCCGAAAATCGTTTGCGCGAGAGCCGCGAGCGCCGGCTGGCCGACCGGCTCCTCGGTAAGCAACGGCGCGTGGAGAATCGGCAGCGCCGCGAACGCCTGCTCGATCTCCGCGATCAGCGCCTGCTGCCGGGTCAGGAGCGCGGCCAGATAGGGAGGCGCGGCTTCCTGGGCCGGCAGCACCCGGTTCAGCACTACCGCGTCGATCGGGTAATCGAAGAGGTTGAGGTAGGTTTCCGCGCGCTCCGCCTCTTTCAGCACCATCCGGTCGGGGGTCACGACGAGGCGGTACGAGCTGTGCCGCGGGTCGCCGAGGAGCGCGCGCAGCTCCTTGACGCGCTCGGTCAGGTGGCCCAGTCCCGCGCCGACGTTCAGGTCCGGCAGCGCCCGCCGCAGCACCGGCCCGACCATCCGCGGCAGCCGCCGGCCCCATTCCTGAATGCGCCCGGCATACCACTGCAGCGACTCGGGCATGCTGAGCAGGCGGATCGTCTCACCCGTGGGCGCGGCATCCACCACCACGCAGTCGAACTGGCCGCTGCGACTCGCCCGCCCGATCTGCGCCAGCGCGGCGACCTCCTCGAGGCCCGGCAGGATCGCCAGCTCGTCGGCCTGGACGTCGGGCACGCCGGCCTGGCGCAGAAAATCGGCGAGCTGCCCCTGCACCTGGCCCCAGCTGCGGCGCGCCTCCTCCAGGACGTTGATCTCTTGGGCGTAGAGGCGCTCCGCGATCGGCTCCGGCTCGGCGCCAAGCGGGCTGGCCAGCACGTCCCCCAGGCTGTGGGCGAGATCGGTGCTGACCACGAGCGTGCGGTGCCCGAGCGCCGCCGCGCGGACGGCCGTGGCCGCGGCCAAGGTGGTCTTGCCGACGCCGCCCTTGCCGACGTAGAGGATCAGCCGGCCGGCCGCCACGGCCTCAGTCATGCGGCGATGCCACGGGGACCGCGGCGTCGGGGCTGTCGGGCGGCGCGAAGCCGCTAGCCGTCGGCTCCACGGCCGGCGCCCGGTGGAGCTTGTAGAAGGAATCGAAAGCGTACCACAGCAGCACGAAGGCCGGAATCTCGGCGAGCCCCCACCCGCCTACCGCGAGCTGCCGTACCCCGAGCGCGCCGAGGCCGAGGGGGAAGAGCACCTTCAGGTCCAGCTTCTGGCCGGTGAGCGTAGACAGGCGCCGGTCCAGGCGGTCTAGCGCCCCGATGATCGATTGCGCGGTCTCGCTGTGCCCAGCCGCGCCGGTTTGGTCCGCGCTGGACAGATCGATCTCCTCGTCGCTAAAGATGCTGTGCGCCACCACGCCGACGTCGTGAAGCAGGTCGAGCAGCGACTCGGTCGACAGCGCGCGCGGGTTGTATTGCACCATGACGCTGCCGGTCCCCGCATTGACGGCGACGGCGCGGACGCCCGGCTGCTCGGCAAGCTGGGTCTCGATGCGGTGGAGGACACGCGGGTGCCGCTGCCCCTTCCGCACGCGCACCCGCAGCCGGCCGGGCACGTGACTAACGATGTGCGCGTGAGCGCTGGCCTGCTCCATCTCGCTTCTCTCGATCGTCAAGCTCTAGCCGCACGGGCTGGTCCGGCGCGGGCGCGTCGGCCGGCGCCACGCTATTCCGAGCCGCTTGCTCCTGCTCAAACCGCACCTCGGCATAGAGGTCTTCGAGGCTCTCTCGCGCCTCCGCCGCGATCTCCTGCACGCGGTCGGCCGCCACCACGCAGACCTTGAGCACGCGCTTGGCCACCGGCCGCAGGTCGGCGGTCCCGCTGCCCGCGAGGCTCAAAGCGGCGGCCGCTCCCAGGCCCCAGACCGCGCCACTCGCTAGTCGGCCGATCACACCGCCGAGCATGCTCCTTCCCTCCCGTTGCGAGCGCCAGCCGCGCCCGGTCCGAGTCGCCCCCTCCCGCGAGCGGCGCTCCGCGCCGCGCTCAGCGTGCGCCGGGCGCGGGCGCCGCGCCGCGCAGCCAGCGGAAGGGCATGGCTAGCACCCGCCGGCCCAGCGAGGCCGTGCCGCCCACCAGCCAGACGCCCGCCACCGCCACCGTGCGCAGGTCCGCGTCCAGCGCGGTAGCGGACAGCCCCGCGCGGGCCAGGTGCGCCGTCGCCACGTCGGCCGGACAGGCCCGCAGCGCGTGCCGCAGCGCGAGCAGCAGCGCGCCGAGATCGTCCAGCTGCCCGAGGACCGGGATGACGCCGGGGATCAGGTCGACGGGCAGGAACGTGTAGCCCATCCCGGCCGCGAGCGCCACCTTGCGCTGCCGGGGCAGCGCGGGATCGCGGATCAAGGCCTGGGCCAGGTTGAGGTAACGCGGCAGGCGCGCCACGGTGCCCGCGAGCCGCACCAGCGGGTGGCGACGCCGCGGGCGCGCGGCCGCGCCCGTGGCGCCTGACCGGCGCGCACCGAGCTTCCCGCCGCGCGTCGCGCCCGTCGCTGGGCTCGCCGATCGTCGTCGCACGGCACGCGGGTCCGTGCCGGCTACGCCGGCTGCCCGGACGCCGTGACCAGCCCCGAGGCGCTCCCGCGCCGCCGCGGCCGCCCCTCGCTCTCGGAGTCGCCCTCCCCGGTCTCGACCGCGATCTTCTCCGCGTTCTGCGGCTGGCTCAGCTCCGACTCGTACTCGTGCTTGGCCTCCGCGTAGAGGTCCTGAAGCTGCTCGCCGGTTTCGGCCATCATCTCCCGCGCCCGCTCGGTCGCGGCAAGATAGCCTTTGATCGCCTGCTTGGCAAGCGGTTTGGCGCGAGGGGCGAGGATCACGGCGCCCACCGCCACGAGCCCGAGTCCCCAAATACCCCCAACAGCCTCGCCGACCCCGGCCGCCACGTCATCCAGACCTAGCATTCGCACCCTCCAGTTTCAACCCCGGACCCATACGGCAGATACCCACGCCGCGCCGGCTAGCAGCGCATCAAGCGCTAGTTTCCGCTCGGAATGGGACATCCGTTTTGTTATAGCACTAACGCCGCGGTCCGCGGTACACTCTAGCATTCGGGTCCTCTTCAGTTACCTATTGCTTGCTCGGCATGACCTGGCACAATTCTTGCGATGTGGATGGCCACTGTAGCAGGTCGATCGGCCCCAACTGCTACGCATACCCGCAAACTGTAGCAGACGTGCGAGTCGTCGTGTTCACGTGCCGTGAGCATCGATGGCTCATCGCTATCGATTACCGAGTGCTGGTACGCTAATCAAAGTGCTGGTACGCTAATCAAAATCCAAATAAGAGGCATGACCTTCATGGGCAGGCGTTTGATAATACGGTGTTCATTCGCGATTGCTCGACCTCGCTCGTCTCCCGATGCGACATCGGCTCGGAGGCCGCGGTGATGGCCGCCGCCGCTCCTGCCCCGCCGGCGGATGCCGGTCTGCGCGTGGTGAGCGTGCCAGAGCCCGGCCGGCTCCGCCTCGCCGTGGCCGGTCTGCAGCGCAGCCCCGCCCGGGCACGGGAGGTCGAGACGACGCTGGCCCGGGTCCGCGGCGTGCGTACAGTGCAGGCGAACCCGCTCACGGGCAACGTGCTGGTGCTGTTCGACGCGGCGCGCTGGTCCGCGGCTCAGGTCCTCCGCCGCATCGCGCGCGCCCTGGGTCTGGCCCCGCAAGCGCCCGCCACTCCTGTCGTCGGCGAGATCGTCCTGCGCAGCGCCACCCCCGGCCGCGTGCGCCTCGCCGTCTACGGGCTGCGCCGGCAGCCCGCGCGCGAGCCGATCGTCGTGGCGGCGCTCGCCGCCATGCCGGGCGTCCGCCAGGCGACCGCCAGCGCCGTGACGGGCACCGTCCTGGTCGAGTACGCCCCGGCGGACCGCGCGCTGCCGGCGCTGCTGGGCGAGATGGAGGCGCGCTTGCGCGCGCGCCTGGGCGCCCCGGCCGCTACCGGCGAGGCGCCAGCCGCCCCGACCGCACAGGGGCCGGCAGCCCTGGCCAGCCCCTCCGAGGCCCCGACGCCGGCCTGGCACGCGCTGTCGGCGGCCGCGGTGGAGCGGCTGCTCGCCGTCGACCCGACGCGGGGGCTGACGGCCGCCGAGGTCGAGGCGCGGCGGGCGCGCTGGGGCCCGAACCGGCTGGCCGAGCCCGCGGAGCCGTCCCTGCTGGGGCTCGTCCTCGGCCAGTTCTGCAATGCGCCGAGCGCGCTCCTGGGGGCAGGCACCGTCCTGTCGCTGGCCACCGGCGCGGTGCTCGAAGCGGGACTCATCGCGGGGGTGCTCGTCGTGAACGCGGCGATCGGCGCGGCCACCGAGCGCAGCGGCCACCGCGCCATCCAAGCCCTGCGGCGCGGGACGGCGATCCACGCCCGCGTCCGGCGCGACGGCGCGGAGATGCTGGTCGACGCGGCCGCGCTGGTGCCCGGCGACGTCGTGCTGCTCCGGCCGGGCGATCCCGTGCCGGCCGACGCGCGCCTGTTCAGCGCCGAGCGACTGCGGGTCGAAGAGTCGGCGCTCACGGGCGAGTCCCGCCCGGTGGAAAAGCAGGTCGCCGCCACGGCCGAGCGCACGGCCCTCGCCGATCGGCGGGACGTGGTCTACCGGGGCACGACCGTCGTCGGCGGCCACGGGGGCGCGATCGTGGTGGCTACGGGCGACCGCACCGTCTACGGCGAGCTGCGCCTGCTGGCGCTCACCGAGGTCGCGCCGCCGACGCCGCTCGAGCGCGACCTGGACGCCCTCGGCCGGCGCATCGCGCTCGGCGCGACCGCGATCTGCGCGGGCGTGCTCGGGTTGTCGCTGCTGCGCGCGGTCGGCCTGGTGCCCGCGATCTCCACCGCGGTGGGCCTGGGCGTCGCCGCGCTCCCCGAGGGCCTGCCCACGCTCGCCACCACGGTACTGGCCTTCGGCTCCGGCCGCATGCGCCGCAAAGGCACGCTCATCCGGACGCTGTCGGCCGCCGAGGCGCTCGGCTCGGTCACGCACATCTGCGCCGACAAGACGGGTACGCTCACCGAGAACCGGATGGCGGCGCGCGAGCTGGCGCTCGACGGGCACACCGTGCGCATCGGCGGCTCCGCGCTCTCGGCCGTCGGCGCCTTCACGCTCGATGGCGAGGAGATCGCCCCGGCGGCGTGGCCGGCCGTGCAGGAGGCGCTGCGCATCGGCGCGTTGTGCTCCGATGCCGAGCCGCTCGGCATCCGGGATGGCGCCGTGACGTTCGAGGGGTCGTCCACCGAGGGCGCGCTGCTGGTGGCGGCCGTGAAGGCGGGCCTGGACGTACCCGCCTTGCGCGCGGCCTGTCCGACGCTCGACCGCCGCGATCGCGGCGATTATCGTCGCCACATGCTCACCGTCCACGAGCGCGACGGGCGCCTGATCGCGCTGGTCAAGGGCTCACCCGAGGAGGTGCTCGCGCTCTGCGACCGGATCGCCATCGGCGGGGCCATCGTCCCGCTCACGGACGAGCGCCGCGCCGCGATGGAGCGCCGCAATGCCGTGATGGCGAGCCGCGCGATGCGCATCCTGGCCCTCGCGGAGCGCGAGCTGCCCGCGGCGTACACCGAGGACGACCTGCGCGCGGGGTTCGTGCTGTACGGGCTCATCGGGCTGGTCGACCCCATTCGCCCGCGCGTGCCGGCCGCGATCGCCGCGCTGCACCGCGCGGGCATCCGCACGATCATGATTACGGGCGACCAGGCGCCGACGGCGGTGGCCGTGGCTCGGGAGCTGGGGCTGTCGCGCCGGGGCGCGCTGGACACGCTGGAGGCGGACGATCTGCGCGACGTGGAGCCGGAGGCGCTGCGCCAGCTCGTGCGCGAGGTGAGCATCTACGCGCGCGTCCCCCCCGAGCTAAAGCTGGCAGTGGTGCGCGCCCTCCAGGCGAATGGGAAGATCGTGGCGATGACGGGCGACGGCGTGAACGACGCGCCCGCCCTGCGGGCCGCGGACGTGGGCGTGGCGATGGGCGAGCGCGGCACGGAGCTGGCCCGCGAGCTGGCCGACGTGGTGCTAGCCACCGACGACTTCAGCCGGATCGTGGACGCGGTGGAAGAGGGGCGCCTCGTGCGCGCGAACGTGCGGCGGGTGGTACATTACCTGCTCGCCACGAACGCCGCCGAGGTGTGGACGGTGCTCGCCGCCGTGGCCATCGGCCTGCCCACACCGCTGAACCCGTTGCAGCTCTTGTGGCTCAACCTGGTGACCGATCTGGCCCCTGCGCTGGCGCTCGCGGTCGAGCCGCGCGATCCCACGCTCATGCTCCAGCCGCCGCGGCCCCCCGGCGAGGCGATCGTGCCGCCACCGCTGCTGCGCCGCATTCTGGGCGAATCGGCGGCGCTCGCGCTGGCGGCGCTCGCCGTCTACGGGATCGGCCTGGCCCGCCACGGGCCGGGGGCGACCGCCCAGACGATGGCGTTCGCCAGCCTGGTCGGCGCGCAGCTGCTGCACGCGCCGCTGGCGCGCACGGGGCGCCGGCCCGCGACGCTGGGCAGCCCCGCGCCCAACCGCTGGCTGATCGCGGGGCTAGGGGTGTCGGCCGCGCTACAGCTGAGCGCGCTCTTCCTGCCGGGCCTGCGCGCGGTGCTCGGCGGGGCGCCCCTCGGGCTGGCCGACCTGGCGATCACGGGGCTGGGCGCGCTCGCGGCCGTGGCCGGCATCGAGGGGGAGCGGCTGGCCCGCCACGGGATCGCGCGCCGGGCGCTGCCCGCGCCGACCCGCTAGGCGCGCGCTACCCGCCGACCGCGGGCGCGAGCCGCCCCACCGTCTGGCGGGTGTGCAGGCGGACGAGCAGCACGAGGTAGGCCAGGCCGAGCGTGTAGGCGGCCAGCACGTCGCTGGGCCAGTGGTGCCCGAGGTACACGCGCGACGGGCCGACCAACACGATGAGCGCGCCGAGCAGCCAGAGCAGGGCGGTGCGCAGTCGGCCGCGGCGCAGCCGCGTATAGACGAGGTAGGCCAGAAAGCCGAAGAAGGCGACGTAGAACAGCGTATGGCCGCTGGGAAAGCTGTAGTCGGGCAGGTTGCTCGCCACTCGCACGACATCGGCTTCGGGGCGTGGGCGGGCCAGGAGCAGCTTGAGCGGAATCGCCAGGACCGCCGCCCCGCCGGCCGCCACGGCGAGGCCGGCGGCCAGCGGGTGGCCGAGCGCCCACAGCGCGCCAGCCGTGCCGACCACGAGGACGACGTTGAGTGGAGCGAAGCCCGGCTCGCTCACCGCCGTCATCAGCCCGCCGACGAGCGGGTTCTCGACCGCCTGCACGCCCTGGGCGACCGCCAGGTCGAGCGCGGCCGTGTGGCCCGCGCTGACGAGCCAGGTCAAAGCGCCGAACGCGACGGTCCCGAAGGCCGCGGCGCTGGTGAAGAGGCGCGTGCGGAGAGCAACCAGCCAGGCCGGCAGCGACCAGACCCGCGGCGCGGACGGCACGCGGATTGCGCCGCCGGTCGCCGGTTGGGGCGCGCGGCGCGGGCGCAGGAAAGCCAGCACCCGGCGGGCGAGCCGTCGCAGGACACCGAGCATGGGCCTCTCGCGCGCGTTGTCACGCGCATGATACCAGAGAGCGCCCCGGGGCGGCGCCGGCAGCGCGGCGCGTGCGACGGTCGCACGCGATGAGGGAGAGAAGCGCATGGAACCCGAGGATCGCGGACTCACCAGCCAGGTCGGACCGGTCGAGGTCCATTGGGTGCGCTCGGTCGGCTATTTCGGGGGGATCGGTCTCGCGGTCGCCTTCGAGCTGATCGAGCCGCCGCTGGCCCTGTTCATCGCGGCCGTCCCCTTTCTCAAGATGCTCAACCGGCCGCGCGCGCCGTTGCCCGTTCGGTTCGTCTCGCAGCTCGTGGATGGGGCGGCCAAGCCGGTGGGCGGCGACAGCGAAGGTACGATCCGGCTGACGACGCCGGGCTTGCCCTCGGCCCGCGGCGCTACCCGCCGCGTGCAGCACGCTGCCGAGCGCGCCGCTTCCTCCACGCGCGCGGCGAGCGCCGCGCCGAGCGAGCGTCCCCGGCGCGGCGCTTCGGGGCGGAGCGCGCCGTCCTCCAGGAGCGCGTCGTCCTCCAAGCGAACGCCGGCCAGGGCGACAGAGCCCGCCGCCGCCCATTCGTAGCACTCTAGCGGCCGGCGGCACCGGGCAGGGCCGGGAATCTCAGCGCGGCAGTGCCCGCTAGCCGGACACGCTCGCGGCGGCCGCGCGGCGCCGCTCCAACTCGTCGAGCGTGCGGGGCCAGTCGGCGCGGAGGAGGCGCGAGAGGGCGCGGTCGGCCAGCAGCTTGCCGTCGGTCTGGCAGCGCGCGCAATAGTTGCACTCGTTCTCCGCGTAGCGGATGCGCTGGATGAGGGCGCCGCAGGTGGGGCAGGGCTGGCGGTAGCGGCCGTGGACGGCCATCTCGGGGCGGAAAGCAGTTACTTGCTCGGGGAAGCCGTCGCCGGTCTCGGCGCGCAGGCGGTCGATCCATTCCTGAAGGACGGCTCGCGTCGCGGCGTACAGGCGCTCGCTCTCGGCAGGCGTCAGGCTGCGGGTGAGCTTCACGGGCGAGAGGCGCGCGCGGTGGAGGATCTCGTCGGAGTAGGCGTTGCCAATCGCGGCGAACAGGCGCGGGTCGGTGAGCGCGCGCTTGAGCGTATGATTCTCGGCGGCGAGCCGGGCGCGGAAGGCCTCCGGCGAGGCATCCAGGACCTCCAGGCCGCCGCGGTCGAAGGCGGCGAGCGCCGCGGCGCCGCGCACGCAGTGGAGCGCGGCGCGCTTCTTGGGGCTGGCCTCGGTGAGGAGCAGGGTACCGGCGGCGAAGTCGAAGGCGGCCAGGCCGACCTTCGCCGGGAGGCGGGCGCCGGGCGGCTTCCAGTGGAACCGCCCGGCGATCATCAGGTGGACGACCAGGTAGAGGTCGTCGTCCAGCGCGACGACGAGCTGCTTGCCGAGGCGGCGCACGCCGAGCACGCGGCGGCCGACGACGGCCTGCAGCGGCGGGGCGGCGGAGCGCACCAGGAACGGGCTCGCCACACGGACGCCCTCGATCACCTGCCCGCCGAGCCGCGCCTGTAGCCGCTCGGCGTACACGGTGAGGTCGGGTAGCTCCGGCATGCGCGGCTCCCATGTGGCGGGTACTGGATACCTGACGGACCTCGGCTCGCGTCGGCTCTGTATATCGTAGCAGGTGCTACAATTCGCTCGGCGGCGCTCCGCCCGGAGAGCCACGATGCAGCGTTCGCACCGCATCAGCACCATCGAGCGCCTGTACCCGGATCAGTGGGTGACCATCGAGGTCACTCGCAGCAGCCCCAGCCGAGGCGCACTGGCTGGCCGTGTCCTGGCCCACGCGCAGGACGAGGACGAGATCACCCGCGCGGCGGTTAAAGCTGCGGAGGAGCACCCCGACGCTGAGTTGTTCACGTTCTACACGGGGCCGCTGATCCCCGAAGGCGTAATTGTCATCTTTGGCTGCGGCTGATCGCATCGTCGGCCGACGCGAGTACGGTGGGGTGCTCATCATACCCGCTCACGTTGGCCGCTTCCAGGTTAATCTCCTGGTGGACACAGGGGCGGCCATAACCGCCTTAACGCCGGATGCCATCAGGCGATTGCGCCTCGACCTAAACCAATTCACGGGACGGCGACTCATGTTTACCGCCGCGGGCACTTACGTGACGGTACCCACCGGCCGCATCGACCGCCTACGGCTAGGTGCCGCTGATCTACGCAACGTGGAGGTCGCCATCCTCGACTTGCCGGGCAGGGTAAACCTCGACGGCTTGCTGGGCGTGAACGTCCTGCACCGCTTTCGCGTGACCTTCGAGTTCCGCCGCGCGATACTCGTGCTGCGCCCGGACGCCGGCCAGTAGTCGCGCCTCGGCCGGCCGATCTCTCACCGCCGGCCGGCCCGACGCTCGGCCACCGCGGCTTAGTCGGCGATGTCGAGGCGACTGATGTAATAGTTCCAGCCGCGTGCCCAGTCGCGGCCGCCGGTCTCGAAGGCTTGCATCTCCTCGGCGGTGAGGTAGCGCGGGTTGGGGTCGTGGAGCAGCGTCAGGTGCGTGTGTTCCGCGACCTTGCTGAGGCGGATCGTCTTCTGCACGGCCTCCTCGACGCTGCCACCGACGACCGCGTCGCCGTGGCTGCGCAGCAGCACCGCCGGCTGCTGGCCGAGGGCCGCCGCGAGCGCGTCGCCCTGCTCGATCGTCCGCACCAGCCCCACCTCCTGGTAGACGGGCAGGCCCTCCGGCGGCATCCAGGTGCCGTAGTGGATGAGCGGGCGCAGCTTGGTGGCGAGCACGCTGAAGAGCTGCGTCCACTGCGAGTGCGTGTGCGCGACGCTCTGGACGTCGGGCCGCGCACGCAGGATGCGGGCGTGGATGGGCCACTCGAAGGGCGGGGTGGCGGCGCCTCCCAGGTAGTTGCCGTCGAGGTCCAGCATGATCAGCCGGTCAAGCGCGGCCAGGCGCGGACTCACGCGGGCGATCGTCAGCATCGCGTCCGCGCCCGGCACGCGCACGCTGAGGTGGCCGTAGCCGTCGGTGATGTCCTCGCGGTCGAGGACGTGACAGCCGGTGACGAGCAGGCGCTTGACGGGGTCCAGCTCGGGAGCGTCGAACGCGGGCACGCCAGGCGGGCGAGAAGCGGCCATCAGTTCCTCCATTGAGAGAGGGGGTCGGTCATGTCTCCGGGTAGCGGCCGAGGCGCTGGAGAGCGTAGTCGACGAAGCTCATGTCGATGACGCGGTCGAAGTCCACCTCGCCGGTCTGCTCGCCGCGGCCAATGTACCAGCGCTGCACGTCGCGGAGGGTGTCCACGTTCACGGCGCCATTCGGGTCCGACCAGGTGGGATGGAGGCGCTTGAGCAGCGCCAGGTCCTTCATGTTGCTGGTGCGCGTCATCAGGTCCCAGAACTCGTCGCGCCCCTCGCCGTCGCCGAAGAACGCGCGGTTGTAGTCGCGCATGGCGCGCAGGTTGGCGACCATGAAGCGCCGCGCCTCGTCGGCGTGCTGCTCGGCGAAAGTCGGACCGTAGAGCGTGACGGCGATCTGGAAGTTCGGGCCGATCTCGCTGGTCGGCTTCCAGCACTTCGCGGTGCCCTGCTCCTCGCTCAGCGTATAAAACGGCTCGATGAGGATGCCGAAGTCGATGGCCTCGTTGGCGAAGGCAGTGAACATCTCCGGGAAGCCGAGCGTCACGCTGGTCACGTCCGTCTGCAGGTTGAGCCCCACCTTCTGCAGCTCGCGGTCGATGAGCGAGGTGGTGAGCACGCCGGGCACGTTCTCGGCGAAGGTCTTCCCCTTCCAGTCGGCGAAACTGTGGACCTGCCCGCTGTCGAGCAGGCTCTTGCGAATCATCAGGCACTGATTGGAGGTGCCCGGCGCGGCGCGCGAGCGGTCGGCCACGATCTTCAGGTCGACGCCGCGCAGGATGGCGTTGAACAGCCCTGGCCCGGGGCCGCCCGAGCCGACGTCGAGCTGGTCGGCGCCCAGCGGCGCGATCATCACCTGCGCGCCGTTGAACGTCTGCATCTCGAAGTCGAGGCCCTCTTCGCGGAAGTAGCCGTGCTCTTGCGCCCAGTAGAACGTCGCTTCGGAAGCGCTGCCCACGCCGCCGACGCGCACGGTGTAGAGCGGCCCCGGCGAGGCGGCTGCTCCGGCCGGCGCCGTCGCCGCAGCGGCCGCGGGCCCGGCAGCCGACGGGACCGCCGCGTTGCGCCCGCTCGGCGCGGCCGGGGCGCCCTGGCAGGCCGCGAGCAGGGCGGCGCCGAGCGCGAGCGATAGCCAGCGGTGCATTAGCGACTCCCGTTCTGCGCGGCGCTGGCGACGAGCCGCGGAAAGTGCGTGTGCCAGTCAGTGTCGGCGGGGATGACCGCCTGCACGGCGTCGACGTGCGCGAAGTCGTTGCGCGCCGGATCGGTGACGAGGTGCGGTGGCTCGTGGCCGGCCTGGAAGCGCTTCACGGCGTCGATGAGCGCGTTGCGCACGACGATCACGGCGCGGTCGCTGACGCCCAGGTGCTCGCGGCTACGGTCCCAGATAGGGCCTTGCGTTTCCGTGGCGCAGGCGTCCTCGACGAAGAAGTTCTCGATGCCGGTGAAGTCCGCGTGCCGCTGCTTCTCGCGGTCTTGCAAGTAGCCGTTGTCGATGTTCCGCTTGCGGCGGTAATCGGGGCCGATCTCGGGGGCCTTGTGCAAATCCGACGGGCGCACGGGCCGATCGGGGATCATGCCCAGGTCGTAGCGCCAGGCGTGCGTGTCGTCGGCGGGCACGTAGAAGTGCACCTCGGGCACACGGCCGTTGATCCAGCAGTGCGTCGGCATGACGAAGCTGGAGATGCGCACATAGGTCTCGGCCCCGGCGTCGCGCAGGGCGATCAGCCGGATGCCGAAGTCGGTCTCCTCGAACTCGTAGGCGGGCGCCACGTCGCGCTGCAGCAGGTCCTGCATGCGCTCGTGGTTCGCCTCGCGGTGCAGGAAGGAGAGGTGCGACGAGTCGCACTCGCCCTCCAGCCCTTGCAGATAGTTGCACTCCAGCAGCGACTTCGTCACGTAGGTATGCTCGGGCGCGAGCTGCGCCCAGCTATAGCTCGGGAAGAGCGGCTGCTTGTCGGGCGGGCCGAGGTAGGCGAAGATCATCCCGCCCGCCTCGTGGGTCGGGTAGGCGACGTGCTGGAGGCGATCCTTGAAGGTGCTGCCGGCCGGCTCGGCCGGCGTGTCGAGCACGCGGCCCGCCACGTCGTACTTCCAGCCGTGGTAGATGCAGCGCAGCCCGCACTCCTCGTTCCGTCCATAGAACAGCGAGGTGCCGCGGTGCAGGCAGTGCTCTTCGAGCAAGCCGATGCGCCCCTCGCTGTCCCGGAAGGCGACTAGCTCCTCGCCCAGCAGCCGCACCTGCACCGGCGGGCAGTCCGGCGTGGGGATCTCCTCGCTCAGCAGCGCCGGCAGCCAGTAGCGGCGCAGGAAGGCGCCCATCGGCGCGCCCGGCCCGGTGCGCGTCAACAACTCATTTAGCTCTTTAGACAGCATGTCTGACTTTCCCCCCGACGCAGCGATCAAGGTTGCTGACTTAGCTTCGGTATGGCGCTGGCGGGGCCGGGGACGCGCCTGCGGACGCGGGCGCAGCAAGCAACGTCCCTCCGCCGGGTCGCGCATCACCGCGGCAGGGCGCTGCTTGCCGCGCCCCTACACCAGCCGGAATAGCGGATCTAGTCGGCGCTCCATCAGCGCGCCCCTACCCGCCGTCTAGGCGCGCTGAGCTCCTATCAGTTAACCCCACAGCTGCTTGCTCGCCAGGCGCGCGCCCTCCGCCATGGCCTGGAACTTCGCCCAGACGAGCGACGGGTGGCCGACGCGGCCGCCGAGGCCGCAGTCGCTGCCGGCGATGACGTTCTCGCGGCCCACGAGCCGCGCGTAGCGCACCAGCCGCTCGGCCACCAGCTCGGGGTGCTCCACGAAGTCGCTGCAATGGCTCACCACGCCGGGGATCAGGATCTTCCCCTCGGGCAGCTTCACGTCCTGCCAGACGGCCCACTCGTGCGCGTGGCGGGGGTTCGAGGCCTCGACCGAGTAGGCGCCCGCGCGCACGCTGAGCACCAGGTCCACGATGTCGCGCAGCGGGATGTCGTACTTGTGCGGCCCGTGGTAGCTGCCCCAGCAGACGTGCAGGCGGACCTGCTCGGGCGGGATGTCGCGCAGCGCGTGGTTCAGCGCCTCGATGCGCACCTGGGCGTACTTGCGGTACTCTGGCAGCTCCATGCCGGGGTACATGCCCCAGGCGTCCGGCAAGTCGGGGTTGTCGATCTGCAGGATGAAGCCGGCATCGGCAATCGCCTTGTACTCCTCGTGCATCGCATCGGCGATGGCGTAGAGGTACGCCTCCTCGCTCGGGTAGTACTCGTTCGCCATCCAGTGCTCGATGGAGCCCGGCGCGACCGCAGGCAGGAACGCCTCCGTGACCTGGACGCCCTGGAGCGCCGCCTTGAAGTTCGCGATGTCGGCCTGTACGGCCGCCTGTCCCACGTACTCGAGCGGCGCCACGGCGATCGCGCCGCGCTGGTTGGTGCCGATCTGCGCGCGGCCGCCGCGGGTGGCGAAGTACTCGCCGAACTCTTGCCGGTCGCGCGCCGAGATGCTCCAAGCGGGTGGGCCCTCGCCGGGCTTGTACTGGCGCACCTCGAAGCCGCTTACGCGCTCGCGCACGTAGTTGGTGAAGTTGGGCTTGCTCAGCTCGCCGTCGTTCACGACGTCGACGCCGCTGTCGGCTTGCAGGCGGACGACCTCGGCGACGGCCTCCTTGACGCGCGCGGCGAAGGCCGCCTCGTCGTAGGGCTCGTGGTTGCTGCGCGCCGTGAGCATCTCCCGCAGGTCGGGCGGGCGCGGCAAGCTGCCGGCGTGCGTCGTCAGGATGCGGTCGGTGCTGCGTCTCACAGCCTGTCTCCCTCGTCGCGCTCTCGTGTCCAGGATAATAGAGCAGGCCGCCGCGGCCGCGCACGCCCCGTCGCTCGCCGCTAGGCGGAGAGCGCAGAGGTGCAGCGGCTCCGCCGCTGCGCGCGTTTGGCGTGTATCATAGGCGGCGACGCCCGGCCGCACGAGGCGGGCGCCGCGGGAGCTGAGCGAGAAGGAGGCCCGCGATGGCTGTGCAGCCGATCGCGCGCTACGTCCGCCCCTACGCCGAGGCCAAGGCGAACATGCTGGAGCGCGCGCGCCGCGGCGCGTTCGAGTTCACCGAGTACGACGTCGTGGCGGGGGTGCTCGACCGCCTCACCTCGCTCGACCGCGATCCGTGGGCCGCCGCGTTCATGGAGGTGGCGCGGCCCTACGAGGAGCGCGCCCAGCAGGCCGAGGCCCGCGGCGACCTGGCCGCGGCGCGGCAAGACTACCTCCGCGCCTACGCCTACTACCGCCTGGGACGCTACCCCACGACGAACTCGCCCGGCCGGCGCACCTCGTACATGAAGAGCGTCGAGAACTACCTGCGGACGGCGCGCTACTTCGACCCGCCGCTGGAGCGCGTCGAGATCCCGTTCGCCGGCCGCCCGGGCGAGGGCGACCGCATCGTCGGCTACTACCGGCGGCCCGCGGCGCCGGGGCGCCTGCCCCTCCTGCTGGCCTGGGGCGGCATCGACGGCTACAAGGAGGACCGCCGCGCCGATCCCTACCTGGCGCGCGGCATCGCCGTGCTGGCGCTCGACAACGCCGGCGTGGGCGAGGCGCCGATCAAGGGCGCCGACGACGCCGATCGCCTGTGGGACACCATCTTCGACTGGGTGGCCGCCCGCGACGACGTGGACCCCGCGCGCGTGACGATCATGGGCAACAGCACCGGCGGCTACTGGGCCGCCAAGCTCGCTCACACGCGCCGCGACCGCGTGCGCTGCGCCGTGAACCACGGCGGCTGCGCCCACTACGCGTTCACGCCCGCGTGGATCGAGAAGGCGCAGCACGGCGAGTACGCCTTCGAGCTGGCCGAGACGCTCTCCTACGCCTTCCTGCGCGGCAGCTTCGAGGACTGGGTCGAGCAGAGCCCCCGGCTCTCGCTGCTCACGCAGGGCGTGCTCGACCAGCCGTGCGCCCCGCTGCTCTGCGTCAACGGCACTCAGGACAGCATCTTCCCCATCGAGGACATGTACCTGCTCATGGAGCACGGCGACCCCAAGTGGGGCTACTTCCCGCCCGTCGGCCACATGGGCTACACGCCACGCACGCCCGGCGTCATCCTCGACTGGGTCTGCCGCCAGCTCGGCGTCTAGCCTGGCCGCTGCCTTTTATTGGACGCGGGTGATCACCAGGTTCGCAAAGCGGGCCTCGGCCTGCTCGCCCCGGGCGTTGTTCAGCCCGAGCGCCAGACGGCCTTCCTGGTAGGTGTCGTCGTGGACGCGGCCTACCTCCGTCCCGTTGATCAGCAGCACGATGTCCGCGCCCCGTGCGCGGATCGTCAGCCGGTTCGCGGCGCTCGTCGGCTCGATCACGGGGGCCGACGTCCAGCCGATCAGGTCCGTGGCGTCGTGCCCGGCCACCGTCGCAGGGAGAAGCGCGGGCCATTGAGATCCACACGGAAGCGGTAGCGGCCGCCATCGCGCTGGACCCGGAAGTCCAGCATGAGGTAGGTGTTCTCCGTCGGCGGCGTCAGGCGGGCGTCGATCTCGGCCAGAAAATCGCCAAGCTGCATCGGGCCGGTGCTGACCGGGGAGCAGCCGCACCCCGCGTTCTGTACGACTGCGCATTCGCCGTCCTCGTAGCCAGCCTCCCATTTGGCCGGGGCGGACGACCGGGTGGCCCAGCCGCTCTCCGGGTCCGTGAAGTCGTCTCGGTAGAGCACCCGCCCCGGGCGCAGCAACTGCGTCCACAAGGCGGCCTCCAGCACCGCGTCGACCTGGGCCGGGCTCTGGCCGAGCGCCTCTGCAACCACTGCTGCGCGGTGACCAGGTCGGTCAGGTGACGGTAGCGGCCCGTCTGGAGAGCATCCGCCACCAGGCGACGTGGGACGCGTCCTCACAGCGCGAGCGGGATGCTCTGGGGGAAGCGGAAGACGTTCTGGGGGTCGTAGCGGCGCTTGACCGCCACCAGGCGCTCCAGGTTGGCGCCGTAGTAGGCGCGCAGGTAGTCGCTCTGGGCCTCGTCGATGAAGTTCTGATAGGACTCGTCCGAGGTGAACGGCGCCATCGCGGCGTGGAACTCGGCCAGCCAGGCCTCGTTGTCGGCCACCGTGCCCACGGTGTCGTCGGGCGTCCAGTCCAGCTCGATGCTGCTCACCATCTGCGCCCCCCGGTGGACGAAGGCCGTCGCGTCGGGCGGCACGGCCGTCACGGTGCCGCCCGCCAGGAAGATCTTCCAGGTGGCGTCCGCCCGCGTACCGGGCCAGCGCCGCATGAAGCTGAGGATGGTGCGCGCGCCCTCGGCCGACAGTGGCTGGTAGACGTAGCGCGAGCGCTCGTGCGTGTACTCGGGTGAGCTGTCCTCGGACAGGAAGTCCTGGCCGTCCCAGTAGGACGTTACGCGCACGGTCTCCCCGGCGGGCGTCGCCAGTCGGTACAGCGGCGCGAGCAGGGCGCGCAGCTCATCCGGCGGGCCGACCAGCTGGCCGAGCAGCTCCAGCGACAGGCGGGTGCCGTCGTTGACCACCGAGAGCTTGCAGCCGAGCCGCTCGGGGGTCGTGGGCAGCAGGTCGAGGGCGGCGGGGACCAGCGCGTCCAGGTTGGCCGTCCAGGTGATCAAGTACACCGTGAGCGTCTCCGCCGGGAACGTCTGGAACGTGAACGCCGTGTTGATGCCGAAGTTGCCGCCGCCGCCGCCGCGGCAGGCCCAGAACAGGTCGGCGTTCTCCTGGTCGTTGCAGCGGAGCAGCTCGCCCGCGGCCGTGACGATCACGGTCTCCACGAGCTGGTCGCAGAGCAGGCCCAGCCGCCGCTGGTTGAAGCCCAGGCCGCCGCCCAGCACCAGCCCGCCCACGCCCACACCGGCGCAGCGGCCGTGCGTCACCGTGCGGCCCACCGTCCGCAGGCTGGCGTAGACGTCGCTGTTGCGCGCGCCCCCGCTCATGTGCGCCAGCCCGAGTTTCGCGTCGTAGGTCACCTGGTTCATGGGCGACAGGTCGATCATCAGGTCGGTCGTCTGCGAGTAGCCGGCGTAGGAGTGGCCGCCCGAGCGCGCCACCAGCGGCACGCCGTGCGCCTGGGCCCACTGCAGGCAGGTGCGCACGTCGTCCGTCGACACGCAACGGGCGATGCCATTCGGCAGGATGGACGCGAACCGCAGGTTCCAGGGCCGCGCGATGCGGGCGTAGTCGGGATCGCCCGGCCGCAGCAACGTGCCTTGCAGCGAGCGCGCTAGCTCCTGCCAGACGCCGTCGCCGGCCGCGGGCGGGGCGCTCGGGGCGTGCGGGGCTGCGCCCGCGGCAACGCGGCCCGGCACCTGCGCCAGGCCCAGGCCCAGCGCGAGCCCCGCGGATGCCTTCAGGAAGCGACGCCGGTCCAGCGCAACGGCCATCGGCATACTACTACGTTCGTCCTCTCTCAGATTGCGGACGGCGGGCCGCTACCCCAGGCGATCGGTAGGCTCCAGCACGTACAGCCCGCCCTTGAGCCGGTCGGTCAGGTAGATGACCCCGTCGGCATCCACGAAGAGGTCGTTCGCCTTTGGCGCCTCCTGGCCCGGCGGCGGCTCGGGGTTGAAGTGGGCCACCTCCGTTGGGCGGTCAGCGTCGCTCACGTCGTAGACGCGCAGGCCCGCGTTGTTCCACGTCGAGAAGATCAGCGACTCGCTCTGGAAGCTGCCAGGGCGGTTCTCGTGCAGGTTGTGCGGCCCGAAGCTGCCGGGCCGGTCCCAGTAGGTCTCCCACGGCGAGCCGGCGGGCGGACGCGGGCGCGGGAACGAGCTAATGACCACCGGCTGCCGCTCGTTGCGCACGTCCACCATCCAGATGCGCTTGTCGCCGTCCGCCTCCAGCGTCGGCCGCAGCGTCTCGCAGGCACAGACGACCAGGCCACGGCTCGGCAGCGGCAGGGACGTGTGCAGGAAGCCGCCATACGGCGGGCACCAGTTCACCCGCCCGAGCACCCGCGGCTGGCTCAGGTCGGCGATGTCCAGCAGGGCGAAGCCGGCATCCAGGCACGATACGTAGGACCGGTCGCCGTGCGGGATCGCGCCGTGGACGCCAATCGTCGTGATGGCGTGGCCGGCGCTGTTGGCCATCGTGCCGCTGGAGGCCACGTCCCACCGGTCGGCGTCGTCGTCCTTCGTGCCCGGAATCCACCAGCAGCCCGCCATCCGCGGCTGGCTCGGCTCCGACAGGTCCACGATGTGATACGAGCGCCCGCGCACGCCCGGCAGGCAGCCCGCGATGTGCGCGTACGGCGCCTCCTCGTACCAGATGCGGTGCACGCCGGTGCCCGGCACGGGGTAGAAGCTGAGCGGGCGCGGGTCGGTCGGGTCGTCCAGGTTGTAGACGGCCAGCCCCGTGACCGGGGGCGGGTCGGCCGTCGCCTGGCCGAAGTACGGCTCCTCGCTGTTCTGGATCAGCACGTTGCCGACGATCTGCACCTTGTGGTTGTGCGTGTTCGGCGGGTGCTCGATCTGCCGGACGACCCGCGGGCTGGTCGGGTCGGCGCAGTCGAGGATCGTGAGCGCGAGCGGGCTCAGGCCCACGTGCGCCACGTAGACGTAGTCGCCCCGCTTGATGACCTGCATGGCGTCGCCCACGCCGTTCAGGTCGCTGTGGCCGATCAGCCGCAGGTTCCTGGCATCGGCCGCCGCCTGCATGCCGCGCACGTCGGACAGCGTCTCCATCCCGTCCGTCCTTTCCGCCCCCCGGGCCAGCGGATTGCCTGGTTTGCCGAGCGGCGCGGCATTATACGCGGCGCGCGATCGAGCGCAAGGCGGCAGCCAGCCGCGGTGCTATACTAGCGCCTACTGCCGGGCGGGGATGACGCTGGGAGAGCGTGTGCGCTGCGGGCTCTTCCACCTGATGCTGGCGCCGTTCCTCCAGCCAGTCGCCGGCCTGCGCGAGAAAGTCGCCCTCTACCGCGAGGCGCTGCGCGGCGCCGGCTACGATCCCGCCAGCCGCGAGGTGCTGGCGGCGTACCACATCCCTGCCGGATGCCTAGGGGATGATGTTCACCACGCGGGCGGCGAGTATCACCATGATAATGAGCGAGGTGAGCGCCTGCACCATCATCAGGACCTTCGTGCGTCCCGAGATGAACTGCGTGTGGGTCACGCTGAAGGCAACACTGGTGTTGAATGCCAGGAACAGGTAGTCGATAAAGCCCGGCTGCCAGTGCTCGCCCCCCAGCGTGGGGGTCTCCTGCTGTGGAAACCAGAGATCGCGCGGCGTCGACGCCGCGCGGGGGGACGAGCCGTACTTCCAGCGGTCGACCATCCAGTACCAGATCGTGAAGATCAGCACGTTGGCCGTCCACACGAGAAACGCGTCCCAGAGCAAGCTAAACGCTCCGCCCTCACTGCTTCGTGTGCCCAGCGTGACGATTAGCATGCCTACGTCCAGTGCGAGGAAGAACGTGACGAGTCCGAGAAGGCTCACCGCGGTTGCCCGGAACGCGCGTTGCAAACCGAATAGCCAGCAAGCAAGGGCCACTACGAATAGCACGTGCGACCCGTCGGTGTACGCGAATCGGACGATCCCGGGAAAGTCCTCCGGCACGACGTGATAGGCGTCATAGACCGTGAGGACCTCTGACCGGATGTCATCGAGCACGGTGATGGCCAACAGAGCCAGCAGCACCGACGAACCCGGCCGGCTGCACCATGCCTCGATGCGGCCCATGGCCCCATCGAGCTTCACCCGACCCCCCCAAATCATAGGCGTTCAGTTCCCCTATCGACTCCCCGCCTCGACCCGAATCTCGCCTCTCATCGACCAGCTGAGTAGTCACACCCTCGTTTGTGCAGCCACGTGAGCCCGGTCGTGCAAGCGAGATAAGGGAACGTCTACACGACCGGGCTCACGTGCTCAGGCCAGGTGCTTAGCCGCGCAGCCAGCGCCCCACGTCCACCTCGAAGCCCTTGTCCTGCGAGATGTCGAACGGGTTGCGGTCGGGATCGAAGCCGCGGTACTCCGCCATCGGGCGATTGTCCGGCCGCTTGCTCACGCAGTCTTCGGGCAGCGTGTCGAGGAAGTTGCCGATGTCCGTCACCAGGAAGCCGAAGTGGTTCAGCCCGTCGCGCGCGCTCTCGGTCGCGTTGATCTCGCGGCGCGTGCGGTCGGGCAGCAGCGCCATCGCCGTCGCGCCGTCGGCCGCCCAGCGCACCACGCTGCCCTGCTCGCGCAGGCGCTGGCTGGTCGTGTTCTCGCGGAAGCCAAACACGTTCACGTAGAAGTCGAGCACCTCGTCGTTGTTCGGCACGCACATCGCCAGGTGGCGAATGCTTGGGAAGCCGCGCTCGACCGTCGGCGCGTGGAACTGGCGCGTGGAGAGGCTGACGGTCTGGCCGAACGGGTCGCACACGCGGTACTCGCCGTGGAACAGGTCGCCGGCCTCCGCCTGGAGGTCGGCGCTCGGCGCGAACTCCTCCAGCCGCCCCTCGATCTCGCGGATATCGTCGATCGCGATGCCGAAGTGGCTGGTCCCGGGCGTCTCCGCGCCGGGCTGCGGCTTGAGCAGCGAGACGTTGTAGAAGCCGTCGGTGAGCGCGACGTCGCCGGCGTCGGACCGGCCAAGCTCCCGCAGCTTGAAGTACGTCGTGTAGAACCGCGCCAGCCGCTCCGGCTGCTCGCTCACGATCGCCAGGTAACGAATCTGCGCGCCCACGGCCGCCTCCCTCGCGTTTTCGGCCATCCTAGCACTCGCCCACCACAGGGTCAACAGAACGCGGCCCCGGTGGTGCCGAGCGCAACTCCTGGGGCAGCGGGCCGGGGGCGAAGACGCGCGGGCGCGGCGCCGGCCGTCGGCGCGTTCAGGCGCGGCCACGCCGGGGGCTGAGCGGCGGGGCGCCGTGCTGAGCGATCTCGGCGCGATAGGTGGTCACGTCGATGTACACTTCGGCGACCTCCGGGAGCGCGGCGCGCAGCGCCCGGTCCAGGTCGTCCATCGCGTGGGCGAGGGCGTCGACGGTCTGGCTCGGCACGGGGCGCACTTTCGCGGCCACGACGATCTCGTCCGGGCCGGTGTACACGGCCTGGAGCAGGATCACCTCTTCCACGGCCGGCGCGGCGACCAGGATGGCGTAGAGCCGCTGCAGCTGGTCGGCGGGCAGCGAGCGGCCGATGAGGTAGTCGGCGAGGGGTCGGGCCAGGCCAAAGGCGGTCGCCGCCAGCAGGAGGCCGATGGCCAGGGAGGCGAGCGCGTCCGGGGTGTCGCGGCCGAGCAGCATACTTGCCAGGAGCCCGGCCGTGGCGGCGACGACGCCGACGACGCCGGCGCTGTCCTCGACCACGACCGCTCGCAGGGCGGGGTCGCTGGTGTGCAGGACGTAGCGCGGCAGCGGCTCGCCGCGCGCGCGGGCCTCGTGCCGCGCTTGCCGCAAGCTCTGGAGCAGTGAGGTGCCGTCGGCGACGAAGGCAACGGCGAGCACCACCCCGGCGAGCCGCAGGTCGCCGGGCACACCGCCCGCGAGCAGCTCCCGGATGGCGAGCCCGATGGACAAGCAGCCGCCGATGAGGAACGAGGCGATGGCGGCCATGAAGGCCCAGAGGAAGCGCTCTCGGCCGTGGCCAAGGGGATGGATGGGGTCGGCCGGCAGGTTGCCGCGGCGCAGTGAGATGCCCAGGAAGACTTCGTTCACCGAATCGGCCAGGGAGTGGCCGGCTTCGGCCAGCAGCGCGGCCGAGCCGGAGAGCAGGCCGGCGGCCAGCTTCGCGGCGGCGACGAGAAGGTTGGCGGCGAGCGCGACGCGGACGGTGCGAAGGCTCTCCCCCAGCGCGGCGCTCCGGAGCGCCGCGCTGGAGCGCCGCGGCGGCAGGCTGCGAAACACTCGTCCCCCTCCGACGCGCGCGGCACGGCGGTACTGGGCCGCGCCGGCGCGGCGCGTAGCGCCCTCGACGAGACGCGCAAGGAACGTACCCGCGACGCGCGCGGGTGCGCCGGGCCGCGATGAGGCGCTACCTCGCTCACGTTCGCTAGGCGAGGGCGCGCCAGACGCGCAGCACCTCGGCGACGCTCCAGGCCTGAGCGATGCAGCCCCGTGTGCAGTGGGGCGGATCGCCCTCGAACAGCTCGGAGACGGTGCCGAGGCCGGCGTCGCGCAGATGGTCGGCGATGGGGCGGAGCAGCGCCAGCGCCGCCGCGCGGTTACCGTAGGCGCGGTAGTGGGCCTCGGCGTAGGCGCCGAGCAGCCAGGCCCACACGGTGCCCTGGTGGTACGCGGCATCCCGCTCCGCCGGGCCGCCACGGTAGCGGCCGCGGTAGGCGGGGTCGGCGGGACTGAGCGAGCGGAGGCCATAGCTGGTGAGTAGCGCCTGGCCCACGGCCTCCACGATGGGCGCGGCGGCGGCGCCCGTGAGCAGCGGGAATGGCAGCGAGATGGCGAAGAGCTGGTTCGGGCGCAGCGCCCAGTCATCGCCGCTCGGGCCGTCGATCACGTCGGCCAGGTAGGCGCGGCCGGGCTGGCGGAAGCGGGCCAGGAAGCTCGCCCGGGCGCGCACGGCCTGGGCGGCGTAGTCCCGAGCGGCGGGGTCGGCGCGGACGGCGAGGAAAGCGGCCAGCGCACGCAGCGCGTTGTACCAGAGCGCGTTTAGCTCGACGGGCTTGCCGATCCGGGGCGTAACGACCGCGTCGCCGACCTTGGCGTCCATCCACGTGAGCTGGAGGCCCGGCGCGCCGGCGCGCAGCAGGCCGTCGGCGGGGTCCACGCCGATGCCGTAGCGGGTGCCGCGCGCGTAGGCGCCCACGATCTCGCGCAGCGTCGGCAGCAGGGCGTCCACGAGCGCCGCGTCGCCGGTGGCCTCGGCGTAGGCGTGGACGGCCCAGATGTACCAGAGGGCGGCGTCGGCAGTGTTGTAGCCGGGGTCCGCGCCGCCGTCGTCGGGGAAATTGTTGGGCAGCAGGCCGTCGCCGACGTAGCCGCCGAAGGCGCGCAAGATCGCCGCGGCCTCGTCGGGTCGGCCGGTGGCGAGCGTGAGGCCGGGCAGCGCGATCATCGTGTCGCGCCCCCAGTCGTTGAACCAGTGGTAGCCAGCGATCACGGTGCGGCTGGCCGCGCTAGCCTGGCCGGGCTCGACGCGGGAGAGCGAGGCGGCGGGAGCGTCCAGGGCGTGGGCCTCGCCGGCGCGGGACGGAGCCGGAGCGGGACCGCGGCGCGCGACGAGGAACTGGTCGGCGGCGAGGACGAGCTGTTGCAATGGCCGCTCGGCGCCCTCGACGCCGGCCTGCTGGAGCAGCCGGCGCTGCCGGTCCCCGGCAGCCGCCAGGGCGCGCGGCGCGTCGAGTTCGCCGCGGGCGTCGGCGGTCAGCGTGAGCGCCCAGGGGACGGTCGGGGAGAGCGTCGCGGTGAACGTGCCGGGCGCGTAGAGATCGCCGCGGTCGTCCAGGCCGCGGGCCGTCTCAGCGGCGTGGCGGAAGCCCCAATACCAGACGCCGCCGGGCTGGAAGCGCCCGGCGCTGGCGAGCAGGCGGAACGGGACCGCGCCGTCGAAGGCGTGGATCGCGGCACCGCCGGGCACGGGCTCCACACCCGGCTGCCAGCCCTGGCCCGAGCTGAGGGAGTGGAAATCGCGGTAGGTGACGAGCGGTGTGACCTCTAGCTCCAGCGGGCGGCTGCCGCGCCGGAGCGTGTAGCTGACATAGGTGGTGTTGGCGCCCTGGGCCATCCAGACGCGCCGCTCGAGCAGGGCGTCGCCGAGGGCGAATGTCCAGACGGGCAGCATGCCCATGAGGGCGAATGCTTGCAGGTAGCGGTAGCCGTGCGGGTCGATCGTGCCGTCGGCGTACTGGTGCGTCGACAGCGGGAAGCGCTGGCCGCCGTAGACCGCGCACTCGACGGCGCCACCCACCAGCACCGTGCGCCCGCCCGGCGGGGCGAGCGCCGCCACGAGCAGGCCGTGGTAGCGGCGCGTGGCGATGCCGGCGAGCGTGCCGGAGGCGTAGCCGCCGAGGCCGTTCGTGACTAGCCATTCACGGCGCAGCGCGGCCTCCAGGTGGCAGCACACCTCGCGGCCGAAGTGGACCAGCGGCGCGGTGAGCACGGTGGGGGGCGGCGGCGCGCGCACGGGGCGGCTCCCTTCGGGCGGCCGGCGCTCCGCGCGCCGCCGCCGTCGTGGGAATACTCGGGCACCGGCAGGGGAGCGCGCCAGCGCGGGGAACCGCGGCGGCCCGGCGGCGCCGCTTGCTAGGGTGCTGCCGCTAGCCGCCGGGCCGACAGAGCTGGTCGTCTTCCCCGACGGCAACCACGTGTGCGGCAACGTCAGCTACAAGCTTCGGCCGCGCACCGCCGACTGGCTGGCCGAGCAGCTCGGCGCCTGACCGCGCGGCGTCTCTCGCGGGCGAGGCCAGGCCGGGGTGGGCGGCGGGCCGACCGCGGGGCGGCGCACGCTGTCGGGCGACGGCGCCACGAGCCGGCGCCGCGGGGGGCTGGGGAACTCGTACTCGCCGCAGAGCAAGCACAGGAAGGCCACGTGGACGTCATCGTCGTCGCGGAACATGGGACCGTGGCACCGCGCACAGCGCCGGATAGCGGTACTGGACGCCGCGACCGCGCTAGCCATCATGCACCTCGCATTCTCGCTTCCCGGGCGCCGCTAGCGAGGCTTGCTCGCTCACTGTACCGCCTCCCACTGTAAAGCTGCCGGCTCACAGAACCGCTCACACGCGCCGGCGCGACGCTCACAGGTCGCTCACAGCGCCGCAGGCCGCTTGACAGAGATTGGCCATCGCCATATACTTGCGTGCAAGTATTATGAGCCGAGTAAGAGTCGTGATCCGGTCGCGGAAGGTGGCCAATCCCCTGGCGCTCGTCGTGCTCGAGCTGCTGCTAGAGCGGCCGATGCACCCCTACGAGATGGCCGCCACACTGCGCGAGCGCAACAAAGAGAACAGCATTCGCCTGAATTACGGCTCGCTGTACACCGTCATTCGGCTGCTGCAGCGGGCGGGCTTCATCGTGGCGCAGGAGACGAGCCGCGCGGGGCGCCGCCCCGAACGCACGATTTACGCGCTCACGCCGGCCGGCGAGGCCGAGCTGCGCGACTGGCTCGCCGACCTGCTACGCACGCCCGTGAAGGAGTACCTGCAGTTCGAGGCTGGGCTGTCGCTGCTCGCCGCGCTGCCGATCGACCAGGTGGTGGCGCTGCTGGAGGAGCGCGTCGCGCGGCTGGACGCGGAGAACGCGCAGCAGCGCGCGACGCTCGACGCCCTATCCGAGGCGGGCCTGCCGCGGCTGCTCATCGTCGAGTCCGACTACGTGCTGGCGCTGCGCCAGGCCGAGCGGGAGTGGGTGGCCGGGCTCCTCGCCCAGATCCGGGACGGCTCCCTCGCGGGCCTGGAGCTGTGGCGCTCCTACCACGCCCAGCGGTCGCCGGTGGCCCCGGCACCGGCCGCGCCGAGCGCGGAGGGTGAGCTGGCGTCTGGGTCGGCCTCGGCCCCTCAGGCAGAATCGCCGTCCGAGGCGCCGGTCGCGGAGGGGATGGGATGAGGTAAGACCGTGCGCTCCCGACGAGGTGTTGCAGCACCCCGCCGGGAGCCGGACCACACGTCGGGGCCGCGAAGCGACACCTGTCCGTGCGGCGCACATCCACAGCGTAGCAGGTGCAGCCTCGTTCGGCCAGAGTGCGCGCGCCAGGCGCGCGATCCATGCCAGGAGGCTGTACTGATGGCTACAGCGCCTTTCCACGTCGTCATCGTCGGCGGCGGCGTCGGCGGGCTGTGTCTCGCGCAGGGCCTGCGCCAGGCTGGCCTGAGCGTCGCCGTCTACGAGCGCGACCGCACCCCCACGGCGCGCCTGCAGGGCTACCGTCTCCACATCAGCCCGGCGGGCGCCCATGCCCTCCGCGCCTGCCTGCCGCCGCCGGCCTTCGACGCCTTCCTCGCCACGAGCGGCAAGGGCAACCGGGCCTTCAGCTTTTACGACGAGCGCCTCCGCGAGCTGCTGGCCTTCGACTTCGGCGACGCGCTGCCGCCGGACCCCGCCGATCGCCACCATTCCGTGAGCCGCATCACCCTCCGCCAGGTCTTGCTCATGGGGCTGGACGACGTGGTGCGCTTCGACAAGACGTTCACCCACTACGAGCTGCTGCCGAGCGGCGAAGTGACCGCGCACTTCGCGGACGGCGAAACGGCCACAGGGACGGTGCTCGTCGGCGCCGACGGGGTGGGCTCGCGCGTGCGGAAGCAGCGCCTGCCGCACGCCCCGGTCGTCGACACGGGCGTCATTGCCGTCGGCGGCAAGGTCCCGCTGACCGACCCGACGCGCGCGCTCCTGCCGCCGCGCCTGTTCGACGGTCCCGCCCTGGTGAGCGCCCGCGGCGGCTTCAGCCTGTTCCTGGCGGTGCAGGAGTTCGCGCGCCGCCCGGCCGGGGTGGGCGCAATCGGCGGGAACGATCGCCCGGGCGCGCTCGGGCTGCTGGAGGACAACACCGCCGACTACGTGATGTGGGGGTTCGGCGCGCGCCGCGCGAAGTATCCGCTGCGCGCGGACCCCGCCGCGCTGGACGGCGCGGCGCTGCAGGCGGTCGTGCTCGGACTGTGCCAGGGCTGGCACCCGCGCCTGCGTCGGCTCGTCGCCGCGGCCGACCCCACGACGATCACGGCCTTCCCGATCCGCACGTCGGTGCCCATCGGGGACTGGGAGACGCGGCCGATCACGCTGCTCGGCGACGCGATCCACAGCATGACGCCGTACCGCGGCATCGGCGCCAACACGGCCCTGCGCGACGCCGAGCGGCTGTGCGCCGCGCTCGTGGCGGCCGCCCGCCGCGAGCAGCCGCTGCTCCGGGCGCTCCACGCCTACGAGGCGGAGATGCGGCGCTATGGCTTCGCCGCCGTGCGCAGCTCGCGGCGGGCGCTCGACAGCGTGCTGGCCGAGGGCACCCTGGCGCGCGCGCTCTCGCACACGGCGCTGCGCACCCTGAACGCGCTCCCGGCGCCCGCCAAGCGCTGGCTGTTCCGCAACGCCGGCGATCAATGATTGCTCATGCTGGCCACGACAGCGGCGAGCTGCGGGGCGGACGCGAGGATCAGGGGGAGGCGGCAGCGGCGAGCAGGCGCGCGGCGGTCGCGGCGTCCAGAGGGAGCAGCTCTAGCTCGACGCCGGCGGGCAGCCGCGCCGCCAGCTCGCGCTCGAAGGCGGCGAGCCGCGCCGGGTCGGCGGCGCGCACCACGGCGAGCGCCAAGCGGGGCGCGGCCGGGCCGGCGGGGGCGGCCGGCGTGGCGGCGCGGGGCGCTGCGCCGGGTGGCGTAGCGGGTAGCGCACCAGGAGGCGCCAGGGGCGGGGCGCCGGCGCGAAGGACGCGCAGGTGGTAGGCGAGGAAGAGCGCGGCGACGGCGGCGGCGCTGGCGGCGGCGAGTAGCTCGCTCGTGGCGCCGGCGCTCCAGGTGTCGCCGAGGGCGCGGCGGAGGAGCTGGTAGAGGGCGAAGGCGCCGCTGCCGAGCAGCGTGAGCACGGCCAGGCCGAAGACGAGGAACAGGTAGATGCGCCGCACGAGGGCATCGCGGGCCAGCGGCTCCTGGGCCTCGCGCTGGAGGCGCTGCCAGTAGGCGGCCCACAGGGGCAGGCCGACGGCGACGAGCGTGGCGAACAGGCTGATGCGGTCGGCCCACCAGTGCGTCTCGCGCGGGGCGCCGGGTTGGACGGCGAGGTCGAGCAGCGTGGCGAGGGTGCCGCCGAGGCCCACCGCTAGGGCGCCCAGGCCGACGAGCGCGACGAGGTAGGCGTAGAACCAGCGGATGGCGGCCTGGCGGCGGCGCTCGCCGGCCCGCGCCGCCTCGTGCTCGACGACGCGGGCGTGGTAGGCCCAGGCCACGCCGAAGACGAGTGCGGTGACGAGCGGCCCGCCGAGGTCGGGCACGACGGCGCCCCAGCCGCCCGCCAGCCGCTCGGGCACCAGGGCCACGCGCAGCAGCACGTAGAGCGTCCGGCCGAGGTTCCACACCGTCCAGGCCACCGCCACGGCGAGCACGAGGTAGAGATAGACCTTGCGGAGCGTCGAGCGGCTCTCGGGGTCAGGCTCGTCGGGGCGTTCGAAGGCGGCCACGCTCGCGCTCCAGGCGAGGTACCAGGCGGCGAGGCCGGCCGCGACGGCGCCCAGCCGCCCGGCGAGCGCCCCGCCCAGCCACTCCGCGCTGCTCTGGACGGCGCCGGGCGGCACGACGAGCGCGGCCCAGAGGTCTTCGAGCGCTCCCACGGTCCCGAAGAGCAGCAGCAGGAGGCCGACGAAGGCGAGCGCGTAGACGTACCAGCGGCGCAGCGTCGCGCCCGCGCCGGCCTCGGGCGCGACGGCGCGATCGGCGCGCGCGACGCGGGCGTAGTACAGCCAGAACACGCCCACGATGGCGACGACGGCCACGGGATGCGTGACGCTTCCGGTGAGCAGGTCCGCGCCGGCGAGGCGGCCGAAGAGCGCGCGCAGGAGATCGCGCACGAGATCGCTCAGGGCGAAGGTCAGCCGCAGGCCGCCGACGAGCAGCACGAGGTAGAGGAACAGCTTGCGGATGGCCGCGCGCCGCTCGGCGGGGGCGTCGGCCGCCCGGGCGAGGGGCCGGTTGGCGAGCGTCCAGTGGACGACCCAGGCGACGAGACCGATGGCACTGAGGGCGGCGGCGTAGCTGACGCGGCCGCGCGCCTGGTCGGGACCGACGGCCGCAGGCAGGCCGCCCAGGGCCGCGACCAGGGTTTGGAGGAGCAGCTCCAGCAAGCTGGCCAGCCCGGCGACGAGCATGCCGAGCGCCACGAGCGCGATGCCGTACAGGTAGACGCGGCGTGTCGTTGCCATGTCAGCTCTCAGTAAAAGGGATATGGCTCGGCGGGCCGGCTGATGCGCCAGGCGCCGTCCTCGCGGACGAGGGTGACGGTCGTGTCCTGGTGGGAGGTGGCGGCCGAGAAGGGATCGGGACGCGCCGTGAAGCGGCTGATCGTGACCTTCACCGTGGCGGTGTCGGCGCCGACCGCGACGGGCTCGACGAGCACGCGCTGGTCGTCCGGGTCAGGCGCGGAGGGCCGGTAGACGCGGCGGCGGTAGTCGTCGAGCGAGACAGCGGCCTGGGCGGCGCGGCTGAGGGCGGCATAGGCGCGGTCGGCGTCGCCGGCGCGGAGGGCGGCGACGTAGTCCTGGACGACGCCGACCGGCGAGGCGGGATCGACCACCGGCGGCGCCGTGCGGCCGGTCAGGAACACCGCCGCAATGCCGGCGGCGATCAGCAGCACCGCGCCGACGACGATGCCGAGCAGGAAGCGGTCGGCGCCTGGCGCGGCCGGCTGGCTCGTCTCCACGCTGGCCTCCCTCGGGCGGGCGCCGGCCCGACTGGCGGGCGGCTGTCCCCTGCATCCAGCATAGTCGGCGCCGTCCGGCGCGCCCAGGGGCGATCGCCCTATTCGCGAGGGGGAGAAGGGCCTACCCCCGGTCCCTTGCCTTCGAAGGGAAGGAAGACGCCGGGGCCGGCGCCGCCGGCCGTCCCCGTTCCTTATAGGGAGGGGAATTGCGTCCCTACGGGCTGATTGATCGGGTCAAACGCCCTCCGCTCGCTACAGGAGGGGAATTGCCGGCGCTACCAACGGGCGGCCGCCTGTGGTATACCGTCGTGCGCCCTCGCCCGGTGGAGCGGGGGCGCGAGCGTACGTGGCGGGCGCGGCGGGTCGGCACGCGCCGCCGCGGCCGGGAGGCTGACGATGAACCGCAAGGCCATCGGGGGGATCGCGGCGCTGCTGCTCGCCGGGGCGTTGCTGGCGGGGTGTGGCAGCGGCGGCGGAGCCGCGCCCGGCGCGTCGAGCACAACGGGGGGCGCTCCCAGCGGGGCCGCGCCCGGCGGCGCGGCGGGCGCCGCCGGCGGCGGCAGCGGTTCGGCGACGCCGAGCGCGGGCGGCGCGGCGAGTCCGAGCGCCGCGAGCGGCGGGGCGGCGCCGGCCGCGGCGGGGGCGCCCGTAGCGGTGAAGTTCGGGCTGCCGGTGCCGTCGGTGAACTCACTCGACATGTTCATCGCGGACCAGCGCGGCTTCCTGCGGGAGCAGGGGTTGGACGTGGAGATCATCATCTCGGGCCCGGCCAGCCAGACGATCCAGGCGATGGTCGGCAACTCGCTGGACATTGCCACGCCGGTGCCCGACGGGGTGATCAACGCCAACGAGAAGGGCGCCGACCTGGTGTTCATCGCCGGCGAGTTCAACCGGGCCGTGTACTCGCTGATCGGCAGCAAGGATGTCCACGGCTACGCCGACCTGAAGGGGAAGACGCTGGCGGTGTCGGACCTGCGCGACGGCACGACCACGCTGCTGCGGCGGATGCTACAACAGAATGGGATCGGCCGCGACGACGTGGACCTGGTGCCGCTGGGCGGCACGCCGAACCGGGCGGCGGCGGTGACGAGCGGCCAGGCGGCGGCCACGCTGCTGAGCCAGCCGCAGGACTTCCGTCTGATGGCCGACGGCTACCCGCGCCTGGGCCTGAGCACGGACGCGGTGCGCGACTACTTCTTCCAAGGACACGCCGCGCGGCGGAGCTGGCTGCGCGACAACGCGGACACGGCCGTGCGCTTCCTGCGCGCGATCATCGCCGCCGACCGCTTCATGTACGACCCGGCGAACCGCGAGACGGTGATTAGCCTGCTGGCCGACGGGACGAAGTCGGGGCAGGAGGAGTCGTCGCAGACGTATGACCTGATCATCGTGCGCGAGCAGGCACTGTCGAAGGAAGGCGAGCTGAGCCCGGAGGGCATCCAGAACGTCATCGCCATCCTGGGCGAGACGGGAGTGCTCGAGCCGCCGCTGCCCACCGCGGACAAATACTACGACCTCAGCTACCTGGAGCGCGCAACAACCGCGAGCAGCGGCAGCTGAGCCTCCCAGCGGACCGCGCGCGTCGTGAGCGGCGGCTCAGTGCGCTCCGAGCGCCGTAAAGCGTAGCCCCTCGCGCTCAGCTGGCCTCCCGTGGAGGCCAGCTGAGCGCCACCCGCCGCCGAGTGGTTAGGGCCGCTATGGTGACGCGGCCGCGTGACGGCAGGGGCTCCTCACGTGGCGACTTCGGGTCGCCAGCGTCATTGCCTCTTTGGATCCCTACGACTCGGTGAGTGGACGCGGCCCCCGCGTCCACCCGGGCGGGATAGCCTCCTGGCCGGCTGCGTAGCCGTCCACGCGCGACGCGCGCCGTCCCGAGGCTGCCACGCCTGCCCGCTGACCGGTGGCGACTCAACTGGATCTCAACCGGAGCAGTACTGCAGGTGTACAGGCGCCTCTTATCGTGTCGAAGACTCCTCGGCAGCATGCTGGGCCAACGCATTTACCAGGCTGCTGACGAGCCCCACCTCGCTAGGAGGCCGCGCGAGCGGCTGGCGAGGGACCCTCGCGCTGCTCCCAGCCGAGCATTAGCGAGGCCCAATCGTAGGCGACTCGTAGGGGGACGAGATGGCGGGCTTTTTGGCGCGCTCGATGTTGAAATCGAAACTGCATCGGGACTCCGTGACGCAGGCGGACCTTGCCTACGAAGGCAGCGTAACCGGGGATGCCCACTCGGTTGAACTTGCTGGGCCGCAGCGTCGCGAGGTCCGCGTCTAATGGCCTCGACGGGGCATGGGCCGGTACACGACGGCCCCAATCGCGACCCCATCGCCATCGTGGGCATCGGGTGCCGCTTCCCGGGCGGCGTGGATACTCCCCGCGCGTTCTGGGACCTACTGTGCAAAGGGGTCGATGCAATCGGCCCAATGCCCGCCGACCGGTTTGACGTCGACGCCTACTACCACCCCACGCCGGCGACGCCCGGCAAGATCGTGACCCGCGACGGTGGCTGGCTCGGAGGGATCGACGAGTTCGACGCGGAGTTCTTCGGCATCTCCGCTCGCGAGGCAATCTGGCTCGACCCGCAACAGCGGCTGCTGCTGGAAGTCGCCTGGGAGGCGCTGGAGGACGCCGGCATGCCGAGGCAGCGGGTGGCGGGGAGCCGAACCGGCGTTTTCATCGGGCTGTGGACGAACGACTACGTCGAGCGTGCCTTCGCCGCGTCGGACGACGTGGACTTGTACGTCACCACCGGCGGCGGCCGCTACTCGGCGGCGGGGCGGCTGTCGTTCGCATTCGACCTGCGAGGGCCAAGCCTGACCGTCGACACTGCCTGCTCCTCATCGCTGGTCGCCGTCCATCTCGCTTGCCAGAGCCTGCGCAGCGGTGAATCCGAGCTGGCCCTGGCCGGCGGCGCGAACCTGATTCTCCAACCGCAGATCAGCATCGGGTATTCGCGATCGGGAATGCTCTCGCCTGACGCCCGCTGCAAGTTCGGCGATGCCGACGCCAATGGCTATGTGCGCAGCGAAGGTATCGGCGTCCTGGTTTTGAAGCCACTTGCGGCAGCCCTGGCTGCGGGAGACCCGATCTATGCGCTGATCCGTGGCAGCGCCGTGAACAGCGACGGTCGCAGCAATGGGCTGCTCGTTGCGCCGAGTAAGCCTGGACAGGAGGCGATGCTGCGGGAAGCGTATCGGGACGCCGAGCTGGACCCGGCGCTAGTGGGCTACGTCGAAGCGCACGGAACGGGCACCCGAGCCGGCGACCCGGTCGAGGTGGAAGCGCTGGGCAGCGTGCTTGGCAATGGTCGCCCAGCCGACCGCCCCTGCTTGATTGGCTCGGTGAAGACCAACATCGGTCATACCGAAGCTGCGTCTGGCGTCGCTGGGCTCATAAAGGCCGCGCTCTGCCTGCAGCATCGCCAGGTGCCCGCCAATCTGCACCTTCGCAAGCCGAATCCGTCGATCGCCTGGCAAGATCTCGGCTTCATCATGCCGCGCACGCTCACGCATTGGCCGGCTGGAGGCGAGCTGGGCTTCGCCGGCGTTAACTCATTCGGGGTCACTGGCACGAATGCCCACGTCGTCCTGCAAGAGGCGCCGCGGGGCCGCGAGCCCCAGGACGCGACGCCCACCAGCGAGCCGAGAGCGGAGCTGCTGGTGCTGTCGGCTCACGCGCTCGCAGCGCTGGTCGACCTCGCCGAGAGGTACCGCGCGGTCATTGAGCAGGGCCCTCCGGCTGCTCCCTTTAGCCCGCACGATCTGTGCTTCACGGCGGCCGTCCGCCGGTCGCACCATGCGCATCGACTGGCCGTGGTCGGTCGGACCCGGGATGAGCTGGCCGCGCATCTCGGGGCGTTTGCACGAGGCGAGAATTCGCCATCGGTGGTTTCCGGCCGAGTCGATGCGGGGGCCGCGCCCCGAGTCGCGTTTGTCTTTCCTGGGCAGGGATCGCAATGGCCTGGCATGGCGCGACAACTCCTGGCGCACGAGCCGGCCTTCCGCGCCGGCCTGGAGCGCTGCGAGCAGGCCATGCGACCGTTCGTGAACTGGTCACTGTTGGAGCGGGTGGACGCCGACCCGGCCGAGACGTCGATCCACGAGATCGACGTGGTCCAGCCGATCCTGTTCGCGATTCAGGTAGCGCTCGCGGCGCTTTGGCGGTCATGGGGCGTCGAGCCCGACGCGGTGATCGGCCATAGCATGGGCGAGGTTGCCGCCGCCCACGTCGCCGGCGCCCTCAGCCTGGAGGACGCCGCGCGGATCATCTGTTGCCGCAGTCGGCTCCTGCGGCGGACCAGCGGGCGCGGCGCGATGGCCACGGTCGAGCTATCGCTCGACGAAACGCGCGCCGCACTGGCTGGCTACGAGGAACGGCTGTCGGTCGCCGTCAGCAACGGCCCCCGCTCCACCGTGGTGTCGGGCGATCCGGTGGCCGTGGACGAGGTCCTGCAGCGCCTCGAGCGCAACGAGGTCTTCTGTCGCCGGGTGAAGGTCGATGTGGCCTCGCACAGCCCGCAAATGGACCCCTTGTGCGCCGACCTGCACCGTCTGCTCGCGGGCGTGCGTCCCTCTGCCGCCGCGGTCCCGATCTACTCGACGGTGCGCGGCGACATGGCCGACGGCGCGACGCTCGATGCTGAGTACTGGGGGCGAAACCTGCGCGAGCCGGTGCTTTTCTGGCCGGCGGTGCAGCGGCTGCTCGCCGACGAACATACCGCGTTCGTCGAGCTGAGCCCCCATCCAGTCCTCCTGCCCGCCATCCAGCAGGGGCTACAGCACGTGGGCCGCGCCGGGCTGGCGCTGCCCTCGATGCGGCGCGGCGAGGACGAGCGCGCGGTGATGCTGGGGACGCTCGGAGCGCTCTACACGGCAGGCTATCCGCTCGACTGGAACGCACTGTATCCGGCCGGAGGGCAGGTGGTGCCGCTGCCTACCTACCCCTGGCAGCGGGAGCGCTACTGGATGGACACCCCGGCGGTACGGCCGTCCAGCCCGCGCACCGCGGCGCCCCATGAGGCCTCGGCCGTGGAGCACCCGCTTCTCGGGCGGCCGTTGCCGGAGGTGGCGCAGCTGCCCGGCACGCACGTTTGGCAGAGCCGGATGAATGGGCAGCTTCGGCCTTACCTGCCTGACTGCGCGCACCTGGATGCGCCGCCTCGGGTCGTACCCGAGCGCTACTACCACGACATGGCGCTGGCGGCCGCGAGCGCGGTCTACGGCCCTCACCCCCACACGGTGACGGAGCTGACCATCCTCCAGCCACTGAGCGTCGTCGAGGGAACCGCGCGAGCCCTGCAGTTCGTGCTGACCGCTGAAACCTCGACCCGTGCGAGCTTCCGGGTGTTCACCCGGCCAGACGACGCGGCGGCCTGGACGGAACAGGCGAGCGGCACCCTGCGCCTCGAGCGGGCGGAACCCGAGTGGCTGTACGAGCTGAGCTGGGAGCCGAAGCCCCGCGAAAGCGGCGCTCTGACTGACGGGCCACTGGCGAGCGGCACCTGGTGGGTCTTTGTGGACCAGACGGGAGTGGGCGAGGCGGTAGCGCAGCGCCTCGAGGCGGCGGGCGCTACTTGCGTGAGAGCCTGCCGAGGCGATCGGTGCGGCTTGACGCCTGGGCATCCGCAGCGGGTTCTCTTGGACCTCGCCGAGCCGGAAGAGCTTAAGCGGACCATAGTACAGGTCATGCGTGAGGCCGGGCCGTGTCAGGGGATCGTGTATCTGTGGGGACTGGACCTCCCGGATCCGGAGGGGTTAGGGGATGTAGCGCTGGAGCAGGACGCGCTGGGCTGTGACGGCGTGGTGTACCTGGCGCAGGCACTAATCGGGGTGGGCGGTACGCAGCGGCCACGCGTTTGGGTGGTCACGCGTGGGGCGCAGCCAGCAGGGGCAGCAAGCGCAGGGGCCTTGGCGGTGGCGCAGGCGCCACTGTGGGGGGTAGGCCGGACCCTCGCGCTCGAGCATCCGGACCTGTGGGGGGGGCTCATAGACCTGGCTTTGCCTGGCGAGCCTGGCGACGTGGCAGTAGATGCCGCGCTGGTCTGCGCCGAGTTACTGAGCACCGACGGGGAGGATCAGGTTGCGCTGCAGGAGGGCCAGCGGCTTGTCGCGCGGCTGCGCCGGGCGCCGATGCTGCAGCCGAGAGGGGCTGCGCTCGCCTGCCGCGGGGACGGAGCATACCTCATCACGGGCGGGCTAGGCGGCCTAGGGGTCCGCATCGCCCGCTGGCTCGTGGATCAGGGCGCGCGGCATCTCGTCCTCACCGGGCGGAACGGGCTGCCCGAGCGCGCGGCCTGGGACACGGTCCCCCCGGCGTCCGCCCTAGGCCAGCGCCTCGCGGCCGTAAGGGAGCTCGAGGCCCGAGGAGCGACGGTCTCGGTTGTGGCTGCCGACGTTGCCGACGCGGCCCGGATGGCGGCGCTGTTCGCGGAGTTTGGGCGGACGCGGCCGGCGCTTCGGGGGGTGGTACACGCGGCGGGGGTAGGAGCGACCGTGCCCGTGGCCGAGCTGGACGCCGGCGCCCTCCGAGACACGCTGCGGGCCAAGGTGGCCGGTAGCTGGGTGCTGCACCAGCTGACGGCGCCGCTGCAGGCCGGGGAGCAGCCCCTGGACTTCCTGGTGCTCTTCTCGTCGGGAGCGGCGGTCTGGGGCTCGCAGGGGTTGGCGCATTACGCTGCCGCGAATAGCTTCCTCGATGCGCTGGCGCAGTACCGGCGCGCGCGCGGCCTGCCGGCGCTCAGCGTCAATTGGGGCTGGTGGGCCGGCGACGGCATCGTAACGGCGGAAATGGCCCGCCTGTTCCGTCTCGTTGGGCTCGACGCCATGCCGGCCGAGGCGGCGCTGGCGACGCTGGGGGCGCTACTGACCGCCGGCGCCGTCCAGCGCACTGTGGCGGCGATCGACTGGGCCAGGTTCCAGCCGCTCTATGAGGCAAGCCGCGCCCGGCCGCTCCTGCAGCAACTCGTAGGGGAGGCGTCCACACGCTCGCGCGCTCCCGACGCCGCCCTCGACACGGCGCCGCCCACCGCGACGATACGTGATGAATTGCTGGCGCTCCGACCGGAGCGCCGACGCGCGCGGCTGGAGTCGGGAATCCGCGAGCAGCTCGCCCAGGTGCTGCGAGCCGCCCCGTCCCGAATCGACGTCCAGAAATCGTTCAAGACCTTGGGGCTTGACTCGCTGATGGCATTGGAATTCAGGAGTCGCCTCGAAACCGCCTTCGGCCTGCAGCTCTCGGCCACACTGGCGTGGAACTATCCAACGATTGCCGTACTGACGCCGTACATCGCCAGAGCGATGGACGTCGCCCTGGAAAGCTCGGGCGCGGTGGAGTCGTTGGCCTCCCCCAGCGCGCCTCGTGCGGGCAGCCTTGAGCCGAGGGGGAGCGACCAGCGTCTAGCCGACCTCCGAGAACTCTCTCGCGAGGAAGTGGGCACGTTGCTCGAGGAGGAGCTGGCCGCGGTAGACGAGCTGTTGCGAGAAAGCTAACGATGGACACCCCTTCGAGATACAACGACACCGATGCTCAGCTGCGCCGAGCATTGCTCGCCGTAAAGGAGCTGCGCGCCCGGCTGGACGCCGTCGAGCGGGCGCGCACCGAGCCGATCGCGATCATCGGGATGGGCTGCCGGTTCCCCGGCGGCGCGAACAGTCCAGAGGCCTTCTGGAACCTGATGTGCCACGGGGAGGACGCCATCCGCGAAACGCCGGCCGACCGCTGGGACGGGGATGCACTCTACGATCCCGACGCGAACGTCCCCGGCCGAATCGCGACACGCTGGGGTGGGTACCTGGACGACGTGGACCGGTTCGATGCCGCCTTCTTCGGCATCTCTCCACGCGAGGCGACCCGCATGGACCCGCAGCAGCGACTCTTACTCGAGGTGGCGTATGACGCGCTCGAAGATGGCGGCCAACCCATCGAGACGCTCGCAGGTAGTAAGACCGGCGTCTTCATCGGCGTCCATAGCCTCAGCGTCGACTACGGCTTGCTGCAATTCGCTGAGCCCAATCGCATCAATGCGTATGCTGGCACCGGGACATCCCACAGCGTTTTTGCTGGCCGTCTCTCCTACCTACTGAATCTGACCGGGCCCAGCATTGCTATCGATACGGCGTGCTCGTCGTCGCTGGTAGCCGTCCACCTCGCGTGCCAGAGCATCTGGAACGGAGAGTCCGCTCTAGCACTCGCCGGCGGCGTGAATCTGATGCTGGCACCCGAGTTCGCCATGGTAGTGTCTCGGATGGGCATGCTGGCGGCTGATGGGCGCTGCAAAGCTTTTGACAGCAGCGCGGACGGTATTGTGCGGAGCGAAGGCTGTGGCCTCGTGCTGTTGAAGCGCCTCTCCGAGGCCATAAGCGACGGCGACCGTATTCTAGCCGTCATCCGTGGCTCCGCTATCAATCAGGACGGCTATAGTAATGGAATCACGGCCCCGAACGGGCAATCGCAGCAGGACGTTATTCGCCAGGCACTTGCCAAGGCAGGTGTATCGCCCGCGCAGATCGGCTACGTCGAGACACACGGCACGGGCACGGCCCTGGGCGATCCCATCGAGGCCGAAGCGCTCGTCGAAGTGCTGGGCCGGGCGAATCCCGACACGCGCACGTGCGTTATCGGCGCCGTAAAGACCAATATCGGTCATGCGGAGGGCGCGGCTGGGGTCGCCGGGCTGATCAAAGCCGTGCTCTGCCTCCAGCACGGAGCCATTCCGCCGAACCTGCACTTCACGCGGCTCAGCCCCTACGTCCCATTTGAGAATACGCGGTTCGTGATCCCGACCGCGACGTACCCGTGGCCGGCCGGCGGCGAGCCGCGCTACGCAGGCGTCAGCTCCTTTGGTTGGTCGGGCACGAATGCTCACGTCGTCATCTCCGAGGCCCCGCGCGCTCCCGAGCCAGCGGCGCCGAGCGCGCCCGCCGACGACGAGCCCAGGCTCCTGCCGCTGTCCGCGCGTGGCCCGGACGCACTGCGGGCCCTGGCCAGTTCCTACCGGGACTTTCTCTGCACGCGAGAGGCTGGGGGCGCGCTACTGCGCGACGTTTGCTACAGCGCGAGCCTGCGCCGGACCCACTTCGATCACCGCCTCGCGGTGGTCGGCCGTTCGCGCGAGGACATGGCCGCGCAGATCGACTACTTCCTCCAAGGCGAGCGGCGGCCCGGGGTCGCGGCCGGCTGGCGCGAGCCCGGCCCGCCGGCGAAGCTGGCCTTCGTCTTCTCGGGGCAAGGCCCGCAGTGGTGGGCCATGGGGCGCGAGCTGCTGGAGTACGAGCCGATCTTCCGGGCGACGGTCGAGCGCTGCGACGCGCTCTTGCGCCCCCACGCCGGCTGGTCGCTGCTCGCCGAGCTGACGGCGGCCGAAGCCGACTCGCGTCTCGAGGAAACCGAGATCGCCCAGCCCGCCATCTTCGCGCTGCAGGTGGCGCTGGCGGCCGTCTGGCGCTCGTGGGGGATCACCCCGGACGCCGTCGTCGGCCACAGCGTCGGCGAGATCGCCGCGGCGCACCTGGCCGGGGCGCTGACGCTCGACGACGCGGTTCGGGTCGTATATCACCGCAGTCGGCTGATGCAGCAGGCGACCGGCCTGGGCCAGATGGCGCAGGTGGAGCTACCGCTGGCGGAGGCCGAGCGGGCCATTGCCGATTACGGCGACCAGCTCGCCATCGCCGCGGTCAACGGCCCCAGGACCACGGTGCTGTCCGGCGCGGCGGCGGCGCTTGGCGCCGTGCTCGCCGCGCTCCGCGCGCAGGGCGTCAGCAGTCGCCTGCTGCCCGTGAACTATGCCTTCCATAGCGCGCAGATGACCCCGTTCCAGCAAGAGCTGGAGGAGGCCCTCCAAGGACTGGCGCCCCAGCCAGCGGCCATCCGCATCTACTCGACAGTCAGCGGGGCCGAGGCCAGCGGGGCGGAATTCGACGCGGCCTATTGGGGACGCAACGTCAGGGAGCCCGTTCGTTTCGCCGCAGCGATCGGCGCGTTAGCGCAGGACCAGTACAGCATCTTTTTGGAGATCAGCCCGCACCCGGTGCTGTCGGGCGCGGTCGCCGACTGCCTGGCCGCCGGGGGCCACGAGGGTAGCGCGGTTGCTTCGCTGCGGCGGGGCCGTGACGAGCGAGCGAGTCTCCTGACGGCGCTGGGCGAGCTGTACGCGTGTGGCTGCAAGGTTGCCTGGGATGGGCTCTATCCCGAGCGCGGCCGCCACGTGCCGTTGCCGTCGTATCCGTGGCAACGGCAGCGGTACTGGTTCGAGCCGGCGACACCAGCCCGCCGGCAATCCCCCCGGCCGGCGGCCGCCGGCGGGCCAGCGGTCCACCCGTTGCTGGGAGAACGGGTGCCCTCGCCGCTGACGGTCGCGCAGTTCGAGGCGCCGCTCAGTACCACCGCGCTGGGCCTCCTGGACGATCATCGCGTCTACGGCACCGCGATCTTGCCGGGGATGGCCATGCTCGAGATGGCTCTCGCCGCGGCGGAAGCCGTGCTAGGGCCGGGGGAGCGGGCGCTGGAGGGGCTGGCAATCCAGGAGGCGCTCGTCGTGCCCGACGGCCAGGTGCGGACGTGTCAGACGGTCGTCACGCCGGATGGGAACGGGGCGTCAGTGGAGATCGTGAGCTTGCCGCCCAACGGGAAGTCCTGGACCCGGCATCTGAGCGCGGCGGTCGTCTCCATCACCGGCGATGCGGCGCCGCTCGGCGAGCCGCTCGGCGCGATTCAAGCGCGCTGTCCTGAGCAGGTGACGGCAGACGCGCACTATGCTGCCGTGCGCTCGCGCGGCGTCCAGCTCGGCCCAACCTTGCAGGGCGTGCGTCAGGTGTGGCGGCGCGACGGCGAGGCGCTGGGCCGCATTGAGCTGCCGGCCCTCGACGCGGCCGAGGGCTTGGCTTTCCAGATTCACCCGGCGCTGCTGGATGCTGCCGTGCAGATCGTTGTGGAGGCGTGCTCTACTGGCGACACGTACCTGCCGATGGCACTCGAGCGCTTCCGGCTGTATCGCCGGCCCAGCGCTCAGCTCTGGAGCCATGCGGTCGTCCGCGCTAGGAGCACCGTCGCCGCGGACGTGATCGTCGCCGATATCCGCCTCCTCGACGACGACGGCAGGGTGGTTGCCGAGCTGAGCGGGCTCTCCCACTTGCGCGCCCGGCCGGCCACGCTCTTCCACGCTCCCGAGAGCGCCGGCGACGAATGGCGCTACGAGGTCACCTGGCGTCCCATGCCGCGGTCAGGGGCGCCAACGGCGCGAGGAGATGCGGCAGGCAGCTGGCTGATTTGGGCCGATGCCAGCGGCGTGGGCGACGAGCTAGCGCGCCTGCTGGCCGAGCGCGGCCAGACCTGCCATCTGGTCACGCCCGGCACGGCCTTCGCGGCGGTCGGGCCAGGCCGCTGGCAGATCGACCCGACCCAACCCGCTGATCTCCGGCGGCTGCTCCGTGAGACGCGGGCGGACGCCGCGCCGCTACGGGGCGTCGTCCACCTCACTAGCCTGGATGCCCCGGCCGACGCCGAGGAGACAACCGCGGGGCCTGTGGCGGCCGCCGTGCGGGGCTGCGGGTCGGCGCTGGCGGTGGTGCAGGCCTTGGCGGGCGAGCGCCCGGTGCCGCAGCCGCGCGTATGGTTGGTCACGCGCGGCGCTCAGCCCGTCGGTGCCGTGCGCTCGCTGGCCACCGCCCAGGCGCCGCTCTGGGGACTGGGCCAGGTGATCGGGCTCGAGCATCCGGAGCTGCGCTGCGTGCGCGTCGATCTGGACCCGGCGGCCGACGCGCGGGGGGCCGCGACCGCGCTGTTCGCCGAGATCTGGGAGCCGGACCACGAAGATCAGGTGGCGCTGCGCGACGGCGGCCGCTACGTGGCGCGGCTTCACCGGAGCGCGGCCCAGAAGGGGCCGCGCCCCGGCCGCTCGGCGGCGGAGGCGCCGGTTGCGCTAGCGATCTCCGAGCGCGGGACGCTGGCGAGCCTGGCCCTGGTCCCGACCACTCGCCCGGCGCCGGGGCCGGGCGAGGTGGAGATCCGCGTCGCGGCGAGCGGCCTCAACTTCAAAGACGTGCTCACCGCGCTTGGAATGCTGCCGCCGGAGGCCGCGGCGCCCCTCGGGCTAGAGTGCGCCGGCCGGATTACGGCCATCGGCCCGGACGTAACCGACCTGCAAGTGGGCGACGAGGTCGTCGCGCTGGGCGCCGACAGCTTCCGCACGTTCGTGATTCGGCCCGCCGCGCTCGTGGTCCGCAAGCCGGCTGTGATTGACATAATCGATGCAGCCAGCACACCGGTCGCCTTTCTGACCGCTTCCTGGGGCCTGCAACGCCTGGCACGGCTTCAGCCGGGGGAGCGGGTGCTCATCCATGCGGCGGCCGGCGGGGTGGGGCTGGCCGCCGTCCAACTGGCCCGGCGAGCGGGCGCGGAGGTGTTCGCCACGGTCAGCACCCCGGCGAAGCGGGCGTGCCTGGAGGCACTGGGAGTACGCCACGTGATGAACTCCCGGACCCTCGCCTTCGCGGACGCGATTCTCGCCGCGACGCAGGGCGAGGGCGTGGACGTCGTGCTCAACTCCCTGGCCGGGGAGTTTATCCCGGCCAGCTTGCGGGCGCTGAAGCCCGACGGGCGGTTCCTCGAGCTGGGGAAGCGCGGCATCTGGAGCGCCGCGCAAGTGGCCGCCGTGCGGCCGGGCGCGCGCTACCTGCCGTATGACCTGGGCGCCCCGATGGTGGAGGAGCGGGACCGGCTCCGTGAGCTGCTGCAGTCGTTGCTGGATGAGGTGGCCACCGGCGCGCTGCAGCCGCTGCCCACGCGGACTTTTCCGCTCTCGGCGGCCGCGGACGCCTTCCGCTTCATGGCCCAGGCCAAGCACATCGGCAAGCTCGTCTTGATTCAGCCCGAGGCCCTTGCTGCCCTGGCGCCCAAAGGCCAGGTCCGTCCTGACGCTACCTATCTCGTCACCGGCGGGCTGGGAGCGCTCGGTCTGGTCGTCGCCGAATGGCTGGTCGAGCAAGGTGCCCGACACCTTGCGCTGGTGGGACGCAGCGCCCCGTCGGCGGCGGCGCAGACCGTCCTAGACCGACTGATGGCGGCTGGGGCCCAGGTCGCGGTCCACCGCGCCGACGTCTCGCGGCGCGATGACCTAGCGCGCGTGCTGACGGCGATCGACGGCTCGATGCCGCCGCTGCGGGGAGTAATTCACCTAGCCGCCGTGCTCGACGACGGCGTACTGCTGCAGCAAACCGTGGACCGTTTCCACAAGGTGCTAGCGTCGAAGGCCGAGGGAGCCTGGCACCTGCACACCCTGACGCGCGAGCGCCAGCTGGACTGGTTTGTCCTGTTCTCCTCGATCAGCGCCATCTTTGGCTCGGCGGGCCAGGGCAACTACGCCGCCGCCAACGCCTTCCTCGACAGCCTCGCGCAGCAGCGACGCTCGCAGGGCTTGCCCGCGCTGGCGATCAACTGGGGCATGTGGAACCAGGTCGGTATGGCGGCGGCCCTGGACGATCGCGACCGCGAGCGCTGGGCCGCGCAGGGACTGGGCGCGATGGCTCCGGCGCAGGCCCTGGCCGCACTCGGCCAGGCGCTGCGACTCGACGACACGCAGGTGGTGATCACGCCGGTCGACTGGTCGGTCTTCCGGGAGCGCGCCGCTAGTCGCGAGCGGCCGTTCTTTGCCGACCTGATCCACGACGCCGCGCGGGACGCGGTGGCCGCCGAGCCGGCAGCAGCTCGCTCCGGGCTGTTGGACGCGTGGGCTGACACACCTCCTGGCAAGCGGCGCAATCTGCTGCTGGCCTACCTTCGAGACGCGGTTCTCCGTGTGCTGGGACTCGACGCGAGCGCTCCCATCGCGCCGCGGCAGCCGTTGAGCGAGCTAGGGCTCGACTCACTGATGGCCGTCGAGCTGCGGAACGCCCTGAGCAAGACACTCGGCTGCCCGCTGCCGGCCACCCTGCTCTTTGACTACCCGACGATTGACACGCTGGCGGATTTCCTGATGAAGACGGTGCCTAGTCTCGCCGGCATGGCGATGGAGCCGGCGAAGCCTGCAGCCCCGCCCGCGAGCGGCGACCTGGACCCCGTCGTCGCGCTCGACGGTCTGTCCGACGACGAGGCCGAGGCCCTCCTTTTGGCCGAGCTGTCCCGATAGCGGAATTGAACGAGGTATCCGTGATGTCCGAGCGATTGGAAGAGCTGTCGCCAGTAAAGCGGGCCATACTGGAGCTGCGCGAGATGCGTGCGCGGCTAGACGAGGTTGAACGCCGGCGAACCGAGCCCATCGCGATCGTCGGGCTCGGCTTGCGGTTCCCCGGCGGCGCCAACGACCCGGCCAGCTTCTGGCAACTGCTGCACGACGGGGTCGACGCGATCACGGAAGTGCCCGCGGACCGCTGGGACGTCGATGCCTACTACGACCCGGACCCGCTCGCGCCGGGCAAGATGTCGACCCGACAGGGCGGATTCGTGGTGGACGTCGACCAGTTCGCGGCGGACTTCTTCGGTATCTCGCCACGCGAGGCGATCCGGATGGACCCCCAGCAGCGACTGCTGCTGGAGGTGGCTTGGGAGGCGCTCGAGCGCGCTGGACAGTCCACGGATAAGCTGTTTGGCAGCCAGACGGGAGTGTTCCTCGGCATCTCCAACAGCGATTACCTCCGCCTGCAACTAGCCGACGCTGAAGAGATTGACCCGTACGTGGGGACGGGCAACTTGCTTAGCGTGGCAGCGGGCCGCCTGGCGTACACCCTGGGGTTGCGCGGCCCGAACATGGTGGTCGACACCGCCTGCTCGTCGTCCCTGGTGGCGGTGCATCTGGCCTGCCAGAGCCTGCGCCTGGGCGAGTGCAGCCTCGCGGTGGCGGGCGGGATCAACGTCATTCTGTCGCCTGAGGTGACGATTAACTTCTCGAAGGCGCAGATGATGGCGCCCGACGGTCGCTGCAAGACCTTCGATGCTGCCGCGGACGGCTACGTGCGCAGCGAAGGCTGCGGCGTGATCGTCCTGAAGCGCCTCGCCGAGGCTATAGCCGGCGGCGACAACATCCTGGCCGTCATTCGCGGCACGGCGATCAACCAGGACGGCCGCAGCGCCGGTCTGACCGCTCCGAATGGCCCCTCCCAGGAAGAGGTGATTGGCCGCGCGCTGGCCGCGGCCGGGGTGGAACCCGCGCAAGTCAACTACGTCGAAACACACGGCACCGGCACGGCGCTGGGCGATCCCATCGAGGTGCGGGCGCTTGCCGCCGCCTATGGCCCCGGACGTCCGGCCGACGCGCCGCTCATGATCGGCTCGGTCAAGACCAACCTGGGCCACCTGGAAGCGGCCGCCGGGATCGCCGGGCTAATGAAGGCCGTGCTGGCGCTGCAAAACGAGGAGATTCCGCCGCACTTGCACCTGAAGACCCCCAACCCGCATCTCGGCCTGGCCGACTTGCCCATCGTCATCCCAACCGAGCGGACGCCGTGGCCCGCCGGCAAGCGGCCGCGCCTGGCTGGCGTCAGCTCATTCGGCTTCAGCGGCACCAACGCCCACGTCATCCTGGAGGAGGCGCCTGGTTCGGTGCCCGCTCGGCCGGAGCCGGAGCGACCGCTGCACATATTGGCTCTGTCGGCCAAGAGCCCGACCGCGCTGGAACGCTTGGCGCGCCGATACGAGCAGCACCTAGCGGCGCACCCCGAGCAGGCGCTGGGCGACGTGTGCTTCACCGCCAACGCCGGCCGCGGCCACTTCGAGGAGCGGCTCGCGGTGGTCGCCGGCTCGTCGGCCGAGATGCGCGCGCGGCTCGCGGCCGCCTTCGCCGTCGATGACCCGATCGGCCTTGTTCGCGGGCGAGCGCCGGCCGCCGGCCCGCCCGACGTGGCCTTCCTGTTCACCGGCCAGGGGTCCCAGTACGTCAACATGGGCCGGCGCCTCTACGACACGCAGCCGACCTTCCGCGACGCCATGGACCGCTGCGCCGAGCTGCTCCAGCCTTACCTGGAGCGGCCGCTGCTCGCGGTCCTCTATCCGGATGCCGCGGCCCACGCGGGCAAGCCGAACCCGATCGTCGACGACATGGCGTACGCGCAGCCAGCGCAGTTCGCCGTGCAGTACGCGCTGGCGGAGCTATGGCGGTCCTGGGGGATCGAGCCCGCGGTCGTCGCGGGCCACAGCGTTGGGGAATACGCCGCGGCCTGCGTCGCCGGGGCGCTCAGCCTGGCAGATGGGCTCCAGCTCGTGGCGACGCGGGGCCGGCTGCTGCAAGCGTTGCCGCGCGCCGGGGAGATGGTGGTTGTCTTCGCGGAGGAGGCGCGCGTCGCTCGGGCGCTCGCCCCCTACCATGGCGCTGCGGCGATCGCTGCGGTGAACGGGCCCCAGAGCGTCGTGATCTCAGGGCAGGCCGACGCGGTCCGTGCGGTGATCGCCGACCTGGGGCTCACCGCCGAGGAGTGGCGCCGGCTACCGATCCCGGCCGCCTCGCACTCGCCGTTGGTTGAGCCGATCCTCGACGAGTTCGAGCGAGCAGCGGCCGAGCTGACATATGCCGCGCCACAAATCGACCTGGTCTCCACGCTCAGCGGCCGTCTAGCGACTGGCGAGGACGCAACGACCGCGCGCTACTGGCGGCGGCACCTGCGCGAGCCCGTGCGCTTCGCCGACGCGATCGCGGCCCTGCACGAACAGGGCTACGAGGTCTTCGTCGAGATCGGGCCGCACCCGACCCTTCTGGGCATGGGTCGGCGCTGCCTCGGCGAAGATGTGGGCACCTGGCTGCCGTCGCTCCGGCAGGGGCAAGACGATTGGGAGCAGATCCTAGAGAGCCTGAGTCAGCTCTACGCGCTCGGTGCGCCCGTAGCTTGGGATGGCTTCGACCGCGATTACCCACGCCACCGCCTCGTCTTGCCGACCTACCCCTTCGAACGGCAGAGCTACTGGGTGGAGACGGCGCGCGGGGCGATCCGCGCGCGCGGCGCCGCGCCGGCGGCGGAAGCCACCCGGAACGGCAGCCCCGCCGCCAGCGCCCCAGACCCGGCCGAGGCGCTCAGGCAGCAACTGGACGAGGCGCTGCCCGGCGAGCGCCGGGAGATCCTGTTGAACTACGTGCGCCGGCAGCTGGCTCGGGTGCTACGGCTCACCGCCTCCCAGCCAATCGACCGGGAGCGTCGCCTGATGGACCTGGGTCTCGATTCGCTGATGGCGGTGGAGCTAGGCAATCGCCTGCGCGCGGGCCTCGGGCTCGACCAGAAGCTGCCGGCGACTTTGATCTTCGATTACCCGACCAGCGATGCCATCGCCGGCTACCTGGAGCGATTGCTGTTTGCTGGCGCCGCAGCGCCCAAGGCTACCGTCGTCCCGGCTCAGCCCCAACGTCAGGCCGCCCCGCCAGCGCTGACTTCTGCTGACCAGCTCGCCGCCTTGTCGGACGAGGAGGTCGGACTTCTCCTACTTCAAAGGCTGGAGAGCCGTTAAAGGGATGTCTCCAGCGTCCGTCCTACCCTGACCTACACCGTAATGGATTGACCGAATGGCTACGATGGGGGAAATGTCGATGAACTCCAACACCGGGTTGGGCGAGGAGCTGTCGCCGCTCAAGCGCGCCTTCCTCGCGCTGCAAGACACGCAGGCCCGGCTCGACGCCTTGGAGCGGACCAAGCGGGAGCCGATCGCCGTGATCGGCTTGGGTCTGCGCTTCCCCGGCGGAGCCAATGACCCGGAGGCGTTCTGGCAGCTCCTCCGCAATGGCGTCGATGCCATCCGTGACGTGCCGCCGGAACGGTGGGACCGCGAGGCGTACTACGATCCGGACCCCGACGCCCCGGGGAAGATGAACATTCGCTGTGGCGGGTTTCTGGACGGCGTGGATAAATTCGACGCGCAATTCTTCGGCATCGCCCCCCGCGAGGCGACCAGCATGGATCCGCAGCAGCGCCTGTTGCTCGAGGTGGCGTGGGAGGCGCTAGAGCACGCCGGCCAGGCGCCGCGCGAGCTGCTCGGCAGCCAGACGGGCGTGTTCGTCGCGATCAACTCGAGTGATTACGCCGAGCTACAGCGCCAGGTCGGCGGGCTGCGCCAGCTGAATGCCTACCATGCCTCCGGCGTGGCGCGTAGCATCGCCTCGGGCCGGCTGTCGTACGTATTCGGGCTGCAAGGCCCGTCGGTATCGATCGACACGGCCTGCTCGTCGTCCCTGGTCGCGGTCCACCTCGCCTGCCAGAGCCTGCGCCAGGGCGAGAGCAACCTGGCCCTGGCGGGTGGCGTCAATCTCATCCTGGCTCCCGATAACACGATCATGCTGTCGAAGTTCCGCATGATGGCGCCCGGTGGGCGGTGCAGGACGTTTGACGCGGCGGGTGATGGCTACGTCCGGAGCGAGGGCTGCGCCGTGGTCGTGCTCAAGCGGCTGTCGGACGCGCTCGCCGCCGGGGACCGCATCCTGGCCGTCATCCGGGGCTCGGCGGCCAATCAGGACGGCGCCAGCAGCGGCCTGACGGCGCCCAACGGGCTCTCCCAGGAGGCCGTCATTCGCCAGGCGCTGGCCAACAGCGACGTCGCGCCGCACGAGATCAGCTACGTGGAGACACACGGCACCGGTACCGAGCTTGGCGACCCGATCGAGGTCGGGGCGCTCGCTGCCGTGTTCGGCGCCGGCCGGTCCGCCGCCGACCCCTTGATGATCGGCTCGGTCAAGACGAACCTTGGGCACCTTGAAGCCGTCGCCGGGATCGCCGGGCTGATGAAGGTCGTCCTGTCGCTCCAGCATGGGGAGATCCCGCCACACCTGCACCTGGAGCACCCCAATCCCCACATCCCGTGGGATGAGATTCCGGTAGTGGTCCCGACCGCGCGCACCCCCTGGAGTCCGAGCACCAGCCGCCGGCTCGCCGGCGTCAGCTCGTTCGGGTTCAGCGGGACGAACGTGCACGTGATCGTCGAGGAGGGGCCCGCCGCCCCGGCGCGCCCCGCGGCGCGGGAGCGGCCGCTGCACCTGCTGGCGCTGTCGGCCCGGAGCGAGGCCGCCCTCGGGACCCTGGCCGCCCGGTACGCGGAGCACCTCGCCGCACAGCCCGAGGCCGCGATCGC
>DATGMD010000019.1:0-139852 GCA_035293805.1 Chloroflexota bacterium | reverse complement strand
GTCGGGCGGGCCGGGAGCGCGCCGCGCGCGGCGCGGTGGTCACTCTCCGCCAGCGCGGTCCGTCAGGCACCGGTGCTCCCGGCGGGGACGTCAGGCCGCCGGGCGGTGCGCGGAGCAGGCGCTTCCTTGCTGCCAGGGCGTGGTCGCGGCCGGGCGGAGCGATGGGGTGGCCTTACCGCAAGGGCAGGGAGGCCCGCATCTGGGAGGGCCGCGACGGGTGGGAGCGGGGCGGCCGCGCCTGGGACGGCCGGGACCTACCCCCCCGGCCCCCCTTCGCTGATAGGGAAGGGGGGAGAGGGACAGTGGCCCCGCTCGGGTGGCTCGGGCGGACTGCCAGGCTGGATTCTGTCGGGGCACCTCCCGTTAACGGGGTGTGGGGGCGCTATTGATAGAGACGATTTCGGGAGGCGTAGGGTCCGGGTGGCGCGCGGTGGGAGGGTCGTAGGCGACGGCGGCCGGGCGGCAGGGGACGAGCCCCTGCCCTACGTCCGCTTCGCCGGAGTAGGGGACAGCAGGAGCGCCGGCCGGGCGGCAGGGGACGAGCCCCTGCCCTACGACCAGGCGAGAGCCGGGGCGGAGCGCTGGGCGGTCGCGCACGGCGGCGGTGTCGTCGCGGGTGGCGGCCTACGACCAGGCGAGAGCCGGGGTGGAGCGCTGGGCGGCACGGCCGGGCGGCGGGGGACGAGCCCCCGCCCTACCTTTTGGCTGGTCATATCCGATCCGGCCCTGGGGTTCGCCGACGGAGGCGGACCCTCACCCCGACCCTCTCCCAGAGGGAGAGGGAGTAAGGGAACGCCAGCCGCGAATGCGGTATGAGTGGCACGACGCCCGGGCGGCAGGGGACGAGCCCCTGCCCGAGCTTGGGGTCGCCGGACGAGGAGGCAGCCGCTGGGGTGTAGCAGGGCGCAGCGACTCGGACGGTGCGAATTCTGGCGGCGCGCTACGGGGGAGTGAGGTGCTGGGCGAGCCAGCCGCTGGCCTCGAGGTCGCGGAGAATGCGGTCGTCGATCAGCTGCTCGGCCTTGACGTTCTTCGCGTCCGGCAGGTCCTCGGAGCCGTCGATCAGCTTCTGGATGGCGGGCGCGGACAGCTTCACGTCCCAGATGGTGCGGTACTCGTCGTACGAGGCCTCGGCCAGGGCGCGGTTGTCGTTGCGCGTACCGCGCATGATGCTGTCGATGGTCGGCTCGCGCTGATGGCGGGCGAACTGGACGCTGTCTACCCAGGCCATGAGGAAGCGCCGGACCATCTCGGGCTCGCGCTGGAGCACCTCGGTCGTGCTCGTGATATTGAGGCCCAGGATGTCGATGCCCGCCGCCAGCGTGTCGAGCAACAGGTAGTAGCCCTGGTTGCGGGCCTGCTGGTTGAACGGGCTCGCCATGAAGCCGGCGGCAACCTGGCCGCTGACGAGCCCGGTGAAGATCGCCGGCTGCTCGCGCAGGTAGAGCACCGACACGTCGTGATCCGGCTCCAGGCCGCGGTCGCGCAGGATCTCCATGAGGGCGATGGAGGTGCTGGAGCCGGGCGTCGAGGTGCCGACCGCCTTGCCGCGCAGGCCCTCGAAGGTCGTGACGTCGGGCTGCGAGATGAGCTGGAACGGCACGCGGTTCGCCAGGCCGGCGATGTAGCGTAGCTCGCGGGCGCCGCTGACGAAAGCCGTGATCGTGCTGCCGGAGGTCGCCGCGAACGGCACGGTGCCGCTCTGCACGGCCTGCGTGGCGGCGGCCGGCGCCAGGCCGGTCACCGTGACGTCGAAGCCGTAGCGCTTGAAGATGCCCTGGTCGGCGCCGACCCAGAGCGGTGTGCTGGTCGCGCTGACCGTGGCGATGGGCAGCTCGAAGGCGCGCATGGGCGGCGGCGTAGGCTCGGCGGTCGGCGCGGTGGCGGCTGCCGGCTGGCCTGTCGGGCCGGCGGACGACTGGGCCGCGGGGGGTGGTCCGGGCGCCGTTCCCGAGCGCCCGGGCGACGCGCCCGGCGTCGAACAGGCGAGTAGCGCCAACGCCAGCCCTATCGATAGCCAACGCCCCACGCGCACCACCGGCAGCCTCCTCTCGGACGCGGGCCCCCCGGCTGCCCGGCGCTGGGGGAGAGGGACGAACCCGCCCCACGGCCCCCTCCCGAGGCGGGAAGGGGGAGAGGGACGGGCGGCCGGCCCTCTAACTCCGGGGAAGGCGGTCTCCTCGGCCTCCCAAATCTGGGGCGAGAACGCCAGTCGCGCCCGCGCTATGGGATGCGTCCATTATACGCGGCGTCGAATCCGCAACCGAGCATGGCGGGGCGTTGCCTACCCCTGTCGCGCCGCTCGGCGGTCGGGCGCTGGGCCGCGAGCAGTCAGCGGGGCACGCGGTGGCGGCGCCAGAGGGCGGGCACGGCGACCAGCGCCAGGCCGAGCGCGACGAGGGCGACGCTATCGGCCTCGGGCACGATGGGCACGCCGCCGGGCGCGCTGGCGCCGAGGACGGGGGCAGAAGACGGCGGGATGAGCAGGCTGGGCGGCACGGGCGGCAGCGGCAACAGCGGCTCGCCGGGCAGCGGAGCGGTGCTGCCCGGCGCCGGCTGCGGCCCCGCCGCGACCGCGCCCTGCGCCACCACCTGGCCCCCGGTCAGGACCGTCAGCGGCACACCCGGGAGGGGCATCCCGTTGAGGAGCTGGCTGCACACTGCCTGGCCGCTGGCGCTCGCCGCGGGGCAGAGGACGACCGCCAGGGGGGCGCCGGCGAGCGGCACCTGCACCGTCGCCTGCTGGTCGGGCGCCAGGCCCTCCAGCGCCACGGTCACGACCGTCTGCGCGCCGCTCGGCGTGAAGTTGGCGATGCCGTCAACGGGCGGGGAGCCGGCAGGCTGGAGGACCGCGCCCGATACGGCGCGCACGGGCGCGGGCAACGGCTGTGCGCCGGGCGCCACCGCGCCCTGCGCGAGCGGCAGGCCCGTCGCACTCGCGGTCACCTGACTGCCGGGCGGCGGGGCGGCGCCGAGCGGCGCCGAGCACGTCACGGTGCCGCCCGGCCCGGCGGCGGGGCACTGGAGCGGCGCCCCGGCGCCACCGGGCAGGCTCAGGGTGACCGCCTGGCCGGCGGCGAGGCCCTGGAGCAGGCAGTCGGCGTTAACGCCGCCGCTGCTGGGCGGGGGGCCAACGGTGAAGTTGCACACGCCGTTCACGCCCGAGCCGGAGGCCGGTGCGAGCAGCACGCCGGCCAGCGCCTGGGGCGGCGCGGCGCCGAGCGCTACCGTGGGCGCGAGCGGCCCGGCGCCGCCGACGATCGCGCCCTGGGCCACGGCCTGGCCGCCGAGCGACACCACGACGTTGGCGCCCACGCTCGGCTGGCTGCTCACCGTCTGGCTGCACGTCACGGGCGCCCCGCCGCTGGCCGGCGCGCAAGGCACCGTGATCGAGCCGCCGGCCAGCGGCACGACGAGCGTGGGCTGGCTGCCCGCGCTCACGCCTTGCAGCGTGGCGGTCACCGCCGTCTGCCCGGCGGCGCCGGGCGCGAAGCTGACCGTGCCGGTGACGGGCAGCGGCCCGAGCGCGCGCAGCGAGGCGGCGAGCGTTCCGGCGCTCCCGCCGGGTGGTCGGCCCAGCGGGGCGACCGGCGCGCTGGCGGCGTCTTGCAGCAGCGTCAGGGCGAAGGGCGCTGCCTGGCTGGCGATGGCGAAGCGACCCAGCGCCGGGTTCGCCGCGACAGCGCCCGCGCCGCCGAGCGGCAGGGTGGCGATCACGGCGTTGGTCGCGGCGTCGACGAGGGTGGCGTCGTTGCTGCCGGCGTTCGTCACCAGCACGCGGCTGGTCGCCGGGTTGAGGGCGATGCCGACCGGCGCCGCGCCGACGCTCACCGAGGCCACGACGGTGTTCGTCGCGCCGTCGATCACGGAGAGGCTATTGCTGCCCTGGTTCACGACGTAGACGCGCCCCGTGCTGGCATTCACGGTCAGCGCGCCCGGCCGGCTGCCCACGGGGACGGTGGCCAGGAGCGTGCCGCTGGCGCCGTCGAGCGCGGCCACCGTGCCGGCCGGGGCGGCGGCGGTGCCGGTGATGGAAACGTAGATGCGGTTCGTGGCCGCATTCACGGCCACGTCGCGCGGCCCCGGCCCGATCGGCACGGTAGCGACGACCGCGTTCGTCGCGCCGTCCACGACCGCCAGGGTGCCGGCCGCGTTGTTGGCGACGTAGACGCGGTTGGTGGTGGGGTTCGCGGCGAGGCCCGTCGGCCCGGCGAGGCCGCCGATCGTCGCCAGGACGGCGTTCGTGCCGCCGTCGACCACGGTCACGCTGTTGGCGATGCTGCTGGCCACGTAGACGCGATTCGTGGCGGGGTTGACGGCTACCGCGCTGGGGCCGGCGCCGACCGGCACGGCGGCCAGAGTGGTGTTCGTGGCGCCGTCGATCACCAGCAGCTGATTCAGCGCGCCGACCGCGACGTAGAGCCGGTTGGTCGCCGCGTTGACTGCGAGGCCCTGCGCGCCACCGGCCAGCGGGATGCTGTCCACGATGCCCTGCGCCCGCGCCGGCGTGCCCACAGCCAGGACCGCGAGCGCGCCGGCCAGTCCCAGCACGGCTCGCCGCCAGGTCGCCCGGGCTCCCATCGGTCCTCCTAGAGCCGTTGCCACAATCCTTAACCCTGGCGGCGCCGGCCGGACGGCGGGGGACCAGCCCCCGTCCTACGTCACGGTCGCCGGCACAGGGGATGGCTCCCCTTGGCCGTACGGCGGCGGCTGGTCCCCCAGCTGCGCTTCGCCGGCGCACACCGCGGGGGGCTTGGCACTCGGCACTACAACGCCGCCCGGCCATTGTGGCGTGCCCGGCGCTGAGCCGCTTAGGATGGGCGCTCACGAAGGCGCTACAGCGGCGGATCACAGGTTCGAGAGCGGGGTGGGGCCGCGGTCGTCGGCGGTGCGGCCGTTGCCCCGCCGCGAGCGGGGTGGTATCGTCCGAGAATGCGCGATCTGTCACTGACCACCGAGGCGCCGGACGCACGCGCCGATGCGCCTGGCGCGCGGGCGCTGGCCCTGACCCCGTGGCCGTTCCGGCTGCTCTGGGCGAGTAGCGTGCTGAACCAGGCGGGCTTCTGGATCCAGCAGGTCGGCGTCGGCTGGCTGATCCTGGAGCTGACCGACTCGCCGCTCCAGCTCGGGCTGGCGAGCTTCATGCGCGGCCTGCCCATGATGATCGTGAGCCCGATCGGCGGCGTGCTCGTGGACCGCTTCGATCGCCGCCGCATGGTGCTGCTGTCGCAGCTCACCGCGGGCCTGTGCGCGCTCGCGCTCGTCGCGCTCATCGCCGGGGGCTGGGTGGCGCCGTGGCACGTCTACCTGCTCAGCTTGATCTCGGGCGCGACGGTGACGGTAAACTTCCCCGCGCGGCAGGCGATGATTCCGGCGCTGGTGCCGCCGGGCGAGGTGGGCCGTGCCGTGGCCAGCATCGCCGCCGGCCAGAACGGCGCCCGCGTGGTGTCGCCCGGGCTGGCCGGCGCGCTGATCAGCGTAAGCGGGCTCGCTACCTGCTTCTTCGCGCAGGTGCTCGTGTTCGCCACGGCGCTGGGCATGACCTGGGGCCTGCCGACGACGCCGCGCCCGCGCCAGACGGGAGCTAGCGCGCTGCGCGCGATGACCGCGGGCTTCGCGCACATCCGCGAGAGCCCGTCGCTGCGCGCGCTGATGCTGCTGGCGATCGTGCCCACGGTCCTGGCGCTGCCGTACCAGCAGATCCTGCCGGTGTTCGCCCGCGACGTGTACGACATCGGCGCGGGCGGCCTGGGGCTGCTGCTCACCGCGAACAGCGTGGGCGCGTTCCTGGGGGCGCTCGCCGCCTCCTGGCTGCTGTCGCTGCCGCGGCGCGGGCTGATCCTGCTGCTGGGCGGCATGTGGGTGGGGCTCGGGCTGATCGTACTGGCGCTGATGCCGTCGGTGCCGCTGGCGATGGCCATGCTGTTCCTCGTCGGGGCCGGGTTCTCGGTGTACAACTCGACGAACAACACGCTGATCCACGAGGCGACGACGGACGCCTTTCGCGGCCGTGTGATGAGCATCTACCTGATGACCTGGAGCCTGATGCCGATGGGCACGCTGCCGGCGGGGGCGCTGGCCGACCGCGTGGGGGCGCCGCTCACCGTGGCGATGGGCGGCGGGCTGTGCGCGCTGCTCGTCCTGCTGGTCTGGCTGGCCACCCCGGCGCTCCGCAAGCTCTGCTAGGGTAGGGATCAAACCTGGCCTTCGGCCAGGTTTGATCCCTGGCTGGCCAAGGGCGAGGAGTTCTTTGGGGGACACCCCCACACCCCCGGCCGGCCGGTACGATGGCCGGTTGACGAAGCCGGGCGGGCGCTGGTATCGTCCCTCGTAGAGTGAGGAAGGAGCGCAGCATGGCCGTATCGCGCGAGGCGAGCTACGTAAGCCGCAGCGTCCAGTGGGGCGACCTGCGCGGCATGCGCAAGATCGAGACGGTCGAGCAGATGACGCCCGAGTACCGCGAGACGGCCCTGAAGATCGTCTACGCGCTCGCCTCCACGGAGTTCGCCTCGGTCGAGCAGCACCAGCCCTGGATCAACGCCGGCCCCACGGCCGAGGACCGCTTCGTGCAGGCGCAGGTGGCCGCGGATGAGGCGCACCAGGGGATGGAAGACTTCCGCCTGCTGGTGAGCTTCGGGCCGGACGGCGAGGCGATGGCGCAGGACCTGCTGCGGCGCAGGTGCGGGCAGCACCTGCTGGAGGCGTTCAACCTGCCGATGGAGAGCTGGGTCGACCTGTGCATGTTCTGCTGCACGATGGACCTGGTGGCCTGGTATCACCTGAAGGCGTTCGAGAACTCCAGCCTGGCGCCCTTCGCCCGCGCGATGTGCTCGATGGTGCCCGAGGAGCGCTTTCACGCCTCGTTTGGCGCCAACCGCGTGCGGCGGCTGCTGACGGACCCCGCCTACCTGGAGGCGGCCGGCGGCACGCGCGCCGACGTGGAGACGGCGCTGCGGAAGTGGTATCCGCGCGCGCTCGACACCTTCGGCGCGAGCAAGTCGAAGTTCAGCGACCTGGCCGTGCGCTTCGGCATCCGCCGCTGGGGCAACGAGGAGCTGCGGCAGATGTACCTCCAGGACATCAACCCGCTGCTGCTCAGCATGGGCCTCCAGCCGCCGGCGCCCGAGTGGGACCGCCACGTCCTCTAGGCTGAGCGGTTGAGCCAGCTTGGTTCCCCGGCCGAAGCCGCGGCTGGCCGCGCGGCACGGTTCCTGCCGATTGCCCTGCCGAGTCCGTAGTGTAGGGTGAGGAGGGTGCCATGGGGACTATCTCGCGGCACATTATCGTGAAGGCGTCGCCCGACAAGGCCCAGGAGATCGAGCGGCTGTGGAAGCAGGACTGCGCGCCGCTGATGATCAAGCGGCCGGGCTGCCTGCGGGAGGAGCTGCTGCGCTGCCGTGAGGAGCCGGGCGAGTTCATCTCGATCTCGGAGTGGGAGAGCCAGGACGCGATCGACGCGTACCTGCAAAGCTCAGAGTACGAGACGATCAAGAACCACACGCGCGGCCTCACCGGCATGGCGGCCACGGTGAAGACGTACGAGCTGGTGGGCGGGTAACTGCTGCGTTCGGCGAAGCACGAGGCGGCGACAGGCCCGGCCTGTCGCCGCCTCGTGCTTCGCCGATCAGGCTCGCTTAGCGCGCGGCGGCGATGCTGGGGACGGGGCGGCGCTCGTCGGCGCGCAGGACGGACTCGCCGCTGGCGATCTCTAGCTGGCCCGCGAAGTCGCGCTCGGCGACGTAGGCGTCGACGCGGCAGTTGCGCCCGAGCTGCACGCCGGCGGGGATGCGGGCGCGCTTGCCGACGATGGTGATGCCGGTGTTCAGGCGCCGCGGCTCCAGGCGGTTGGCGCGGTTGCCCGCGCCGACGCCGAGCTGGCAGTCGGCGCCCACGACGACCTCTTTGTCGAGGATCACGCGGTCGAGCACGCTGTCCGCCCCGACGATGCAGTCGGTCATGAGGATGGAGTCGCGCACCACGGCGCCCTCGGCGACGAACACGCCCGGCGACAGCACCGAGTGCTCGACGGTGCCGGCGATGTTGCAGCCGTGGGAGATCAGGCTGCGCTCGACGCGCGCGCTGGCGCAGACCTTGGCCGGCGGCCGCTCCTCGCTGCGCGTGTGGATGATCCAGTCGGGCTCGTAGAGGTTGAAGTCGGCGGGCTCGGCGAGCAGCCCCATGTTCGCGTCCCAGTAGGACTGGATGGTGCCGACATCGCGCCAGTAGCCGCGGAAGGGGTAGGCGAACACGCGGTCGAGCTCGACCATGCGCGGGATGACGTCGCCGCCGAAATCGTGGCGCGAGCGGGGCATGCGGGCATCCTCGTCGAGGCGCTGCTCCAGCACCGCGCGCTCGAAGACGTAGATGCCCATCGAGATGAGGGTGCTGCGCGGCTGGGCGGGCTTCTCGTCGAACTCGACCACGAGGTTCTCGTCGTCGGTCACGAGCGTGCCGAAGCGGTGCGCCTCGCGCAGGGGCACCTCGAACACGGCGACCGTGCAGTCGGCCTGCTTCGCCTCGTGGTAGGCGATCATCTTCTGGTAGTCCATACGGTAGATATGGTCGCCGGACAGGACCACCACGATGTCGGTGCGGGGATCGTCGAGCAGGAAGGGGAGGTTCTGGTAGACGGCGTCGGCGGTGCCCTTGTACCAGTCGGAGTCTCTGCGCCCGAGGTAGGGCTGCAGCAGGCGAATGCCGCCGCGCGCGCGGTCGAGGTCCCAGGGGCGGCCGATGCCGATGTGGTCGTTCAGCGAGTGCGGCCGGTACTGGGTGAGCACGGCCACGTCGTACAGGCCGGAGTTGACGCAGTTGCTGAGGGTGAAGTCGATGATGCGGTACTTGCCGGCGAACGGCACGGCCGGTTTGGCGCGCTCCATCGACAGCACGCTCAGCCGCTCGCCTTGGCCGCCCGCCAGGATGACCGCGATGGTGTTCCTCATGATAGCTGTCAGCCCTCAGTAATCAGCTCTCAGCTTAGGTCGCGACCGCTGCTGGCTCGCATGGCACCATGTTGCGGTGCGTGGGCGCGCGTCTGCTGACAGCTGACGGCTGCCAACCGACAGCTCGGGTCACTCGCTCGGGTCGTACGGGCTGCGCTCAAGCTCCGCCGGGTCGATCCCGGCGCGCTCGGCCTGGATGGCGAGCTGGATACTACGCTGCATGAGCGTGCGCACGAACGGATGGCGCGGCAGCAGCACCGGGTCGCTGTCGGCGATCTCGACGGCGGCCGCGATGGCGAGCTTCGCCGCCTGTGGCCGGTCCGTGCGCAGGAAGATGTAGGCGGTCTCCTCCAGGCGCCGCTGCCAGGCACGCCGCTGGGGCGCGGTAAAGACCTCGCGGATCGCCTGGGCCAGCACCCGCTCGGCGCGCTGCTCGTCCGACTCGGGCGTGAGCACCAGCCGCGACTCGGCCGCGCGGCGCAGCTCGGCGGCGTATTTCTGTACCTCGCGGTAGCCGAGCACCCAGCGCTCGATCTCCTCCTCCTCGAACAGATCGGGGGAATGCTCCAGCAGCTCGGGCCGCATCTTGACCTCGAAGCGGCTGACCTCCTCGTAGGCCAGCGGGCGCTCGTAGGGCTGGGGCGGCGTGCCGATCACGTCCTGCCAGTGCCGATACTCGAGCGGCACGGCGACGCCGCTCTCCGCGTTCAGGGCGAGCGCCTCCTGAATGAGCCACTGGGCGTAGGGGATCGGCAGCTCGACCCAGACGCCCGCCTGGTCGCGCATCTCCTCCTCGCGCGCCGCCAGCCGCTTGCGCGTGCTATCGCGGGCGAAGAAGTCTTTCATGCCGACGAGATCGTTGAGCAAGAGACTGAACAGGTACGCGCCGCCCAGCGGCCGGTCGGCGTAGAGGGACAGCGCCCGCGACCCCGTGGCGTCGATCTGGCTGGCGACGGCGCGGTAGAGCGTGGCGCGCGGCTGGAGGGCGGCCGCCGCGGCGGCGCGCGCCGGCGCCTCGTCGGCCTGTGGCTGCACGCCCTGGCTGCGCAGGCGGAAGAGGGCGCGGCGGGCGGTCTTGCGCCGGTCCTTGTCGGGCAGCGTCTCGGCCAGGCGGGCGAGCGCCGTGGCGGCCGCGGGATCGGCGAGGGCGCCGAGCTCCAGCACGGCCGCGTCGGCCAGCGGCTCGGCGCCCTGCTCGCTCGCCCGCGTCAGCAACGGCACCGCGGCCGGCCCCGCCTCGCGCCGCACGACCTCCAGGGCCGCGGCCGCGAGCGGGCCGGGCGCCTCGGCCAGGACGCCGAGCGCCGCGTTCGGCTCGTCGAGCGCCGCGCGCACACGCGCCGCCAGCGCCGCCGCCTCGGCGTTATCCACGGGCGGCGCGCTGACGACGCCCCCAGCCTTCTGCTCGGCGGCGGGCCGGCGGGCAGGAGCCGTGCGCGGTCCGGGGCGACGCAGCTTCGGCATAGCTTCCTCGGCGGCACGACCGTGTGCGGGATCCGGCGGGCGCGGGCCGCGGCCGCCTCAGCCCGCCCTTCGCTGAGTATAGTATCGCGCCGCCTGGTAGCGCCGACAAGCCCTGCACGAACGGCGCTCTATACTACTGAGACATGGCACGCGTCCCACACGGCGCCGCGGACGCGAGGAAAGGGGCCGGTCATGACGACGAGCGCAAGCCTGCTGGAGCGCCTGGACGCGACGGTGGCGCAGCACAATCGCGAGGGCGCCGGACTGTACCGCGCGATTCCGACGCGCGAGGCGGCGCAGATCTACGTGCAGCAGTGGGGCCTGTTCACCCGCCACAGCCGGCGCTGCTGGGCCTGGGTGGTCGGCAACTGCCCGGTGGTGGAGGTGCGCCGGTTCATCACGCGAGAGAACCTGTACGAAGAGGAAGGCGCGGACGAGACGTCGCACTACGAGATTCTGGCGCGGCTGGGCGTGAAGCTGGGGCTGCCGCGCGCGGCGATCGACGCCGCCGAGGCGTTGCCCACGACGCGCCTGGCCCTGCTCGTCTGGGAGACGCTGACCAAGAACCGCTCGTGGGCCGAGGGCCTGGCGGCCAAGGCGGTGCTGGAGCGCGTCGGCTTCCCCGACCTGCGGCGCCTGCGGCGCGACAACTGGAAGCGGGCGCTGGGCCTGTCCGACGCTGACCTGGGCTTCTTCACGACGCACATCGAGGCGGACGAGATTCACGGCAGCGGCGCCTACGACCTGCTGGCGCGCTACGTGCCGCCCGCCGAGCACGACGCCGCCGTTGCCGCGGCTCAGGCCTCCATCGAGGCGATGATGCTCCACAGCAACGGCATCGCCGCCGCCATGCAGGCGCGGGGCGCCATACTGCCCTCGGAGTAGCCGTTGCCCTATAACGACAGTATGGACAACGTGCGCGTCGTCTACTCGACAGATGGGGGGCGGCAGGACCGCTGCCCGACCTGCGGGCGGCGACCGGACGCCTGCCGCTGCAACCGGCCGCGGGCGAAGCCGGCCGCGAGCAAGGGGCCGGCGCTGCCCGACGACGGCGTGGTACGGGTCTGGCGGGACCGCAAGCGCCGGCGCGGCAAGACCGTCACGGTCGTGGCGGGCGTGGAGCCGGCGCGGCGCGAGGAGCTGGCGGGCACGCTGAAGCGGCTCTGCGGCTCGGGCGGCACCGTGCAGGACGACGGCACGGTGGAGATCCAGGGCGATCACCGCGAGCGCATCGCCGCCAAGCTGGGCGCGCTCGGCTACCAGGTCAAGCTCGCCGGCGGCTGAGGCCCGCGCTTGCGGCCATCGCGACGATTGGAGGCAGCAGGCCCCACGGATACCTCCGCAGGAGGACGACGATGAGTGATCCGCTGGACCTGGAGCCGATCAAGGCGCGCTGCGCGGCCGCCACGCCGGGCTGGTGGAAAGCGAGCGGCGACACACTCGTCGCGAACGCGGGGAACGGGCCGTGGCTGTCGCTGACCGGCTGGCCGCGCGCCGACCGCCACTTCGTCGAGCACGCCCGCGCGGACGTGCCCGCCCTGGTCGCCGAGGTGGAGGAGCTGCGCGGGCGCCTGGCGCGGCTCGGCGCCGCCCACGCGGCCGCGGGCGCGCACATCGACGCGCTCGCGGCGGCGAACGCGGCGCTCGCCGCCGAGAATGACCGCTTTCGGAGGGCGCTGGCGGTGATCCGGGACTACGTCCTGCTGCCGTGGGCCGATTTCGAGGCGCGCCATCCGGGCCTCCTGCGTTCCGCTGAAAGCAGCCCGCGCTTCGACATCTCGGCCTACGCCGTGGCCGCCCTGGGCGATTCCGCGCCCGAGGAGGGCGCCACCCGGGCGCTGCCCGCCCCCGCCGACGGCCCGCCCCTGCTCGCCGCGCCCCCTATTGAAGCGTAGTGGGCTGATGCGAAGCGGGAAGCGGCGCGGCCCATGCCGCGCCGCTTCCCGCTTCGCGCTGGCGACTAGCCGATGTTCGGCTCGTGCAAGAAGCGGTAGATCAGGTGGTTGTAGTGGACCACGGGGGGGCGCGAGGCGTCGTAGTGCAGCGCGAGCACCTCGGCCACGTACAGATGGTAGTTGCCCGCTGGGTGCTTGCTCACGATGCGGCACTCGATACAGGCGTGGGCGTCGGCCAGCAGCGGCGCCTGCACGTGGGCCGCGGGCAGCCGCTGCAAGCCCACGGCGGCGAACTTGTCCTCCAGCTCGTGGCCGGTCAGCCCGCGGCTCTTCTCGACCACGGGCGCCTGCGCCTCCGAGCAGACGGTGAGCACGAACTCGCCGGAAGCGTCGGCGAGCTGGGACGTGAGGTTGCGCAGGTTCAGGCCGACGGCGACGAGGGCCGGCGGGCCGGGCACCATGCCGATGGCCCGCACCACGAACTGCCAGTTGTCCCGTCCCTCGTGCGCCGCCGTGAGCAGGAACAGCCCGGCGGGCATGACGTTCAGGGTCTCGCGCGGGTCCGCTAGCTCGTACACGTTACACCAGCGCGGGGTCCCAGGCCCGGCCCTTCCGCTCGACGTGCGCGCGCACCTGCGCCATCACGCCCGCGTCGTCCTGGTCCAGGTCGATGTCTTCCTTGAACGGCTGGTGGCACTGGATACCGGTGTCCCAGTAGATCTCCAGGCGGTTGCCCTCGGGATCATAGAAGTAGACGCTCACGGCGTTGCCGTGGGTGATCGTCTCGTCGATGCGCGCGTTCTCGGCCTTCAGGCGGTGGTAGAACTCGCGGACCTCGCCCAGGCTGCCGGTGTGGAAGGAGAGCTGCTGCATGACCTTGCCGTCGCCGCGGCCGCCGCCCATGAGCAGGACCTGGTGGTGCTCGTCGCCGGGCTGCGCGCTCAGGAAGTAGCCGTTGCCGCGCGGGCCGGGGTCGGTCACGCGGAACCCGAGCACGCGCGTGTAGAAGTCCTTCTGCTTCTCCAGATCGTCGCAGAAGATGCCCACGTGGCCGATGTAGGTGATTGCTGGCATGGCTCATTCTCCTCATGCGGGGCGCCCTGGCGCCCGCGTGGCGCGGGGCGCGCGTGCCGCGGACGGGCAATCGCCCGCCTCAGCACGGCAGGCACGGTTGGCGTTGTTAGTCGGAGGGTAGCCCACCCCCGCGCGGCTGTCAAACGCGGCCGGCGCGCTACTGCGCGGGGTACGGGCCGAGCTGCTGCAGCGCGTAGTTGACGAAGCTCATATCGATCACGCGGTCGAAGTCCACCTGGCCGGTCACGTCGCCGCGGTCGCGGTACCACTGGTCCACCGCTCGGATGCTGTCGGCGTTCACGCTGCCGTTTGGGTCCATCCACGAGGGCGCCAACTGGTCGAGCAGGCTCAGGTCGCGCATCCCCGTGATAGTGGAGATCGTCTGGAGCATTTCGGGGCGGCCCTGGCCGTCGCCGAAGAAGGCGCGGTAGTAGTCGCGCATGGCGCGCAGGTAGGCGACCATGAAGCGGCGGCCCACGTCGGGCCGCTGCTCGGCGAAGGTCGGCCCGTATAGGATCACGGCGATCTGGAAGTTGGGCTCCAGGTCGCTGGTCGGCTGCCAGCACTGGGCGACGCCGCGCTGCTCGCCCAGCGTGATGAACGGCTCGACCTCGAACGCCGCGTCGACGGCGTCGTTCCCGAAGCTGGTAAGCATGTCGGAGAAGCTCATCACCGGCATGTTCACGTCTTGCAGGGTGAGGCCGACTTGTTGGAGCTGGCGCTCGAGCACGTAGGTGGTGATAACGGCGGGCGCGTTCTCGGCGACCACGCGGCCGCGCAGGTCCGCGAACGAGCGGACGGCGCCGCTATCGAGCAAGCTCTTGCGGACCATGAGGCAGTTGAAACGGGTGCCCGGCACGGCGCGGGCGCGGTCGGTGACGATGCGCAGGTTCACGCCGCGCAGGATGGCGTTGAACAGGCCGGGGCCCGGGGCGCCGCCGCCCACGTCGAGCTGGTCGGCGCCGAGGGGGGCGACCATGAACTGGGCGCTGTTGAACGGCGTGGTGTCGAGGTCGAGGCCCTGCTCGCGCAAGTAGCCGTGATCCTGGGCCCAGAAGAAGGTCGCGTCGGTGGCGTTGGCGATGGTGCCGACGCGCACGGTTTCGAGGCCTTGGCGGCCGGGCGCCGCGCTGGCCACGGGTGGCGGGCTCCCGGGCGTAGTCCCCACAATTCCCTGGCCGACCAGCAGGAGCGCCAGCAGCAGGCCGAGCGTGGATAGACGCCTCATCGACGACCCTCACTTCCCATGGCGCAGGGCGCCATATTGTTGCCGCAGCGCGGCCCTCGGATGGTTACATCATAGCAGCGCCCCAGGCGCCCGGCGCGTTGACCGCAGGGCGCCGGGCGGGCGGGGCGGCTGCCAGGCCGAAGGTCGCAGGATTCCCGCCCACGTCCTGCCTATGGTCGAAGCGCCGAGCGGCCGGGGCGGCTGCCCGCTTACTGGGTAGCGGCGTACACGCTACGGATGGCCCGCATCGGGTTCCTGAAGATAGACCCGCATGTGCCACGCGGACTGCGGAAATCGCTTGCGGCAGCGGATGGACGCCTCGGAGCCCGGCGCGGACCTTGCGGCTGGGGGGCGAGCGGGCAGCGGGAGGAGAGAGAGTGCCGGGGACGGGGGAGGCAAGCGCGGCGCGGAGCGTTGGCGCGAGCGGGCGGCCTTGATGGACGGGGAGCTGGGGCGCGCTTTCGTGGCGTTCTTCGCCGTCATCGATCCGCTGGGCAACGTGCTGGTGTTTTACCTGCTGACGGCCGGGATGCGGGCCGTGGATCGCTGGCGCGTGGCGCTGCTGGCGGTGGTGGCCGCGGGCGCGCTGCTGGCGCTGTTCAGCGTCGCCGGCAGCGAGGTGCTGGCGTTCCTGGACATCTCTAGCGAGAGCTTCCGCGTGGCGGCCGGGCTCTTGCTGCTGCTGCCCGCCTACCGGCTGGTGACCGAAGGCCAGCCCGCGGAGGTGATCGCGCCCTCGGCGGCCGACCCGATCGAGCTGGCCCTGGTGCCGCTCGCGATGCCCCTTATCGCGGGCCCCGGAGCGCTGGCCACGGCCACGGCGCTGACGGCGAGTCTGGGGCTCGGGCGGACGCTGGCGGCGCTGAGCGCCGTGCTGGTGCTGTCGTTTGCCGCCTTCGCCGCGGCCGACTGGCTGTTCCACTGGCTGGGACGGGCGGTGCTGCGCCTGCTGGCGCGGCTGGTGGGCCTGCTGCTGTTCACGATTGCCGTGGAGTTCATCCTGACCGGCGTCCGCGCGTTCTTTGGGCTAGGGTAACGACGATTGACAGAGGAGGGCGGACGCAGTATGGTGGGGCTGCACGCGAGCGGACGAGCCGGTAGGAGAAAGAGCATGGCCGTGATGACCCTGCGCGACGAGATTCGGGCCGCGGTGGAGAGCCGTCATTCGCGGTTCCATCCGTTCTACCAGCTCTGGCGCGAGGGCACGCTCAAGCGCGAGGCGATCGCCGGCTGGGTCCAGGAACACTACCACTTCACGAAGGACATCCCCTGGCTGAACGGCGCCATGCTGACCCGAGTGCCGTACGCTGACGTCCGCGCGCAGTACCAGGAGAGCATTGCCGAGGAAATGGACCCGCGCGAGCCGCACATCGAGATCCTGTTGCGCTTCGGCGAAGCGATGGGACTCGACCGCGAGGCGGTCAAGCGCTCGAAGCCGCTTCCCACGACGCAGGCCCTGCTCGACTGGGCGTTCATCGTGACGCGCCACCGCTCCATGGTGGAAGTGATCGCGGGGATGCAGATCGGGATGGAGTCGCAGCCGCCCGAGCTCTACGGGGATATCGTGCCGGCCCTCAAGGAGAAGTACGGCTGCACCGACGAGCAGATTGCCTACTTTCCAGTGCACGTGGAGGCCGATACCGAGCACGGGGGACGGGCCTACGATCTGGTAGAGAAGTACGCTCGGAGCGAAGAGCAACGCCAGCGGGCCGTATTGGCGGCGCGCGAAGGCGCCGAGAAGCGCTGGCTGTATATCGACGGCGTGTACATCCACTACCAGCTTGGCTACAAGCTGACGGACGCCCGCTGGGATGAGTTCCAGGCCGCCTATGGCCCGAGCCCGTTCTACGAGGGCGTCTGAAGCCGGGGCGGAGCCGACCCAGCTCAGGGGTAGGGACCGAGCGAGCGCACGGCGGCTTCGGCGAAGCTCTGGTCCACCACCTCGCCTAGCTCGATACGGGCCTGCTGCAGGCCCTCGCCTAGCCACACCTCTTGATCCCGGGCCAGACTGTCAAGGTTGATGCGGCCGTCGGGCTGCAGGCCCGGCATGACCATGCGGTCGTAGAGCGCCGTGTCCTTGACGGCGGTGTGGGCGGCGAGTGTCGCGACCACTTCCTGGCGCTTGGCCGCATCCCCGCGTACGAAGGCGTCGTTGTAGTAGCGGACCGCGCGCAGGTAGGCGACGAGGAATCGCTGAGCTGCGTCGGGGGCGTCCTTGGCGAACTGGCCGCCGTAGAGCACGACCGCGATCTGATCGCCCGGCAGGACGCTGTCTATCCGCTGATAGATTGTCCCGAGGCCCTCGTCGACGATGCGGGTCACGAAAGGCTCGATGTTCACCGAGGCGTCCAAGGTGCCACCGGCCAGGGCCGTCGCGTGCTCCGCGAAGTTGAGCTCGACCATCTCCACGTCGTCGAGGGTGAGCCCGTACGGACGGAGATAGGCGACCATGGCCGGGTCGCCCGCAGTGCCGCGGGCCGAAGTCCCCACCCGCAGGCCGCGCAGGTCTCCCGGGTTGCGCAGGCGTCGGCTCTCGGCCAGGTCGTGGCGGAAGAGGAGGGCCTCGAAGCCGAAGCCCGGCGGCGCCGACCCCTTGTCCGCGACGAGCTTGATGTCGATGCCTCGCGAGATCGCGTTGAACAGCCCCGCGCTGGGCGAGCCTCCGCCCACGTCGAGCTGGCCCGCGCTGAGCGGCGCGACCATCCGCGCGGCGGAGTCGAACGGCGTCAACTCGACGTCCAGGCCCTCCTCGCGAAAGTAGCCTCGGTCGAGCCCCACGAAGAACCCCGCGTCCGTGGTGCTGCTGAGGGCGCCCAGGCGAATGGTCTGCATCTCCGGAGCGGCGGTCGCGGCGCTCGCCGCGGCGAGCGGGGCCATTACGGTAGGCGTGGCAGCGGGCGCAGACGGCGCTTGCGCGGCGGTGCAGCCCGCCGCGAGGATCAGGAGCACCAGGGTGGCTCGGACGGCCGCTCGGTGATGGATGGGGAGACGCGAACTCGGCTCGCGGCGTTTCGCTCTCATCTTGAACTACCCCGGCGGATGGCAGGCTGGTTGGCCCCTATCATCCACCCGCGGCAGGTAGCTGTCAACGTGCTGCCGTGTCGCGCGGCAGACGACGGTAGCACGCTCTGGCCCGCGCTTCAGGGTGGCGAGCGACGCGCGGCTAACTGAGGGCGATGGGGCGGAGGTCGGGGGCGGGGCGGAGGGGCGGCTCGGTGAGCGCCTGGACCTCGTCGACCGTCCAGCCGGGGGCGATCTCGCGGAGGAGCAGGCCGTCGGGCGTCACGTCGATGACGGCGAGGTCGGTGACGACGGTGCTGACGCAGGCGCGGCCGGTCAGCGGGTAGGTGCAGGCGTTGAGCAGGCGGTAGCCGCCGTCGCGCGTGGTGTGCTCCATGCCCACGATCACCCGGCGCGCGCCGCGCACGAGGTCCATCGCGCCGCCCACGGCGGGCACCTTCTGGCCGGGCACGATCCAGTTGGCCAGGTCGCCCTGCGCCGACACCTGGTAGCCGCCCAGCACCGCCACGTCGATGTGGCCGCCGCGCACCATGGCGAACGAGTCGGCGCTGTGGAAGAACGCGGCGCCCGGCAGCAGCGTCACGAGGTTGGCGCCGGCGCTGGCCAGCTCGGGGTCCTCCTCGCCGGGGCGGGCGTGGGCGCCGAAGCCGAGCACGCCGTTCTCGGCGTGCAGCACGAGCCGCACGCCGGGCGGCACGTAGTTGGCGACGAGCGAGGGCAGGCCGGTGCCCAGGTTCACCACGTCGCCGTCGCGCAGCTCGCGCGCGATGCGCGCCGCGATGTCGGTGCGGCTGAGCACCGGCTTGCCGTTGCGCCGCGGCAGCGCGACCTCGCCCGGCTCGGCGGGCGCCGGGGCGCGGCGCGGCGGCATGGGGATCTCGGCCGGCACGACGCGGTCGACGAACAGGCCGGGCGTGACGACGGCCTCGGGGTCGAGGTCGCCAGCCGCGACGATGCGGTTCGCCTCGGCGATGGTCACGCGCGCCGCCATCGCCATGACCGGGTTGAAGTTGCGGGCCGTCGCGTGGAACACGAGGTTGCCGAGGGGATCAGCGGCCTCGGCATGGACGAGGGCGAAGTCGGCGCGCAGCGCCGTCTCCAGCACGCACTCGCGCCCGTCGAACACGGCGCGCGGCTTGCCGTCGGCGAGCACCGTGTCGGCGCCCGACGGCGTGTAGAAGGCGGGGATGCCGGCGCCGCCGGCGCGGATACGCTCGGCTAGGGTGCCCTGCGGCACCAGCTCCAGCTCGATCTGGCCCGCCACGTACTGCCGCTCGAACGGCGAGTCGGGCTGGCGCGCCACGGGGAAGCTGACGATGGCCTTGCGCACCAGCCCTCGCTCGACCAGCAGGCCGATCTCGGGCGTGCCGGGCGGCCCGCCGGCGCCGTTGGCGATCAGCGTCAGATCGCGGGCGCCGTGGTCGGCCAGCGCCTGGATGAGCGTGCGCGGAGCGCCTGGAAAGCTGAAGCCGCCCACCATAATAGTCGCACCGTCCGGCACGTCCGCGACCGCTGCCGCCGCGTTCGCCCACCGCTTGTCCACGCGCCGTCTCCCCTCTGCCCGTCCGCCGGTGCCGGGAGTGTAGCCGCGCCGACTAGGCCCGTCAAGCGCCGAGCCGGCGCGGACGGAGCCGCCACGCCGGCGGGGAGCCGCGGCCGGTCCCGCGGGCAGCGGAACTAGCGGGCGGCTGCACGAGCACTCGCCCCTAGCCGATATTCAAAGTGGTGGTTAGGATAGGGCCGAGGTAGCGGTTTCGAATCGCGCCGCGCTATCCTGGTTCTGACTACTCTGACGGTTAGAAGTGGTTCACTCCATGACGTTCGCGACATCCAGCCTCAGCGCGAGCCTGGTGCGAGCGGCCTGTCTGGTCGCCGCCGGCGAGCCGCCAGCGCGGGGCCTCGCGGCCGTGCTCGACGCGTGCCGTGAATGCCTGGGCGCCTCGGGCGCGGCGCTGCTGCAGGAGCGGGCGGGCCAGCTGGTGCCGCTAGCAAGCGACGGCTTGACGCTGGCCGAGCGGCCGCTGGACACTCGAGCGACCGCCCACTACCCGTTGCGGGTGGAGGACCACGTCGAGGGCGTGCTGCTACTGGCAGGGACGACGCCGGGGCAGCGCGGCGACGGCGGGCCCATGCTGGCGCCGCTGCTCGAGCTTGCCGCCGCGGCCGTGCGCAACGTTCGGCTCGCCGAGGAGCGCGCGAACGCCATTGCCGCGCTTACCGGCCGCGTGGAGGACCTGGAGCGGCGGGCCATGGAGCACGCGCTCGGCCGCGAGCTGGCCGCCTCGGAGGAGCGCTTCCGCACGCTCTACCAGTCCGCGGCGTGCGGCATCCTGGTCCGCGATGCGAACGGCGTGACCACGGACGCCAATGAGGCGGCCACCCGGATCGTCGGCGTCCCGCTGGCCGAGATGCGCGGCCACACGTGGAGCCGCGCCATGGGTGGGGCGACGCGGGAGGATGGCACGCCGTTCCCGGAGGACGACCGACCGCTGGCGGTCGTCCTGCGCGAGCGACGTCCCGTCCACGGGGTCACGATGAGCCTCTATCGGCCGGACGGGGAGCGCCGCTGGCTGCAGGTGGACGCAGTGCCCGTCTTCGACGCCGACGGGGCGCTCAGCCAGGTCGTCACGAGCTTCATCGACGTGACGGAACGCAAGCTCGCCGAGGACGCGGCGGAGCGCGAGCGGCAGGAGAAATCGGCGCTGCTCGACTCCGCGGCCGAGGGCATCATGGGCGTGGACGCGCGGGGCCGCTGCACGTTCATCAACCGCACCGGGGCCGCCATGCTCGGCTACGACCCGGCCGAGCTGCAAGGCCGACACCTCCACCCGCTCATGCACCACTCGCACGCCGACGGCACCCCATATCCGGCCGACGACTGCCCGCTGCGCCGCGCCTTCACCACGCGGGAGAGCCTGCACGTCGACGACGAGGTACTCTGGCGCCGCGACGGCACGTCGTTCCCCGCCGAGTACACGGCGGCGCCGGTCTGGGAGGACGGGCGCATCACCAGCGTCGTCGTGAGCTTCTCGGACATCACCGCGCGCAAGGAGGCCGAGCAGCGCTTGCAGGCGCTCACGCAGTCGGAGAAGCTGCGGGCGCTAGGGCAGATGGCCGGCGGGGTAGCTCACGACCTGAACCAGTACCTGGGCCTGGTGGCTGGGCACGGCGAGCTGGCGCTGCGCGCGGTCGACCAGGGAGCGGCGGGGCGCGAGGGCCTGATCGACTCGCTGAACATCATCGTGCAGGCGGCGATGGACGGCGCGGAGACGGTGAAGCGGCTCCTCGCCTTCGGACGGTCGCGGCCGGAAGGCCCCCCCGTACGCCTGGACGTGGGCGAGCTGCTGCGGGAGGTGGCGAAGCTGACGGCGCCGAGCTGGCGCGACGCCGCCCAGGCCCAGGGCCGCCCGATCAGCTTGCACGTGGAGGTCGAGCGCGACCTGGCCGTGAACGGCTGGCCCGAGAGCCTGCGAGAGGCGTGTACGAACCTCGTCCTCAACGCCGTCGACGCGCTGCCCAATGGCGGCGCCATCCGGCTGGTGGGGCGCCGCAAGGGCGCACGGGTCGTCGTCGAGGTGATCGACACGGGCGTGGGCATGACGCCCGAGGTGCGGGCGCGGTTGTTCGAGCCGTTCTTCAGCACGAAGGGCGAGCGGGGCACGGGCCTGGGACTGCCGATGGTCTTCGGCATCGTCGAGCGGCACGGCGGCGAGATCGCCGTCGAGTCGGCGCCGGGGCAGGGCGCAACCTTCCGCCTGCTGCTGCCCGCGGCGACCCCCACGGCGAGCGCCGCGCCGGCGCCCGCCGCGCCCGGGGGCGCCCGGCCGCTGCGCGTGCTGGCGGTGGACGACGAGCCGGCGCTGGGCCGGATGGCCGCGCTGATGCTGGCGCCCGACGGCCATAATGTGGTCGTCGCCACGTCGGGCGAGGAGGCGCTGGAGCGGCTGGCCGCCGAGTCATTCGATCTGGTGATCTCCGACGTCGGCATGGGCGCGGGCATGAACGGCTGGGAGCTGGCCGAGCAGGTACGCACCCACTACCCGGGCGTGCGCTTCGCGCTGGCCACCGGCTGGGGTGCCCAGATCGATCCCGAAGAGGCGCGCGCGCTGGGCATCTGCGCCGTCCTGCCTAAGCCCTACCATCTGGCCGACATGCGGCGCCTCGTCTCCGCCTCCTGACGCCGCCCGCCCGCGCGGCCCCCCGGCCCCCCGACCCAACGCGGCCTGGTATGCGATTTGCCAGGGGTCTAGCGGGCCGCGATGGCAGGATACAGGGGCTCGCGGGGGAACGGCAGCATGGCACGTCGGATGGGCCGGTGGGGCCGGGAAACGCAGCCGGGCCGGGCCTGGGCGGAAGGACGCCTGCCCGGGCGGGCCGGCCTTGGCTGGCGCGTGGCGCGCGCCCGCGGCGACCGTCCGCGCGGCATCAACCGCCCGCTGTTCGCCACCGGGGTCAGCACCGGCCTGCTCGTGCTGTTCACGCTGGGCCTGATGCTCGTCGTGGGGGTCGGCTCGGTGGCGGCCAGCGTCTACGCCGACGTGACCCGCGACCTGCCGCCCGTCAGCGAGCTGGCCAACCGCGAGCCGTTCCAGACGACGCGCATCTACGACCGCAATGGCGTGCTGCTGCACGAGCTCTACGCCCCCAACGAGGGGCGCCGCACGCTGGTGCCGCTGAACGAGGTCTCGCCCTGGATGGTCGACGCGACGCTGGCCGCCGAGGACGCGAGCTTCTACGACAACCCCGGCGTCGATCCCCACGGGATCGCGCGCGCCATCTGGCAAAACGTCAGCCACCAGGGCATCGTCTCGGGCGCGAGCACGATCACGCAGCAGCTCGTGCGGAACACGCTGATTCCCGAGGACGAGCGCGAGCGCCAGACGCTGCTGCGCAAGTTCGAGGAGGCGGTGCTAGCGTATCGCGTCAACGAGATGTACTCGAAGGACGACATCGTCGACATGTATCTCAACGAGGTCTACTACGGGGACCAGGCGTACGGGGTGGCGGCGGCGGCCGAGACCTACTTCGGCAAGACGCCCGCCGACCTGACGCTGGCCGAGGCCTCGTTGCTGGCGGGCCTGCCGCAGTCGCCCACGGAGTACAACCCGCGCCTGCACCTCGACGCAGCGCGGCAGCGGCAGCGGTACGTGCTCGACCAGATGGTGCGCAGCGGCTTCGTGGACGAGGCGACGGCCGCGAACGCCTACGCGGAGGAGCCGCAGCTCGCGCCGCCGCCCGACGACGACCTGAAGGCGCCGCACTGGGTGTTCTACATCCGCGACCTGCTGGAGCAGAAGTACGGGCCGCGACTGCTCTACCAGGGCGGGCTGCAAGTCTACACGACGCTCGACCTGCGCCTGCAGGAGCGGCTGGAGCAAGTGGCCAAGGACAACGCGGCCAACCTGAAGCTGCACGGGGCCAGCAACACGGGGATCGTCGCCATGGACCCGAAGACGGGCGAGATCCTGGCGATGGTCGGCAGCATGGACTACCACAACACGGACATCGACGGGCAGGTAAACGTCACGGTGTCCGAGCGCCAGCCCGGCTCCTCGATCAAGCCGGTCGTGTACCTGACGGCGTTCGAGAAGGCCGGCTTCACGCCCGCCACGGTGCTCCAGGACCAGGCGACGTGCTTCCCTGGCGGCCAGGGGCAGCCGCCCTATTGCCCGGTGAACTTCGACAACAAGTTCCACGGGCCGGTGCCGGTGCGCGTGGCGCTGGGCAACTCGCTGAACATCCCCGCGGTCGAGACGCTGAACACGATCGGCGTGGAGAACGCCGTCGAGATGGCGAACCGCCTGGGCATCGCCAGTCTCGACGCGTCGAAGCAATACGGGCTGTCGCTCACGCTGGGCGGCGTCGAGGTCACGCCGCTGGAGCTGACCGGAGCCTACGCCGTGTTCGCCAACCAGGGGCGCCGCGTCGGCCCCGTCGCGATCACGCGGATCGTCGACGGGCACGACCGCGTGCTGGAGGAGACCCGGCCGAGCAGCGGTGAGCAGGTGGTCGATCCGCGCCTGGTGTACATGCTGACGAGCATCCTCAGCGACCCGAACTCCCGCCTGATCACGTACGGGCCGCACAGCCAGCTCGACCTGTCGCGCCCGGCCGCCGCCAAGACCGGCACCACCGACAACTACCGCGACACCTGGACGATGGGGTACACGCCGAACCTGACGATCGGCGTCTGGGTCGGCAACACCGACGGGCACCCGATGCGCGAGGTGCTCAGCTCGATGAGCGCGGGCAAGATCTGGCACGAGGCGATGGAGGCGGCCTTCGACGTGCTCCAGCTCCCCGTCGAGGACTTCCAGCGGCCCGACGGCCTGGTCGACGAGCCGGTGCACGACGAGCCGGGCCACAGCACCGACCTCGTGCTCGCGGAGCGCGCGCCGCACCAGTAGGCGCTAAACACTCAGCCAGGTTGGTGTGTAGGTTTGGCTTCGCCAAACCTACACACCAACCTGGGCCGGCAGCTCAGGCGGGCTCCAGCCACTCCTCGTGGAGGTCCACGGAGAGCTTGTCGGCGCTGGGGCCGCCGAACACCTCGCCCACGGCGAAGACCACGCTGTAGAGCGGCGGGTACGAGCCGCGGTGGTCGATCGGGTTGTAGATGACGCCGTGGACCTGGCTGACGACCCCGGTCTTGCCGCGGACGTACTGAGGCGTGCGCGGGTTGCCCTCGCGGTTCTCCATCTTCACGCGGACGCGGCTGCCGACGCCGAAGCGGGGCCGCGTGCTCTGCTCGGTCATCGGCCGTCCGTCAGGCGATTGGCGCGCGGCGCCGGCGCCGCACCGGCGGGCGGCTGCGCCAGCGGCTCGGCCACGCCGATCAGGCTCTCCTGCGTCACCAGCCGCGCCAGCTCCTCCTCGCTCCAACCCTCGGTGCCGGCGGGGCGGCGCGGGATGACCATCCAGCGGATGTCGGACGTGCTGTCGTGGACGCGCAGCTCCATGTGCTCGGGAAGCTGCAAGCCGAACATCGTCGCCAGCGTGCCGCGCGGGTCGCGCACGATCTGCTGCTTGTAGCTGTCGTGCTTGTACCACCAAGGGGTGTCGCCCAGCAGGTCGTAGGGGTAGCACGAGCAGAGCGTACAGACGACGACGTTGTGGACCGCGTCGGTGTTCTCGGCGACGCCCATCTTGCCGAGGCGGCCGGGGGGGATGTCCAGCTCGCGCACGGCCTCGCGGCCCTTCTCGAGCAGCTGGCGCTTGAACTCGGGGTCCACCCAGGCGCGCGCCACGATGCGGGCGCCGTTCCACGGGCTGGGCGCCGGCGCCGTGGTGCGCGCGGCGGCCAGGCGGTCGGCGTCGAGAGCGCCGCGCGCGACCAACGCCTGCAAGAAGGCGTCCTGGAGGCGCATGTAGTCGCGCAGGTCCGCCTCCAGCTGGGCGACGCGCTCCGCCAGGGTGCCGCCGTGCGCCTTTTTGGCGATGCGGAAGGCGGGATCGTAGTCGCCGCGCTCGGTGCGGGTGTCCTCGATGACCATCTTCGCGCCGCCCACGTCGACTGAGGCGAGCGCGTTGCCGCGCACGTAAGCGTCGAGGCCGTCTTCCAGCGCGCGGATGCGCTGTTCCAGGCCGGCGGCGGTGTCGGGCGGGGCGGGCGGCGGCAGCGCGGCGGCGGCGCGGAGGACGTCGTAGAGCGTGATGAGACCTCGCCGGTGACAGTAGAGCACGCGCGGCTCGAACCGCTTGACGCGGTAGTATTCCAGGTCCTCCTCCACCGCCTGGACGTGCGCCTCGTAGTCGTGCATGTGGCCATGTGGCGGCGCCGCTTGCTGGACCATAAGCTCACCGTCCTCTCAACCATCAACGAGAGAAGGGAGGGTCGGGGGGACGCCCCCGAGCCCCCGGCCGAGGTGCTGCCCTGCGCCCCCGGAAACCAGAGTGCGCCTCCGTTGGGAGCGCTACGGAATCAAGCCGACGGTCGGCAGCAGGCGGCGGGCGGCCGGGACGGCGCTCAGGCCCAGGGCCTGCTCCAGGCGGCTGATCTGGTCCGCCGTCGGCGCGATGATTATTGTCGTGCTGGTGCCGTCTACGGTCAAGAGCTGCTGGCTGTCGGGCGTGCGCCACTGCACGCGGTTTGCGCGCTGGTCGACGCTCTGCAAGTTCTGGCGGTAGCGCGCGGTCATCGCCTGGGTGTAGGCGTCGAACCACTCGTTGGCGTTGTTCGGGGTGTCCCAGATGCTGCGCACGACGACGGCCGTCTGGTCGCCGTTGCGCAGCAGGGCGAACGCATCGCCGGCCCAACCCGCGGACGCGCGGTCGCCCAGCTCGCGGTTCACGAACTGCTGGATGAGGATGCGGTGGTCGATCTCCCCTAGCAGGTCCTTGCGGCGCTGCTCCCAGCCGGGGCCGAGCGCCGCGGCCAGGTCGGGGAAGTTGACGGGGACGGGCAGCACGTTGTTGACGTACTTCTCGGGATGGATGATCTGGGCCGTCGACTTGGGCGGGTTCTCGAAGATGGGCGTGACCGCCGGCCCGTAGCCGGTGCCGCTGTCGATCGCCTGGCGCAGCGTATCGCGGCCAATTACCGACGCGATGAACTCGGGCCCGTAGACGTAGGGGAAGTACGTCTCCTCGAGGAGCACCAGCGGTACCCGGTCGAGGTTGACCTGGCTGCTCATCGACTGCTCCTCGCGCCGCTTCTCCTGGCGCTCGGCGCGGCTGAGGGCATGGATCTCGTAGAGCTGCTCAGAGATGAGCGCGTCGCCCTCCAGGATCGACGAGACGGCCAGGTCGCGGTCGGAGTTGTCGGAGTCCTTGGGCAGCAGCGCGCGGATGTCGTAGTACTGGTCCTGCAGCGCGTGGGTGAACTCGTGGGCCAGGGTCACGCGCTCCAGCGGGCGCGTGAGGTCGGTCCCCGTGATGACGTAGAGCTGCTTGGTGTCGGGGTCGTACTCGCCGAGCACGATGCCCGTGCGGAAGTCCAGCTCCATCTGGTAGAGATCGACGTCGGGCGCGAGCAGGCCGAGCGCGACCATGAGCTGGCGGCTGTCCTCGATCGACTTCTGCGAGTCCTCGTCGGCCATGTCGGCGATCATCCGGTCGCGGTACTCGGCCGGCGTGAGCGCCACCTCCGGCACGTCGGCTTTGGGAGTCAGGCCGCGGAGCTGGGTAACGCGCGCCTTGATCGCGTCGAAGCTCGTGTCCGTGTCGCTGGTAAAGCCCTGCGCGCTCACGCTAGCCGTTTGCAGCGGGGTGAAGTCGCTGGACGGCAGGCGCACGGCAATGGCGGCGACGCCGCCCGCGGCCGCGAGCACCAGCGCGACGAAGAGCGCCACGCGGCGCAGCAGCAGATTCATCGGCGGAGTCCCCTTCCATAGGTGAGTGAGCTTCGCGCGCGGCGTCCCGCGAGGTCGCTCGGCGACCGCCATCGCCCCTATACGAACGATAGTAGGCAGGCGGCTCCCGGTCAAGGATATCGCCGGTTTCCGCGCGGAGCGGGACGCCCGACGCGGCCACCCCGTCCACGCGCGGCGCCGTGCCGCCGGCGCGGGGGGCGAGGCGTGGTAGCATGGCGCCAACAGCCTCGCCCGCTCCGCCGGGCGGTAGGGAGGGGTCCGCGGTGTCGAAGCTTCCGCTCACGCTGGCCTGCTGGGACTACGACCGCACGCGCCCGCTCATCGACGGGCGCGTGCAGCCCGAGGGCATCGACCTGAACGTCCTGGTGCTGCGCCCGCACGAGACGTTCCCGCGCATGCTGGAGCGCCAGGAGTTCCAGGTGTCCGAGCTGTCGCTGGCGTCGTACACGACGCTCACGGCGCGCGGGGCCTGTCCCGTCGTCGCGGTGCCGGTGGCGCTCTCCAAGATCTTCCGCCACTCCTGCATCTACGTCCGGCCGGACGCCGGCATCGCGACGCCCGAGGACCTCAAGGGCAAGCGCGTGGGCACGATGCAGTACGGCTCCACCGGCTCGGTGTTCATGCGCGGCATGCTGCAGCACGAGTACGGCGTCCGGCCGGAAGACGTCCACTGGTTCATGGGCGCGCTGGACCGGCCCGGGCCGCCGCCGCTCCTCCCGCTGAACCTGCCGCCGGCGATCCGGCTGGAGTTCCTCACCGAGCAGCAGACGCTCGAGCGGATGCTGGAGGCGGGCGAGCTGGACGCGCTCATGTCCCTGTACATCCCCTCGACCTTCCAGCGCGGCTCGCCGCGCATCGCCCGCCTCTTCCCGAACTACAAGGCAGTCGAGCAGGACTACTACCGGCGCACGCGCATCTTCCCGATCATGCACACCGTCGTGGTGCGCGAGGACGTACACCGGGAGTATCCGTGGGTCGCGCGCAGCATTTACAAGGCGTTCTGCGCGGCGCGCGACCTGGCGGTCAACGGGCTGTACGACACCGACGCCCTGCGACTATCGCTGCCGTGGCTCATCGACCACGTCGAGGAGACCTGGCGGGTGTTCGGGCACGACTTCTGGGCCTACGGGCTGGCGCCCAACCGCCCCACCTTCGCGGCCATCGGCCAGTACGTCCACGAGCAGGGCCTGGCGCCCCGCCCGGTGAGCCCCGACGAGCTATTCGCGCCGGGCGTCGAGTAAGCAGCCCACTAGGCTGCGGGCCCAGGATGGTGTGTAGGTTCGGCTTCGCCGAACCTACACACGGTCCCTGGCCGAGTGCTTAGGCGCGGGTCATGACCTCCAGCATGTGGCCGTTGGGGTCGGGGAAGTAGAAGCCGCGGCCGCCCAGGCGGTGGTTGAGCTGGCCGTCCCAGCCGCCGTCGGGGCCGCTGCCGATGGGAACGCCCTCGGCCCGGACGCGCGCCAGGATGCCGTCGAACTCCTCGTCGGAGACGAGGAAGGCGTAGTGGTGGCCCTCGAACTGCTCGACGTCGTCGAAGTCGAGGGTCAGCGTGTCGTTCACGCGCACCGGGGCGAAGTGGTAGTGGAGACCGTTGTACTCCAGGCCCATGATGCGCGCGAAGAACTGCGCGGACGCGACCTTGTCGTGCGCGGGCACGATGGTGTGGTTCAGCGTGATGGGCATTGCTATCCTCCACAATGTCGGCGGCTGGGAGTGAGAAACCCTCACCCCGACCCTCTCCCAGGGGGAGAGGGGGAGGGATGCTCTCCCGCTGCGACGCGGATTGCTGGGAGCGTCGCTGCTCTCCTGGGGAGGAGAGGGAAACCCGCCGTCGTCAGGCGCGCTGGTTGAGCGATTCCCAGAGTAGCTCCGCTTCGTCCACGAGTGCCGAGATGTACTGCATGCCTGAGCGCCAGAAGCCGGGGTCGGCGATGTCGATACCGACCGACGCCATCAGCGGCTGGGGCGCCACGGAGCCGCCGGCGCTGAACGCCTGGCGGTAGCGCGGCAGGAATGCCGCTCCCTCCTCCTTGTAGCGCGCGTAGAGGCCGAGCGTCAGGAACTGGCCGAACGGGTAGGCGTAGACGTAGAACGGCGTGTGGATGAAGTGCGGGATGTAGCTCCACCAGACGCTGTGCCCCGCGGTCAGCTCGATGGAGCCGGCGAACATGGCACCGATCTCGTCCTGCCAGACGTTCCCGATGGTCTCGGCGTCTAGCTCGCCCTGGTTGCGGCGCAGGCGATGGACGCGCTGTTCGAAGCGGTACATGGCGATCTGGCGGAAGGTGGTGGCGAACATGTCCTCGATCTTGCCCGCCAGGAACGCCAGGCGCTCGCGGGGGTCGTTGAGCCGCTCGCGCAGCGCGTCGAACACCAGGATCTCGCCGAACACGCTCGCCGTCTCGGCCAGCGCGAGGGGCGGGTGGTACTCCAGGATGCTCTGCACGCGGGAGAGCACGTCGTGGACGCCGTGGCCTAGCTCGTGGCCGAGCGTCATCACGTCGCGCGGCTTGCCGGTGTAGTTCAGCAGCACGTAGGGGTGGCGGTCGGGCGTCACGGCGGCGCAGAACGCCCCGCCGCGCTTGCCGTCGCGCAGCGCGGCGTCGATCCAGCGCTGGTGGAAGAAGCGATCGACGATCTCGCCGATCTCGGGGTCGAAGGCGCTGTACGAGTCCACCACCACCCGCCGCGCCTCGTCCCAGGGGATGTCGTTCGCCGTGCCGGGCAGGGGCGCGTAGCGATCGTAGATGTAGAGCGTGTCCAGGCCGAGCATACTGCGCTTCAGGTTGTAGTAACGCGCGACCAGCGGGTACGCCTCGACGGTGGCAGCGGCCATCGTCTCCACGATCGCCGGGGATAGCTCGTTCGCCAGGTGGCGGGCCGACTCGGGCTCGGGATAGCCCCGCAGGCGGTCGTTCGTCGCCTTGTCCTGCATCAGCGTGTTGTAGATGAACACGAGCTGGCGCAGGTGGCGGCTCAGGCCCTCGCTCAGGCTCTCGGCCGCGCGGCGCCGCAGATCGCGCTCGGGGTGGTAGAGGTAGGCGAGCAGCGCCGACTCGTTCAGCGTCTGGGACTTGCCGTCCATCTCCAGCGCGAACTCCATCGTGGAGGTGATCTCGTCGAACAGGCGGCTGAAGGCGCTGGCGCCGGTGAGGTCCTTCTCGTTGAGCACGCGCTCCTCGGGCTCGCTCAGCATGTAGGGCTGTTCCTCGACCACCTTCTCGACGTAATGCCGGACGCGCGCGAACGCCGGGTTGGCGGCGATCTGCTCCAGGCGGGCGGCGTCGAGCTTCGCCAGCTCCAGCTCGAAGAACAGCAGGTGGTTCTGGACCTGCGTGCCCTGCTCCTGCACCTTGGCGACGAGCGCGCCGTGGCGGGGATTGGCGGCGTCCGCGGCGTGGACGAGGTGAGCGTAGGTGCCGGGCGGCCCCGAGCGCGTGAGCAGCGCCTCGTAGCGAGCGAATGCCTCCGCGAGCGCGGCATCGTCCAGGGCGGCCAGGCGGCCCTTGTAGTCCGTCTCGAACGCCTCCGCCAGCGCCAGCACCTCGGCGAGGTCGGCGTCCAGCTTCGGATCGTCCAGGCCCGCGTACAGCTCGGAGAGGTCCCAGCTTGGCAGCGCGGCAGGCGATTGTTGCGCCATCATTCCCTCGTATCTCTGGCCCTCGCATGTCCGGGCGTTTACCAGATTCTACTCGCCGGTGGCGGCAGGCGGCGCGTCCGCACGCCGCGCCCAGATGCCGTACAGCGGGTCGCCGTCGGGCGGCGTGTGCGCGGCCGCCTCGGGGGCGGTCCAGCCGCCGCTGAGCGTGAAGTAGGCACGCACGAGGGCCAGGTGGTCGGCGTCGGTCCCTTCGTGCCAGATGCGCACGGCCTTGGTGGGGAAGCAGCGATTGGAGAAGGTGACCAGGAACGGCGCCCCGGGCCGCAGCACGCGGCGGACTTCGGCAAAGACTTCCAGCGGCACCGTGAGGTACTGGACCGAGACGGTGCAGAGCGCGAGGTCGAAGGCGGCGTCCGGCTCGGGCAGGGCGGGCTCGGCGTTCAGGTCGTGGACCGCCCAGCGCGTGAGCTGCGGGTTGGCGGCCATCTCGGCGGCGTTCAGCCCGATGCCCACGACGGCGCTCGGCCGCAGGGCGGGCGGCAGGTGGGAGCGATACGACGACATCAGGTCGAGCACCGCCGCGCCCGGCGGCGCGAGCCGCGCGACGAGCGCACCCGCCGCCGCGATGGCGCCGTCGTCGATGTGTACGACGTAGCGCGGCACGTCGTAGAACGTCGAGTCGGGCCGGGGGTCGACGCGGTCGAACGCCTCGGGGCGGAAGTGGTCGAGCGTGCGGGGCGCGTGAGCGGGCATCGGCGGCTCCGGGCGCGGGGATCGGCGCCTGGTCGTATTGTAGAGCAGCGCGGCGAGTGTGCTACCCTGCGGCGGAGCGGAAAGGAGGGGAGCGTGCAGATCGAGGCGAAGATCGCGGAGATGGGATACGTGCTGCCGGCGCCGTTCGTCTACCCGAGCCCGAACCGGCGCGGCACGGTGCGAGTAGGCAACCTGCTGTTCGCGTCGGGGCACCCGCCGAGCGAGGCGCACCGGGTGCCGTTACGGGGCAAGGTCGGCGGCGACGTGAGCGAGGCGGTGGCTTACGCCGCGGCGCGGTCGTGCGCGCTGAACATCCTGGCGTCGGTGCGGCAGGCGCTGGGCGACCTCGACCGTGTGCGCCAGGTGGTCAAGGTGACGGGCTACGTGAACACGGCGCCGGGCTTCGAGCGCCAGTTCGCGGTGATCGACGGCGCCTCGGACCTGTTCCTGGCCCTGTGGGGCGAGCAAGGCTCGCACACGCGCTCGGCGGTGGGGGTCTTCGAGCTGCCGCGCGGCTTCCCGGTCGAGGTCGAGGCGGTGTTCGGGGTGGAGTAGCAACGCGTCTTGCCCGCCCTACCCGCCGGTGCTATGATCGCGCCGACGCCGACGCACGGCAAGCCGAGCGCGGGACTGGGCAAGGCTGGCCCCGGGGCGTACTGCTCGACGTCGTCCAAGCCCGAGCGCGCCGGAGGGGGACGCAGGATGATCGCCACGCGCGCCGGTCCGCCGTTGGCCGCCCTGACGGTCGCGCTTGTCCTGAGTGGCGCCTGCGCGAGCGCCGCGTCGACGCCAGCGACCGCCGAGTCCGGGGCCGCGGCCCCGGCCGCCGCGTCGGGGGCGCCCGTCGCCGCGCCCACCGCACCGCCGTCACCCGCGCAGCACGTCGACGTCTGCGTGCCGGGACTGAGCCAGGACTTCGCGGGGGTAGGGATCGCGCAGCAAGCCGGCTACTTCGCTGAGGCCGGGCTCGACGTGAGCATCGAGCTGGTGCAGGGCGTCGCCTGCACGCAGGCGCTCTCGTCGGGCACCGTGCAGTTCAGCGGCTCGCCGAGCACCCTGGATGCGATCCTCCAGGGCCTCCCCTATCGGATCGTGTACGTCTCCGTCGGCAGCCTGGGCCACCAGATGGTGGCGGCGCCGCGCGTCAACAGCTGGGCGGATCTCAAAGGCGGGCGCATCGCCGTCTCCACGCTCGGCTCGGCGCTGAGCGAGGGCGTGGCGCGCGACATGCTGCGCGATCAGGGCCTGAACCCGGACCAGGACGTGACCTTTGTGGCGCTGGGCACCCCCAACAACCGCCTGAGCGCGCTGCTCGCGGGCTCCGTGGACGGCGCCCTGCTCTCGTCGCAAGAGGCGCCGATGGGCCAGGCGCAAGGGCTCAAGCTGCTGCCGCGCCGGCCGCTCACGGCGCTGGGCGCGCCGATGACGACGAACCTGGACGTCATCCAGAGCAGCCCCGATCTCGTGCAGCGCTTCGCGCGGGCCGTGCTGATGGGCCACCTGCTGTACGCCGAGCGTCCCACCGAGGCGCTGCCGCTCGTGCAGCGCTGGCTCGACAGCCCGGATCCTGCCTACGCCGACGAGGTCTACGAGCTAGTACGGCCCGGCTGGACTGCCGACGGCACGCTGAGCGAGGCGCAGATGCGTCAGATCATCAGCGCGACGGCGGCCGCGCAGAAGCTCCCGGCGGACGTCGAGCCGGACCAGGTCTTCGACTTCCACTTCGTTGAGAAGGCTTACCCCGAGCTGCAGGCCGTCAACTGGAACGGGCTCTGGTCGCAATGACTCGTTCCCAGCATCAACAACGCAGCCCGGACCGCGTGACCAGCGAGCCCCGTCGGGCGCCGCGTGGCCCGGGTCGCGGGGTGTGGCTCGTGGGGGCGCTGGCGCTCGGCCTCGCGCTCGCGGCTTGCGGCGGCCCTGCGGCGCCGAGCGGCAGCGGCTCGCGGGCAGTGGCGGGCGATGCTAGCCCACCCGGGGCGGCCGGGGCCGCCACACCGGCGGCGGACGAGGCGGGCGCCGCGCTGGCCGCGCTGCTGCCGCCGCCGATGAGCTTCCAGGCCGACGCCGCGGGCTACCCTGTGCTGGCCGATACCGCGGCTACATCGCCAGCCTCTATCCTTAGCCGCCAGCTACAATGACAGTACCAGTCGCCACGTCCCCGCTCTAGTCAAGACGCGCAGGGCAGCCATTCCATCTCAGGAACACGACGCGCCGAGGAGGCCGCTGTGGCGGAGCTGAGCGAGAACGACGTCTTGCGCATTCTGGAGCTGGTCGACCAGTCCAGCTTTGACTACTTCCAGCTCACGCTCGGCGACCTCCACCTGACGGTCAGCAAGACCGGGCTGCCGCCGACGGCCGCCGCGCCCTCTCCGGCAGCGCCGCCACCGCCCGCCAGCGCGGCGCCAGCCGCGGCGGCCCCCGCCGCGCCGCCGCCTGCCGCCACAGCGACACCGCCGGCGCCCAGCGCCCCGCCGGCCGCCGCAGCGTCCGCGACAGCCTCTGCTTCGGGCGCTGGCAGCGCGAGCGAGGGGCTCGTGCCCGTGCCCGCGCCGATGGTCGGCACCTTCTACGTGGCCCCGGCTCCCGACGCGCCGCCCTTCGTGGAGCTGGGTGCGCGCGTGGAAGCGGACGTCACGGTGGGCCTGGTGGAGGCGATGAAGGTCTTTACGAGCGTGCTCGCCGGCACACGGGGCGTGATCGCCGAGCGGCTGGTCGAGAACGCGCAGTTCGTGGAGTACGGCCAGCCACTGTTCCTCGTGCGGCCCGAGTCGGCGTAGGCGAGGCGCCCCATGGCGGTGTCCCGAGTGCTGGTCGCCAACCGCGGCGAGATCGCCGTGCGCATCATCCGCGCCTGCCACGCGCTGGGCGTCGAGGCGGTCGTCGCGGTTTCCGAGGCCGACCGCGACAGCCTGCCCGCGCGCCTGGCCAACCGCGCCGTATGTATCGGCCCGCCGCCGCCGCGCGAGAGCTACCTGCGCATCGAGGCGCTGATCGCCGCCGCGCAGGGCACCGGCTGCGACGCGCTCCATCCCGGCTACGGCTTCCTCGCCGAGGCGCCCGAGCTGGCCAACGCCTGCGCGGCGCACGGCTTGACCTTCGTCGGCCCGCGCGCCGACAGCATCCGCCAGATGGGCCACAAGCTCGCGGCCCGCGCGCTGGCCGCCGAGCACGGCATTCCGACGGCCCCCGGCTCGGCGCGCGTCCGCACCGCGGCCGAGGCCGCCGCCGTGGCCCAGGAGATCGGCTTCCCGGTGATCGTGAAGGCCGCGGCGGGCGGCGGCGGCCGCGGCATCAAGGTCGTGGAGGACGCGGCGGCGCTCGGCGGCGTGCTGGAGATCGCCGCCGCCGAGGCGCGGGCGGCGTTCGGCGACGACGCGCTCTACCTGGAGCGCTACGTCGCCCACGCCCGCCACGTTGAGGTGCAGGTGCTGGGCGACCGCCACGGCCAGGTGATCCACCTGGGCGAGCGCGACTGCTCGCTCCAGCGTCGCTACCAGAAGATCGTGGAGGAGGGGCCGGCGGCGTTCGTGGCCGACGCGGCGCGGGAGGGTATGCGCGCGGCGGCCGTACGGCTCGCCGCGGCGATCGGCTACGAGAGCGCTGGCACGGTGGAGTTCCTGTACGATCAGGACACGGAGGCCTACTACTTCCTGGAGATGAACACGCGCATCCAGGTCGAGCACCCAGTGACCGAGCTGATCACCGGCGCCGACCTCGTGCAGGCCCAGCTCCGCATTGCCGGCGGCGAGCCGCTGCCGTTCGCCCAGGACGCCGTGCGCCTGGTGGGGCACGCGATCGAATGCCGGATCACCGCCGAGTCGGCGCCGCACGGCTTCCGCCCGTGCCCCGGGACCATCACCCGCTGGAGCGCGCCGTCGGGCCCCGGCGTGCGCGTGGACACGCACTGCTACGCGGGCTACACCGTGCCGCGGTACTACGACTCGCTGCTCGCGAAGCTGATCGTCCACGGCGCCGACCGCGCCCAGGCGCTGGCGCGGCTGCGCATGGCGCTCGCCACCTTCGACGTCGGCGGCATCGACACGACCATCTCGTTTCTGCACGCGCTGGTGGGTGACCCGGCCTTCGTGGCTGGGCAGGTGAATACCCGCTGGGTCGAGGAGAAGCTCGCGGCCGCGCGGGGGCCGCGAGCCGGGGGGCATTGAGGGCACGATGACCGAGATCTACTTCGCCGACACGACCATTCGCGACGGCCACTCGAGCCTGTGGGCGCAGAACATGCGCACCGGCATGATCCTGGCGATCGCCCGCGACCTCGACCGCGCCGGCTTCACGTCGATCGAGCTGATGTATCCGCCGCCCAAGAAGGTCGTGCGCGAGCTAAAAGAAGACCCCTGGGAGCGCCTGCGCCTCGTGCGCGAGCGCATCACCGAGACGCCGCTGCGCACGATCGTTGGCCCGTTCCCGGCGTTCGACTTCTCGCCGCCGATCCTGCAAAAGCTGAAGATGCAGTGCGAGGGCCGGGCGGGTATCCGCCAGGCGCGCATCTCCAGCGAGTGGAACCAGGCATCGGCCTGGGAGTGGAAGATGCAGGCGGCGCGCGCCGCGGGGCTCGACCCCATCGTGAACATCATCTACTCCGACTCGCCGCGCCACACCGACGCCTACTACGCGGAGCGCGCGGCGCAGCTCGCGGCGCTGCGTCCATTCCGCATCTGCCTGAAGGACCCCGGCGGCTTGCTCACGCCCGAGCGCACCCGCGCGCTGGCGCCCATCGTGCTCGCCGCCGCGGGCGACATCCCCGTCGAGCTGCACTCCCACTGCACCACTGGCCTCGGCCCGCTGAACGCGCTGGAAGCCATCCAGTGCGGCATCCACACGATCAACGTCGGCGTGCCGCCGCTGGCGAACGGTGCGGCGCTGCCTAACGTCTTCAACGTGGCCGCGAACGCGCGGGCGCTGGGCTACGAGCCCGTGTTCAACGCGGAGGCGGTGCGCGCGGCGTCGGAGACGCTGACGGCGATCGCCACGCGCGAGGGGCTGCCGCTAGGCCAGCCGGTCGAGTACGACGGCACGCAATACCAGCACCAGGTGCCGGGCGGCATGATCAGCAACCTGCGCCACCAGCTCAAGCTGGTCGGCATGGAGGACCGCGTCGAGCAGACGCTGGCGGAGTGCGCGCGGGTGCGGGAGGAGTGGGGCTGGCCGATCATGGTGACGCCGCTCAGCCAGTTCGTGGGCAGCCAGGCGGCGATCAACGTCATCACCGGCGAGCGCTACAAAGAGGTCACCGACCAGACTATCCTCTACGCCCTCGGCTACTGGGGCGGTGACGAAGCCGTCGAGGCGATGCGGCCGGAGATCCGCGACAAGATCCTGGCGCGGCCGCGCGCCCGCGAGATCATGGCCGACCCGCCGCGCGAGCCGAGCTACGAGGAGCTACGCGCGCGCTACGCCGCCCCCGGCGTGAGCGACGAGGAGATGCTGCTGCGCATGGAGTGCAGCGACGCCGAGCTAGTGGCGCTGCGCGCCGCCGGTCCGCCGCGCCGCTACGACCACCTCGACGCCGCCTCGCCCCTGGTCACGCTCGTCGAGCAGCTCACCAAGCGCGCCGACCGGCGCTACGTCCACGTCCAGAAAGGCGACCTCACCCTCACCCTCGCCCGGCACGGCGGCGGGCTAACGGCGGGCTAGACCTGGCGGGCGACAACCTGCGCCTGCCCACGGCTGGACGCACCGCCGGCCCGGTGGGCAGCCTGGCCGGCGCGGTGACGCACGCGCCCGCGCCGGCCAGGCAACGTCGGCGGGAAGCCGGGACCCGGGCGGAGCGGGCCTAGCGCCCGCTCAGAAAACGCTGTGCGGCCATGGCCACGATGCCAGCCGCGGCCGCTTTGACGACCGGATTGTCCAGCGCGGTTCCGCTGTGGCCCCCGAGCAGCTGGTCGAGCAGATCGGGCTGCTGCTGGCGCACTTGCGTGGTCATTTGCGCCAGCGCGCCCGGGTTCTGAGCGTAGTTCGTGCCGCCCTGGTTGAACGCCGGCACGTTGACGCCCTGCTGCTGCGCGTGGGTCTGCAGCCACTCGGCAAACTGCTGGCGCTGTTCGGGCGTCATCCGCTCGAACGCCTGCTCCGCGGACTGCTGGTACATATCCGCCGGAAGCTGGGGCGCGACCTGCTGGTAGCGTTGGGCCACCTCCGTATTCGAATAGCCCTGGTCGGGAGCGCCCTGCTGGTAGCGGTTCACGAACCCCTGGTACTCTTCCTGGTGTTGGCCGCCTAGCAAGTTCTGGAGAAAGCTCATCGCCACGTCGTTACCCTCCTGAACGCGCGGCACGCGCGCCCGCGCTTGGAGACGCGAGCCGTCGCGTCCGCGCTGCGCCGCCCTGTCGGGGCGCCCCGACAGGGAATCTGACAAGCACCCGCAAGGAGTCGCCTGCTACGGCTCGACCTTGCCCGGCGCTGGCACCGCTCCTTCCGCTATCCCGTGTGGGGAGCAGGCGGCGCACCAGCTACTGGGGCGGGACGCACGAATCATGCCAGTTGGTGAACGGACGGCGAGGAGGGTAGCGCCTGGTGGGGACCATGCGGGCCAGCAAGCGGAGGGCTCGTTGAGCCCTCCGCTTGCTGGCCCGCACCTGGCTCCAAAGCTGCCGCGGGGAGAGCGGCCGACCGGCTGATGCCTCACGCCTGGTGCGCGACCGCCTGCCGCTCGACGTCGCACAGCTCCTGATAGCTGATGTCGCCGAGGAGGCCCCAGCTGCGCATCCACTCGGCGGTGCGCCGCGCCTCCTCCTCGGGGATGGGGGCCGGGTCCGTGACCACCAGGCGGCTGGGGCGCAGGTCGTCTACGGTGAGGGCGGCGACTTCCGGCTCGTCCCGGTGGTAGTCGAGGAAGTACTGGAGGTACTTGCGCTTGTCGGCGTTGATGCGGCGCACGGCTTCGCGGATGGCGCGATTGAACGCCCGGTACGTCTCCGCGTCCACGTCCGCCGTGGCGACCTCGGTGCCGTGAAACCCGGCCTCGAGGATCACGCGGCAACCCGCGCGCTCGGCCACGGTGATGTGCGGCTCGGTGAGCACCGTGGCGTCCAGCTCGCGGTTCATGAGCGCCCGGAAGCGCAGGCCGGCGCCGTTCGGGGCGAGACAGGTGACGATCGCGTCGCGGGGCAGGAAGCCCTCCAGCATCAGGAGCGCCAGGTAGTGCGGCCCTGCATAGTAGGACACGCCGACCGGCACGTTCGCCAGCTGCTGGGGCGTGTAGATCTCCGACCAGGGAGGCACGACAATGGCGCCGTAGGCGATGATCGCGCGCCGCCCGAGCTGGCGGCCACCCGTGGCGGACGTTTCCACGCGGTGGTAGTTGCCCCACTCGCAGGCGTTGAACATCGCCGCCTTGCCCGTCTCCAGGCTGCTGCCGTGGCTGCCGAAGGGGTTCAGCAGCGTCGGGTCGGTGATGCTGCGATCCGCCTGCTTGGGCGCGTTCTCGCCACGGCGGACGAACTCGACCTCCAGCCCCTCGGCGGCGAACAGGCCCTCATCGCGGGCGACCAGCTCAGGGAGCCCTTGGAACGGCGCCGTGCTCTCTAGCTCCAGTCGCTTGACCATCACTCCTTCTCCTGCTCGTGGTCTGCCCCTATGTTAGCCCCGGCACGAGCGGGCCGCCAGGCAGGCGTGGGCGCACGCCCAGACGTCCAGCCGGGGTGCCTTGACGGTGCCGCGGCGCTCGGCTATACAGAGTGACGCGCGGGGGCGTGAGGCGTGGGCGCGATTAACGGAGCGGAGGGCGCCAGATGCTGTCGAAGGAAGAGCAGGAGCTGTTGACGCGCGTGGGCCCCGGGACGCCGATGGGCGAGCTGCTGCGGCGCTACTGGCACCCGGTTGGCTGCTCGGAGCTGCTCACCCACAAGCCGCAGCGCGTGAAGCTGCTGGGCGAGGAGCTGGTGCTCTACCGCACGGCCGACGGCCCGCCCGCGGTGATGGAGCTGCGCTGCGCCCACCGCAACGTGGCGCTGGATTACGGCCGCGTGGAGGGCGACTGCATCCGCTGCCCGTACCACGGCTGGCTGTACGATCGGACTGGCCAGTGCGTCGAGCAGCCGGCCGAGCCCGAGGAGAGCACGTTCAAGGACCGCATCCGGCTGCGGGCCTATCCCACACAGGAGTTCAGCGGGCTGATCTACGCCTACCTGGGCCCTGAGCCGGCGCCGCTCCTGCCGCTGTACGACGTGCTGCGCATGGAGGCCGGCGTCAAGACGGTGCAGGTGCAGACGGTCCACGCCAACTGGCTGAACCACGTCGAGAACATCGTGGACATCAGCCACCTGGCCTGGCTGCACGGCTACACGTTCCCGGCCTACGGCGGCCGCAAGGTGACTTATCGCTGGGAGCGCACCGAGTACGGCGCCAACAACGTGATGCTCGTGGACGGCATCGACGACACGCACATCTCGTGCTACGGCTTCCCGCTCGTGAACCGCTTCGCCCTGCCCCCAGTCGAGCCGGGCGGCGAGCTGGTGCGCTCGATGATCTACCGCGCGCCGGTGGACGACACCTCGACGCTGCTCTACTTCGTGCGCTTCTACCCGAGCGATCAGCCGGCCTTCCGGACGCAGGTGCGCGCCTCCGAGTTCGGCGTGTACACGCCGCTGGAAAGCGACTGGTGGGGCATCGACGTGAACGACCAGGACCGCATGGTGGTCGAGCAGCAGGGCTGCATCACCGATCGCGGCCGGGAGCGGCTCGGCGCGTCGGACGGCGGCATCATCCTGATGCGGCAGATGATGCGCGAGGCGCTGGCGGCGGTGGCCGCGGGCGTGGACCCGCCGGCCATCATCCGCGATCCCGCGCGGCAGCAGGTGGACTTCCCGCAGAAGTCCGACCACATGTACCAGCGCCAGGCCGACGTGTCGTACGCCGTCCGCTGAGGGGCCAGGCTGGCCTGTCGGCGCGAGCTACCGGCGCGACGCTTGGTACCACGGCTCGCCAGCCGCGTTGGGCCCACGGACTCTGCAGGCCGCCGTGATCGTGTGGGACACGAGGGCGATCGAGCCGAGCATTAGGACGATGCTGGCCACCGTGAGCGGCGCGGCGAGATCGCTGACGGCCGCGTTGAAGCGGACCAGCGCGGTGCCGGAGAAGCCCACGAAGCTTAGCAGCGCGGGGATGAGGAGCGGCGCGCAGCACGACACGCTCAGGATCCCGGCGACTGTCCCGGCGAGGCCGCCGGCCGTGCCGATCGCGCTGCGCGCCCTGGTCACCGCCGCGAGCTGGAGGGGCACCAGCAGCCCGAAGAGGGCCGCGAGGACGCCCATCGTCGCCAGCTCCGAGCGGCTCGCCAGCAGCTCCCAGCCCGTCCGGTAGTGGACGAGCAGCCCGGAGCTCCACAGCAGCAGCACCGCCATCCCCGCCGCTGAGGCGAGCGCCACGCCGAAGGCCCACGGGCGCGCGAAGGCGATGGCCAGCGCCAGGGGCACGCTCCTCATCCGTGCCGTCCTCTCCCCCGACTCCGTGCGTCTACCTTGGAAACCTTCACCCCTAAGCGGCCGGCCCCGGTTGGTGTGTCAGTTTGGCTTCGCCAAACATACCCACGCTCCCTGGCCGAGTGTTTAGGGTGAAGGTTTCCAACGCGCATCCACGGCTTTGGGGCTCCCGAGCCACGTTGCGCTCCGAGCTACTGCTGGCACGCGGACGCCGGCTGACCGCCGGTGCTATGGCAGATGTACTTGGTGATGAGGTCGGCCTCGGCGCGGATGGCATCGGTAGCCTCGGTGTGCACCCCGGCGGTGAGCTGCTCGTGCAGCGTATCAAAGTCCATCTGATCGATGAGCCCCGGCGAGTACCCGGAGGCCCCGACTTGCGCGTACTGGCCGTTGATGAAGAGGAAGGGGAAGCGGCCGCGGGGATCGTAGGCGTTCACGATCCCTTCCTCCTCGGCGTCGAACCGATCCAGCTCCGAGCCGTCGTGCGCCTTGATCTCCTTCGAGGTGAAGTACAGGTAGTCGCTGGTATACGTGGCGGGTCGCAGGTCGTAGGTAGGCACCAGGTTGAAGCCGAAGGTCCCGGCGTTGTGCGTCTCCTTGCCCCAGCCCGTGAGGGTTCCGAACCGTTCGAGGGCGCTGACCAGCGCCCACCGCTCCGCGGCGCAGTACGGTCAGCCCTGCACCCCGAAGAAGAATACCCGGACCTTCTGGCCCGGCCAGGGGGCATCCGCGATCACGTCGAACTTGCCCTCGGCCGGCAGGGGCGCCACGTCGGCAGGGCGCTGCCAGCTGACGGGGACCGCCACGCCCGCCGCGGGCGATGACGGCTGGGACACCGTCGCGGCGCTGCCGCTGGCAGCCGCCGGCGCGGGCGCCTCCGACACCGCGCCGGCGTTGCCGCTGGCCGCCTGTGACGGCGCCTGCGAGGCGGCGCTCGAGTTCCCGCGAGTAGAAGCTGCTGGCCCGGCGGCCGGCTGCGCGCAGGCGGCCGCGCCCAGCGACAGGGCCAGCACTACGACCGAGGTGAACCATCTCATGCCGAGCGGCTCCTCCCTCTGCACGAGCATCCGTGCAGGTAAGGTCCCGGAGAGGGACCGAGGCCCTTCCACCGTTTTCGCCTCCGACCTGCGCCTCCCCTCCGCGTGTGGATCGGAACGGGTCCGCCGATCGCTCGCACCTTAGCATACGCACTCGGGGTACACGACGGTTTGCGGTCCCGGTGGGCGGACATGGTGCTACACTACACGTCGAGCCGGCTAAGGGAGCGGGCGAGCGATGGGCGGACGCAGCCAAGGGGCCAACCGGTGGCGCGCGATGGTCTGGGGCGTGATCCTCACGACCCTCGGCGCCTGCGCGGCGCCCGCGGCGCCCGCGCCCGTCGCGCCCGCCGCGAGCACGCCGACGGCGTCCGCGGCGCGGGCCGCCCCAACGGCCGCCCCCACGTCCCCGGAGGAGCTGACCAAGATTCGGCTCGCCGCGCTGAACGGGTCGTCGAACGTGCCGTTCCGGCTGGGCGACGAGCGCGGCTACTTCGCGCAGGAAGGCATCGACCTCGATATGGTCGCCTTTGCCTCGAACTCCGAGATGATCCCGGCCCTCGCCACCGGCCAGCTGGACATGGTGCCGATGCCCAGCAATCCCGCCACGTGGAACGCGATCGCGCGGAACACGCCCGTGAAGCTGGTGCTGGACGTGATCACCTACCGGCCGGGCGGGCTCAGCGACCAGATGCTGTCGATCCGCAAGGCGGTGCTCGACGCGGGGCGCTGGCACGGGCTGGCAGACCTACGGGGCCTGTCGCTGGCCATCACGCCACCGGGGAAGGGCACGGCCAGCGCCTGTGCGCTGTCGGTCGCGCTGCAGCAGGTCGGGATGACGCTCGACGACCTCGACATCGAGCCGCTGCCGTTCCCCGAGATGACGGCGGCGATCACGAACGGCGCGATCGACGCGGGGGTGATGGCCGAGCCGTTCGCCACCCGCGCCGAGCAGCAAGGCTCGGCCCAGCGCGTGCTCGGCCTGGGCGACATGTATCCCAACTTCACGATCTCGACGGTGGGGTTCGCCGACGCCCTGTACGCCAACCATCCCGTCGCCAAGGGCTTCGTGCGCGCCTACCTGCGCGCCGTGCGCGAGTATCGCGCCGCGGTGAACGGCCAGAGCGGGGACGCGGCGCGCGAGCAGATGTACGACCTGATCGCGCGCGGCACCGGGATGGACATCGCGACGGTGCGGGCGATTACGCTGCCCTACATGAACCCGAACGGGCTGCCGAACCGCGAGTCGGTGCTGTACTGCTACCAGTTCTTCCGCGACCAGGGCCTCGTGCCGCAGCCGGTCCCTGAGGCGACGATGCGGAACCTGTGGGGCGCCGACCTGGTGAATGAGGTGCTGGACGAGATCGGCCGCGTCCCCGAGAACTGAGCTGATGCATCGGCCGGGCGCTAGAAGCCCGGGAAGAGCTGGTTCAGGCGCAGGGCGATGGCCCGGTCCCCGCCGATGTCGACCTCGCCGTCGCGCTCGGCTTGCTCCAGCGGCAGGCGGCCGACGCACAGGCGGCAGAACGCCTCGTCGGACGTGCGGAGCGAGGCGGCCGGGGTGCCGGGCGGCTCGTCGACCGCCTCGACGTTGCCGTTGCGCACGACGACCGCGAACTGGCGCTCCACCGGGCCCCAAAGGGCGACGTTCCAAGCCGTGCCGTCGAGCGCCTGCTTGGCGTCCTTGTTGGCGCGGCGGTTCATCGTGCCGAGCGCCTGGGGCAGGTAGGGGCCGATCGTGCTGGCGAGCAGGCGCGCCGTGGGGTCGAGCCCGACGCGGACGTCCCAGGAGTGCATGGTGAACTCGCCCAACCGGTAGAGCAGGTAGCCCGGCAGCGGCAGCTCGCCGGCGAAGAACTTGACGCGGTGCTCGCGCTCGCCGGCCGGGAGCTTGTCGAGGTAGGCGAAGAACTGCTGATTGCGGTCGCGGAACTCGTCGTGCAGCGGCTGGGGCGCGGCGAGGCTGTCGAAGTGGCTCCAGACGCGCTGGCGGGCCTCCTGGTCGGCCGGCGGGCCGCCGCCGACCTGCTCCTGGAGCGTCTGCAAGGTGATCTCGGCGCCCGAGCCCAGGTGGGACACCACCTTGTACACGGGCCACTCGCTACAGGCGGTGGGACCCTGCCAGGCTTGCGCGTGGAGCGCCGTGAGCCAGCGGTCCAGCACCTCGTACTCGCGGCGAATCGCCTCGAGCACGGTGGCGAAGTCGGGCGCCTGCGCGGTCGGCGTCTGCATCGTGCTACCTCCCGGGCGGCTAGGTGGAAACCTATTCGGATGCTAGCATCCGGCAGACGGCCCGACAACGCCGTTGACGCGGCAAGAGCGCGCCTCTACCATCTCAGCCGAGCAGGCCCTTCTCGTCGGGCGCTCGGCCGGCCGTCACCCACGACGCAGCAAGCGAACGCACCGCCGGGCCGTGGGGGCCCGGCGAGAGGAGAACGCAATGCAGGAGCGCGACGCGCGAGCGTGGGGCTGGGTCCCCCTCCGGCGCGGTCTACGGAGCGCCGTGCTGGCGGCCGCCGGGCTGGTGGCGACCTGCGCCCCGGCCGCCCCGCCAGCGGCTCCGGCCGCCCAGGCGCCAGTGCCCGCGGCGAGCGCGAGCGCGCTGCCGGCCGCGGCCCCGAGCACGGCCGCCGCCGCGACGACCACGCCGCCGCTGGAGACGGTCGTCCTCCACACGCCCGGGGAGTCATTGGCCGGATTCGCGATCTCCATCGCCATGGACCACGGGTTCTTCCAGGAAGCAGGCCTCGACGTGAGCAAGCAGCAGATGCAGACGAACACGGCGCTCGCGGCGATGCTGACGGGCGAGGTGGACTACAGCGAGACGATCGGCTCGGTGTCGCGCGCGATCGTCGCGCAGCAGGCCCCGCTGCGGATCATCACGGTGGCCGCGAACGGCATCGGCTTCAGCCTGATGGGCGGCCCGCAGGTGCGCGAGGTGGCCGATCTCAAGGGGAAGCCGGTCGGCACCTATGCGCCGCGCGACACGAGCGTGATCGGCCTGGAGGTGGCGCTGCGGCACTACAACGTGGACCTCCAGCGCGACGACATCACGGTGGTGCCGCTGAACACCGACCTGGGCCTGTTCGCCGGGCTGGCGTCGGGGACGGTTGGCGCCGCGGTGATCGCGCCGCCGTATAACTTCAAGGCCGAGAAGGACCTGGGCGCGACGCACCTCTTCGACGTGAACGACTACCTGGCCGGCGCCTGGACTGGGCTCTCCACGAGCAGCCGCAAGCTGGCCGAGAACCCGCAGCAGGTGCGCCGGATGCTGCGCGCGAACCTACGCGGCCTGGACTACATCTTCGCCAACCGACCCGCGGTGGTGCAGTGGGTGGCGGGCCACTTCGACGTGGACGAGGACGTCGCGGGGCGCGCGGTGGACCAGATGATGCGCCTGCTCGGTCGCGACGGCGAGGCGCCGCCGGAGGCGCTGGACGGGCTGATCGACCTGGCGAAGCAGCAGGCCGAGGTGACCGACGCGGTGAGCCGCGACCAGGTCTTCGACTTCACGCCCCTGCGCGAGGTGCGTCGCGAGCTGGGGCGCTGAGGGCGCCGCGCGGCGGACGGTCTAGCCGTCCAAGCCGGCGCGGGCGTAGTGGGCCTGGGCGGCCTCGGGGCCGGCGCGCGGGGCGATAGGGTGGCCGTGGGCGCCGAGAACCTGTTCCAGCGCGGCGAGAAGCGTTAGGACGTTCTCCAGGCGCGCGTTGTAGCCCAGCGTGCCGATGCGCCAGACGCGCCCGTACAGCGCGCCCTGGCCGGCGCCGATCTCGACGCCGTAGTCGGCCGCCAGCTGCTGGCGCACGCGGGCCTCGACCACGCCGGACGGCACCTCGACCACGACGAGCATCGGCATCTGGTGGTCGGGATCGCCGAAGCGCCGCAGGCCCAGCGCCACCAGCCCCGCGGCCAGCGCCCCGCCGACGCGCCGGTGCCGCATCCAGCGGCGCTCCAGCCCCTCGGCGTGCAGCAGGCGCAGCGCCTCGCGCAGCGCGTAGAGCAGGCCGCTCGGCGGCGCGTGGTGCGGGCGACGATCGGGGCTCCAGTAATCTTGCAGGGCGGCGAGGTCGAGGTAGCTCGTATGCGGCGGGCTGGTGCGACTGAGCAGTGCGGCCTCGACGGCGTCGCCGTAGGCGAGCGGCGCGAGGCCGACCGGGCCGGCGAGGCAGCCGCCGAGGCCGCCGACGCAGACGTCGATACCCCAGGCATCCACGCTCACCTCGCAGCCGCCCAGGCTGGCCGCCGCGTCCACGACGAGCAGCGCGCCGTGCTCGCGGCAGGCGGCGGCCAGCGGTGGGAGCGGCTGCACGATGCCCGTCGAGGGGTCGGCATGGACGGCGGCTACGAGCTTCGCGGGCGAGCGGCGCAGGGCGCGGGCCAGCGCGTCCGGCTCGGGCACGCGGCCCCACGGCACCTCGACGGTGTCCACCACCGCCCCGTAGCGCCGCGCCGTCTCCGCCAGGCGCGCGCCGTAGTGGCCGTGGACGACCACGACCACGCGGTCGCCGTCCTCGATCAAGCTGGCCAGCGCGGCCTCTAGCCCCGCGCGCGCCGTGCCCAGTACGGGAAAGGTACGCAGGTTGCGCGTGCGGAAGGCGTAGCGGGCAAGCGCCTGCACCTCGTCGAGGATCGGCGTAAACAGGGGATCGAGCGGGCCGAGCGGCGGCAGGGCGAGCGCGCGCAGCACGCGGGGGTCTGGATTGCTAGGGCCGGCGCCGAGCAGCAGCCGGGGCGGGAGCGCTAGCTCGTCGTACTGCCGCCGCATGCCACCTCCAGCGTCTCACCGGGATGATACGCGGGCGCCGGGACCGTGGCCCCGTTTGCGGCAGGCGACGGGGGGCATACCGGATCCGGCCCGGGGGTTCGCCTGCCGAGACGCGCCCTCACCCCAACCCTCTCCCAGGGGGAGAGGGAGTAAGGGAACTCCACCGGCGGATTCGATATCAGTGGGGCGCGGCGCTGGCGGCCGCGTCGCGGGCGATGTAGAAGTCCTTGAAGACCGGCTGCCCGCGCGCGTCGTAGTGGACCCGCACCTGCGCCCCGGGGTAGCACGACGGCGGCGGGACCGGGCCGTCGTCGCGCGGGTCCCAGATCACGTCAACCGGGCCGGGCAGGTTGAGCGCGGCGCAGGTGAACCGGCCGCGCTCAACGATCCGGAAGGGGCGCGGGTGCTGGACAACGTAGAGGATGCCCTTCGGCTCCGGCTGGCCGGCCCCGGCCCAGCAGCACGAGTACAGCACGACCGTCGCGTCCGCGGGCAGGGTATCGAGGTAGGCCGCGATGATCTTCCCGTACGGGCTGTTCTGCTCCGGCAGCGCGCTGGCGTAGGCGACGAAATACCGCTGCCAGTTGAGCCAGCCGATGAGGCAGAGGACCACGACGACGAAGGCCGGGCGCCGCACGCGCTCGTCGCGGATGCGACGGGCGACCTCCCAGATGCCGCCCGCGATGACGGCGGCGACGATCGGCAGGATGCCGATGCTCCGCGACGCCGAGGGCGTGGGCATCACCTCGTTCAGGACCAGATTCGCCGGCGCCTGGAGGATGATGAAGGGCACGAGCAGCAGCGGCAGCCAGCGGCGCTGCGGCGCGCGCAGCCAGTAGACGACGCCGACGAGCAGGAAGAGGCCGCTCAGCAGATCAAGCTGCGGCATGCCCGGCGAGTTGACGCGGAAGATCGCGTCGCCTCGAACGTGAAACATCAGGAGCGAGCGCCAGACGTTAGCGGCGATCTTCTCGACCAGGTTCTGCTGCGTGAGCAGCTTGCTGCCGATGTAGCCCGAGCCGGCAATGAAGATGTCCTGCTGCCGCCAGATGACGAGCAGGAACGGCACGGTGAGCAGGGCGGCGAAGGCGACGAGCGCCGCGAGCTGGCGGCGGTTCACATAAAATGCGGCGGCCAGGACGTAGGCGCCTGGTAGCACGAGCAGGGGCGCATAGCCGTAGTAGCTCAGCGTGGACACCGCTAGGCCCGCGACGATCAGCCGGAAGTCCTGGCGCTTGATGCCCAGGACTAGCAAGAGCAGGCTGGCCGCGACGAGCGTGGGCGAGAGAATCTGCGAGTTCCCGAGCCGGCTGAAGGTAACGTCCCACGAGCTGGCGGACAGGACGACGCTAGCGATGAGCGCGAGATCCGTCCCTACCAGCTCGCGGACGACGAAGAACGTCAAGAGGATGCCGAGCAGCCCCACCACGACGGAGGCGAGCTTGTACGGCAGGAAGCCTTGCTGACCGACGACAGCGATAACGGGCGCGATGACGTAGCCGTAGAGCGGGCCGTTGCTCTGCTCGAAGGTCGTCGGCCAGTGGCCCTTGAGCACGGTGTCCACGGACTCGTAGATGGTCGCGATGTCGCCGAAGAACTCGCCCGGCAGGTCGTCGAGCGCGACCAGCCGAAACGTCAACGCGGCCGTGATGGCGAACGCTACTAGCAGCGCGCGGAGCCATCGCGCGCGCGCGAGCGACTCGGCGACGGGCGCCGCGGGGAGCGAGGCCGCCGCCGAACCGTGGGACCGCAGCGGCGGAGCCGGGGCCGCGCTGGCCTCGGGCAGCGCCAGCCGGAACGGGAGCGCGGGCGCCCCCGCGGACTCAGCACGCGGGGGCGCCTCTGCGGCCACCGCCGAAGGCGTCGGCGCCGCGCTCGCGCCCGCGGGGGCGTCGGGCGCGACGCCGACCGCGACGGCCTGGAGCTTGAGGGCGGCGACGAGCGCGGCGCCCGCCCCAGCGAGCGCGAGCAGGGCAGGCAACGCCGGCCCGGCCTCGACAAGCGACCAGGCCAGATACAGAATCACGATGCCGAACAGTAGCAGGAGCGGCGCCAGGGCGGTTGAGACTAGCTGGTAGAGAGCGGCGCGGTTGGTGCCAGGCATGCGCGTCTTCTCCGCGCGGGATGGATTGTGGCGCGGCGCAAGCCGCCGCGCCGGTGGCGTGACGAGCGACTAGCGGACGCTGAACTCCTGATACGGCGTCCATAAGCCAGTATGGCCCAAGTGGTCGATCAAGCGATCGCCGTCCCGCATCTGCACGCGCCAGCGGTAGCGGCCGGCGTCGAGCAGGGGGGCGGGGCCGCGGTATTCGTCGCCGTCCGACGCGGGGACGGTCGCGTCGAGCACGGTGTCCCACTCCGAGCGGTCGTCAGGCTGGAACGTGAGGTCGCGCGACAGGATGATCTTGTCGACGAACATGGCCATGTGCGGCGCCGTGCCGTAGTCTTTCGTGAGCGTCAGCCGGCGCGAGCCGGCCGGCAGGTCCACCGTCCCGAGCGACTCCCACACCCACTCGTTGAGGCGGGTCGTGCCGGCGCGGGCGAACTCGCGCGGCCCGTCACCCGCGTCCAGGTAGACATGGGTGTCGTCGTCCACGCGGCGGGCGGCTCGGACCCAGACCTCGTAGGCGCCGGCCGCCGGCACGTCCACGACGTCGGTCGCGGGCCCGGACTGATAGGAGAGGTCCAGCAGGAACCCCGGCCCGCTGAAGCCGTCGAGAAAGCGCGTGTCCGTGGCCCATCCCGGCCCCTGGAAGCCCGTGGCGTCGACGCGGAGCACGGCGTCGTTGCGCCGCTGCACCTCGACGGCGAATTCCCGCGCAACGCCCGCCGCGCGCCGCCACGCGAGCCCAACCGGGGTACCGCTCGGCAGTGTCGCGCCCGCCGCCGGGGCGAGCAGCGCCGCGCGCCCATCCAGGGTACAGGCGGGGTTGGCCAGAGCCGTCCCGGGCAGCGTGTAGATCACCTCGTAGCGGCCGGTCTCCGTGGTGGTACCCGGAAAGCAGCGCTCGAGCGCGTTCAGGGCCTCACGGCGGTCGCCGCCTAGCTCGTACTGGGGACCGGCCGCGATGACCGTGACCGCTTGATACTGACTTCCCAGCCGGAAGATGCTGGGCAGCAAGTCGGCATAGGGAACCTGCCGATAGGCCGCGTCCTCGTGACCGACCGGCGCCCGCTGCCACACGGCCAGCCGGTTGGGCTCGCGCTCGACGTCGATGAAGTCGGCCCGATCCGGCTGGTAGGCCAGAAAGAGGAACTTCCCGGGGCCGATTGCCGCCGCGATCTCGTCGCTCAACGCGCGCCGGTGGAGGCGGTCCTCGAAGTCGTCGACCTCGTGAAAGTAGATGTACCCGTTGAAGACGGTAACGATACCGAGGAACCCGACCAACAGCGTGGCCAGCCCGGGTTGCCAGGCGCGGGGCACGCTCGCCGCCAGCGCCGTATAGACCCACCACAGGCCGATCGCGACACATAGGTAGAGCGCGGGAAAGCCGGGGTACACCACGCGAAACCAGACGGCACCGATCAGCAAAGGTGTCGGGAGGAACAGCAGAACGAGCCAGAGCGCAATCAGCAGGTTGTGGCGTGTTCGCAGGCGCGCAAGTAGCCAAGCGAGGCCGAGCACCAGAAAGGGGAGCAGGGCGGCGTTTTCGAACGGGCCATCGCGATTGAGCAGGAAGTCGCCGTAATACTGACGGATGAAGAGGCTGCGTAGCAGGTAGTCTAGGTTCGTGCCGACGTATTGCAGCACCTGGGCGACGTTATGCGGCGAGGGAATCAGGTTCTGGCCCCAATAGGGCAGAAAGCCGGTGAACACACCCTGCCGCAAGTGCAGTCCCATCAGTACCCGCGGCGCGGCGACGAGGATAGGCACCGCGAAGGCGACCCCGTACAGCAGATAGCGGCGCCACGCGCGCGGCTGACGGACCAGGGCGAGCAACAGCGTCAGGCCGAGGTACAGCCCGGTGACCGCGGACATCGGGGGGAAGATGTCATACGTAAATAGCCCGCCGACGACGGCGAGGCCGGCGAGGCCAAATAGCGCCGCGGCCGCGACGTCCGAGACCGCCATACGGGCCGGGTCGCTGGCCGGCGACCTGGGGGGCGACGGCTGGCCCACGCTGACGGCGGACCGGACCGGGCGGGAGCGGACAGCGGCGTCCGCGGCGCAGGCGGCGGTGAGGGCGGCGAGAACCGCCCAGAACTTCAGGTGTGACTCCACGTTCGCCATGCGACTCGCGCTGAGGTCCGCGATGGAGACGCCCATTACCAGCGTGGCAAGCAAGGCCACCGGCACGCTCAGCGCACGACGCGCGAATAGGTAGAACAGCACCGTGGCGCCCAGCCCCAGCGCTGCCACGACGACCCGCGCGACGAAGATGCTAGGGCCAAAGAGGTGAAAGATCGGCGCCAGGTAGAGGAACGACAACGGCGCGTAGTCGAAGAAGGCGTTGGCTGGCCAGGCGGTGTGCTCGCCAGCCAGCATGTACTGAGCAACGGAGTGGGTCCACTTGTCCTCGTCGCCCTCGTAGCCCATGGGATAGGTGCCGAGGCGGACCAGGTGCAGGAAGGCGCCGACCGCCAGCACCAAGACGAGCAGCAAGCGCTCGTGGCGGATCGTCCACTGCAGTACGCTCGAAGGGCCAAGCAAGGAGTCCGCGCGGGCCCGCCACCAGGCGAGCGCGCCCGCCGCGAGATAGCACGCCACCCCCGCCGCATCCTGATGGGCGAGTAGCAAGCCCTGGCCCACCGCCGCGAGCCCCAGCGCGAGCACGACCCCGCCGGGCGTCCAGAGGAAGGCCACCGGGCGCCGCCGACCGCCGCCCAGGCGCTCCGCGCTCGCGGCGGGGGCGGGGCAGGCGGGGATGCCGCGCACGAGCGCGCCCGCGCTCAACACGGCGAGCAGCCCCCCCGCGAGGGCAATGGCGACGGGCAGGGGGCGCTGGTTCAGCCAGGCCCGCAGCTGGGGCAGGAGCGCGCTCCAGAGGAAGGGGCCAAGCAGCCACGCGGCCAGCAGCGCCGCCACCGCCGCCAGCGCGACGAGCCAGCGCGCGGCGCCGGCCGGCAGCGGCCGGGCGGCGGCTCGGACGGCGTGCCAGTCGGGGGCCAGCAGGGCGCCGAGGGCCGGAAGCCGAGAGGTGGACGGCGGGCGAGCAACGACCGGCGGGAGGCCGTCGATGGGCAGGCGTCGCTCTAGCCGCGCGACGCGCTCGGCCAGCCGGCGCAGCTCCTCCTCGACGCTGGTAGTCGCCCGCGGCGGATCGGCGGGGGCCGCAGAGGCGACGCGCGCGGCCGCCGTGGGCACGGCAGCCCCGGGCGCAATCAGCACGACGGACGGCTGCGCGGCGCCGCACTGGTTGCAGAAGCGGCTGTTCGCGGGATTGTCCCAGCCGCACGCCGAGCAAGGCATGGCGTCCCTAACCTGATCGATTCGCGCCGAGCGGCAGCCACAAAACGGGCGGCGGGCCGCGGATCGCGCCGGGCACAACGGTCAATGCTGCCGATTCGGGGCTAATTCTACCGGCACGGCTCGCCGGAAGTAAAACGAAGCCGCGTCGGGCCTCGCGCTGCACGGCCGGGGTCGGGAGGCGCGAGGGGTCTGCTATAATCGCCCGCCCAGCGGCGAAGGGAGGCCTATGGCATATCTGCGGATTCTCGTGGGAGTGGCGATCAGCGCCGGCTGCATCGCGGCCCTGCTCAGCCAGATCAACCTGGGCCTCGCCTGGACGGCCCTCACGCGGGCCGATCCGCTGTGGCTGCTCGCGGCGCTCGCCATCCTCGGCGTGACCATGTTCACCAAGGTCTACCGCTGGGGCCTGCTCTACTACCCCACGACGGGCCTGCGCCTCCGCAACCTCACGGCGGCGCTGTTCATCGGCTACATGGTGCTGTCGCTCGTGCCAATGCGGCTGGGCGAGCTGGTGCGCGCCTACCTAATCGGCAAGACCGAGCCGGTGAGCTTCCCCCAGTCGATCGGCACAATTCTCGTCGAGAAAGTGCTGGACGTGGCGACCATCCTGGTGTTCCTGGCCGGGCTGGCCGTGTTCGGGCTGCTGCCGCCGCTCGCGGTGCCCGGCCCGGCGCTCGCCGCGCTGGGCCTGCTGCCACTGGCGGGACTGGTCGCGCTGGCGGCGGTACCGCACCCGATGATCCTGGCGCTCCTCGCGCGGGCGCAGCTTCACCTGCCCGGGACGCGGCGCTGGAACCTGGTCACGCTCGTCGGCCCCTTCCTCGATGCGCTCGCCGTCCTGCGCTACCGACGCCTGCTGCCCGCACTCGTCTTCTGGTCGGCGGCGAACTGGGGACTGTCGGCGCTGGTGAACTACGCCGCGATGCGCGCCTTCGACCTGCCGGTGCCCGTGGCCGCGGCGGTCTTCCAGATGGTCGTGACCAACCTCGGCATGGTGGTCCCCTCGGCGCCGGGCTACGTCGGCGTGTTCGAGGGGCTCAGCGTGTTCGCGGTGACCGCGTATGGCCTGGACGCCAACCGGGCACTGGGCTACGCGCTGGCGCTCCACACGATCGTCTACGGCGCGTTCATCGCCGTCGGCCTCTGGTTCGTGTGGCGCGGCGGCTATCGCTGGGGCGACCTGTGGCCGGGCCAGCGCGCCGGCGAGGCGGCGAGTGAGACTGACGACGCCACGGCCCGAGCGCCGGAGCTGGTAGCGGTCTCCGCGCCGCCCGACGGCTCGAGGTAGGCCGCGGCGCGCTCAGGCGCCGCCCGGTCCCGCGCGCAAGGCGAAGATGACGCTCTCGCCGGCGCGCGTGGGGATGAAGCTGCCGGCGGCTAACACCTGGGCGGCGGCGGGCAGCGCGAACAGCGCGAGCTGCAAAGGCGTCGGCACGAGCGGCAGGTAGGGGACGTCCCACAGGCCGTCGCCGTGCTCGTCGAGGACACGGAAGCCGGCCGCGGCGAACAGCCGCTGCCACTCCGTCGGCAGGAGCAGGCTGACGTGCGTGGGGTCGCGGAAGCCGACCCAGGCGGCACCCTTCACCGGCCGCATGATGCTCGACGGGTTCGGCATCGCGGCGACCAGCGTGCCGCCGGGGCGTAGCACCCGCCGCAGCTCGGCGATGGCCGCGGCGGGCCGGGGCAGGTGCTCCAGCACGTGGCGCGCGAGCACCGCGTCGAAGCAGGCGTCGGCGAACGGGAGGCGGTCGGCGCTGCCCTCCAGCAGCCGGGCGCGCGGCACTACGGCGCGCGCCTGCCGCAGCGCCTCGGGCGACAGGTCTAGCCCCACGACGGCGCAGCGGCCGCTTAGCCGCGCCAGCACGTGGCCCACGCCACAGCCGATCTCCAGCACGCGGGGACGGCCGCTCGTGGTGGCGGGCAGGTGGCGCAGCACCAGCCGCGCATAGTAGCGCACCGACCACCAGTACATCGACGTCGGGTGGTAGCGGTAGCGCGCGGCATAGTACGCGGCGTCGTAGGCGCCGGCATCCGGCGCGGCGGGCACGGTGTCCACGGGAAGCTACTTTCCTGAGGGCGGGGCCGGGCCTCTGGTATAATTCGGCTCCGAACAGGATAGCACAGAGGCCCTGACGCTCGACTGCCCCGCCGGCGGGCGCCGCGCTCCACTCCCGCGCCGCAAAGGGACCCCTTGATCTCCCCACCCGCGCGCCGGCCTCGTCCCACTCCCCCTCCCCTTCGGGCAGGGGGCCGGGGGTAGGTCGGCCGAGCGCCAGGCGCCGAGAGGCATATGCCATGATCCGCCGCGACGCCGCCTACTTCGTGGCGCAGCACCTGCGCCGGGTGCCGGTCCACCTCGCGCTGATCCGCTCGGCCGAGGCGTGCCTGTACGCGGGCGTCGAGCTGCCGCGGCCGCTGCTGGACGTGGCCTGCGGCGACGGGAATTTCGCCGCCACCGTGCGCGCCGAGCCGGTGGACGCGGGGCTCGACCTGAACACCGCGAAGGTGCGCGAGGCCGCGGCGCGCGGCATCTACCGGCGGACGATGGTGGCGAACGCCGCGGCGCTGCCGTTCCCGGACGGCGCCTTCGCCAGCGTGATGAGCAACTGCGCGATCGAGCACATGCCGCCGCTCGACGACGTGCTGCGCGAGATCCACCGCGTGCTGCGCCCCGGCGGCACGTTCGTCTGCACCGTGCCGACCCACAACTTCACGCGCTACCTGGTAGGCGCGACCCTGCCGCGGGCGGTCGGCTTCGGGGCGCTCGGCGACGCCTACGAGGGCTACTTCCGCCGCATCTCCGACTGCTACCACACCTACACGGTCGAGGCGTGGCGGGCGCGCATGGCGGCGGCGGGGCTGCCGGTCGTGCGCTGGCGCGGCTACCTCGGCCCCGCCGCCATGCGCGCCTTCGACCTGAGCCACTACTACGGCGCCCCTACCCTGCTCAGCAAGCGGCTGTTCGGGCGGTGGGTGCTCTGGCCCGACAAGGCGCGCTACTGGCCCCCGGAACGGTGGCTGGCGCGGCGGCTGGTCGGGTATTGTGAAGAGGATCCGGGTGAGGCGGCGGCCTACGTCTTTATGGTGTGCCAGCGCGACGCGGCCCCCGCCGCGCGGCCGCTCGCCGCAGCCGGGGCCGCGAGCGCGTAGCGCCCCCAACCGAGCGGGGGTGTGGGGGTGTCCCCCAATGCTTGTTTTTCCTGCAATAGTGTCTGACCGACCTGAATCAGACAGGGAGACCGCGTGGGACTGATCCTGCTCGATCCGCGCGTTGAGGAGCCGGCGCGCCCCGGCCGTCAGGCGCCCGGCCGCGCGGTGTTCGTGCTCGCCGCCATCCTGCTGCTCGCGGCCGTGCTGCGGCTCACCGGCGTGAACTGGGACGCGGGCCAGCACCTCCACCCCGACGAGCGCCACATCACGAACACCGAGACCGCCATCCAGCTGCCCAGCAGCCTGGGCGAGTATTTCGACACCGCCCATTCGCCGTTCAATCCCTACAACAAGGGGATTGGCTCGTTCGTCTACGGCACGTTCCCGCTGTACCTCGTGCGCATCGTGGCCGAGACCGGCAAATGGACGGCCTATGGCGACATCACGCTGCTGGGCCGCGTGCTGAGCGCGCTGTTCGACCTCGGCACGATCGTCATGGTCTTCCTGCTGGGCCGCCGCCTGTTCGACTGGCGCGTCGGCGCGCTAGCCGCGTTCCTCGTCGCCGTCACGCCGCTGCACATCCAGCAGTCCCACTACTTCGTGATGGATACGTTCGTCGCCTTCTTCGTGACCGTGGCGCTGTACTACGCGGTGCGGGTCGCGCAAGAGGGCGGGCTGCTCAACTACACGCTACTCGGCGTGTTCTACGGACTGGCGACCGCCAGCAAGATCAACGCGGCGACGTTCGGGCTGGTCGTGTTCACCGCCTGCGCCGTGCGCGCCTGGCGCCTCGCCACGGCCCCGGCGGGCAGCGCGCGGACGACGAGCGGCGGGGCGGCCGTCGCCGTGCGCCGCGGCGCCTTCGACTGGAACGTGCTGAACGAGCCGCTGATCGGCTTCTGCCTGGCGCTCGTGTTCGCGTTTCTGCTCTTCCGCGTCGGCCAGCCCAACGCGTTCGCCGGCCCGGGCTTCTTCGATGTCGGACTCAACCCGAAGTACGTCGCGGACCTGGACAGCTTCCGCAAGATCAGCGCGGGCGAGATCGACTACCCGCCGAGCGTCCAGTTCGCCAACCGCACACGCTTCGTGTACCCCATCGAGCAGCTCGTGACGTGGGGAATGGGAATACCGCTCGGCGTGGCGGGCTTTGCGGGCATCGCGCTGGCGCTCGGCTGGCTGGCCCTGAGCTGGGGGCGCCGCCGCGCGGACCTCGCGCAACGCTTGCTGCTGCTGATCCCGCTCGTCTGGATCGCCTTCAACCTGTACTACTGGGGCGGCAACTTCGCCAGCGCCTCGCGCTACTTCCTGTCGATCATGCCGCCGCTCATCCTGCTCGCCAGCTGGGCGCTGGTGGAGCTGCTCGGCTGGGCACGGCGCCAGGCGCCCGCCCGGGCCGAGGCGCCGCCCGAGTCGCGGCCGGCCCGCCCGGCCGCGCCGGCCGCCGCGCTGCGCTGGCTGCGCGCGACGTGGGACGGCCCGCTGGCGGCGCGGCTGGCCGTCGCGGCCGTCGCGGTGGTCGTCGGCTGGACGCTGCTCTACGGCGTGGCCTACACGACGATCTACACGCGGACCACCACGCGCGTGGCGGCCTCCGAGTGGATCTACGCGCACCTGCCGCCGGGGACCAAGGTGACGAACGAGCACTGGGACGACCCGGTGCCGCTGAACCTGGAGGGCCACCCGGCGGCGCCCTACGCCGGCGCGGGCCAGCTCGAGCTGTACGCCGAGGAGGACCCGGCCAAGCGCGAGAAGCTGATTGCCACGCTCGACGCCACCGACGTCATCGCCATCACCAGCAGCCGGCTGTACCAGTCGATCCCGCGCATCCCCGAGCGCTACCCGCTCGCCACGGAGTACTACCGCCTGCTGTTCAACGGCGAGCTAGGCTTCAAGCCGGTCGCCGTGTTCACGTCGTACCCGCGCCTGGGGCCGTTCGTCATCCACGACGACGACGCCTCGGACCTGTGGGTGAACTACGACCACCCGAAGGTGATGCTGTTCCAGAAGTCGGCGGACTACTCGCCGGCGAAGGTGCGGGCGCTGCTGGACGCAGTGCCGCTGGACCAGGTGATCAAGGGGCTGAAGCCGATCGAGGCCTACACCCACGGGCTGATGCTCTCCCCGGAGATGCGCGCGGCGCAGGAAGCGGGCGGCACCTGGTCGGAGATCGTCCAGCGCGACAGCCTGATCAACCGCTTCCCGGCGCTCGCCTGGTGGCTGCTCGCGGTGCTGCTCGGCTGGGCGGCGTACCCGCTGGCCTGGGCGGTCTTCGGCCGGCTGGGCGATCGCGGCTACGGCATCGCCAAGGTGCTGGCGATCGCGCTGCTCGCCTGGGGCGCCTGGCTGCTCGCCAGCGTGCGGGTGCTGCCGTACTCGCGCGGCACGATCCTGCTGGTGCTGGCGCTGATCGTGCTCGGCTCGGCCGCGGTCGTCTGGCGGCGGCGCGCAGCGTTCTGGGCCGACGTGCGGGCGCGCTGGGAGCTGCTGCTGTTCGCCGAGGTGGTGTTCGCCGCCGCCTACGTGTTCTTCCACGGCATCCGCATGGCGAACCCCGACCTGTGGCACCCGAACTTCGGCGGCGAGAAGCCGATGGACTTCGCCTACCTGAACGCCGTGCTGAAGAGCAGCTACTTCCCGCCCTACGACCCGTGGTTCGCGGGCGGCTACATCAACTACTACTACTTCGGCCAGGTGCTCGTCGCCACGCTCGTCAAGCTCACCGGCACCGTCCCGGCCGTGGCGTACAACCTCGCCGTGGCGCTGTTCTTCGCGCTGGTCGTGGCGGGCAGCTTCAGCTTCGCCTTCAACTTCCTGCTCGGTCCGAACGGCCATCGCCTCCGCAGCCCGCGGCAGCTCGCCGGGCTCGGCTGGGCCGAGGGCGGCGGGCTGCTGGCCGCGCTGTTCGTGGCCGTCATCGGCAACCTGGACGGCCTGGTCCAGATCGTGGACGGGCTGGGCAAGGCGAGCGGCACCGCGGCGAACAGCGCGCCGGTGATCGGCGGGCTGTTCCGAGCGCTGGGCGGCATCGGCCCCGTGATGGCCGACCCGCGGCTGATGCCCACCTTCGACTTCTGGCGCAGCACGCGCGTCATCGGCCCCGAGGACCCCGGCCCGATCACGGAGTTTCCGTACTTCACGTTCCTGTACGGCGACCTGCACGCGCATATGCTGGCGCTGCCGCTGACTCTCCTGGCGCTGCACGTCGCCCTCGCGCTCGTGCGCGGCGGGGCGCTGGCGGCGGTGTGGGAGGCGGCGGGAACGGCCCTCACCCCGACCCTCTCCCAGGGGGAGCGGGGGAGGACGACGGCCCTCACCCCGACCCTCTCCCAGGGGGAGAGGGAGCAGACGGGGGCGGAGCCGGCCCCCTCTCCCTTTGGGAGAGGGCGGGGGGTGAGGGCCGGTCTGGCCGTCCTCCGTGCGGCGCTCGGCCAGGAAACCGTGTGGCTGATCGCGCTCGGCGGGCTGACGGTGGGGCTGCTGCGCGCCACGAACACGTGGGACTTCCCGACCTACTTGCTGATCCTGGTCGGCGCGGGGGCGGTGGCCGAGTACCATGCCGCGCGGGGCATCGCCGCGGGCGCGGTGCTGCGCACGCTCGTCATCGCCGCCGCGCTGTACGGCGTGTCGGCCGTCGCGATCCAACCGTATCTCGCGCACTTCGGGCTGTTCTACACCGGCGTCGAGCCGATCAAGGCCAGCACGTCGCTCGTCCACTACGTCACGGTGCTCGGCTTCTTCCTGTTCGCCGTGGCGAGCCTGCTGGCCTACGAGACCTGGCTACTGCGCCGCCGCCTGCTGCCGCTCGTCGCGGCGACGCCGCTGCTGGAGCAGGCCGGGCCAGCGCAGGGCTTCTGGTCGCCGCCGAGCACGGCCGGCTGGCGGCTGAGCTGGACCACCGTGCTTGGCTACGCGGCGCTGGCGGCGCTCGTGATCGCGGCGGGCTTCGTGGTGCTGGGCAAGGTCGTGCCGGCCATCGTGGTGTTGCTGCTGCTGTTCGTTGCCTGGCTGGTGCCCTGGCACCGCCAGCGGCCGGACCGCCTGCTGCTGCTCGGCATGATCGCCGTGGCGCTGGCGCTCACCGCCGCCGTCGAGCTAGCAGTGCTCAAGGGCGACATCGGCCGCATGAACACCGTGTTCAAGTTCTACATGCAGGTGTGGGTGCTGCTCGGGCTGGCGGCGGGCATCGTGGCGATCCGGCTGCTGCGCCGCTGGCGTCCCGGTCGGGCGGGGTGGCAGTGGTGGTCGGGAGCCGCGGCGGTGCTGCTCGCGGGCGTGCTGATCTACCCGGTCGAGGCGACGCCGGTCAAGCTCGCCCTGCGCTTCCACCCGATGCCGCCCACCGACGACGGCATGGCGTACATGCAGGGCGCGGTGTACGCCGACAAGGGCCAGAACATCCCGCTCGACGTGGACTACCGGGCGATCACGTGGATGCAGGACAACATCCCCGGCTCGCCGGTCGTGCTGGAGGCCAACACGGGGCTCTACAAGTGGGGCTCGCGGGTGTCGGTGTATACCGGTCTGCCGACGGTGGTGGGCTGGGACTGGCACCAGCGCCAGCAGCGCGGCGACTTCGGCTGGATGGTCGAGGAGCGCGTGCGCGACGTGCAGGTGATGTACGACACGCCCGACTGGTCGCAGCTCGTGAACCTGCTGCGCAAGTACCACGTGGAGTACGTCTACGTAGGCCCGCTGGAGCGTGCCTACTACTCCCCGGCGGGGCTACAGAAGTTCCGCGACCTCGTCGGCACCGTGTTCGACCTGGTGTACGTGGACCCGGCGCCGGTCGACGGCGTGGTGGACTTCAATCGAGGCGCGCAGATCTACCGGGTGAAGGCGTCGGCGATCGGCGAGCAGCCGGCCGCTGTTAGCTGTCAGCCATCAGCCGTCAGTTGTCAGCCAGCGGCCGACGCCTGCTCACGGACGGTCGATCGCTGCGCCGCAACGCCGAGCACGGCCGTGGCTGTAGCAGAGCGCCCCGCAACAGATCTGCGCTCAGCAGCGACGACAGGAAGCTGATAGCTGACGGCTGATGGCTGATAGCTCAAACATGGCTGCCATTTCGATACTCATCTGGCTAATCGCGCTCGAGGTGGTCGGGCTGTGCGCCCTGCCGCTGGCGGTGCGCGTCTTCCGCCGCCTCGACGACCGGGGCTACGGGCTGACGAAGCCGCTCGGGCTGGCGCTCGTCGGCTACGCCTGCTGGCTACTCGCGTCGCTCGGGTTGCTGAACGCCACGCAGCCGACGATCTTCGTGCTCGTCGTCCTGCTCGCCGTCGGGCTGTGGGCGTGGAACGGGCGCGAAGCGCTCGCCGTGCTGCACGGCCAGCGCCGGCTGGTGCTCGCCTCGGAGGCCGTGTTCCTGGCCGTGTTCGGGCTGGCCGTCGCCGTGCGCGCGTACGGCGCGGCGATCAACGGCCAGGAAAAGTTCATGGACATGGCCATCCTGCACGCCTTCGTGCGCAGCGACCAACTCCCCGCCGAGGACCCGTGGCTGGCCGGCTATGGCATGGCCTACTACTATCTGGGCTACTTCCTGTGGGCGCTCGTGACGAAGGCCACCGACGTGGCGCCGGCGGTCGCCTACAACCTGGCGCTGGCGAGCACCCTGGGCCTGCTGGCAGCGGGGCTGTTCGGCCTGGGGTACACGCTGGTGCGGGCGCAGCTGACCCCTTCCCCCCACCCCCCCTTCCCCCATCAGGGGACGGGGGGCTTGCCGGCGGGGGCGGGACCGACGGCCCCCCTCCCCCAACCCGCTCCCCCCATAGGGGGCGGGGGCTATTCGGCAGAGCCGGCCCCGGGGTCCTCCCCCCTTTCCCCTATGGGGGAGAGGGGGGCGGGGGGGAGAGGGGTCTTCGCCCCCCTCGCCGCGCTCCTGGCCGTCGTCGGGGTGATCGCGACGGCCGTGATGGGCAACCTGCAGACAGCGGTCGAGCTAGCGGCGCGGCAGGGGCACGGCGACGCGGCGTTCTGGCACTGGTTCGGCGTGAAGACGGTGCCGCCGCCGGGGCCGATTACGTTCCCGAGCGACGTGGCCTGGTTCAACGCGGCGCGCGTCATCCCGAACGTGCAGCCCGACGGGATCACCGAGTTCCCCTGGTTCAGCCTGATCCTGGGCGACCTGCACCCGCACTTCGTGGCGCTGCCGTTCGAGCTACTCGCCATCGGCCTGGCGCTCGCCGCGTTCCGCAACCTGCTGGCCGGCCACGACCAGGGCAAGCTGGACCTGGCGGTGAGCGCGCTGGCCCTCGGCCTCCTGATCCCCCTCAACACTTGGGACGTGGGCACGTTCTGGGTCGTCTACGGGCTGGCCGTCGTGGCCGGGCTGGTGATCGGCGAGCAGCGCGCGGCGGCGCCGGCCGGGCGTGGGGATGGGGGGGCGCAGCCGGCGGGCTCGCCGGCCACGCCGGGGGCACGGGCGCCTGGTGGGCACGCGGCGCTGTTGGCTGCCGTGCCGCTCGTCGTCTGGCGCGCGCTCGCGCTGCTGGGCCTAGCGTTCGGCGGCGCCGTCCTGCTGTACGCCCCCTACTTCGTGGGCTACCAGTCGCAGCCGCTCGGCCTGGACGTCGTGCGGGAACGCACGATGCTCGGCTCGCTCGTCGTGCTGTTCGGGCCGTTCCTGGTGCTCGCCGTCGCGGCCGTCGTGCGCGGCTGGCTCGACGCGCTCGCCGACCCGGACGTGCGCGCGACGCTCGGGCGGCACTGGTGGCTGATCGCCATGGCGTTCGTCGTGGCGCTGGCGCCCCTGCCGCGGATCAACCCGTGCTGCGGCGTGCGCGACCCGACGCTGTCGCTGCTGCTGTTGCTGCTCGTGGGGCTGCTGCCACTCGTGCTGGCGGCGCGGCGCGGGCCGGGCGCCGCGATCCTGGCGCCCGCGGGGACGCTGCTGCTGCTGTGCGCCGTCGGGCTGCTGCTCGGCACGGAGCTAATCTTCCTGAAAGACAGCTTCGGCACGCGCATGAACACGGTGTTCAAGTTCTACTACCACGTCTGGCTGCTGCTCGGGCTGCTTAGCCCGCTGCTGATCGTGTACCTGGTGCGGGGGCCGGGTAACCTAACCCCCCCAGCCCCCCTTCCCTCTGAAGGAAGGGGGGAGCCCGCCCAGCCGGGGAAGGCTGCGCCGGACGCCCCCGCCCCCTATGGGGAGAGGGGGGCGGGGGCGGGAGTACGTCCCTCTCCCCCTTCCCGCATCGGGACGGGGGCCGGGGGGGTAGGTCTCCGGGCCTTCGGCGCCCTCGCCGTCGTCCTGGCGGGCGCGCTGATGCTGGGGGGGATGCTGTATCCGGTGGGCGCGACGTGGACGAAGGACAACGCCTTCCAGGGGCCGGCGACGCTGGACGGGGCGGCCTGGCTGCAGGCGTCGCGTCCGGGCGACGCGGAGGCGATTCGCTGGCTGGAGCAGAACATGCCTGGCCGCCCCGTTATCGCCGAAGCGTTCGGGGACGACTACAGCGAGGCGGGGCGCGTGTCGACGTTCAGCGGGCTACCCACGCTACTGGGCTGGATCGGCCACGAGCTGCAGTGGCGCGGCCCGCAGCCCACGCTCGACCAGCGCAAGGCGACGCTCGAGACGATCTACCGGGGCGCCGATCCGTCGACCCTGGCGTCGCTATTGCAGGCGCAGCACGTGGATTACGTGTACGTGGGCACGATGGAAGTCGAGAAGTACGGGCCGGGCGTCCGCGACCGCTTCGAGGGGGCGCTGGAGCCCGTGTACCGGGGGGTGGACGTGACGATCTACCGGGTGCCGCAGCCCACGAGCGTAGGCGTTGGCCTGGCCGAGCTACGGCCCTAGAAAGTGCTGAGTGCTGAGTGCTGAGTGCTGAGTGGACGCCGGCGTGGGGCCTGCGAAGCGGCCTGCTCGACCGCGTGCGGGTATGGGAGGTGGCCGGCTGGGCGGCCGTGCTGGGCGTGGCCGCCATCCTGCGGCTGGCGTCGCTGGCCAACGGGCCGCTGGCGCCCGACGAGGCCCAGCCGGCGCTGGCCGCCTGGCGCATGTGGCTGCAGAACGCGCCGCCCGACGTGGGGCCGGGCGTGCTGCTGATCCACGCGCTGGCGGCTAGCTTCGGGCTGTTCGGCGCGAGCGATTTTGTCGCGCGCCTGCCGACAGCAATGGCCGGCCTGGCGCTGGTCGCCGCGCCGCTGCTGCTGCGCCCGCTCCTGGGACCGGTCGCCACGCTGGCGGCCGGGGCGCTGCTCGCCCTCTCGCCGATGCTGGTCTTCGGCAGCCGCCACGTCGACCCGGCGATCTTGGTGCCGACGCTGTTAGCGCTGCTCGTCGGCGTGTGCGCGCGGGCGCTGCTGGCGGCCCCCGCTGTCGACGGGAGCGATGACGGCTGGGAGCAGGGGGCGACGCCCTCACCCCAGCCCTCTCCCAAGGGGAGAGGGAGCGACGCGCTCGCGTCCGGCGCGGCGGGATACCACGAGCGCCGTGCTGATCCCAGCGAGAGTCAGACGGCGTGGCGGTGGTGGGCGTACGCGGTGCCGGTGCTGCTGGCGCTGCTGCTGACGGCCGGCTCGGTGGCGGTGCCGGCCCTGCTCGCGGTGGTGGGCGCGGCGCTGATCACGTGGTGGCCGGCGAAGGAGCGGGGGCTAGGGGCCAGGGGCCAGGAGCCGGGGGGCGCCGAGGACGCGCGGGCCGCGGCGCGGCTGGCAGCCGCGGGAAGCGCGGCGAGCGACCGGGTGCGTGGCGGGCTGGCGCGCGGGGCGGTCGACGAGAGCGCGGCGCGCGCCCGGCTGCCGAAAACGCAGGATGCAGGGGGGGAGACGGCGCGTGGCGGGCTGCCGCGGCCGGCGGAGTGGCTGGCGGCGGTGCCGCTGCGCGAGCTGGACCCGCGGTTGGCGGGCGTGCTGTTCGTGGCGACGCTGGTGCTCGTGGGCACGGCCGGGCTGATGGACCTGCGCGGCCTGCAAGGCGCGCTCGTCGACCCGTGGGTGAGCTGGCTGGCGCCGTACTATCCGCGGGCCACGCCGATCCCCTGGCTGCCGACGCTGCTGGTGTACGACCTGCCGATCGTGGTCGCCGCCATCGCGGGCATCGTCGTGGTGGTGCGCCGCACGCGGCCCTTCGAGCACTTCCTGCTCTGGTGGACGACGCTCGCGGCGCTGCCGCTCGTGTTCCAGCCACCCGACCCGCTGCCCTACCTGCTCTGCTGGCTGCTGCCGTTGGCGCTGCTCGGCGGCCTGGCGCTCGCCCGCCTGGCCGCGCCCGGCTGGACGTGGCGCGCTGTGGGCGAGGACGCGCTGCTCGCCGCGCTGGCCGGCATCACGTTCGTCTGCGCGGTCAACACGGTGCGGCTGCTCCAGAGCAGCCTCGCCGCCCCGGGCGGGCTGAGCGCGCGGGGGCGAGAGCTGGCGCTCGGCGTGCTCGTGCTAGCCTTCCTGGCGCTCCTGCACCGACGGCTGAGCGACTGGTGGCAGGCCAGCGGGCCGCCGGGCGAGGCGTCGCGGCCACTGCGCGTCACCGCGATCATCGCCGTCGCCCTCGGCCTGGCGTTCGTCGGCGTGACCAACGGCCGCTTGCAGTTCGCGGACTTCGGCGCGGGCGAGGCCGAGCTGCTGCGTCCGCAGGCCCTCTCACCCAGCGTTTATAGTCTCGTGGAAGAAGTGCAGACCTGGGCACGCCAGGAGCCCACGTCGCCGATCGTCGTCAGCGACGCGCTGCAGCCGTTGCTGCTCTGGCACCTGCGCGACGTGCCAACGGTCCGCTTCCAGGACACCTTCCCCGACGCGCTGAGCACGCCGCCGGGCACCGTGCGCCGGGGCCTCTGGCCCGCCGGTCCCGGGGCGCCGGAGGGCGAGCGGCAGCCGCTCGACGAAACGATCACCGTAGGCCCGATTCCGAGCAGCAGCGCGCTCTGGAATTGGTGGGTCTATCGCAATTCATGGCTGATACCCACCCGCCATGATATAATCGTCGTCCGTTAGGCCCTGAAGGAGTGCCATCCGCATGGCCCGAGTAGCCGACCAACCGAAGGTCCGCCAACGTCACCCCGAGCGTGAAGAGTTCGCCCCCGCACTGCCCCCGGCCCCACGGCCAGCCCCCCCGGTGCTGCCGTGGGAGAGCGTCTTCTGGGTGGCGACCGTCGCGGTGGCGTTTCTCTTGCGGATGCACGATCTGGGCGTGCGGGCGCTGCACCACGACGAGAGCCTGCACGCGGTCTACTCATGGCGGCTGTTCCAGGGCCAGGGCTACACGCACGACCCGATGATGCACGGGCCGTTCCAGTTCCACGCGAACGCCCTGATGATGTTCCTGTTCGGCGACAACGAGGTCAGCGTACGGCTGACGGCGGTGCTGTGTGGCACGGGCCTGGTGATTCTGGCCTACTTCCTGCGCGCACAGCTCGGGCGCTGGGGCGCGATGGCGCTGGCGGTGCTGTTCACCATCTCGCCGGCGCTGCTCTACTTCTCGCGCTTCACGCGCGAGGACATCTACTTCGGCTTCTTCACGCTGCTGATGATGGTCGGGCTGCTGAACTACGTGCGCACACGCCAGCCGCGCTGGCTGTACGTGGGCAGCGTGGGCCTGGCGCTCGCCTTCAGCACCAAGGAGGCGATCTACCTGGTCGGCTTCCTGGTCGTGAGCTTCGTGGCGATCAAGATCGTGGCCGAGCACTTCTGGCACCGCTACGACGCGCGCCTGCACGGTAACGGCGCGACCGCCGCGGCGGCGCCGTGGGGCAGCGAGCTGCTGGGCGCCGTGCTGAGCGTGCGGCCGGTGGTGCTGCTGAACTGCGTGGCCATCGTCATCGCCATCTGCGTGACGCTGTTCACGACCTTCTTCACGAACCCGAACGGCATCCAGACGGGCACCATCGGCGCGCTCCAGTACTGGATGGAGCAGCAGGGGGTGGCGCGCGGCTCGCAGCCGACCTACTACTACTTCCTGCTGATGCCGCTGTACGAGTTCACGGCGGTGATCCTGGCCGTGGCGGCCGCGCTCGTCTCGGGCGCGAACAAGCGCGGGCTGGGCCTGATCACGGCGATCTACCTGGTGGTCGGGCTCGTCTTCTTCCAGCTCTCTCGGCCCGAGCGGGTGGCGGTCCTGAGCGCGCACGAGGCGCAGGGCTGGTTCCTCGTCGGCATGGCCTACGCGGCGACGCTGGTGCTGGCGCTGAGCCGCCGCGGCAGCCTGTTCTTCTGGTTCACGCTGTACTGGGCCATCGGCGCCATCAGCATCTACACGCTGGCCAGCGAGAAGATGCCGTGGCTGCTGGTCCACCTGGCGATCCCGCTGAACCTGCTGGCGGCGCAATTCGTCGGCTGGGCGGCGGACCGGCTGGAGTGGCGGCGGGTGTTCAGCGGCCCCTACCTGTTGGCGGCGCTGCTCACGCTGCTCATGCTGGGCATGGTGATCCCGCTGACGACGGTGATGCGGTCGCCGGTCGCCGACCCGCTGGCCCAGCAAAGGGCGCAGCTCTGGCAGATGGCCGTGCTCGTGATGCTGTTCGCGGCGGCGGTGGGCCTGTGGGAGCTGGGGCGGCGCCAGGGCTGGCGTTTCCTACCGGCGCCGATGGGCACCGCCTGCGTGTTGGGCCTGGTGGCGCTCACGATTCACATCGGCTGGCAGGTGACGTACAAGAACGGCGACACGCCCAACGACATGCTGGTGTACGTGCAAAGCTCGCCCGACATCCCACGCGTCATGGAGCAGCTCGAGTACCTGAGCCACATCACGGGCACGGGCAAGGAGTTCCCCGTGATGCTGGACAACGGCTACACCGACACCGAGAACGGCACGCAGGTCGTGCACGAGTCGGTGGCCTGGCCGTTCGAGTGGTACCTGCGCAACTGGACGAAGAAGACGTACTTCTCGCGCACGCTGCCGCCCGACACGGGCGGCGAGCGGCCACCTGCGATCATCGTCATGTCCACGAACATCGACCCCATCCGCGACCGCATCGCGGACTACGTGGGCCAGAAGTACCGCCTGAACTGGTGGTATCCCGAGGACTACAAGGGCTGGACGGTGCAGTCGGTCTGGGACGGCCTGTTCGGCCCCGACTCGGCGACGACGCGGCTGAAGCTGTGGCGCTACTTCCTATATCGCGAGCCGCTGAACCCGCTTGGCTCCCGCGACTTCTACCTCTACGTGCGGCCGGACCTGGCGCGCGGCGTGGTGGGCGGCGGGCCTGGCGCCCTGGCGCCGCTCACCAGCCCGGCGAGCGTCGCGCCGATGCCGCCTTCCGTGAGCGCCCCGGGTGTGGGCGCGGCCGAGGGCGCGGGAGCAGCCCCGGCCGAGGGCGCGGCGGCTCCTGGCGGGGCGCCGGCGGCGGTGGCTCCGGCTACGGCGGCCGGCGGGCTGCAGGTGCTCGGTCGCATCGGCACCGGCCCAGCCACGCTGCAAGAGGCGAAGGAGATGGCGCGCGACGCCGCCGGGCGGCTGTACGTGGTGCAGAGCCAGGCGGGCCGCATCACGATCCTGAATCCCGACGGCTCGGTTGCCGGCACGCTGGGCAAGCCGGGCACCGGCGACGGCGAGTTCCAGGAGCCGTGGTCAGTGGCGATCGCGCCGGATGGCAGCGTCTACGTGGCCGACACCTGGAACCACCGCATCCAGAAGTTCGACGCGAGCGGGCGCTTCATCACGAAGTGGGGCAACTTCGTCGACACGAAGGGCCAGCGCGACGCCGAGCCCTACGGGTTCTGGGGCCCGCGCGACGTGGCGATCGGGCCGGACGGCAACGTCTACGTGAGCGACACCGGCAACAAACGCATCCAGGTGTTCGACCCGAACGGCCGCTACCTGCGGGCGATCGGCGGCGAGGGCAGCGGGCCGGGCCAGTTCAAGGAGCCGGTGGGCATCGCCTTCGATCCGGCGGGCAACCTGTGGGTGGCCGACACGTGGAACCAGCGTATCCAGAAGCTGAACCCGACCACCGACCAGCAGCTAGCCCAGTACCCGGTGCCGGCCTGGAGCAGTCAGGCGATCACGGACAAGCCGTACCTGCGCGTGGACCCGACGGGCCGCGTGTACGCGACAGTGCCCTCCGAACGGCGCGTGCTGATGATCGCGCCCGACGGCACGATGGCGAACTCGGTGGCCGCGCTCCAGAACTACCCGTTCCAGAAGCCCATCGGCGTGCTGGCGGGGCCCGACGGCGCGCTATGGGTAAGCGACAGCGCGGCCGGCGTGGTGGTCGCGGTGCCGGGGGCGTCGCCGCCCGCCGTCAGCAACCACGGCTCGGCCGCCGGCGGCGGCCCGGCGCCCGAGAGCGCGGCCGGCGACGACGCGGCCGCGGAGGCGCCGTAGCTGATGGCTGACGGCTGACCGCTGATGGCTAAGAAGAAGCGGGTCTGGCTGGGACTGGCGGTCAGCCTGGTCTGTCTCTGGCTCGTCTTCCGCTCGCTCGACCCGGCGGCGCTGGCGGCCGCGTTGGCGCGGGCCAACTTCCTCTACGTGCTGCCCGCGGTCGCCGTGTACTTCGTCGGCGTGTGGCTGCGCAGCGTCCGCTGGAAGCTGCTGCTTGGGCCGGCGCTGCGCGGAAGTCGCTCGCCCTCGACCGGACGCCTGTTTCGCGTCCTGGTGATCGGCTTCACGGTGAACAACCTGCTGCCGGCGCGGCTGGGCGAGCTGGCGCGGGCCTACCTGCTGTGGCGCGGCGAGCGCGTCGAGCCGGGCGCGACGCTCGCCACGATCGTGCTGGAGCGCGTGCTCGACGGGCTAACGCTCTGCGCCTTCGCGGGCTTCGCCGCGCTGCTGGTGCCGTTCCCGGCCGACCTGCAGCGCGCGGCCTGGGCCACGGCCGCCCTCTTCCTGGTCGCCAGCCTGGCGCTGGTGGGGTTCCTGCTGCTGCCGGGGCCGTTCGTGGCGCTAGCGGTGCGCCTGCTGCGCCTGCTGCCCGCGCGCTTCGCCTACCTGGGCGAGCGGCTGATCCACAGCTTCGTCGACGGTCTCGCCGTCTTGCGGCAGGCGCACGCGCTCGCGGCGGTGCTGGGGCTGTCGGTCCTCGCCTGGCTGGCCGAGGCCACGATGTACTATCTGGTCATGCTCGGCTTCCCGTTCCCCGCGCGCCCCGAGGCGGCGCTGCTCGGCGCCGCGGCGGCCAACTTCGGCGCCATGATCCCCTCGTCGCCCGGCTACGTGGGCACCTTCGACCTGCCGCTCCAGATCGTGCTCACGGAGGTCTTCGGCGTGGCGCTCGCGCAGGCCACAAGCTACACGCTCGTGCTCCACGCCGCGCTGGTCGTGCCGGTCGTGCTGGTCGGCCTGTTCTTCCTCTGGCAGGAACGGGGCGTGAGCGGCGGCGCGGGCGAGCCGCCGGGGCACGGCGGAGGGCTGTTCGCCGACCTGACCGCGCTCACGCAGCCGCCGCCGGCCGCCGCGCCCGTGGGCCAGGCCGCTGAGCCGCCGGTAGGCGTTCGGTCGGCGCTGGCCGAGCGCTGACGCCGGCCACCTGCCCACGGCTACCTCTTCGCTGAAGGCGGATCGCTCATGACGATTGGCGTTTTGGGGGCCGGCGCGCTGGGGCTGAGCTGCGCGCTGCGGCTCGCCCAAGCGGGCGAGTCAGTGGTGGTGCTCGAAAAGGAGACGGTGCCCGGCGGGCTGGCCGCGGGCTTCCGGGTCGGCGACGCCTACCTGGAGCGCTTCTACCACCACCTGTTCCAGACCGACACGACCGCCATCGCGCTGGCTAACGAGCTAGGGCTGGGCGACGCGCTGTACTGGGGCCAGCCAAACACCAGCGTGCTGCACGACGGGCGGTTCTACCCGCTGAACTCGGCCAGCGCCGTGCTGCGCTTCGGGCCGCTGCCGCTGCTGGACCGGCTGCGGCTGGGCGCGGCCGTGGCGTATCTGAAGTACACCCGCGACTACCGCCGGCTGCCCGACGAGACGGCGGCCGCCTGGCTGCGCCGCCGCATGGGCGAGCGGGCGTACCGCGTCGTATGGGAGCCGCAGCTCGAGGGCAAGTTCGGCGCGCACAAGGAGGAGATCGCGCTGCCGTGGTTCTGGGCGCGTATCCACTGCCGCACGCCGACGCTCGGCTACCTGCGCGGCGGCTTCCACCGGCTGTACACGCGGATGGCCGAGGAGATCGAGCGACTGGGCGGGCGCGTCGCGCTGGGCCGCGAGGTGCAAGCGATCGAGCGCGAGGGCGATGGACGGCTGCGGGTGGACACGAGCGAGGGTGCTGAGCATTTCGACCGCCTGGCGGTGACGCTGCCGACGCGGCTGTTCCTGCGGCTGGCCCGCGGCCTGCCCGACACCTACCGCGCTCGCTGGCAGGCGGGGCCGCTGCACCTGGGCGCGCACTGCGTCGTGCTGGCGCTGGATCGCCCGCTGATGCTGCCGGTGTACTGGCTGAGCGTCACCGATCCGGGCTTCCCGTTCCTGGCCGCTGTCGAGCACACGAACTTCCTGCCGGCAAGCGACTACGGCGGCCGCCACCTGGTGTACCTGGGCAACTACCTGCCCATGGACCACCCACTGTTCGGCTGGGACGACGCGCGGGTGCTGGCGGAGTTCCTGCCCTATCTACGCAAGCTGAACCCGGCGTTCGAGCCCGGCTGGGTGCAGGAGCACTGGGTCTGGCAGGCGCCCTACGCCCAGCCGGTCGTCACGCGCGGCTACACGCGGCAGCTGCCGCCGCACGAGACGCCACTCGCGGGCGTGTACCTCGCCAACATGGCACACGTCTACCCGCAGGACCGCGGCCAGAACTACTCCTTCCGTCTTGGTGAGCGTCTGGCCGCGCGGTTGCGGCAGGAGCTACCGCCCCGCCCAACGCGCTCGAGCCTACCAACGCGCCCACCAGCATCCCGGAACCGAGCATGACGAAGCGCCCGCCAGCAGCTGCTGGCGGGCGCTTCACTCGAGCGGATGGCTGGCGGCGAGGCGTGTCGCCCCGCTCAGTTGGCGGTGTCCTCGTTCAGGCGCGGCCGCCAGGTGGAGAAGCGGTCCTCGACGCGCTGGAGCAGCGCCGACAGGAACACGCCCGCGAAGGTGATGATGAGCACGCCGACGAACACCTTGTCCGTCTGGAAGGTAGCGCCCGCGACGGTGATCAGGTAGCCGACGCCCGCGGTCGCCGCGTACAGCTCGCCGACCACGACGCCGACTAGCGCGCGGCCGAGGCCCAGGCGCGCCCCGGTCATGAGGTACGGGATCGAGCTAGGTAAGACGACTGTCTTGAGGAGCTGGAAGTCGTTCGCGCCGAAGGACTTGGCGCACTTCAGGATGTTCGCGTCCACCGTCGAGACGCCGACGCGCGCGTACATCAGCGGGTAGAAGACGCCCGACATGAAGATCACGGCGATCTTCGAGTTGATGCCGATGCCGAACCAGATGATGTACAGCGGCAGCAGCGCCACACTAGGCGTCGCATAGAGGGCCGAGACGAACGGCTCCATGATGTAGTTGAAGCGTCGGAACCAGCCCATGGCCAGCCCGAGCACGATGCCGACGACCAGGGCCAGAATGTAGCCGGCGAGCAGCTCCTGGGTGCTCACCCAGATGTCCTTCCAAATGCTGCCCTTGGCAATGGCTCCCCAGGCGGCCGCCAGATTCCCTACGAGGAGCGCCCCGAACACTGCGCCGATGCCGCCATCGAAGAACAGCTTGTCGGCCGCCTTGATGATGCGGGACGGCGAGCTGGTGAACATCGGATTGACGATCCCGCTCGTGCCCACCCACTCCCAGAAGATCATGAAGGCGAGCACCGAGATCGTGCCGATAATCAAGCCTTCGTGGGGCGCGAGCGTGCGCTTCCACCCACCGCGCGCGCCTACGCGCAGGGGTCGCGCCAGCGTCTCGGTCTGCTGGGCCACGAGTCGCTCCCTTTCCCCGAGCGGCGCTCGGCGGTAGCGTACTAGATTCACCGAATTCCACGCGGGGTCCGTGCGCAGGGGTCAACATGCCATAGCTGTCCCACGACAGCTTATCGACATTCTATGGGCGACCCGCCCATCTGTCAAGCGAACAGGGAGGGCAAAACCGGCCGTGGGGGACACCCCCACACCCCCGCCCGGACGGGACGCCCGCCCATCTGCCAAGCCAACGAGCAAAGGGAAAAACCGGTTGGGAGACACCACCCCTACTCCCCTGTCCACACGGACCGCCCGCCCATCTGCCAAGCCAACGAGTTGCAGGGAAAGAGGCGAGCAGAGCCCCCCTATCCTCACCCGAATGGGGGGCTAGCCGTTGAATTCGGGGGATGGCTCGCGCTGCTCGATGTAGCTGGCCACCTCGTCGTGGAGCGGCTTGTAGATGAACGCGATCCACTTGCAGGGCTGGTCGGCGTAGCGGTTGAAGTGCTGGTGCTCGCAGCCGCCCGGCTTGATCGGCAGGAGGATGAGGTCGCCGGCCTCCCAGTCGACGCGCTCGCCGTCGATCACGCTGTAGCCCTCGCCCTCGAGCACGAAGATGGCGAGGCCGCCCTGGTGGCGGTGCTTGCCCGAGTGGCGCTGCACGTCGAGCACGAAGCAGTGCCAGTCCTTGAGCGGCACGTCGGTCGTGATGCCGCGGCAGAGGTAGAATTTCAGGCGGCCTTGCCGGGTCTGCTGAAACGGCCGGTCCTCGCCACGGATCACGACCGGGCCGGTGAGCGACAGCTCGCGGATCGCCAGCTGCAGCCGCAGGTTCTGCTCGTAAACGTCGCCCGCGCCCGGCTCGCGCTCGCGCACGCGTGTCCGCTGAAACTCCGCCATACGTGACTCCCTCTTGCTGGTCGAGCGGCGCGGGCCCCGGTGCGCTCGGCCGAGACGCGGCGGGGGTGCGTCGCGCCGTCAGGATCGCATCGCGGCGCCGCCGTGTCAAGCAACCGAGCGGCGGCCCGGTGGGCGGTTCCGGCGTTTACAGGCGGGGACCGCGGCGCGGCAGGTCGCTGGGTTGCAGCCGGCCGCGGCAGGCGAGCAGCAGCAAGCCGTGCGCCCGGTCTTGGGGAACGGCGCGCGCTGCGCGGTCCGCGGTGTCGCGGCTATACTGCACGATATGAGAGGCGGCCGCCCGGCCGCAGAGCGAGGCCTCGCGTGCTGAAGCATCGTCCTGACGGGTCTGGCCGGCGATGAGAGATTGGCCCGATCCGCGGCCGTTCCTCGCGGTCACGTTCATCAACTCGGGCGATGGCATCGCCACTACCCTGGTACCCCTCTACCTGGACCACAGCGGCTACCCGGTGGACGTTATCGGCGTGCTGGTCGCCGTCGCCGGCGTGACCAGCCTCATCTCGCGCATGCCGAGCGGCCTGCTGTACCGACGCCGCCGCGCCCGCCGTCTGATGTACTTCGCCCTCACGCTGCAGGCGGTCGGCACGGCGCTCTACGCTCTGCCCGTCTTCGCGGGCGGGCTCTACCCGCTAGTCGGCGACGTGCTGGTATTCGGGATCATCCGGGGCCTGCACGGCTTCGCGGTCGGCATGGCGACCACGGTCAACATGGCCCTGTTCATGGATTGCCTGCCGCCCGGCGGCAACCGCCACCACCACCTGGCGGCGTACGCCAGCGCGCTCTCGCTCGGCTATACGATAGGCGGCCTGGGCGGCGGGGTGCTCGGGGAATGGCTGGACTACGGGCCGGCGTTCGTCTGCTCGGCTGCCTTCCCCCTACTCGCCGGCTTGTGCGTCACCACACCCGCGCGCGGCGGCGCGCGCCCGGCGCGACCGCCCGCGCCCGCGTCGCTCGGCAAGCGCTTGCAGCAGTTTGCCGCCGCCATGCGCCACCCGCAGGTGGCGAACGTCTCGCTCGTGTCCTTCTTCCTGCAAGTGTTCCACCAGATCGGCCAGACCTACGTGCCGCTGTACGCGCTGGGCATGCAGATGAGCCTGGCGGAGATCGGCCTGCTGCGCGGCACGCACTCGCTCGCCAACACGCTCGCGCGGCCGTTTGGCGGCGAGGTGACGCGCTGGCTGGGCCACAACCGGGTGGGCGTGCTGGGGCTGGCGCTGATAACCGGACTGCTGATGCTCACGCCCTGGCAGACGGGGCTCATCGGACTGCTCGTGCTGTTCGTCGGCATCGGCCTGGGCCGTGCGGCCGTGCTGGTCGCCAATACCGTGGCCGTGGCCGACATTCCGGAGGGCATGGTGAGCCGTGGCGTGGCCGTGGGCCTCTACAACGCGACGCGCGACCTCGGCGGCATCGTCGGCCCCGTGCTGGGCGGCTACATCGCGGCCGCGGTAGGGCTCAGCCCGTTCTTCTGGGTCGGGCCGCCCGCCGTGTTCGCGCTGTTCGGCGTGCTGTTCTGGGCGACCCTGCGCGGCGCGCGGCCGGCCGAGGCCCCCGCGTAACACGGCGCGGTACACCGAGACGAGCAGCGCGGGGCGCACCCTCGGGGGGCGTCCCGCGCTGCAAATGCGCCGCGGCCTGGCGCCGCGGCGGCGAGAGAGGGGACACATGACGCTATCGCGTACCCCAGCTGGACTCGGGGTGGCGCTCGGCCTCGCGCTGACCGGCACCGTGGCCGCCATGGCGCTCGCCGCGCCGGCCGCCCAGACCATCCGTGTGGACATGGCGGCGAACCCCAACCGCTTCGATCCCGCGAACATCACGGTACCCGTCGGCACGACCGTGACCTGGGCCGACGTGTCGGGCACGCACACCACCACCAGCTATGACGGCGTGTGGGACTCGGGGCGGCGCCTGCAAGTGGGCGAGTCGTTCTCCTACACGTTCACCGAGCCGGGCGTGTACCGGTACTATTGCGTGCCTCACGAGGACGACGGCATGATCGGCACCGTCGTCGTGACCGGCGGCGCGAAGTCCTAGCGGCCGGCCGGGGACACAGCCCTGCCGGCAATTCGGCCTTCGGATAGAGCGCGCGGTTGACGCGGCCAACCGCGCGCTCTATGCTTCTCCACCTGCCGACGTGTCCATGACGGTCGCTCGGCCACGCGGCGGGAGGGACGGCGATGAGCGAGACGCCGCCGGCAGCACCGCGTGAGCGCTCGGGCGTACCGGCGACGGACAGCAGCCGTACTGGCCGGGCCGGCACTAGCCGGGCGGCGCCGCTGGCCTGGCTGCCCGCACTATCGCCCGACGGCTGGCTGTTGTTCGCGACCTGCGGCGTACGCGGCTGCGCCTACGGCTTCCTGTCAGTCGTGCTCGCGCTCTACCTCGCCGCCATCGGCCTGGACGCGGTGGCCATCGGCGCGATCTTCACCGCCGCGCTCGCCGGTGGCGCCATCATGACCATCGCTCTTACCGCGGTGGCCGACCGGCTCGGGCGGCGGCGCGTGCTGGTCGTGGGCGCGCTCCTGATGGCGCTAGCCGGTGCGGTGTTCGCGCTCACCGACATCGCCCTGCTGCTTGGCCTGGCGGCCGTGATCGGGACGATCAGCCCCTCGGGCAAGGAAGTGGGCCCGTTCCTCTCCGTCGAGCAAGCCGTTCTGCCGCAGACCACCGACGATACCCACCGCACGAGCGTCTTTGCCGCTTACAACCTCGTCGGCTCGCTGGCGGGCGCCCTGGGGTCGCTCGCGGCCGGCGTCCCGGACCTGCTCGGCGTCGAGCCGTTCGCCGGCTACCGCGCGCTGGTCTGGGCCTACGCCGCGGCGGCGCTCGCCCTGGCGGTGTTGTTCAGCCGCCTCTCGCCCGCTGTCGAGGCCGCGGCTGGCGCCACGGCCCCGCCGCAAGCGACATCCTCCTCGGCGGGCGCCGCGACCGAGATGGGGCCGCCGGTGCGCGGCACGGTAGCCAAGCTGACGGCACTGTTCGCGCTCGACGCCTTCGCCGGCGGCTTCGTCGTCCAGGGGCTGATGGCCTACTGGTTCCACCTGCGCTATGGGCTCGACCCGGCGGCGCTGGCCGCCCTCTTCTTCGCCACCAGCTTGCTGAACTCGCTGTCGTATCTCGCCGCGGTGCCGCTCGCCCGGCGCATGGGCCTGCTGAACACGATGGTCTTCACCCACCTGCCGTCGAACGTGCTGCTGGCGCTGGTCCCCCTCGTGCCCGGCCTGCCGCTGGCGATTGGCGTGCTGCTCGCTCGCAACCTGCTTTCGCAGCTCGACGTGCCCACGCGGCAGTCGTACACCATGGCGATTATCCCGCCCGGCGAGCGCGCCGCTGCGGCAGGCGTGCTATCGGTTGCGCGCAACGCCGCCGCGGCCGCCGCGCCCGCGCTCGCCGGCGCGACGCTGGCGGTGCCGGCGCTGGGCTTGCCGTTCCTGCTCGCCGGGGGGCTGAAGATCGTCTACGATCTGACTATCTGGTCGGTGTTCCGCCAGGTGCGCCCGCCCGAGGAAACGGCGCAGCTGGCGGCGAAGGGGTGAGAGCCGGATGGACCTCTCGCGGCACGCCCAGGACGAGCTAGCGCGGCGGGGCATCCCGCTCGCCTGGGTGTGGCGCGCGGTGCAGGCGCCCGACAGCACCGAGCAGCGGCCCGACGGGACGGTCCACTACGTGAAGCGGCTGCCCGAGCGCGGCGGCCAATACCTGCGGATCGTGGTGAACCACCGCAAGCGCCCGCCGCGCGTGGCGACGATCTTCTTCGACGCGCGCCTGCGCCGCCAGCAGCGCCGCGCCCACACCGCCAGCCGCGAGCCATCCCAGGAGAAGACGCGATGAGCGCCTACTCCCCACGACGAGTACCGCGACCGCCCGGCCACCGGCTGCACGCCAGCTGCGGTCGCTACTCGGCGTCTGACCGGCTGAGGAGTGCGCGCACGCGCGCCACGGCGGCGCTCCGGTCGTAGCCGGTGAAGCGCGTCGCCTGAATCACCCAGGGGTCGCCGCCGAAGAAGCGCTCGTACAGCACCTGGCGCCCGCCGAAGCCGCTGCCCGCCACCTCCCAGGCCAGGCGGAACAGGCGCACGCGCTCGTGCCCGCCGAGGCTCGCGCCCTGGTAGTACTTCTCCACGTCGGCGGCCAGGTCGGGCGCGGCCAGGTCGGCCTCGGTCGGCGTCGCCATGAGGCCGCTGGAGCCGATGAGCTGCAGGATCTCGACGAGGCGCGGGTAGACGCGCGGGAAGTAGCCCCGCGCCGTCGCCATGATGTTCGGGTTGGGGACATAGTAGCCGCGCTCGTCGGGCACGGCGGCCACCTCGGCGGCGCGCAGGTAGGCGCGCAGCGTCTCCACGGCGTCCACGATCTCGCCGAGCATCTGCTGGTAGACAGGCGATTCCGTGCGTCCGATCGCCTCGGCCACCAATGCCGCCACGCCGAGCACGAACTCCGCCTTCGCCAGGTTCTTGGCCGTGAACTGATGCACGCCGTGGTAGAAGGCCGGCGTCTCGCGGAACAGCGCGTTGCACAGCGCCGGGTCGCCCTTCAGGAACACGCGATCCCACGGCACCACGACCTCGTGGAAGACGGCCACCGCGTCCATCTCCTCGTAGCGGGCCGCGAGCGGGTGGTCGGCCGGGTTGCCGCCGGGATCGAGGCTCTGGCGGCAGATGAACTTGAGGCCCGGCGTCGCCACGGGAATGGCGAAGGCGAAGGCGTAGCGGGGCGCGTCGCTGGCCGCGATGCGCGAGGTCGAGGGGTAGACGAGCAGCTCGTCGGCGTAGGGCGCCAGCGTGGCGAGCGTGCGCGCGCCGCTCACCACCAGCCCCGCGGCGCTCTCGCCGACGACGTGCAGCGGCGCGGTGGGGTCGGGCTGCTGCGTCTGGGTGCGGGCGCGGTTGGACTGGGGATCGAGCAGCGTGTGGGTGGCGCAGGGGTCGCGCTCGCGGCACCACTCGTAGTAGGCCGCGACGCGCTCGGCGTACTCGGGCCCGTTGCGCGCGAAGAACGGCGCCACGGTGGCGAAGCCGGTCAGGATGGCGTTCAGGTAGTCGGGCGTGCGGCCCAGCATGCCGCCATGCTGCTCGGCCCACGTCTGGAACATCACGCGGCGGCGCACCAGATCGTCCACGCTGCGCGGCTGGAGAAACGCCAGGCTCACCGGCATGCCGCTGGTGGGCGAGGGGTAGGTCAGGCGCTCGCGGTAGGCCGGATCGACTTGCAGGTCGTAGAGCGCGGCGAGCGTCCGCGCCACGCGCCCGAGCCGCGGGTGCGCCGTCACGTCGGCCACGCGCTCGCCCGCGAACCAGATCTCGCGCTCATCCCGCAGCCCGGCGAGATACTCGGCCCCGCTGCGTGCCGGCATCGGCGCTAGTCCTCCACGAACTCGTCACGGTGGCGGCGGCGCCACCACTCGCCCAGCGCCCCGGCGCTGACGGCCAGGGCCACCGGGATGCCCAGGCACTCCGCGCTCTTGCCGGGATCGGGCTTCGGCTGGTGGACGAGCACCAGGATGCGGCCGGGCAGCAGCGAGCCCACCTCGTTGACGGCGGGCGCAAACGGCTTGAGCTGCTGCGCCTGGCCGTCGGTCCACGACGACCACGACGGCAGCAGCGTGGCCCAGCGCTTGTTGTCGGGCTTGACGAGCGCCGCCAGCAGGTCGCCCGGCTGGGTGAGAATATAGCGCTTTACCGTGCCGTCGCGATAGAACTCGCGGCGGGCGATGCGCGGGAAGTTGCCCGGCTCCCACTCGTCGCCAATCGCGTCCTCGACGGCCAGGAAGGGCACGGAGTCGTCGTCCGGGTCGAAGTGGTACACCTGCATGCCCTCGTCGCCTGGCTCGACCGAGACTGCCTGGTCCCGGTAGTTGCGGAACAGGTCCAGGTATGGCTGGTCGAGGTTCACGTCGATCGCCGGCGGGTTCTCGGTGAGGGCGCCGCGCACCGTCCGCACTTGGATGAAGTCCGGGGGATCCACCTGGAACACGCGCTTCGCCACGTCGGCGGCCGGCACCGACGTGCCGGCGCGCAACAGGACCCGCGCGCGGCTGGGATCGCTCGCGCTCACCTGGCGATACACCAAGGCCGGATCGGCGCGGAAGTGGGTGAGCGTGTCGCCCTGGAACGACACGTACTCGACCGTGCGGCCGCGATCCGGCGTGCTGAGGCTCTGGGTGACGAAGGTGCCGGCGGGCACCTCCAGCACGAAGGTGTCGCCCAGCCGCACGTCGTTGGGCGCCCGCCCCGGGTTCGCGTCCTGGAACGCCTCGGTGATCAGGTCCACGGCCCGCTGGTCGCCGTCTTCGAGGACCACGCCGGGCAGCGCCTCGTGGGCGATGTCCCACAGGCTGGCGCCCGGCCGGACCTGGAACTGATAGCGGTCGGCGCCCGGGCTCGCGTCGTCCGGCTGAGGCTCCGCCTCGTAGGTGCTGGGCGCGTCGGCCAGCGGCGCCGCGAGCGCCGGACTCACACCGCTCCACGCCTGGAACAGCCAGCCGAGGAGGGGCGTGAACAGGAGCGCGGCCACCGCGAGCCGGGGGCCGACGATCTGCGGAGACGCGACAGCGCGGGCGGACGCGCGAGACATGGTAGCAACTCCACAGGGCAGCAGGAACCACGGCAAACGGGTGCTGCCCAGGACAATGAGAAGCGCCAGGGATAACGCGGGAATGGGCGCGGCCGGCGCCGGCAGCCTGCGGCAGCCCGGCCAGGGCGCTCGTCGGGCGACGAGGCGGGCTGGTCGGACCGATCGCCGTCGTGGGCTGGCGGGTGGGGGTGCGATTGCTCGCACCATCCGGTAGCGCGGAGTGTAGCACGTTGACCGCCCGGTCGCTTTGGGGAAGCGCGTCACAGTTTTGTGCGACTCGCGCTACCCGCTCACTCTACGCGCTGCGGCACGGCGCGTGCCAGAATAAGAGATTGAAGCGGTGCTTAGCGCATCGCTTGACACGCGCGCGAGCCGTGCGCCACACTCCGGATAGTCCTCGTGTTCGCTAGGCGCGGCTATCGCATGGCAAGGGCGGTGCCCGCGGGTTGACGACTGGAGCCGGCCGTGCGCTGTCCCTACTGCTCCTCCCGTGAGACGAAGGTCGTGGACAAGCGCGACGGCGATGGCGTGACGCGCCGGCGGCGGCGCTGCGCGAGCTGCGCCGGCCGCTTCACGACTTACGAGCGCCCCGAGATCGCACGGCTGTTCGTGGTCAAGAAGGACGGCCGCCGCGAGGAGTTCAACCGCGCGAAGCTGCGCGCGGGCATCGAGAAGGCCCTGACGAAGCGGCCGGTGAGCGCCGAGGCAATCGAGCGCCTGCTCGAAGAGATCGAGGCCGACCTGCGTCGGCGCGAGGGCCTGGAGGTGCCGGCGGCCGTGCTGGGCGAGCTAGTGATGGAAAAGCTGCGCGCGCTCGACAAGGTGGCCTACGTCCGCTTCGCCTCGGTGTATCGTGCCTTCGCCGACGTGTCCTCGTTCGAGGACGAGGTGCGCAAGCTGCTCCCCGCGCCCGCGGGCCCCAGCTAGCTGCCGTCCCTATGCGCCTGTTAATCCTCCACGTCGATCGATTCGCGTACACTGTGACTGAGGCGGGGCGCTCGCGGCTGCGCGAGGAGGTCGCCGGGCGCAGCCACGCGGTCGAGGAGGCGCTGCTCGCGCTGGCGAGCGTCGAGCGAGAGGACGCGGCGGCGCCCGCCGAGGTGGCGGAGCGCGCGGCGACCGAGATCGCGCGGCTGGCCCGCCAGCTTGGCGTGGAGCAGGTCGTCCTCCACCCGTTCGCGCACCTGTTCGGCGAGCCGTCGGCACCCGCGGTGGCGGTCGCGGTGCTGGACGCGACGAAGGCGCGGCTCGAAGCGGACGGCCTTGGCGTCCATCGCTCGCCGTTCGGCTGGTTCACGCGCTGGGACCTGCAGGCGAAGGGACACCCGTTATCGCGCGTGGGACGAATTGTGCGGCCGGCCGCCGCGAACACGGACCCGGAGCGGGAGACCTCGTGAAAGGCGCCCATTGGCCCACCTCGGCCGCGCTATTGATCGCGGGCGGCGCGCTGGCCGCCCTCGGCCTGCTGTTCAGCCCCGGGATGCTCGGCGGCAGGCTCGCCGGCGGCGCGTTGTTCCCGCTCAGCCTGGTGGTCGGCGCGATCGGCGGGGTGCTCCTGCTGCTGGCGATGGCAACCATCGTCGTCGTGCCCCGTGGGCGGGCCGCCACGGCCTTCCGCGGCTACGGCTCGCACAGCACGATCCTCGGGCTCACGCTGCTGGCAGGGGTCGGCTCGCTGGGACTGGTGCTGCCCGCGCTCATCCCCACGGCGGCGGCCGGGCGCAGCCCGCTGGCGCTCGGTTTCATGCTGATCCTGAGCACGGTCGTCCTCGACGCGGTGCTGATTGGGGTCGTGTACTTCCGCGTCGTGCGGCCCGGCGTTATCACCTGGGGCGACATGGGCTTCTCGCCCCGAGCGCTGCCGACGACCTGGCGCGCGGGGCCGGTAGCAGCGCTCGGCCTATTCCTTGGCGTCGCGACCATCGAAGTCCTTCTCAACAAGCTGGGCGTGCAGCAGACACAGCTCCAAAGCCTGCAATGGCTGCGCGAGGTGCCCCTCTGGCTGTTCGCGCTCGTCGCGCTCACGGCGGCGGTCCTGGCGCCCGTCGCCGAGGAGATCTACTTCCGCGGCTACGTCTTCCGCGCCTACTACGAGCAGAAGGGGCCGCCACAGGCGTACCTCTTCTCCGCGGCGTTGTTCGCCCTGGTGCACCTGAACCTGCCAGCGTTCCTGCCGATCTTTGCCGTCGGCCTCTTCCTGGCCTACGTCTACCGGCGCACCGGCAGCATTCTCCCCGGCATGCTGGCCCACGCCTTCAACAACACCCTCGCCTTCGCCTTCCTCTACTTTGCCGCGTCCTGAGGCGCCAGCCAACTCCCGCACGAACGCGGGATTTGCCTGTCCGTAACAGGCCGCGCGCCCGCGCCGGACCTTGACAACCCGCGCGGCTGCCCCCTACGCTTGATTGGCCGGGCGGCTGTCGTCCCCGAGGCCTCGTTTGTGGAGTAGCCATGCAGCGCACCTCCGACGCGTCGCCGGAGCGCCGACCCGACCCCCGCGCCGCGGTCGCGGACGACCCGGTGGCGCTGCTCGCCGCGGTCGAGCGGCAACTGCTGGAGGCGCGCGAGCCGCTGCGCTTCGAGCAGGCGGTGCGGCTGATCGAGCTGGACGCCGCGCACACGCCCGCGCTGGTGGCGCTCGCCCACCGCGTGCGGCTGGCCTATTGCGGCCCCGACGTGGAGCTGGAGTCGTTGCTGAACGCCAAGAGCGGCGGCTGCTCCGAGGACTGCGCCTTCTGCTCGCAGGCCGCGCGCCACCACAGCCCCATCGCCACCTACGCCTTCCTCGACGTGGCGCAGGTGACGGAGGCGGCGCGGCGCAGCGAGGCCGACGGCGCCAGCCACTTCTGCATCGTCGTCGCCGTCCGTGGGCCGGGCCCGCGCCTGATGGCCGAGGTGCTGGAGGCCGTGGCGAGCATCCAGCGCGCGACCCGCATCAAGGTGTCGTGCTCGCTCGGCCTGCTGACGGCCGAGCAGGCGCGGCAGCTCGCGGACGCGGGCGTCGAGATGTACAACCACAACCTGGAAGCGTGCCGCAGCTTCTTCCCGACGATCTGCACGACCCACGCCTTCGACGACCGGGTGCGCACCTGCCAGCTCGCCAAGGAAGCGGGAATGGAGCTGTGCTCGGGGGGTATCCTGGGCATGGGCGAGGCGCCCCGCCAGCGCGTCGAGCTGGCCTACGAGCTGCGCGCGCTGGACCCCGACGAGATCCCGATCAACTTCCTGAACCCGCGCCCCAACACGCCGCTGGCCGATCGCTCGCTGCTCGCGCCGCTGGAGGCGCTGCGGGGCCTGGCCGTGTTCCGGCTCGTCTTCCCCGACAAGCTGCTGCGCTACGCCGGCGGCCGCGAGGTGGTGCTGCGCGACCTGCAAGCGATGGGGCTGCTGGCGGGCGCAAACGGCCTGATCGTCGGCAACTACCTGACCACGGTCGGCCGCGACCCCGCCGAGGACCGGCAGATGCTCGTCGACCTGGAGATGCCGGTCAAGCGTGGCGCCGAGTAACGAGCGATGAGTACCACGCGACCCACGGAGCAGGGCGTGGCCAGCGGCCAGGGCGTGGCAAGCAGCGCCCCTACACAACCGGACTCGGCACTCAGCACTCGGCACTCAGCACTCGCCCATGACGACAAGGCCTACGTGTGGCACCCGTTCACGCAGATGGCGGAGTACGCGGCCGAGGAGCCGCTGGTCGTCGCGGCGGGCGAGGGCAGCTACCTGATCGACGTGGACGGCCGCCGCTACCTGGACGGCGTGTCGTCGCTGTGGGTGACGGTCCACGGCCACCGCAAGGCGGAGATCGACGCCGCGATCGCCGCGCAGCTCGGCCGCATCGCGCACAGCACGCTGCTCGGCATCGCCAACGTGCCGTCGATCGAGCTGGCGCGGCGGTTGGTCGCCCTGGCCCCGCCCGGCCTGACCAAGGTGTTCTACGCCGAGAACGGGGCGAGCGCCGTCGAGATCGCGCTGAAGATGGCGTTCCAGTACTGGCAGCTGAAGGGCGAAACGGGCCGCACCCGCTTCCTGAGCCTGCAGAACGCTTACCACGGTGACACACTGGGCGCAGTGAGCGTCGGCGGCATTGAGGAGTTCCACGCGCGTTTCGGGCCGCTGCTGTTCCCGGCGCTCCACGCGCCCTCGCCCTACTGCTACCGTTGCCCGCTGGGGCTAGAGTACCCGGGGTGTACGGGGACAGGTGCCCCGGCCTGCGCGGAGGAGCTAGGCCGGCTGCTGGCCGCGCACCGCGACGAGGTGGCCGCCGTGATCGTCGAGCCGCTGGTGCAGGGCGCCGCCGGGATGCTCACGCAGCCGCCCGGCTACCTGCGGCGCGTGCGCGAGCTGTGCGACGAGTACGGAACGCTGCTCATCGCCGACGAGGTGGCAGTCGGCTTCGGTCGTACCGGGCGCCTGTTCGCGTGCGAGCACGAGGACGTGACGCCCGACCTGCTGGTCGTCGGCAAGGGCATCACCGGCGGCTACCTGCCGCTCTCGGCCGTGCTGACCACGCAGGCGATCTACGACGCCTACCTGGGCGACTACGCCGAGATGAAGCACCTGTTCCACGGCCACACCTACACGGGCAATCCGCTCTGCTGCGCCGCCGCGCTGGCAAACCTGGACCTGTTCGAGCAGGAGCGCACGGTGGAGCGGCTGGGACCGAAGATCGCGCGCCTGGCGCGCGGCCTGGAGCGGTTCCGGGCGCTGCCGCACGTGGGCGAGGTGCGCCAGCGCGGCTTTATGGTGGGCATCGAGCTGGTGGGCGACCGGACGACGCGCGCGCCCTATCCCACGGCCGCGCGCATCGGCGGGCGCGTGATCGCGGCAGCACGGCGCCGCGGCGCCGTGCTGCGACCCCTCGGCGACGTCATCGTGCTCATGCCGCCGCTCAGCATCAGCGACGCGGAGCTGGACGAGCTGCTCGCCATCACCTACGCCAGCATTGGGGAGGTGACGGGCGAGCCGTCAGCCATCAGCTATCAGCCGTCAGCAGACGGACTCCCGGGGCTGAAAGCTGAAGGCTGATTGCTGATCGCTAATAGCTGACGACTGATGGCTGACACCTCGCTCGCCTGGCTGGCCGCCGAGCTGGAAGACCTGCGGCAGCACCACCTGCTGCGCGGGCTGAGCGACTTCGAGACGGCGCCCGAGCCGGAGATCGTCTACCAGGGACGCAGGTTCCTGCTGCTCGCCTCGAACAACTACCTCGGCCTGGCGGCCGATCCGCGCGTGGTGAGCGCGGCGACGGAGGCCGTGCGCCGCTATGGTGCCAGCACTGCCGCGTCGCGCCTCGTCTCGGGCAGCACGACGCTCCACCGCGAGCTGGAGAGCGAGCTGGCCGCGCTGAAGGGCGCCGAGGCGGCGATCGTGTTCAGCTCCGGCTACCTGGCGAACCTCGGCACGATTGGCGCGCTAGTCGGCCCCGGCGACGTGATCTTCTGCGACCGCCTGAACCACGCCTCGATCGTCGACGCGGCATTCCTGTCGCGCGCGCGGCTAGTCGTCTACCACCACGCCGATCCCGATCACCTGGCCGCGCTGCTGGAGCGCCACACGGGCCGCCGGCGGCTGATCGTCACCGACTCGGTGTTCAGCATGGACGGCGACCTGGCGCCGCTGCCGGCGCTCTGCGACCTGGCGGAGCGCTGGGGCTGCATGCTGATGGTGGACGAGGCGCACGCCACCGGCGTGCTGGGCGCGCGGGGCGCGGGCGCCGTCGACGCGCTCGGCGTGCGCGGGCGCGTGCCGATCGTCATGGGCACGCTGTCCAAGGCGCTGGGCTCGGTCGGCGGCTTCGTGGCCGGCAGCCGGCGCCTGGTCGACTTCCTGCGTAACCGGGCGCGAACGTTCATGTTCGACACGGCGCTCGCCCCGAGCGCCGTGGGCGCTGCCATCGCGGCGCTGCGCGTAGCGCGCGTCGAGGAGGAGCGTCGCGCTCGGCTGCGCCAGATGATCGCGCTGCTCCACGACGAGCTAGTGGACCTGGGCTACGAGGTGCTGCCGCCCGATGCGGCCATCCTGCCGGTGCTGGTGGGCGACAGCGACGCGGCGCTCGACCTGGCCGTGGCGCTACGTGAGCGCGGCGTGTGGGCCCCGGCGATCCGCCCGCCGGCGGTGCCGCGCGGCACGGCCCGGGTGCGCGTAACGCTGATGGCCACGCACACGCCGGCGCAGCTCGAGCGCGCCGTGTCGGCGTTCGCGGGCGCGCGGCGGGCGCTGCACTGGCGAGCGGGCCGATGAGCGGAGAGCTAGCCCCCCGGGTCCCCCAATCCTGGGGGGAGAGTGGGGGACACCCCCACCCCCCCGGTGAGGAGAGGGCAGGTTGGGGGGACACCCCCCACGCCCCCCGGCAGGGGAGTTCCCCTGCACCCCCGGGGACGAGGAGTAGAGCAGCCCCCCGACAGGGGAGCGCCCCTGCACCGACGGGGACCGCCCACCCGGCCCCCCAAGCCTGGGCAGGGAGGGAGGAGGGGAGGGGCGAGGCTGCCGCGATCTTTGTGACGGGGACCGATACGGGCGTGGGGAAAACGGTGGCGACGGCCGCGATTGCCCGCGCGCTGGCGGCGCGCGGGCGGCGCGTGGGCGTGCTGAAGCCGGTGCAGACGGGCGTGGCGCCGGGGCAGCCAGGCGACGCGGCGTTCGTGCTGGCCGCGTTGGGCACCGACCAGCCACCCCAGCTTGCCTGTACCTATAGTTTCCGGGAGCCAGCCGCACCGCTCGTCGCCGCCCGGGCCGAAGGCGCCCGCCTTGACGTCGGCGTGATCCGCGCGCACTTCGAGCGGCTGCGGCAGAGTCACGACGTGGTGCTGGTGGAGGGCGCGGGGGGGCTGCTCGTGCCGCTGGCCGAGGGCTACAGCATGGCCGACCTGGCGCGCGGCCTCGGCCTGCCGCTCGTGGTGGTGGCACGGCCGGGGCTCGGCACCCTGAACCACACGCTGCTCACGTTGGAGGCCGCGCGCGCGCGCGGCCTGAGCGTGCTGGGCATCGTGCTCGCCGGCTGGCGCGAGCCGGTCGATCTGGCGACCCGCACGAATCCGGCGCTGCTCTGCGAGCTGGGCCAGGCGGCGCTGCTCGGCGTGCTGCCGTGGGACGAGGGCCTGTCCGTGGAGGATCTGCGGCCGGGGCGGCTGCGCGAGTGGGCGCCCCGCGCACTCGCGCCGGCGCTCGGCGGCCACTTTGACGCGGCGGCCTTCCTCGCCGCCTGCACGCGGGGCGAGGCGTGGCCCGCGCCGTGACGGGCTCGGTCGCATCGGCGGGCCGCGCCGAGCGGCCGGCCGACGAGGGCTGGCAGGTCGGCGACTACCTGCTGGCCGCGGCGCGGACCGAGGGCGGCCGACTGGCCGTCGTCTGCGGCGGCGTCGAGCTGAGCTACGCGGCGTTCGCCGAGCGCGCGGCGCGGCTGGCCGGCGCCCTCAGGGCGCGTGGCGTGGCGCCCGGCGACCGCGTCGCCTACCTCGGACCGAACTGCCACGCGCTGCTCGAAGCGTACTTTGGCGTACCGTGGGCCGGCGCGGCGCTGGTACCGCTCCACGCGCGGCTGACGCGCCCCGAGCTGGCGGCGCTGCTGCGCGACGCCGCACCCGCCGCACTGCTCGCCGACGCCGCGTGGGTGCGGCGCCTGCCCGCCGAGCGTCTGACCGCTATCCCCCTGCGCGTCGTCGTCGGTGCGGACAGCGCCGACGGGTGGCTCGGCTACGAGGCGATGATCGCGGACCGCCGAGCCGGAGCCGGGAGCCAGGGGCCAGCGGCCGAGAGCCAGGACTCCGGGGACGGGTGCTGGGATCTGGGGGAGCGAGGACTGGCGGGCGGCGCCGTCGCCGGGATGTTCTACACGAGCGGTTCGACCGGCCGACCGCGGGCGGCGATGCTGACGGCCGGCAACCTCGTGGCCAACGCCGTGGGGGTGCGTGAAGCGCTGGGCCTGGGACCCGACGACGCGGTGCTGCACGCGCTCAGCCTGTTCCACGCCAACGGCTGGGGCTTCCCGCACGCGGCGGTCATGGCCGGCGCGACGCAGGTCATCCTGCGCAAGTTTCTGCCGCGCGCGGCGCTCGCACTCGCGGCGGCGCGCGGCGCCACGGTGACCTATGCAGTGCCGACGATGGCGCGGGCGCTGACGGACGCGCGCGGGCCGACGCGGCGCGACCTGGCGCGGCTGCGGTGGCTGGTGGTGGGGGGCGCGGCGGCCACGCCGGAGCTAGCGGCAGCCGCCGAGGAGCGGCTGGGCGCGACGTTCGTGGGCTCGTATGGCCTCACGGAAACGTCGCCGGTGCTGACGCTAGCCACGCTGCGACCGGAGATGGCGGCGTGGCCGCGCGCCGCGCGCCTGCGCCAGCAAGCCGCGGCCGGCCTCCCGACAGCCGCCGCGCGCTTGCGGATCGTGGACGACGCGGGGCGCGGGGTGCCGGCCGATGGCGTGACGGCGGGGGAGGTGCAGGCGGCCGGCGCGCTCGTTATGGCAGGCTACTGGCGGCGCCCGGCGGAGACAGCGGCGGCCTTCACCGCCGATGGCTGGCTGCGCACGGGCGACCTGGCGACCGTTGATGCGTGGGGCTACTTGCGGATCGTCGGGCGCCAGAAAGAGCTGATCGACTGCGGCGGCGACAAGGTGGCGCCGGCCGAGATCGAGCGGGTGCTGGCGGCCCATCCCGCGGTGCGGGAGGCGGCGGTCGTGGCGGTGCCGCACGCGCGGTGGGGCCAGGCGCCCGCCGCGCTGGTGGTGCCGCGGCCGGGCGCCGCCGTCGATGCCGCCGCGCTGCGCCGCCACTGCGCCCGCCACCTGGCGGCGTTCAAGGTGCCGCGGGCCATCCACCTCGTCGCGCGCCTGCCCCACACCGCCACCGGCAAGCTCGCCCGCGGCCGGCTGCGCGTGCCTACGCGCGCGAAGGACTGAGGGCCGGGTGGGCGGGCGGGCGGGCGCATGGCACAATTTTGATGATACGCTGCTGGCGCGAGCAGGACGGGAACTCGTCGCCTGCCGCCGTGAATCACGTAGGGCAGGGGCTCGCCCCCCTGCCGCCCGGCGCAGTCTGTGCGCGAAGGCCCACGTATCCGCGCGGAGCCGGGGCAGGGCACATGGTATACCGCGCCGCGCATCTGGCGCCCAGCTACAGTGTGCGACGGGGCAGCAGGGGACGAGCCGCCCCTGCCCTGCGACCACCAGTACCGGGCCTGACGATAGGGCGATGAATAGCGGCATCCGCGAGCGACGCTGGCGGAAGATTGGTCCTAGATGAGTCGACACCACAAGCGCTCCGCGCCGCAAGACGTGGTGGCGGAAGAGCTGCAGCTCGAGCTGGACGAGATGGCGTTCGGCGGCGAGGCCATCGGCCGCGTGGACGGCCAGGTCGTCTTCGTCCCGTATGCCATTCCGGGTGAGAAGGTGCGCGTCGCCGTCGAGCGACCCAAGAAGGGGTACGCCCGCACCCGCCTGCTCGAAGTCCTGCGCGCGTCGCCTGAGCGCCAGCCGCCGCCCTGCACCTACTTCGGCGCCTGCGGCGGCTGCCAGTGGCAGCACGTCGCCTATGCGGCCCAACTCGCGTACAAGCAACACGTCGTCGTCGAGCAACTGCGGCGGCTGGGCGGCTTCGACGAGGCCGCGCGCCTCGTGCGGCCGACGGTCGGCATGGTCAGCCCCTGGGAGTACCGCAACCAGGCGCGCTTCTCGCTCGGCCGCCGCTACGGCGAGCTGGGCTTCACGCGCAAGGAGACGCACCGGCTGCTGCGCATCGACTACTGCTGGCTGATGATGCCGCCGATCAACCGCGCGCTGGACCTGCTGCAGCGCCGCTGCGCGGGCCTGGCGGCTCACCAGATCACCATTCGCTACAGCGCACGCACCGACCAGCTGCTCGTCCAGCCGGCGCTGCCGGAGGTGCCCGAGCTGCCGACCGGCCAGCCGTACCTCGAAGAAGAGCTGCTGGGACGACGCTTCCGCGTCGCACCGTCGGCGTTCTTCCAGGTAAACACCAAGCCCGAGCACCGCACGTTGCCTGACACGCTGCGCGTGCCGTGGCTCGCCGAGCGCACGGGCGACTTCGCGATGGCGGAGCTGCTGGCGCTCACGGTGCTCGACCGCCTGGGTGCGGAGCCACTGGGGCGCGTCGTGGACGCCTACTGCGGCGTGGGCACCTTTGCAGCGCTGCTCGCCGGCCGCGCCGACGAGGTGATCGGCATCGAGGAGTCGCCGGCGGCGGTGCGCGATGCAGCCCACAACGCCCGCGACCTCCCAAACCTGCGCTTCGTTGAGGGGAAAACGGAGGACGTGCTGCCGAAGCTGGAGGGCCCGGTGGATGCGGTGGTCCTCGACCCGGCGCGCGTCGGCTGCCACCCGGCGGTGCTCGACGCCATTCTCGCGCGCCGGCCGTCGCGGCTGATCTACGTCTCCTGCGACCCGGCCACGCTAGCGCGCGACCTGCGGCTACTCGTCGACGGCGGCTACAGCCTTCAGCAAGTCGAGCCCATCGACATGTTTCCCCAGACGTATCACATCGAGAGCGTGAGCACACTGACGCTCTGACGGGCGCGGGCCGGCCGCCGAAACACCTGGTCAAAGCTGCGGTGTAGGTTTCGCAGTGCCAAGCCTACACACCGCCGGGAGAGAACGCCGCCTGTGCCCCGGGTTGCAGGCCTCCCGTCACCTGCCGTGACCCCCGGCCGCCACCCCGTGCCAGGTATCACAGTCGCCGTCGGTTGCGAGGACGTGCTGGACCACACCTCGCAGCGCCAATTCGTGGTCGGGAAAGTGGCGGACGACCGCATCGAGCATCCGACGCTGCCACGCTTCGCAAGCCGCCAGCGTTGCGAGTTCTTCGAGACAACGAAGCTCCCGAACGAGGGCGAACCCCTCCGCGGGGAGCTGATCGCGAAGGCGGGCCTCAATCGCCGCGATGCGCTCTTCGAGTGCCATGTCTAGTGATGCCATGGTGAGGCTCCTGTCGGGATTCCGGCTCGGCAGAGATCAGAACCGAGCCTGCTGCTGTCCCGATTTCCACTCTATCCGAGTGGCGGCCGCACCGCTGTGAAATCGGTCACACGCCACGTATGAGCGATTTCACAGTCCGCGGTGGCACTTAACGGACTCGGGGCCACCCGTTCGCCATCACTCGACTCGCCTCACCGCCCTCCCGCCGCTGGCTCCGTTAGCGCCGCGCATGCCTGCCCGAGCGCCACGGCGTGGGCGTGCAGCCGTCGAACCTCGGCTTCCAGGGCGCTCAGTAGATCCGCCACAGATTGCCAGAACGCACCGCAACACTCGCAGCACTCTTCCGGACTGTGCAGAAACCCCATGCCGCCGGAAAGCCCAGCGGCAACGGCCGCGAGCAACGTGGCGTCCAGGTCGGGCTCCCGCTCCTCGGTGACCGCGGCTGCCGGGTTGGCGGTCTCGGCGGGCCGGAGCCGGGACGATTGCTGGGCCCAGACAGTGGTCGCCAGGCCGCCGGCGATGCGGTCGAGATCCGCGGGTTGAGCGGCGTGATAGTACCAGTGGATAGTGCGCCCGGTGGGGAGCGGCTGCACTTGCAAGCAATGCCGCTCGGGACGATGGGTCACCTGGAGGTGGGCGACCCAGCCATCGCCGCGGCCCGCGAGGCGGTGCAGGCGAACCCGGCTGGCGGCGGCCGTACGCTGGCGCTCGACGGGGCGGTAGCCGAGCGCGTCGAGCGCCTCGACCACGGCGCGGAGCAGCGAGTCGGCTCGCGGCCGGTGGGGCCAGCCTGACGGCGGGCCAGACGGGCTCGACGGTGAGAGGACGGGCGAATTCGCGGCCATGCGAGCGCTCCTCTAACAGCGATGCCGCAACGACGACATCGGGCCACGGGCGGTGGCAGGCGTCACGGGCCGCACGAACGGGGCCGCGCGCTTCGGCACACCGCCTGGCAGACGGCGTGCCTGTGCCAGTCTTCGCGCCCCTCCCCTGAAGATGACGGATGTCGGCTGCCTAGCGCAAGGACTGGGCCACTATCTTCCGCCGATCGCCACGTCGCCGCGCCCGCCGCCGGGTCGCCGAGCCGGCTGGCACACGGCTTGCAGCACGCTGCCCGGCTGCTCGCCGGATCTAAGTGCCGCTCGAGGCCGGCGAGCGACGGGGAGGGGTAGATGAATTACGATGCCAGCGAGCTGCGCGAGAGGGACTACGTGGAGCTACTGCCGGGCACCGCGCTCCCACCGGGATATCGCATCCCGGCAGGAGCGCAGGGGCGGATCGTGATGCTCGACGACGCGGCGCCTGGTTGGGCGACCGTCCAGTTCGGTCGCTACGGCCGGCCGGCCTACCTGCCGCTGCGGCAGCTCCGCCGTGTGCCCGCAACGATCAAGGCTGCCGCTGAGGCGGGCGAGCGTTCGGGTCGCTGACCGGCGGCTCCAAGCGCAGGATCGGGGGCGGGGGCTGCGGGGCGGCGGGCCGCGGAGGCACCGCAGCGACCTCCACCTTCTCCAACCGCGGCCCGGCGAGGTCTTTCCGCTTCGCGACCAGCCGGTAACTGAACGGCAGGGTGCTCGTACCGCCCTTCAGCTCGCGCACCTCGAACCCGGCGGCGGTCCTGCCACTCACGTAGAGGCCGTTGCAGTCGCCCTCCGGGAAGGCGAAGACCTGGTAGCTGTCGGCGTGTACAAGAGCCGCGAAGTCCGCGTCCAGGGGCACCCGTGCCTGTCCGTTCACGAGCTGCGCGCGCCCGAAGTCCTCGAACCAGCTCTCGGGCGCCTCGGTACAGTACAGCCGGCGGTAGCTCCCATCGGGATGCGGCACCGCGGCGGACTTCGGCCCGCCGAGCACCGTGAACGCACCGTTCACCTGCACCGGGCCGTCGAAGCGCGCGGCGAAGCCCGCGCCCGGCCCGGTCGCATAGAGGCCGGTGCTCGTGCCCGACGAGAAGTAGCCGCCGATGCTGCTGTTCGAGGTCCCCAGCACCCCCACGTTGCTGTTGGACGCCCCCTGGATGGCGTTGCCGCCATTCGTGCTCGCCACGATGCCGGTGCTGCTGGTCGACGTGGCGTAGAGCCCGTAGCCGTTGGTCGAGGCGCCGTACAACCCATGGCTCGTCGTCGAGGTGCCAAGCACGCCGACGTTGGCGCTCGCGGCGCCGTAGACCCCGTTGCCCGAGTTCGACTGGCCGATGACGCCGGGGATACTGGAGTTCGAGAGCCCGTACACCCCGGCCGGCTGGCTGGGAACCGCGAAGCTGCTCCCCCCGCTGGGCCCCGGGTCCGAGCACCCCAGCACACCCGCGGCCGGCATGCCGGAGATGCCGCCTGAGTTGCCGCGCACGCCGGCGCTCTGGGCGGCATTGCCCACCACCCCCTGCCCGTTCGGGGATGTCCCCAGCACGCCCACCTGGGACGTCGAGAAGCCGGAAACGCCAATGCCCGACCCCGAATCGCCGAAGACGCCGGTGTCACCTACTCCGCGCACGCCGATGCCGCCGCTGGAATAGTTGATGCCCCACACGCCGTAGTTATTGTTGCCCGACGTGGCCCCGCGAATACCGTCGCTGGCCCCGTCGTTGTTGACGATCAATCCCACGTTCGTCCCGGTGGAGAGCGTCGAGCCGTTGCGGTTCAGATAGGTGGTGTTGGTCGAGGTGTTCGTCTGGCCGATGATCAAGTTGCCGCCATCGGCGGCTTGTGCCACCCGTTCGGACGCTTTCGCCAACCACCCGGCCACGATCGCCGCCACGCCCGCCAGCACGCCGCGGCGCGCGACGCCGCGCCCGGCCCGCCGCCGCTGCTCCTGCCCCGCGTCCATACAGCCCTCCCGCCTCGCGGCCGCCTGCCGGGCCGCGCCACGCGCTCAGGATGCCCGAGCGACGAATTACTGTCAACGCCCGCGCCACCGGTTACACGGCCACGCGGGCGACGGCCGAGGGGCCCGGGACCGCCAGCCGGGGAGCGCCCGGCTAGCGAGGCGGCGCGGTGGGAGTGACTTGGAGCGGTGTCGGCGTTGGAGTCGTGGTGAGCGGCGCGGGCGGTGGTGGCGTGGCCGTGAGGGGCGACACGGGCGGTGGCGTGGGCGTGAGCGCAGTCGCAGTAGGCGCGGGCGGCGTGGTGGCAGGCCCGAGCACGGCAGCCAGGCGCGCGTCCACAACCTGAGCCAGGCGCATCGCCAGCTCGAACGGCGGGTCGCCGCCTGCCGCCTCCACGTTCAGCGCCGCGATGACGTCGCCGCGCCGAAAGACGATGATGGTGCTGGCGGCGGGCGGCAGGTCCGGCAAATGGTACTGCGCGCTATGGCCGCGGCTCTCCTCGCCGAGCGACAGGTCGGCGTAATCGGTCGTCGCGTCCGTCACGGCGCCCCCGGCGGCCGCCGCGGCCTGGGCGCCGCTGATCACCGAGTCGAGCACGCCCGGGGTGAGCGCTTCGGGAGTGAGCTGCTGGACGCTGTTCTTGACGAGCAGGACCGTCCCCGCGGGCAGATCCAGCAGGTCGGTGAGCTCCGGCGTCTCGTCGGTGTCGGCGTGGACAAAGGTGACCAGGCGGCCGCTCAGGCCGGGGACGACGAGCCGGCCGCTCTCGTCCGGCGCCAGCCGCAGGCCGGCCGGCACGTCGGCTGCCGTGAGCAGCGCCGTGACGTAACTGGCTTCCGGGGGAGCCTCCTCGGCGCCCGCATCCTGGTCGTCCGAGGCGCCCGGCGCCACGGGTACGGTCGGGGTAGCCTGGGCGTGCAGGCTGGTGGTGCCGATGGCGAACACCAGGGCTGCCGCCAGGAATGCGCATAGCCCCCGTCGGGTCACTGTTGCCCTCCCGCTCACCGCGAAGGCGCACCGCCGGGCGCGCTGACCGCGGCCAGCTACACCGCGTAACGGGACAGTCTAGCACCGCGCGGCGCACAGCGCCCGCGCTCGGTTGACACCGCCCGGGGAGGCCCGGATAATGCGGCCACGCCGAGGATGGAGCATACTACCGGTACGGGGCGGAGGCGGCGGGGGCGAGGGAGCGGCGCGGCAGACGTCGCCGGCCGCGGCGCGGAGGAGAGCGCGGATGCTTACGGCGGATACCCGGGACGAGGCGCTCCAGGCATTCTATGCCGAGGCGGAGCGGCAATGGCTGCACCCCCACTGGCTGCGCGAGGGCGGCAGCTGCGAGCCGCGCGCGGACGTGCGGCCATGGCTGTGGGACTGGGAGCGGCTGCGCGCCTGCATGCTTACGGCGGCGGAAGTGATGCCGGTGGGCGACGAGGGCGCCGAGCGCCGCGCCATGACGATGACCAACCCGTCGCTCAAGGGCCGGCCCGCGACGACGCGCACGCTGGTGTCGGCGATCCAGCTCGTCTATCCCGGCGAGCGGGCGCCCAGTCATCGCCACACGAACGCCGCCCTGCGCTTCATCATCGAGGGCGACGGCGCCTACACGATCGTCGACGGCCAGCCGATCTCGATGGATCCCGGCGACTTCGTGATTACGCCGTCGTGGTCCTGGCACGGCCACACCCACGAGGGCGCGGGGCCGATGCTCTGGCTCGACGTGCTGGACGCCCCGCTGATCGGCGCGATGGACTGGCGCTTCTACGAGGAGTGGAGCGCGGCGAAGGACCTGCAGCCGGCCGCGGCGCCGCGCGACGCCGTGCTGCGGCGCTACGGCGCCGGCGGGCTGCTGCCGACCGTGGGACGCCAGCCAGGCGTGCCCTACTCACCCCTGTTCAGCTACAAGTGGGCCCCGACGCGGGAGGCACTGGCGAAGCTCACCGCGGACGACGCCGACCCGTTCGACGGGCGCGGGCTGTACTACACCAACCCCTGCACCGGCGGCCCCGTCATGCCGACGATTGACGCCTCGATCCACCTGTTACCGGCGGGCCAGCGCACGCTCGCGCACCGGCAGACGACGAACACGATCTACCACGTGGCCGAGGGCAGCGGGTACAGCGTCCTCGACGGCGTGCGCTTCGACTGGCGGCGCGGCGATACTTTCTGCGTGCCGAACTGGTGCTGGCACGAGCACGCGGCCGGGCCGGACAGCGACGCGGTGCTGTTCGCGGCCAGCGACGCCCCGGTCCTCCAGGCGCTCGGCGTCTACCGCGAGCAGGCGTACGCGCCGCACGATGGCCACCAGCCAATCAGCGGCACCTTCGACCCGACCAGTACGCGTTAAGCGCCCCGCCCAGCGCTGAGCCCAACGCCCCGCCCGGAAGCTAGCGCGCCTTCCGGCCGGCTCTCCGCGGCCTCCGCGCTCGCCTGCGGTGCCCTCTCGGCCGCCGGCCGCGACGGCCTGCTCGGCCCGGCGGTCGGCAGGCGGCGCGACCGCTCGCCCCTTACGGCCTCGCCGTGCCCGCTAGCGTGGAAACGAGCAGTGCAGCTGTAAGACGCGGGCGGCGATAGGCGTGATACTAGGTGGAACAGTTTGCGCGGCCAGGTCGCCGCGGGCCCGGCCGGGCGGCGAGGCCCGGTGGTTGTTACCCTTGGCGCTCCGGCCGGGTTGCCGCGGCCGGCCGGGAGCATGGCCCTGGCAACCCGGCCTGGCGACTGATTGCTGACTGCTGACCACTGACAGCTAAAGGATAGAAACGTTGGGTCTGACACGAGTGGCCATCACGCGGCCCGTCTTCATCCTGATGGTGATCTCGGCGATGGTCATCCTCGGGCTGGTGTCGTTCACCCGCCTGAACGCCGAGCTGTACCCCGACATCAACACGCCGGTCGTCACGGTGCTCACCACCTACTCGGGGGCCGCGCCGGAGGACGTCGAGCGGCTGATCACGAAGCCGATCGAGGACGCGGTGGCCGGCATCGCCAACATCGACAACATCCAGTCGTTCTCCAGCGAGGGCCGCTCGCAGGTCACGATCACCTTCACCGACGCCGCCAACGTCGACCTGGCGGCGAGCGACGTGGACCGCCGCGTGAGCGCCATCCGCTCCACCCTGCCGCAGGACGCCGACGCGCCCTCGGTGCTGAAGGTGGACCCGACGCAGCTGCCGGTGCTCTACCTGGCGCTGACCGGCAGCCAGCCGCTGGACGCCATGTTCCTGCTCGCCAAGGACGACATCAAGCCGCGCCTGGAGACGCTGCCCGGCGTGGCATCGGTGGCGATCACGGGCGGGCTCGAGCGCGAGATCCAGGTGCAGGTGAACCCCGCCCGCCTGCGCGCCTACGGCCTCACCGTCGATCAGGTGGCCCAGGCGCTGGCGCGCGAGAACCAGGGCGTCCCGGGCGGCAGCGTCGAGCGCGGGCGCCAGCAGACCAACCTGCGCCTGTACGGCCTATTCCAATCAGCGGCCGACCTGCGTGAGCTGACGGTGGCGAGCACGACCGGCGGCGCCGTGCGGCTCGGCGACGTGGCCGAGGTGCTGGACACCCACAAGCGCGTGACGAGCCGTACCTTCCTGAACGGCCACGAGGCCGTCGCGCTGACGGTGACCAAGCAGTCGGGCGCGAACGAGATCGCCACCGTGGACGCGGTGCGCGGCGAGCTGGAGCGGCTGAACAAGCAGCTGCCGGGCGACGCGCGCCTGGAGGTAGTGAGCGACATCTCGGTGTTCACTCGCCACTCGCTCGGCGGCGTGGAGCGCAGCCTCGTCGAGGCCGTCATCCTGACGGGCCTGGTGCTGCTCGTCTTCCTGCACACGCTGCGCAGCACGACGATCGTGCTGTTCGCCATCCCCACGTCGCTCATTTCGACGTTCATCGTGATGTACTTCCTGGGCTTCAGCCTGAACATCATGTCCAGCATGGCGCTGGTGCTGGTGATCGGCGTGCTGGTCGACGACTCGATCGTCGTGCTGGAGAACATCTTCCGCCACCTGGAGCTGGGCGAGACGCCGTGGAGCGCCGCGATCAAGGGCCGCAGCGAGATCGGCCTGGCCGCCATCGCCATCACCCTCTCCGACGTGGTGATCTTCACGCCGGTCGCCTTCATGTCGGGCATGGCGGGCCAGTGGTTCCGCCAGTTCGGCCTGGTGGTGGCTACCGCCACGCTGATGTCGCTGTTCATCTCGTTCACGCTGACGCCGATGCTGGCGTCGCGCTGGCTGCAAGGGGGCAAGATTCGGCCGGGGCGCGGGCCGTGGGGTCGGTTCGTACGCTGGTTCGAGCGCGGCCTGGAGCGCCTGCGGGCCAACTACGCCCGCTCGCTCGCCTGGACACTGCGTCACCGCTGGCTGCCGCCGGCCGTGGGCTTCGCGACGCTCGTGCTCTCGGGCCTGATGATCCCGCTCGGGCTGGTGCGGTTCGAGTTCATCCCCTCGGGCGACGACGGCTACTTCACCGTGTCGGTCGAATTGCCGCCCGGCTCGTCGCTGGCCGCCACCGAGGAGGCGCTGCGGCAGGTGGACGCGCGCCTGGCCGCGATCCCGGAGATCAAATACTACTTGACCCAGTCGGGCGTCGGCGGCTACGTCGGCGGCGGCGGCAACTCGCTCGGCGTCCAGGCCCAGAACGCCCGCTTCGGCCAGATCGTCGTCGTGCTGCACGATCGGAAGGACCGCCACCGCACGACCCAGGAGGTGGTGGACCAGGTCGCCCACGAGACGACCGACATCCCCGCAGCTACGGTCCGCGCGTCGGTCCAGGGGGGCGGCGGCAGCGGCCAGCCAGTGCAGGTGCGCGTGCAGGGCGACGATCCGGAGATCATCCAGGCGCTGGCCGCGCGGGTCGAGCGCATCCTGGGCGCCACGCCGGGCGCGCGCGACGTCACGAACAGCGGTCAGGCGGGCAGCCCGGAGACGCGGCTGGTGCCCGACCGGCGCCGCATGGCCGACCTCGGCGTGACGGCGCAGCAGGCCGCGTCGGCGCTGCGGACGGCGGTCGACGGCAACGTGGCGACGAAGCTGCGCCCCGCCGGCCGTGACGAGATCGACGTGCGCCTGATCGCCGACGCCGCGACGCGCGACGACCTGCGCGACCTGGGCATGCTGCCCCTTTCGGGGACGGTGGGCGGCGCGTCCACCAGCGTCTATCTGAGTCAGGTGACGACGCCGGAGTCGGTGAACGGGCCGACCTCGATCGACCGCCGCAACCGGCAGCGCGTCGTCACCGTCGGGGCCGATCTCGTGGGCACCACGCCGCTGAACGACGTGACGCAGCCGGTCCAGCAGGCGATTCGGCAGCTCCAGGCCGAGGGCGTGGTGCCGCCGGGCTATAGCGTCGGGCTGGGCGGCCAGGCCGAGGACCAGGCGAAGGCGTTCGGCAGCCTGTTCCTGGCGCTCGGGCTTTCCCTGCTGCTCGACTACATGCTGATGAGCGCCCTCTACGAGAGCATGATCATGCCGTTCTCGCGCATGTTCTCGCTGCCGGTGGCGGTGGTGGGCGCATTCCTCGCGCTGGCGGTGACCCACAACACGCTGAACATGCTGTCGATGATCGGCATGATCGTGCTGATGGGCCTCGTCGGCAAGAACGGCGTGCTGCTGATCGACTACACGAACACGCTGCGCCACCGCGGCCTGTCGCGCACCCAGGCGCTGCTGGAATCGTGCCCGACGCGGCTGCGGCCGATCCTGATGACCACGGCCGCGCTGCTGTTCGGCATGATGCCGCTCGCCGCCAAGCTCGAGGAGGGCTCGGAGCTGTACGGCGGCATGGCGACGGTGATCATCGGCGGCATGCTCAGCTCGACGGTGCTGAGCCTGTACGTGGTGCCGTGCATGTACACCTACTTCGACGACCTGCAGAACCTCCTGCTGCGGCTGTGGCGCTGGCGGCCGTTCCGCAGGCGCGGCCAGCAGCCCGAGCCGCCGCCACTGGACGCGCCCCCGCCGCGCGAGCTGGAGGAGGTCGGTAGCCGCGCCTAGCGCCGCCGAATGTCGCACAGGCGACTGACGGTACGGGCGCCCCCTGGCTATCGTAGTCACAGAACGGGAACGCGAGCCACCGGGACACAGGGAGTAGGTCCGATGAGCGCCGAGGCGGTCGAGCGGCTGATGCGCCGCTGGGTAGACGAGCCGGAGTTTCGCGCCGAGCTGTGCGCCAACGCCGAGGCGGCGGCGCGCCGCCACGGCTTCGACCTCTGTGAGGAAGAGTGGACGGCGCTTCGCCACTTCGACTGGTGGGCCGCCGAGGAGGAGCTAGCCGCCGTGTGAAGCGGGTTCCGCGCTAGCGCCATGTCCACGGCTACTCGGGCAAGCCCGCGGTGATGAGCTGCACGACGAAATGGTCGATCGCTCCCACCCGCGCCATGCGCTCGCTCCTCCCGGCGGCCGGCTCCCCGCGGCCCGCGCCGCTCAGTCCGGATACAACTCCTTGATCAGCCCTGACTCCTCGACCGCGCGCACCAGGCTGTTGTCGTAGAGCGTGGCCGGGTCGATGTTCCGCACGGCCGGGTCCTGTGCGGCGGCGTCCTCGATCATGGCGCGCACGCCCGCGTCCGGCACGTAGGGGACGCGCGGCATCACCTTGACGTAGTAGGTCGCCGCCGCGTCCAGCACGTCGGGGTCGTCCAGCTCCATGTACTTGCCGATGACCTGCTTGGCGTACTCCGGGTTGTGCTTGTAGTAGGCGATGGCCTGCGTCATGGCGCGCATGTAGCGCTCCAGCGCGGCGCGGTGGTCCCGCAAGTAGTCCGGCCGCACGGACGGCGCGATCCCCACGTAGGGCAGGTCGAGGTCGGCGGTGTCGAGCAGCTCCGCGAAGCCGGCCTTCCGCAGCACGGCGTCGTTGGGTGGCACGACGAAGGTCGCCTTGGCGATGCCCTGGCGCATGGCGGCGACCCGGCCGTTCTGGTCCTGAAAGCTGATGAAGTCCACGTCGCGTGGGTCCACGCCGAGCGCCGCGAAGGTCTTGCGCGCCGCTACCTCGTCGGTCGAGCCGGGCGAGCTGGAAGCGAAGCCGAGACCGCGCAGGTCGGCCACCTGGTGAATCGCCGGATCGACCATCAGCTTGTAGGTGAAGCGGTCGGTGAACGAGCCGATGGCGACGATGTTCTGCGAGGCCAACGCGGCGTCGATCACCGACGTGCCGGTGTTCTGGGCCAGATCGATCTCGCCGGTCATGAGGGTAGCCAGCACCTGCTGGTTGCCGCGCAGCAGGTCGAGCGACACGTCGAGGTTGTTCTGCGCGAAGAAGCCGGCCTGCTTGGCCACCCAGAGCATCGAGTGGCCGCCGGTGGGCGAGCTATAGATGGCACGGATGTGGTCCGGGGCCGCCTGGGTCGCCGCCCCCGGCGCCCCGGCCGCGCTCGGCGCCACCGGGCTGGGCGCCACCGCCTGGCAGCCGAGCGCGCCGCCCAGCGCCAGCAGCCCCAGCGCCACGGTCACGTCGATCTGCCACATCCTTGCACCCCTGCTTGCCACCGCACACCTGCCGAGGCAGACGGTAGGGGAAGGCCCACGCGCCTGTCAACCTCGGGCGGCGGGGCTGGCGCACGCGAGCAACAAGGCCGCGCGGCGCCCAGAGCGTATACTACGCAACGGTACACACGAACGGGCGGCGGAGCGGAGGATGCGCGTGGCGAGGTTCGCGGCGGGGCCGGCACTTCGCGGGCGCCGGCCGGCGCTCGCGGCGCTGCTCACCACGATGCTGCTCGCCTGTCAGGCGCCGACGCCGCCGCCTGGGCCGCCCCCCGCGTTCGATTGGGAGAGCGCGGCGCGGCTGCCCCGCCCCTTCACCTGGCGGCTGGAGGACGGCGCCTGGGATACCTGCACAGTGGTCGCGCGAGCACCCGGGCCGCTCGCCGCCGACGACGCCGACGAGCTAGAGGCCGTCCTGACGGACTGGTACAACCTGGCGCGCCTCGGCGCCTTCAAGGACGACGCGCGCCTGCCCGAGGCGGGCGCCGCCGAGGCGATGGGCGATCCCTGGCAGCCCACCCCCGACGCGCTGGCGACCACCTTCCACCTGGGGACCATGCCCCGCTTCGGGCTGGCCGTGCTGCTGAACGCGCTGGAGGGCTACCATGCCGAGCAGGCCCCGCTGGCCGACGTGGTCCTGTGCGCCGAGCGCCCGCCGGCCGTCGCGCCGCGCCATGACACGACGTAGCCCCCGCCCGCAGTAGCGTGGGCGGCTTCATTGGACCATCGTCCTTCGCCCGCGCCGCGTGGGCGCCGTCAGACGCGGGCCGCTTCGCCGTGCATGGCATGCGACGTGCTTTACTAGTACCAAGAGCGCCTGCCCTCGGCGTGCTGGCGCCTGCTCTGGCGCCGATAGGCGCGCTCGCGGCAGGCTGGGAGCTAGTAGCGAAAGGGATCGATCATGGCCACAGCACCCGCCGTCCAGGGCCGCTCGGCGCCGGATGCCCGGCCCGACGCCCAATCCGCTCCCGCCGAGGCAGGCGGGATCAAAGGCAAGCTGAACAGCATCCGCACCAGCATGGAGAAGCACGCGTGGTTCCGCGTGGCGGAGAGCACGGCCGAAGGGTTCATGAAGGACCAGGTGCCGGACCACGCGGCCGCCATGACGTACTACGGTATCTTCTCGCTGTTCCCGCTCATCCTGTTCTTCCTCTCGATCGCCGGCCTGGTCCTCCAGAACAACGCCTCGGTGCGCGACCAGCTCCTGAACCTGATCACGAGCCTGCTGCCGCAGGGAGAGAACGAGGTCGTCCAGGTCATCCGCGGCGTGATCGACGCCAAGGGCGCGGCGGCCGGCGTGGGGGTCGTCGCGCTGCTCTGGAGCGCCTCCGGCTGGTTCACGGTGATCGACTCGAACGTCAACCGGATCTGGGGCGTCAGCAAGTCGCGGTCATTCATCAAGGGCAAGCTCTTCGCCATCGCGATGGTGCTCGCGATCGGCGGCATCGCCGTGTTGAGCTGGGCGGCGACGGCCGCGCTCAACCTGCTCGAAACCTTCACGAACGCCCTGCCGGGCCAACTGTACATCTGGCAAGGGCTGGTGACCCTCGTCAGCGTGCTGGTGATCGCCGTCGCCTTCTACCTGCTCTACCGCTACACGCCGCGCCGCAAGGTCCAGTTCGCCGACATCTGGCCCGCCGCGGTGCTGACCGCTATCGCGTGGGAGGTCACGCGGCGCGTCATCGCCCTCTATCTCGCCCGCACGGACATGATCAGCGGCTACGGGCCGATCGGCGCGATGATGGCGCTGCTGTTCTGGCTCTACGTTGCCAGCATCCTCATCCTGGTCGGGGCGGAGCTGGCCTACGCGATCGCCAAGGACCGGCGGCACATCGAGCCTGAGGAGCAGCTCGAGGTGATGGCCGAGCCGGGCGTGCAGCCGACGCCGAAGTTCGCGCCCCAGGTGGGCGTGGGGCACGCGACGGGCAAGGACCAGAAGGAGCCGACGCGCCCGGCGCCCGGCCCCGCGCAGCAGCGAGCGCGCGCGGCCGAGGCCGTCGCCGAGACGGATGGACAGCAAGGGACCCAAGGGCGACAGGGGGTCGAGTCCCGGTCGAGCCAGCGCACGCCCGTCCCCCAGCGAGACCGCAGCCAGCGTGACGGCTGGCAGGCGCCGGCCGCGGACCAGCCGGCGGGCTGGCAGCGCGCGGTGGGCGCGGCGCTCGCCGCCGTGCTCGGCGGCCTCGTCGTGATCCGCCACGGCCCCGGCCACCAGAGCAAGAGCCGCCACCCGGCCGTGCGCTAGCGGGCAGCGCGTGCCATCGCCACGGCGGCGCTAAGGAGGACGGGCGGGAGGCGGCTAGCTTACCCGCGCGTCACGCGCACGCGGCCCGACTCGTCGGTGACGGCGCCGATCTCGGCGGCCAGCGTGCCCCGCGCGAGCAGCTCGTCGCGCAGCACGTCGGCGCGCTCGGCCGCCACGGCGATCAGCAGCCCGCCGGAGGTCTGCGCGTCGGCCAGCAGGAGCCGCTCGGCGTCGTCGAGGTCGCCCCAGTCGACGCGCGGATCGACGTGCTCCAGGTTGCGGCGGCTGCCGCCGGGGTAGATGCCGGCGCGGAGCAGGTCCCACACGCCGTCCACGACCGGCACCTGGTCGAGCTGTAGCGTGGCGCCCGCGGCGCTGGCGTCCAGCATCTCCAGCAAGTGGCCGAGCAGCCCGAAGCCGGTGATGTCGGTGGCCGCGCGCGGCCCGACCGCCATCATCGCCTCGGCGGCGGCCCGGTTGAGCGTGCTCATCACGGCAAGCGCCTCCGCGACCGTCGCGGGCGGCGCGGCGTCGCGCTTGATCGCCGTCGTGATAACGCCCATGCCGAGCGGCTTGGTGAGGAACAGCCGGTCGCCGGGTCGCGCGCCGCCGTTCTTGACGATGCGGTCTGGGTGGGCCAGGCCGAGCGCCACCAGCCCGTATTTCGGCTCGGGATCGTCCACGCTATGGCCGCCGAGCACGCCGATCCCGGCTTCGGCGACCTTCGCCGCCCCGCCCTCCAGGATTCGTGCCAGCAGGTCGAGCGGCAGCGTCTCGCGCGGGAAGCCGACGACGTTCAGCGCGAAGATCGGCCGCGCGCCCATTGCGTACACGTCGCTCAGCGAGTTGGCGGCGGCGATCTGGCCGAACGTGTACGGGTCGTCCACGACGGGCGTGATGTAGTCGACCGTCGCCACCAGCGCCTGGTCGGCGGACAGCCGGTACACCGCCGCGTCGTCGGCCTCTGCGGCGCCGACCAGCGCGTCGGGATCGATCACCGGGGGGAGGGAGCGCAGTACCTGCGCCAGCTCAGTCGGGCTGAGCTTGCACGCTCACCCCGCGCCGTGACTGAGACTGGTCAGGCGCACCACCTCGTGCGCGGCCATGCTTACTCCGTTACCAGCTCGCCAATGAGCAGCGCCTGCACGCGCGTGCCCGCTGCCAGCGTGCCCTCGCCACGCGGGATGTGCAGCAGGGCGTTCGCGCCGACCATCGACAGCAGGCGGCTCGACGACTGCAGGCCCGTCGTCCGCGCGTAGAGCCCGTCGGGCCGCCACACCACTGTCGCCCGCTGGTACTCGGTGCGGTCGGGCGTCTGGCGCACGTCGTGGCCGAGCGACACCTCGACCGTCGGGCGGTGCAGCCGCGCGAAGCCTTGCAGCTTCCGCAGTGCCGGCCGCACGAACACCTCGAAGCTCACCAGCGACGACACCGGATTGCCCGGCAGCCCGAACGCGGTCTTCTCGCCGACCTTGGCGAACGTCAGCGGCTTGCCAGGCTTGAGCGCCACCGAGCCGAAGTAGACCGTGCCTACCTCTTCGAGCAGCGGCTTGATGAGGTCGCGTGTGCCCACCGACACGCCGCCCGAGGTCACCAGCACGTCGGCCTCATCCAGCCCCTGGCGCACCAGCCGCCGCTGCAGCGCCTCGTCGTCGCGGGCGATGCCGAGCGAGCTAGGCTCGCCGCCGGCCTCGCGGATCGCCGCCATCAAGGAAGGCCGGTTGCTGTCGCGGATGGCGCCGTAGGGGACGGGCTGGTCGGCCTCGACGATCTCGTCGCCCGTCGAGAGCACCGCCACGCGCGGCCGCCGGTACACCTCGACCTCGCCCACCCCGAGCGCGGCGAGCAACCCTAGCTCGGCGGCGCCGAGCGCCGTGCCCGGCGTTAGCACGACCTGGCCCTCGGCGATGTCCTGGCCGCGCGGGTTCACGCTCTCCCCGCGCCGCGCGCCGCGCTCGAGAATGACGTAACCGTCGTCCTCGCGGGTCAGCTCTTGCATGATGACCGCGTCGGCGCCGGGCGGCAGGGGCGCGCCCGTCATGATCCGGATCGCCGTACCGGGCACGACGGGCTCGTCCAGGGGCCGCCCTGCGGTGACGATGCCGAGCACGCGCCGCCGGGGGCTAGCGTCGTCGGCCAGCACGGCATAGCCGTCCATCGTCGAGGCGTTGAAGGGCGGCATCGGCTCGGCGGCGCGAATCTCGCGCGCCAGCACGCGCCCGTAGGCGGCGCTCGCCGGCAGGCGCTCGGTGCCGAGCGGCGCGACGTGCGCCAGGATGGTGGCGGCGGCCTCCTCGACCGAGATCATCGTGTACGTCGCCATGCCAGCCTCCGGTAGCGGTCAGCGATCAGCTATCAGCGATCAGCCCGCGGCTGCTGTGAGGATTCTAGCGCACGGTGGGCGCCGCGGGCGCATAGCCTTGATGAAACCATTCAAGCCCTCGGCTGATGGCTGACCGCTAGCTGTACAGCGGGAGTCGCGCTTCCTGGATGGCCTCGCCGGTCAGCTTGCGGATAGCGGCCCATGCCTCCATGTCCCACTCAGCCACGAACGTGATGGCCTTGCCGTCACGGCCGGCACGCGCCGTGCGGCCAATACGGTGCACGTACGTCTCGGCGTCTTCGGGGATGTCATAGTTGATGACGTGCGACACGTCGGGGATGTCCAGGCCGCGCGACGCCACGTTGGTGGCGACCAGCAGCGGCAGGCTCCCCTCGCGGAAGCGGCGCAGGATCTTCTCCCGCTGCTGCTGGCTCAGGCTGCCGTGCAGCGCCTCCGCGTCGTAGCCGGCGCGCTGCAGCGCGCGGGTCAGCCGGTCCACGCCGATCTGCATGTGGCAAAAGATGATGGCCTGCTGCGGCTGCTCCGTGTCGAGCACGTGGCGCAGCCCCGCGAACTTGTCCCGCTCGGCCACCTCGTAGTACACCTGCTCGACCTGGGCGACCGTCGGCTCCTCCGCCCGCACGGCCACGGTCACCGGATCGCGCATGTAGCGCATCGCCAGACGACGGATGACCGTCGGCACGGTGGCGGAGAAGAGCGCCGTCTGGCGGTTGCGGGGCAGGCGGCGGATAATGCGCTCGACGTCGGGCATGAAGCCCATGTCCAGCATGCGGTCGGCCTCGTCGAGCACCAGTACGCCGACGTGGTCGAGCCGCAGCGTGCGACGGCTCAGATGGTCGAGAATGCGCCCGGGGGTGCCGACGACGATCTGCGCGCCCTGCTCGAGCGCGCGAATCTGATCGCGAATGCTGCTACCGCCGTAGAGCGTGGCGACGGCCACGGGGCGGAAGCGCGCCAGCGCCTGCAGCTCGGCGGTAATCTGTAGCGCCAGCTCGCGCGTGGGCGCCAGGATCAGCGCCTGCACCTCGGCGCGCTCGGCGTCGATGCCCTCGACAATCGGAATGCCGAATGCGGCGGTCTTCCCGGTGCCGGTCTGCGCCTGGGCGATGACGTCGCGGCCCGCGCTCATGACCGGGATCACGCCCGCCTGGATCTCCGTGGGCGCCTCGAAGCCCATCTCGTCCACGGCCCGGAGCAGCTCCGGCGCCAGCCCTAGCTCCTCGAATGGAGATTGGATAGCCTCGATCAACGACTCGTCCTCCTGCCGGGCCGGCAGCGCGACGCCAGGTGCTGGCCACAAAAAAGGGGCGCGACCGAGACGGTCGCACCCCTCGCGCTGGCTTCGGCCCACTGCTGACATACAATCATGTTACCAGCATTTTACCGTTTCGGCCGCCGCCGCGTCCAGTGAATAGCCACGACCAGACCTGGCGACGCGCGGTGGCCGATCGATGGTAGATTGCCCGACCAGCCATCTCTTGGCGGCTGCCTGCGCGTCGTGGCATATTCCTTCTGGTGCCGGACGCCGCGGCGGCGCGGCGCCAACGCGACCGCGCGGAGCGCGCCGGTGGTACGCATCTTGCGGCCGCGCGCCCTTGGCGGCGTCGCTCCGGACGCCCAGTCGCACGCTGGAGGAGGATGGCTATGGCTAAGTTCGTGCGCCACGCGCGCACCTACGGACGGGTCCTGGCGATAACGCTCGCCGCGGTCGTGACCCTCGCCGCCCCGCTGGCCGTACCCAGCGCCCACGCCCAGATATTGCCCCCCCCGCCGCCCCCGATCGCGCCACCGGTAGGCCCGTTCGGCGGCATCGGCATGCCCGGCTTCCCGTTCCCGGGCTTCGGGATGCCGAGCGGACTGGGCGCGCCCTGGACGCCGCCGGGGCCGACAACCGCCCCTCCGCCAGCCGCGCCGGCCGACAGGCAGCGGCGTTCCCTCGTGACCATCCAGGACAACTATTTCCTGCCGGCTGAGATCACGATCCCCGTGGGGACGACGGTTACCTGGGTGAACCGCGGCACCGTCGCGCACACCGTGACCGACGCGGGCGTGTGGGACTCCGGCCGCATCCCACCAGGCGGCAGCTTCTCGGCCGTCTTCGCCGTCGTGGGCACCTTCGACTACGTCTGCACGATCCATCCCGAGATGAAGGGCCGGATCATCGTGCAGCAGCTGGCCGAGACCACCGCGCCGCCGCCGACGACGAGCACGGCTCCCGCGGGCGCCGCGCCGAGCGGCACAACCGCGGCGCCCCCCGCGCCGGCCAGCGCGCAGGCCGCCGCGGGCGCGGCGACCACTGGTGCGGCCGCGGGCGCGGCGCCGGCTGCCCCGGCGGCTGCCCAGGGCGGCACGATGGCGATGGCCGACCTCGCCGCGGAGAACAATTCCGGCGTCACCGGCCACGCGATGCTCACGCAGACCGGCAGCAACACCGCCGTTACCGTCACGCTGAGCGGGATGGCCCCCGGCTCGGTCCACGCAGGCCACATCCACAGCGGCGCCTGCACCGGCCCGATCCTCTTCCCGCTGGCGACCATCACCGCCGACAGCACGGGCCAGGGCAGCGCCACGGCCACCGTGAACGCGCCGATGGACCTGAGCACCTGGTGGGTGCAGTACCACGCGAGCGACAACCCGCCCGGCCCGGGGATCGCCTGCGGGCAGCCGCGGGCGGGGGGCATGTAGGTCAGTTCGCCGCAGGGGCGGCGCGGGTGTGCGCCGCCCCTGCGGCTCCTTCGCACGCCGCCCGCCGGTCAATTCTCCGGCGTACCGCTGTCGCCCGCGGCGGCGGCTGCCTCGGTCTGCAAGCGGTCGGCCAGCGCCAGCAGGCTCGGTACCGGCTGCACGCCGGGCGGGTAGGGGAGACCGCGGTTACGCGGCCAGTCGCAGAGGTACACGACGACCGGGCTGTGGCTGGCCAGGTAATAGGCGGTGGCCCCATCGTCGTCCACGTGCTCGCCGATGCCCAGGCGCCGCAGCGTCCACAGCTTGAACTGCGCGCTCGGTAGCGCCACGTCGTTCAGATAGACGTCGGCCACGAGATCGGCCAGCCCGTGCCGCGTCAGCCAGCGCCGCACGAGCGGCCGCACCACCCACCGTCGCCCCGAGACGACTACCAGCCGGCGCACCGTCGCCAGCCGGGCCAGCGCCGCCGGCACGCCCGGCAGCGGCCGGCGGCCCGCGTAGCGCGCGAATTCGAGCGCGCTCCGCGCGAGCCAGTAGCGCTGCCGCCAGTGGCGCTCAAGCCCCAGCGTGGGCACCGGCTCGGGGAGGGGCGGCGTGTCGAGCCGCCGGCTGATTGCCACGTTCCAGCCGAGCGGCGGCCGCACGACGACGCCGTCGAGGTCGAGCGCGAGGGTGGGGCGCGCATCGCCCGCCACGCCGCTAGCCTCGCGCCGCGGCGCGGGCGCGCGGGCGCCGCGACACCCACGGGCTGTCGCGCAGGTAGAAGCGCCAGGGCTTGAGTGCCCACCCGCCCGCGTAGCCCACGCCGACGCGCGGCCCCGCGACCACGGGGCCGGCCGGGCGCTCGCCCGCGGCCAGGTAGAGCGGCGGCGCCGTCAGGTCGGCGCGATTGTAGCGGAGATCGACGTCCAGTGCGCGACACAGTCGCGCCGGCCCGGTCGTCGGCCCGTCGACGCCCTCGCACGGCTCCGCCGCTCGCAGCAGCACCGCCGCCGGGTATCCCTCTGCCTCAGTCACCACGTTCAGGAGGTAGTGCATCCCGTACACCAGGTAGACGTAAGCGTGCCCGGGCGGGCCGAACATGACGGCGGTCCGCGGCGTGCCGCCGCGCGAGGCGTGGCTGGCGCCGTCGTGCGGGCCGACGTAGGCCTCGGTCTCGACGATCCGCGCTACTTGCCGGCTCCGCGGCCCCTCGTGGACCAGGTACGCGCCGAGCAGGTCGAGCGCGACCGCCTGCGTGGGGCGCGCGAAGAATGCGCGCGGCAGTGGCAGGCCCGGCGCGGGTGTGGCGGCACTCGTGAGCAACACTCCCGCCGGCAGAGCAGCCGGCCAGGCGAGTATAGCAGCGCGTAGGCGCGGCTTGCCGTCCCGCGCGGCTACACCGGCCGTGCCGCCACATGGCGCGCGCGGCGGGCCCGACAGCGCCCGACGGCGAAGGCCGCGATCGCGGCCCCGAGGATGGCGGCGTGCCGCCCAAGCTCCGGGAGGCCGCGCGCCAGCGACGGCCCGCGCCCACCGCCGGGCCGGGCCGCGACGTTCGGTGCCCCGCCTCGATTCGCCGGACGCGCCGTGGCTGCGCCGCCATCGACCGCCGCGGGGGCGACCGCATCGACCGGCCCCGTATCAAGCTTGCGTACGACTTCCAGCTGCGCGTCCGTCAAGCGGTCGGCGCCGGCCGCCGCGCCGCAGCGGAGGGTGGCCGGCTCGAACTGGCAGGCGCGCGGATCGTCGATCAGCCCGTCCATCATGCCGTCGAGGCCGTCGCAGGCAACAGTGAAGTGGGAGAGGGCGATGGAACGGAAGGTGGACGCGCCCCTTGTCGAGCAGTTTGCCCAGTGGGTGCAGGCGTTCGATGCCGAGGCGCTGGCGCCCGATACCGCGCGTCAAGCGAAACTGCTCCTCCTGGATTCGCTGGGCTGCGCGCTCGCCGCGCTGCCGGAAGAGACCGCCCGGAGCACGCTGCGCGTGGTCGACGCGCTGGGAGGCACGCCCGAATGCACGGTCGTCGGGACGCCGCGGCGCACGTGCGCGCCGGGCGCCGTGCTCGCCAACGGCGCGCTGATCCGCCTCCTCGACTCGAATGATCTCTACTGGGGCCCGCGGTTCGGGGGCCATCCCAGCGACAATCTGGCGGTGGCCCTCGCCCTGGCCGAGCGCCAGGGCAGCACGGGCCGCGAGCTGCTGGCGGCTATCGTCCTCGGCTACGAGCTGTACGGCCGCATCCAGGACCTGGCCGACGCCGCCGGCGACTGGGACCATACCACGGCGTCGGCGCTGGTGGCGCCCGCCATCGTCAGCCGGCTGCTGCGGCTCGACCCGCGGCGCACGGCGCACGCGCTGGCGCTCGGCGTCGCTCACGGCAACGCGCTGGCGGTGATTCGGACCGGCCAGTTGTCGGCCGCGAAGCCGGTGGCCAACGCGATCGTCGCCCACACCAGCACGCTGGCCGCCCTGCTGGCAGCCGAGGGCCTCACCGGCCCCCTCCAGGTGCTGGAGGGCCCGCATGGCTGGGCGCAAACGGTGCTGCCGGACGCAGACCTCACGGCTCTCGCAGCGCCCATGGGCCACCGCGCGCGTATCCTGGACGTGAGCATCAAAGCCTATCCGTGTATCGGCACGGCCCAGGCGGCAGTGGCGGCCGCCATCCAGGCGCGGGGCCTACTGCCGGACGTGCTCGCCGAGGTGGAGCGGATCGAGCTGCGGATGGCCGACATACCCTTCGTCCGCGGCCAGATCGCCGACCGCGCGCGCCGCGAGCCGCGCAGTCGCGAGACCGCCGACCACAGCTTCTACTACCTCGTGGCGATCGCCCTGCTCGACGGCGCGCTGACGCCGCACCAGTTCGAGGAGGGGCGCTGGCTCGAGCCGTCGGTGCGCGCACTGATGGAGCGCATCAGCATCGAGGCGGACCCCGCCCTGAACGCCTATACCCCCGCGAGCTTCCCCTGCACGCTCACGCTGGTGACGCGGGATGGGTCGCGTCGCGTGATCGAGATGCCCTACGCGCCGGGCCACCCCCGCCATCCCATGAGCCAGGCCGAGGTCGAGGCCAAGTTCCACGCCAGCGCGGAGGCGGCCCTGCCCGAGCCCCAGCGGATGGCCGTCGTCCAGCGGGTCCAAGCGCTCGAGGAGCTGGCGTCGGTGCGCGAGCCGAGGCCCATGCGATGGGCCTCCTGACCTACCTGGCGGAGCCAGAGCAGGTGCTGCCCGAGGCGCTACGGATGGCCGAGACGCTGGCCCAGCGAGACCCCGCCGCCGTGGCGGGCGTTCTCCAGTTAGCGGCGAGCAGCAAGACGCTGAGCGCCGAGCAGCTGTTGGTCGCCGCGGCGGCGTACCATGGCGCGGCCCACGCGCCAGCCGCCACGCCGCCGCCACTCGCCCGAAAGGAGGGCTCCCCGATCAACTTCAAGCTGTTCCCTGGCGGCAGCGTCTCGAAGGCCCTCGCCAACCTGTTTCGCCCGCGCGACGCCCTGCTGTACGCCCTCACCGGCCGACCGTTCGACGGCAAGGAGGCCGCGCGCATCGGCTTCGTGAACTACTCGGTACCAGGAGCGGAGCTGCGCGACAACGTGCTGGGCCTGGCGCGCGAGATCGCGGCCAAGGACCCGCTGGCCACCCGGGCGACCAAGGAGGCGTACCGCCACTCGCTCGACATGGGCTGGGAGGCGGCGATGAACTACGCCTTCGCCAAGGAGCGCGAGCTGACCCTGCTCCAGCAGGGGGCCTGGCGCGAGGAGGGCATCGGGGACTTCCTGCAGAAGAAGTTCCGCCCCGGGCTGGAGAGCCACGAGCGCGCGGTGGAGCGGGGCGGTGGCTGAGCGCCCGGCAGCAACTTACACCGCTCGTGGCCTCACGCTACGGATCGTCGCCCTGACCACCTGGCGGGTGCGCATGGCGCGCGCCAGTGCGTACACCACGGCGCGCATCAGCCGCAGCACCGGCGTCGAGGCCACGCTGCTGGGCCTGGAGCACGAGGATGGCACCGTAGGCTACGGCTACGCGCCGGGCATGGTGCTGCTGGGCGAGACGGCCGCCACCACGCAGGTGCTGCTGCACGACGTGGTGGCGCCCCTGCTGCTCGGCCAGCCGCTCCCGAGCGCCCGCGCGTTCGGCCCGCGCCTCGCCAGCGCGCTTGGCCTCGCGCACCAGGTGAAGTTCGCCGTCGACGAGGCCCTCCTCGATCGGCAGGGCAAGCTGCCAGGCGTGCCCGCGCACGTGCTGCTCGGCGGGCTCGTGCGGCGCGAGGTGCCGGTAATGCGCCTGGTCGGCATCCAGCCGCCCGCCGAGACGGCGCGCGCGGTCGCGGCGCTAGCCGAGCGCGGCCACCAGTATGCCAAGCTCAAGGTGGGGCTCGACGTGGAGCGAGACGTGGCCGCGGTCCGCGAGGCCCCCGCGGCGGTCGGCCCGCGGTTCCAGCTCCTGGTGGACGCCAACGATGGCTTCACGCCCAAAGCGGCCATTGCCTTCGTGCGCCGCATCGAGGAGTACGGCGTGTACCTCGTGGAGCAGGCCGTGCGCGCGGACGACGTGAGCGGCATGGCGCAGATGCGTCAGGCCATCGCCCCGGAGCTGATGGCGGACGAGGGTGTTCTGACCGCGGCCGACGCCCGGCACTGGATCGAGGCGGGCGCCGCCGACGCGATCAGCGTGAAGCTGTGGAAGCAGGGGAGCCTGGCCGAGAGCGAGCGGATCGCGGCGCTCTGCGCGACGGCCAACGCGCGCTGCCACATCGGCGCCACCGCGAGCAGCCGCCTGCTCGAGGCGGCGCAAGCGGCGTTCGCGGCGTGTCAGCCCGAGATCACCGACGGCGCGGAGATCGCCGAGTTCGAAGACCTTCAGGGCGATCCGGCCCACGGCATCGACGTAACTGATGGCACGATCCGCGTCTCCGATGCTCCCGGCCTCGGCGTGGAGATCGACGCCACCGGCCTTGCGCTGACCGGGCGCACCGCGCTGGAGCCGGGCGGCGCCCGGTGAGCAGCGGGCGGCACACACCGCCGGGCAGGTGCCCGCTCACGAACTGCGCGCGGTTGGCTTTCGACGACCATCGTCGGGGCGCTGCTCCCCGCAGCCGAGGGAGTGAAGAGCTGCGTAGATCTCACAGCCAGCCGCGCCGCCAGAACCAGAGCCACATCCCCACCGGGCACACTACCATGAGCGCCAGCGTGCCCACGAAGAGCACCGGCTGCTGCACCGGCAAGAAGGGAAAGTTCATGCCGAAGAACCCGGTGAGGAAGGTGATCGGCAGGAACAGCACGGTAAACAGGGTGAGCACCTTCACGATCTCGTTGACCCGGTTCGACGCGACCGCGAGGTTGACGTTGATCACCCCGTCCATGCGATCGCGCAAGGTGCTTACCAGCTCGCTCGCGTGCGCCATGTCGCTATACGCTTCCCGCAAGTACCCGCGCGCCTCCTCGTAGTCCTCGGCGCGGCCTTCCCGCGCCAGCTTGTCCAGCGCCTCGGCTTGCGGCCGCAGGATCCGCCCCAGCTCCAGCAAGGCGCGCCGGATAGCGATCGTCGCCTGCTGCTCGGCCGCCAGGTGTTGGCTGAGCACGGAGTTCTCCATCGTTTCAATCGTATCGCCCAGGCAGGAGAGCACCGCGAGGTACCCAGAGATCAGGATCTCGATCACCCGATAGAACAAGCAGGCGGCGCCGCTGGCCAGCGCATCAGGGGCCTCGTGGAGCTGCGCCCATATGCCGTCGCTCGGCACCTGGGCGCTTTGATGGTAGGTTACCAGGAAATTCTTTCCTAGGATCAGGTCCAGCGCATACGTGGTGAGTTGCTGGGTCTGGGGATCGAACGCCACGTCCCCAACCACCATGCTGGGTCCGATTACCAGGCTGTGTACTACGGTGTAGATATGGCTGCCTAGGTCATTACCCCTGGGCGGCGAGCCCGTTTGCACGAGCCGCCGGACAATGGCGGGATGGAGCGCAAACGTCTGGGTAAGCAACGCTTGCACTTGGTCAGCCGGTTCGGCCACAATATCGACCCACAACAGCCCCGCGGGATCCTTGAGGGCGTTCGCCCATCCCTCGGCCGTGAGCGTCTCGGTGGTCTGGCCCTGGCTATCGCGGTAGATACTCCGGATCATTGCGCGCTCTGTGCGGTGCCCGCCCGCGCCTGTTCGACTATCGTCGGAGGCAGTGCGACCTGGTGTCCGTCCACCGTTGCGATCCCGGCGCGGTCGTCTTCCAAAGACACCCGGCCCCATGTTAGTCGATGCCGGGCTGGGCTCGCACAGATCTATCGGCGTTGCAGATCGACCATACCAAACCGCGCCGCCACATCCGAGCCCTTCGCGCTCGTGTTACCGGTGGTGAAGGCGAAGGCCGGCACCCGCGTCCGGCACGTGCGGATGGGCCTAGAACGTGCGACCGCCGTCTGTCGCGGCCGGAGTCACAGGGACATCCGTGCTCAGCTTCAGAGACGCCGATGAGCCGCGAGTCCCGCGTGCGGGGCCGCGTCGCGCGGTCGCTAGACCGCCACGGCTGCCGTGCGCCATACTAACTTCAAGTAACCAAGCGCTCAGCACCCGGCCAGGGATGATGTGCATGTCTGGCTGCGCCACCCATACACCCTAACCGGGGACGGCAGCGCAGGTCGCCGCGTCGGCCCTGATGTGCGGAACTCGCGCATCGGGTATAACTGCGGCACGCAGACGCGGGGCGCACGGGCGGCTGAAGCCGCGACGAGGAGAGCGAGCGATGGCGACGATAGCGCGCAAAGGCGCGGCACAAGCGTCGGGGGCCAGCGGCGCGGCGTGGCGGGCGCTCTTCGTGGCCTGGCTCGGCTGGATGTTCGACGGCTACGAGACGTATGCGCTCGTCCTGGTGGCCGGCGTCGCCATGCGCGATCTCCTGCCCGCCGACCAGCTCGCGCAGGCCCCCGTCTACATCGGCGGGCTGCTCGCCGCCACGCTCGTCGGCTGGGCGACGGGCGGCGTGCTCGCCGGCATCCTCGCCGACTACCTCGGCCGCAAGCGCACGCTGATGCTCTCGATCCTGTGCTACGCGGTATTCACCGGCCTGACCGCCTTCTCGCAGGCGTATTGGATGCTGCTGGTCTTCCGCTTCCTGACGGGACTGGGCTTGGGCGCCGAGTGGGGGCCGGGCACGGCGATCGTCGCCGAGCAGTGGGCGCCCGCGGTGCGGGGCCGCGCGGCGGGGATGCTGAACACCGCCTTCGGCTTCGGCTTCCTCCTCGCGTCGGGGCTGTGGCTGGTCGTCGGGCCCATGGGCCCGGCATCGTGGCGCCTGATGTTCCTGTTCGGCATCGCGCCGGCGCTGGTGCTGCTCTACATCCGGCGCGGGATCGAGAACCCCGAGGTCTGGGTCGCGGCCGACGCCCGCCGCCGCGCCGCCCGTGAGCGCGCGGCCCGCGGCGAGGCGCTGCAGGCCGAGGACCGCGGGCTGCTGCAGTTCACGATGTTCCACGTCTTCGCCGCGCCCGAGCTGCGGCGCCGGCTGGTCCTGCTGCTGCTCATGTCGCTCGCCAGCGTGGTAGGTTGGTGGGCCACTTCGACGTGGATCCCGCCGTTCGCGGCCCAGCTCGCCGGCCAGCGCGGCGAGGACCCCCAGCACGCGGCCGCGGTCACGGGACTGATCTACAACGTGGGCGGCATTCTGGGCTACGCCGCATTTGGCTTCCTGGCCGACGCCATCGGCCGCAAGAAGTCGATCTTCCTTTACTATCTGGGCGCCGTGCTGATCGTCTGGGGGCTGTTCCTGTTCGTGCGCGATCCGGGGCTGTTCCTGGTGGCGGCCGCGGTCAACGGCTTCTTCACGTCAGGGCAGTTCTCCTGGATGCCCACCTACCTGCCCGAGGTGTTCCCGACGGCGGTGCGCGGCTCGGCCATCTCGCTGGTGTTCGACAGCTCGCGCTACCTGGCAGCGGCGGGACCGCTGATTGCGGGCTGGCTAATCGCCAACCTGGGCGGCATCAGCAGCGCGGCGGCGATCCTCGGTACGATCTACCTGCTTGGCCTGGTCGTCGTCCCGTTCGCCGCGCCCGAGACCAAGGGCCAGCCGCTGCCCGCGTAGCGCCGCCGCGGCACCCAAGGAGCGCTCCAATTCTTAACGCGCTTGCGACGCGCCCCGTATTGCCACGCTCTTGCCGTCCGCCTATACTGGTGCCGGCATGCTAATACGGCCCCGGTGAATGGCAGCCGTGGCGTGCGAGGCAGCTAGGGGTGGCAAGATGTCGGTGTCGACGAAAGCGTTCTCTATCGGCGAGGCCCTCAGCTTCGGGTGGGAGACGACGAAGAGCAACTTCCCGTACTTCGTGGGCCTACTGGTGATCGCGGCGCTGGTCGACGGCGTGCCGCAGTTCATCGGGAACCGGTCTGGTTCTCAGAGCGCTGCCGCGCTGATGAACCTGGTCGGCTTCCTACTGAACCTGTTCATCAGCATCGGAATCACCAAGATCTCCCTGGAGTTCTGCGACCGTCGGAGCCCTGGTCTGGCCGACCTGTTCTCGGGCGGGCCGGTATACCTCAGCTACCTACTAGCCTCGATCCTCTTCAGCCTGATGGTGGGGATCGGCCTGGTCTTCTTCGTCGTGCCGGGAATCGTGCTGGCCATCGTCTTCCAGTTCTTCTCCTACGTGATCGTCGACCGAGGGCTGGGGCCCATGGCGGCGCTGAGCCGCAGCGCGGCCATCACGAAAGGCGTGCGCTGGAACCTCTTCGGTCTCGCGCTCGTGCTGGTCGGCCTCAATCTCCTCGGCCTTCTCGCCCTCGTCGTCGGCTTGTTCGTCACCGTCCCGATCACGATAGTGGCGATCGCTTACGTGTACCGCAAGCTGGACGCGCAGACCGGCGCAGTGCCAGTCTTGGCGTGACGGGGGCGGCTGGGTCTTCTGTCGGGTTGACCCCAACCACCGAGCAGCCGTTTCAGTAATCGGGCTGGAGGCCCAGAGCGCGCGTTAGGAGTCGATGATGACGGTCGCGATGGTGGCACTGGCCCAGCAGCAGTCTAGCGGCACGAGTTCCGCCTGGTCGCTGCTCTCCCTGCTCATCGCCATCCTGTTCATCGCCGCGCAGTGGGTAATCTTCACGAAAGCGGGGCGCCCCGGCTGGGCCGCGATCATCCCGGTCTACAACACGCTCCAGATGATCTGGATGGTCGGCCGGCCTTGGTGGTGGCTGCTGCTCTTGCTGATCCCGCTCCTGAACATCATCATCGGGATCATCCTGCTCAACGACCTGTCGACCTCCTTCGGACACGGCATTGGCTTCACGCTCGGCCTCATCTTCCTGGCGCCGATCTTCTTCCTGATCCTGGCCTTCGGCAGCTCGCAGTATCGCGGCCCCGCCGCGCAGAGCGTCGCGTTCGCCGCGGGCTAAGCGAGGCTTGCGACCAGCAGTCGCGGCGTGAGGGGCGGCGGCGCCTCAGGCAGCAGCCCGACCGGTAACGGCGGTCAGGCGAGCCCGGCCGCTCGATTGAGGCGGTCTGCGGTGCGGTAGGAATCGACCATTCCGTAGACCCAGAGGATCGGGGTCGTGATGAAACCTATCAGCGCGAACATAAGCAATATCGAGATGACGTATGCGATCAGCAATACCACGCCTTTGCCAATCTGGCCATTGTAGATCTGTCCAAGGCCACACCAGAAGAAGGACAGGACAGCGGCCAAGCCGGCGCTCTTGCCGGACTTCACAACCATGACCTGGGGAGAGGCAGGCGCGATGCCGGCTGGACCTGACTGCCCAAGCGAAGCGCCACAGCTTGGGCAACTCCCGGTCGCTCCGGCCGCTTGGGCGCCGCAGACTGAACAGAACATGGTAATTCCTCCCCTATGAAGCACTCTTCTCCAGTTAGAGAGTCGGCCAACTGACGGTACTCTTCCAGGCCTTGCAGCAGATCGGCCCAGGTTGGGGGTCAGGGTTCCGGTCCAGCCCGAACGTGGACTAAGCGTTTGATCGCACGCTCCGGTGTTGGTCGCTAGCAGCCAGGCGCTTCGGGCTCCTCGACCGCTGATAGGGAGGGGGTGGCGGCCCGGTGGAGGGCGGGGCCAGTGAGGCGGTGGGGGCGCCAGTCGTCGAGCGGCGCGGCGGCGAAGCGGGCGTAGAAGTCGAGGGCCAACTGGTTCCAGGTGAGCACCTGCCACTCCATGCGGCCGCAGCCGCGCTGCACGGCCTCTCGGGCGCAGGCACGGAACAGCGCGCTACCCGCCCCGTGGCGGCGGGCCTCGGGCAGCACGAATAGGTCTTCGAGGTAGAGGGTGGGCAGCGCCAGGAACGTCGAGTAGGTCTCGAAGTAGAGCGCGTACCCGACCACCCGGCCCCCTAGCTCGGCGAGCAGGGCTTGGAAGCGCGGCGGCGCGGCCGTGGCGTCGCGGGCCAAGCGCGCGCGGGCGGCGGCGTCGGGGCGCGGCAGGTGCTCGTAATCGGCCAGCGCGTCGATGAGCGCGAGCAGCGCCGGCAGGTCGCCCGGCGCGAGCGGCCGCACCCACACCTCCGACTCGGCCTCGCTCCCGCCGGCGATCGACGGCGGGCGGTGCCGGGCATCGGCAGGAAGCGGCGGCACACTATTCGCCATCGGCCGCCATCTCGGCCCGCCAGGCGGCGAAGCGCTCCGGGTCGGGCAGGCGGATCTCGCCGCGCGCCACGCTCACCAGGCCGCGGCGACGCCACTCGCCCAGCACGCGGTTCACCGTCTGGCGGCTCACGCCCACCCGCGCGGCCAGGTCGTCCTGGTGGATGCGCGCCACCCGCAGCGCGCCGTCGGTCCGGCTGACACGCCATAGCGTCTCCGCCAGCCGGATGGCGGCGTCGTGAAACGCGAGGCCGGCCAGGCGCCGATCCGTCAGGCGCAGGCGGCGGCTCATCGCCTGCAGCATCCGCAGCATGATGCTGGGGTGTCGCTCCAGCTCGGCCAGCAGGTCGTCGCGCGTGATGGCCAGCAGCTCGCTCGCCTCGGTACAGACGGCCGAGGCTGAGCGCGGCCGGCCCTCGAGCAGCGCCATCTCGCCGAAGTGGTCGCCGGGGCCGACCTCGTAGAGCACCAGGTCGCGGCCATCGGCCGACTCGACCACGATCTCGACACGGCCGCTCCGCACGATGAAGGCAACGCTGCCGAGGTCCCCCTGGGTGAAGATGACGGCGCCGCGCGCGTAATGGCGGCGCCGCACGACGGCGGCGAGCGGGGCGAGGTCGGCGGGCGGCAGGTCGGCGAACAACGGCTGCCGCGCCAGGAAGCGCAGCAGCTCGTCGTTCGGCAGCGGCGCGGACGGTCGCTGCATTGCGCGCTCTCCCTCGCGATCGCTCCGGCCCGGCCCAGCCAGGCCCATTGTGGCAGACGGCGCGCGTTCTGCCAAGCGCCCCATAGCAATCACGCGCGAGGAGAGCTGAGCCTAGCCAGCCTTCTTCGATGCCTCACCACCAAGCATGTATAAATTGCCGTGATTCAATCGTTCGGCGATGCTGCCACCGAGGCCGTTTTCAACGGCCGGGACACCCGCCTCGCGCGCCGGCTCCCACGGCTTCTGTGGCCGATCATTCGGAGGAAGCTGGACATGGTACATGCGGCACGCGTGCTCAGCGATCTGCAAATCCCACCCGGCAACAGACTGGAGCCGCTCAGAGGCGACCGCTCCGGAAGGTACAGCATTAGAGTCAACAACCAGTACCGGATCACTTTCCGCTTCGAAAGCGGCAACGCTTTCGAGGTTTTATGCGAGGATTACCACTAAGGAGCGCCTCGATGATCCCCACACACCGACCGCCCACGCCGCCCGGAGAAATTCTGCTCGAGGAGTTTCTCAAGCCGCTTGGTATGAGTCAGGTCGAGACCGCCCGTCGGATGGGAATCCCATTGAACCGCCTCAACGAGATCGTCCGCGGCAAGCGGGGTGTTACGGCGGACACCGCACTGCGCCTGGCGCGCTTGCTCGGCACGTCGCCGGAGTTCTGGCTGAACCTGCAGATGGCCTGCGATCTCTACCAGGCGTCGCGCGCGCTCGACCGCGCGGAGGGCTAGGGCGTACAGCATCGCTAGGTTGGGGCACCGGCCGTCCCGCCCGCGTGGCTTTGCTACAATCCCGGCGAGAGTCGCGCCGCGCCCGCCTGCTATCGCTCCCGCGCGGAGGAGACCGCTTGCGCGTCATCGGCACCGCCGGCCACGTCGACCACGGCAAGTCGACGCTGATCAAGGCGCTCACCGGCATCGACCCCGACCGGCTCCAGGAGGAGAAGGAGCGGGGCATGACGATCGACCTCGGCTTCGCCTGGCTCACCCTGCCCAGCGGCCAGGAGGTGAGCATCGTCGACGTGCCGGGCCACGAGCGCTTCATCAAGAACATGCTCGCCGGCATCGGCGGCATCGACGTGGCCCTGCTCGTGGTGGCCGCCGACGAGAGCATCATGCCGCAGACGCGCGAGCACCTGGCGATCCTCGACCTGCTGGGCGTGCGGACCGGCGTGGTCGCGCTCACGAAGTGCGACCTGGTGGACCAGGACTGGCTGGAGCTGGTACAGGCCGAGGTGGAGGAGACGCTGGCGCCGACCAGCCTGGCCGGCGCGCCGCTGATCCCCGTCTCGGCGATGACCCGCCAGGGCCTGGACGATCTGCTCGCCACGCTCGACCGCCTGCTCGACCAGGCGCCCGCCAAGCCGAACACCGGCTGGCCGCGGCTGCCCATCGACCGCGTGTTCACCATCGCCGGCTTCGGCACCGTGGTGACCGGCACCCTGGTACACGGCGAGCTGCGCCTCGGCCAGGAGGTCGAGATCCAGCCGAGCGGCAAGCGGGGCCGCATCCGCGGCTTGCAGACGCACAAGAAGAAGGCCGAGGTGGTGCCCGCCGGCACGCGCGTGGCAGTGAACGTGTCGGGCCTGGGGACGGAGGACTTGCAGCGCGGCGACGTGCTGACGGCGCCGGGCTGGCTGCGGCCGACGCGGACCGTGGACGTGCGGCTGCGACTCGTGCCCGAAGCGCCGAAGCCGCTGCCGCACAACGCGCTCGTCACCTTCCACACCGGCGCCGTGGAGACGATGGCGCGCGTGGGGCTGCTCGACCACCAGGAGCTGCCCCCGGGCGAGAGCGGCTGGGCGCAGCTGCGCCTCGACCAGCCGGTGGCCGTCGTGAAGGACGACCTGTTCATCGTGCGCCTGCCCTCGCCCAGCCTCACCGTGGGCGGCGGCACGCTCGTGGAGACGCACCCGCGCCGCCACCGCCGCTTCCAAGAGCAGGTGCTGGAGACGCTGGAGGTGCTGGAGCGCGGCACGCCCGAGGAGATCGTGCTGGAGCAGCTCCAGAGTCGCGAGCCGGCCGACTTCGCCACGCTCCAGAAGCGCTGCGCGCTGGCGGCGCAAGAGGTGCAGGAGGTCGTCGCGCGCCTCGTGAGTGAGGGCCGCGTGGTGGTCATCGACGCGAGCGCGGCAGCCGTCCCCTCTAGCCCTCCCAACGGCGCGGGGGAGCAGGACGGAAACGGGAGCCGACCGGACGGCACGCCCCTCCCAGCACCGGGGAGCCGGGGGAGCGTGAAGCTGTCGGGCCAGACGGTGCTGGTATCGGCGGCCGGCTGGGAGCGGCTGGTGGGCCAGGTCGAGCGCGTGCTGGCCGCCTATCACCAGGAGTACCCGCTGCGCCGCGGCATGTCGCGCGAGGAGCTGCGTACGCGGCTGGGGCTGGACGCGCGACTGTTCAACCGCGTGCTTGCGCTGCTGCTGGCCCGCGGCCAGGTGGTCGAGGAGGGCCCGGTGCTGGTGCGCCTGCCGAGCCACCAGGTGGTGCTCACCGCCGAGCAGGAGCGGCGCGTGGCGACGCTGCGCGAGCGGCTGGCCGCGGCGGGCGCGTCGCCCCCGGCGCGTGCCGAGCTGGAGAGCGCCGTCGGCCTCTCACCCGAGGTGGTCCAGGCGCTGCTCGACCGCGGCGACCTGGTCGAGGTCGCCGCCGACGTGGTCTACCTGCGGGAGACGTACGACGAGCTGGTGGCGGCCGTGCGGGCGATGATCGCCGCGGAGGGCGCCATCACCGTGGCCGGCTACCGCGACCGCTTCCAGACCAGCCGCCGCTACGCGCTGGCGCTGCTGGAGCACCTCGATCAGGCGCGGGTGACGCGCCGCGTCGGCGACGAGCGCGTGCTATATTAGGTTTCACTGAGGTGAAGCTTGGGGGGACACCCCCCAATCCCCCCGGCAGGGGAGTGCCCCTGCACCCCCGTACCCGCCGGAGGCGAAGGGAGATCGTCGTGAGCACCCCCACCACTCTGCAGAGCACGGCCACCGCGGACCGCACGGCGGAGCTACTGATCTCGGCGGACTCCCACGTGATGGAGCCGCACGACCTCTGGAGCAACGCGCTCGCGAGCAAGTTCGGCGACGCGGCGCCGAAATTCCCGCCCCCGAAGCTCGGCGAGGGCTTCCAGGCGCACCCGGGGGGCCATGACCCGCACGCGCGCATCAAGGAGATGGCGACCGACGGCGTGAGCGCCGAGGTACTCTACCCGACGTCGGGCCTCAGCCTGTTCTCGCAGGACGACGCGGCGCTCCAAGAGGCCTGCTTCCGCGTCTACAACGACTGGCTAATCGACTACTGCCAGGTGAACCTCGACCGGCTGGTCGGCGTGCCCTGCATCTCGATGTACAACATCGACCACGCCGTGCAGGAGCTGGAGCGCTGCAAGAAGGCGGGCCTGAACGGCGCCCTCATCTGGCAGGCGCCGCACCCCGACCTGCCGTTCCACTCCGACCACTACGACCGCTTCTGGGCCGCCGCCCAGGACCTCGACGCCCCCATCAGCCTGCACATCCTCACCGGCCACGGCTACGTCAAGGACCGCAAGCCGAAGTCAACGGCCTCGTACCGCGAGAGCGTGAACCTGAAGCTGCTCGAAGCGATGGATGCGCTGTTCGACTTCATCTTCTACGGCATTCTGGACCGCTATCCCGGGCTGAAGCTGGTGGTCGTCGAGAACGAGATCGGCTGGATCCCGTTCGTCTTGCAGCAGTGGGACTACTACTACCGCCGCTTCCGCAAGGAGAACCCGCCGCCGATCGACAAGGACCCCAGCGAGTTCTTCGCCCGCCAGGTCTACGCGACCTTCTTCAACGACGCGGTGGGCGGCCACAACCTGGCATGGGTGAACCCCGACAACTACATGTGGTCGAACGACTTCCCCCACCCGAACTCGACCTGGCCGAACTCCCGCAAGGTGGTCGAGCGCGACCTGGGCCGCCTGCCAGCCGACGTGCGCAAGAAGCTGGTCTGCGACAACGTGCTGCGCCTGTACAACATGGCGGTGCCGGAGCCGGTGTAGCAACCGCAGGGCGCAGCAAGCGGCGCCCCTACACCGCGTTAACGCAGACGCGATGGCGCCGGCGAGCGCCCTCTGGTCTGATGGTGCATCGCACGCCTCGCGAGGCGTGCGGTGCACCGTCTCAGGGGCGTTGCTTGCTGCGCCCTGGCCTCGCCGCGCGCCATCCCTCGTCTTGCGCCGGCATGTCCTCGCACGCTCACATCTTCCGCGCGCCCGCATCGTCGCGCGCGCCCGCCTCCGCCCAGCGTCCAGCGGTCTGCACAGGTACTATGACGCGGTTGAGCCAGGCAGGAAATAGTCCGGCTTCCGGGCGGCGTGGTACAGTATTTGCGCAGCACCGCGATCGGCGTATGGGCGTGCTGTGCGTTGAACCAGCAGGGGATAGCAGCACATGCGCGTCTTTCTGGCAGGCATCATCCAGGGCTCGTATCAGGGGCTCGAGCTACACGACCAGTCCTACCGCGAGCGGCTGAAAGCCATCTTCCGTACCTACCTGCCGGATGCCGAGACGTGCTGCCCGATCGAGATGCACCCTGCCGGTGTGGGCTATGCGCCCGAGCAGCAGCGCCAGGCGTTCTTCGAGCTAGTCGAGACGGCCAGCCAGGCGGACCTCGTCATCGCCTATCTGCCCCAGGCCAGCCTCGGGACGGCCATCGAGATGTGGGAGGCCTACCACCACGGCCGCCCCGTCGTCGTCATCACGCCGATGCGCGAGAACTGGGTCATCAATCTGCTCGCCCGGGCCGTGTTTCCCACCCTCGACGCCTTCGAGGCATTCGTGCGCGACGGCGGGCTGAAGAACCTAACCCCCCAGCCCCCTTCCCTTCGCAGGAAGGGGGAGCAGGCCGCTGCCGGTAGTGAACGCCCCTCGCTCCTCGAAAGGCAGGGGGAGCAGGCCGCGGCGCTCAACGGGCTCTCGTCACCCCGCGAAGCAAGGCCGGAGCAGGACGCCGCATTCGGAAAACTCCCCCCTTATCTGCGGAGGGAAGGGGGGCCGGGGGAGTTAGGTTGACCCTCGACCTAGGCCGGCTGAGCGCCGAGATTCGCGCGATGGGCGACCATCTGGTCGCCAGCCGCGGGCTGCTCGACGCGCGCATCGCGGCCGCGCGCGACCTGCTCGCGACGGCCGACCGCGCCAGGCTCGCGGAGGCGGCCGCGGCGAAGCGCGGCGCCGCCGTGCCCGTCGAGGAGCTAACGACCCGCGTCGGCGCCGCCGACTTGCCGGACGGCTATCAGGTGCTCGCCACCGATGGCTCGGACATCGAGCCCGACCGCCACGGCCCGGCGCTGTGCTACGTGCTGAACCTCGGCTGGGCCGTGATCGAGTACGGGGCTACCCCTCACGCCGCGCTGGGCAGCGCGCCAGAGCTGTACTACCGACCCGAAGACCTCTACGTGCGCCACGGCAACCAGCAGGCGCCCATCCAGGGCAGCCGCCTCGGCGCCAAGCGCGCCGTCGCCGAGATGCAGCGCCTGGCCGCGCTGTGCGCCGCAGGGGATAGGGACTGGGGGATAGGGGATAGGGGAAATATAGGCGACGAGAACGGTTTCTCTACCCCCCACCCCCTCGCCCCGATCCCCGAGCGCGTAGCCCTCAGCGACGGGCTGCTGTTGCTGGGCAACTACTGGGAAGGGCCCGAGGGGTTCGTGCGCGACTACTTCGTCGGGCAGTTCAAGGCCGCGCTGGAGGAGCTGCGAGCGCTCGACGTACCGGTGGCAGCGTACATTAGCCGCCCGCGGGGCGCCGACGTAGTCGGCCTGCTACGGCTCGATCCGCGTCATCAGCAGGCGTGCGCCTGGTGCGCTGGGCGCGGCACCAACCGCGCCGACTGCGCGCTGGAGGGGCTGGCCGACCGGCTGCTGTTCCCCGATCTGGCGCCCGGCGAGCGCTCGCCCCTGTTCGAGTCGCGGACGCTGGCGCAGCACTACCCGCCGGAGCTGCTGCCGCGCTTCTTCTACGTGAACGTGGGGCGTGAGATCGCCCGCGTCGAGCTGCCAGTGTGGGCGGCCGAGCGGCCGGAGCTGGTAGCGCGCGTGCAGGCCGTCGTGGTTGACCAGTGCCGGCGCGGCCAGGGGTACCCCGTCGCGCTGGCGCGCGCGCACGAGCAGGCGGTGATCGGCGGCGTGGAGCGGCAGCGCTTCGAGGAGCTGGTGGCACGTGCGCTGGTCGCCCGCGGCCTGCCCGACCACCCTTCGGAGAAGCAGGCGAGCAAGCTCGCGCGGGCGGTGTAGAGAATGACGATCTTGGGGGACACCCCCACCCCCCCGGTCCAAGGGGTAGGTCCCGCCCTCCGCGTCGGCGAGATCGTCGAGGCGTCGAGCTGCGACCTGGTCGCCCAGAGCGTGCGCCTCCACGAGGCGCCGGCCTTCGGCAGCCTGGTGCGCGTGCCGGTTGTCCCCGCCGACGCCGAGCGCCCCCCAGCATTGGAGGGGCAGGCGGGCGATACTCTCCCCACAGGATGGGAGGGCGGGGCGGGGCACGCACAGCCCACCGAGCTGTACGCGGTGGTCGCCGAGACGCACACGGCCAGCCTGGAGGCGGGCGGCCGGCCGATCGCGCGTGGCCGCGAGGGCGTCGTCGACGCGGCGATCTACCGCGAGAATCCCGACCTGGAGCATGTGCTCCGCACCGAGTTCCGCGCGATCCTCGTCGGCTTCTGCACCACTTCCCTGGCAGGCTCGAGTAAGAGCGCGGGCAGACGGGTCTTCCAGCACCTGCCGCCGCTCCCGCCGCCGCTGCACTACTCGGTGTACGCCTGCTCGCCGGCCGAGGTCGTCGCCTTCACCGAGCGGCTAGACTTCCTGCGCGCGCTGCTGGCGACCTCGCCGGCCCTGGCGGACGAGCTAACGGCGGCCTGCGTGCGGGCGGCCGCCGCCGCGCGCGGCGGCGCGGCAGGCGAAGCCTTCCTGCTGCGCGTGGGGCGCGAGCTGGCGGTGCTGCTCCGCGACGACTACGACCGGCTGACCGCCGTGCTGCGCCGCCTGCGCCCTGCGGAGGCGCGCTGATGATCGAGGCGAAGGGGCTGGCGAAGCAGTTCGGCCAGCGCCAGGCGCTCCAGAGCATCACCTTCGCCGTCGAGGAGGGGGAGATCTACGGGCTGCTCGGCCGCAACGGCGCCGGCAAGACGACGACCGTGCGCATCCTCGCCTGCCTGCTGCAGCCGACCGCCGGCACGGGCCGCGTGGCGGGCTACGACATTCTCTCTCAGGCGCGCGAGGTGCGCGCTCGCGTGGGAATCCTCACCGAGGTGCCCGGGCTGTACGAGCGGCTGTCGGCCTGGGAGTACCTCGACTTCTTCGGCGAGATGTACGCGCTGCCCACCGCGGCCCGCCGCGCACGCGCCGAGGAGCTGCTGCGGCTGGTGGGCCTGTGGGAGGTCCGCCACGAGCGGCTGCGCGGCTTCTCGAAGGGCATGAAGCAGAAGGTGGCCATCGCGCGGGCGCTCCTGCACGAGCCGCGGGTCGTCTTCTTCGACGAGCCCACCGCCGCGCTCGACCCGGAGTCGGCCAGGACGATCCGCGACTACCTGCAATACCTGGCGGAGGAGCGCCGGGTGACCGTGCTGCTGTGTACCCACAACCTGGCCGAGGCGGAGCGGCTCTGCCGGCGGCTGAGCATCGTGCGCGGCGGCCGGCAGATCGCAGAGGGCACGCCCGCCGAGCTGAAGGCGACCATTGGCCAGCGCATGATCCTGCGCCTGCGCGAGTCGCGGCCGGCGCTCGTCGACACGCTGCGCGCCGTGGACGGCGTCGAACACGTGGAGCCGGTCAACGGCCGCATCTACTTCAAGACGAGTTATCCCGAGCGGGTGAACCCGCGGGTCATCGCCCAGCTCGTGGCCCAAGGGGGCGAGATCGTCACCCTGGAGGCCGAGGACGTGCAGCTCGAAGACGTGTATCTGGCATTTGTACGGGACGTTGGGGACTGATGAGCTTAGCCTTCGCCGTCACTCGGCGCGAGATTCGCGAGGTCTTGCGGGACTTCAACCTGCTGATGCCGATGATCGCGCTGCCCGCGCTGATCGCCCTTATCGCCGCGATGGCCATCGTCGGCTCCAGCCGCGGGCCGGCCAACTTCCTGGGCCAGGCCGTTGGCGGCGCCCTGCTCGATCAGGTGCCCGAGAGCCAGCTCCGGGTGCTCGTGTACCTGGACGTACACGACCAGGACACGATGATCCGCGTCATCCTGAAGGCGCTGATGATCCCACTGTTCTGGGTCACGCCCGTGGCGCTCACCAGCACGATCGCCGCGGACAGCTTCGTCGGTGAGAAGGAGCGCAACACGCTGGAGCCGCTGCTGGCGACGCCCATCAGCGACGTGCAGCTCTTCGTGGCCAAGCTCTGCACGGCCGTCGTGCCGGCCGTCGTCGGGACGTGGGTGGGCATGGCCCTGTTCGGCGTGCTGGTCATGGGGGGCTCGGGCGTGTACTTCCCAAAGTACGTCTTCGCCGACCCAGACTGGCTGTTCTCGGCGCTGGTGGTGGTGCCGCTGATGGCGCTGCTGGCGGCGGCGATCGCGGCGCTGATCTCGACCCGCGTGGCGACCTACCGCTCGGCCTACCAGCTCAACGGCCTCGTCGCCCTGCCGATCATCCTGCTGCTCGTGCCCCAAACCGTCGTGCTGTTCCTGTTCACGCCGCGCGCCCTCCAGTTCATCGCCCTCTTCTTCCTCCTGGTAGACGCGGGCCTGGTCTGGCTCGGCATGCAGATCTTCGACCGCGAGCGGCTCCTGCGCGGCCGCTAGGCCGCCGGCCGATGGAACCCACTCTGTCCCGGGCGCCTACTCGCGCAACGCCTCACGATAACGGTCGTGGAACACGCCGGCCACGCCAGCCAGCACCAGCGCCATGCCGCCGAGCATGGTGGGCGTGATCGCCTCACCGAGAATCAGCGCGCCCAGGAGCACGGCAATGGCCGGATTGACGTAAGCGTACGTCATGGCGAGGCTCGTCGGCAGCAAGTGCAGCACCTGCACGTACGACGTGAAGCCGAGCAGTGAGCCGGCCAGCACCAGGTAGCCCCAGGCGGCCCAGGCCTCGGGCGTCGGCGTGGGGAGCGGCTCGTGCGCCAGCAGCGCGGCCGCGGCCAGGCCCGCGGCGCCGAACAGCAGCTGGTAGCCGGCGCTCACGAGCGGCGGCACGCTTACCGCATGGCGGCGCTGGAGCACCGACCCCAACCCCCAGGTCACGGCGGCCAGGACCAGCGCCCCCACGCTCGCCGCGTCCACCGCCGAGCCAGCCGCGAGCGCGGGCGCGGCGAGCAGCCCCACCCCGCCCAGCCCGACCAATAGCGACGCGGCCAGCAGCGGTGTCGGCGCGCGCCGGTCGAGCGCGGCCTCCAGCAGCGCCACCCACACCGGCGCCGAGGCGACGAGCAGCGCGGCGTAGCTGGACTCCGCTCGCTGCTCGGCCCAGACCACCAGGCCGTTGCCGCCGACCCAGAGCAGCAAGCCCGCCCCGGCGAGCACCAGTGCGTCCCGCCGCCCGAGCCGGACCGGCCGGCCGCTGGCAGCCGCCCAGAGCAACAGCAGGCTGCCGGCGGCGCCGACGCGCATTGCCGCCATGCTGAACGGCGGAAAGCCCGCGCCCTCGCGCACCGCGATACGGATGGCCAGATAGGTGCTGCCCCAGACGACGTAGACGACTAGCAGGTAGCCGAGCCCCACCCAGGGAATCGGGCGGGCCGGGCGGGCAGCCGCGTCCCGGTCGGGGGCGCGCTCCAGGGCAGCGCGGCGATCGGTTGAGGGCACGGTGCTCCGGCTCCGTGGCGACTGGGACCGGGGCCGCGCGCCGGCCGGCGCGGCGCGCCCCGCCGGCCTCCCTCTACTGTACCCGTCAGGCTGCCGCCCCGACACGTCGGCGATCCGGCCCCTTGCTGGGCCCATGGCCCGCCGGGCCGTGGCGACCGCGACTCGGTCGTAGGCCGCCGGCAGCGGTAGTGCCGGCGCGCCCCCGGACGCGGCGGCCCGTGCGCGCCGCGTCCGCTCGCCGAGCCGCCTACGCCGCCTGCCCGGGCAGCACGCGCCCAAGCGTGACGGGGCTGTAGCGGTTGTTGCCACGCTGTCAGGCACCCTGACGCCGGACGGCAGCTATAATCCCGGCATTGCGGAGGAAACGCAGACCCAGGCAGGCCCGGACAATGCGGCGGGCTCGCGAGTAACACGGGATAGGGGAGGCGTATGGAGCACGGCGAGCGGCTCGGCATCGTAGTGCGTGGCTCGCTGGCCGACGGCCTCGAAGCCCGGCTGGACGGCCTGTCCTCGGTCGAGGACATGCGCGTGGGCAAGTTCGTGAAGGTGCGCGGCGAGAAGCACGACTTCTTCTGCCTCGTCACCGACGTGAAGCTCGACGCCGCGAACGACCAGGTGCTGGCCGACCCGCCGCCCGAGAGCGAGCCGTTCCTGCGCCAGGTGCTCGCCGGCACGATGACCTTCGGCCTGGTGCAGGTGCAGCCGATGCTCATGCTCGCCCGCGACGGCGCCGCCGACGACGGCATCGCGCGCCATCCCGGCGCGGCGATCGACGGCGCGGAGGACGGCCCGCGGCCGGTGCGCACCATCCCGACCCACTTCTCGACCGTGTTCGTGGCCGACGAGACAGACTTCGAGCGCGTGTTCGGCGCGCCCGGCGAGGACCGCTTCGAGCTGGGCACGCCACGCGACATGGACGTGCCGATTCGGCTCAACCTGCGCCGCTTCGTCGAGCGCTCGAACGGCGTGTTCGGCAAGTCGGGCACCGGCAAGAGCTTCCTTACGCGGCTCATCCTCTGCGGCACGATCCGCAGCCGCGTGGCGGCCAACCTCGTCTTCGACATGCACAGCGAGTACGGCTGGGAGACGCAGACCGAGGACGGCCACTTCGTGAAGGGCCTCAAGCAGCTCTTCCCCGGCCAGGTGTTCGTCTACACGCTCGACCCCGGCTCGTCGCGCAACCGCAGCGTGCGCCCCGACGGTGAGATCACCATCGGCTACGACGAGATCGACGTGGACGACATCGCGCTGCTCAGCGAGGAGCTGGTGCTCAACCCGACCGCCGTCGAGTCCGGCAGCCTGGCCGCGCAGGCGCTCGGCCGCGAGTGGATGCGCCGCCTGATGGAGATGGACGGCGAGGCGCTGCGGGCCTTCTGCGAGCAGAGCGGCGCCAACGACGCGTCGCTGAGCGCGCTGCGCCGCAAGCTGATCTCGCACCTCAAGCCGCTGCCCTTCCTGCGCGAGCACGCCGAGGGGCGGGCGCTGGACGAGGTGATCGCGCGGCTGAAGGGGGGACAGCACGTCGTGCTGGAGTTCGGCCAGCACCGGCGGCTCCTCCCCTACATGCTGGTGGCGAACATCATCACGCGCAAGCTGCACGGCCTCTGGATCACCATGATGGAGCGCTACCAGCAGTCCCAGGATGCCAAGGATCGGCCGCCGCAGCTCATGATCACAATGGAGGAGGCCCACCGCTTCCTGAACCCGAGCGCCGCCCGCCAGACGAGCTTCGGCACGATCGCCCGCGAGATGCGCAAGTTCAACGTCACGCTGTTGGTGATCGACCAGCGGCCCTCAGGCATCGACGCCGAGGTCATGTCGCAGCTTGGCACGCGCATCACGGCCCAGCTCAACGACGACCGCGACCTCGACGCGATCTTCACGGGCGTGAGCGGCGCGGCGAAGCTGCGCCACACCCTCGCCTCGCTGGACTCGCGCGAGGAGGCGATGATCCTGGGCCACGCCGTGCCGATGCCGGTCGTGTTCCAGGCGCGCAAGTACGACGAGGCGTTCTACGCGGCGATCAACCCGTTCGGCGCCCAGCGCGAGGCCGTGAACGGCGGGACGCCCCGGCTCCGCCTCGTCGAGGCCGGCAGCCCCGACCCGCGCGCCGTCGACGCTCGCGACTACGAGACGCTGTTCCCTGACTGAGCGCCCCGTCGCACTTCCGAATGCGCCGTGGAATTGCTAGCGATCAGGCCAATACCCAGCCCGGAGCGACTGACTCGGTGAAGATCCTGCACCTGGCCGACGTACACCTCGGCATGGAAAACTACGGGCGGCTGGACCCGGCGACGGGCCTCAGCACCCGCCTGGCCGACTTCTGCGCCACCTTCGACGAGGCCATTGACCGCGCGCTCGGCGAGCCGGTGGACGCCGTGCTATTCGCGGGCGACGCCTACAAAACCCGCGACCCAACCCCCACCTACCAGCGCGAGTTCGCCCGCCGCATCCGCCGCCTGGCCGACGCCGGGATCCCGGTGGTCCTCCTCGCCGGCAACCACGACCTGCCCAACGCCGCCCAGCGCGCCACCGCGACCGAGATCTTCGGCGTGCTGGGGCTGCCGAACGTCGTCGTCTCGCGGCGCGTGGAGACGCTGCGCCTGGAGACGCGCCACGGCCCCTTGCAGGTCGTCACGCTGCCGTGGCTCACGCGCAGCGCCGTGCTCGCCCGTGATGAGTACCGCGACGCCACGCTGCGGGAGCTAAGCGAGATCATGGTCACGAAGCTGGAGGCGATGGTCGGCGACCAGGCGCGGGCGCTGGAGCCCGACCTGCCGGCGGTGCTCGTCGGCCACTGCCACCTGTTCGGCGCGGAGATTGGCGCCGAGCGCTGGCTGGCCGTCGGCGAGGATCCCATGATCGCCGAGAGCGCCCTGCGCGACCCGAACCTCGACTACGTCGCGCTCGGCCACATCCACCGCCAGCAGCTCCGCCACGGCGAGCCGCCCATCGCCTACTCGGGCAGCATCAACCGCGTCGACTTCAGTGAGGAGAAAGAAGAGAAGGGCTTCTGGCTGGTGGACCTCGCGCCCGGCCGCGCCGACCCGCAATTCGTGCCGGTGCAAGCCCGCCCCTTCGAGACGGTCGAGGTGACGCCCGACGGCGACGACCCGACTGGCCAGGTGCTGCGCGTGCTCCAGCGCCGCGAGCACCGCCTGCGCGACGCGGTAGTGCGCGTGATCGTGAACCTCCAGCCCGAGCAGGAGGGGCGGCTGGACGAGGGTGAGGTGCGCAAGGCGCTCGGCGGCGCCTTCTACGCCGCGCCGGTCCAGCAGAACGTGGAGCGGCGGCGGCGCGAGCGCCTGCCGGGCCTGCTGAGCGGCCCGCTCACGCCGCTCGACGCGCTGCGCCGCTACTTCGAGGCCACCAACGTGCCGCCCACCCGCCGCGACGTGCTCCTCGAATACGCCGAGCGCCTACTACAGGGTGAGCTTGTTCCGAATGATGCTTGATCTCTTGGGGGTGCAGGGGTGCTCCCCTGCCAGGGGTGTGGAGGTGCTCCTCACAGCCTCCTCTTCTTTCCTCAGCATTGGGGGACCGGGGCGGCGGCCCCAGCCCGGCGGGTATGTGGGGGTGCCCCCCACATGCCCCTCCTCTCCCCCCAGGCTTGGAGGGCTGGGGGGGCCAACATGATCCCGATCAAGCTGCACCTGCGCAACTTCCTGTGCTACGCCGACGCGCACGAGCCGCTGCGGTTCGACGGCCTCCACGTGGCGTGTATCTCGGGCGACAACGGCCACGGCAAGTCGGCGCTGCTCGACGCGATCACCTGGGCGCTGTGGGGCAAGTGCCGCGCCGACAGCGCCGACGACCTCATCCACACTGGCCAGACCGAGATGGAGGTCGAGTTCGAGTTCTACCTGGGCGAGGGGCGCTACCGCGTGCTGCGCAAGCGCAGCCGCGCCGGCCGCGGCCAGACGACGCTCGACCTGCACGTCGTCCACGGCGACGGCCTGCGCCCGCTGACCGGCGCCACCGTGCGCGAGACGCAGGAGCGCATCATCGAGTTGGTCGGCATGGGCTACGACACGTTCATCAACTCGTCGTTCCTGCTTCAGGGGCGGGCCGACGAGTTCACCAAGAAGACCCCGGGCGAGCGCAAGCAGATCCTGGCGGAGATCCTAGAGCTGGGCCGCTACGACGACCTGGAGGCGCGCGCCCGCGACGAGGCGAAGGCGCGCGACGGCGCGGTGCAGCAGGTCGAGCGCGACATCGCGGCGATCGACGAAGAGCTGGCGAAGCGCGGCGAGCACGAGGCGGCGCTGGCGCGGCTGGAGCGCGAGCGCGCGGCCCTCGACCTGGAGCTGACGCGGGCGCTCACCATCTACCAGACGCTGCAAGAGCGGCAGGCAGCCAGCGCCCGCGCGCGCGCCGACCTGACGGTGCTGGAGAGCGCCATCGCCGACGGGCAGAAGCAGCTCGCGGCCGTCGAGAAGCAGGCGGCCGCGCACCAGCAGCGCATCGCCGGCTGCGAGCAGCTCCTCGCCCGGGCAGCCGAGATCGACGCGGGCTACGCGCGCCTGGTCGCCTTGCGCGCCGAGGTGGACGCGCTGCAGGACCAGGCCGCCCGCGCCAAGGAGCTGGAGGACGAGCGCCACCGGCACCAGCGGACGATCGAGGCGGCGCGCAGCGAGCTGGAGACGACGCTCCGCACCCTCGACAAGCGGCTGCCGAACCTCCAGGCCGCGGCGGCACGTCGGCCCGAGCTGAAGCTACAGCTCGCGAGGGCCGAGGGCTCGGCCGCGCGCTATGAAGGGCTCCAGCACCAGCGCGCTGCCCAGGAGCAGGTGCTGGCGACCGCCAAGGGCGAGCAGGCGGCGCTCGACCAGACCACGAAGGAGCTGCGGGAGCGCTTCAAGGAAGTGCAGCGCAACGAGTCGGTGCTGGCCGACGCAGCGCAGTGCCCCTACTGCCTGACCCCGCTCGACGCCACGAGCCGCAAGCACGCGGTCGCCCGCTGCGAGGAGGCGAAAGCCGACCTCACGGCGCGCGGCAAGGCGAACAACGAGCGCCTGGCCGAGCTGGCGGCGACGATCCAAGCGGCGGAGGCGCGGCTGGCCGAGATCGACGCCGAGGCAGCGCCGCTCGCGAAGCAATCCGTGCTCGCCGGGCAATTGCGCCAGGCGCTGCAGCAGGCCGAGGAGCAGGCGACGGAGATGGCCGGCGCCGAGGCCGAGCGGACTGCGGTCGCGGCGCGGCTCGACCGCAGCGACTACGCCGCCGACGCCCAGGCAGCAGTCGTCCGGCTCGACGCGGAGCTGGCGGCGCTGGGCTACGACCAGAAAGTCCATGCCGCGCGCCGAGCCGAGCTGAAGGCGCTCCAGGCCTGGGAGGAGCAGCACCGCATTCTGGAGAGCGCTCGCGAGACGCTGCCGCGCGAACGGGAGCTGCTAGCCAGCGCCACGACGGCCGCCGAGGGCTGGCGGACGCGGCTGGCCGCCGACGAGGCGCGCGCCGCCGCGCTGCGCGCGGAGATCGGCGACGCCGCGGCTTTGGAGCGCGAGCTGCGCGCGGCCGACGCCGAGGTGCGGCGGCTGGAGGGCGAGCGGCGCGACCGCGACCAGCGCATCGGCTCGGCGAAGCAGATCCTCGCCACCTTGCAGTTTCAGGAGGGCGAGCGAGCCCGGCTGGCGGAGCAGCGGGCGCGATTGCAGGAGGAGCGCGGCATCTACGGCGAGCTGGCCCTGGCCTTCGGCAAGAAGGGCCTCCAGGCGATGATTATCGAGAGCGTGATCCCCGAGCTGGAGCAGGAGGCCAACGCGCTGCTCGCGCGCATGACCGACAACCGCATGCACCTGAAGCTCGAGACGCAGCGCGACACGCGCCAGGGCAACACGATCGAGACGCTCGACATCAAGATCGCCGACGAGCTGGGCACACGCAGCTACGAACTGTTCAGCGGCGGCGAGGCCTTCCGCGCGAACTTCGCGCTGCGGGTCGGGCTCTCCAAGCTGGTGGCGCGGCGAGCCGGCGCGCGCGTGCAGTTGCTGGTGGTGGACGAGGGCTTCGGCACGCAAGATGCAGAGGGGCTGGAACGCCTGGTCGAGGCGATCAAGGCCATTCAGGACGACTTCGAGAAGGTGCTGGTCATCACGCACGTCCCGGAGATGAAGGAGGTGTTCCCGGTCCGCATCGACGTCCGCAAGACCCCGCGCGGCTCCGTCTTCCAGATCGTGTAAGGCAGTTCGCGGTGTCAACCGGGCGGCGATGCTGCTACAATGGGGGCGCCGCGCGTCGGCGGTGCCGATGGCTGACGCGTGAACGCACGAGGGAGGGGTAACTTTATGAGGAGAGCGACCGTCCGCGCAGCTCAGGCCGGCCTTTCCCTGGCGCTTCTGGTAGCGCTCACGCCATTGGGCGCGGCTCACGCCCAGACCGATCCGGGGCAGCCTGCTAGCATCGAGCAGCAGGGCGGCGCGGCCGGGGGCGCGGGCGGGTCGAGCGGTGGCGCCGCCACGGGTGGCCAGAGCGCGACCGGCGGCGGCCAGACCGCCGGCGGTGGGCAAACTGGAACCAGCGGGGGCCAGACGAGCGGCGCGGGCCAGGCGCCCGCGACCGGCGGCCAGAACGCGACCTCCAGCGGGCAGACGGCCGGTGGTGAGCAGACCGGCGGCCCGGCGACCGGCCCCAGCACCGGCGCGGCTCCCGCGACCGGCCCGGGTGGCCAGGCGGGCACGGGCACCACGACGGGTCCGAGCACGGCCGGCGCGACCCCAGCGCAGACGGGCACCACCGCGGCCCCCACTGGCCAGCCCGGACCGACCACGGCGCCCGCCGGCCAGCCGGCGCCGACCGGTGGCCAGGCGGGACCGGGCGTCCAGACCGGCGTGGCCGGCCAGCCGCCCGCGGGCGGGGTGACGGCCCAGGGCACCACGCCCACGGGCACGCCGCCGCCTGGCGCCGCGATCGTCTACGGCTTCTTCCGTGACCCGCTGTGGCCCGGGCCCGGCCAGCGCTACATCGCCGTCGACTGCCCGATCGGCCTGGGCGCGGGCATCATCCACTACTGTCCGAGCCTGCCACCACTGGCCGAGGCCCTCGTGCCGCCGGAGCCGCTCGTGCCGCCGGATGTTCTCCAGTGTAACCCCTGGTTCCAGTACTTCCCGGTCTGCCGCCGGCCGATGGAGGTCGCCCCGTAACCAGTTGCGGCCCTTTACGCAACTAGCCGCTGGCTTCGAGCCGCCGAGCGACCGCGGCGCCAAGCTAGCGGCTAGTTGCTACTCACCACCCGCGACCGGCTAGCGTCGCTCCAGGAAGTCGAGGCCGACCGGCTCGGAGCGCGGCCGACAGACGCCGCACCAGAGCACGTTCTCTACGGCCAGACCCTCTAGTCCCTGTGGGGTAGGATACGCGACCGTCAGGTAGGGCATCTCCTTGGCGTGGGCCTTGCAGACGCCGCGCCCGCAGAACCGGCACACGCCGTTCGCCGGCTCGCCGCCCACCCAGCACTCCACGGCGGTCCCCTCCCTCCCCTGGCCCCCACGGGCAGCCGGTGCGGCCGCCCGACGCGCATTCCTCGGCCTAGGCGGCCTCGCTGGACCCTCGCTCCCCGGCGAGGCGCCGTTGCGTCGCCTCGCGGTTCTCCGCCTCGGTCGAGAGGGCCGTGCCCAGCCCGAACTGGCCCAGCATCAGCTCGTGGAAGCTCGCCTTGTCCAGGCTCCACAGCACGACCGGCTCCAGCGCCCGCACCGTGGCCGTGCGCGGCTCGTCGTTCAGCAGCGCCATCTCGCCGAAGTAGTCGCCCGGCCCCAGCTCGGCCAGCGCTTGCTCGGTGCCGTCGTCCAGGCGCCGGGTGATCTCGACCCGGCCGCGCCGCAGCAGGTAGAAGCGGTCGCCCGGCTCGCCCTGGCGAATGATGACGGCGCCCGTCGGGTACTCTTCGGTCCGCAGGTGTTCCAGAATCGGGTCCAGCTCGGACGGCGCCGTGTGCCGGAACAGGTCCATCCGCGCCAGCTCCGAGCGCTCCTCGATCCGCTGGCGCGTCAGCCCGTAGTCGCGGAGCTGCGGCGCGACCAGCGTCTCGAACGCCTCGCGCCCGAGCCCGTAGACCTCCAGCGGCGTCAGCGCGCGCACGCTGGCCGAGCGCGGCTGGTGGTACAGCAGCGCCAGCTCGCCGAAGTAGTCGCCGCGCCGCAGCACCGCCAGCTCGTGCGGCCAGCCGTCGGCGCCCACCTGCACCACCTCGGCCTGCCCGTTGCGGATCAGGAAGAACTCCGCGCCCGGCTCGCCCTGGCGCACGACGTAGGCGCCGGGGCGGTAGCGCTCCAGCGTGAGGTGGCTGACCACGCCCTCCCGCTGCGCGAAGCTCAGGTCGCCCAGGAAGCGCAGCCTGCCGACCAGTGCTCGGGCGTCGAGCCGCGCCCGCGCCCGCGCCTCCTCGCGACGGTGGCGCAGCCGGGCGACGCCGCCGCGCACCGCGCGCTGCCATTGCAGCAGCTTCAGGCTCAGCGCGAACGTGATCGGCACGCCGAACAGCACGATCACGACCACCACCAGGACGCGCCAGACGAGCGAGTTCTGGCCCCAGGCTTCGACGACGATGCGCTCCAGCTTGTTGAACCACAAGTAGACGGCGAACAACAGCCAGAAGATCGAGTACACCAGCGCCAGGGAACCGTAGATCGCGAAGATGCGCTCCTCGCGGTTGAACGGCTCGCGCGCCCGGAGCTTGCGCCACAGCTCGCCCCGCACGAACGCCAGCGCCCGCGGGCGCAGCATCGGGATCTCCAGCCAGTCCATGAGCAGGAAGTAGCCGTCCAGCTCCAGCAGCGGCAGCACTTGCAGGCTGTTGCTGACGAACGCCACGAAGCCGAACATGAACGCGAGCTGCGCCAGCGGCGACGCGGGCTGCAAGACCACGTAGAGCATCGCCAGCCCGCCAACCCCCCAGACGGCGATCATGCCGGCGGCGGAGACGAGCATGCGGCGCCGCCGCGGCTCCAGCCAGATGTCGGTGGTGTCCATGAAGAACGCGGGCCCGCCGTAGTACACCATCACCCCGCCGCGGGGCACCTCGCGGCCGAAGTGCTTCGTCGTCAGCGCATGGCCCATCTCGTGGACCGACACCAGGACGACGTACAGCAGCAGCAACGCGATGGTGCCCAGCAGGTATGAGCCGCCGAACCGCAGGATGTTGGGGCCGCCGTGTGCCTCGATCCAGAAGAACAGCACGAACCCCACGACCGCCGAGAGCAGCCAGAGGCTCAGCACCAGGCGCGTGAAGAAGATCCAGCCAACCCGCCGGTAGATCGCCGTGATCGCGCCGTCGATCCCTTCGAGCGGAAACTCGTGGTACTTGAAGCTCTTGATCAGCCGGTCGATGCGGTACGTCCACGTCTGCCGGCCGAAGTACCGGCGCAGGCCGCCATAGGCATCGCGCGGCTCCTCGGTGAGAAACCGCTGCTGGCGCAGCTCCTGGACGACGTGGGCGATGCGCTGGAAGGCGAAGCTCTTGTACTGGAGAAAGTACGCCATTACCAGGTCCTTGACCTGGCGGCTGCCGTCCATGAGGCTCAGCAGGAAGTACTCGTCGGGAGCCAGGCGCACGTAGGTGCCGGCGGCCGGGTTCTTGGCGATGTAATACTCTTCGCCGCGCGAGTTCGTGAGCAGCCGCGCCTCGATGCCCTCGCGCAGCTTGGGGCGCTCGAAAGCCGGGTTCAGGCGCTCGGCCAGCCGGTCCCACACGCTGGGCGGCGGCGCCTCGTCGGCGGCCGGCGACTGCGAAGCCTGTTGCACGGCATTCTCCGTGGGTCCGCGGCGCGTCGGGCCGGCGCGGTGGCGCGGCCGAGCACGCGGCAGCGGCGCCCGGGCGGGCGCCGCTAGTGTAGCACGCCCCTCCGTCCGCTAGCGAGCGCCGGCCGCGCCGGCAAGTAGCCCACGGCGATCATATCGGCCGCCGGCGCGCTAGCCCACCGCCACCACGTCGGCCGCCGGCGCGCGCCAGTAGGTGTGGAAGTCGAGCGCGCTGGACACGGCCTCGGTGCGGACGACGATCTCGGGCGGTGGCGCCCCCGCGCGCAGCACGTGGGGCGGGTCGCGCCCCTCCTGCACGTCGCGGATGCCCTGGAGCAGCAGCTGCCGGGCCTGGATGATCGCCCGGTCGGTGGTGCCCAGGTGCTCCTGTGTGCGGTCCTGAACGGGGCCCTGGCTCTCCGTGGCGAAGGCGTCGTGGACGTGGAACGAGGCGCCCATGCCGCTAAAGGTACTCGTCTGCATCTCCGCGCGGTCCTGCAAGTAGCGGTTCGCCTGGTTGCGCGGCATGCGGTAGCCCGGCCCGATCGCCGGCGCCATCTGGCGGCGGAACGCCTCCTTGTCCATCGGCGCCGAGCGGCGGAAGTTCACGAGGTATTTCCAGTGCGTCGTGTCGTCGACGGGCACGTGCCAGTGGATCGAGTAGCCGTCCACGCCCGTGCTGCCCGGGAAGGCGGCCAGGTTCGGCATGATGAAGCTGGAGATGCGGACGTAGTTCTGCTCGGCGCTCATCCTGCGCACAGAGTAGATCCGCACCCCGAAGTCCGTCTGCTCCGTCTCGATGGTCGGCGCCACGTCGCGGCCGAAGAGCGTCATGCTCGACTGCTCGCCCGACGCGCCGCGTGCGAGGCGGTTCGCCACCCAGGCAGTCTGGTCGAACTGCCGGTGCAGGAACGAGAGGTGCTGCGGGTCGATGTTGCCCTCGTTCGCCTGCAAGTAGCTGCACTCCTGGAACACTTTGGTGGCGCAGCGCTGGGCGGTCGGCACGCGCAGGAACTCGTAGTCGGGGAGCAGGGGCGGCTCGCCGGGGCCGAGGTAGGCGAACACGAGGTCGCCGGCCTCCTGGCAGGGATAGGCGGTGTGGCGCACGCGCTGGCAGAACGAGCTGCCCGCCGGTTCGCCCGGCTGCTCCCGGCACTGGCCGGTGCGGTCGAACAGCCAGCCGTGGTACAGGCAGCGCAGCCCCCCGTCCTCCAGCCGCCCGTAGCTGAGGTCCGCCCCGCGGTGCGGGCAGTGCAGGCCGAGCAGCCCCGGCCGG